>NZ_DLFW01000010.1 GCF_002482385.1 Dysgonomonas sp. UBA7710 | reverse complement strand
GTTACCTTTGTTACCTTTTGGGAGAAAGATATGAGATGCAGGTTGTCAACTACTCTCTGCCGAGATGCTTCGTTTCCCTCTGCATGGGGGAGTATCGATACCGGGTTTTCTCAGGTTCGTTGTCTCCGGTATTTATGGGTGTTATAGTTATACTGTCTATCCTGAGTAATAAGAGATCGGATTAAATCTACTTCTTAAAAACGAGATATACTGCCGCAACAAGGAAGACAAAAGCAAGTACATGGTTCCATCTGAAAGTTTCGGTCTTAAATGCCAGCGTACTGAAAAGGACGAAAACGGTAAGGGTAATAACTTCCTGTATAATTTTAAGCTGCATCAGAGAAAAAGGTCCTCCGTTGCCCTGGAAGCCCAAACGGTTTGCCGGAACCTGAAAACAATATTCGAAAAATGCAATACCCCAGCTGATAAGTATCACACCAAAGAGAGGAAGTGCGGCAAACCATGAATATTCTTTCATTTTCAGATGTCCGTACCATGCGAAAGTCATAAACACATTGGATACAACTAATAATAATATTGTATATAAACCGACAAGATTCATAATTGTAATAGCGTTAATATTTTGCGACGCAAAAGTAACTCAAATTTTGACAACAAAGATCACATATCTATTTATTATTTCGGCAATTAAAGTGATGAAAGCAAGATACGCTTTCAGGACATGTTGTTAAATTCTATACATCACTTGTAATATCTTATAATTTTAAATTCTTATCTTTGAAACCATTAATAATCAGCAATCAATTTATGAAATCGGTATTTATTTATATAGTGCTTTCCTTCTGTTGCTTACCAGTTGCATTTTCTCAAACATTGGCGGAAGCAAAAGACCTCTATCTGAAAGGGGAATACGCAAAGGCTCTCCCTGTATTTGAGACAGAATATGCGACTAAGCCTAATGATGCGAATATCAACCACTGGTACGGGGTATGCCTTTTCGAGACAGGAGGCGACAGGGTACAGGCAGAGAAAAGCCTGTTGTTTGCATCACAAAAAAGAATACAGGATTCGTTTTATTATCTGGGACAACTGTACACAGACGAGTTTCGGTTTGCCGAAGCTACCGAAGCTTTCAATAAATACGAATCCATGTTGAAAAAGAAAGATGATGACGCACGTGCCCGGCTCGAAGAGAAACGCAAAGAGATGTCACGCCTGAACCGTGTGGTATCCAACACTGAGGATATACAGATAATAGACAGTTTGGTAGTGGATAAAACTACTTTCCTGTCAGCCTACAAGTTGAGCCATAGCTCGGGACGCCTTGATTATTTTGATAAGGTTTTTACTTCCAACAAACGGGTAGAATCTACTGTCTATTTTAATGAAAAGGAAACAAAGATATATTATGCGCAACCGGAAAAGAACGGCTCGTATACTTTATATTCAATGGAGAAACTATTGGATAAGTATGGCAATGAAAAGAAACTCTCGGCTACTAACTTTAACCTGACGGGTGATCTTAACTATCCTTATGTAATGGCTGATGGAGTTACCATTTATTTTTCAGCAAAAGATTATGATAGCCTGGGAGGATATGACCTGTTTGTCTCGCGTTACAATATGAATAACGATACCTATCTTGCGCCCGAACGCCTGAATATGCCATTCAACTCGCTTTACAATGATTATATGATGGTTGTGGACGAAGAAAAAGGAATAGGATGGTTTGCTTCCGACAGGTTCCAACCCGAAGGTAAAGTATGTATTTACACCTTTATTCCGAATAAGACCGTGAAAATCGTAGAAAGCGATGATGAAAAATATATGGCCGGCAGGGCCCGTATAACATCTATAAAAGATACATGGCTGAAAGGCCAAAATTATTCGCAACTAATCGCTCTTGCCCGTAAGGCGCCTAAAGAGGAGGTCAAAGTAGTACGTGACTTTGAATTTGTAATCAATGACGGAAATACATATTATAAACTTGCCGACTTTAAGAATAAAACCGCCCGCGATACATATTTCAGAGTGGTGCAGATGAAATCGGACTTGAGGTCTGTATCCGAAAAGCTGGATAATCTGAGAAGTACATACAGTAAATCTTCGCAGGAAGCCAGACGCACGATGGCTACAGAAATCACCGATTTGGAAAAGAAACAGGAGCAATTGCAACGACAAATTCCTCCGTTGGAAGTACAAGCCCGCAATCAGGAAATACAGGACTTGCAATGATAATGCAATCTGTATACTAATTTCAGAAAATCTTCAACATCCATTACAGTTCGTTGCAATCTATAAAAGGTTATAGGTTACACTGTATTCAACCGGCACACAATAAATGGGGCGGAGAATGAAGTATGCTGCCCTTTTGATTTATGCCTCAAAGGAATGCAACTAATTCTTTGAGTATCATAATAGCCCGACTACTAATTCGCATCAATATATTACCCGCCTGTAATAAAGCCTCTCTCCCCTATTTTTCATTAGCAACTTATAAACTATTTAAGCTACTAGGAAACACAACACACAACATTCTAATTATTAGATAATTGATAAATATTTTTCATTTTAAATAAAAAAAGTTATCAAAAAATTTTGTCAGTTCAAAAATACAACTTAGATTTGCAGTGTACTAGTAATCTAATACACTAATAAAACAATAAACAAATAACTTAAAACATACAATTATGAAAGCAACAATCCTAACTTCAGTATTTGCAGTATTAGTTTCAACAATGAATCTTAGTGCGAGAAATGTAATGACTTACAGTAATGTAGAAAACGGAGAGTTTGGAGTAAAGAAAGAATATGTTTCTATCAATAAAGAAACTTCAAAACCCGAAAGCAAAGAATATTACCACTATGACCAAAACGGGAACATCGTAGAAAAGACAATAAGCATATGGAATGATAATACCGGATGGGAAAATCTCGCAACATATGCTTATCAATACGGAAATGCAAACAAAGTGGCTTATGTAGCATATACAAAATGGGACAAAGACAATGCAAGATGGTCTGAAAAATCCGATATTACTGTTCATATATATGATGATAAAGACGAATTTTTGACTACAAAGCAGATTCAGGTAGAGACCAAGACCGTCTTCAACTTAATTTCTCAGAAATAAATATAGCAATTATAACAACTAATAAATAATGCGAATCAGTAGTTGAGTTTTAACGTCCGATTGTTTTCTGCTACGCGCAATCACAGATTGCTGTGTCCCTTTTGGGCAATGCCAAAAGTGAGGGCAAACCCGGAAGGACGCGACAGACACGAACTGAAAGATAGAAGTTTTTACAAAGAACGCTTATATGATTAAAACAATCGAACGCTCCTATACTACAATAATCGCTTCAACTACTGATTGGCACAATTATAATTATAGCAAATTGCCTATTTTAAATCCGAGAAACACAGTACGGGGTAAACTTGGTCCGTAAATATAAGAAGGGTCCCTGTCAATACCTTTATCAAAATCTTTCTGATAAGAATTGAATATATTCTTCATACCGGCAAACCACTCAACCGTTACACCACCAGTTATCCTCATATCGTAATGAAACTTCAGGCCTGCATCGAAAAATGTTTTTGACTTGCGTAGTTCCCCGGCATCACGTACATTTCCCTCCGGCAAATCAACTCCAAAATAAGGCACTAACATCTTACCTGTATAATTGCCTGTTCCTGACACACCGAAATTACGTGCAAACTCCCAGTCCACAGTAAAGAAACCATATGTATCCGGAGTCCTGAAAAAGTTCTTTTCTCCAAAGGTCTCCTCAGCAGTCTTATACTTACTGGACTGAACTGTAAATCCGGCGCTCGCACTCAGTTTATCTGACGGCATTATTTTCAATTCCAGATTCAAACCTTGTACCGACGCCCCGTCTTTTGAATTGATACGGGTATAGATCACTGTACCATTCTCATCAGGTTCACCTATTTCATTTCTGAAGGGATTATGCAATTTATTGTAAAAGCCTTCTATCAGGATATTAGTATTGATACCTCCCAGTTTCTTATTGAAATCGAAAGACAAGGTGAAACTCGAACTGTTTTCTTGCTTCAGGTCCGGATCATTCTTATTTATCACCTGACGCGAACCCGATGTCTCTATATGAAGATCCTCATCGAATATTTGCGGAGCACGATAGCCTCTCGAAAAACCAAGACGCGTTTGCAGATAATCCGTAAGATCATACATTATACTTGCCCGGGGCACAAGTACAGTTCCCGATTTGTCGCTATCTGTCTGTTTATCGTTGATAGAATAATGCTCTACACGAGCTCCCGCAAGAAACTTGGCTTTACCAACCTTAATTTCATATTGAGCAAATGCTCCGGTAGTAGAAAGTGACTGGTCGGATACGATACGATTAGGAATATGCGTTGTTTCTATTTCACCATCATCATTCACCTTGTATTCAGGATATCCCAGCTTTTTGTCTGTCAAATGTGATCCGGTATGTTCTACACCTCCTATAAGAGTTGAAATATCATTTATCGAAGCCTTATATTGGGTACCGATATTAAATGTTTTATCTTTTGTATTACCGTAATCGCTTAACGATTGCCTGGCTCCGTAGTATGAATCGCGGTCAAGATATTGTCCCGAAGCAAATACGGTAAGCAGGTCGCTCTCCCGCAGATATTGTTCATAGGTCAATGCTCCTGTCACCATGTCATGTTTTACCGATTCCGATATATCCCGCTCATGGTCAGGATAGTCCTGCTTATTACCACCCTTGCGCTGTTCACGGATATTGAAGAAGTCGAGGCTTATTTTGCTCCTGTATGCAGGACGATGAAATATCCGGGTGCCGATAACGGTGTTTTTCATTGGTGCTATCTCGGAGAAACTATCACCATTAGCATCAAACATCTTGCGGTCGCGCATATTACCGAATACCGAAATTCCGGTCTTATGATCTTCTGTAACCAGAGTTGCATTCATTGTTGCATTATAATCGGCTGCCGGGCCATTAGAACCACTTAGCCCCGCACCTATCAATGAAGTATTAAATCCTGCTTCGAATGAATTCGTTTTCGGGTCCTTCAGTATCAGGTTAATAGTTCCGGCAATAGCATTCGATCCGTAAAGTACCGAACCACCACCACGTACAACTTCTATCCGTTCCAGCATATTAGCCGGAATCAGTTCCAAACCATAAACTCCGGCAAGCCCGCTAAATATAGGGCGGCTGTTTATCAGTATCTGCGAATAAGGGCCTTCCATACCATTCATACGTATTTGGGAAAAACCACAATTCTGGCAATCGTTCTCATAACGTAAGCCGGTACAGTAATTCAAACCTTCACCTAATACGACCGACTGGGTTGTTTCCAGCATTTTGGTACTGATGGTATTTACTATCACAGGGGCTTCGGCCCTTTTTTGAGAAGTACGTCCTGCCGTAACAACAACTTCATTAAGATTCAGTGCATCTTCTTCTATTTCAAAGTTCACCTCTATCGATTTCCCGCGTTTCAAGTCTACTTCTTTCTCCTGAGGTTTGAATCCGATACCTTCAGCAACAACCGTAAACGTTCCTTCGGGTAAGTTTTTTAGTGCATAATGCCCGGTTGCATCTGTAGCAACTCCTATTGTTGTATTTTTAAGGATAATATTAATATACGAAATATGTTGACCCGTCTTACTATTAACCACATGTCCGAAAATATTGGCGTCGGTACGCACCAGATTAGCCTGCATTACTCCTGCAGACAGTATTAATATAAATAATACTATTATATGTTTTTTCATTTTTTATTTTTAATTAATCAGTATCTGTAAAAGTAAAGTCTGGTTCCGGATGCCGGATTATAAGAAAGGTGGAGGACGCAGCAGAAAACATCCTCGTTGATACTGAAAATGGAGTACAGCACTCGAATTTGCAAGAAGTACAACAGGCTTAACAGCCGGGATATTTAAATCGATAATAGATGCCGATAAGTCTATTACTTCAAATGCCGATAAATGTTGTATTAATTGTAATTCTGTTTTTGTATGAGTATGCGCCGGTTTTCCATCACACCCTTTTTTATAGGGATGCGAATGGAGGATCATAGTATCATCAATCTTATGGATATGATGAAAGAAATTTATAGATCCCAGATATAAGACCGTCACAATCAATAAACCAAACTTACTGATTGCTAACGAATAACTGTTACGCATTAATTTGCGGTATAATAATAAATAGCTTTTTAGTTGAGGTGCAAAGCTAAAGAAATAAGACTTTTTCAACAATCACTATTACTAGGTATAAATAAAAGCGACAATACCTAAATATAGGTATTGTTTATATACAATAGAAAAATATTATAACTAAAAAATCCGCAACATTTGTTACGGATTCAATTATATCGTCAGAACATCGGACCGCCGGGGCCTCTGCCTCCTCCGCCGGGAGGACCAAATCTGCGTCCACCACCAGGACCTTCCATATCGCTGCTCTTCGCTCCGCCTTTAAAGGATTGGAAACGAATAGTAAGCCCCACCATGAAATAACTGCTGATGGTATTATAAGTACTATAAGTTATATTGTTGGCATTCGAACTACGAGAAATATTACTCTGGTCCTGAAGTATATCATATATCTTAAAGCGTAAAGTAGCCGGAAGGCTGACAGCTCCAGACTCTTTCTTTATTTTTATATTAAACTCTTTGGCCAGAGAAGCATTCCATATCCATGAATTTTCCTGATAACCTCCGGTATATCCCGAATTGGATGAATAGTTCAGATCGCTTTCAAGGACAAAATTGTATGGCAGATACCAAGAAAAATCACCACCACCGCCATAGTTATAAATTTCCTGATTTTTAAGCGATTCATTCTGAGTAGATGACAGGGAGTTTCTGGTATTCTCATAAGAAATGTTCCCCCTGATATTGAACTGGAATTTATCAGAGTTAAACTTTAACCCAAGACCTTCACTGATACTATATGTATTGGCCGTATTCTTTTGAGGATCTCCCCCGTCACGGTCCGATATGAATGTATTATCACGGTTATAGTTACCGAATGTACGTGTGTTAATAGAAAAACGCTTGTTCCTCAACGGAGTATTATACATAAACATGAGTCGTCCCGTCATATTGCCATCGATATTCTCATAGGTAGTATTCCGGCTATTACCTTCTCCGATGCGTGTAATACTTGCTATGGCATTCGTTGTATACCTCACGTCTGCAAAACTCATTATGGACGATGCTTTTTCCGGAGTGTATTTTTGATAACGTATATTCAACCTGTGTTCGAAACTTGGTTTCAGATTAGGATTACCCCGTGTAGTATCGGTCGCACTCTGTGAGATGATACCATCATAGAGCTGATCTGTCGATGCCTGACTGGTTTGTCCGTTATATCTTATCCTAAGGTTATGGCGTTTATCCCACAAGTAATTTAGTTCCAGTCGTGGAGCGAAATTCACAAAATTCCTTGCCCGGTCTTTATTCTCCACCATATTCGGCTGCGTAACGGAAGTTTGGGAGCGAGACGGCTCCAACCCTACACCAATAGTATAATTATACTTCTGACGGCGGGCCTGAAAATTTAAGGATATATTCTGATTCAGGAAGTCATTTTTTGTATTACGGGTATAATCTTCTGCTATAACCGTATATTTCCCTGAAGCATCCTTCTCATATGTTTTTTTATCTGTTTCGGAATGGGTATTCCTTATGTTATAGGCCAGTTCCAGGAAATTATTACGTCCGATAGGCTCCAGATAAGACAACCGGGCACGCCAGTTATAACTATTATTTTTCTGATTATATATCTGATCTTGTATTCTTGATTCGTCTCTATTATAATAATCCGTTATTGAATAAGTTATACCATCAGTATTTCCATCAGACAATCCGCCGGACAATTCTACTGTAACAGATCGCCCTTTACTACTCAATTTTCTGCTTACCAATAAATTTCCATCCAACCGAAGTGTATGTCCATCCGATGACGATTCCGAATTAGCCAAAAAGTTATCTTTTTCGCTGGAAGCGGTCGTACGCTCCGACTCACTCATCGAAAACTGATTTGACTTCGAATATGAAAGATTGGGACGAAATATGATATTAGTCAGACTGTCGGGCGTCCATTCGAATTTGAACCGGCCATTCATATTCTTATTATTATTGTTCTGCGACGAAGTCTTATTTTCAATCATATCACTGCTTGTATATGTTGTGCTGCTTGTCGTTTCCACATTATTATCGGTACCCCTGTATTGGGCATCTCCATCATACTTAAATTTCTTGGAAGGTTCCATGGCAACATTCACTCCTCCCATTGCCGTTTCGGTGAGTCCTCTGTTGTTTCCCCAACCTCGTCCGCCGCTACCGCCACCGCCGGCATTGTTATTATTGTTGAAATTGCCCAATGCAGAAAGACGATTGTCTCCTCTGGCGATATTGACAAATCCGTTTGCTTCGTAACGGTCTTTATTTCCATATCCTCCTGATACTGTACCCATAACCCCTTCTTTCATGCCGGGCTTTACTACCAGATTTATCACGGTTTGTTCTTCTCCGTCATCGAAGCCCGTAAGAAGAGCCATGTCTGATTTTTGATCCAGCACCTGCAATTTCTCTACCATCTTGGCCGGTAAATTCTCGGATGCGGTCTTAGGATCGTCACTGAAAAACTCTTTCCCATCCACAAGAATCTTAGAGATATCCTTTCCGTTTACGGTTATTTTACCGTCCGAGTCGATCTCCGCTCCGGGGATCTTCTTTATAAGGTCTCCCAATACCGCACTTTCCTGTACTTTATAGGCTGCAGCATTATATTCTGCTGTGTCCCCTTTTATAATTATTTCAGGTGCTTTAGCTTCTACTGTGGCTTCACTCAGCAAAATGCCATCCTCTTTCAGATATACATTTCCAATTGCGGTTTTCGTCCTCGTATTCACAGTAAAATATTGTTCCAGATAACCAAGAAACGAGACATGCACGAGATAATTCCCGGGTTTTACAGCAACACTGAACTTACCTGTCTCATTCGTTGCAGCACCTGTGACATATGCGCTATCTTTAGCATTCAGAACACGAATACTAGCCAACTCAATTCCTTCTTTGGTACCGTCATCAAATACAGTTCCTGTTATATTTACCGTCTGGGATTGTGCACTTAACTGAAAGAATATGCACAAAAAAAGAAGCAGGGGAATATTCCTTTTCATTGTTTCCTTTATAATCTAATTTTTATTTACCTGACAATTCTGACTCGATTAATTAGAAAAGGTTTAATTCAAATTCGCTTTTTTAATAAAAAAGTCACACATATCATAAATTTTGTATTCTCTCATTTTTTAAATTCTTTTACAAAAGATAAAAAAAGCCTGCGCCGTTCCTTTCTAAAAAAGCGTTATATTTGTGTTTTATATTATTACAAAATTAAAGAGATAAAGAGTATCCGTCTCACTTCATCATATGGCTAAAAAGACAGTCCAGAAAAAGAAAACCCCAAATAAAGGCTCTGCATTCTTAGAGTTTATAAAAAAAGAACGCACCCGGTTTTTGCTAGGTGTATGCCTTGCATTCATCGGAGCATATATATTACTGGGGCAGGTATCGTTCTTCGTTACCGGAGCCGCCGACCAGAGCAAGGTTGTAAACAGATATTTCTTCGACCTCATATCCCATAAACAACAGATAGCTAACTGGACGGGTGTTGCAGGCGCTTTTATAGCGGAGAAATTTATAAACCAATGGTTCGGCATTTTTTCATTACTAATCCCTGTCTATTTTATACTGATGGGACTAAAAATGATGCGGGTAATAAATATATCCGCCATCCGCACATTCCTGCTCCTGGCTTTTGCTATGATATGGGGTTCTATAACAAGCGCTTTTACCTTATCCCGGATCTTTCCCGACAGTCATATTATATGGGGAGGCGCCCACGGACAGTATATTGAGCAAACCTTGGAAGCCGCACTGGGAATACCCGGCGTGCTGATGATTATCGTCTTGTTACTGATTATATTCCTGATTATTACCAAAAAGGCATCCATGGAATTTTTCCGCGGGCTATTCAAAAATCCGTTGAAAAATAATTCGGCGCAGGATATAGATCCCGAACTTGAGAATTTCTATGAAGAAGAAATAGAGGAAGAAGAACCTGTGAAAGAAAAGAGAAGCTGGTTCAGCTTCTTTAAACGGAAGAAGGAGGACAAAGATATCGAAGAAGAGAACAATAGAGATACTCTTGAAGAAGATATGGAAATATCTCCGGCAGAAAATACAAAGACAAGAAAAACTCCGACAACATTAAAAGTGGATCAGGATTTTGAAATTGTTGTACCGAAAGATGAAGAATTTATCCAACCTGTAAGAAATACAGAGACACAGCCACTAATACCAACCGGGCCGGTTCTACCTGCTCTCGACGGAGAGACTGATATATTGCCGGAAGGTGAAGAAATGGAAGATTACGATCCTACCAAAGACCTGTCCAACTTCCACTTTCCATCTACCGAACTGCTGAAAATATATGACACCACGGGCAAAGGGGTTGATATGGAAGAGCAAAATGCCAATAAGAGTAAAATTATAACTACCCTGCAAAATTACGGTATTGAAATTACATCTATCAAAGCAACCGTAGGACCTACAATCACATTATATGAAATAGTACCGAAAGCAGGAGTACGAATTTCCAAAATCCGTAATCTGGAAGACGATATTGCCCTGAGTCTATCAGCTCTGGGTATCCGTATCATAGCTCCTATGCCGGGCAAAGGGACAATCGGGATAGAAGTGCCGAACAAAGACCCGCAGATCGTATCCATGCAGTCGGTGATTGCCTCCCGCAGATTTCAGGAATGTGCTTACGACCTGCCTGTTGCTCTGGGTAAGACCATCACGAACGAAATATTCATGTTCGACCTTTGCAAGATGCCACACTTACTCGTTGCCGGGGCTACAGGACAAGGAAAATCGGTGGGACTGAATGCCATCATTACATCCCTGCTTTATAAAAAGCATCCGGCTGAGATGAAGATGGTACTGGTAGACCCCAAGATGGTGGAGTTCAATATCTATTCTACAATAGAAAAGCATTATCTGGCAAAACTGCCCGATGCGGAAAAAGCCATTATCACAGATGTAACCAAAGTAACCCAGACTCTCAACTCACTTACAAAGGAGATGGACGACCGTTACGAATTGCTGATGAATGCCGGAGTGCGTAACATAAAAGAGTATAACGAAAAATTCAGGAAGCGCCGTTTGAACCCGTTGAAAGGCCACCGCTTCCTGCCATATCTCGTTATCATCATAGACGAGTTTGGCGACCTCATTATGACCGCCGGAAAAGAAATAGAAATGCCTATCGCCCGTATAGCACAGAAAGCACGTGCAGTAGGTATGCATATGGTTATCGCCACACAGCGCCCTACTACAAATATCATCACGGGTACGATAAAGGCCAACTTCCCTGCCCGTATGGCCTTCCGTGTAACATCACAGATAGACTCACGCACGATTCTGGATATGTCCGGTGCAAACCAATTGATAGGGCGGGGAGACTTACTATTCTCACAGGGGAGTGATCTGGTCCGCATCCAATGCGCCTTTGTAGATACTCCGGAGGTGGAAGGAATAGCCCAGTATATAGGGAACCAGCAAGGATATTCGCACGCGTTCGAGCTACCTGAATATGTGGGTGAAGGCGGCGATGATAAAATCGGCAATATTGATCTTAACGACCGCGACCCGTTGTTCGATGAGGCCGCGCGCCTGATAGTCGTACACCAGCAGGGCTCAACTTCACTTATTCAACGGAAATTCTCTATCGGATACAACCGTGCCGGACGCCTTATGGACCAGCTGGAAGCTGCAGGTATCGTCGGCCCTACACAGGGCAGCAAAGCACGCGATGTGCTTATTGCTGACGAATACAGTCTGGAACAAAAGTTGAATGCTTTTAATTAGATAATAATGCCAATCGGTAATTGAAGTGATTATTGTAGTATAGAAACGTTCTATTCTTATCGACTTCACTTCGTTTCGTCAGAATGTTCATTTTGGCATTGCCCAAAACGAACCAAAAGGCTAGCGCTTCGTTCCTCGGCGACCTGTCAACGGTTTGCCGACTGAAAGTGACAAACGGGCTATCGCCCCGTCCCTTTGCCTCGCCTTCGCTTCGGCGATTGTTAATTCCACGCCGGCTGCACCGGACAGGTGCCCGCCTGCGTCACTAATGCGCATCCGCTGACGCCTTAGTAAGCCAAGCCCTTTGAAGTGGGGCGCTAAAGCGTTTTTAGTTCCTTTTGCCCAAAGCCGCAAAAGGAACACAAGCAATCTTTGATTGCGCGTAGTAAAAAAACGAACGTTAAAATGTTTCAATAATTCTTTTTGATTACTTAAACCCCAAAAAACATCTCAAAATAATTATAAAAAAGTTCAGCTATAAAATTTAAACAGGCTATTAATTGCTTTCACCATTTTTTAAACTTTTCTGTTTATTAATTGTCTATATTTGTATACTAAACAGAACGAGATATGAAAATCAAATTATTCACATTATTCATCCTTATCACATTCACAGCCGGATTATCTGCTCAAAACGCCCGTGAAATATTAGACAAAGCATCGGATACATATAATAAGGCGGGTGCTGTTACAGCAAGTTTTACGCTGGACTCGAAGGACACAAAAGCCCAGTCAATTCACAGTTACGACGGCAAAGCTTTTATGAAGGGGAATAAGTTCAGAATAGAAATCCCTGATGCCATTACCTGGTTTGATGGTACAACCCAGTGGGTCTATATAAAAGATACCGAAGAGGTGAACATAAGCAACCCTACAGGTGAAGAGTTACAGGCAATCAGTCCTTCGGTACTATTCAATATATATAAGAAAGGATTCAACCTGTCGTATAAAGGGGAAAAAAGGCTGAACGGAAAATCATTATATGAAGTAGAACTAATACCTCAGAAAAAAGGTGGAGATTTTACTAAAATAGCCGTATTGATAGATAAAGCAAACAATATCTTCTCAAGGATCACAGTAACCGATAAAGCAGGGATAGAAAACATACTCACTATTAAGAGTTACCAGACCGGAAGCAACTTGACCGACGATGTATTCCAATTCAATAAAAAAGACTACCCCAGAGCCGAGGTAGTTGATTTAAGATAGATAGATTCTGTTTATCATACTATAAAAAATATGAAATAGATAAGCTTTGAATCAATAAACATTTTCTATACATTTGCGCTAAATATAAACAAAACATATAAATCTCACAACATGAACGAAAAAGTACGTTGCCTGATTATCGGTTCAGGCCCTGCAGGATATACTGCTGCTATTTATGCATCAAGAGCAAACCTATCTCCTGTACTTTACGAAGGAATACAACCCGGCGGACAGCTGACAACGACAACCGAGGTTGAGAATTTCCCCGGTTATCCGGAAGGCATCACAGGCCCCGAACTGATGGAGGATCTGAAAAAGCAGGCTACACGCTTCGGTGCCGATATACGTTTCGGCATCGCCACCGCGGTAGATTTTACAAGCTATCCCCGCAAAGTGACTATCGACGGGGAAAAAGTAATAGAAACCGATACGGTAATTATTGCTACCGGAGCTAGTGCTAAATACCTCGGATTACCTGATGAAGCAAAATATGCAGGAATGGGAGTTTCGGCCTGTGCAACATGCGACGGATTCTTTTACCGTAAAAAAGTGGTAGCCGTAGTAGGTGGTGGAGACACTGCCTGTGAAGAAGCTATATATCTGGCCGGACTGGCAGAGAAAGTTTATCTGGTTGTGCGTAAGCCTTATCTCCGCGCATCGAAAGTAATGCAGGACAGGGCAATGCAAAATCCAAAGATAGAAATCCTGTTCGAATGTAATGCCGTGGGACTGTTTGGAGAGAACGGAGTGGAAGGTGCTCATATTGTGAAACATCAGGGAGAGGCCAATGAAGAAAAATTCGATATCAAGATCGACGGATTCTTCCTCGCCATCGGTCACAAACCGAATACAGACATATTTAAAGACCAGCTTAACCTCGACTCTGTAGGCTATATCCTTACGGAACCGGGAACACCAAAAACATGCATAGAAGGGGTATTCGCAGCGGGCGATGTTGCCGATCCTCACTATCGTCAGGCTATTACAGCAGCAGGCACAGGTTGTCAGGCCGCAATAGAAGCTGAAAGATATCTGAGCGAAAGGGGATTATAATATAGCTACGAGTTACAAGTGCGTTGACACCCGAACAGTGCGAAACCATCAAAGACTTATTACTTGTAACTCGTAACTGCCTCAAGGCGAAGCAACTCCTAACTAAAACAACCTTAATGAACTGGAAAGACTACTTCTACTTTCAGAAACGGGACAGAACCGCAATACTACTATTGCTCGTCCTTATTGCCCTCTCCGTAGGGATATATATCTTTACCAGACCGCAACAAAGCACAGATAAAGAAGACGTTAATACTTCATCAACACCATCAAAGGCAAATATTGATACTTTGACCGGCAAAACGGCTACTAATATCTACGAACAGGAGAAGAAAAAGAACGCAGGCTATGCCTATCAGGAGAAGCTGAAAAGGGGTGAAACCATAGAGCTCAATTCAGCAGATACCACATCGCTAAAAAAGATACCCGGGATAGGAACCGGATTCGCAAACCGGATAGCCAGGTACCGCAATCTATTGGGAGGCTTTACGGATATCACACAACTGAAAGAGGTCTGGGGACTGGACAATGAATTATATGACAAAATCATACCTTTTATCGTACTTATTCCACAAATAGAGAAGATAAAAATTAACTCGGCAGACTTCAATGAATTGAACAGGCACCCCTATATTGATTACAGGCAGACGAAGGTTATTATAGATATCAGAGACCGGAAAGGCAGTATAGAATCACTGAAACGCCTGTCTCTGCTTGAAGAATTTACTGATGATGACATAAAAAGGCTTACACCTTACCTCTCTTTCGACTAGATATAATACTCGGCCAGATCTACCAGTCCGGCACGCATGGCATATTTAATAGCCTCATGCACATTATTTACTTCCAGTTTACGGAAGATATTCTTTCGGTGAGTGATGATTGTATGAAAGCTCAGATTGCGGTTAGATGCTATTTCTTTCGTCGTTCTTCCTAATGCTATCTCCTTGAGAATCTCTTTCTCCGTAACAGTAAGAATATGATCCAGCGATTCGGTCATAGGCTTCTGGCTTTGCAAAAGCTGGTTTGTTACACGACCGCAGATGAAGCGTTCGCCACGGAATATATGCAGCAAACCCATATTTATCTCATCCAGTTCGCATGACTTCAGGACAATGCTAAATGACTCGCTACTCATAATCAGGCGACGGAGAAAATCGTAACTTAATTCATCGGAAAATAACAACCAACGGGATTGTGAAAATCTATATCCAACATTTAACAGTTCATCTACACTCCCAAAATCAGAGAGGGTATAATCCAGTATCACAACTGCATCAGGGGTAGTTGTAAGCATTTTCACCAGATCACCCTTACTGTCGGCGACCTGAACAGAAGATGCCTTGTTGGTATCACTTATAAGGGTTTCGATCCCTACACGCGTGATATCCTGCCTGTCGACTATAATTACATCTTTCATCCCAATCCTTAGCGATTTGATATGATTAAAGGTCAAAGATAGTTATTTCTGTCCAAAAAATTTAGAAAAGAACATCATTTGATAATCCACCGCGTTATTCCAGTAGTCGTGCGTATGCGCTCCCGGACGGACAATATAATCGTGAGGAATATTCATGTACAGCATTTTCTTGTGCAGCTCTTCATTTACATTATAGAAGAAATCATTTACGCCGCAGTCTATTATAATAGCCAACGAGTTCGGCTGTATCTTATCCAGTTGATCTATGACAGTATGCTTATCCCATTGCTCTCTGTTATCTTTATATTTTCCAAGCCAGCTTTTCATTTCCCAGTTATTCGGAAAAGGACGGATATCCACCCCTCCACTCATAGAACCGCATGCGCCGAACACATCTGAATGATTTATCCCCAGCCATAAACCACCATGGCCACCCATACTGAAACCCGTTACAGCGCGCCCTTTCGGAGAAGCCACGGTGTTGTAATGCTCATCTATATATTTAATCAGTTCGGAGCTTACATACGTTTCAAATTGCATTGACGGATTAACAGGGCTATCCCAATACCAACTATTCTGTCCGTCGGGACAAACCACAATCATCTGCCAACGCGTAGCATCCTGAGGCAGACTCTTTTTGGTACCGTTTACCCATGTATCGTATCGCCCCCCGTAACCATGCAAAAGGTAAAGAACCGGATATTTAGCCGCGTCGTTTTTGTCGTACCCAGCGGGGAGGACAACTACGTTTTTGATTGTCTTGTTCATCTTTGGACTGAATACCTGAATGGTATCTACTGTTTGCGAAAACAATGGCAGGCAAGCTATAGCTATCAGCACAGTCAAAGTTGTAAATAGTTTTTTCATTTTTCGTTAGATTATTTTGTTATTAGGTTCGTCATTCATTAGAGTATATAGATAATAAAGATACATAAATATGCAAAAATCGTTTAGCATATCATCTGAATATACCCCAGTTATCATTCAATTTCTTTAATACCGGACCTTCTTTACTTCCGGACTCTTTAAGACCTTTTACACAATACCAATATTCGAATGGGGCAACGTAATTCTCGAAATCGACATTCAAATGAATTATTGCAGTATCGTCCGTATCATATGTTATCCAATATCTTCGCACCGATAATTTATTTTTCAACGAATCTATTATCCTGAGATCTTCATCTTCGTCGGGTGTCGATATCTTATCTTTTAGCAATTCGAAAGAAAATCTGTTATCTTCATAGAACATCACTATCTTTTCTTCCTCCGTATACCAGAATCGCTGGTAAGATATATAAAGCAGTGCCACAATTAAACATAGTGTGAATATCCCTCTGGTAGACCGGTTTCTTCTATTACTCATATAGTTACTCCTCTTTCTTTCCAAACGATTTCTTTACCCATCCCGGTACAATTACTGCGCCTACAAACAAGTAATTATAATAAGTCAGTAGCCGCCACAGCAGGATTATAACAGGCACCACCCCTGCTAAAGGAATAAATTCACTCAGATATTGTTTGAATATAAATTCCGTAAACCCGCTTCCTCCGGGAGTGGGACTGACCACCATAACAACCCACATAACAAACTGGCGGGCAAATATCAGCAGATTATCATGCACCTGAAAGAATGCCATAAAAATAGCATTCACTACCAGATAACGTGAACTCCACGACAAAATGGTAGCCATTATCAGCGGAAACCAATATGAAAATGCCTTTCCCCTTATCTCCCGTGAACTTACAATAAGATCATCTCCGGCCTTGGCTGCGCTTTTATGCCAACGACGAAGAAAGGGCAACCTGAATATCTTTATTATCAACCAGCGGATAGCCTGAGGTTTGAAGAATAAACCGACTATCAGCACTGTACACAAAAGCATTTTAATGATGTACGCAACGACAAAAAGCACCAACACCCCCGAACCCAGAGCCGTATTATCGGCAAACAGAGTATGAAAAGGGATAAATATCAGAAGTATGGGAAAGGTGACTACGAAAAACATCTCATCGAGTAGCAAAGTCACAAATACCATTGCCGTACTGCGCCCGACCGGGATTTTCTCTTTTGCCAGAAACAGTACAGCCATACTCGATCCTCCTACCACCGAAGGGGTGACAGCCGTTCCAAATTCGGCCAATAGAGTAACTTTGATGCATTGCTTCCACGACAATTGCTTTTCCGTAAGATAACGGTAACGAATAACAAAGCCGGTATCACGCCCCAGCATAAAACAGAAAGCAACAAAAATCCAGAAAACAGTATGCTCCGTAACTGTGATTTGCCTGAGATCATCCAGATTAAATTCACGGCTGAACATATAGACGATAACCCCCATGCCTATAAATGTAGGCACAAGTATTTTCCATATACTAAAGCTTGAAGACTCTTTTCCCATCGACAAAATCTGATGAAGATACAAAAATAAGAAAACATTTTATCTTTTTCTTTTCTTTTGTACATTTACAGTGAAGTAAGTTAATATATGAAGTAATTTGCAGAATATTAACACCATGAGGCTGTTTAGATAAATTATATAAAAAATAGTCCTGTAATTGGTATATTCTTCCATAACTTTATCTATATAGTATAACCGGAAACATTAAAGCCGGAGATTAAACTGAAAAGGTAATAATAGGAAAAATATGAAAAGTTGTAAAGTTTATCATACTCTAACAACTTATTAAAATTAAAAAAAATAGATAAAATACGAATAATGAGGCAGTTCCTGCAATCAACAAAAATATTCTTTCTACGTCAGTGGAAACGGTATAAGAAAGCTAAAATAAAATACCGGATTGGCATTCCTGCCTGTCTTATCATACTCATATGGTATATATTCTGCCTGCCGTCGCCACTGTTCCATGTACCGTACAGCACAGTAGTATCCGACAGGCATGAAGAACTGCTAGGCGCACGTATAGCCAATGACCAGCAATGGCGGTTCCCTATGTCAGATTCCATACCTGACAAATACAAGACCTGCCTGATAGAATTCGAAGACAGACATTTCAACCGCCACTGGGGTGTAAATCCATTAGCCCTGGCCCGCGCGATAAAACAAAATATCAGTAGCGGACGGATCGTAAGCGGAGCAAGCACCATCACTATGCAAACTATCCGCCTCTCGCGTAAAGAGAACCGCACGTTCGGCGAAAAGTTCATCGAGATGATTCTGGCTACCCGTCTCGAATTCTCTCATTCCAAAGACGAGATACTGAACCTGTATGCCTCGCATGCCCCTATGGGCGGAAATGTAGTAGGTATAGAGGCCGCATCGTGGAGATATTTCGGACATCAGGCCGCCACACTGTCATGGGCAGAAGCAGCCACCCTTGCGGTATTACCCAACTCCCCTACCCTGATGCACTTTGGAAAGAACAGGGACAAACTACTGACTAAAAGGAACAGGCTACTGGAGCTGTTGTATCAGCGTGAAATACTGGATAAGGTAGATTACGAACTGGCAGTAGCCGAACCTCTGCCCTTCCAGCCTCACCCCCTGCCCCAAATAGCTCCCCATCTTGTCACCCGCCTATACAGGGAACAGGGTGGAAAACATATAACTGCGACCATAGACAAATCGCAACAGGAACGCATCGAGTCTGTTCTCAGTCGCTGGAATGCCGAATTTTCACAAAACGGGATAAAAAATATAGCTGCCGTCGTTTTCGATGTACAAAAGAATGAGGTAGTAGCCTATTGCGGTAATGTAGATTTCGAAAAAAACACTTCGGCCAACCAGGTAGATGTGATACAGGCACCACGCAGTACAGGCAGTATCCTGAAACCATTCCTTTATTGTGCCATGCTACAGGAAGGCGAACTACTACCCGACCAGTTATTACCCGATGTACCTATCAATCTGAATGGCTTTGCACCAAAGAACTTCAGCCTGCAATATGATGGGGCTACACATGCTTCAGAAGCGCTTGCCCGCTCGCTCAATGTACCGTTTGTTGTTTCCCTCCGCAAGTACAGCGTCCCTAAATTCTATAATCTGCTAAAACGGGCGGGAATGACCACTCTCAACCGCACAGCCGACAACTATGGCCTGTCGCTTATTTTAGGGGGTGCAGAAGGCAGGTTGTGGGACATCAGCACCATGTACCTGCAGATGGCTCAACAACTCAATATGTTCAATGAGGAAGGCCGGTATTATAATATGAAACAGCCCTCATATATCCTTAGCGATGGCAACAATGAAAAAGGCGATAGAAACCGGACTCCATTATTCTCAGCAGGAGCCATCTGGCAAACATTCGAAGCCTTGACAAATGTAAACCGTCCTGAGGAGATAGACTGGCGCTCTATCCCTTCTATACAGAAAATAGCATGGAAAACGGGAACCAGTTTCGGATTCCGTGACGGATGGGCAGTCGGCATCAGCCCCAAATATGTTGTAGGTGTATGGGTAGGCAACTCCGACGGAGAAGGCCGTCCGGGGCTTACAGGGGCACGCACTGCAGGTATGGTGATGTTCGATATATTCAATGCCCTGCCGAAAAGCCGTTGGTTCGCCAGACCGGAAAGCGACCTAGTAAGAGTAGAAGTATGTCACGAAAGCGGCTGCCTGAAAAGCATGAACTGTCCTGATACGGAGACCGATACGGTATGGGTAAGCAAAAAAGGATTGAACGGTGCGGTTTGCCCTTATCATAAACGGGTACATTTATCCGAAGATATGAAGTATCAGGTATATGACGAATGTGCAGGTAAAAGGGGCATTATCCACACTTCATGGTTTATACTGCCTCCTTCGTGGGAATGGTATTACAAAGAGCAGCATCCGGCATATCGTTCGCTGCCGCCATATTCACCCGAGTGCAGGGAAGATTCGGATATAAGGCTGATGGAGTTTATCTATCCGTTCCCCAATGCAATCATCAGCCTGCCAAAACAACTGGACGGCACTCTCGGCCAGTTGGTATTCGAACTGGCTCACCGTTCTCCACAGAACCGGGTATTCTGGCATCTGGATGGGCAATATATAGGAGAGACGAAAGGATTCCATAAAATGGAGTATAGTCCGGCTAAAGGGGAGCACCATTTGATAACTGTTGATGAGACCGGAGAAAGTATTTCGGTAAAATTTTCAATAAAATGATTATTTTTTACAACACACAACAATCTTTAAAACAGATACTTACATGATTACAATTAAACATTTGCAATATTTATTCATTTTTTTTTAATTCGTTATGCAACGTTTTACATATTTAGCCATCTTATAATTGTAGAGTAATAAAATACCTACTAGCGAACAAACAGACTTCCCAACTTTACACAGAGTTTTACAAACTACATGGCTTCACATTCGCTACTTATGTGATGTTCTAAAAAATAGTTCGACAGAAGAACTAGCTTTTATTAAGCAAAAAAAAGTATCCTAAATCTAGGATACTTTTTTTGTTATATAAACAAGAGTATAATCTCTTATTCTTCAGTCTTTGGCTTGTCTTCTGTAGCAGGAGCTTCAGGAGCTACCTCATCTACTACAGGCAAAGATCCCGGAGCAGCTTCCAATGCTTCTACTTCTTCCACAACTGGCGCTTCAGGAGCTACTACATCTTTAGCTTTTGCCTTTGGAGCCGCAGCACCTTTAGCAGTAGTCTCAGATTGGTCTGCAGCCTTTTTAGATCTACGGGTCCTACCCTTCGATGCAGCTTTCTTCTCCTTCAACATGTTTTCGTTATAGTCTACCAATTCGATAAAACACATAGAAGCATTATCACCCAAACGGTTACCTGTTTTGATAATACGGGTATATCCGCCCGGACGATCAGCTACTTTCTGAGATATATTCTGGAATAGCTCAGTTACAGCAGCCTTAGTCTGATCGCTGTTTATCTTAAGATCCTGGAAAACCAGACGTCTCGAATGTGTTGTATCTTCTTTCGATTTTGTAATCATCGGCTCTATAACCTTTTTCAAAGCTTTCGCTTTGGCCACGGTCGTAAAGATACGTTTATTAGGGCTCATTATCAAAGATACACACATATTAGCCAACATGGCATTTCTGTGTGAGCTGGTACGCCCTAAATGATTAAATTTTTTATTATGTCTCATGTCGCTTACTAATCTTTATCTAATTTATATTTAGAAATATCCATACCGAAAGACAGGCTCAGGCTATCCAATAGTTCATCAAGTTCGGTAAGTGATTTCTTACCAAAGTTTCTGAATTTAAGAAGGTCATTCTTATTGAATTGCACTAATTCACCCAGAGTCTCTACTTCTGCCGACTTCAAACAGTTAAGGGCACGAACCGAAAGGTTCATATCAGATAACTTAGTCTTAAGCAGCTGACGCATATGCAGAATTTCTTCATCGAATTCTTCGTTTCCATCTACTTCGCTTTGTTCCAGGAGAATCTTCTCATCAGAGAACAGCATAAAGTGGTGGATAAGAATCTTTGCAGCTTCTTTCAATGCATCCTTTGGATGAATAGATCCGTCGGTTGCTATTTCTATAACAAGTTTCTCATAGTCCGTTTTTTGTTCTACACGATAGTTCTCTATCGAGTATTTCACATTACGGATGGGAGTATAAATAGAATCAATAGCTATAACATTAACATCGTCGGACAGATTGCGATTTTCATCAGCAGGTACGTATCCACGGCCTTTGTTAATATTCAATTCGATTTGGAAGCTTGCATTCTTGTCTAAATGACAGATTTCCAAGTCAGGGTTCAATACTTCAAATCCTGACAGATGCTTTCCAATATCTCCAGCTTTGAATACTTCGGCACCTGAGACTGTAATACTCACCTTCTCGTTTTCGATCTCTTCTACTATCTGCTTGAAACGTACTTGTTTCAGATTCAGAATGATATTTGTAACATCTTCTATAACACCCGGTACGGTGGCAAATTCATGTTCAACACCGTCGATTTTTATAGAAGTGATAGCAAAACCTTCAAGAGATGAAAGCAGAATACGGCGTAAAGCATTACCAACGGTAATACCATATCCGGGTTCTAAGGGACGAAATTCGAATTTCCCGAAGAAATCGTCCGCTTCTAACATCAATACTTTATCCGGTTTTTGAAATGCTAATATAGCCATGAATTTAATTAATTTTTAGAATACAACTCTACGATCAACTGCTCTTTAATGTTTTCAGGGATATCTGCTCTCTCTGGCAGGTGAAGAAATTTACCTGTCATAGATACTGTATCCCATTCGATCCAAGGGTATTTGCTATGGTTAAACCCAGACAATGCTTCGCTTACCACTTCGAGAGATTTTGATTTCTCACGAACAGCGATCAATTGTCCCGGTTTGATTGTATAAGACGGAATATTCACGACCGAACCGTCCACTGTGATGTGGCGGTGAGATACAAGCTGACGGGCAGCCGCTCTCGTAGGCGCTATTCCAAGACGGAAAACGACATTATCCAATCTTGATTCCAACATTTGAAGCAACACTTCACCTGTAATACCACGTGATGAAAGTGCTTTGTCAAACATATTACGGAATTGTCTTTCAAGCACACCATATGTGTATTTTGCTTTTTGCTTTTCACGCAATTGAATACCGTACTCCGACGATTTTTTCTTCCTTCCGTTTCCGTGTTGTCCGGGAGGATAGTTCTTTTTAGAAAGAACTTTGTCAGGTCCGAATATTGGCTCTCCGAATTTACGGGCGATTTTTGATTTTGGTCCAGTATATCTTGCCATTTCTTTTCTAATTAATAATTGATGAAAGCTGAAATTGTGCAGCCGCGATTACAGAGAGGGTAAACTTGCAATCAAAATCACAATTTAAGTTCCAAATTTTAAATTTTGATTAAACTCTTCTGTGTTTTGGAGGACGACATCCATTATGAGGAAGTGGAGTAACGTCAACGATTTCTGTTACTTCTATTCCTGCTGCATGGATAGTACGGATAGCAGACTCACGTCCGTTGCCCGGTCCTTTTACATACACTTTTACTTTTCTCAATCCTAAGTCAAATGCAACTTTGGCACAATCTGATGCTGCCATTTGAGCTGCGTACGGGGTGTTCTTCTTTGAACTTCTGAAACCCATCTTCCCTGCCGACGACCAACTGATTACCTGGCCATCGCTGTTTGTAATCGAAATAATGATATTGTTGAAAGAAGAATGCACATGAGCTTGTCCTGTAGCATCCACTTTAACGTTTCTCTTTTTCGCTGCGACTGTTTTCTTTGCCATATCAAATTAATTATTTTGTAGCTTTTTTCTTGTTAGCAACAGTTTTCTTTCTACCCTTACGTGTACGGGCATTATTTTTAGTACTCTGACCTCTCAAAGGTAGACCGATACGGTGACGGATACCTCTGTAACAGCCTATATCCATCAATCGCTTGATATTAAGCTGTACTTCCGAACGCAAGTCTCCTTCCACTTTAAACTGGGTAGCGATGATCTCACGTACTTTACCTGCCTGATCATCATTCCAGTCCTTCACTTTGACATCTTTGTCTATTCCTGCTTCAGCCAGGATTTTGTTAGCAGAACTACGTCCGATACCATAAATGTATGTCAAGGCTATTTCGCCTCTTTTATTTTGTGGTAAATCGACACCAACTATTCTTATTGCCATATATTTTTTCGATTAATTTGCAAAATTAATAAATTATCCCTGACGTTGTTTGTACTTAGGATTTTTTTTGTTAATAACGTATAAGCGTCCTTTTCTTCTGACAATTTTGCAATCAGCAGTACGCTTCTTCAATGATGCTCTTACTTTCATATGTTTGTTTTTTATTTGTATCTGAATGAAATCCGTCCTTTTGATAAATCATAGGGTGACATTTCCACACGTACTCTATCTCCCGGAAGTATTTTGATATAGTGCATACGCATCTTTCCTGAGATGTGCGCTGTTATTTCATGTCCGTTTTCAAGTTCGACACGAAACATTGCGTTCGATAGTGCTTCTACGATCACTCCGTCTTGTTCTATTGCTGCCTGTTTAGCCATATATTATAATAAAAGGTTTTTAAATTGCGTTATTTCCTAAAACAGCTTCTACAAATTCAAATGTTGATAAAATATCAGCTTTACCCTGACGAATAGCCACAGTATGTTCGAAGTGGGCCGAAGGTTTACGATCACGGGTTCTGATAGTCCAGCCATCGCTTTCGAAAACAACATTCTTGCTGCCCATGTTAATCATCGGTTCTATTGCTATACACATCCCTTTCTTGAGTAAGGGGCCTGTACCTCGTCTGCCATAGTTAGGAACTTCAGGCGCTTCATGCATCTTACGTCCTATACCATGCCCTACCAGTTCGCGAACGACCGAATAACCACGTTTCTCACAATATGTCTGAACGGCATCACTGATATCGCCTATGCGATTACCATCTACTGCCTTTTCTATTCCCTTATAAAGCGCTTCTTTCGTCGCTCTTAGTAAAGCTTTCACGTCTTCTGCTACTTCTCCTACACAAAATGTATAGGCCGAATCACCGCAAAATCCGTTTTTCTCTGTACCACAATCGACAGAAATAATATCACCGTCTTTAAGAACATAGTCTGTTGGAAATCCATGTACAACCTGTTCATTAACCGAAGCACAAATCGCACCCGGAAAATCCACAGCACCCGGAGCACCCTTATATCCCAAGAAGGAAGGTCTGGCTCCATGATCCTGTATAAATTCCTTCGCAATTTTATCTAATTGAGCCGGAGTAACCCCCGGTTTTATATGCTTTGCCATTTCGCCCAGGGTCATACCGACAAGGCGATTTGCTTCGCGCATCAATTCGATTTCTTCGTCTGTTTTCAGAAATATCATTTATAACCTCCTTAATATGCTGCAATTGAACCCGAACGACCTTTGATTCTTCCCGATTTCAATAAACCGTCATAATGTCTCATCAACAAGTGACTTTCGATCTGCTGTAATGTATCCAACACAACCCCAACAAGGATCAACAATGATGTTCCTCCGAAGAATTGCGAGAATTCACGGCTTACACCGAAGTAGCTGGCAAACGCAGGAAGAATAGCAACCATAGCCAGGAACAATGATCCCGGGAATGTTATACGAGACATAATAGAGTCGATATAATCTGCTGTTTTCTTCCCAGGCTTGATACCCGGTATAAATCCGTTATTACGTTTCAGTTCATCAGCCATCTGCACAGGGTTTATAGTCACAGCTGTGTAGAACCATGTGAAAGCAATGATAAGGAATGCAAACACAACATTGTATGCTACACTGGTATGATCCATAAATGAGCCCCAGAATCCGCCTTTTTCGGTAGAGAATCCCGCAATAGAGATCGGTACAAACATAATTGCCTGAGCAAAGATGATCGGCATCACGTTAGCAGCATTTACCTTCAATGGTATATACTGGCGCGCACCACCGTATTGTTTGTTTCCAACAACTCTTTTTGCATATTGTACCGGTATACGGCGTGTACCTTGTACCAACAGGATTGCACCGCAAATAATAAGCAACAAGAACACAATCTCTGCAAGGAACATTACCAATCCACCTCCCTGGCTTGCCAGACGTGAAGAAAATTCACCGATAAGCGCATGTGGCAGACGAGCAATAATACCCACCAAAATGATGAAAGATACTCCGTTTCCGATACCTTTATCAGTGATACGCTCTCCTAACCAAAGAACAAACATACTACCTCCGGCCAAAATGATGGTTGAAGGAATAAGGAATTCCCATGAGGTAGGAGCTGCTGCACCCAGCGCACCCAACAGGTATGCCGGTCCCTGGAATAGAAGGATGGCTACTGTCAGATAACGTGTGTACTGGTTCATTTTGGTACGTCCGCTTTCTCCTTCGCGTTGCAGCTTTTGGAAATATGGCACAGCCATACCCAACAACTGCATAACGATAGAGGCAGATATATAAGGCATAATACCCAATGCAAAAATTGATGCATTAGCAAATGCACCTCCCGAGAACATGTTCAATATGTCCAGAATACCCCCTGAAGTCTTAGCCTGAAGGGCATTAAGAGCTTCCGGGTCTACTCCTGGCAGAACAATATGAACTCCGAAGCGATAGATCACCACGAAAAAGAAGGTAATCATGAGTCTTTTCCTAAGATCCTCAATCTTCCATATATTTTCCAGTGTTTTTACTAATCCCATCTTACTTCAGTTTATTTACTGTTCCACCTATTGCCTGAATTGCAGCTTCTGCTGTTTTTGAGAAAGCGTGAGCTTCAACATCTACTTTAGTAGTGATGGCTCCGTTTCCTAATATTTTCACTAATTGATTGGAAGAAATAAAGCCTGCATCGATCAATGTCTGAATATCGATTTTAGCAAGTTTCTTAGTTTCTGCCAAACGTTGCAAAACGTCCAGATTAATCGCTTTGTATTCTACCCGGTTTATGTTTTTAAATCCGAATTTAGGCAAACGGCGTTGGATAGGCATCTGCCCTCCTTCAAATCCGATCTTCTTAGAATAACCTGATCTGGACTTAGCTCCTTTATGACCTCTTGTGGAAGTACCACCTAATCCTGAACCCGTACCACGTCCGATTCTTTTTCCGGTTTTAGTTGATCCTTCAGCAGGTCTCAAATTTGATAAACTCATATTTTTTATATTTTTTATCTTATAAACTAAATTACTCTACAATAGTAACCAAATGGTGTACTTTGTTGATCATTCCTCTGATAGCAGGTGTATCTTCGTGTTCTACTACACGGTTCAACTTCTTCAGCCCAAGAGCGTCTAAAGTTAATTTTTGGTCTTTCGGACACTTGATTCTGCTCTTAACTTGTTTAACTTTAATCTTTGCCATAATAATTTTCTTTGCAAATTAACCTTTAAACACTTTTTCCATAGAAATACCTCTGTTCTGAGCTACAGTGTATGCATCTCTCAGCTCACCTAAAGCTTCGATAGTAGCCTTCACAAGGTTGTGAGGGTTTGACGAACCTTTCGATTTTGCCAATACGTCTGTTACACCTACGCTCTCAAGCACGGCACGCATCGCACCCCCTGCTTTTACCCCTGTACCGGGAGCAGCCGGGCGAATAAGTACTTCAGAACCTCCAAAACGGGCAACTTGCTCGTGAGGTACTGTTCCTTTAAGTACCGGAACTTTGATAAGGTTTTTCTTAGCAGCTTCAACTCCTTTAGCTATAGCTGTCGTTACTTCACCAGCTTTACCAAGACCCCAGCCTACTATACCATCTTCATTCCCTACCACTACGATAGCAGCGAAACTGAATGTACGTCCCCCTTTTGTTACTTTAGTAACACGGTTGATCGCAACTAGCCTGTCTTTTAATTCGATATCGTTGGTCGATTTTACTCTATTGTTAACTCCTGCCATGTCTATTAAAATTTAAGTCCACCGTTACGGGCAGCATCTGCCAATTCTTTAATTCTACCATGGTACAGGTAACCGTTACGGTCAAATACCACAGTTGTTACACCAGCTTCCTGAGCATTCTTAGCAATTAGTTCGCCAACTTTCG
The DNA here is from genome assembly GCF_002482385.1 of Dysgonomonas sp. UBA7710. GTDB lineage: Bacteria > Bacteroidota > Bacteroidia > Bacteroidales > Dysgonomonadaceae > Dysgonomonas. The sequence continues at coordinate 3,046 of NZ_DLFW01000010.1, read as the reverse complement.
CAGCTATTTCTTTTTTAGGAGCTTTGTCTGTTATTTTAAGAGACGAAGCCGCTGCCAAAGTCTTACCTGTAAGATCGTCGATAACTTGCGCATATATTTGCTTGTTGCTTCTGAACACTGTCAGACGCGGACGTTCGGTAGTTCCTGAGATCTTTCCGCGTACGCGTAATTTTATTTTATTTCTTTTATCTGTCTTTGTTACCATGATTACTACAGTTTATGATTTATTTACCTGCGGTTTTACCAGACTTGCGACGGATAACTTCACCTACAAAGCGTATACCTTTACCTTTATAAGGTTCCGGTTTACGGAATGAGCGAATTTTCGAGCAAACCTGACCGATCAGTTGTTTATCACAAGATTCTAAAATGATTAGCGGGTTCTTGTTTCTCTCCGATTTTGTTTCAAGGCTTACTTCTTTCGGCAACATCAAAAAGATATTGTGAGTATAGCCTAATGAAAGTTCCAAGATCTGACCGTTGTTTGACGCACGGTAACCAACCCCTACTAATTCCAATTCTTTGCGATATCCTTCAGAAACTCCAACAATCATATTGTTGATCAACGATCTGTACAATCCATGTAGAGAACGGTGATTTTTTTCGTCAGACGGACGTGCTACTGATAACACACCATTTTCAACAGAGACTTTGATATCCGGATTAACTTCTTGCGATAGTTCTCCTTTTGGTCCTTTTACTGTAACTAAATTATCCTTGCCAACAGTAACGTTTACTCCGGCCGGAAGATTTATGGGTAATTTTCCTATTCTTGACATAACTTTACTATCCTCCCCTTAATTAATAAACATAACACATTACTTCGCCGCCGACTTTCAGCTCGCGAGCTTCTTTGTCTGTCATCACTCCTTTTGAGGTAGATACTACAGCTATACCCAGTCCGTTAAGGACACGAGGCAAATCTTTATACCCTACATATTTACGAAGACCTGGAGATGAAACGCGGATCAACTTCTTAATCGCGTTCACTTTATTTACAGGATCGTATTTCAAGGCTATTTTGATAGAGCCCTGAGGTCCTTCTTCTACAAACTTATAGTTAAGAATGTAGCCTTTTTCCAAGAGAATTTTTGTAATCTCTTTTTTCAAATTTGACGCCGGAATTTCTACAACTCTGTGTCCAGCCATGATGGCGTTTCTTACACGCGTCAAATAATCTGCTATTGGATCTGTCATGATTAAATTGATTTAAATTAATCCCGAATCCCGGGACAATATTTAAAAATTATAAAATGAAAAGTGAAAAACGAAAAACTATAAATTTATTATTTTTAATTTTTCACTTTTAGTTTTTCATTTTTTTTACCAGCTTGCTTTTTTCACTCCCGGTATCAAACCTTTAGAAGCCATTTCCCTGAATTGGATACGGGAAATTCCGAACTGGCGGATAAAGCCTTTCGGACGACCTGTAAGGCTGCAACGGTTGTGCAGGCGTACTGGTGAAGCATTCTTAGGTAGAGCTTGCAGCGCTTCGTAATCGCCTTCGGCTTTGAGTTGCGCTCTCTTAGCTGCATATTTAGCAACCATCTTAGCTCTTTTTACCTCACGAGCTTTCATTGATTCTTTTGCCATCTTATATCAATTCTTTTTTTGCGTTCTTAAATGGTAATCCGAACTCTCTCAGCAGGGCATACCCTTCTTCATCCGTTTTCGCGGAAGTTACAAAGGTAATATTCATTCCCAAAATACGACTAATATTGTCGATATTAATTTCAGGGAAGATGATTTGCTCCTGGATACCTAATGTATAATTTCCTCTTCCGTCAAGCTTGCTTTCGATACCTTTGAAGTCGCGGATACGAGGCAATGCTACACGTACAAGTCTTTCAAGAAACTCATACATTCTGTCGTGGCGCAGTGTAACCATCACACCGATAGGCATTTTCTTACGCAACTTGAAGTTTGAGATATCTTTCTTAGAGTATGTCGCTACTGCTTTTTGTCCGGTGATAGTTGTGATTTCGTTAATCGCTGTTTCGATTATTTTCTTATCGGCAACTGCTATACCAAGACCTTGATTGATTACTATTTTCTTCAATACAGGAACCTGCATTGTTGATTTATAACCGAATTCTTTCATCAAAGAAGCTACAATACGGTCTTTATAATCTGTTCTAAGAGTTGTTGTATTGCTCATTATTTAATTTCCTCCCCTGATTTTTTAGCGTAACGTACTAGCTTTCCATTCACTTCTTTACGACCAATACGTGTAGGCTTACCCGATTTAGGGTCTACTACGTTAAGGTTTGAGATATGAATAGCAGCTTCTTTTTTCTCTATTCCTCCCTGAGGGCTTTTAGCGTTAGGCTTAGTAGATTTGGATACCATGTTCAGGCCTTCAACGATAGCGCGGTTCTTTTCAACCAACACTTTCAGCACGCGGCCGGTTTTACCTTTGTCGACACCGGTATTCACATAAACTATATCGCCTTTTTTGATATGTAATTTACTCATTGCTTTTTTAGTTTTATGGATTATAGTACCTCTGGTGCCAACGAAACGATTTTCATATTAGTTGCGCGAAGTTCACGGGCAACTGGTCCGAAAATACGGCTTCCTCTGATTTCACCTGCTGCGTTTAGCAATACACAAGCATTGTCATCGAAACGGATATAAGAACCGTCTACACGGCGGATTTCTTTTTTAGTACGCACGATGATAGCTTTTGTTACAGCACCTTTCTTAATATCACTCGAAGGGATTACATTCTTGATAGCAACCACAATCACATCCCCTACAGACGCATAACGTCTTCTTGTACCGCCTAATACGCGGATACATAAGCATTCTCTAGCTCCACTGTTATCAGTAACTACTAGTCTTGATTCTTGTTGTATCATAATTATTTAGCCCTTTCGATTATTTCGATTAATCTCCATCTTTTAGTTTTACTCAACGGACGAGTTTCCATAATGCGTACTGTGTCGCCGATGTTACACTCGTTCTTTTCGTCGTGAGCATGATATTTCTTCGTTTTGTTAACGAATTTTCCATAAATAGGGTGTTTTTCTTTCCATTTTACAGC
>NZ_DLFW01000014.1 GCF_002482385.1 Dysgonomonas sp. UBA7710 | reverse complement strand
GATAGCCCGTTCGTCACTTTCAGTTGGCAAACCGATTGTGGGTCGCCGAGGAACGAAGCGCTAGCCTTTTGGTTCGTTTTGGGCAATGCCAAAATGAACATTCAAGCGAAACGAAGTGTAGCAGAAAATAATAGAACATTAAGAAACCAACTACTGATTAGCATTAATCAAACAAATCAGTAACCATACTAAAAAAAAAATCATGAAATATCAGATAATCCCCTGTCTGTGGTTCGAGGGCAAAGCCGAAGAAGCCGCGCATTTTTATGTATCTGTATTCAGTAATTCGAAGATAAACGACATTACTTACTACGGAAAAGAAGGTTTTGATATACACAACCAGCCCGAAGGCACTGTGCTTACCGTAGAATTTGAAATCAACGGACAGGCATTTACCGCCCTCAATGGCGGCCCCGAGTTCCGCTTCAACGAATCGGTCTCGTTTCAGGTATATTGCGATACACAGGAAGAAATAAACTATTACTGGGACACCCTTATTGCCGATGGCGGTGAGGAAAGCTACTGTGGCTGGCTGAAAGACAAGTATGGCCTATCGTGGCAGATAGTTCCCGCTATCCTCGCCGACCTGATGAAAGATCCGGTAAGAGCAGGACGGGTGACGGATGCATTTATGCAAATGAGAAAATTCGATATCGAGAAGCTCATAAACGCTTGATTGATACAGGTATTTGTGTAAATAAAGTGCGGGTAACGGCGGTTGTCTGCACTTTCTCTTTTTCAATATTGAGGGTTGCAGGATTCGTAAATAAGGAGGAAAATGGGAAAAGCAGAGGATAAACTTTAGTAAATATCCCTTATATTTGGATTTGTAACTATAAACGACGTCTCATGACAGAAAAAGAAAAAGCAGCCGCAGGCCTTCTCTACGATGCCAACAATGATAAAGATCTTTTACAGGCGAGGGAAAAAGCTAAAGAAATACTTTACGACTACAACCTCTTGCGCCCGGGCATGCAAACTGAAAAAAAGCAAATGCTGAAAAGTTTTCTGGGTAGAACAGGTGAGAACTTCATATTCGAACCTCCGTTCTTTTGCGATTACGGATACAATATCGAAATAGGTGAAAACTTCTTTGCCAACATGAACTTCATAGTCCTCGACGGGGCAAAAGTCACTATCGGAAGCAATGTGTTCATAGCTCCCGGTGTAGGTATCTATACAGCCGGACATCCCTTCGATGTAGAACAGCGTATAAGCGGGCTTGAATACGCTTATCCTGTCACCATAGGCGATAATGTATGGATAGGTGCGGGCGTGCATATCCTGCCCGGAGTTACTATCGGCGACAATACGGTGATAGGTGCGGGAAGCGTGGTGTCGAAAGACATTCCGTCCAATGTACTGGCCGTGGGCAATCCGTGCAGGGTGATAAAGGAGATTTAGAAGTTGTTTGGGTACGTTGTCTGCTACATCACCAGCTCTGTAAACAACTTTTCGAAAGTCTTGTTCAAATCATCCGAAAAGCCCCTGTTGGAGCGCGATGTCTGTATGGATGTACTCCGCACGGCCGTCAGCCAGCGGTAGCGCTCTGTTATATCCAGCGAAGCCACATAGCCTCCGTCCTTGGCGGCAGAGCATATCTTGTCGAATGCCTTCAGGTTTTCCTGTATTGAGCCCGTATCCAGTTCCGATGTGAACAGGCGGAGTTTGTTTTCATCCACATAATAGCGGGCTTTCAGGAATTTTTCCCGCTTACTGTACATAATAATGCCCACATTTATAAATTCTTCGCGCTCTACCCTCGGTACAACACGGATGACGGCGTATTCATATAAGTGCTTCCCTTGCATGCTGTGCTTCTTTTATAAATATTGCTGAATTCTTTATTCTCTCATTCAGAAAGTCGTTATATACCTGCCGTATATCCTGTGGCGACTCGTCACGTCCTCCCCAGTGCAGCCAGTTGTCGGGCAATATGCTTACTATTTCGGCCACCTTCTCCGGTGTAAGTATCTTCTTAAATTCTGCATCTACTTCGTCAAGACGGCTGGCATAGGGTAACAATACATGGTCTTTGGCCTGAGGGAAAGGGCTTACTGCATACTTTTCCCATCCCGTCCACGAATGATGGAAGTAGAGCGATGCACCGTGGTCTATCAGCCACAGTTCTTTATGCCACATCAGCATATTTGTATTGCGGGCGGTGCGGTCTACATTGGTCAGTAAGGCATCCATCCATAGTATCTGCGATGCGGTAGTGTCGTCTATCCGTGTCACTACGGGGTCGAATGTCAGCGCTCCGGAAAGGAAGTGCAATCCCATATTCAGTCCCTGGCTGCCTTTTAGCAGGTCTTGTATTTCTTCATCGCCCTCGCTGCGGCCAAAAGCCTCGTCGAGATAGATAAATACCATTTCAGGGACACGGAAACCGAGTGTCCGGGCAATAAGCCCGCCTATAAGCTCACTCACAAGCATTTTTGTGCCATGCCCCGAGCCACGGAATTTGACTACATATTTGAATCCGTCGTCAGCCTCGGCCAAAGCAGGCAACGAACCACCTTCACGCAAGGGGGTGATATATCGTATGACGTTTACTGTCCGGAGTTCCATTTTTTATTCAGGAATTAATAGCCCGCAGTTACCGGTTATATTAATATCAAAACTGAAGGCTTGTTCATTTTTATTGTAAAGATAGAAAAGAATAGGTTATATCATACCGCCTGTATATGTTTTTCGGGTATATGGTAAAATTACAGGCTGGAACTCGAAAACAGATAAATTTTGTGAAATATTGCGTCAAAATACGGTCATAATCCAAATTATTCCTCTCTTTTTGATTGGTGTTAACGCCTTTATACTATTTTTACGCTTAATCCGTTTCCTTAATAAAATGAAGAGAGCAAGTATATAAAATGCCGGCATTAATCAAAAAACGAAACCGCTTATCAAGAGTCAGGTACATATCTCTATTGATATTTTGGGTACTCGTGTCCCAATACGGATTTTCGCAGACCGACAGTACCTATATAGGCTTCTTTGAGCAGCCTCTCTCGGTGCGTACCTACTTCATGGATAAGTTTACCGTGCTTTCGCATCAGCAGGGTGACCATGACAATGAAACTTCTTACCGCACCAACGCCCCTTTCGGTATCGGCTTTGGTTTTTCGTACAAGAATGTCTCGCTGAGTGGCGCCTATGGCTTCGACTTTATGCGCGATAAGAAGCGGGGAAAAACCCGTTCATTCGATTTTCAGTATCATCATTACGGGCGGAAGTTTGTCTACGATATCTTTTTTCAGAATTATAAAGGCTTATATACCGAACCCGAAAACGAAAAATATGAATTGTATCCCGACATCAGGCTGAAGCAGTACGGAGTATATGGGCAGTATGTTTTCAACGGCAACAAATTTTCCTATCCGGCAGCTTTCAACCAGAGCGAAAAGCAATTGAAATCGGCGGGAAGTTTCCTTCTGGGGGGCGCAGTATATTTCAATGAAGCCCGTGCCGACAGTTCGCTTGTGTTTGATGGCGGGCACAAGCTGAAAAATTATCAGGTGGGTGTAAATGGCGGCTATGCCTATACGTGGGTGGCCAATAAGCGGATATATGTATCCCTGTCGCTTTCGGTGGCGGCAAATGTAGGTTTTGAAAATATAGACGGAAGAAAGAACCGGGTGAAAGTATATCCTTCTGTATTTCCCCGCTTCTCGATGGGATATAACCACGATACATGGTCGGTAGGGGCGTCGGTGGTCAACAACCGGGTGTATATTCTCTATACTGCGCCTTCGAAGATGGCGTTCGATGCGGGCGCTATCCAGTTCTCGGTTATCAAACGGTTTGGAAAAGCGCCTAAATTCCTCGAAAACCAGAAAATAATAGATAAGTATAACGAATACAGGTTTTGGTAGGGGCGGCTAAAAATAAAATGCAGGAATCTCAAGTAAAGGCATGGGTTATGACATAAAAAAGGCTGTCTCAAAAGCCTTTTTACTTTTGGAACAGCCTTTTTCCATATTATTATCATATCGTCAGTTCCCTCTCCTGCGTTCGTCCTGCATTTTCTTCTGATGCTCATCAAATTTCTTCTGCTGGTCTTCGGTCAGTACAGCTTTAATCGCAGCAGTACGTTCTTCCTGATTCTTCTGGAATTGAGCTCTTAACTTTTCCCTGTCAGTTTCTTTTCCCTGGTCGGCTAGCGGCTGGGCAAATTTCAGATTTATTTCATATACTTTCTTTTGCTGGTCTTCGGTCAGACTGAGTTCCTTTGCCAGTGTTTCAGTTTGTCGTTTGGCCCTTTCTTCAGGTGTGGCACGTTGTCTTTGTTGAGCGAATACGCCACTTGTAGCGAACAATACAATTGTAAGAAACAATACTAACTTCTTCATAAGATTATAAAAATTAAGTTATACATACCGTCTATTATGACTATAGAAATATGAAAAAGTAAATTCGGAAAGCCGTCTTTTTGTGTTAAATAATCATAAAACAAAAAAGTATATGCCCAATATAGCCCCTACAATGAAGATGGATGCTATAACAGAGACATACATGGTATCGGTTGAAATCTTAAACACAGTCCTGATTCTTTCCTGGCTGATGGTCCACAGCGTACCGCTGAAAAATAAGCTGCCGATAAGGAATGTAGGATCATAAGCAATGAAGAACATCCATAACAGCCCCATCAGCGCAAAACTCAGGTAGATAGAAAGTAATATCCATCCCGCCGGCTTTTTCATCCAGAAGAGTATGGCTGCCAGCGGCGTTATAATGACAGGAAACAGGAATATAACTACGCTGAAATCCCATTTCGTATCCTGAAACAGTCCTGTAATCAGGTCGAACTGGGTGGCGATCTGCAACAGGGCTATTGCCATGAATATAATGGCAATGGTATTTATCAGTCTGGGCGATTTGCGTGCATCGTCTTCGTCGTTCTGTATGGGGTTTATATAATCCATAATACCCGATCCTTTTTCCTTCAGTGTATTTTTTATTTCATCGTGCCGTTCCTTCTTTGCCGCGGCTTCCTGCCGTTCGGCTTCCAGTTCGGTTCTGGCCTTATCTATATCATCGGGGGTAAGATTACGGGCATTGAGTTCTTCATGTGCAGTTTTCACGGCTTCGGGACGGTAATTTTCGGGATTCTCTATAATCCGCAGCAGGGCGGTTGCAGAATATGTTTTATATACTTCTGATAACTGGCTCATATTTAGTGATTGTTTATACAGTAAAGATAAGATATTTATTTTGCAAATTAAAATTCTGATTATGAATGGTATATGGAAAATATGTTGAAAAACATATTCAAAAAACCATCATATTGTAATGTTCAGATTGCAATAATTGCTATCTTTGTATAGCAATATGGGAATTTATTGTTTATTTCAGCTATAAAAACTAAATTAACAACACTTAAAAATATGACCATGAACCGCCACGAAGAACTGATTAATGAAATTCATATGGCAAGGAAGCGATTTGAAGATTCGTACCGTAATATCTCCCGCGAAGATATGGATATATTGCTGGAAGAACTGGAGATGATGTCCAGTGAGTTACAGGCATTACACAGGGAACACAGAAACCTTACAGCTTGATTATAATATAAGTACCGAAAGCCTGACCAAATGCTTAGTCAGGCTTTTTTTGTTGCTTTTTCGTCTTTAATGTCCGAAACCAAAACCGCCGTGCATCCCGTGCATCCTGCTTTCGAAAGCTTTTTTCTTTTCGTCAACGAATGCCTGTTTTTCTTCACCCGACATACTCATCCATTTTTCGCAGCGGGCATCTATTGCCTCCACCGAAAAGTGGTCTTCGTGCTTGTCAAGGCATTCCATACGCTTGTTCATAAACTCCAGTTTTTCACTATCGGTCATTTTAGACCATTCCTCTTTGAACTTTTTTCTTGCATCGTTGTCGAAAGGGTTTCTTCCGAAGAATCCCATTCCAAAACCTCTTGTCATCATAATTTTATTTGTTTTTAATTTTAAATCTGTTTTTTAATAAAGAGCTCTCTATTAATGAAGACGACTGATGGGAAAGAATATTTTAAGAGAAAAATAAAAAATGATATTTTTGGTGGGTCGTGCCACTTATAAGGTATTCCCGCTTGAACCTAATCTATTCTTCTTACAGAAATTTGCAGACGAAATTATGACCTGACCCGTGTCTTGATACAATATCTGATAATGTAGATATTTAACAATTCAAAGATTCCGGCTATCAAGGCAGAATCATTAAATGTTTAAATTTTAAATCATTAAGTTCAATAGCCGCTAATGGGTATAACGGGGCTAAGAGCAAAAATATCTTAATGATTTACTTTGTTTATAAAAAATAATAGTTAATTTTGGACTGTTCTATTAAGAATACGACAACTTTTAGATAAAGACAATAAAAGACAATAGTATATACGGCATGTGGTTAAGACTGCTTTTTTCTGATTTCTTTGCAAGAAGGGACTTCATTTTTTCTGTTGAAAATTTGGAGGTTAACTCTATTTTGTTAGAGAGAGAGAGAGAATGACCATACTTAACACTCTATCTTTATTTCTTCTTTCTATTATATCCTTTACATTCCTTCTCCTGAGGAGTGTCAAAGCCGCATGTACCTATATCAGCCACATTACTATTCTTACAGGTAGATATACACTGGATATTGTATTATTTTCCGGATATAAAAACCAGTTTAGTACCCGTTTCTTTACAGATGCAGGCAATCTTATCTTCTGCCGGGCTTTTCTCCGGACTATAACATGCACTCATTTTATACAAAAGCTTCAATACCTCACAGATAGGGAGATTCTTGTTGTCTTTAAAGAAAAATCTTCTCTCCCTTGCTCCTGATCGCCGCTTGGGAAAGTATCGGGCAGGGATATGGGGTATTGAAACTGTTGCGCGATAATGATTATAACAGAGATAATGGATGACAAAATATAACAGACAAAGACAAGTAATTTATTTTTTTTGAACTAAATCGTAAAACTACATGATTCAAACAAACTTTAGACAAAAACAGCGAAATGGAGCAACATTTAAAATACTATTATTGCTGATAGCGATATTAAGTATAAATCTGACTCTGCCTGCACAGGTAACCATAGGAACAAGCGAAGAGCCGCTTTCAGGAGCCTTATTGCAGTTGAAAGACAAGGATAATGTATCGGACAGTACACTCAATGCCCGTAAAGGGTTGGCGCTGCCCCGTGTAACTCTTTCGGAGAAGAAGGAACTTTACCCGATGTTCCTGGCCGATCCCGATAATCCCGCTTCCGGACCCAGTACCGATTATGCAGCTAATAAGCCGGTATTGGACAAGGCACATACAGGGCTTATCGTTTACAATCTGGTAGAAAATGACGATAAGGAACTCTGCATGGGGCTTAATCAATGGGACGGAGAACAATGGAACTGCTTCCAGTCCAAGATTGGCAATGCTATCGCAACTCTTGGCAATTGCGATTCCCTGAAATTTTTCGGAATATATAAAAACGACGTATCCTTAAATGCAGGGAATTACATGACAATACCCTTGCATGTGACAAAGGCCGGCGCATATACCATAACGGCAATGCCTGATCCTGACAACGGTTATTATTTCACGGCATCGGGTGTATTCTTAACTCCCGGTTATTACTTCCTGTCGATAACGGGTGCAGGAACTCCTCTGGACTATACGCCAAGCGGCGGAACCGGAGACCGCATAAAAGTGACATTCAATAACAAGGCAATGGATGCCTGCGATCCGCTATATATAAAGGTGGAAGACTCTTCTGTGAAGCCGGTTTACTATATGTCTTGTAGCGCGACCAAAGTAAGAGGTGTGTATGAGTTAAATAAAGAACTGGACCCGGACGCTAATTATATTGAAGTGACATTGAATGTGACGGCGCCATATGGTGCTACTTATGCCATAGAGACAAATACTGTGGATGGTATTTATTTCAAAGGCTCAGGTATGCTGAACTCGGCGAGCCAGACTGTTAAACTGCAAGGTTATGGCACACCGACCAGTGTGGAAAATAAGGTGATGACAATCACATCCAATAGTTCATCGGATGTTTCTACCTGTAAAGCTACTGTCGTGGTCAGCTACCCTACAAAATCCGTATTTGCGTTCGGATATTATGAAAATACGGCAGGGTATTTAGGTCAGCCGGGATCGGGACTGAGAAAGATGATGGATGCTTCTGTTAATTTCGGTAATACAGAGAACAGTACTGTCAAAATAGTGCCTTATTCATCTTCCCAGACATTCTATCCTTACAACGTTGTAAGCGGCGCTGCCGCTTATAATACTGCTACAGTTAAGAGTTATCTGGATACTAAACCTGATATCGTTATTACAGGATTTGACCTTGATGTTACTGATAAAACTGCAATGGCAGCCAATCTTGTCGATTATCTGAAAAAAGGCGGGGTGCTCATCTTTGTCTGTGAACGTCAGACAATGGTAAAAGCCTTCTTTGAAGCTCTGTATCCGGGCTATACAATTACTGCAGACTGGACAACAACAAATGTGATGACCCTGAATTTTGTAAATGACGAGATTGTTAATGGCCCGTTTGGCGATATACGCGGACTTTTATGGGGTAATGACAGTTATGGCGCTTCCGGTGCACAAGGATTGCCCGACGATGACCAGATTGTTGTTATATCGAGAAACAGTAGTGGTACGCCAATGATACTGAGACACAAAAGATATAATCTCCTTTTCATCAGCGAGGGGGGATTTGCAGCTAACCACAATGGCGCTACAGGTCCCGGTGCAGGAGGATCGGTTTCTACATATCCTCTTGCTATCGATACCAGTTTCAAACCTATTACCCGCACCGGATGGACCGGAGGAAACGTGGAAAATGCCCGTCTTATGGCAAATGCATTGGCATGGGCCATCAAACAGGCACAATATAATGGTATAAATACACCGTAAAATGATACGGGCATATCCGGTTATATTATAAGTTATGCAGGGGCGAATCAGTGTATTCGCCCCTGTTCTTTTGTACATCATTCTCTCTCATCATATACAAATTTCACCTTGCTTTTACTTACTTTATAGGTACGGGCGCATTCGCTGCGGATATGTTCGATATCGTCCGTCTCTATATTTACTTTCAGGCGGGTGATGCCTGTTATTCTGATTTCACGGATTGTAAACATAATATTTTAATTGTTTAATGGGATAATGTGCCAATATGCCAATTAAATATGCCGCTTTGCGCCATTGGCACATTATCTCATTGGCATATCGGCATATTATCTTATTAGTTCATTAATTAAAATCACCTTACCTCCCGATACCTGCCCACCAGTACCTTATTGCTGCGTATATCGGTCAGGATCTTGGATACGATGCGTTGTATTTTATGCGCCTGCACATGGGTTATAGCGGCCAGTGTATGGTAATTGACTGCGGGCTTGAGGGTGATGTACATCTTAAAAAGCTCAAATTCGCGCAAGTCGTAGCGGCGGTACACATAATTGAATATGTCATCCTCCAGTTGTGTCTGCATACGCTCGTGCTCATGAGGATTGGAGTGGTGCGCTTCCAGATGATGGTGGACGGGTATCGCTACATAGCGGCTTTCCTTTTCACTGTCCTGTATATAATTGGTAAAATAAGAGCGGTGGAAGTAGGCCTGATAGTCCTTTATCACCATCCCCGAAAAGAGGATTTTCTCGCTGATACGCATATAAGTGGTGTAGAATACATCCTCGTCGTAGGCGTATTTACCTATCAGGAAGCTGGCCAGTTGTTCGTGGTTTTTCGCAAACCATGTGTTAAACTCGTCCGCCTTCCTGCGGTGTGCGTGCTGTGGTTCGTTCCGGTCGTCGCGTCCGCGGATAAAGTATTTCTTACCTGTGTTGTTGCCGTTGCTGTTTCCTAGTTTCATGTTATTCTTGTTTAATATGTCAATTAGCTGATATGCCAATGTGCCAATATTTTAAGCTAATAGCTGTTAGCTAATGGCTAATAGCTTTTTTTGATTGGCACATTGGCACATTATCCTATTAGTTCATTATTTCCTAAGGCTTTCCCCCTCAAACAATACCCGCATTGTGGTCGACTTTATCCTGTCCAGTACACGGTCGCCATAGCGGTTGCGTATATCTTCCACCGGGAGATTGGAGGATATGATGAGTAGTTTGCCGTGTTTTTCGGCGGCGTCCATCACTTCGGCAAAAGCCATGCGCCTGTTGCCATATACGTTGCTCACATCTTCGGTACCGATATCGTCGATACTGATGATATGCTTCGACAATACGAGGTCTATATTGCTGTTCATCTGATGCGTGTCGAATACCGATACCACCCGCCGGCAATATCCGAGCATGATGGCGGGCAGCGCATAACGGCACAGCAGGCTCTTTCCCCGTCCGCAGTTACCGTAAAGAAACAAGCCTTTACCACGGTTTCCGGCAAGCCATCCGGCCACTTTTTCGTACTCGGGCAGCCACTGCATTTCGCGTCCTTCGGCTTGGAGAAAATGCAATAGGGCTTCCCGCAAAATCTTTTCGGCAGCGGGTATCTGTATCTCTACCTTTTGAGAGGGTAGGGGCATCTGCTGTCGTTTCATCAGGTCGGTGATGTCTCTAAAATTCTTCATAGGGTCTGGTATTATCATGTGAAGCCGCATTGTGATTCTTTCCTGTAAATTTCTTCTCCCAATTTCTGACGGCTGCCTGCCAGTCTTTCATCTTGTTGCGGCCTATCATCCATCCTTTCGATTCGTAGAAGTCGAAAAATTCCTGCGCGTCTACCGTGTTTTTCCGCTCGCGGCAATAGTTTGCGATTTCCTCCGGTGATGGTTTTCTAAACATCACAACAGGCTTCGCCGTCCCTTTTTCTTTAGTCTTGTCTTGTATAGTCTTGTCTTTAGTATAGGTATAGGGAAGCGTATGGTCGAGCGTATAGGACAGTGTATCGGTAAGTGTAATACAAAGCGTATCGCCTTGCGTATCTTTTTCGATACAGGTGATGGTATATTCGGCGGGTTTCATTTTGGCAGTACCTTCCTTGAATTTGATGAGTCCTGCCTGCTTCAGCCTGTTTCTGCGATTGGTCAGCGCATTCCGGTTAATACCGAGAACGGCGCATATAATCTCCGTGGATTGATTAAAAGGATTTTTCCAGTTGAGCCTGTTGCACTTGTGCAGCAGATAGTTGTACAAATCGTGCTCGTGGACTGAAATAATTCCCTGTTCTCTCAATTCCCAGGCGTTGTTTATAAGTTCGATATAGGAAGTCATTTTTATTTGATATGCTAATTATTTAATGTGCCGATGTGCCAATATTTTAAGCTAATAGCTGTTAGCTAATGGCCAATAGCTTACATTATAACATTGGTACATTCATTAAAATATCCTGTCGCTGATTACATGATGTGCCTGAGCAAAGGCTTCACGGTGATTGCGGTTGTATTCCTCCAGTACAGGTTTGAGGCGTGAGGCGAGTACGGCAGAATCTTCGTCGAGCAAATCCCAATTGCGGTCGAGGACTTCCGATGTTTTCAGCAGTACGGTATCCATATAGGTTTCGAACTCCACACATATACGCACATCGCCTATCAGTGTGTCGAAGTCGGCTATGTCCGTCCTGTCCGATTCGTTCAGGTGGCGGGTAATATGCCTTACGATTCTTTCCATTTGTTGTTCGTTGCAATAGCAGTCAATTTTTAATGCGCCCATGTTAGTTGGTTATAGGTTATGAATTATAAGTAATAAGTTATGAGTATTAACCGCTTACGCGTTTTTTCATTCCTCATTCTTAATTATTTCTTATTGTATAGATAATTGAATTTTATTTTCATAAAAATGTATTATATTTGAGATATACTTCAATTATTAATTATGGTTCAAATTTACACTATTTTTATTTATATGCAAAATATTGAACTCATATAATTCATTATTGAATTATATTTAGAATGAATATAAATAAGTGATTGCCGGATATGAATGCCGGTCGGCGATGTAGGGGATATTTTTTTATTGTTGCAGTATAAAATTGTTCTATTTTTAGTTACAAGTTACTGCGCCCTGTGGGCAGTTACAAGTTACGAGTCGGCTGACGCACGTATGGCCAGAGCCTGAAGAACATTTGTCTTGTCGCCGCCCGCTCGCGCAGACGTCCCGTCTGTGTGTTGCGTAGCAAACATTTTACCCTGTCAACAAGACACGGACTGGAAGTCCGCGCTAGCGGGCGGCTCCCTCTCCAAAGGGCAGGGGTGAGATCGAACGAAGTGTAGCAGAAAATAATCCAACATTTTCGTTAAGCAATGAAGGTAGAATTAAATTATATTCCGCGCCTTTGCGTGACAATTTATTTCTCGTTCAATTCCACATAATATTTGAACCTGTCGAGGATGGCCTGCCACCCGGCACGCTGCATATCTGCCGGATTCAGGTTTTCAGTATCGAATGTCTCTATAATCAGGGTATTATTATCCACATTTGTGAATAATATCTTAACCTTGCGACCGTCAGCCATTGTATATACTATCTTTTCATTTGGTACAATCTCATCGTACCGTCCTTCAAAGTCGAAACCTGCGCTGCGGTCCTTGGCTTCCATACGCCACCTGAACCACCCGCCCTGCTGAAGATCGTTGACGGCGGTAGGTGTATGCCAGTCGTCAGACGCACAGTTCCAGTTGACTATATGTTCAGGATTTGTCCAGTATTCCCACACGATATGCGGCGACAGGTTGACCTGAACCTTTACGGTGATTTCTTTCTTTACGTGTTCCATCCTATCGTTTTTTGGGGTTTATTTTTCAGAGTGCAGCCCGAAGACATTCCCTTCGGTATCTACAGCAAGTGTAATAAAGCCATATTCCCCTATCGGGAATTTTGATTGGTGTATCTGCCCGCCTGCAGCTATTACCCGGCTCTCTTCCACGGCGCAATCGTCGCACCCGAAATACACTACCGTGCTGTTACCTCCGGCTTTCACGTCTTTCATCCATACCAGTGCACCGGAGGCATTGGGTGCATCCATGTCGTCTGCCATGGGAAACATTACCATGTTGTAATCCGTTGCACCTTCCATCGGCATATCGGTCAGTTCCTTGGCCAGCACTGTTTCATAAAACTTACGGGCACGGGCCATATCGTCTACATAAATCTCAAACCATACTACGGGATTCGTCTTTGTTGCCATACTGATCTTGTTTTTTATTGGTAATTAAATTATTTTGATAGAAAATTCCTGAGGGATGTTCCTGATATCTCCTCCCAGCCTGCCACATAGTTTTCGCGGGAGAAGCCGGCTCCGGCATCGGCAAAGTTTTCTACACCTTCGTGTGTGAGGACAACTTTGGTCCCGTTATCCACGGGTTGCAGATCCCATGTAACTACCGATTCGCCTTTGCTCTGTGAGGGATGCGTCCATGTGTGGCTGAATCTTTTTTGAGGAACAATTTCTTTTATTACACAACGGTGGTGATAGATAACATCTTCGAAGGATACAGTGAAATTAAATTCGGCGCCTTCTCTGAGTTCAAAATCTTCGATGGTAAAATACCATTCTTTCATCTGATTTTTATCGGTGATTGCCTTCCATACCTTAGATAGAGGCTCCGGATAAATTTCTTCTATTATTATGGGTATATTGTTCATGAAGTCGTGTTTTAAATTGATACCGATATATTTATTTAAACAGAAAAGGGAATATCCGTGTTCATTCGAAAGAGTTAATATGTAGTTAGTTATTGTTGGTAAAATATAAAAGACTAAGAGATGGAAAAAATTACTTTTGACGCGCCTTCATAAAACCGGACATTTTCTTGCAGCAACCTCAAAGTCCTTTCATTTAAGCCACAGGACAGGTATATTTTGTAAATACGGGAAACAATAAAGCATCTTCTTTGTTTTTATAATAAAAAGTTAATATTTTTATAAAGAAGAAATAACTATAAAAAATAATAACAAAAAGGAAATCGTCAATATCTTTAAGATAAACGTATATTCACTATAAATACAAAAACAATAGTTTATGGCTAAAATAACTACGAGTCTCCTAGTTATCAGTATTCTTATATTCAATTCGTGCAGACAGAAAAATGTTGAACCCGAACCGGCAGATCCCCCCTCGCAGGATACGGTGGCTGTGAAGGATAAAGATGAAACAAAAAGAACGGATACAGTCACCGTAGAAAAGGAACTTCTCTATGATAAATATACGCTTGAAGACACTTATCCTTACAAAGATACCACACGGCGGTTTCAGTGGGAGAAGATCAAGGCCGGACTGAAAACGATAGATTCCATGCAGATAGAACATGCCTCGTGGGGCATCTTGCAAAACTACAGGAACAACAACGGGGAAGCTCCGCTGGTAAAGGAATATCACCGTAATGTATATAAACGCATAGCCGACAATTACGATGTGGAACGCTACCAGTCGGTACCCTTATATCCTGTCGGGGACACTGTTGTCCCCGAGCGTTACGGGAGGGATGGTTCGCTGGTGAAACTGATAAAGGGAACAGACAGCACAAAGTTTGAAAAGATAGAGACCATATACTTTCCCGGTGAATGGCTTGTTCCCCGTAAGTATGTGAAAGAGATAGCAGATAGTGTAGTCTTCAACAGTGCGATATTTGTAGACCGCATCAATGAGAATGTGGTCACGCTGCAAAAGGAAGGAGACAAATGGATGATAAGAAGCATGAATCCTGTCACCACAGGATTGCACAAACCGCCGCATCAGCAGGAAACTCCGCTGGGGATGTTCGTCATACAGGAGAAGAAGTATAAGATGTTTTTCCTTGTCGACGGCACCACAGAAACAGGCGGCTTTGCTCCTTACGCCAGCCGGTTTACCAATGGCGGATACCTGCATGGCGTGCCCGTGAATGCCCCCCGCAAAGATTTTATAGAATACAGCGCTTCGCTGGGAACTACTCCCCGGTCGCATATGTGTGTGCGTAATGCGACCTCACATGCCAGGTTTATTTATGATACTTTTCCGGTGGAAGGCACAGTCGTATTTGTGATAGAATGAAAATAATATGAAGCGTACTCCCGCACAGTATATAACAATTGACTCATACAATAAAAAAATGAAGGTGTCTCAAAAGTATTTTTCACTTTCTTTTTACATACACTCCGTTCAACATGACAATAGGAAGTAATACTTTGCTAACGTAATATTACTTTTGAGACAGTCCCATTTTTCACACTTGTTTTTTCCACCACCTCACTCCTACCCAACCGGTAACCAGCAACAATAATATCCGTCCGCACCATATCTGAAACGATTGGAATGAACTCATGCGGTTTACCTCTGTCTCCACTTCTACAGGATAAGGTACACGGATGGTATCGTTCACAAAGACGGAATCACGCAAAAGTTTGTCCCGGTACAAATATTTGTACTTTTCCAGCCAGATGGTATCACCTCGCATTTTCACCAAAACCGAGTCGTAAAGATGAACCGAATCGCGTAGCAGGCGGTCTTTGTACTCTGTCCGTACCGATTCCACAGGGATGAATACTGTGCGTGTCCTGCATCCCGACAGGGCGAAGACCAGCATAAGCAAGGCCATTATATTTGTTCCTGAATAGTTTCTCATCTGAATTCTTTTTTTACATCAAAACACGGGCAGGCTTTTGCTGCAAACTCGTTATGTCCATGCACTTTCGCATTGGGATAGCGTACTTTAAGGTTCTCCGCCAATCCGGTTATTGCCTTCTTCTGAGCTTCGGTACGCGTATCTTTAGGGTTACCTGCGGCATCCAGCCCGCCAATATAGCACACACCTATCGATGTAGCGTTGTGCCCGAGACAATGCGCTCCTATCAGCGACTCATCCCTTCCCTTATGCACAGAGCCATCGAGATATACCACATGATGATAACCTATCCTGGCAAAGCCTCGGGCCCTGTGCCACCGGTCTATATCTTCCACGGTAAAATGTTGTCCTTCCTTTGTGGCCGAACAGTGGAGTATAATTTTATCTATCTTTCTCATTTTTTTCTTCAGGGGCTTTTAGTTGTTTCTTTACAATTTCGGTTATTCCTTTTATCAGGTCGTCTTTATTTTCGAAAATTACTGTTAGTTCTTCAAGGCTTCGCCCTATTTTTTTCTTATCTTTTTCATGTGCCTTTTCCAGTATCGACTTGGCTTCTATGAATATAAGGAACGCGGCTGCAATCAGCGTGATATAGGGTTCTGCATAGAAGAACATTCCTATACAATCGAACATGAAAGCAAACAGCATCAGAGCATAATACAAAACAGCTTTGGTAACTGTCCGCCTCAGTCCGTATGAGGTGCGCTGCTCGCCACGCTCCTTTGCCTTGCGCCATCCGCTGATAAGATCGAGGCTGATAGCGATAGCTACCAGGAGCCACATAATGGATACGATAGCCAGTTTGAGCCGCAGGGTGACAAAGTCTTCTGTCAATAATGATTCTATTATCAATAACATGGGATAATTAGTTAAGAATTGAGAATTTTATAATTAAGAATAGGCTGTCAGCCATTTATATATAGCTGACAGCTATGAGAGAGTGTTAGAGGAACATTGCAGTGTTTTTGCCGGTGGGTTCGGTGGAAAAGAGGATGGCGTATACCTTCTTTACACTTTGCGTATCGACATTTGAACTGCTGATATTGATACTATTAATATCATTAATATTGATAGTATCGGCATCTGACTTGCCTATATTGACACTAATAATCCTGTTATCAGTAACATCAATACCTTCGGGTGGTAAACCATTATCAAAATCTGCCATAATTCTTAGGTGAAAAGTGATAAATGAAAAGTGAAAAACTAAAAGTGATAAATGAAAAACTAAAAGTGATAAGTGATAAATATTTTTCGTTTTTCGTTCTTCATTCTTCACTTTCCGTTTCATTCTACATCGGATTTAATGTTGTTATCGGTAGCCGTATCTGCATATATACACCACTTATGTATATATCGTTAGGCGATAATACACCGGATGCACCCGATATATTATTATAATACTCGGGATGTCCTGACGATATATACTTACCATCCGTTCCTCTTGCCATCTCGAATGAAAGAATATGGCTATCTTTCATCAGGCAACGCGGGTCTTCGGGTAATACATCGCACCATTCAGGTTTTTGTTCATTTTGCCAAAAGGATTTATCCATTGTTTCCGTATTAAAATCGAAATCCTGTTTCCAGCAACGGCGCAGGTGAATGTTTCCCGATTTAGTGAATGTTAATACACCCGGTTTTACCATAAAAGAATCTCCTGCCTTGTAGTTTATCCCGCTGTATGTTACATAGTCAGTTGTATTTTTCTGGTCATTGTCATGCTCTACCAGATACCAATAATCCACCTGTAAATTGCCGGATACAATATTTCCATCGGGTATTTTATTTACGATACGCATCTGTACCGACTGGTAACCCAGTATGTCGTTTATCTTATACACTACCGGGTTTCCGGAGGCAACAGTAAAAGTTGTCACACCTGCCACACCTTTAAAAATATTATTCCTGCTACTTAGCACGGATGAATAAGTGCTTCCGCTATAGGTAACGGATGCCGCATTTTCATCAGATGAACGCAGCATATACATCTCACCGGCTTCTATCGCAGTCACCTCCTCCCCGGAATCACATAGCAGGTTCGGAATGCTGTCTATCAATACCCCATACTGATAAGGCAGATCATTTGGAATATCTATTTTCGTCAGCTTTTTTTTAGCGCCCAGCCATATTATTTTCGAATCGAGATACATATTTTTTCGCTGTGTTATATCCACGGTTTTATCAATAGACAAAGAATCATCCGCTATATCCAAACCGTCGCTATGCGGGTTCCCCGGAGCAAAGCTGGCGGGCACATTGTTACTTGCGGTAATTGGTATCTTAGAGCCCCGGGATGTTGAATATCCGAATGAGATAAAACGCAATGTTTCGAACAGGTTAATTTCCGAATCTTTCCATGTAATGCCCTCGAATATTTGTTTTTTGGTGAACAGCCAACGGCCTAAAGTCAATGTTATGCCATAGTCTGTAATATCGGCGGGAACTGTCAGCCCGGCAGCCGTACAACGTGAAACAAAATTACTTCTTAACTCTTCAGATGTTGTGCCAATAAGCGGAGTATAATCCGTTTCCGTGCCTATGCGGAAGTTACAGTCGTCGAATGCGTAGTAATTGTTCTTGTAGCTGTCGAGCGATGACTGATTGACTACAAGGTTGCATTTTTCCCATGTATGCAGATTACCGGCTATTGAGCCTATGGTGGTATTGATGCCGATGAAGGAATTATTGCCATTGATATTGCCTGATGACGGATTTACTCTGAAAATACAATGGTCATAATAGTTTGTTATGCCTACACCAAGATTCGTTGTTCCGGGCATTGACAGCATCTCGCATTGATAGTATCTGTTATTATAAGTTCCCTGACCATTATAACCCAGCCTGTACGTTATTACATTTTTTACAGCAACGTCTTTAAGAAATACACCATTAAATGTACCGGAGGACATCTGATGGCCTTCGTATAAAATGGCGTCTATGATACTGTTTTTCATACCGCTTCCGATAATCCGGAACATCAGGTTGTTTTGATTCACAGGCGCCGATGTCGTTCCAACGCTGAATTTGTGGTATCCGCCGCCCAGTATGATGGACTGGTTCTGCCCGCTCGTAGCAGCAATGGTACCGGTAGACCTGGAGGGGTTTTGCCTGCTGGCATCCGTACCCGTACCCGCATAGGAGTAAAATCTAGTAGGGAATACCCGTTCTACATCTACCCCCTGATAGTCTGTATATCTGTCTTTAAATGCGTATCTCATCTCTTATAAATTTTGTTTAACGGGTGAAAATAATATTCTATCTAATTCGGTCAGGTAAGCCCTGCAATCGTCAAACTCAGCATATCCGGGGTTGTCAGGGTCTTCCAGTTCCCGAAACATTGTTTTAAACGCCTTGGGTTGTTCTGCAAAAAACACCGTGTCGTCAATCAACATTATAATATCATCTTTCTTTACTTCATATATCATGGTAATATTGCTTTAGCATAAATGAATAAATAAGCAGTCGGGTCTGTTGTTTGGGTTTCGATCACAAACCTGACCTTCGAGCGTTTTTCTATTTTCTTGTCCAATTGTATATTATTCAGGTTAGTAAATGTTTCATCATCAATAGTAAGAGACTTCACATTCAGGGCATCCACTTTATAAATCGTCATCTCTTCGCCTATAAACATTTCCATTGCCGTTGTTTCCATAGTCAGGGAAATACGCCGTTCCACTTGTAGCCTATCCAGCGTATCGAACTTGCATTTGCCCGACTTCATCACTCCGTTTTCCTCTATCGAACCGAATATATAAAAACCTTTAGGGTCTTCTATCGTCTTGAGAGAAGAGAGTTCTACCGGGTCTAATTTTCTTGTTTCATTAGCCATTTTATTTTGTTTAATTGGTTATACCTCTATTTGATTTACTCCGCCAGTATTGCATTCTTTTTATCTTCAGTCATTACTATATGGCGGTCTTCCGTACCCAGTACAGGCATCGTATTGAAACGGGATGCATCGATTTCGAAAAGCGGGTAAACCGAGTTCTTGCGTATCCATATCTGATAGCCCGATGTTTCGCCTGTTTGCCCTGTTATCTGGGAGAATGAAAGAGATACCCCACCGTCGCTGCCAAAACTATACATCAGCCCCTGCGATGTACGGAAAGCCACCAGATATTTATTTACAGCAGCTAACAGCAGATCCGATGTTTTTTCCCCCTTCAGTGTATGTACGAATGTTACCAACTCCTGTTTGTATATGCCATTTTCCTGCGTCTCAGTAAAGGTGCTTTCGTTTACTGCTCCTATTTCCAAGAAAGGCACATCTGATATTATCCGGTTTACATAACACTTATCGAACAGCCCATCACCGGCAAACTGATATGTCTCAAAATCGCGGATATCGAGCAGATAGAGTCCTGTAATGCCTCCGGGATTATAGTCGCAGGTATGTTTTATATTCTGTAATAATCTGCAAGTCATTGTTTTTAGCCTTTAGCCACTAGCTGATAGCCAGTAGCAGTTAATAAATAAAAGTAAAGCCGTCAGCGAAAACCTTGAAGGCTGTAGGCTAACGGCTATAAGCTAAATGCTGACTTTACGGTGTAACCACAGTCTTGTCCGCAATTGCAGAGATCACGCTTTCATCTTTCAGCAGGCGGCCCATCTCTATTTCCGTTCCGGCCATGGTTACGGTCCAGCCGTAAGCATCGGCATCGGCAGCACCTGATGCATAGTTGAATGCTGTGGCACTCAATCCGTTGTTGCGTCCAAGCATCACCGCACGATTCGATTTATCAACGATTACCGCCGTAAACTTACCCAGACTCAACGCCTTTTCCTGATTCAACAATTCGTAATCGTAGTTGCTGATGGTAAAATTGACAGTGTGGGTACGGTATTTTCCTCCATTACCATTTACGGCCAGTTCGTCGGAGAATGAAGCTGTATTATCAGCAAAGTCAACTTTATACGCTTTGGCACTCTCGGCAAGCGTAATAGTATCGATTCCTCCATCGGCTCCGAAAGTATAATCGTTCCCGGCATCGTAATTGAAAAGATATACGGCTTTTATACCCGCTACCGAATAATGGCAGTTGTCTTTTGTTATATTTGAAGTTAATTTACATCCTGACATAATATTTTTTTTTAATGAGTTGATGAATTAATGTTTTAATATGCCAATGTGCCTATATTTTAAGCTAATAGCTGTTAGCTAATGGCCAATAGCTTTTTTTGATTGACACATTGATTAGTTATTCGGACTATAAAACACCACTTCGTCTTCGAACGGAATAGCGAATCCAAGACGCAGACGTCCGTCTATGAAGATGATATTATCCTGCGGGGCAGCCTTTTGTCCAAGACGGATTTCTTCAAGGTCGCGCACAAGGTCTGTCCCGATAAGGAAGTTGCGGGCATCAGCCGCTACTATATCATTGTCTCCGAGTCCTTTTACCGGAACAAGCTCCACTCCCATATAGCGCACCACGTCGCCCTCTACTGTAAAGTTGGGGATGACTACCACATTACTTCCGTAGATGCCTCCAAGAGCCATTTTTACTTTCAGGAATGTAGGATAAGAAACATAAATATTCAATGTACCTTCCTGTAAGCCGGCAGCTACAACATTTTCCGGAATGTTTGTAAATACCTTTTCTATTTCGTCCAATACATTTACTTTGGTAAGAGCTACACCTGTTATTTTAACGGCGTCCGGACTGTCTGTTAAGACTTTGACTACTCCATCGAAATCGTTAGCATCCACAGAACTGTCTCCCTTAAAGATTTTAGTTTCTATCTCACTGCTCAATTCGGAAGCAAGGATAGCCATTGTTGCGTCTTCGAGCGTATCGGGCAATTCCCTGTTCTTTGCTCCGGGACTGAGCATCCATACGGTGCGTTTGCGTTCAAGGTCGTCGAGGCATTGTTCCAGATTGATTTTATACGTTTTTACTTTCAACTCCTTGTCACTCAACTTCGACATCTGCTGCGGATTCCATGAACAGTCACGGGCATCTGCCTGCAAAATGCTGCCGTTGATGTCAATCAGGTTGATTAGAGTCGATTCTTTCACTCCTACAACGGGAGTTATTTTACCTTTCTCGATAAGTTTCCCACCAAAGATTGCTTTTGTAAACCAGTCCATATTGGTAGACGGCTGATAATTCAGTGATGAGATGTCATACATGTTTGCCATATTTCTAAATTTAGTTAGTTATTATACTTTTATTTAATTGTATTCATCCTGATAATTACTATCCGAAGTGTGTAATGTACCAATTTTCAAACAGTTGCATTCAATTGGCACATCGGCATATTACTTCTTTCTGTTTATTGTCTGATTCAATGCAGCTGCCATACGTTCGGCCGTAGTCATTTCCCCTGCATTTTTAGTTGTGCGCGACAGTTGAACGGCAGGATGTGCCGATGGTGTTTTCCTGCGCATCTCTTCTACCTGCCCTTTTGTAGATTCGAGCATCGACTGTGCGTCTTCCAATGTTTTAGTCAACTGGTCGATAGTCTGCTGCATTTCGGCAATCTTAGCTTTCAGGGCTTCTGCTGTTTTGGGTTCGAAACCGGCCAGTTTATGCCGTGCCTTACTGCGCTTCAATGTTTGCGGAGCTTTCGTTTCTTCAGGTTTGGTTTTGTCTTCCGATGCTTCACGCGTTTCTGTGAATTGCCCCTGCTCATCGATTACCAGCAAATTGCCGTTTGCAAGCTGATGCTCACCGGCCGGCATTTGTTCTCCGTCGAGCGTAGCAAACCCGTCTTCGTCCACATAGGCTTCCTTGCCGTCGGCCAGTACAAAGACTACATAAGGCGTACCGCTGGCCGTCATATCTGCCTTTTCTACGGCTTCGATGTCGAGCAACATGCGTGCAATGCGACCGAGCAATGTTTGTTTCGGTTTCTTTTTGTTCATGTTTACATTCATTTGATTTTTAATTTTGGAAATATCCGGTTGTTGATTGAAGAAACCTTCCAAAGAGAAGCCTTTGACGTGGCCGGTCATCACCTCTGTGTTCCAGTATTTTTCATTCCCGACCTTGTAGCTGCACATCAAGGTACCTTTGGGAAGGTCTTCAAATCCTAATGCTTTCGATTTATCTGTCTGCGGGTCTGCCACTATCCACAGTTCGGTGAGGTAGTTGCCTGAGAGCGGTGTCTGATGCTGGTGTGTGGTATTGTGAAGTGCTACACCGGTACGCATCATTTTCTGTGCTATCCTTTCTATTTGTTCGGCCGAAAACCTGATGTAATAGTCGCCCAGTTCTTCACTTTGACGGTAGATAAGTTGCTCTGGTTTCAGTACTACGCCTGTAAGAATGCGTTTCTTTGTATCACGATTGAGAAAAATGTGTTCACTGTTTTTTTTCAATGTCACAAAATCGACCTCATTGGCCGGACAATCGACAAAAGATATGGCACAGATGCCCGTCATATCGTCTTCGTTATCGTCGATAATGCAGTTGTAGATAGGTAAATTCATAGATTATCTGCTTTTTAGGGTATAGATAATTGGATTGGGGAAAAATGCAGATAAATGGGAAAATTAACATTTGGATGTATTACAAAAAATATTCATTCTTATCACACTAAAAACAGCCCATACCGGTTGTATTAACAAAAAACAGCCTAAATTGGTTGTATTAACAAAAAACAGCTCAAAAAGGCTGTAAGTAAAATAAAAATAGTATCTTTGTATAAAAAAAGAGAGTAATGGGTTGGATAGGAGTAATTACAGGCGATATAGTAGACTCTACGGAAATACTGAGCTCCGGAAACAGGGACAGGCTACTGGATATATTACATAGCGCTATTTCTAATGTCAACACCTTAGCAATAGCTAATGCCAGGATAGAGATATACAGGGGTGATAGCTTCCAGATAATTACCGATAATGCCAAAGCTACCGTATGGACAGCTATAACATTAAGGGCTGCCCTGACAGCGAATTCGGGAGCCAATCTCCGCTGGGATGCGCGTATGGGATTAGGGATAGGAAAAGGTGAGTTTATTACAGACAGTGTAGTGGAATCGGATGGAGAAGCCTTCCGCTTGTCGGGGCAGGCATTTGATATGCTGGATAAGAACAGCCGTATGTGCATTATTACACCTGACGATGACTTCAATGATGAACTGAGTGTCAGCACAAACTTTGCTGATGATATCGTATCCGGCTGGACACAGGCACAGGCTTCGGTTGTATATCCCCTTATGATGGCGGAACATACGTCTCAAAAAGACCTTGCAGAAATAACAGGAAAAACGCAACAGACTATCAGCAAATTACTATTAAATGCGAAAGCCGGTAATATAATCAAATATGCAAACCGGTTCAGAAGGAAGGTATCGGATTTGGAAAAACAAAAATCTTAAGAAAGATGGAAATCAATATTTTACTCAGGTTACTTTGCACACATTTCCTCTGTGACTTCCTGTTTCAGCCCGGATCACTGGTAGACAGGAAAAAGAGTGATGATATACAGATAAGTCTGAAAGCAAATATAATGCACAGTCTTATACATGCTATCGCGGCGTACATTATAGCAGGGGCATGGTTAAGCTGGTATATTCCCGCAGGGATACTGGTCTCCCATTTTGCGATAGATTTCCTGTATAAGCGGAAAAAAGATGGACTGCAACCATTCCTGATAGACCAACTGTTACACATTATTGTTCTGATATTGCTTTGGCTTATCTGTGAAGGCCAGTTCGGGGCATTATGGGAATATATATCCGGCCTGTTTGCCGGCAATAAGATGTGGATTGTCCTGATAGCATATATCCTCATACTGCAACCCTCTTCGATACTTATCGGCATATTCACCGAAAAATGGAGCAGCCAATTGAATGTAACAGGAAATAACGGGCTACAGGATGCCGGAAAATGGATTGGCTACATCGAACGCTTTCTTATAATTACATTTATATTTACCGGAAATTTCGAAGCCATCGGATTCCTTCTGGCAGCCAAGTCGATATTCAGATATGGCGACCTGAAAGAGTTACAGGAAATAAAAATGACAGAATATGTAATGATAGGAACGCTTTCGAGTTTTTCTGTGGCTATTATTATCGGGGTGGTTTTTAAATATTACCTGCCTTAAAAAAAAGTATATTATATAAAACAAACAAGAGGCTGCCCTTCCCGGACAGCCTCTTTCAAATTCTACTGTTTAAAGCCTATACCTAAACAGTAAACGGGCATTTATATACCAAACAATCTGCTCATTCTTAATATCCCGGATTCTGTTCCAGTAAGTTGTTAGCCCCTATCAGGCTGTAATGTATCGGAAAACGGTTCAGATTTGGATTGTTAGTCGCTTTATGATCCCACCAGTCTTCTGTTACATAAGCATCCCAGCGTACCAAATCTGTACGACGGCGGCCTTCGCCCAAAAATTCGCGTAACCATTCGTCCAGCATACGGTATTTGTCAAGGTTGGAAGCCGTAACAGGGTCAGGGTCGTTTCCGTTTGCGAAATAGCGTTTGCGCACGGTATTAATCAATTGTGCCGCTTCTCCTGTTTGCCCTGCACGCATCTTGCATTCAGCCAATGTATAATAAATTTCAGCTAAACGGATAATTGGAACATCGGGGTCAAATTTACGGTTCTTTTCGCTCTGATTTGGACGAGGACTGCGTTTGGTAACACGTACGCAGGATGACTCCTCAGCCGTGGCAATAGTAGATGGCAGTGATGCCAACGTAGGATATTCGGCCGAACCTAATTTGGCAAAATACGATACCTGGTCTACGACTGTTATTATCTGCCCGTTATACTCACGGCTACCTGTACAAACCCAATCGGGATTGGTAGGATTAATCAGTTTACCTACGATAAACATCCCCCGGTACTTGCCATTGTTTTCATACACGTATGGTTGTTTGCGTATATCGCTGTCATGGAATTTGGAATAAGCACCACCCAGTTTGTAAGGATATTTATTGCCCAGAGGGTCGAGACTTGGAATCAGCCCGATACCATTATTCGAACCCGAACCTTCCAATCCTCCCAGATAATTCCTGTAATTGTATGGTACCATGCGATCCCAGTACATACCGTCAGTCTCCAATTTGGCATTCTGACTAGGTACCGACCATATGATCTCGGTACACGTTTCGTTGTCGAAACCGAAAATGTTTGTCCAGTCCGCATCCAGTTCATATTTGCCATATACACCATTGATAATATCCTGACATATCTGTCCGGCCTCTGCATACATTTCCGTACCGATATACGATTTGGCATTGAAGTAGAGGCGTGCCAGAAGAGCGGCTCCTGCAGCCCTGTTGATACTGCCGTTCTCAAGACCTCCGAGCTCCTCCTTCACAGGGAGGTTAGGGATGGCTTCTTTGAGCAGGTTTTCGATAAATTCGAAAGTTTCCTTATCGGTCGAACGGCCTTTTACCTCGCTTTGTGTCGTGGTATAGAGAGCTACTCCTCCGAAAAAGTCGAGCCCGTCAAGGTACAAGGATGCAACCAATGCTTTTTGCTGATTCAGCATCGATTCGCGCGTGCCCTGTGGAAACCCCAGAGCATCGAAGTCCACTTTTTCAAGATCTTCGAGTGCATCCCAGGCAAGAGCAACTCCCATCGCAAAATTAGTCCATCCTGTTTCGATGAAAATCATATCTTCTGTATATTCATGATGGTGGAATTTCTGATAATTGGCACCATCAAACCAGTCGCTGCCTCTGGTAGGCTGACAAAATTCGTCCGTACCAAGTTCCTGCAGCAACCAGCGGGGAGAATCCTGTCCTACATACCAACGCCAGTGAGTGAAAGGGCGGTTGAAACGTTCCCATACCGCTTCCTGCGAGGTATAGAAGGTTTCGGGTACTACCTGTGTATAGAAAGTCGGATCTACATCGCAAGACGTAGCAGTGAGCAGACAAAGGGCTCCCGACAATATGAATTTAGTTATCTTATTCTTTTTCATTCTTGCCTATGTATTTAGAAATTTAACTGAAGACCAAATGTATAAGTACGCGTCATCGGATAGAAACTACCATCCCAGAACTTCTCCGTACCCCCATCCCAATTGGTGATATTCACTTCGGGATTCATGCCGCTGTAACCTGTGATAGTGGCGACATTACCCACAGTCCCGTAAACACGTATGCGGTCAACAAATTTGGTGTATTTTTTCATTGGCAGAGTATATCCCAATGTAATGGCATCGATTTTCAGGAATGTACCGTCTTCGAGATAGTAGTCACAAATCTGCTTTTCTCCCTTGATGTGGGCAAACTTCCCGTAAGCATCTTTGAGCACGTTGGTATTGCCCCGTCCCTGAATACCGAAATACATATTTAAGGTGTTATATACATCGAAGTCTATCCAGCTGCGCAGGCTGATCCCCAGATCCAGATTTTTATATGTGAGTGTATTACGCCAGCCTACAATCAGTGTTGGCAGATAATTGCCCATATACTGCTTGTCATTTTCGGTCTTTTGGGCAGCCGGTATCACTTCTCCGTCTTTATTGTAAAGAAGGAAGTTCCCATCGTCATCGAACCCTGCAAATTTCCAGATGTAGAACGAACCTATTTTCGAACCTTCCTCTATACGTGCAGCATCGCCCGGGGTGCCCGGAGCAACAAAGCCATTGCCGTTGTAATAAGTATTGTTGCCCCACAAAGTGAGTATCTTACCCGAATTGTGGCTGAGATTCATATTGGTAGTCCAAGTAAAATCTTTTGTACGGATAATATCTCCGCCGAATTCAAATTCCCAGCCTTTACTTTCCATACTACCTATATTTTGCCATTGAGAACCCTGGGTATAAGGAGGCTGAGGAACTTTCACGTTATAAATAAGATTGTCTATCTTACGGCGATAATAGTCGAACTTACCATAAAAGCGATCACCGAATATCGAATAATCGACACCAATATTCCATTCTTTATTCTCTTCCCATCCCAGTTTGGAATTTACGTTCTGTGACTTACCAAACGAATATGCCCATGTCCCGTCAGGAAGCATCCAGTAAGCATCTGAACTTAACATATCGGCCATATAAGAGGAACTGAAATCGTTGTTACCCGTTACTCCATAGCCGAAACGTACTTTGAGGTCTTTGAGCCATGTAAGGTTTTTCATAAAACTTTCAGCGGAAATACGCCATCCTGCCGATACCGACCAAAAATCTGCCCAGCGATTGTCGGCGGCAAATTTTGAAGAGCCTTCGTGACGAAGAGATGCCTGCAGCAAGTATTTGTCCTGAAAAGAATAATTGGCACGCCCGAACACCGAAAACAAACGTTCTGTGATATTTTTACTTGAGGCCAGATTTGCTTTCCCATCGCTGCGGTACGAACCAACTCCGATATTCCAGAACTTGAGACCGTCCACATCGAAGTCGAAGTTTTCCATGCTGAAACCTTCACCATTGTTTTCGAAGTATGAATAGCCGGCTGTAGCATTTAACACATGTCCTCCGTTAAATTCTTTGATATAGTTTGCATACCCTTCGGATGTAATATTTTCGGTCTTGCTGAAATTGAGATATGCAGCCCCCCTGCGAGATTCTTCCAGTTCGGAGCGATGATAACGCGACCTGTAGAAGTGATACTCCCACTGGCGGTTTTCATAACCTATTGTCTGCGAATAAGACAGACCCGGAACAGGCTTTATATTCAATTTGAAGGTAACTTCCGGTTTGAACCATTTGTCCAGTCCTTCGTAAGTGCTCAATCTGGCATCGGCTACCACATTATAGTCCAGCGACTCGTTGAGCCATACATTATAGCCGGTTTCACTCTCCGGGTCGTAGGGCGAACGTGTAGGGTTGTTTCGCATGGCCTGCTGGAAGGCAGGAATGTTGTTGTTTCTCCATGCCTGACGGTAATCTACATTCGGGCGTACTTCGAGCCAGTCGTCAAACAGTTTGAAATTGGCATTGAAACGTCCTCCATAGTCTTCACGTTCGTCGCTCAAAGATATCCCCTGATTTTTTTCATAAAAGAACGATGTATAAACCTGTGCTTTTTCTGTTCCCATATCTATAGCTACATGGTGCTTGTGAGAGAAATTATCATCATTTATCATTTCATTCCACCAGTTTGTATCCGAACCGTAATCCGTACCTATACCATGTTCGGCGTACTCGCGTCCGGTAAGCATCTGAGGTGCTCCGTAAGCCTGTTTTTTAGTAAGTTCGTTGCTATAGGTCAGTTTTACCTTGCCGTTGGTATTCGAACCGCTTTTGGTTGTAATCAATATTACCCCCGAAGTGGCGCGTGTACCGTAGATGGCTCCGGCAGAGGCATCTTTAAGTACGTCTATCGATTTAATATCGTCTTGTGTAAGTGAACGTATATCCCCGCCCGGGAATCCGTCGATTACAATCAGGGGCGATTTACCGGCATTGATGGAAGTAAGCCCGCGCAGCTGGAATGTAGTACCGGCATTGGCGCTCCCTATATTATTCATAATAAGCCCGCTGATACGACCCTGTAATGAAGCGGATATATCGGAGCCGCCTACCCCTACCATCAGGTCTTTTCCCGATATGGAGGTAACGGCACTGGTAACCTGTTTTTTCTCCAGTGTACCATAACCAATTACCACAACTTCTTCGAGTGCCTGAGCATCTTCCAACAAGTTTACACTTATCGTTTGCTGATTGCCTACCGGAACTTCTTTAGGGATAAAACCTACAAATGATATTACCAGCACAGCATTGTCGGGTACATTATTTAAGATAACTTTTCCATCTGCATCTGCAATATTTCCGTTAGTAGTACCTTTTACCACTACATTGGCGCCGGTGAGAGGCCCATCCGCGTCTGTTACAGTTATAGTGACTGTCCGTCCCTTTTGTAAAGGGGAAGTTTCATGAGAGACAGCCTTTTTCTCAGTATTTCCATCGGCAGCGTGGACATTCGGTGTGCAAAAGAGGAATAATCCTAAAGTTGCAGCTGCCAAAGATGAAAACGACCTACATAAAGATCCTGAATTAAGGACATTAATTTGCTGATGTGTTTTCATTAATTTTTAATAAGATTCGTTAATAATAAAGCATTAAATCGTTAAAAATAATCTGAATACAGTATAAATCCGGGCATTTTCTGTACACAGAGGTTCTGATCCATGGTTTCATGTTTTCATATCTACCTCCTTCTATAAATCTGTTAAACATTAAGGCATAATGTGTTAAATCTGATTTTCAATAAAATAGCCTTTAACACAAACTATCATATATGATTGTTGTGATACAAACATAATCAATTTTCTTTAATGAACAATCATTAATGATAGAAATTCATGGATAAAGAAATTTTAGTTAAAAAAGTAGGTTTGAAGATTAGGGAGATAAGAGAGAGTAGAAATATGAGCATGATGGATTTAGCGGATAAGCTTGATATAGAATACAATAATCTCATAAGAATAGAGAAGGGGCGCACTAATCCTACCTTGGGCACTTTATATAAAATATGTCAGGCGTTAGAGGTAAAATTAATCGACATCGTAAATGTTGAATGATATATAAACTGAATGGGACGACTATGAAGAGCAAGAACTACAAATAAAAATTATTAATTTTTTTATAGTTGTTGTTAATACTTACAAATGTCTTTTTTTGAAAAAAGATCCTTCCGGTTGCCAAATCGATATATTCCGGTATGGTAAGTCAAAGATATTGCAGATATAAAGAGAATATAAGTATGCGCGTTCATTTCACATCCTCATGTCCCTTCTATTTTTTCTATCAATAAATTTTTGATTATTTTCCTTATTTTTTCCTCATTTATTTATGGAATCCGCTTAAAAATTCCCTCTATATAACATCAGACAAATATAAATTAATATATTTGTATTAAAGGGGGATGTGCGTCGGACGTTTTTGACAGCGCATTTATATGAATCTACAAAATACCGAAAAACATGGTGAAGTATGCTAAATATACCATATTCTCCTTGATAATCCTATCCACAACAACAGGGTTGGTATCGTTCGTATATGAAAATGCCGCAGTAAAGGAAACCCGCCGGTTCAATGCACACAAATTCAGGGAAACAGGATATAATGATGACGAACTCAGCCTGTTTTGCGACGTGGCGTTTATGTTTGAAAACTCCCGTATACGCAAGTGGGACAGGGATATAAAGGTAGAAATAAAAAATATCGGAGAACTTAGCCGGCAGTCGATAGACGAAGTAGATTCCGTTATCGCCATACTGGCACCGCTTATTGCCCCTGTAAAGATGGAGCGTGTGACCAGGGGTGGCAACCTGCATGTGTACAGGCGCGTACCCGAAGTAATATCAAACAAGCTGCCGCAATCTGTCTGTCTGAACGGAATGTCGAAAGTGAACCGCAAAACGTCTTACTCATGGAGTATCAATTTTGCAGTCATCTACGATGGTTGTCATGCCAGTTCGCAAACGCTGATGCATGAATTTCAACATGCACTGGGGCTTGACCATCCTATCAAACTATACCCTTATTATGTAACTATCGGCAGGTCGGTAATTCCGCAATTCTTTCGTTCACAGGACGAAATACGGCATATGATGAAAGAACCTTTCTATATTTCGAAAGAGGAAAAGACAGTCTTAAAAATGCTTTATTCGTCCGAAATAAGGTCGGGACTGCATGTGGAAACATTTGCCCAAAAGATGGGATTTACAGATGCAGAGCGTAAACTGATGATTCCGGATGTTAACAAGCGTCCTCGTATCATCATCTATCCTGAGGAAGAAAAGAAATAAGGTATAGTTTGGATTTAAAGAGTTCAGAATCTAAAGATTCAAAGATCGCAAAATCACCAAATTATGTCTATATATAATGCCGGTGTGGAATTTCCCTACCGGCATTATATATTTAACAAATAATACATTAGTGATTCGTGCCTTCAAATAAGTCGTGATTTTCCTTACCTTGGGAACTCTTCGCCTTGAAGTTATTGAATGTATAACTAAGACTTAATGTAATCAGCGGATAATTGGGTCTTATATGCGTCACCGATTTCAGGTTTGCTGTACTTATATTGCTTACATAGCGTGCCGAATTGAACACATCGCGAAAAGACAGGGTGGCATTCAGTTTCCTGTTGAGCAACTGCTGGCGTACTGCCATATTCACATACCAGAACGAATTGGTTTTCCCCTGTGTGGTCACAGACGGCCCCACAAAGTTACCATCGAGTTGTACCCGGGTGTTTTTACCGGCATCGTATGAATTGTTGAGGGTTATCTCATAATTGTTGCTGGTTTCGTCACCGTTTTCGGTCTTGTATTCATTCTCTATTTTGTAATGGTAATAGCTTCCGTTAATATTGACATTCCATTTGCGTGTGGCCTGCATCTGCGCGCTGATTTCAAGACCTGTCGAATAATCATGCCCTACATTTGCCATCGAATCCAGCGTCACCCCTGCCTGATACGGGACACGCAGGCGCTCTATCTTATCCTTGCGGCTGCGGTGGAATGCAGATGCAGAAAGCGCATGTTCGCCTATATTCTTCTTATAGTTCAGTTCGTAAGAATTGATGTATTCGTTGCGGATATCGGGATTGCCTATTTCGGCTGAATAGTAATCGCGGTATGTTATATACGGCTCCATAAAAAACAGTTCGGGACGCGTAATACGCCGCGAATAAGAAGCCAGTACCTTATCCCCTCCCGGCAGGTTGTAACCGAGGTGTGCCGACGGGAAAAATTCGAATTTGTCATATGTACGGTTTGCCCATTCCTTCGAACTGCGAAGCACACGGTGGGTATGCTCGCCGCGAAGCCCCAGCTGGAAATCGAAACTCCCGTAACTGTCGGCCACTATCGCATAGATGGAATGTATGCCGTATTTGAAATAGAACGTATTGTAAATATCATCGCGCCAATAAAATTCCTTTTTTTCCGGATTCCAGAACTGCATGCTGTAATCACCGTCTTCGAGATAGGAGAAATACTGGTAGCCGCCTTCTATACGTCCCGTTTCACGGTATGGAAATATATAATCGATATTTCCGCGCATTGTCCAGCGGTGTTCGTCTTCCCAAGCCCTGTGTCCCTGCTGACGTTCACCCTGATAATTGAACAGGTCGCTCTGGAAATATTCCATGGCATCGCCGCCGTATTTCAGGTAATAACTTCCTGTGAGGTCGTGCCCTTTATCATTAAACTTATGGGCAAAACCGACCGTCCCCTGATAATATGTTTCGTGCAGGTCATAGTCATCATGGCTGATATAGTCGCCACTACCCAAAGGCAAGCCGGCTTTAGTCTGTTCCTCCTTGTAATCGAGATCACCTTTGCGCGTACGGCCGCCATAGCCACCCTGCACATCCACATTGAATGTGGTTTTAGGTAATGTGTACATCCAGCCGACTTTTAGCGAATAGTCGAAATTGTTGCTTTCGCGTGGCCCGTCCGAATCGGATATGGTGGTCACATCGGATACAATGGTGGTTTTCTCCTGCCTGAATTTACTTTTGCGCAGTCTGTCGTTCCATCCGCCACCCAGATACCAGCGCGAAGCCTTATCCTGCTGTGTGAGCAGGAAATCTACGCCACGCGACAGCATAGTGCTTCCCGTAAGGTTTACCATGCCGTTCAGTCCCTGCTGAGAATGTTTTTTGGTGATGATATTGATAATGCCTACGTCGCCTCCTGTATCGTGACGGGCCGACGGGGTGGTGATTATCTCTATATTTTCGATATGCCCCGACGGTATTTGTTCCAGTGCCTGCGAACCGCTAAAGACACTCGGCTTACCGTCTACATAAACTGCAAAGCCACTGCTGCCCCTGAATGTTACTTCTCCTTCGGCATCGACACGGATTGAAGGTGTATTTTCAAGTATATCGCCTGCCGATCCACCGCTTGCCAGCAGATTATTGGATACATCTATTACCTTTTTATCCAGTTTATAGATTACCTGTCTTTTCTGTGCTACTATTTCTACTTCAGCCAAACCCTGTTCTAACGGTTTCATTTCTATGATACCCAAATTGAATACTGTTGTAGAAGGATTGAGCACTATACCGGAACGTGTGTACACATCAAAGCCCACAGCTCTTACCAGCAGTGAATATTCTCCGTCTTTGATATCGGAAAGGATGAACTCCCCGTCTGTTTCAGGCAGGGTATGCAATACGGGATTTATCTTCCCTTTTTCTATAAGGATTATATCGGCATAATCGATTGGTGTGCTCTTTCCGGCCTCTACCACTTTTCCCTTTATACGCGGGACGGAGGCGGACACGGTGAGGGTAAGGCACAGTAGAGTGTACAGGAAGAACAGGCTCTTCATTATCGTTAATCAGGTATTTAGTTAAATTGCATGCAAATATAACATGAATAATAATAGATTAACTATTTTATTTATGTACAAATGTTAAAGGACAGGGATATGTCAGAAATGTATAATGATTTGTCTGTAACAGAACACTCCTGTTGACTTGTTGTCCTGCAACAGAAGACGGCAATTATATCTTGTTCTCCGGGATATAAGCGCACATTTATATACAAATTAACAAATACCCCCGAAAGTTCACTATTCTCCCGGGGGTATTTTTGAGTCAGAGATTTAAGACCTGGATACTATAGCGGTTGCCTGCGCCATTCTTCATTATTTCTCATTGTATGGATAACTTACTTTTATTTTGATGAATGTTTAATTAGTTTCCCGACCACTTATCCACCTGTACAGCCTCTTCCTGCGCACGGATTATATCCGTTACGGCCACTTTAGGCTCTATACGAATGCCTTTGATGGCATTTATCAGGGCTTCGTTGTCGCCCGAAGAACCCGACTCTATGCGGATGTTCTTAATGGCATGTACCAACGCATCGTTGTCGGAAGAAAAATTAGGGGCTAAAAACGGCGCAGGCATCATCCCTCCCGCTGCGAATTCCCGTTGAAATGGCAGATCGAAACCCTGTGATGCTCTGGCGAAAAATCCGGTTACATCGGAGGGTGTCAATTCTTTGCGTTGGGAGTTTATATAGTGTACCAAACCGAGATTTTTATTTGTTGATTCTCTGTTTATAACATATTCGCCACCCTCTACTTCTATATTTGTACCTTCGATGCGCATGCCGCCTTGTGAATGGCGCTTGCCATTGAGCAGTCCGCCGTCCTGCATGTATTTTAGTTGCTCTGTCATTATTTTCACTTGTATTCCTCCCTGCAATCCAACCAATGCTGCTAATGCAACGTTCAGAGGCCAGGGATATGCCCCTAATGTTTTCGTTACCCCTCCGGCTACGTCACTGATTGCCTGTGCTATTTTTACCACATGTTCCGCTTTATCCTTTATCCTCTTGAGTTTAGCTATCTGTTCCTCTTTTTTTGCTTTTTTTTCTTCCGCTTTTGCTTTTTCTTCTGTCGCTTTTCTGTCTAATGCTGCTTTTTCAGCTTCTATACGCTGTTTTTCATCTAATACTTTCTGTTCGCTCTGAAAGATGATATCGTTGGCTTCTTTTATCTTTTTCGCCTTATCTGCCGATGCTTCTTCTTCCTGTTTCTTCAATTCGTTTAGTTGTTCTAATCTATCTTTGGCATCTTCGATTTCTTTTTGTTGCTCAGGAGACATTTCATCCCAGCCCGCAACTTCTTTATACCCACCGCTTTCGGTATCCTTCTCTAATCCGTAATCTTTTTCTAATTCCGATATCTTTCCTGAATATCTGCCGACATTGCTGTCGTTGACTCCTTTTTCAGCCGTCAGCCTGTCTACTTCCAGTTCTTTTTTCTTGTCTTTGGCTTCCTGTTCCAGTTCTTTTATTTGCTTATCTAGTTCGGCTTTCTTTCGGTTAGTACTTTCGGTTATATATTTTATTTCTTGTTCGTACAGGGCTTTTTGACTTGATTGTATATCATCTAGTGGCTTAATAACACTTTTGATATCCTCATTTAGTTTTTGGAAGGATGATTTCTTATCATCGGGAGCTTTATCATCCCATATAGTAGTTTTAGTTAACTCTTTTACAGAATCTGCTATTGTTTTACTTTTTTTAGCAACATCAGCCATTGCATTATCGCCCTGTTTATTCCATTTCTCAAGAAACGAAATATTAGATTCTTCAATTTTTACGTTTATTTCCACTACCTTTTTTTGCAGACTATCCAAAGCAGCTTTCTTTTCTTCCTGAGCTTTCTTAAATTCTTCGCTATCCTTATCGTAGTGCGCACTCATAGCATCGTATTGAATACCTGTCTGCAAAATGGCGGATTCAATTTCCGATTTATAGCCTTTCAAATCTCCAATAAAACTTTCATATGTTTTCAGATTGGCGTCTTTAATCCTCTTACCT
This sequence comes from Dysgonomonas sp. UBA7710, assembly GCF_002482385.1. GTDB lineage: Bacteria > Bacteroidota > Bacteroidia > Bacteroidales > Dysgonomonadaceae > Dysgonomonas. Next base: position 21,913 of record NZ_DLFW01000014.1, on the reverse strand, counting down.
TTCTCTATATACTTCACTTCTATATCGGTCAAAGACTTTTCAATAAGTTCTTTATTCTTGTTTGTCCGGTCTGCCAATAGTGTAGTTTGCATCTCGGAAGAGTTCGTTACCATTGTCAGATAACTTTCCATAACAACGGGCAGTTTCTTCACTGTAGCCTTTATAGAAGACAGAATACTTTCGTCTGATTTCCTGATACTTTTAACCAGTTCCTGCGCTGCTTCTCTGTTCTTGCCGATAGCCTGCTCGGTATGGGCGCTAAGCTCTGAGACAGTAGCTCCTATTTTGGCGACATGCAAAATAGCATCATCTGATATTTCGACAAATCCTGTCCTCAAGACTTCTGCGATAATATTTGCCGATATAGGAAGTTCTTTCATTTTTATCTCTACCTTATCCAAATTATCAGCCAGTTTCTCTACATTTTCTGTACCGTTTACTTTAATTACTAATTCTTTCGTTTTTTTCATAATGCTTTTTAGAGTATAGATAAAGTAATTGAAAAATGATAATAAAAATCAGGCTTTTTTATACTCAAATTATATATTACTTCACTTTCACCACTGACATATTATTACGATATCTTATTTCAGGCTTTTTATTTGTAATAATATGAGTTGGTATATCTTTAATACTTATCCCACAATATTCATAGTTATCAATGGAGAACGGCTTTGCTATCTTACTATTCTCATAAATAAAAAACGTCATTTCATTTTCATCAGCACTGGCAGTCTGTTCTATTTTCAGTGCAGAGAGGTCTAGGTCGCTGGCCTGAGCCTTGGTGACGAAGTCTACGTCTTTGATGATAAGCACTCCTAAAAATATTGCTATCACTGTCAGTACAATCTTAGTGTAAAGGTCTGTTTTCATAATGCGAAGTATTTATTTGTTAATATTATCTACAAATGTAGACGAATATTTTAGATAAAGGTTTAAAAATCACAAGGCGATTGCTAATTTCACCTCTCCATCATTTTTATCTCTACCTTATCCAAATTATCAGCCAGTTTTTCTACATTTTCTGTACCATTTACTTTAATTACTAATTCTTTCGTTTTTTTCATAATGCTTTTTAGAGTATAGATAAAGTTATTTGAAAATGATAACAAAAAAGCCTGAGAAATAACTCAGGCTTTTTATCAATGTTTTATATAACTATCACTCACTTTGATATTAATATAGGAATACCATTTAGATAATTGCCTCTATATCCAAAATACTTTTCAATACTATATTCATTATAACCATTTATAGACGTCCCTCCATACTGCATCAAATTCACATCTATCGGTTTACTAACACTCACAATATTTACATCTATTACTTCTTTTTGTACCGGTAAAGCCTGTATTTGATTGTTTTGGGAAGCGTAAGCCGATGATATTACATCGTTATTTTTAAAGAAATTAGCGACTAAAGCTATTGCTATCACTGTGAGTACAATCTTAGTGTAAAGGTCTGTTTTCATAATGCGAAGTATTTATTTGTTAATATTATCTACAAATGTAGACGAATATATTAGATAAAGGTTTAAAATCACAAGGTGATTTCCTTCGTTCTTCTTCGTTCTTTCGGATTTGCAATCCGAAAATTTCTACTGTCAGGATTTTTAATCCGTTAAAGAGCTTATCGGATTGTAAATCCTGATAATAAAAAACAGGGGATTACAAATCCCCTGCGACGGGAGCCTGAGAATATTCTCTCAGGCTTCCTTATGGGGCAAAGGAATGTAAATTATTCTGTTCTGCTTATACTCATATGAGTCTGTCTAAAACGAGGAACTTTTTTACTTGTTATAATATAAATGGGAACATCTTTATACCCTATTTCACATCTTTCATAGTTATCGACAGAAAAAGATCTTCGTATCTTACTATTCTCATAAATAAAAAACGTCATTTCCTTATCATCGTCACTTTCTGCCTTTTCTATTTTCAGGGCAGAGAGGTCTAAATCTACGGGCTTGGCTTGTGCTTTAGTTACAAAGTCTACATCTTTCAATAAATTTCCTACTAAAGCTATTGCTATCACTGTCAGTACAATCTTGGTGTAAAGGTCTGTTTTCATAATCCGAGGTATTTATTTGTTAATATTGTCTACTAAAGAAATCCGTTACCTGTATTACAAATATAGTAATTAATCATTATCAAACAGAGACTCATTGGGCTATAAAGACACCCTTTTTAATAAGAATAAAAATAAAGGCTTCAAAAAACAAAAAAGACTTGCAATACATCTATATTATTGCAAGTCTTCCCCGTTTTAAAATTTCGGAATGTGAAGTTTAAAAATTTGGCTAAAGCGATCATATAAGTGTTTAATTAATGAAAAGCACGCCGCATTAGCAGTGCATCATCCTAAAGAAATAAATCGCAAAACGGCTACCGTTTTCAAACCGTTTTTTTACCAAGTAAGTTTCTTTATGTAAAGAACGTTGTATGCATTACAAATATAATCAGAACTATGTAAAAAAACAGAATATATCGTGTTAAAACCACTCATTAACATAGTTAATTAACCTATTGACTACCAGAGCATTTACTTTCATTGTTTTTAAGTGAATTTTTTATTTTAATAACATTATTGTAAACACACTAACTCCCCGCTTTATCAGCATAAGGACAACTTTACTTAAATAATGTTATTATCCATTCATAATCCTACTTCATTCTCGTAATGTTCTTATATTTGGAAAATTGTAATGAGACGGGTGCATAAGTGCACAAGTAGGAAGAGACCTGACATGTTCCGCTAAATAGAAGCTACGCATAAATTGCCCGGAATTAAGATTCGCACAGGATCGAAAATAAAACAGCCATATATGACGATAATCATCCGATAAAGATATTTGTTATTTTAATGCTTATGTTTTCCCATAGTATTAAAATAAGGTTAGTTGGGAAAAGATTGTTGTGAAACAATCTTTTCTTTTTTTTACAATCATATTATATATATTTTTTGAATCAGGCATTATCAAATTAAAAAAAGTTTATCTATACAGTAAAAAGCTATGAGAGAACTAATACAATTACCCCTGATAAGTGAGAAACTGTTCAAGATGCATTCCCCTGTGACATCCAGCACCGACATCGCCGAGTTCATACCCTATATCTGTATTGCACAGGAGCTTCATATTGCAGACATACTGGGCGAACCGCTGATGGAAGAATTATGCGAACAGGTATCGGCCAATACCCTTACTCCGGAAAACAGCGACCTGATACTGAAAATCGCCCCTGCCCTCTCCTTTTGCGCTGTATATCAGGCTTTACCTTTTCATTGGGCTATTATTGTAAACAAGGGCATTACAATCCGGGAAAGTGAAAACAGTAAAGGTGTGGATATAAAAGATCTTGCACAATTGCGGCAGTGGATAAAGAATGATGCAGATATGTTAAAACAACAACTTGTGGATTTCCTTTATAAGTGCCGTACTAACTATCCATTGTGGCAGCCGGAAAATAAGTGTAAAAAAGATATGGAATTCGACAGCGGATTCTATTTTCCGAAACGCTAGTTCAGATTCCTGTTTTCAAGAACAATCTCTTTATAAAAAAGACAGTTTGAATAAACTGTCTTTTTTCTGTTTTTACAGTTTAAATTTGGCCTAAGAAACTATTTTTAACAATAAAAAGTCATTATTTCGATATAGTAAACTATTTTTTCTAAAATCATGTCATATCTTTGTGCCTCGAAAAAAAGACAATAAAGACAATAATAGAGTAAAGACAAAAACTTATCAAACTAATTGAACAGATATTTGTTGAAATATAAGACAACACAAAAGACATAAGACGTATTTGTTCAAACTATTAACTTATGAAACTAATAACAAGGACTTCGACTTTACATTTGATCGTAATTTTAATAATGTCGAACTTCTCAATACTCACAGCACAAGTAACGATCGGTTCCAACCTTTCTCCAAGGACAGGAGCCTTACTTGATCTCAAGGAGACGGATACAAGCGGCAGCAATTTAGCAAATTCCACAAAAGGGCTGCTATTACCGCGTGTATCTCTGGTCAGCCCCCAAAGCATGGTGCCTTTGGTTATCTCGGCAACCGAAGAGGAAAAAAAACAATCGACAGGTATGGTTGTGTATAATATGCAGGAAACACCGGAACTCTCTATCGGGCTTAATATATGGGACGGCACTCAATGGGTTCCCATCTCCGATACCGGCTGTCCACCTGATATTGCGGCTGATTTCACACTGGTTTCAGCCACTGTGAGAGGTACATATATAAAAGGAATGGAACTTACTCCGCTGAACTATTTAAATATAGTTCTGGATATTTCTGTTCCCGGAAAATATATTATCACAGGAACCACCACCAATGGCTATGATTATATTCTAACAGGCGAATTCCTGACAGCAGGAGTACAAACAATCATGGTGCCGGGAAGTGGTACACCCGTTCTATCCACCAGCGATCTTTCCAACATACCGGATGCAATAGAGATCAGGATCAATACTGCTGAAATATCTTTGACCAATCAGGTTCTCGGTAAGCCATTAGATTATCTTATCGACTGTAATACATTGGCTGTAAATGGAACATATCTGGTAGGAACGGATTTGAATCCGTCAACCAATTATCTTACAATACAGGGTATAGCCACGGCACCTTCGGCAGGAGGAATGTATGAAATAAAGACAGATGAAGTCAACGGATATTCTTTTGCCAAAACAGGATTACTGGCAAGTGGAAGCCAGACATTTACAATATCCCCGGCTAATCTGACTGATAAACCGTTGACGCAGGGTTTGAATAATTTCACCCTCACAACAAACAGTGCATTGTCTGCTACTACATGTCCTTTTACCATAAAAGCAGTATATCCTGCTTTGTCAGTGTACATAAATAACATTTCATACGCAGGCTATCCCGCTTCTATGACGACTATAGCCGGGAATACAGCCAACTACGGGCCAAGCGGAATATACGATAAAGTGGAAAAGATAACTTCTACCACCGGTTCTACGGCCAATACAATAACCAATATGACTAATAAGGCTACCGACGTAACCATCATCAATTACAGTATGACTTTGAATGCGACAGAGGCTGCAACAGCGCTGGCTTATATCAAAAGCGGAAAGATACTTATCTATGCTGTAGACAATACCACCGTTCCTGTGGCGGGTGCAGTATCGATAGTCGCAGGTCTGTTAGGAGTCAGTACTTCATCCGTATCGGCGACCTATTCTGCCGCAACCAATGCCGAAGCGGGTATTATAGTAAATTCAACTACACTCACATCGCCGAACGACAAGGTTGTCAACGGACCTTTTGGTAATGCATCCGGCTTATCTTTTGCCAGGGATGTCGACTACAACTGGAAGATAGATTTGGCAGCATCAGTTACCGATACATCTGTCCGAAACCGCTTTATCCCTATAGCCAAGGTGTCGGACGGAGCAGCGCGTATCCTGCTGGTAGAGGACAGCGACAGCAAGGGTGCACTCATTTTGCTCACCGACGGGGGTGCATGGGCCAATCTGGCTAACACAGGTTATGAGCCGAAAAAGATACTTTTCAGTAATATTCTGGCATGGGCTGTAGACAGGCTCAATGAGTGACACCAAATTCTAAAAGGAGAAAGAAAGTAACCGATAAGTTGCTCGTTTTATTCCCGTTAACAGGAGAATATCATATAAAAAGAAAAAGTCCCCGATATCACATCGCAGACCTCTTCAACCTTAACACAAACTTTACAAAACTACACAAATATAACGCAGAATTATATAATAATGTTCTATTAGAGCCGTTAAACTTGGTTAATAATGCGTTTAAGAAGCTAGTAAACACATAAAACAATGCATCCGCATAATAAAAGAAAATCCCCTGTATACAGTGTAATACAGGGGATTTTTATCTAAAAATATTTTATCAATTACCCAGCCGTTCCTTCAGCAGAGCAGGTATCTCCGACGGTTCTTTCGCCACCCTTACTCCCGCAGCTTCCAGTGCAGCAATCTTATCGGCTGCCGTACCCGAGCCGCCTGCTATAATGGCACCGGCATGCCCCATCTGTTTACCCTGAGGAGCTGCCTGCCCGGCGATGAAGCCGACAACAGGTTTTGTCACATGCTTGCGGATATACTCTGCGGCCTGTTCTTCTGCGTTACCACCTATTTCGCCTATCATAACTATGCCATCGGTATCGGGGTCATTCTGCAGCATCTCCAGCAATTCGCGGTAGTAAAGCCCCACGACAGGGTCACCACCCATACCTACGGCAGTGGATTGTCCCATACCGTTTGCCGTAAGGTGATACACTACCTCATATGTCAATGTACCACTCCGGCTGATGACACCGATATTCCCTTTCTTAAAAATCTGTCCCGGCAGGATCCCTACAAGGCATTTGTCGGGCGACATCAGCCCCGGGCAATTAGGCCCTATCAGCATCGCCCCTTTCATCTGGGTATAACGGTATGCCTTCACCGCATCCAGTGTAGGGAGTCCTTCCGATATGCAGATAATGAGTCTGACTCCCGCATCCGCTGCTTCCATAATCGCATCCGCTGCAAATTTAGCAGGAACAAATATAATGGATGTATTGGCTTGAGTCTGTTGTACAGCTTCATATACGGTATTGAATACGGGTACGCCGAGTATCTCCGTACCACCTTTTCCGGGTGATGTACCGCCTACTATATTAGTACCGTATTCTAGCATCTTCTTAGTATGGAAACTGCCGTCGCGTCCGGTAATTCCCTGTACTATCAGTCGTGTGGATTCGTTTATTAGTATACTCATATTGTTTAAGCTTTAAGCCGATAGCCGTTAGCCATTAGCTTTTATTGTTTTCGATTGATACTATTTTTAAGCTAAAAGCTATCAGCTATTGGCTAACAGCTAATTTTACCGCTTCACCCATTGTTTCCGCTACTTTAAAGCGGGTTCCTGCAAGCATATCACGCCCCTGCTTTTCGTTAGTACCTGTAAGGCGAACGATAACGGGAATATCGGTTTTTAATTGTTCGAAGGCGGTAAGCAAACCCGAAGCCACATCGTCGCAACGGGTTATGCCGCCGAATATATTGATTAACACTACTTTCACTTTCGGATCTTTGAGCAACAAGGTCATGGCCTCTATCACCTTATTGGGGTTGGAACTACCGCCTATGTCGAGAAAATTGGCGGGTGTACCACCGTATAATTTTATCATATCCATAGTAGCCATAGCAAGGCCTGCACCATTTACCATACAGCCTATTTCGCCATCGAGATGTACATAGCTGAATCCTTTCTCCTTGGCATACGCCTCTGTTTTCTCTTCTTCGGTAGGTTCGAAAAGGGCATGTATCTGCGGCTGACGGTAGAGCGCATTGTCGTCGAAGGTCATTTTGGCATCTATTGCTATCAGGTTGCCTTCTTTTGTGAGTACCAGCGGATTGATTTCGGCCAGTGATGCATCTTTGTCTATGAACAGTTTATATAGTTTTTGTAATATTACTGCCAGTTGATTCACCTGGTTTATTTCTTCGAATATAGTAAATGCAAACCGCCGCGCCAGATAATCAGGAATTCCGATAAAAGGATCAATGGCAAATTTGTGTATCTTTTCCGGTGAATGTTCGGCGACTTCCTCTATATCCATACCGCCTTCGGCACTCATCATCAGGATGACGGATTTAGTATTGCGGTCGATAACGAAACTCACATAGTATTCCGAACCTATGTTAACAGCTTCGCTCACAATAATTTTTGTAACGGGAAATTCTTTGATACTCATACCCAGAATATCCGTTGCATATTGTTTTACATCTTCCCTGTTCTTTGCCAGTTTAACTCCTCCTGCCTTACCGCGGCCTCCGGTAAGCACCTGTGCTTTTACTACCACACGCTCCATGTTCAGCCCGTCGTATGCGGTAACAGCCTCATTGGCTACATTACATAGTACATACTTTTCAACGGGAATGCCATAAGACGAGAATAGATTTTTTGCCTGATATTCGTGTATCTTCATAGGTATAAAAAAATTTAAGTAGTTATTAAATTGATACCTTTTCTTTAACAGCTAAATTTACTGGTAAGTTTTTTAATAAAGTACATTTTATAGATAATTTTAATTTAAGAGGAGATAGATGATGTTTATATAACGGATATCGAGTAAAAACAACGTGGCGAAAAAAGTTAAATATTAACCTGTTATTCCGAAATCAGCCTGCAATATATAACCCAACCCAAACTTTTATTTATCTTTACCACTGTTAATTAAGATATACCCTAACGAATCTGACATATGAAAAAACTATGTAAATACCTATTGATTGCAGGCATACTGTGCAGTTATACATCATGCAATACAAAGAACAAGCAACAACTGGAAGAAGCTAACCGGACCGAAGTTGAAGCAGTAACCAAGGCCGAACAAAACGGATGGTACCTGTCCTTACAGTCCTATACTTTCCACCGGTTCACCTTTGCCGAAGCTCTGGACAAAACCCGCGAACTGGGAGTGAAATACATCGAGGTATTCCCCGGGCACAAGCTGGGCGATAAATGGGGTGACAAAGTATTCGGCATAGACCTCACTGCCGAAGAACGCAAAGAAATAAAAGAATTTGCCGAAAGCAAAGGTGTAAGAATAATCTCCACCGGAGTATATAGCACAGATAACCCCGACAACTGGGAAAAAGAATTTATCCTGGCCAAAGACATGGGCATGGAATTCATTTCCTGCGAACCGGCCGTAAAAGACTGGGACCTTATAGAAAGCCTTGTAGACAAATACGGCATAAAAATAGCCGTGCATAACCATCCGCAGCCGTCAACTTACTGGAACCCCGATCTGCTGCTGGCACAGATAGCCAATCGCAACCCGATGATAGGCGCATGCTGCGACGTAGGTCACTGGCGTCGCGAAGGCTTAAACCAGACAGACTGTCTCAGGAAACTGGACGGACGCATCGTATCGCTGCATTTCAAGGATATAGCCGAAAAGAAAGATGGTGAAACCGAACAACACGACGTTATCTGGGGAAAAGGCATACTCGATGTAGAGGGGATGCTGAAAACACTTAAAGCACAAAACTTTAAAGGATACATATCTATAGAATATGAGAACAATTGGGACAATTCCGTTCCGGACATAAGGCAATGTATCGACTACTACACAACAATAACTGAGAAAATCTTTTGAAAGACTTCATATTTCATCGCAAAGAGGGTGTATCAAAAGGGGCACAGTACTATCAATGTGCTACCCTCTTTGTCATTGGCTCCGCTTCGCTCTGCCGAACGTTGTTTCTGAGTGTAACGAAGGATCTCGACCCAGAGAAACGAGATGTTTCACTCCGTTCAACATGACAACCAACGGTCACAGGAGCGTAGCGTATGTAAATAGAAAGTGAAAAATACTTTTGACACACCTTCTTTCTGTTTTCATAAAGTCTGTTTTTACATCATTTTAAAATAAAGAGTTAAACTATTGTGCTGTCAGTTTGTTCAAAAAACAATTGCTTTTCGTACATTTACTCCAAATAGCAGATAAATGCAATATATGTCCGGCAGAAATACAATAAAGCAACGCAGTTATATAAATATGCTCGTTATCGGTATCCTTATCGGTGGCATTGTCATGTACCTCTTTAGCGTTAAAGACAAAGGAGGAGACAAAGTAGAAGTTTCTCACAATATGATTGTAGAGAAAATAGAAAGCCTCGGCAATCTGGAAGTCTTGAAATACAACATTCAGGATATGGTGGAATACAAGAAAGTGCGGCACTGGTTGCCAAATGCCAAGACAGCACTCATCGTATCGGGTGAAGTAATCTGCTGCATAGACCTCACACGGCTCAAACCCAAAGACATATACACCTCCGGCGATTCCATACGCCTGACTTTGCCTGCCCCGGAAGTCTGTCATGTAACCATAGATCACTCGGCTTCGCGCATCTACGATATGCAGTTCGGGTTGTGGGAATCGACACAGATAGCGGATGAAGCCTACCGTCAGGCCGAAAAGCAGTTACGCGAACAAGCTGAAAAACTGGATATGGACAGTAAAAGCCGCGATAGTGCTGTGAACCTGCTGCGTCCTATTTTGCAGGCAATGGGCTTCGAACATATACTTATCACCTTCGGACAGGGAAAGGGATATAAGGAAAAATAAAAACACAAGTTTGACACCATCCAATATTTATCAGGGAATCTATCATTCCCAGATCAGCGTTCTCTTTAAAGTTTCATATAAATTATGGCACAAATTTTGCTTTTAACATAAAAATTGAAACTTCATGAAGCCGAAAACTAAAAAGAGAATAAAAAGCGCAATGATTATAATACTTTCAGTCACAGCATTATTAGCAGTCACAGTTGCAATATTTGTCAATCAGCCAAGTTTTGGCTGTACACCAAGCGGGGAACGTAAAGAACGGGTAAAGAACTCACCGAATTACAGGGACGGAAAATTCCAGAATTTGAGCCATACACCGCAACTAACGGGAGACAAAGGATATATAGGTATTATGTATGAGTTTCTTTTTGTAAAACACGAACGTGTGACTCCTACCGATAAAATTCCTTCAGTGAAAACCGACTTACTCCATCTCGACCGGAATGATGATATACTGGTCTGGTTCGGGCATTCATCCTATTTCATACAGATAGACGACAAGCGCATACTGGCCGATCCGGTATTCAGTAAGGCCGCATCACCCGTTTCTTTTGCTAACAAGGCTTTCGATGGTGCCGACGGATATAAAGCAGAAGATATGCCTGATATAGATTACTTATTTATTTCGCACGACCACTGGGATCATCTCGATTATAAAAGTGTAATGGCGCTCAAAGACCGCACAGATAAAATAATTTGCGGACTGGGCGTGGCAGAGCACTTCGAAAGATGGGGCTTTGATATGGATAAGGTTGTAGAACTGGACTGGAACGAGGATGCCGTTATCGGTGACGGATTTACGACATACTGCCTTCCTGCGCGGCATTTTTCGGGTCGGGGGCTTTCTCCGAACCAGTCGTTATGGGCTTCATTTCTCCTGCAAACACCTACAATGAAAATCTATCTGGGCGGCGACAGCGGATATGACACACATTTTGCCAAAATAGGTGAACGCTTCGGCAAGATAGACCTGGCGATACTCGAAAACGGACAATATGGCACAGGATGGAAATATATCCATATGACACCCGAAGAAGTGGTGCAGGCAGCCAAAGATTTGCATACAGAGGTACTATTCCCGGTCCATTCGTCTAAATATGCCCTTGCAAACCATTCGTGGGACGACCCTCTGAAAAGGGTGACAGCAGCAGGTAAGGTAGAGAATATGCGCCTGCTGACCCCAATGATAGGCGAAGTGGTGAATCTGAAAGGCAGTACACAGACGTTTAAAGAATGGTGGGTGGGGATTGAATAAAAGAAAAGGGTACGAATCTTAAAGCCCGTACCCGCACATGAAATACAAAAAACTAATTATTGCTGTCGGCAGCAAGTTCTTTCACGATATCCAGATCTTCCACCACCAACCGTTTATATCCGTTATTGATGGTAAAAATACTTAGCGTATCCAATATTTTGCGGCGAAGCTGGTGGATAACCGTATGATTGTAAAGCACATATGAATTGATTATCTCATTGGCATTTCCGCTCAGGTTGCCCGAACCCGACAGGCCTGCCAGTGTAGGCGAAGTGAGGCGGTGAGCAGATATGATTTTCTGGAAAATAATCTCATCCACATTGTTGTACAGATCGGCATTGTTACTCGCTGTATATGATGTCACCACAGGCTTTACTTCCTGACTTTCGCCCCAAAGCACAACGATGCTGTTTGCCCCGTTGGTACCTGCATAGCTGCTTTCGATATCTTTCTGGAATTGTTCTTTCTGTTCCTCTGCCGGATTACTCGGCATCGTAATAATGGTAGAAGGTACAAAACCATTGTTGATAGAGTTGCGGTAAAATTTACCCAGCAATCCATCCGCCTCTATATAATTCAATGCGGAATAATATTGGGGAACAGGATAATAATCGAGGCTCGGCTCATAATCCTTGTAATAGAAAAGATACGGAACGCCTTTCTGCATTTCTTCGGCCCCGTAAGCCTTTATCTCTACAGGGGCGAATTTCCCGTACGTCTTGCGCCAGTCGTTAGACAGGAAAAAGCTAAGATAAGTGCCAAACTCGTTGACTTCCCCTACCCTCACTTTACTGAAATCGGTATGGTAAAGGCTTACAGTCTTGCCGTTTTCGTTCAGTATCACCTGAAAGCAGTATCCGCCGAAAGTCACATAATCTTTAGCTATTTTTTCTATCAAAGCATCCCAGTCGTCGGCAGGATTAGGTTGACCGTAATATTCCCCGTCCTTCACTCCTGTTCCGCAAATATAAGTCACTTTGTTGTCTATCACAGCTTTGTTGATTGCCGATTCGTTGTTCAGTTCAATGATTCGCTGCGGCAATAAATTGTCGCGGTCATAGCTTACCCAACCTTTTGTGTTGCGGGTGAACGTCGGGTATGATTTTACCGATTGGGATAATTTAATTACTGCATAATCGGCTCCTGTCGAATGTTGTTTCATATTTTCTGCTTTTTTCATTGGTGTTTTTAGAGTATAGATAAATTATTTCGATTTTGATAACAGAATGGAGGAGTTTTATTTAACTTCGTTCATTCAAAACACAATCGCATATACATACCAAACCTACAACAGATGAGATAAGAGAAAGATTCGACTGTGGTATTAAATAATAAATCGGACAGATGCTCACACCTAACCAAAACAATAGAAATATCAAAAAAGGAAATGGATTGGGTACAAAGGAAAAAACCGGATAATATCAGTCTTCTTTATCCTCTGCAAATAATATCTGCTCAATATCCTCTTTCGGCATCCCTGCCTTGAGTAATTTATTCCGTAAATCCAGTTTGCGGAAATTCATATTCTCCTTGTGCGGACGTACTCCCAACAGGACTGCAACATCATTGCGCTTATATCCGCAATAGTAAAGCATAAACAGTAGTAGTTCCTTATCTTTCAGCACCGAAAGCACATTTTCACCATACGGTTGTTTCTGAAAATGTTCTTTAGCCTGTCCCACAAGCTGCTCATTGGTATTTTGCCTGAAGCTTTCCACCATCTTCTTTATTTTCACATAAAGTTCGGGTTCTTCTTTGGCTCCGAATTCTTTGGCCAGTAATTTCACCTGTTTATCTATTTCCACCCATTCGGTTACAATATTACGGTATATACCCTGCATATACGTCAGGCTTTCGTCCTGATGTTCGAGAAGTTTCTGCTGAACCAGTGATTGCTCCTCCAACAATTTGTTGCGTTCGTCTATCCTCTGACGTTTGAGCCGCATGGTTCTGTTATTAAAATATGCTACTACCAATACAATGAATACGAGCGATATACCGCCCAGTAAGTAGAGGTAGTTGCGCATAAGCAAACTATCCAACTCTTTTTTATGGAGGGCAGCTTTATATTTTTTATCTGCTTCCGATAATTTTTGCAGACTGTTTGATTCATTTATTTGCCGGGTAACATCCAATAGTAAGTTATTGTAATGCAATGCTTCCTTGTAATCTCCATTTTCTTCGTGGTAGCTCGCCAGAGATTTATAAAGATCTTCCAATGTCCGCGGATATGTTATTTTGACCAGATGTTCCTTCATCAGATCCGAATAATACTTTGCCGAATCCGGTTGATTCTGATTATGATATAACTTCAAAAAACTAAGGCATATCCTTATTGCCTCTTGTTGGTCGGTAGTTTCGGCAAGCGCTTTTCTCAGATAATCAGCAGATTTCTGATGGTCGCCTTTTTTCCGATACAGCATTCCCAACATATGGGTGAAAGATACCTGAGATGGAATATTATTCAGTTCTTTCGAATAACGTAAACCTTCGTCAAAATAATAATAAGCGCTATCCAGTTTTCCCTCAGACTGGTAAGCTATACCTGTAAATCTCATTATCTGTAGCCTGAAGTCTTCCATCCCTCCATTTTTTGCATAATGATCCAATGCCTGTCTGTAGTTGACAATAGCACTGTCCATCACACCTTTTTCATAATATAAGTTACCGATGCTATGCCGGCTTTTGCCCATCAGTAAATTGTTACCGGCTTTACGGGCATAATGCCCTGCCAGCATAAAATGCTCCAATTCTTTATCGGGAATATTATTCGCATGATATACACCTGCTGCATAATAGTGTGCCAGTGCCGACTGATAAGGATCGTTTTTTGTGTCAAAATACTTTTGTGCTTCAAAGACCAAAGTATCGCTCTTTATATCCTTACGCATCAAAGACTTTGCCTGAACATGCAATAAAATATAGCGCATATAGCTGTCTTGATCCATACCGGAAGGATTACGGATAGAATCGAGCAGAAGAAGTGCTTCGGAAGGATTGTCTTCTATTTTACTCCGGGCTTGCTCCAATAGCTTTGCAGAATGCCCGCCTTTCTCACAGGAGTAAAGAAAGAGTATGAATAAAAGAGAATATGTAAGACTTTTAGCTAATGCTATATTGCTCATTAAAAAAGAACCAGACTAGAAAAGGTTCGGGATTACAAGTCCCGAACCCCTTCAATATTGTTATTTGAAAAATTTAATATCAATCAATTTCAAAGGTACCATATTTTTTCAAAGAAGTAGCAGTATTCACAAATGTTATAGTGTACTTACCTGCTGGAAGTCCAGAAATATTTACAGACAATTTGCTTGAATTTGACGTATTTACAACCTTTGTGTAATATACAGCGCCAGTTTCATCTTTAACGGCCACGGTTACAACACCTAAATTAGCTGTGAATGATACTACCAGACTCTTGTCATCAACCATTTTTACTGATATAGGAGATACGGTAGACATAACAGCCATTCGAGCAGCCGCCGGAGGATTTATAGTAGGACCGCCTTCACCCGGTCCGTCTCCTACCGCAATATCTACGATATTACCAGCAAAAGCATTTCCTCCCAGACACAACATAATAAACACTAAGAAGTAAAATTTTGTTCTCATAATAGATTAATTTTTAAATTATTGCGTGTTCTAAACAGGCATTTACAGCCAATTGATAAAGTTAGATATTTTAATTTATATTTTCTTCCGAAAATAATATTTTTTCAATATCATACTGTTCCATTCCTGCTTTGAGAAGTTTATTCCTCAAATCCAGTTTGCGGAAGGCCATATTATCCTTGTGTGGATTAACACCCAACAAAATTGCGACATCATTACGTTTATATCCGCAGTAGTAAAGCATAAAGAGCAGCAGATCCTTGTCCTTCAGGGTAGAAACGGCACTATCGCCATAGGGTTGTTTCAGAAAATGCTCTTTAGCGAGTACCACAAGCTGCTGATTGGTATTCTGTTTAAAATTTTCTATCATCTGTTTTATTTTCATGTAGAGTTCGGGTTCTTCTTTCACCCCGAATTCTTTAGCCAGAGACTTCACCTTTTTGTCTATATCCGCCCATTCGTCTACAATACTACGATATATACCCTGCATATATGTAAGGCTTTCGTGCTGATGTTCAAGCAATTTCGCATGCACCTGCGACTGCTCTTCGAGTAATTTGTTGCGCTCGGCTACTCTCTGACGCTTGAGACGCGATGTCCGGCTCCTGAAATAGACGGTCATAAGAATAATCAGTGTGAATGATACAGCGCCTATTGAATACAGATAACTGCGCATGCGCGTGCTTTGCAGTTCCTGTTGTTCTATAACCGCCTTGTACTTTCGGTCGGCTTCAGCCAGCTTTTTAGTATTATCAGCCTCTTTGATTTCCCGGGTAGTAGTATCATACAGATTATTATAATAAAGCGCCGTTTTATAATCTCCGCTTTTCTTATAATATTCCGATATAGCTGCATAGCTTTCCTGGCGGGTGTTGATATATGTCATTTCAGGAATATATGACAACAGTTGATTGGAATAATACATTGCAGAATCAAGCTTGCTCATATCGTTGTATAACATGAGTATACTGAGATTAATACGCCGTTTCTCATCCCGATTGGTAGTTCCGTGTATTGCTTCTTGCAAATAAGATTCCGCTTTGGGAAAATCTTCCAAATCACGATAAACGATACCTAATAAATGAGAAAAGGTTATTTGGGAGGCTTTATTATCAAGTTGTTTTGCCAATTGCATACCTTTGTTAAAATAAACAAATGCACTATCGAAATTACCCTCCATTTCATAGGAAAAGCCTGTAAGATTTATTGCATGCAATATATATTTCTCAGATTCCTTACTTACCGGGTAATAATGTAAAGCCCGTTTATAATTAACTATGGCACTGTCCTGTATATTCTTACGGTGATACAGGTTTCCAATCCAATGAAGACTTTTGCCAGCCAAAAGGTTATCACCTGCTTTTAAAGCATAATGCATTGCTAGTTTAAAATGTTCCAGTTCTTTATCAGCAAATTCGTTTTCATTATACAGGGCTGCTGTATGATAATGAGCCAAAGCCGCTTGCTGATAATTTTTCTTCTCATCAAAATATTTGTATGCATCGAAAATCAAGGTGTCATTCTTTATATCCGGCCGATGAATATTAAATTTTGCCTGCACCCTTGCTACTATATACTGCATATAATTATTTTTATCCATCTGCTCCGGATTGCGGATCGAGTCCAGCAATAAAAGGGCTTCGGATGGATTATTATCTACAATACTTTGCGCCTTTGTTAACAATTCTGCGGAATGATTGTCTTTTTTGCAGGAATAGAAAAAGAAAATTAGTAGTAGACAAAGTATATAACTTTTACTAAATGCTATATTTTTCATTAAACTAAGACCTAGAATAGAAAAGGCTCGGGCTGGTAAACCCGAACCCTTCTGAATTTATTTTGTAAAAAATGAATGATTAATTAACCTCAAAAGTGCCATATTTGTTCAATGTCTTATCCGCATTTGTAAATGAAATAGTATATGTTCCGGGCGGAAGCATACTGATATCTACCGATAAGCTGGTTGTTTCTGTAGTATCTACGCTTTTCACATAGTGTACCACACCTGCTTCATCTTTAATTGCCACAACTACTGCACCAACACTACTCCTGAATAATATATCCAGATTTACATCATCGGTTACAGTCACTGTTACCGGAGATACAGAAAACATTCTGGCCATAGGAAATATAGGACCAGTCTCTCCAGGTCCACCGGCATTATGCAAGGCAACATTAACTATTCCATCAACAGCAGCATAACTTATTCCGCCAACGCAAGAGATCAAAAACGCAAGAAAAAAAATTTTAATTCTCATAATTGTTTAGTTTTTACTTTAATTAATAAACATAAAAGAAGTATAGATAAAGTTGTGAGAGGAATATATAAAATTACATCCTATTTTTCATATTTAACATATTAAAAAGATTGAATATAGATTTTTTCTTAGATATAATTTTGTTAAGATTAACATATTTAGCAATTTAATTCATATAATAAAAGTAAAAAATATAGATTTTTTTTTAACAATCAATCGCTAAAAAAAGAATTAAAAATATTTGGACCCGCTATCTTTTGTCTTTCGTTCCTTCCAATGAGTTTGATTTCCATAATAACCTGATAAAGATAAATATTTATTTATCAAAATAGCAAAAAGGATACACACGCAGACGCCAAATAAAAAAAGAAAAGGTTGTTTCACAACAACCAATCTTCATTATTAACCTTAAAATCTAATACCATGAAAAACACATAGTATTAACGTAACGAAAGTGAATTTTGTTTAATGGATTGTTTCTATGTTAAAATAGATAGTGTCGATAAAGCGGTGAAATACGTGGCGGAGAGTCGCCTGAAAAAAAAACAGTCTTGCTTATTACCGAAAATATCTGATAAAAAATAAGAGAAACCTCCTTGCACTCAACTATCTTACCCAAAACAGGCATAAGTCCGGCATGGGGGAAACATAACAATACCGGCATGCAACCGGCAACCTGTTGCACTTTTAGCTTGTAAACTGTACTATGAATAAAATTTGTCATACTTTCGGCTCGCTTTTTGGGGCATAGATAAATTCATTTCAACTTTATGCAGATTTTATGATATTTTTTTAAAATTATCTATACCCCGATTCTTTTTTCTTTTATTTAATTTTCTTTTTTATATAGTCTTGTATAGTCTTGTCTTTAGTATAGTATAGGGTAGCGTATAGGTTAGTGTAGTGGTTAGTGTATAAGAAAGCGTATGGGGAAGCGTATGGGGAAGCGTATGGGGAAGCGTATAGAGTTGTGTAACTCTCAAGATACAGTAAACAGCAGTTTGAGAACATTATATTTATCATAAAATGAAACAAATTTACTATCGCCGCATGAAAAAAATTGATTAATCCTTTATCAAAATAAAAGTAATTTATCTATACAGTGAGAAATAATGAAGAATGGCGCAAGCGATTTATAATCTTGAAATTTTGAAATCTTTAAATATAAAAATTATGTTAAAAATCGAAATCAACAACCAGAAAATCTCTTTACCCGAATCATGGGCCGACCTTAGCCTTGCCGATTATGAAAAATGGTTTAAGCACCGCCCCGATGGCAAGATGGAATACGTGCACTTCATAGCCGGCATTTGCAGGCTGGACAGCCAATGGTTGCTTGACTCCCCTACCCAACTGTTCGATGCCATATACGAAGCTGTCAGCTTTGTGTTCGACACCGATTTCGAACCTGCAACAAGGGTCAATATCGATGGGCAGGATTTCTTTATCCCCGTATCGGACAAGCTCACACTGAGCGAATGGATAGACGTAGAGGAAACGCTCAACGGTGACAGCCAAACCAAAATTTCGGAAACGCTGGCTATCGTATGCCGTCCGGCGGGTGAAAGCTACAATCCCGATACTGCCGCCATACGACAAGAGACGTTCCGCAACCTGCCTTGCGACAAAGCCCTACCGTTGCTCGCTTTTTTTTTGTACAAAAAGAAAAAATCAGAAGCGATTTTGCACCATTATTCAACGGTGGTGGCTCAGGCAAACCGGTTTCTAAAGGATACAAAGACTTTTGTAATAAATGGGGGTGGTATAAAACAATTGCCGATCTGGCGGAGGATAAAATATACTTATTTGACCAGATCACTGGAAAGGCAGTTGTCGAAGTTTTCGGATTCCTCCTTTACCGGATAGATAAGATGCGGGCTGAAGATGAGCAGTATAAGTTTGAAAGGCAGATAAGGAGGTAGGAAAAGTAGAATTCCAGTATATTAGGCTTCGTCGCAGGGGATTTTCAATCCCCTGCTTTTTATTATCAGGATTTACAATCCAATAAACTCTTTGGTGGATTATAAATCCTCACAATAGAAACTTTCGGATTGCAAATCCGAAAGGACGGCGGGACGGTGGTATGTGAATTTTTTATCGACCAAAGGTAATCAAAAATAAAAAACTTTATCTATACCATAAAAACACTTATGGCAGACAAAACACTTAAATTAAAAATTGACAGTAGCGATGTTGTAGCATTGAAGGACAAGCTGGAGAATGTGGAAATAAAGACCATAAACGTAATTTCGGCTCAGGAAATATTACAAGGCATACTCACCTCGCCCGAGCCGGTAAAGAATATGGATAAGATTATACCCGCTTATCAAAAGATGGGTACAATTGTAGAAGGCATGTCGAAACTATTGCCCCGCAGCGCAAAAGGATTGCAGGAAGTGCAGGCGTCTATACAAACGGGCATAAATAAAGAACTGGATGGTGCAAAAAAGATAAGCGATGCACATAAAAAAAAGCTGGATGAAATAAAAAAAGAAGAAGCCGCTTTTATAAAATCGGCAAAAGAAAAAGAAAAAGAAGATCTCTCCGTTTTGAATTTTGCGCTCGCGAATGCTAAAAAAAGGGGGGATGATACCACCGTGCAGGAAACCCTGATAAGGAAACTATATGAACAAACAGAAGCCGGAATAACAAGGCACATACAGGACAACAACGACAAGCGCGCCCTGATAATACAAGATTCGATGAAAAATATGGCTACTGCCATAGACGATAACTACGAGAAGCAGAAAGCCTCGCTAGAAGCCAAGTACAAACTGGAAACGCAGGCAATAAAAAATGCAACCGACCTCACCATTGCCTCCGAAGACGAGAAAACAGCCCACATACAATATTCCGATGCCGACAGGCAGGCGATGGCGATAGCCCGGTTTCAGAAACTAAAAGACCTTGACGCCCAATATAATGAGGAATCGGCCAAGCTGGAACAGCAATACCAGAAAGACAAAGCCGGTACATTTGAGAATTTCCTGAAACAGCGTGGCGAAAAGATGGAAGTACATGTAGATACAGCTTCGAAGAAAATAAAGAAAAGTACGGAGAAAGTGGCTGATGAACTCGATTTCTTCTTTCAGGATATGATGTTGAAAGATAAGACCTTTTCGGACAAGACTGTCAGCCAGATTGTAGACCATTCCGTAAAATCGCAAAAAGCAATTACCGATGCAGCAGAAAAAGCAGCAGAAGCCAACAATCAATCTGCCGATGCTACAAAGAAGAATGCTGAAGCTACCGACAAAGCTGCCGATGCCACAAAGAAGTACCTCGACATACAGGCTACCCGAACCAACTATGCCAACCAGATAAATGAAGATAAGGCGTTGCGGGCATCTATGATGCAAAATATGATGACGCAAGTTGATGTATTTAATGAAGAAATAGCTGCCGCCGGCGACAATGCCGAGAAACGCAAGGAAATAGAAACCAAAAAACTGGAATATATAAAACAGGCAGGTGCCGAACTGATAACTATACAGCAAAGCATCACTGCCGCCGAGAAGAAAGAACAGGATCTCGGCATGGTGCAGTGGAAGCAGTATACCGAACAGCTAAGCACGGTGGCAAATAGCATAAAAGGAGCATTGACCCAGACTGCCGATTATTTTGGTGCGACTTTTGGGGCTATTAGTAGTGTGTATAAGGCAGAGATAGATGCAATAGATGAAGACATAAAACAAAATAAGGTTAATATAGCAGCTATTAAATACGATGCTGAACAAAGTACCAGCAAATTAAAAGAACTTGAAGAAGAAAAGAAAAAAGCAACAGAACAAGGACAGACCCAAAAAGCACAACAGCTTCAAAATGAAATAGATTATCATAATGGAATCTTAGCCACTAAAAAAGAATATGATGATAAAGATAAAGCATTAGAAGACAAAAAAGCCAAGAAACAAAAAGAGCAAGAAAAAATAGAAAAGCTAAACCGCAAAGCGACATTACTTAAAAATATTGGTGAAGGTATCTTTAATGTAGCACAAGGAGTAACAAAGGCTTTATCTTATGGGCCAATTCTCGGCCCTATATTGGCGGCGGTAGTTGCCGCAGCAGGGGCTATTCAGGTGGGTATAATGACAAAGCAGCTTGCCAAATTTGCCGACGGTGGACTGCTTAATGGCAAACGCCACTCACAAGGCGGCATGCGCATCGAAGGTACAAATATAGAAGTAGAAGGCGGCGAATATGTTATAAACAGAGAGTCAACAAGTAAAAATCTCGGCTTGGTACGCTATATAAACTCCCAACGTAAAGAATTAACACCCTCCGATGTAACCGGATTTTTCGCCAGAGCATCACAGGGTTTCGAACTGCCATTCCAAAGAGAGTTTGCTTCTGGTGGACTAATGCCTGCAATAGAAGCACCCGAATCTATTGATAATGATGCTTTAATAAAAGCAATCAAATCGATAAAAATAGAGTCAAAGGTTGCCGTTACGGATATTATTCGCGCACAAGAGGATGCAGTACAGGTAGATAGATGGTCGGGAAACTAATAATTTTTAATTACAGGGGATTTCTAAATCCCCTGTGAAAAAATTAAATTTTTTTCTTTATAATTTCACTATTACGCTTTTGAGATATGCATGATAATTTCCATCCTTATAGCCGTAATCGAAATCTATTTTATAAACATT
>NZ_DLFW01000027.1 GCF_002482385.1 Dysgonomonas sp. UBA7710 | reverse complement strand
GGGATAGAAGTGCCGAGGCCGCCCGTGCCACTGGATTATGTGGAGATCAACGGCATCAAATGGGCAAAATATAACGTCGACGCACCTAATACATTTGTAGCCAATGAGACTGATTACGGCATGTTCTACCAATATGGCCGGGGTACAGTCGGGTGGAGTAATACTAATCCGCTGACAAACACTCAGGGAGGCAACACCTGGAACAGCTCACTCCCTGCTTACACTACCTGGAATATGTCCACCCAAAATCCATGCCCTACGGGCTGGCAGGTTCCAACATATGCACAATTTCAAGATCTTGCGGCCCATGGAGTAGCTTGGTTCAGCGACTATAAATCCAGCGGTGTGGCCGGTCAAACTTTTTCGGACGGGGGGGAGGTACTGTTCTGCCCTGCGGCCGGGAGAAGGAACTATGATCTCGGCACGCGCATGAACGAGGGCGCTACCATATTCCTGTGGAGCCGGGACCTCGTGTCATCGCCAAATATGATGCGAAGTTTCATGGGCACCGATGGTTCGCTATCGGGTCTCCCGCTTGTATCATACAGCGCGCTACCCGTGCGTTGCGTTAAGATATAAATATACACAGGACGTTAGTCCGGGTATTTGGATGCAGATGTAGCCCGTTTACTCCGGGCTACCTGTCCGGCTGTGACTATCTTCCTCAGCGGTATCTCCCGCGTAACCCGGAGAATCTTAAAAAACGGACTGGATGAAATTTTGCCCGAATCATTGATTTTCAGAAAGATGAAAGTATAATATTACAGGCAAAAAATGAAAAGATAAACTATGAAAATACGCTCTTAAACGTATTTAACTTAGTCATAGTGACGATTTTAGCCGGAGACTCCCTTAGTCGCATGTGCGCGGCGGGAAAGTTATCTATTGTTTGTTGGTGATAACTCTCCGGTTATGCTTTGTGTAAAGTTTCAATAAAGCCTGTCGGGATGACAGGCTTTATTTGTAATACAGGCTGCAACGGGAATACATCCTAAGCCTCCACAGGGTAAAGTGGATTCAGGTCACTCCTGCCCCGACGAATAATGATGACGAAGATTATACTTATGACAGGATAACCCACAGAAATTCGTGTTAAATGACATATCCTGATAAACAAAATATCAGAAAAATAATGTATCTTTGTGCGCATTAAAAACAATAACTTATACTTGTTATTTTTATGCAAGAGAAAATCATTATCCTCGATTTCGGGTCACAAACCACCCAATTGATTGGTCGCAGAATCAGAGAATTAAATACTTACTGCGAAATTATCCCCTACAACAAGTTTCCTTTCGATGACAAAAGCGTAAAAGGCGTAATCCTGTCGGGAAGTCCTTTTTCGGTAAACGATGCCACGGCATTTAAACCCGACATCAGCCAGATAAGAGGTAAATATCCGATATTGGGCATTTGTTACGGAGCACAATACCTTGCCTATACCTCGGGGGGAAAAGTGGAAAAAAGCGATTCCCGCGAATACGGACGGGCACATCTGACAAAGATTAAGTCCGGCGTTGCCCTGTTTGACGGAATATCTGAAGGTACTCAGGTATGGATGTCTCACGGAGACTCTATCACAGTAGTGCCGGAGAATTTCGAAATAGTAGCCAGCACAGCTGATGTACCGGCAGCAGCATATAAAATAAAAGGAGAGGAAACATGGGCCGTACAATTTCATCCTGAAGTTTACCATACTACAGACGGCACACGCCTTTTAAGTAATTTCCTTAATATCTGCCATTCGAAAAGAGGATGGAGCCCTGCTTCTTTCATCGATTCCACAGTGGACGAACTGAAAGGAATGCTTGGAGACGATAAGGTAATCCTTGCTCTTTCGGGAGGTGTAGACTCTTCGGTTACTGCGGTTTTGCTGAATAAGGCTATCGGAAAGAACCTGACCTGCGTATTTGTAGATCACGGATTACTTCGCAAAAACGAATTTGAAAATGTATTGAGAGATTATGAACATCTCGGACTGAATGTGATAGGCATAGACGCCAAAGAGCGTTTCTACAAAGAACTGGCCGGTGTGACCGACCCGGAACAGAAACGTAAAATTATAGGCAAAGGCTTTATAGATGTCTTCGATGAAGAAGCACATAAGCTGAAAGATATAAAATGGCTGGGACAGGGAACTATTTATCCCGATATTA
The DNA here is from genome assembly GCF_002482385.1 of Dysgonomonas sp. UBA7710. Taxonomy (GTDB): domain Bacteria; phylum Bacteroidota; class Bacteroidia; order Bacteroidales; family Dysgonomonadaceae; genus Dysgonomonas. Next base: position 8,411 of record NZ_DLFW01000027.1, on the reverse strand, counting down.
TCGAGTCGCTTTCTATCACAGGCCATGTCATCAAATCGCACCACAATGTGGGAGGATTACCTGAGAAAATGAACCTGAAACTGGTAGAGCCGCTACGCCTGCTGTTTAAAGACGAAGTACGCCGTGTAGGATTGGAACTGGGTATGAAAGAAAACCTGATAAAACGCCATCCATTCCCCGGACCGGGGCTTGGTATCCGTATATTGGGAGATATTACTCCGGAAAAAGTAGAAATAGTACAGAATGCCGACGATATCTTTATCCGTATGCTTCGCGAACAAGGGTTCTATGATAAAGTATGGCAGGCGGGAGCCATTCTCCTTCCTATCAAATCTGTAGGCGTAATGGGAGATGAACGCACCTATGAAAATACAGTAGCTTTGCGTGCCGTGACTTCTACGGATGCGATGACTGCCGATTGGGCACATTTGCCATATGAATTTCTGGCTAAGGTATCGAATGAAATTATCAATAAAGTAAAGGGTGTAAACCGTGTTGTTTATGATATTTCATCAAAACCTCCTGCCACTATCGAGTGGGAGTAATAAAACACAAGATATTTTCCTTAAAAAGTGTCTCCTGCAAAGGGGACATTTTTTTTTAAAAGCATCGGACTTAAAAGGTTCAGAGCTTCCTTTTCACCTGTTTGTTTTAGGCGGAATTGTAATATTTGTTTTATCATTCAATTTTTTCTTATTAATTTTAGTGTATTAATTAACCTAAATACTTGATACTACATGACAAATTTAAAGAGGATCAGCCTGGTAATTATCCCCGTATCGATACTCAATCCGTATAGCTATGGGCAACAGGAACAAAATAAATCCCGCCCCAATATCATACATATAATGACGGACGATCATTCGTTCCAGACAATCAGTGCATACGGGCATCCACTCTCGAAAATAGCTGCCACTCCCAATATAGACCGTTTGGCAAATGAAGGAATGCTATTCCGGCAAGCCTTTGTGGAGAATTCTCTATCAACCCCCAGCCGGGCATGCCTTATGACTGGTTTATACAGCCATCAGAACGGACAACGCCAACTGGGAGCAGGCATTGATACAACTAAGATCTTCTTTTCCGAATTATTAACTCAGGCAGGTTATCAGACCGGAGTTGTCGGAAAATGGCATATGCAATGCGAGCCAAAAGGATTCAATTATTATTGTGTATTGAACGATCAGGGAGATTATTACAATCCCAGTTTCAAGACGAAGGAGTCTCAAGGTAAATATGTGCGTGAAGAGGGTTATGCAACCAACCTTATCACTACCCATTCCATAGAATTCATAGAAAGCAGAGATAAAAACAAGCCTTTTGCCCTTTTAGTGCATCATAAAGCTCCACACAGAAACTGGATGCCGGAAGCCAAGTATTATGATCTGTATGAAGATGTAGAGTTTCCAAAGCCCGAAACATTCTATGACGATTACGAAAGTCGTTGTTCTGCGGCTAAAACCCAGGATATGACGATCGACAAGACAATGACATTCATTTATGACCTTAAACTGAATGAATTGAGAAATACTGCCCCATATAATAAAGAGTGGAGTGACGGTGGCTTACAACAGGCGATGAATCAAATGACTCCTGCACAACGCGAAGCCTGGGAAAACGCCTACCATCCCAAGAATATGGAATTTATCAACAGTAACCTATCCGGAGACGATCTGCTTAATTGGAAATATCAGCGTTATATCAAAGATTATCTTCGCTGCATAAAATCAATTGACGATGAAGTCGGACGCCTGATAGATTATCTTGAAAAAGAAGGACTGATGGATAATACCATTATCGTCTATACCTCGGACCAGGGTTTTTATATGGGAGAACATGGATGGTTTGACAAGCGTTTCATGTATGAGGAATCATTCAGAACTCCGCTTATCATACGTTATCCCAAAGCTATCGAAGCAGGCACAAAGACTGACGCTCTGGTTCAGAATATAGATTTTGCACCTACATACCTGTCTTTAGCAGGAATAGAGAAACCGGCCGAGATGAGCGGTGTATCTCTCGAATCTTTGTTTAGCGGAAAAACACCTGAAGACTGGAGAAAAGATTTATACTACCACTATTACGATTATCCGGCAATCCACAATGTCCGCCGTCACGATGGTGTCAGAACGGACAGGTATAAACTCATCCATTTTTATGGTAAAGGTGAAACCAAAAATGATGAGGACATCAATTGCAACGAGTTATTCGATCTTAAGAATGATCCGAATGAACTGCATAATCTCTATGGTAAAAAAGGATATGAAAGAATAAGCCAGGAATTACAAGCTACTTTAGATAATTACAGAAAAAAGCTTAAAGTAGACGAATTCTAAGTACCTGTTTAAATCTTCCTTCATATTTTTACCATTATGAAAATGTATTACTCTACTCCCTGAAACCTAAAAGGTTCGGATGTTACAAAATTATCAGCGGTATTTCCTGCATAAGTTTTACCTCCGACCAAATCCAGTTTTCTTACAGGGGATTTCTCCGAAAAATCGACATTATTAAAATCTACCCAGAAAACATTCGGATATAAAGCAGACTCAAAATAATATACTTTATGCTTCTGGTCTGCTACTGTTCTCCATCTGGTAGATGAAATATTCGGTTCGTCAGGTGTACTTATCCCAAAAGGAACCGAAGTGTTGCGTATAACGCTGAATACGCTGGCAACAGCCAGTCTGGTATCATCTACTTTCGGAATTACGTTTATATAATAAGAAGCTCTTACAAACCTGTCGGCGGCACGGTTAGTCCCCGGAAGAAAAGTCAGGCCCCCAATACTTTTCCAGTATTCATTCAATGCCAGTTGCTGGTCGAATACGGGCGAATTCGTCATCACCTGATAGGATTTATCGTGGTGTATCACCAGCTTTCCGTTTATATATTCAAAAATAGCGCTATCACCATCCGAATCTGACAGGGACAGGTGGAGAGTCGCCATTCTGGAACCATCGGGCATCATATCCGACACTACTTCGAATGTACCTTGTTCCATATAAGTTACAGCTTCATTCACAGTGGCAAAATTATCGAGCATATATTGCACCCATGCGGCTATCGACAAACCCGGCTTCTTTTGGTCCCATTCCGGATATGCAGATTCGGCGAGCCAGAGTAAATTGGCTACAAGACCTTTTTCGTTCATACCGTCTGTACTGGCAATGTCGTAAGCGGAAGTGATTACACTTCCATACTTCGATTTCCACTTCAAAGGGTTGCTGCCTACTTCACCGTTCCGTTCCATACCTCTGGGGAAAATCCACAGGTTACTCCTGCTATCCTCTTTCCAGTCCATAGTTCTTGCGGTCAGTACCGTATTGTTGAGTCCGTGATAGACTATCCGGGTACAAGCCTCGATTGCACTGAATTGTGTAAATGCCAGAACCGCTGCCAATAAAACGGCTCGTGTAATAGTTCTCTTCATAAATCTTTTAATTTGATTTGTTCATACTTTATATAGAGAAACAATCCCTGATGGCTAAAAGTTTATAATTGCAGTAAATATCCTATCTGTCGAAATGTAATCTTTCTCCTCTCATGTCATAAACCACGCCATTTTCAAAGGCAATCTTTCCGTTCAGGAATGTTTTCTCTATCGAAGTGGAGAATGTCTCCCCTTCGAGTGGAGCCCATTTACATTTATACAGGATATTATCTCTAGTGACAGTATAAGGTTTATTGGGATTCACCAATACCAAATCGGCAAAATATCCTTTACGGATATATCCCCGCTTATCTATCCTGAACATGGTAGCAGGCGCATGACACATTTTATTCACCACTTGCTCTTTTGTTATTTTGCCTTTCTTGGCCAACTCGAGCATCATTTGCAGCGAATGCTGAACCAAAGGTCCTCCCGACGCGGCTTTCAATGCGCCGCCCTGTTTTTCTTCCAACAAATGGGGAGCGTGGTCGGTCGCGATTACATCCAGTTTATTCTTCAGTAGTCCCTGCATCAGAGCACCCCTGTCCTGTCTGGTTTTCACCGCAGGATTCCATTTTATACGCGCGCCGTATCTGGAATAATCTTCATCCGAAAACCAGAGATGGTGAACACAAACTTCCCCGGTGATCTTCTTCTCCGTAAGGGGTTTTATATCGAATAAACTTATTTCTTTCTCGGTGGAAAGGTGCAAAATATGCAAACGGGTCTGATATTTATCAGCCAGTTCCACAGCTTCGGCAGACGAGCGATAGCAGGCTTCGGCGCTACGGATAAGCGGATGATACTGAATTGGTATATCTTCTCCGAACTCGGCTTTATATTTAGCCAGATTTTCCCGTATTATTTCTTCCTTTTCGCAATGGGTGGCAATGAGCATATCCACTTCGGCAAAGATGGATTGCAAGACCATTTTGTCATCCACAAGCATATTCCCTGTCGAAGAACCCATAAAAACCTTTACCCCGCATACTTCTTTAGGATCGACCTTTTTCAGCTCTGCAATATTATCATTTGTGGCCCCCATATAGAAAGAGTAGTTCGCGAATGACTTTTCGGCAGCTAATTCAAATTTCTGCTCAAGGAGTTCAATTGTTGTAGTTTGCGGCTTTGTATTAGGCATTTCCATAAAAGAGGTAACCCCTCCGGCAATAGCGGCACGGCTTTCACTGGCAATATCTCCCTTATGGGTTAATCCCGGTTCGCGGAAATGTACCTGATCGTCTATTACTCCGGGCATCAGCCATAATTCCCTGCCGTCAATAACCGTTGCGTTGTTTAAGAGCCGGTCAGGAATCTCTTCTGTCCTGAATATCTCCGCAATAACATTGTTTTCTATCAATACCGAACCGATGAAAGATGTTCCTTCATTTATAATTGTTGCCTTATGAATGAGTATCATGATTAAAAAAATAAATGGTTTGATACAAAGGTAGAAAAAAGAGTTTGTCAATGTATATGAAATATGCTAATCAGTTGAGTTTAAAAGAACATTTTCGTTAAGCAATGAGGGCAGAATCAAATTTATTTGAATTCTGCCATTGCGAGAAAATGACTAATAAAATTGAACATTTTAAGTAACCAATAAAACTTTTACATATTTTTCTTCTGCCACCTATCATTTCTTTATTTGTACATGTTATGTTTTTTTTCATTCATTAACTGTATAATGTTAAAATCTGACATATCTGACAACTTTTTAGTAAACAGTTAGCAATAAACAACCCGTAAGATGTAAAAACTTTGCGCCTTTGCGTCTTTGCGTGAAACAAAACAGGGCGTCAGCCAACCCGTAACTATTAAAAAGGTAACAACCTTTTCAGTAAACAGTTATCAGTCATCAGTTAATAACTCGTATCTCGTGTCTTGTCTACTCGTATCTCATATTACTTAAAACTCACGACTTGTTAAAACCTGACAACCAACGGTCACAGGAGCGTAGCGTATGTAAACTTGACAACTTTTCCTGCTTTTTTACTTTTTCCCAATCTTTAAATTTTTAAACATTAAATTTTTAAATCCTTCCAGATCTTTCAAAGAGCTATCGGCTAAAAGCAATATATAGATAAAGTTCTTTTGAAGAAATAGCCCCTCGCTCACACAGATTTGCAGTATATGTACTCGTAGGGTAATTTCTTTAGCAAGACACGGTTTACAAAACCATATCCCTTGCTCGCGCGGACGTCCCGTCCGTGTGTTGCATAGCAAGAAAAATCATTCGATAACGATTACAACAAACAAAGCAATCCTGTTTCTCAGATTCCAATATAATCACAGAAATAAATGAAAAAATCGTACAACTTTAAAAGTTGTACGATTCTCCATAAATACCTTAATATATTTATTTTATATCATTCAGCAAATCTGTTTTACCTTCATTTACCAGTTTAAGTATCAGTTCACCAAACAATGTATTCTGCCATGCAAACCACGAACGGGTAAATTTCTTAGGATCGTCTTTGTGAAAAGATTCGTGTATAAATCCCGTATCGGCATCTGTCTCCAACAGCATTTTCACACACGCCTGTATTTCTTTATCATCCTGACTGGTAAAGGCTTTCATCATGATACTCATTGGCCACACCATGTCATAACCGATATGAGGCCCGCCAATACCTTCTCCGGCACTGCCTTTGAAGAAGTAAGGATTGCTTTCGCTCCACACAAATTTACGTGTATTCTGATAAATAGGGTCATTTATATCGACATCTCCCAGATAAGCGGATGATAATAAGCTTGGGGCATTAGAATCATCCATCAGATACTGATTACCAAAACCATCTACTTCGAAAGCATAGATTTTCCCATACTCAGGGTGATTATAAACCGCATACTTCTTCAGGGCGGTTTCTACTTCCTGAGCAAGGTCTGTACATTCTTTAGCCAGTTCAGTTTCCTTATTTACAGCCGTCAGTATCTCAGCAGCCTTTCTCAATGAAGTAACAGCGAAGAAATTAGACGGAACAAGAAAAAGGAAAGTAGTAGCGTCATCGGATGGACGGAAACATGAAGCAATCAGCCCGACAGGATTTACAGGATTGCCATATCCGTCATTGTTCATCGTATCCAGCTGACGTTCGGTCTTACGTTGAAACTTGTAAGGCCCTACACCGTCTTTACGTTGTTGCTCCTTGAATGTTTGCAGGATCAGAGTTATCGCCTGTAGCCATTCTTCATCAAATACAGAAGTATCCCCTGTAGTCTTCCAGTAATGATAAGCCAGACGCAACGGATAACATAGCGAATCTATTTCCCATTTACGCTCATGCAATTCCGGCTTCATATTCGTTAAGTCCGACATCCATTGGTGATCCGGGTTCGGATCGTGCGGATCAAGAAACGCATTTGCATACGGATCGATGATAATGCATTTGAACTGGCGGCGGATTGTACCTGCCAGCATAGCCTTCAGTTCAGGGTCTTGATTCGCAAGCTGCACATATGGCCAAACCTGTGCTCCCGAGTCGCGCAACCACATAGCATGAATATCTCCTGTATAAACCACCGTGTCGTCTTTCCCGTCTGTTTTCCGGTAACGGACAGTTGTATCCAGCGTGTTAGGAAAACAATTCTCGAACATCCATGCCAGTTTGGCGTTTTTCAATAGTTTTTTAACGCGTACTATCTCATTTTCTACAGCTTTGGACTGGAATAATCGTTTGTCTACCGCAGGACGGTTACTTTTGTAAGGATCGTCCTTTTTAACAGTAGTATTGTCTTGTGACAATACTATGCTATTGACTAATTGAACCGAGAGGCTTGCCTCTGCCGAAATAGCCGTTATACTTGCTAAGCAAAGTCCTATAATTCCTTTTTTTATATAATTATTCTTCATAATTCTTGTACATGTTTGTAAAATCATTTAATCAATATTCTTTTTGGGAGTACTGACTCTAATTAAAAGTGAGAAAATAATAATTGTGGGTTTCAATCTGAATAATGTCGATAAATTCTCTTTTTTATATAAAAAATAAAATTGTTTCATTATCAGATTATTTTTTCTTAATGTATTAATTTCTTTTAGTGCTTTTTTAAGAGGGAATAGTAGTAGAGCCTGACGTGAAGCGCTGTATAGTGAACGAACTACATTTTTGAAAAGAAAAGTATTACATGTGTCTTCATTAATGCCTTTACTTTTCAGAAATTTATACAATTCCTCAAAAAATGAGACTCTGTTTTTAATGGACCTATAAGCATAGGCTTTCCCTGTATTGCTTGAATGAAAGACATGATAATATAAAAAATCAGGAACAATCCCAATTTTCTCTATTTTATCGTAGACATTTATGAAAAAGATGCTGTCTTCGGAACAAATGGTTCTTGAATCTAAAAAGTATAGTTTATTCTGTTTCAGAAAATCGGCTTTATATAGATGATTCCATATTACACACGAAATTTTATCGCTGCATACATTCTCATAAAACCATTCTTTATCCGTTGCATTCGTAGAATTATCCGGATATTTATATCCTTCTTCTACGCATTCTGACTTCACTTTATAAACACACAGAAAATTGCATCTTACAATATCCAAGCATTCTTCTTCTGCTTTTTCATATAACAGTTCATACATGTTGGACTCGCAATAATCGTCGTGGTCGAAAAAGCCTATATATTTTCCTTTGGCTGCTTCTATCCCTTTATTTCTGCTTATCCCTGTATGAAGATTCTCGTTGTTATAAATCAGTACTATTCTTTTATCTTTTGCAGCAAAACCTTCGGCAATATTATTGCTCCCATCGGTAGGGCAGTCGAGAACCAAAATGATCTCAATCTCTTTCAATGTTTGGCTAATTATCGAAGTCAAACATTTCTCAAGATACTTGCCTGCATTATGAACGGGAACAATAATACTGACTTTAGGCGATTCCATTTCTTATTTCTTCTTTTTCGTATTTGTTACTTTATATTCTTTAGAGAATGAATATGGCAAGTCCCTGTCGCTTGTTCCCCTGTTTAC
>NZ_DLFW01000022.1 GCF_002482385.1 Dysgonomonas sp. UBA7710 | reverse complement strand
ATTTTGTAGATTTTTTGAATTTTAAGTAATCCGGATAATTTATTGCCGCATGTCATCGGCTCGCCGAAGGTTGTTTCCGTCCGGAGGGAGGGTTCCCGGCATGCCTGAAGAAAAGAGATGCTTCGTTATCCGGCATAATAAAATGTGATATCGTTAACTGCTGACTGTTCACTGATATATCTGTTACCTTTTGAAAAAGACAGTGACTTGCAATCCGGTTGTATATAAGGTGTTTACCCCCCGATCTTCCGGATCTGTAATCCGATGAAACCGGGGATAATTTTGAGTAGAGAACTTATGTCGAAATAGTGCTAGTAAATTGTCGATAATTTATCATTTTTAATTATATTTAACTTGTATATTTGTATTCGTGAATTAAACCTAAAAAATAAGAATGAGGGATGAACTGTTTCACATCTTGTGTTTCACAATTAGAAATAACAGTTAATCGATTACATATCGAAAACGTTAACCCTTTAAAATTTAACATTTTAGATTTGTTTTTGTGCGCAAATAAACTAGAGAGAGAGAGAGAGAGAGAGTAATCAAGTCTTACCTAAAGATATACAACTCGAATTATTACTATTCGGGTTTTTTACTATGTATATATATGATAAAAAAGACCTTGTCTTCTGTATTCCATTCAGAAGGTAGGAGGTCAGTTGCGTCGTGTCGTTATGTTTAGGGCAGATACAGATTTTACAGATTCAGAAACGATTTATCCGGTAATTTCTTCTTTATTATTATTAATGGGTAACCTCAAATTTTTTTATTATGAATGTTTACTTAAAAGAAAACAGAATTAGTAAGAGTATATTTAAAGTACTGCTATTGTGCGGTATCTTATTATGCTCTCATGCCTTTGCTCAGGCTCAAACAGTAAGGGGTGTCGTTAAAGACACAAATAATGAGCCTATTATTGGAGCAAGTGTCACCGTGAAAGGAACGACTAATGGTACCTTGACGGACGTAGATGGGAAATATACTATATCGGCAGGTACAAATTCGGTATTGGTCTTTTCCTTTGTCGGTTATAAGTCACAGGAAGTAACTGTAACCTCATCGGTAATTGATGTGGCCCTTCAGGAGGACGCCCTTCAGCTGGATGAAGTTGTAGTAACAGCTTTGGGTATTAGAAAAGAATCGAAAGCGCTGGGCTATTCGGTTAGTACAATAAGTGCAGGCGATTTAACGAAAGCAGCTGCGCCTACTTTAGGTTCCGCTCTTTATGGAAAAGCAGCCGGTGTGCGTATCCAGACAGCCCCGGGCGGTATGGCGGGTGCTATTTCCATTAAAATCCGCGGTCTGAATTCCCTGAACCTGACCAATATGCCCCTGGTCGTGGTGGATGGTGTACCTATCCATAACGGTGATGCCAATCTGAGCGGTTACTGGGATAATCAGCGGATATCGTCTAATGGTTTGGCAGATATCAATCCCGAGGATATTGAAAGCCTGTCTATACTGAAAGGTGCCGCGGCCTCTGCCTTGTATGGTTCGGAGGCGACCAACGGTGTTGTGATGATTACGACCAAAACAGGTAAGGGTTCTACGGGCTTGGGCGTGGACTTCAATGCCAGTCTGACATGGGACCCGGTGGCTTATATGCCCCAATATCAGACTAAATATGGCCCGGGAGTTAATGGGTATCAACGCACTGCGGCAAACGGACTCGATGAAGAAGGATGGAGGATTAATGGCTGGGATGACAGACATGGCGTAAACCACAGAAGAGCGTCTTCAACGACAAGGTATTGGGGGCCGAAATACGATGGTAAAGATGTGCTCTATTATGACGGAACAGTACGCAAATACTCTCCGATAAATGATAATCCGTGGTCGGAAACATTCCGTACAGGCTTTACCCAACAATACAACCTGGCTGTTACAAACGCTACTGAAAAGGGCAATCTCCGCTTTTCTTATACTTATCTAGACAATTTGCCTACGCAGTATAATTCCACGTTTCATAAGCATAATTTTAACCTGACAGGTAATTATAACGTAACGAAAAATATTTCAGTCGGTTACGGTGTTAATTATATAATACAGGATCAAAAAAATCCGCCTTACCGCCTCAGCCGTACATTGACTAACTTTGGCGGTATGGCAGGGCCTTTCGATGACGTTAAGTACCTGCGCGAGCATACAAGAACAAGTTTGGGATACCTGAACCGGATTTATTCTGATGAAGCTAATCAACTTACTCCGGATGAAGGATTCGAATGGACTCCGGCTCCTTATGCATTGGTGGAGGAATATTTCTGGAATATCCTGAGTAAGGAATATCTTAAAAATACCAACCGCTTGTTGGCAAATGTTACTCCAAGCTGGCAAATAGTAAAGGGTCTTACCCTGAAAGGGCGTATAGCGACGGATTATACTGCCGAAAAGATCGAGCAAAAAGAACAGGCAAGCAACTCTCCTATGATCAACAAAAATGTAGGATACTATATGGCGCGTAACAATCGCTACGAGATTTTCTACGGTGACATTATGTTGAATTATGAAACCAACCTGACAGATAAGTTGGGCATGAACGCTATGGTCGGCTGGCAGGGACGTACGGAAAATGAATTCGACACTTGGGCGAATACCAATGAAGGCCTCTCGGTAGAAAACTGGTTTCACCTGAATGCCAGCAATGCTTCGAAATCTTCGGATATGACTAAAATGAGCCTGTTGAAGACCGCGTATTTCGGAACATTAAACCTGTCGTACAACAACTGGGCTTATCTGGAAGGAACACTCCGTCAGGAAAAAGTTTCCACGCTGGCACCCAAGAAGAATGTATTTTATTTCCCATCCGCGAGTGGAAGTATATTGTACTCCGAATTATTTAAGGATAAAATGCCTTCGTGGTACGATTATGGAAAGATCCGTGCGTCTTACGGCGTTGTGGGTAATCCTCCACCGGCATATTACGCTGCTCAGGCTTATACGCAAAAGTCAGTTGCCGGATGGATATATAATAGTGTCGACCCTGCAGTGGGCAATTACAACCTCCGCAACGAGAAGAAATTCGAGTGGGAATTTGGATTGGAAAGTAAATTCTTCAACAATCGCTTAGGTTTCGAGCTTTCTTATTATACGAATAAAATACAGGATATGATTTTGGAGGCGACCATGCCTGCGTCTTCCGGTGCTACAAGTCTCAAGATGAATATCGGCGACATGAAGAACAGAGGAGTTGAACTTTCCCTGTACGGTACGCCGGTTCTGACACGTGACCTGAGATGGGATGTGCGCGCCAATTTTGCATGGAACAAAAATACCGTGGTCAGGCTGGCGGAAGGTATCGACCAGATGACACATACAAACTGGGATAATGGTTCCGCGTACCTCTATTCAAAGTTAGGAGAACCGGCCGGAGATATATATGCTTTGGCGCCTAAACAAGATGATAAAGGTAATTATATTATCCGTGAAGATGGTTTCTATCAACTGACCGATAAACCGGTTAAAGTGGGAAATGCCATGCCGAAGATGGTCGGAGGTTTCGCTACTACTTTCTCATATAAGAATTTCGTGCTCGATGCTTCGTTCGATTACCGCATAGGCGGTGCGGTAATGAATATGCCTTACCAGTATATGATGGGACAGGGAGCGATTAAAGAAAGCCTGGATTATCATGATGGAGAAGGTAAAGGGCTGACCTATTACTTCGATGCCAATCGTAATGTAGTTCCTTTCACAGGTTCTGCAGGCCCTAACGGAGAGCGGATTTATGATAACGGTGTGATATTGCAAGGTGTTAAAGCGGATGGAAGCGCTAATACGACGATGATTCCGGGTGATAAGTTGGCATATTGGACTTACAACTGGGGCGGTTATGATCCTACGGATGTAACTTATTATTCTCATGGCGTATTTGATAATACCTATGTAAAATGTCGCGAATTGTCAATAGGTTATAATCTTCCGAAGTCTGTACTTTCCAAAGTCAAGTGTAAGAGTTTGATGGTATCCGTATTTGGACGCAACCTGTTCTATGTTTACAAGAACATGCCGATGCTGGATGCCGAAGCAGCCGACGGTACAAATTGGATAACACAGACCAGCCTGGGCGGTTCTACTACGACAACCCGTTCGGTAGGTATTTCGTTACGAGCCAGCTTCTAGTTTTTTAATTAATAAAAAAAGGAACAATATGAAAAAAATATATTTATTTCTCATTGTATTGGTTGCGGCGCTTACATTTTATTCCTGCGCCGACAGCGAGTATTCGGATAAATATCCTGATCCGAAATTGACTACCAAGGCATACTGCGACAAACTGATGACGGGAGTGTTTTATACAGGACGGACATATACTTTTAACTCCTATTGGCGTATGTACACTTGGGATAATACTGTTACGGGGAAGTATGCCCAGACACTCGGGTTTATGAATTCGCAAGGCTCCCTTTATTCGGCTAACGACAGCTACGCTAACGACCGTTGGGTACATTTCTATAATACACTGACCCAATTTCGTGTACTTCAGAATGTCTATGAAGGGTTAAGCGACAGCGAAAAAGATACATATAGAATATTCAAGAATTTGTCCGAAGTATTTGTTTACGATCATTTATCGCAGATAGTGGATACTTTCGGCGACGCGCCGTTCAAAGAGGCCGGATTTCTTGCCATTACCGGTGATGTGGCCGGCAGCTATCCGGCATATGATAAGGCTACGGACATATATACTACGATGCTCGACCGTCTGGGCGAACTTTATACAGATATACATAATTTAAAAAATAATTTGGACAAGCAAGCCTCTGCATCTCTGCCTATCCAGGATTTCATCAATTACGGCGATCTGGATAAATGGGAAAGGTATTGTAATTCGCTTCGCCTGCGCCTTGCCGTACGGGTGGCTTCACAAGGAGACTTATCTGCCAAAGGGAAGCAGGTGATAGCTGAAATCCTGGGTGGTGGCTATCCCCTCGTATCCAGTCTGAACGAAACTATTAAACTGGATTCCAATGATAAAGACACCGGAGTTTTTTTCAATCCGGATGATCTTCGGACAGGCTATATTGACCAGAGCCGTGCATCACAAGCCATGTTAGATGCATTAACAAACGCCGTTTCGGGAGAAAAAGACCCGCGCCTGCCTATCATGTATTCCAAGAACGCGGCAGGAGAATATAAAGGGCTGTCTACTCACGAAACGTATGCCGAACAAGAAGTAAACACCGCGAAGCCGGAATCAGAGCGCGTATATTCGCGTATCGACTCTACTACAGTGATGTACAATACACAGTTTATAAGTCCGATCTTCACGGCAGCTGAAGTAGACTTTCTGAAAGCAGAAGCGTATCAGAAAGGATGGGCCAGCGGCGATGCAAAAGCGGCTTTTGTTGACGGGATTCTACACTCCGCACAGTTCTATTTCGAAGAGAACGCAATTAGTCCGAGCAAAGACGGGACAAAGATGGACATGCCGGCAGAGTCGGTTATTAAGGCTTATGCAGAAAAAGTATGGAATGCCGCCTCTAACAAAGAAGAAGCTATCATTACTCAGAAATGGCTGAATTTTGGTTATATGCAGCCGTTCCAGGCTTGGAATGAAGTGCGTCGTACAGGATACCCTCAGTTATATTATCCGGAAGATCAGTCGGCTCAATTATTGAAAACATTACCTTTCCGGGTTCGTTATCCGGATTCCGAGAGAAGTAATAACGCAAAAAATTATGATGCACAGATACAGGCTATGGGTGGAACAGATAATGCCTATATAAAATTGTTTTGGGCGAAATAATACGATAGATTGCAAATGCTCTGAAATTTAGAAATAATCTTAAGTTATATAGTGGGTTCACACAAACATTAAATTTAAGACACTGAAAAACTCCAGATCTTTATTAGGTCTGGAGTTTTTATTTTTTTTACACTGTTGATAATAGTGTAAATATAAGGTATTTACATAATGTTCGGAGTTAGCGTGTAACAGCAGTCAGTTAATAACTGATATTGTGTCATGTTTTATACAAAAAGAATAACATAAAGAATTCTCATTTTTCTTAAAAAAAAATCTGTTCATTTGTAACACTTCTTTTTTTATTGCGTACATATAATTAAAGGAAAGTGTTTAATGCCATATTCAGCAGAGTTAACTATCAGTTGTTATTATGCTTAGGACGTCAGTAAACAGATATGAGGCCTAAATAGAAAGGGTAACAGGATTAGTAAATGATAAGTTTCGACTCAGGTATAATCGAGCAGTGCAGGAAAGGCGAACGCAGGGCGCAAATGCAGATGTATACAACCTTTTACAAAAGGGTTTACAACACATGCTTTCGCATACTCCGTGACTCTGCCGAGGCTGAAGATACGATGCAGGATGCTTTTCTGAAAGTTTTTTCAGGACTGGATAATTACAATGACTCTGTTCCTTTCGAGGCCTGGCTGGTGCGAATAGCTATTAACACGTCCATTGACAGGCTGAGGAGGAGAAACATGGAGATGACAGAGTTGCATGATAATATGAATTATGACATTGCCGACACGGACGATAATGCCGATTGGGAGCAAATAATGGAGAAAGTAGGTCAGGTGAAATCAGCTATAGATAAATTACCGGAATCGAGCCGTCTGGTTATAAATTTGTATCTGATAGAGGGTTATGACCATGAAGAGATCGCTGAAATACTAAACATAGCATCGGGTACGGCCCGTATACAATATATGAGAGCAAAACAAAGATTAATCGAACTTATCTGAAAGGAGAGAGAGATGAAAGATAGAAAAGAATACATAGAAAAGAATAGAGAACTATTTGACGATAAAGAGCCTTCGGTAGGTCATATGGCGCGATTCGAAGCATTGCTTAACAGGCAAACCGAGATTCAGGAAGCTGAAAAGAAGCCTACTAAAAGAGTAAAACTGATAAGCTTTATCTCTATTGCTGCATCCATTGCGATATTAATTGGAGTAGTGGTCAGATTTTACGCGCCGCAAAGCATAGAAGTGGCCCCGCCAACTGAAAGTTCCATAGCAACTGATGAATTCAGGGCGACAAACGATTACTATAATCAGCAGATGGAGGAGCAGATTGCGGATATCATGTGCAAACTGGCCTATACCGATACCGAAAATCAGGCACAGCTGACTCGTGATATAGAGAAGATAATGAGCAACAATACAGCCTTTGTGGATGAGATGTCAAAAAATGAGAATCAGGAAATGGCAATACGCTATCTGGTGAAACACTATAAAATAAATATACAAAAACTGGAAAGTATAAACGAAAAATTAGGTAAATACACAAAATGCTAAAAATGTACACACGATGAAGAAGAATATATTATTAACGTTTTTATGTTGCCTTACCCTCTTTCATACATTTGCGAATGAAAGCGCAGGTAATCAGCCTCAGGACTCTGTCAAAGTATTCAAAAAGAAACTGAATCTCGATTTAGATAAGGTATTGGATGGAATAGACATAGACTCAAGCCAGTTTATGGAATTAAACGACTTCAACATCAATATAAATACAGACTCTATCACTGCACTGGCTATGAACGCTGCAAAAGAGGGTATTAAAACGGCGAAGTCAAGTCTCAGAAATCTCAATGTTGACGGGAAAGGATACACCGCTTATGCCTTTAGTTATGATAGTAAGGGAACCAGGCAACGTGCTGAAGGTACACCTACCCGTATAGAAAAGAAGAGCTTTTCGAATATATCCGAGATCGAATTCTTCCATAAATACGGAAATATAATAGTAAAGGAATCAAATTCGAGTCAGATAGATCTGGAGATACAATATTTCGATAAGAGGGATCAATCCGCTTCATGTAATATTGCAACAAGCAATAAGCTTCTTTCCATCACTACGAATAATACCGGCAGGAGTAATTCGAAACCTCAGATTAATTATATAATAGCTGTTCCTAAAAATATATCGCTGAATATTAATCTGGACTATGGCGATGTGAAATTGGATAAACTAAACGGAAGTTTCGACGCGAACCTTTCGTACAGTGATCTCTCCGCACAAGCCTTAAATAAGGCTGCTTCTGTAAAAGCACGGTATAGTGATGTGAAAATAGGAGAAGCACAGGATATTAGTATATCAGGGTCCTATTCGGATTTCAGAATAGAGAAGGCAAAAAGAGTGGAGTCGTCTGGTAACTATAACGATTGCCGGTTCAATAACGTACAAACCCTTGTGATTCCTAAATCCTCCTCATACGGTGATATGAAGATAGGTACTATCGGCAGTATGACAGGGCAGCTGATGTATGCAGATATAATTATAGATAACTTGTTGTCTGATATCGATATTCGCAGTTCTTATGGCGATGTCACGATTAAGGGAATGTCGCCTAAAGTGAAAACGATAAATGTAAAGGGCAGTTACTGCGATGTTGCAATAGGCCTTCCGCTGAATATTTCAGCTACATTCGATGCCAGCCTTGTATACGGAGATCTCAACATATCGAAAAAGTATGCTGTAAAATATACCGAATCCATTGAAAAGAGCAATAAGGTAACTAAAAAAGGCCAGATAGGAAACGGTACGCCTACTGCAACTATAGTAGTGTCTAATAATTATGCAGATATTGATATAAGGTAAGCAAAAGAAGGTATTTAATGCAATATTATTTATACATACTATTGCTGTTTTTAGATACGAAAGTAATAAATAGGTCTGCGACCTTAAAAATAGAAAGAACTATGAAAGTAAAAAGTATTATCCTGTTAGCTGTGTGTTGTGTGGTATCTTTAGGTATATCGGCACAAGTTGTAAAAGAAAAGAAACCAGTAAGTTCATTTAACAAGATTGCCGTAAGTGGAGGTATAGATATTTATTTTACCCAAAGCAACTCGCACTCATTGGAGATTGAAACCGATGCGGAGAATATGCCGAAAATTGAAGTAATAGTAAGCAATGGCAATCTCCAACTGAAGCGGAAAGACGGCGAGCGTTTTAAAAGAAACTCAAAGATATATGCTTATGTTTCTGCCCCTGCATTAGATGCGATAGCCATATCGGGTGGTTCGGATTTCAATGCGAAAGAATTGAATAATAAAGGAGCATTGTCTATCGCGGCATCAGGCGGTGCGGATATAGAGATAGACCGGTTGAATGTAAATGAGGCAAATTTTGCTTTCTCCGGAGGTTCCGACTGTGATATCAGGGATTTAAGAGCGAATAAGCTCAAGATAGCAGCATCAGGCGGAAGCGATTCAAATATAAATATCGGCAGTGCAGATGAAGTAAGCCTTTCCGTTAGTGGCGGAGCCGATGTAGAACTATCGGGAAAGACGAAGGTTATCTCTGTTAGTTGCAGTGGCGGAGCCGATGTTGATATCAAGAAACTGACATACGAAACTATCAATGCCCACAAGTCGGGTGGAGGTAGCATAAGTAAGTAATAGATTTGTGATAAGAATAGAGGTGTACCCGAAAGTACACCTCTACTTTCTTTTACTTCGAACGAGACCGCTTCTTAATTCGTCTTGAACTTATACTGAACTTTGGCTAAATCTTCATTAGCCTTTTCAATTTTACTTTTCAAGGTTTCTTTGTAAGCGATCAGTTTCTTATGCAAGTCTTCATCTCCCGTAGCTATCATTTGCAGGGCAAGGATAGCCGCATTCTGGGAACCATTGATACCCACTGTGGCAACAGGTATTCCCGGAGGCATTTGCACGATAGCCAGCAATGCATCCATTCCGTCGAGCGAAGCATCGATAGGCACTCCGATAACCGGAATAGATGTCATAGAAGCTATAACACCCGGGAGATGGGCGGCCATACCGGCTGCCGCGATAATTACTTTAATTCCGCGTTTGTGAGCTGCTTTAGCGAAAGCCTCTACACGTTCGGGAGTACGGTGTGCCGACAAAGCGTTTATTTCGAATGGAATCTCCATTTCATCGAAGAACTTTGCGGCTTTTTCCATTACGGGAAGATCGGATGTACTTCCCATAATTATACTTACGATAGGTTTCATTTAATTATTTACCAATTAGTTTTTTGTAATCTGCCGCCGAAAGCAAGCTGTCCAACTGGGCGGCATCGCTTACAGCAATTTTAATAATCCAGCCTTTTCCGTATGGATCTTCGTTAATCAATTCAGGCTTGTCTTCCAGATCGGCATTTACTTCGAGTACTTCTCCGGATACGGGCATCAACAGGTCGGAAACGGTCTTTACAGCTTCTACACTGCCGAATACTCCGTCTTTGTCGATTGTTTCCCCTTCGGTAGTAACATCTACATAAACGATTTCACCCAGTTCGCTTTGAGCAAATTCTGTAATACCAACTACAGCTTTATCACCGTCAACTTTGATCCACTCGTGATCTTTTGAATACTTCAGATTTTCAGGAAAATTCATAATTTCTTTATTTATGCATTAATAAATTATAAGTTCTTAATAAACATGATAACACCCCAATATGCCCCGATCAGTACACACAGGTATGAAACAACAAGGCCGACTAAAAAGCCCGTATATACTTGTCCCGGAGTGTGCCGTTGAAGCGTCAGCCGGGATACGCCCAAACACCCTGCTAAGATAAACAAAATGATGAACAAAATGAATGGATTCAGCCCTTTAACGTTGTAACAAACCGACAAAGTGCAACCGATCAGTCCTCCAATTCCCATCATATGTGCGCTGATCTTCCAATATTTAGTTGTGATGGCAGCTATAACGATCAGAACGAGAGGTGCAGCCAGCACACCGATAAACCATGCATATAATCCGGCCGATACAAAGTAATAGATCAGTAAGCAGTAAGAACAGAACGCCGCGACAAAGGGGATCAACCTGTCATTTCTGTTTTTCAGGTCATAATCTTTTATCAGCCCGGCTTTTCTCAAAAAGTATATGCTACTCGCCGGAATCACGCATGTAAGGAAAAATACGGGAGTGATAAACTGTATAAACTGCCCGGCAAAGATCAACCTGAAATCCGTATACAAAAACAAAAGTGAGACACCATACACTCCCATAAAAAAGGGATGCAGGATAATAGATATTATCCGTGCAGGAAGTGGCTCTTTTTCTTTTGGTGGTTCATATGAGAACGGCGATTTACCGGAGGCGGACTCATCCCCGGCATTCGCGGGATTGTTTCTTATCTCCGGCACATTGTCTATTTCTTCTATCATATTTCCTTTCTTAATCGGGCAACAGGCAAGTTCATCTGTTCCCGGTATTTAGCTACAGTACGGCGGGCAATTATATATCCCTTCTCTTTCAGTATCTCTGAAAGCCTGTCGTCTGTAAGTGGTTTCTTCTTGTCTTCGTGTTCGATACATTCTTTTAATATGGCTTTCACTTCACGGGAAGAAATTTCTTCGCCTGTGTCAGTCTGCATTGACTCTGAGAAGAAGTATTTAAGCGGGTAAATCCCGAAATTAGTCTGCACATATTTACTGTTGCTCACCCGTGATATGGTGGATATATCGTATCCTGTACGTTGAGCCACATCTTTCAGTATCATTGGTTTTAGCTGGGCTTCGTCTCCTGTAAGGAAGAAGTCGTACTGCATATCCATTATAGCCTGCATAGTGCGCTGAAGTGTATCCTGTCTCTGTTTGATGGCGTCGATGAACCAACGGGCGGAATCCAGCTTCTGCTTTACGAATAAAACAGCATTCTTGCTATCGGCAGACATGCTTTCCTTATTATCGGCATACCCTTTGAGCAGGTCGGAATATTCGCGGCTTACTTTCAGGTCGGGGATATTACGGTTATTCATGCTTAACAGAAGTTCACCGTTATATGTTTCTATGATAAAATCGGGAACAATAGTACTCAACGTAATGGACATGGAATCTCCCCAGTTATTCCCCGGTTTAGGGTTTAGAGTAGTGATTTCCTGTATTGCACCTTTTAGCCCGGTCTCATCAATATCCAGTTGTCTTATGATTTTATCATAATGCCTTTTGGAGAATTCCTCGAAGTAGCCGGAAATTATCTTTATAGCTGATTCCGTATTGTCTGATTTTTCTTTTCGCGTCAATTGCAAAAGGAGACATTCCTGTAGATTCCGGGCGCCTATACCTGCCGGCTCGAAGTCCTGGATCGTATTCAGGATTTCTTCGAGTTTAGAAACCGGAATATCCAGGTTCTGTTGGAAAATAAGGTCGTCTGAGATTGCAGAAAGAGACCTGTCCAGATAACCGTTTTCATCAATGTTTCCAATAATATATTCGGCTACTTTTTCATCATCCTTTTCCAATTCACATTCGCCCAATTGCTCTATCAGGTATTCGTGCAGGGAAGCTGCTACCGAGAATGGTATTTCGTCTTGTTTACCGGAAGCTTGTCTATTACTGTCCCGCAATTGATAATCAGGAATCTCTTCTTCATTCATGTAGTCACCTAAAGTCAAATCTTCCTGCGATATATTTCCATCGTCTTCCGAATTGTACTCATCATCGAAATCCGATGAGTCATCTGTCGCTTCAAGACCTTCTTCAAGAGCCGGATTATCTTCGAGCTCTTGCTTTATTCGCTCTTCCAGCTCAATAACAGGCAGCTCGGTTAATTTAATAACCTGCATCTGAAGAGGTGAAAGCTTCTGCTGCTGCTTGAGTTGTAAGGACTGTTTTAGAGCCATAAAGTACCTGATAAAATTCTATTAAGACAAAGATAATAATAAAAACAATATTTAAACGTAATGGTTCAGCTATTGAATAACATAAGAATTATAAAGGTTCTCCCTCTTGTACTCCGGAAGGGCAGAGCCATTCAACTCTATGAGTTTTTGGTCATGCAGGGAAATACAGGACGGCACCGGGTATTTTGTTAAAATCTGACATATCTGACAACTTTTCAGTAAACAGTTAGCAATAAACAACCCGTAAGATGTAAAAACTTTGCGCCTTTGCGTGAAACAAAATAAGGCGTCAGCCAACCCGTAACTATTAAAAAAGGTAACAACCTTTTCAGTAAACAGTTATCAGTCATCAGTTAATAACTCGTATCTCGTGTCTTGTCTACTCGTATCTCATATTACTTAAAACTCACGACTTGTTAAAACCTGACAAACCTGACAGCTTTTCCTGCTTTTTTACTTTTTCCCAATCTTTAAATTCCTAAACATTAAATTTTTAAATCCTTCCACATCTGTCAAAGAACTATAAGCTAATAGCTAACGGCTAAAAGCAATATATAGATAAAGTTCTTTTGAAATATTTACGGATTCGGCTTGTCAGAATTCTCTCAATCCCGAAACCTTATATCTGCTGAGGGCCTCCAGTTTTACATCCCTGTTTACGACAACGCCATTGATGGCCAATGCCTGTTCTACGGTTTTGAATGCAATTTCGGGATGGTTATTGTCCTGGCTGAGATGACAGAGCCAGATATTTCGGAGATTTTCATTATAGATACTTGCAATAAATTCGGCCGAAAGACGGTTGCTCAGGTGTCCCATACCGTTTTTTATCCGTTCCTTGAGATAATACGGGTACCTGCCTGTCTGAAGCATATATTCGTCATAGTTGGCCTCTATTACAAGATGGTTGGCCTTGCAGGCATAATCCCTTATTTTGTCGGTAATCTGGCCTATATCCGTTACGATGACAAGAGCCTGCCCGTCAAACTCGATGTGATAGCCTACGTTTTCGATGCTGTCATGCGGCACATCAAAGGCTGTTATATTAAAGTTATCGATTGCAAACGCTATCTCTTTCTCTATGACCCTTTTTGATTGGTACAGTTTGGCCTGAACGACCCTGTTGCGCTGAATGCCTTCGTGTACGGTCTCGGTCGCATAAATAGGGATGTTGTACTTGTCACCGAAGCATCCGACTGTTTTGATGTGATCGGCATGGTCGTGCGTAATAAGGATTGCTTTAATCTTTTCGAAAGCGACCCCGTATTCCCGCAATGCTTTTGTCACGTTGCGGATACCTATTCCGGCATCTATAAGGATACCATTTTCTTTGGTTCCCAAATAGTAACAGTTTCCGCTGCTACCGCTGCCCAGGCTGAAGAACTTATATTTGTATTGTGAAAATAAATCATATTGCATAGCGTGCAAAGTTAAGGAGTATCCGGATAAAAAAAGGTGTCCGCAACGTTAAAGTTATGAACACCTCCGGATATAATTTGAGCGGGTTCTTATCCTTTTTTCAGGAAGCAGGTTTTTAAGACGATGCTCGACCCGTCTATTTTGCAGTCTACTTCTGTCGGTTCTTCTGTCAGGCGGATACTTTTTACTTTTGTTCCACGCTTGATGACCATCGACGAACCTTTTACTTTCAGGTCTTTAATAACTGTTACGGCATCACCGTCAAGTAATTCTGCACCATTGCTGTCTCTGGGGGTTGTGTCTTCTGTTTCTGTGTTTGCTTCGCCTGTCCATTCGTGAAAGCAATCGGGGCAAACATATGCCGTACCGTCAAAATAAGTATTTTCCATGCTGCACACAGGACAATTCGGAGTTCCTTCCATTTTTGCTAATTTTTAGTGTTAAAAACGCAAAGATAACGCTTTTAATGTCTGTAGCCAAAATCGGTACATTTCGGCAAACGTATCCACAATATTTCCGGGGCCTGTATGATTAAGTTACTATTCAGAATTAATATAAATTTCTTCTATTATTAAAAAATTCAAAAAATCTTCAAAATTGGCAAATATATTTACATGCGATTTAATCGGTAAAGTCCGTTAGATCAGGTTAGTTTATTAATTAAATGTCTGAAATAGGAACAGACGTAAAATCAATTTGAAATGAAAAAATGTTTATTATTTGCCTTCGTGATGGTTGTGTCGATCATTTCTGCTAATGCTCAGGAAGCCGGAAAATTCAGAGGTGGACTAGACTTTGGTTATGCGATACCTAAAGGAGGAGGAGGTATTGGGGCTGCATTAGAGTTTAAGTACAATCTGAAAGATAATATGAACGTGGGTATCCGTATCGAAGATGCGTTTATGGCTAAAGAAGTAGGAGAATTAGAGGGAAGCGTATCAGGAAATGAAGCTTATCTGGGTACTTTCGATTACTATTTCAACAAGGGAACTTCCAGTTTTGCTCCATTCGTAGGCGCCGGTGCCGGCTATTATAGCTTGGCGACAATCAAAGTCAATGATACTGATCTGGGTGCTGATACATCCGGTAAATTCGGCGGATTGTTAAGAGCAGGTTTCGAATATAAAAAATTCAGAATGGCAGCAAGCTATAATCTTGTTCCTTCTTCAAAGTTTGAAGTTGGTAACCAGAAAATATCTTCTTCAAATGGCTATTTCTTAGTAACGGTAGGATTCTATATCGGCGGTGGTAGCTGGAAAAAATGATATTGAAGAGAAAATAACTAATATCGTAATTATATAAATAAGGTTTCGCCAGTTCACTGGCGAAACCTTATTTATCTTTATAAGAAGGAGGTAATGAATTTTCAGATTGCTATTCATTAAGTTATAAAGTAATTTGAATAATCTGATGTCTGAATAAAATAACAATATCGAAAACGTATTAAAATAAAAGTTTAACTATTTAATCGTACACTTTTGCTTTTGACACGCCCCCCTCTCTACTTTTTCCGTTCATCGCTTATTACGGGCTGCCTGTTAACAGTCGTTTGTGTCGAATCTGCCGGTAGGGCAGGAGGGGTTTGCTGCTCTGCCGGAGTTGTTGCATCTTGTTGCGACTGACTTTGTGTCTGGGTCTGTCCCTGCTGGGTCTCATTCCGCCTGAACCTTCTTGGCTTGAATGACTGGAACAGGCGCTTCAGAGTAGCGGCTTCTTTGTTATAAATAATACCGACGCCCTGTGTAGTAGGTGCCTGTCGGTAATATTTATCATTGGTATGGCTATATGCTCTTAATGTCCACATTGTATTTAATTTATATTCCAGGTCGAAATTACCGATAAAGGTATTATCCACACTCGATTGATCTGTCCGGTAGCCTAAGTCGGTTTTCAATATCAGTCTGTCATCCCAGAATGTACGCGATACATTTACCTGCATGTTCATGTCAGACAATGTACCGTCGTTCGACTCCACTGTGGCGCCTACCTGCCATTTATCTCCCAGCATATTACCTACCAGGGATGACATAGCACCGGATAGGGCGCTGCCGGCGATGCTGGTCCATATACCGTCGCCGAAGTTTGCACCGCTGCTTCCCGAACTTGGATAAAATGTACCCATGGCAATTAGGGATGCAAATTGTTTTATCTTCTGTTCATCGGTGCTGATATAAGTGTTTACTTTTCGCTGTACATCATCGTTGGCATCAGGTAAGCTAATGTTGTAGGTCAGATCCATATTATCCATATTTCCTACAATGCCCAGCACACAGTCAACGGACACCTTGGAAGATGAATTATCCATCGCAAAACTAGGGTCTAATGTTTCCAGTGCTGCCCTCACCCTCCTGTAAGCCGTGATTTCGAATCTGGTTTTCATAGGGTCTCCGATAAAATGCAATTTGCTGCCGTTCTGTATTTTAAAGTCCAGTTTCTTTATGTTTTGCAGGTTCAGTTTCACAGTCCCGTCCGTCAATGAGTAGTCGCCAAACGCCGACATATTCTCATTCAGCATGTTATAATTGAACGTGATAGAACCGTTTCCTTTTGCTTGCAGCTCATCGCCTGTGGTTGGATCTATGATAATGCCGATTGCCAGATCGGGAGTTACATCGAGTTTTACCGTCAGCTGTATGGGTAATGGTTGATCCTGAGCTTTGGCAACCATATCTTTAAGCGAATTTTTCAGTTTTTCTTCCGGCACATTTATATATACTACACTCTTATAATCGGTCGCTTCCGAGTGTTGAGGCAAAAGAATATTCAAATTCGAATTTTTGTCATTCTTTATCTGCAGGTTCATATTAATGCCGTCGTTAGTCCCGTCTATCCTGACATTACCTGAGGCATAGACCCGCCCGTAGAAAAGACTGTCGGTCCTGTGCTCTGTATTCAGCACCATGAGTTTGTTCATCCGCATATTGAGCGAATATTTCATGTTGTCGAAATTCTTATGTGTTACAGTAGCACTTACGTTGGCCGTATTCCCCTGGCTGTCTTTCAGGGTCAGGTTGTCAAATCCGATACGGTCGGGGCTTACCCTGATGGTATCGGATATGGTATAGGTTACATTGGTGTAATCCACCCCTATCTGTGTATCGTTGAATCCGAGAAATCCCCTCACAAGCGGCGCTTTTGTATTGCCTTCTATCATCAGGTTGGAACTGATGGTTCCGTCCACTTTGTTGAGCATATCGGAAACGAATGGCTGTATCCAGCGCAGGGGCATCTTTTCCATCCTTAACTGGAGGTCGAGTGAGTCCTGATTCGTATATATTGTACCATCTATCTCGGCGAAGGTTTCCCCCGCTTTAACCAATGCTGCCTGCATAGCCACTCCTCCGTATTCGTTACTCCAGTGACTATCGAGGTCCATTGTGCCCAATGTGTCGCTGAAGAGGACGATATCGGCTATCTGAAATCCTTCCGTATATAATTCGGGCTGGTCGAGTATATTTGTGAGCAGGACATCTCCGTGGATACATCCGCGGATGTTCTTCACATCGAATGCTTCCAGCAGGTCTCCTATCTCGGCATGGGTGAAGTAAACCCTGAGGCTATCGCTTTTTTCTCTCGAGATCACTCCGTCTATATTGAAATACGGTTTTTTATTCACACCCAAGCCTACATTATGTATTTCGGTTCGGGTTCCTTCGTTCAGTATTTCGGCAGGCAGGAGATTTAGCGCTAGTTTGTCGACCGTGATGTCTGACGGAGTTATCTTGAGGGAAGATACAAGCTCCTTTTTCTCATTCCTGCTAAAACTGGCCAGAGCTTCTATATCCCCTTTTATATTAATATTGGTGCTGTCGCTGGTTACGCTTATGAATGTATAGATTGTATTTTTCTCTCCGTTGGTATTGAGGGCGAGGTTATACTTTCCTTTATCCATCATGACACTGCTAGCTCCTGAAATATTGAAGGCCGAGTCGAGGTTCATGACATCCAGAGTCGTATTTTTAATTTCAATTTCGCCATAACGAAGACGTGGAATATTCCCTTTCACCGACAATTGTTTGTCTATGGTATTAATGCGTCCGCTTATCGAAGCCGGATCTATGATATCGACAGGTAAGACGAATATTTCTCCCAGTTTTTCAGTATTGTTGGCTGTAATATTGAAGGTGAAGTTATTTTGCTCTTTCTTTGTACGTTTTCTCATTTGGAATACATCGGGCAGATATCCGTTCATCAGGTTTGTAAATTCGTCTCCGATAGTAGTGAATGAATATTGTCCTGCTATATTGGCTGTCAATAGAGAAGAGGTGAGCGTGATAAATTTACTGCCATCCTCTTCTTTTCCTGATTCCAACGTAAATTTACCCGGTTGAAACGTAAAATTGTCATCATGGAAGTCAAGGCTGTCCAAGTCTGCTTTCCCTATAATATTATCAATGTCCAACCCTTTAAACTGGCCCTTGAGGGCGAGGGTTAGGCGAGGGTTTACCCAATCAGGATTCTTGTAGAACGGGTCTATGTGTACCGAATCGAGTCTGATATGTACATTGATATCAGGTACTTTGGCCTGAGACATATCTGCGTCAACGAATATTTTTCCTATTTTCCAGTCGGCACGGGCAGTCAATCCCATCTTTTGAGCATTGTAAAATCCGCTGAAAGGAACGTTTTTCATTGTTTCTTTTTCGAATTGCAGGGCATCTATACTTCCCTGCATCTGTGCAGAGAGAGATTCTTTTTCTGTTTGTCTTGCTCTCAGGTCTATATGTGCTGTGAGTCCACCCAATCCTGTTGTGCCTCCGAGTAATCTGCCCAGATTGAAGTTGCGTGTTTTCAGTCCGGCGTTTACATTGAAATTGGTAAATGTCGTATCTACACCACCGGTAGCGACGAGCGAGACGAGCCCCTGCCTGCACCATGCTTCGGTATTGAGTTTGAACTTATTCAGTTGTCCTGTCAATGTTCCTTTAAGGAATATGTCTCCCATATCCCTCAATATATCAGGAGTCACAAAGGTGGAATCGCCGAGTTTGGCAAAATCGGAAATTGCTCTGGTCGATGCTTTCAGTTTACTGATGGAAAGACTTATATCCGAGTTCCCATATCGCTCATAATTCCCCAGACTGGCCAGCCCTTCAAGGACAAAATCATCGCCATAGGTGAGGTTTATATTTTCGATATTCACAGCAGGCAGCGTTCCCGATATATTGGTTTTCAGTGAAAGTCTGTTTCGCAGAAATTTGAGATTCGGCAGGAACGCGATTAAATCTCCGGCTGATAATTCCGTGTCGTCGGTGCCTATTTCGAAAGCGCTGTTCGATAGGTTATATCTTACTTTAGTGGTTATCAGGTGAGAGTTAGGTAAGTTTAAGGAGAGGTTTTCTACCCAGAGTTGCGACTTGTCGGAGTATAAATGCCCTTTCAGGCTTTTGATTTCAACTCCCGACTTTTCTTTTGCCGACAGACTGTTGAGCGCGATGTCGAATTTGTCGGCATCTATCGAGTTCAGGTCTACATTCGCATTCACATCGTATAAGGATATATGGGATGCATTGAACATCTGCGGTGTCTCCGGCACAGACAATACGTCATAATTCAATCGACCGCGTTTCAGACTGACGTCTTCGATGACCACTACCAGCGAGCTTTTGGTCGTATCCACTTTGGTGGTGTCGGCGCTCGAAAATGCATCTATTACAAACTGGAAGTTAAAGTCGCTTACACTATCTTTCTGATTTACATTTATCAGGAAATTATCTACCGTGATTCCTGTAATAGCGAGTTTATTACTTTTGATAAATTCCCAAGGGCTGAGGCTTACGCTCAGGTCCTGCGCATAAAGCAGTGTATCCCTGGTCTGATCTTCTATATAGATGCCTTTAAGGCTTACATTATTGAACAGGCTTAAACGGACTTCGTCTATCGAAACCTCCGTTTTCATCGTCTCTTTCAGTTTGTTTACGGCAAAGTCCGCAACCTTTTGCTGCACATACGGTATGGAAAGCAGTACATATAAAAGCACATTAAGCCCGATAAGTCCGAAGACTATATACAGGAATATTTTGAAAAGCTTTTTAATCAGGCTTTTCTTTTTCGGGGTTTCTTCCGGCGCTAATTTTACGTCTTCTTTTTCCTCCATGCAGAACTATATTATTTTAGTCTTTCAGACCATTCTTCCTCATTGAATCCTACCAGTACAAAGTCATTTCCTATAACCAGCGGCCGTTTTACAACCATTCCGTTAGATGCGAGTATATCTATCAATTCACTCTCGGATGCAGACTTGACCTTTTCTTTCAGATTTTCTTCCTTATAAATTCTGCCTGAGGTATTAAAGAACTTTGCGATAGGTAATCCGCTCTTCTTTATCCATGCAGCCAGTTCTGTCTTTGTCGGGTTATCAGTTGTTATATCACGGCTTTCTACGGTGACATTGTTTTGTTTTAGCCATTTGGCCGCCTTCTGGCATGTGCCGCATTTTGGATATTGCAGGAATAGTTTTGTGTCCATTCTGATTTCTTTATTTTATTTTGACTAATTGCAAAATTAAGGATTTACTAATGATTAACGCAGTTTATGCATTTAAAGTTCTTGTTTTTTAATCGGAACGCATAATATTTGTGTATTTTTGTGCCTAAATCTAAAATTAGCAGCATGATACAATCAATGACAGGTTTTGGGAAAGCCACAACCGAACTTGACAAAAGGAAAGTTACAGTAGAGATTAAATCCCTTAACAGCAAACAACTGGACTTGTCAGTCCGTATGCCAAACCTATACAAAGAACATGAAATGGAAGTCCGCAATATGCTTTCCCGTGAATTGGAACGTGGAAAAGTAGATTTCCTTATATATGTGGAGAATATCGGCAATGAAACAGCAAACCAGATCAATCACAATCTGCTCGAAGGATATTATAACCAGATAAAGGAATCGGCCCGTAAACTGGGAATAGATACTCCTGCCGATTGGTTTTCGACTTTACTTCGTTTACCGGACGTATTAAAATACGAATCGCAGGAAGTGGATGAAGCCGAATGGGCTGCCGTTTCGAAAACAATAAGTGAAGCGAAGAAGCAATTGCTTTCTTTCCGCAAACAGGAAGGAGCTATGCTGGAAAAACTGTTTGAAGAAAAAATAGCGAATATATCACGGCTTCTGACTGACATAGAACCACATGAAGCCGAACGTGTAGATAAAATAAAAACCCGTATTACAGAAGCCTTGCACAAAATAGAGGACTTCGATTATGACAAAAACCGTTTCGAGCAGGAAATGATATATTATATCGAAAAACTGGATATAAACGAAGAAAAAGCTCGTCTGACAAATCATCTGAGCTACTTCCTCGAAACAATGAAATCCGGTTCGGGACAAGGTAAAAAGCTGGGTTTCATTTCTCAGGAAATGGGGCGTGAGATAAATACAATGGGTTCGAAGTCGAATCATGCCGAAATGCAGCAGATAGTTGTACGCATGAAGGATGAACTGGAGCAGATCAAAGAACAGGTGTTGAACGTATTATAAAGGTCACTTATAAAGTTAATGGGTAAATTAGTCATATTTTCGGCTCCTTCAGGCGCAGGTAAATCTACAATCGTCAATTACCTGCTTTCGCAGGATTTGAACCTTCAGTTTTCAATATCGGCTACCAGCCGTCCGCCAAGAGGAACAGAAAAGCATGGAGTGGAATACTATTTTCATAGTCCGGAAGAATTCAGGGAAAAAATCGCCCGTGGTGAGTTTCTCGAATATGAAGAGGTATATACAGATAAGTTTTATGGTACGCTGAAAGCAGAGGTGGAACGTATTATGAACGGTGGAGGCAATGTGATTTTCGATGTGGATGTAGTAGGCGGCTGTAATATAAAGAAATATTACGGAGATAAAGCTTTATCCGTTTTTATAGAGCCACCTTCCATAAATGAACTGCGTTACCGTCTGGAAAAAAGGGGTACCGATTCGCCCGAAGTTATCGAATCCCGTATAGCAAAAGCCGAATATGAAATGACATTCGCATCCCGGTTCGATGTGGTGATACACAACGATAATCTGGAAGAGGCGAAAGCAAAAGCATTGAACGTGGTAACTGATTTTCTGAAGGAATGAATATCGGCATCTTTTCAGGGTCTTTCAACCCGATACATATCGGGCATCTGATTCTCGCGAATTATATAGTGGAATTCACGGAAATAGAAGAGGTGTGGTTTCTGGTAAGCCCGCAAAATCCGTTAAAATCGGAGAATGA
This sequence comes from Dysgonomonas sp. UBA7710, assembly GCF_002482385.1. Taxonomy (GTDB): domain Bacteria; phylum Bacteroidota; class Bacteroidia; order Bacteroidales; family Dysgonomonadaceae; genus Dysgonomonas. The sequence continues at coordinate 162,339 of NZ_DLFW01000022.1, read as the reverse complement.
GCTTTCGGATGAACATATACGTCTGGAAATGACAGAACTTGCGCTGGCAAAATATACAAAGTTAAAAGCCAGTGATTTTGAATTTTCAATGCCCACCCCATCTTATACGGTGAATACTTTGGACGCTTTGCAGAATGAATATCCCGGACATAATTTCACTCTGATTATCGGCGCAGATAACTGGAATGTATTTGAAAGCTGGCGGGAATATGACAAGATTCTCGAAAATTATAAAATTAAGGTATATCCGCGATTGGGTTACCGTATCACTATTCCTACGAAATTGAGGGATAAGGTAGAGGCGCTGGATTCTCCTATTATCGAGATTTCATCGACATTTATCAGGGATAGTATTGCCGGAGAAAAAGATATAAGGGCCTTTTTACCGGATGACATATATGATTATATTTTGAATAAAGGATTGTATAAATAAAGATTATGAACAAGGAAGCATTGACAAAAGATTTGGAGATTCGCTGTTCCCGTCTGCAGAAAGCAATGCAGGCAATGGAAGTAGAAGCTTGTGTATTAAGTACATCTGTGAACGTATTTTATATGACAGGCATGGTTTACAATGGTTATTATTATCTGCCGGCCGGGGGTACCCCTATACATTTTATTAAGCGGCCCGAAGGTATCGCTTTTGAAAATACGATCTATATCCGGAAGCCGGAACAAATTGCGGAAGAACTTCAAAACAGAGGCATGTCATTGCCCAAGACTTTATTATTGGAGACAGATGTCCTTTCCTTCGGTGAATGCGCCCGTTTGATGGGAACATTTAATATAACCAAAGCTGCTAATGCTTCAACTTTTATGCGTAAAATACGCAGTGTGAAAACGGATTTCGAACTGGAACAGGTGAGAGCCTGCGCCCGGAAACATGAAGCTGTTTATAAGCTGATCCCGTCCGTTTACAGGCCAGGGATGACTGATATAGAATTACAGATAGAGATAGAAAAGCTGATGCGTCTGCACGGCTCTATGGGTATCTTCCGCAGTTATGGCGACAATATGGATATTTATATGGGAAGTTTGCTGGCCGGAGAGAATGCAGAAGCTCCGTCTCCTTACGATTACGCTTTGGGCGGAGCAGGTAGTAGCCCTACTTTACCTCTGGGCGCATCGGGACAAAGGATAGAAAAAGGACAAACCATTATGGTGGATATGGCAGGAAATTATTCCCCGTGGATGACCGATATGACACGTGTATTTTCGGTGGGAAAGACATTAGATATCGCTTATCGTGCCCATCAGGTATCGATAGATATTCATAACCATATAATGGATATTGCCAAACCCGGAACCGCTTGTGCCGAACTGTATAATATCCCGATGGAAATGGTAGTAAAGAATAATCTTGAACCATACTTCATGGGTACGAAACAACAGGCTAAGTTTGTCGGACACGGACTCGGTCTTGAGATAAACGAGCCTCCGGTATTGACTCCCCGTTCGAAAGAATTACTGGAAAAGAATATAGTTTTTGCGCTGGAACCGAAGTTTGTGATTCCGGAAGTAGGGGCCGTGGGAATAGAAAATACATATGTGGTGACTGAAACCGGAATAGAGAAACTGACCGTATTGGAAGAGGGGATAATAGAGCTGTGAGGGATAGGGAAAAAGGGCAAACCACTATCGGAGATAATTAACCCTTCGTTTGCGGGTTCGCAGTGTGAGTACTGCTCATAGAGCAAATCTTTCTACTTTTTTTAAGTAAGACGCAGTTTGTGAAACCGCGCCGGTGGGAGGAAGGCAAATTCTTATATTACCACATCTTTTACCGTGTTATTTCTCATCTCCCAGCTAAGGCCGAAGGTAATTCAACAAGACAAAGAGGAATATATCTTAATTATTATTCATTACTTAATTCAATATATACTCTAATAAACTAATGCTTGGAATTTATTTTACTTATCAGACTTTTTAATAAGTACGGATTCTATCAATTCTTTTGCTGTAAAATTCTTTAATTGGATTCCATTCGAAGCCACTGCCGCTCTAACCTCCATAGCTTCATCTCCGGATAGCTCTTCCAATAAATATTCGGGGCAATTCGGATTTCCGGCAAGTGCCGCACGAACCTTAAAATCCTTATCTTTGGATAAAGCATCCATGATATTTTTATGTAAATTGGGATTCGCTCCCACAGAACAGCGTACCGCACTGTTTCCGGATACGGATAATCTTTCCAATACCGCGTCCGGACAATTGGGATTTCGTGTTATGGATAGCTGCATGTTAACGTCTTCATAGCAGGCAAACTTATCCAGTATTTTTTTCGGACAGTTTATATTTGAGGCGACGGTGTGATGGATTTCAATGGATTTGTCACCTGAAAGCTTTTGTAATAGTTTTTCGGGACAACTTGTATTTGAAGCAACTCCTAAACGGACTTTTATATTTTCATCCCTCGATAGCTTATCCAATACGCCTTTATCAGTAGAAGGATTAGCGGCTACGGCCGCGCGTACATTAAATGCCTTTGACCGCGAAAGTAATTCGAGTAGTTTCTCCGGGCAATCAGGGTTGGAGGCGATTCCTACGCTGATCTTCTGGTTATCATTTTCATAAAGGCTCAACAAAAGCTCCTTCGGACAAGCGGGATTTGAAGCCATGGCACAAAGAATGTCCAAAGATCCCGTAGCATGGAATTCTTCAAATAATTCCTTTGGACAATTTGGATTTGAAGCCACCGCAATACTGAAATAAGAAGCGTTTAACGCCAGTTTGTGCAAAAGCTCTTTGGATGCATTGGTATTCAGCGCGACACCCAAACGCACTAGATTATCCGTGCTTTCTGAAAAAAGTAAAAGCAGATCTTTCGGGCAATCGGGATTCTGAGCAACCCTGGAAACCACTTCAACATTTTTATCCCTGGACAAGCGTTCCAACGTCCATATATATTCTTTTGTGTACTTTCTTTTATAATAGTAGTTTCCGGGGGAAACAGCGGAACATAAGCCACAACTGAAATAAAGTATAAATAACCATACAATAAAATGTTTCTTCATGAAAAAATCCTCTGTAACTGACATTGTTGCTATTTTTTTATGTATTTTTTATAATATTTATTTCATTAAGTTTTTAACCGCGTTGATACGAACATTCTGGTCGTTGTCCTCAGTCAGCTTTTTTAATACATCCCAAGGGGTGTTCGGGTTGTTTGCCACTCCCCAACGTACATCCGTATTTGCATCTTCGGCCAATACAACCAGTATATCCCGGGGTGTATTCGGATTTTCAGATACAATCCAACGTACATTTTCACTCCTATCCATTGATAAAAATTTTAATATATCCTGAGGAGTATTGGGATTCTCCGCCACACTCCAGCGAACTTCATTATCTTCATTTTCGGCCAGTTTGGCTAATACTTCTTCTGGTGTGTTTACATCTTTGGCTACTTCCCATTCGGTAAAGCTGTTATTTTCTTCCGATAGTCTCTTTAATATTTCCTCCGTTTTATTTCGGTTGGCTGCAAGAGTTTCTGTTTTTACTTCTTCACGAGGGCTTACCTGTAAACTCTCTCCTGCTGAAAACTTATTTTCTGCATTCCTGATAAAATCTTTAGTATGATTCTGAACTTTATATATATCCGCGTATTCAGGAGAAAAGGCATAGGCGTCTATTGTTCCGTTTATGGTTCTGGATACAGCCCAGTTGACGTACAGGTTATTATCTTTTGACAGGGCTTCCAGCATCCGGGGGGAAGTATTCGGGTTTTCGGCGACTCCTTTACGAACATGATAATTAAAATCCGTCGACAGCTTACTCAATATATCCGGAGGGGTATTCATATTACGGGCCACACCATAGCGGATATTCCAGTCGTTATTTTCGGATAGATTCCTGAGGCTGTCTGTTTTAAGGTCAGGATTCAAGGCTATGTCCATACGAATGTCAATATTATCTCTGCGATTATAATTTTCCCACGTATTATCATCCGCGTATAAATTCCCAAAGAAATCGATTGTCCCATTTGTGCTTCGGGTCACAGCCCTGCGTACATATGGGTTGTCATCTTTCGACAGGGCTTCCTGTATTTTAGGAGGGGTATTCAGGTTCTCGGCAACTCCTTTACGAACTCTATAATCAGTGTCTACCGACAGTTTACTCAATATATTTGGAGGGGTGTTCAGGTTACGGGCCACACCGTAGCGGACATTCCAGTCTTTACTTCGGGATAATTTTCTCAAGGCGTTTGCTTTAAGGCCGGAATTCATGGCTATGTCCATACGGATGCTATCGTCCTTTTCCCGGAAAAGCTTTTCCGGAAACTGACCTTGTATATGAAATAAGGATGACCGGTGGAACGAAGACATATCATTCCTTCTTATACTATGTGCCCTGCAACAAATGGTAGAAACAGATAATACAAGGACTACAACAAAATTTGAATATTTCATTTTTAATTTATATTATACAAAATAAAAACAAATAGCATAACCCATCAATAGCTAATTATCACTGTTTTTTACAGAATAATTGTGTACAGGTATTTATATAGTTTTTAGCAAAATACGGGTTGCAAAGCTACACTACGGAGAAAATTAATCTTTATTGTTTGTATAATAATAAACATGGGTTGCATACCTATCGTAAATCAGTTCCAGATATCCATTGTTTTTAGGCTGTCAACCAAGGGGACTATTTTTTCCGAAGCAAAGCCATTAGAATGGGACGCTAATATATAAACAGAATCTTCATTCGTAATAAGCTTAATATCATTCCTGTTTTTACCTCCGCTAAAGAAACCTTTCCCCAAAATAACATTATGCTCAAAAGGGGCTAAGGATATCGTGTCATATTTATTTTTATAGCAGAATCTCGGTACGCTGGAAAAATAGAGATGTAGTTTGTCGTTTTTTTTAATGTTGTTCCCTGTAGAATCTATAGCTTGGTTCGTTTCTTCATTGTTTATATAGATATTTTCAAAATTTCTATAATACAATATACCATTGAGAGAGAATAGGATAACAAAAGAAATAGCCAGGATTACTATATTGGAAACAAGATTGTCTGAAAACGATTTGCCAAGAAAAAAAAAGAACAAGATGGCTAAAAGATGGTACAAGAACAGGTACAGTTTGTCTTGCACAGGATACACGCCTAAAATAGAGGCAAAGAGCGTTATAATAATACCTCCATAAATAACGTTAACAAATCGGTTTCTTTCAATGCATAAATTAATAAAGAAGCCTAGGGATACAATAATGAATATTAGATATTTATAATATCCGAAGTATATAAATAATTCCTGTATTAGCGTTTTCTGTTTTTCTATATGGGAGTAGTCCGTTGGAATCAGAGAAAAATTCTTATTTTTCCAGTATTCAGCCATTTCGCCTGCATCCATCACAGGATTCAGCCAGTGGAAATAGTGAAGGATAAAACTGATAAATATTATAATCCCCAGAATAGTCACGAACCTCATCTGAGAGAAATTTTTCTTTATCAAGCTGTCGGTAAATTCGATCAGTAAAACGCTTGCAATAAAAAAACAGCCTGGATTTGAGAGCCATATAATAGGTACAAAAGAAAAGCAGAAAATACATTTACTTACTTTTTTTTCATGGTATAAATAATACAGTATAATCACGAATAAGACTACGGAACAATCGCACATATATGGTTTAAATTCATTCGAATATCTGAATAATATTGCCATGTTGGACATAAGAGCTACACCTATTAAAGGATATCTCGTATTCAGAACTTTCTTTAAGATATAATATGAGAACGAGAGAAGAAAAATAAACGAGATGAATGACCATATCCGTAAAATGAATTCTGTATTTCCAAAAATTATTGTGATTATTTTTACAATATATAAATAAAGTACGGGTGCGGATTGTATCCATTCGAGAATATCGGAAGTAAGATTATCTAAAGACCTTTTAGTGAAAGAGTAGGCTAACATAGCCTCATCCAGCCACAGACTGCGATCTCCCAGATTCATCATAAAGCTGGTATATATAGCAGTAAGGATAATAAAGAGCAACAAGGCATATATAATGTACTTTAGTAGGACTATTTTTTTATCTTGAGTTTTCAGGGAAATGAAGATGCTTTTTACTGCTTTTGTATTCATAGAGTTTAAATATTATTCTTTGTACAATAATACCGGTCAATTTTGTAGAATTTTTGAATTTTTCCGGTATAATGGTTAATCTTGCCGTCCTTCGTTCTTGCAACAGTTCATCAGTGGGGAAATCATTTCACATCCAGTAACTGTTAACATTCTGCATAAATTGAAATCCTGTTTATCTATAAAGAAACTAATTAGCGAATTAGCAGATTTGTAAATAGCGCAAAGTGATATACCCGGGACTTTGGAAAAAATAGAAGCAGCAGATAATGCTGTGGAACAAAAACCGGTAGAAAAAATATTGGAGACCTGTGCTGCGGTAATCAGAGAATATCCCCCGAAAAACGAATATATGGGAAGGGAGATGAAAGTGCTGACTTCTTCCCAAAAAAGAAAGGCAGAACACAAAAAGAGGAAAAATAAGCCCCTGCGGGTAGTTATAAGTGATGAGTTTTAAGTAATAAGTGCTAACGCGTCACGATTGTTAACTGTTAACTTACAAAAGTGTCAGATTTACATACGCTACGCTCCTGTGACCGTTGGTTGTCAGATTTTAACATTTTGACTGAGCCGGAATAAGGATGGGAAAACTGATACTGTGATAAAAAAACACTTACTTTGTATCCACATTGAGAAAGCTAGATTTATCCGTAATCTGTTTACGAAACCCTATAAGAAAATCCGATGAAAACAATCAATATTAAAGGAGAACTACTAGATCTGTCTTATCCCGTTGTAATGGGGATACTAAACATTACTCCCGATTCATTTTATTCCGGTAGCCGCAAAGAAACCGGGCAGCAGATTATAGACAGGGTTTCGGAGATACTTTCTCAGGGAGGAACAATTATAGATATAGGTGCGCAGTCAACCCGTCCTTCCTCGACCTTGCTGTCTGCGCAGGAAGAAATAGAGCGGCTGAAGTTCGCTTTGCCTGTTATCAACAGGGAATTTCCCGATGCCATCCTTTCGGTAGATACTTTCTATGGGGATGTAGCCCGTTTTTGCGTTGAGGAGCATGGAGTATCCATTATAAATGATATATCGGGAGGTGAAATAGACAAAACCATGTTCGATACGGTTGCCCGGCTTAATGTGCCTTATATATTGATGCATATGCGCGGTATGCCTCAAACGATGCAGGATCTCACCGGTTATGATAATCTGATTCAGGATATTTTCTATTATTTCTCTAAAAAGGTAGCCGAACTGCACTTACTCGGCGTGAACGATATTATTATCGACCCGGGATTCGGGTTTAGTAAGACGATGGATCAGAACTATGAGTTAATGGCTGCGTTGCGGGGCTTCTCTGTTTTTGAATTACCTCTTTTGGTGGGGATCTCGAGAAAAAAGATGATTGCCGGTTTGTTAGACACAACTCCCGCCGGAAGCCTCAATGGAACTACTATCCTGAATACTTTCGCCTTGCAGAACGGAGCGGATATTTTACGGGTACATGATGTAAAAGAAGCGGTGGAAGCGGTGAAAATAGTGAAAAAACTGGAGGAATATAAGTTCTGACTGTCAGCTCAGTACATGTAATGTATGGCAAGCGACCAGAGCTGCTGTTTCGGTACGCAAACGGCTGTCACCCAAAGAGATGGGTTTGAATCCACTGTCTGTCGCCATTTTGACTTCCTCTTCGGAGAAATCGCCTTCCGGCCCGATAAGAATAAGAGCATTACCGCCTTTCTTATAAATGTCTTTCAGCAGTACTTTTTCCTGCGGATAGCAATGGGCGATGAACTTCTGTCCGTCATATTCCTGTTTGATGAATTTCGAGAAAGATTGTATGTCATCCAATTGAGGCAATAAGGCTTTTTGGGATTGTTTCATTGCTGAAATAAGTATTTTTTCTATCCGTTGAGTCTTTATCTCCTTCCGTTCGGAATGTTGGCAAAGAATAGGGCTGAGGCGGTCGATCCCTATTTCCGTGGACTTTTCTGCAAACCATTCTATACGGTCGATATTTTTTGTCGGGGCAAAAGCTATTTGCAGGTTGAAGTCCCAGCCTTTAGGCTGTTCTATGGTTTTGAGGATGTTTACTATACAATGTTTCGGGTTAGCCTGCATTATTTCGGCATCATAAAAAAAGCCCTTTCCATCGGTAAGTAGTATTTCATCGCCTTCTTTTTTACGCAATACTTTTATGCAATGCAGAGCTTCCTCCACCGGCAGTTCAACATTGGAGAGAATATCAGGGGTAAAAAAGATTGTTTTATCCATTGCTTAATCTTCGAAGATGATCTTATTATCGCCCAGCTCTTTGATTTTAGCCAGTGACTCTACATGAATACCGAGTTCGCGTAGACGTTGTCCTCCGTCCTGGAAGCTTTTCTCAATAATAAAGCCCATGCCGTAAAGTTCAGCCCCGGCTTCTTTTATCAGGTTGTATATGCCGATGGCTGCGTTACCGTTAGCCAGAAAATCATCGATAAAAACGACTTTGTCGTTCGGATTCAGGAAGTCTTTGCTTACGCAGATTGTATAGTCTCTGTCTTTGGTAAAGGAATGGGCAATGGTCGACACCATATTTACCATTGTTTTCGGTACTGCTTTTTTTACAAATACGACGGGCAATTCAAGCAGGTAACCCAGCATAATCGCAGGGGCAATGCCACTGGCTTCTATTGTTATAATTTTATTTATCGGCAGATTTCCGAACTTGCGGACAAATTCCACTCCTATCGATTTCATCAGGATAGGGTCCATCTGGTGATTGATAAAGCTATCTACTTTAAGGATTCCCCCGTCAAAGCTTTTTCCATCTTTAAGGATACGGTCTTTTAGTAATTTCATATTAGTTAGTTACGAGTTACAAGTAAACAAGTTACGAGCTGCTTTGTATTATTTTAAATTTTTCACTTTCCGTTTTTCACTTATATCAGTCTTTGATACGGATAATCACATTAGCCAGGATAGCAGCAACACCTCCGGTAGTAATTCCCGAAGCAAAGATCCCTTTTATGGCAGTCGGCATCTGGGAAAGGATATCAGGAACCAGTTCCACGCCGAGCCCACAGGCAAAGCTGACCGCAAGTACCAATATAGCCTTTCTGTCAATGTTTTGTGACGCAATGATGCGTACTCCCGATGCGGCAACTGTACCGAACATCAGCAATGTGGCACCTCCAAGTACAGGCTCAGGCATAATAGAAAATATACCGCCGATAAAAGGGAAGGCGCTCAATATAATAAGGAATGTGGCGATATAGTAACCTACACGGCGGCTGGCTACTCCTGTCAACTGGATCAGTCCGTTATTCTGCGCAAATATCGAATTAGGGAAAGAGTTGAATATTCCGGCAATAGCCGAATTGATGCCGTCGGCCAATACTCCCCCTTGTACACGCTTCATAAATTTAGGGCCTTCTATAGGTTCTCCGCCAATCATCGAGTTTGCAGTGATATCACCGTATGCTTCGATAGAAGTGATAAAATAGATAAGAGCTACGGCAATGAAAGCAGAGAGATCAAAACCTAATCCGTATTTGAATGGCTGGGGAATGGTAAATGCTCCTATTTCACCCATATTTGAAAAATCTATCCATCCCATGAAGTATGACACGACATAGCCGATAACAATACCGATAATAATGGAACTCATACGGATATACTTATTCTTTATACTGTTCAATATAAGAATGGATATTAGGACAAGGGCTGCGATACCCAGATTCTGCGGGCTGCCGAATCCTCTTTCTCCTTCAACACTCATGGCTCCGAATCCGCCGCCACAGGATATAATCGCCACTTTAATGAGGGAGAGTCCTATCATTGTTACCACAATGCCCGAAACGAGCGGAGTGATGATCTTCTTTGTATATTTCAGCAAGCGGCTCACAATCATCTCCACAGGAGAGGCAGCGATGCAGACTCCGAATATAGCGGCAAGGATGGCTGCCTCCGTCATATCGCCTTTAGCTGCGAAACTGGCAGTCAGCGCGCCGATGAAAGAAAAGCTAGTTCCCTGTATGCAGAGTAAGCCACAACCCACAGGCCCGAAACGACGGCACTGTATAAATGTAGATATACCCGAAGCGAGTAATGCCATGGAAACAAGGAACCCTGTGGTTTCGGCACTGAAATTTAACGCCCGGGATATAATTAACGGAGGGGTTATAATAGCCACAAAGATAGCCAGCAGGTGTTGAAATCCTGCAAACATGGCCTCGCTGAAAGGCGGTTTATCCTCAATCTGATAAATCAGGTCTGTTTTTCGTATCGGTTGGATAATTTCATCCGCTTCTTTCTCTGTGACTTGCATATACTTTAGTTATTTAAAGATTTAAAAATTTGGCTAACGCCGATTTCCAATTCAGGATTTCAAGATTAGACCTATACTAATATTATTTCTCGTTGCACCATCGGCACACCATATCAGCCGAGAGTATCTTTCATTTCCATATTGAATTCATACACATCCTTCACTGACACAATTTTTCTGGAAACATTATTTATATCTTTTCCCTCCTTTGTCCACAGGAAAGGTACAAAGCTGTATGCGTAATCGGGATTGAGTGCCGCAACATCCTTTTCCCAGCCTTTCCAGCGCAACCCCTCATAAAAGTCGTTCATATCCGTTTCGAAACAAAATAGAAGGAACTGGCTATATCCGATCTCCATTGGCAGCCATCGCAACGAGTCGGGTGCAAAATAATACATGTTACCCGCGTCTTTCCCCAGAAAGCCCGCATTAATCGCATAAAATCCGCCAATAGCATCATCTGCCACGAGCAGATACGGTGCAGGTTCCCCGAATTCTTCAAATGTTTTGCCTTGATTCCAGTCCGGCAGGGTTCTCTTCATACGGTCGCTACCTGAGCCCAGGATTCGTATCCAACCATTGTCGATGAGCAGGCCGCCTGTTTCGTAAATGATTGCTCCCATCAGGGAACGTGTGGTGACTTGGGTATTTACCAGAGCATTTTCGGCTCGCTCGCGTTCGCAAGGTAGAATTTCCACCTTGTTTTTGGCCATACTTATCCATTCCTTGATAACAGGCCAACCCGGATCTTCCGTATTTACAAGCTCTTGTAGTGTACGCATAGGTACAGGTTTTAGAATAAGGTGCAAAATTAGTATAATTATAGATATATGCTAAATAATGTAGTGAGAATAATGTAAAAGCCAGCGTTAAATATGACATTTTGGAAAAGGAAGAGAGTTTCATCATGAATCCGGCCGCCAACAGTGAATAGTAAACAGCGGTTGAAGTAAAAGCTGATAATTCGAGTCCTCTTTCAAGTTGTTAAAATCTGACATATCTGACACTATTTACAGTAAACAGTTAGCAGTAAACAGTAAGCAACCCGTAACTGTTAAAAGGTAACAAAAGTAACAGGAATCAATGTGCTAATTGGCTAATATGCCGATGTGCCAATGGCGCGAAGCGACAAAACGTGTAACTCATAACTGCCCGCAGGGCACAGTAACTCGTAACTAATTTTACAGTTATCAGTTAACAACTCGTATCTTGTATCTCGTCTACTTGTATCTCTTTAAAAAAAGGTAACAAAGGTAACACATGTATCAGTTAGCAGTTAACAATTAGAAGCCCTTTATACTTACTACTCAATACTTACTACTTCTTAAAAGGTAACAAAAGTAACAGTTTTTTAGCCTTTGTGCCCTTTGTGACTCCCTTCGTGTACTTAGTGGTTAAAACTCTTTGCCACAAGGGACACAAAGATTTACACAAAGAACACTATATATTCAGTTAACAGTCAACAGCATTTCCCGCAGAGACGCTAAGGCGCAAAAGGTAACAACCAACTGCCACGGGAATATAGCCTATGTAAAAGTTACCCCTTTTTAATTTTTAAATCTAAACCTTTCTGATATTTCAAAGAACGTTTTCATTGCCCAATTCGCTAATTGACACATTAAAATGATATAGATAATTATTTTCCGTTTTGTTGATGAATTTACCCACTTCAAATGTCATGGAGCTAGAAAGATTAATCTCCTCAGTCAGACATTCATATTTTTAATTAATTATTATATTTGACATCAATTTCTAATCGCATAATATAAGACTTATATGCTGATACAATTCCTCTTTGTTCTCACAGCCATTATTATCGGAGCCCGTATACAAGGCATCGGATTAGGAGTAATGGGAGGATTAGGGCTTGCAGTCCTTGTCTTTGGTTTCGGACTGGAGCCGACCTCGCCACCCATAGATGTCATGTTGATGATAGTTGCCGTTATTGCGGCGGCAGGTTGTATGCAGGCCGCAGGAGGACTCGATCTGATGGTGTCGATGGCAGAGAAACTCTTGCGGAAGCATCCGCAACGTATTACATTGCTAAGCCCGATAGTCACTTATCTGTTTACCTTTGTTGCCGGAACAGGGCATGTCGCTTATTCCGTATTACCTGTAATAGCCGAGGTTGCCCGTGAGACAAAGATACGTCCCGAGCGGCCGCTCGGCATCGCTGTAATTGCATCCCAGCAGGCTATAACTGCCAGTCCTATCTCGGCGGCCACAGTAGCATTGCTAAGTATGCTGGCAGGGTATGATATTTCCCTGCTTGACATCTTAATGATAAGTATACCATCGACCCTGATCGGAGTATTACTGGGCGCTTTGTTCAGTATGCGTGTAGGAAAGGAATTGCACGAAGATCCTGAATATCTCCGGCGGGTAGAGGATGGTATGTTTGCTAAAAGCACCTCAAAGGAGAAAATAGATTATAAGTTGAAGAGTAAAGCGGGATTGTCTGTCCTTATATTTATTCTGGCAACTGTCTTTATCATCCTGCTTGGATCGGTGGAAAGTTTGCGTAAAATAGGAGGTAATACTTTGAATATGCCCATTATTATAGAAATATTGATGCTATCTGCCGCCGCCCTTATCCTGCTTACCACAAATACAAACGGGATAAAAGCTGCACAGGGTTCTGTCTTTATTGCCGGAATGCAGGCCGTAGTTGCCATATTCGGAATCGCCTGGATGGGGGACACTTTTATCAATGGGAATATGGAGCAGTTACGCGCTTCCATCGAAGGAGTCGTGACTTCAATGCCCTGGATATTCGGAATCGCTTTGTTTGTAATGTCTATTCTGCTATATAGTCAGGCCGCTACTGTACGGGCGCTGATGCCTCTGGGGATTGCATTGGGAATATCTCCGTGGATGCTGATAGCTCTTTTCCCTACTGTAAACGGATATTTTTTCCTGCCGAACTATCCTACTGTTGTAGCGGCTATTAATTTCGACCGTACGGGAACTACCCGTATCGGTAAATGGGTTTTGAACCATTCCTTTATGTTGCCCGGACTGGTTGCGACTATCGGAGCCGTGTGTACGGGCTTATTGATGATTATGCTATTGGGAAAATAATACGCTATCCTGTCTGTTATTCAATAGTAAAGGTGCTGAGTACAGCCCTGTGATCGGATGGATACTTATTAAACTTTATATTGCTCAAAGGACTTTCTTCTCCTACAATCTGAGAATTCTCCAGTTTGATATTGTCCCCTGAGAAGAATACAAAATCGATACGGTCCAGGACTTCTGTATATGCTTTTGTCTCAGGCAGAGTTGTCCATGTATGTCCGGGATCTTTGACTTCATCCGGATATTTCTCCCGATAAGAATCTTTTAGTCCGGCATCTATAAAGGCTTTCGTCGATGGCCATGCGACAGCTGTCTTACACAGCTTTGCTTCTACAGCCTTGTCTGTCCAGTCCAGACAGGATGGTTCGTTAAAATCTCCTGTTAAGAATACCGGATACCCTTCTTTCTGAACAGTCAGAATATCTGCTATATTAGATTTAACCTCTTTTTCGCGGGAGTTTTTCGCAGATTCAATTGCTTCAGCTTCTGTGGAAAGAAACGGAGCTCCACAATATTCGATTCCGTTCAGCTGGTATGGTTCGTATGGGCAATGTATCAGATGCACATTGAACATCCACACAAAATGGCTGTCATCTATCTTTATTTTTACTCCTTGCTTATTCTCCGATGTGTCTACAATGGGGTATTTACTAATGATGGCTGTACTTCTTCCATATACATAAGAATGCCAGTTCAGACTGTCTGCTATCTGTTTTGCCGTATTCTGGTCTTTACGCGTGGCTTCCTGTATGCCTATAATATCTGCTCCGCTGTTTACCAGCACATCAGCGGTGGCTTCGATGGATTTACCGCCCCCCATCCATATATTAAAGCTCATTACGTTCAGAAATACAGGTTCGGAACTTTGCTTGTTGCGGCAAGATGCTGTTGTTACAAGCAGGATAAACGATAATAAAATAAATCCGGATATGTTTTTCATATTATATTGGGACTATATGTTTTTTTGAGGATACAAGATACATCTTTACTTGGATACTACAAAATAAGAAATGATTGAAAACTATTTCGTATTTTTGTTCCCTCTAAAAGTTTTAAGGTCACAGACCTATTTATTATTTTGGTAAATGAAGCAACAATAGTAAATTATGATTCAAAAATGTATCATTAACTCTATCTGTTACTAAATGATTAATTATGGAAATTGCAAGTAAATACAATCCTGCAGAAGTAGAAGACAAGTGGTATAAATACTGGTTGGAAAACAGGTTCTTTCATTCCGAACCCGATAGTCGTGAACCTTATACGATTGTTATCCCTCCGCCTAATGTCACCGGTGTGCTGCATATGGGGCACATGCTGAACAATACTATTCAGGATATACTTGTACGCCGTGCCCGCATGATGGGTAAGAACGCCTGCTGGGTGCCGGGAACCGACCATGCTTCCATTGCAACTGAAGCAAAGGTGGTGGCAAAACTTGCGTCCGAAGGTGTAAGTAAATATGATCTTACACGTGACGAATTCCTGAAACATGCATGGGATTGGACTCACAAACACGGTGGGATCATCCTGGAACAGCTAAAGAAACTGGGAGCGTCGTGCGACTGGGATCGTACGTGTTTCACTATGGATGAAAAACGGTCGGAAAGTGTAATAAAAGTATTTGTAGACTTATATAATAAAGAACTTATCTACAGAGCTAGAAAGATCGTTAATTGGGATCCAAAAGCTCAAACTACTCTTTCAGATGAAGAAGTAATATATAAAGAAGAACATAGTAAGTTATATTATCTGAAATATAAAATACAATTTGATAGTGAAGATAAATATATTGTTGTTGCGACTACCCGGCCTGAGACTATATTGGGAGATACTGCGGTCTGTGTAAACCCTAATGATCCACGATATAATCATCTAAAAGGTAAGCAAGTGCTTGTGCCTCTAATAAATAGACCTATTGATATAATAATGGATGATTATGTCGATATGGAATTCGGTACAGGATGTTTAAAAGTAACTCCGGCACATGATGAAAACGATTATGAATTAGGACAAAAGTATAAACTGAATATAATTGATATATTTGAAGATGATGGAACTATTAGAGACTATTATAGTTTTGACCCTTCTGTACCAGAAGTCGTAAAATCGTATGTGGGCATGGATCGTTTCGATGTTCGCAAGAAAATTGAGAAAGATTTAGAAGAGGCTGGTTTACTTGAAAAAGTTGAGGACTACACTAATAAAGTAGGTTATTCGGAACGTACTGATGTTGTTATAGAGCCTAAACTTTCAACACAATGGTTCCTAAAAATGGAGCATTTAGCAAAACCTGCTTTGGAAGCCGTAGAAAACGATACTATTAGATTTCATCCAGCTAAGTTTAAAAATACTTACCGTCACTGGATGGAAAACATCAGAGACTGGAATATTAGTCGTCAATTGTGGTGGGGGCATCGTATCCCAGCATGGTATTTTCCATTAACAATTAGTTATACCAACAATAAAGTAACAAAAAGGTTTGAAAATGTTTCAATTCCAACTATAAATAAATTTGAGTTTGTTGTTGCTGAAAATATTGAGGAAGCAAATGAAAAAATAAAAGAGCGGTATATAGAACTTGGTTATCCGGAAGAATTGATTCCATTCGTTTTAAATAATATTGTTCACCAGGAATCTGATTGCCTCGATACATGGTTTTCTTCATGGTTGTGGCCGATATCTGTTTTCGATGGAATAAACCATCCTGAAAATGAGGATATAAAATATTATTATCCGACTAATGACTTGGTGACAGGGCCGGATATCATATTTTTTTGGGTAGCCCGCATGATTATGTCCGGATATGAATATCGTAATAAGGCTTGTTTCGAAAACGTTTATTTTACAGGGATTGTACGCGATAAAGAGGGGCGTAAGATGTCGAAACAATTAGGTAACTCTCCTGATCCGCTCGATCTGATTTCGAAATACGGAGCAGACGGCGTGCGCATGGGATTGCTGCTCACTGCTCCGGCAGGAAATGATATTCCGTTCGATGAGGCTCTTTGTGAACAGGGGCGCAACTTCAATAATAAGATATGGAATGCTTTCCGTCTGATAAAAGGCTGGGAAGTGGATAAGAATATTGAACAACCCGAATCGGCCAAAATAGCGATAGAATGGTTTAAGAATATATTGGCTAAAACGATTGCAGAGCTCGACGATTCTTTCGGTAAGTATCGTTTGTCGGAAGCTCTGATGGCTGTCTACAAACTATTCTGGGATGAATTCTCTTCGTGGTATCTGGAAATGGTGAAGCCTGCTTACCAGCAACCGATAGACGCTGGGACGTACGAGGCTACACTTGGCTTTTTCGACTCTTTGCTTCGTCTGCTTCATCCGTTTATGCCGTTTATAACAGAAGAATTGTGGCAAGCGTTGGCCGAAAGGAAAGAAGGCGAGAGTATTATGGTTTCCGATATGCCGAAAGAATCTTCATCTGATAACGGATTGCTCGAAGCCTTCGAAAAAGTAAAAGAAACCATTGCCGGAGTGCGTACCATCCGCCTGCAAAAGAATATACCAAATAAAGAGGAATTATCGCTTGAGGTTATCGGTGAATACAATACTGCTTTCGATAGTGTTATTTCCAAGATGGGAAATCTTACTTCAATAAAGACTGTAAGTGAAAAAGATGTTACGGCGGTATCTTTCTTAGTTGGTACAACCGAATTCTCCGTACCTCTGGGTAATAATATTGATGTAGAAGCCGAATTGAAGAAACTGAACGAAGAGCTCGTTTATCTCGAAGGATTCCTTAAATCGGTAGCGAATAAACTCGGCAACGAAAAGTTTGTTGCTAACGCCAAGCCTGAAATTGTAGAAAACGAGCGCAAGAAACAGGCAGATGCGGAGAGTAAGATAAAAACGATAAAGGAAAGTATTGCTAATCTTAGCAGGTAATTTCCCTAATCACCTGAAAAATAACATAGAGGAGCTGCATTTGTAGCAGTTCCTTTCTTTTTAACCCAAAAAGATAAATAATATGGCTCGTATTTTATACTTCCCTTACCAATGGTTAATATTTGTTCCATTGCTGATTTTGGCTACTATCTGGTGTACGCTGACGATTATAATAGGGTCTGTCATCGGCAATAACAAATTCTGGGGATATTACCCCGGAGTGATCTGGGGTAGGTTTGTATGTATGGCCGCATTATTAAGAATCAAAATTAACCGGAATGAGAATCTCGATAAAAATCAGTCGTACGTCTTTGTAGCCAATCATCAAAGCGCGTTCGATATTTTCCTGATATACGGTTATTTGGGGCATAATTTCAAATGGTTGATGAAGCAAAGCCTGAAAAAGATGCCTTTAGTAGGTTTTGCCTCCGATAAAGCCGGCCATGTCTTTGTAGACTCCACCACCCGCAAGGGAATAGTGGATACGATGCGAAAAACAAAAGAGACGCTCAAAGATGGTATGTCTACTGTTGTTTTTCCGGAAGGCCACCGCTCTCCGGACGGGAAGATGGCTGAATTTAAGAAAGGCGCCTTCCAGACGGCGCTTAGCCTTAAACTGCCGATAGTTCCGCTTACTATCGATGGAGCTTATAAGGTATTGCCTATCCATTCGTGGATAATGAATCCTGTGAAAATAACGCTTACTTTCCACGACCCGATAGAAACCGCTGATCTCAAATCGGACGACTTGCCGGAGTTGATAGATAAGGTACATGCGATTGTAGGATCGTCGTTACCTAAGGGAAGTAAATGAAGTATGGCTTTTTAAGAGCCGGATATATTATCAAGACTTGTAATAATGGATGAAATATTGATTCGTCCCATAGAGGAAAAAGATAACAAGGAACTTGCCGCTTTAATCAGAGCTGTGTTTGAAGAATTTGGCTCTGAAAAAGTAGGTACGGTATATAGTGATCCGGAAACAGACACTCTTTTCCGGTATTTTTCCAAAGCAGGAGCCGAATACTGGGTTGCAGAAGAAAATGGGTCACTTATAGGGGGGTGCGGTATATATCCAACGAAAGGATTACCTGACGGATGCGCCGAGTTAGTCAAGCTTTATTTATCACCTTCAGCCAGAGGAAAAGGTCTGGGGCTCCGGTTGTTTGATAAATCAGTAAAGAGTGCTATTAAACTGGGTTATAAACAACTATACCTCGAATCGTTTCCTGAGTTTTCCAAAGCTGTGTCCATGTACGAGTCTTTCGGTTTTAAACAGTTGGATCATCCTCTTGGCAACTCCGGACATTATGCCTGTACTATTTATATGATTAAAGACCTCTGAATATCACCGTTATGCTCAATAAGATAAAGTCGTATATGATGCCTATAGCTATGATTACAGGGATTGTATTGCATCGGTATATGGGGGGATTATCTTTTCTTACTCCTTACCTTATTGTAGTAATGCTGCTTATTACTTATTGCAATATTTCTTTCAGGGATATTCAGTTCACACGCCTTCATCTTTGGCTGATACTGATACAGGTTGCCGGCAGTATCGCCGTTTATTTACTCCTGTTACCCGTACACCCGATAATCGCGCAGGGAGCGATGATTTGCGTTCTTGCTCCTACAGCTACATCGGCCCCTGTCATTACAGGGATGTTGGGCGGCAATGTAGCCAGCCTGACCGCATACAGCCTGCTTAGTAATATGACAATAGTTGTTGTCGCCCCTCTTATATTTGCATTTACCGGGGAAGTAAATGCTACGTCTTTCGCCGATTCGTTATGGGTTGTCTTTCAGAAAGTATTCATATTGTTGTTCCTGCCGTTCTTTGGAGCTCTCCTTCTGCAAAAGTTTTTGCCAAGAGTACATTATGAGATACAGAAAGCGAAAAGCCTTTCTTTCTACATCTGGTCTGTTGCACTGGTAATTATCACAGGAAAAACCGTTCAGTTTATTTTAGATCAGGAAAGTCCGAATTATGTTGTAGAAGTAGGTATCGCGTTAGCAGCTTTGGCCGTTTGTATTTCTCAGTTCTTAACCGGACGTAAGCTGGGCCGCGTCTATGATGATACTGTTGCCGGAGGACAAGGACTCGGACAAAAAAATACCATCCTTGCTATCTGGATGGCGCAAACATATTTGAATCCTATTTCATCGATTGGTCCCGGGGCGTATGTACTTTGGCAAAATGTAGTAAATTCTTTTCAGGTATGGAAAAACCGGAAGAGTTTGTAATAGGTTTAATTTACGCTGGCCTTAGGTTGTACAAAGATATCTGATGGCACCAGCACCATATTTTTCAGATATTCAAATTCCAGTTCAAAACATTCGCTGAATATTTCATCAGCAAACGCATCTTCAAGTTGTTTTATAGTCCAGAATTTTCCATTCATTTTTCCATTTTTCTTTATTAAGTCTTCGTCATCGATATTTGCTGTGAATAAAAATATAAGACGTCTTGTGTCTTCATTCTCAAAGACATATTTCAGCAGGAATTTAATGGAAAAATCTATCTCATCACCTACCATTTTGCGGATACTGTTGCGTGCAGCCAAATTGATCTCATGGTTGAAAAGCATGTATTTTTCGAAGGGATAGTCAAGTTTTCCCGGATTTAATATATCATTCAGAGGCCTTTCCTGTAAATACACTTTAGATTTTGAAATCAATGCTACTCTGACCACAGGATGTAAGAATTTGTTTTTCATGTTTATGGATACATTCTTTGCAATCTTACCTGTAACTTCACCCTTCTCTGTAACGATCGGGATCCATTCCTCTATCCTTAATTTGGCTACCAGATTGCTGATTTTGAGAACCTGATAGACCCCTATTGATAGAATGATAAGAATTGGCAATATAGAGAAGATTATAATTTCGGAGATATGGACGTTCTGGCTATTGACAGTGAACTGGCGATACAGCATTATGCCGAAAATATGGAGAGTGAGTCCATACTGTATCAATGTAGCCGTTTCGTAAAATTCATTTAACAGGGCCTTTTGAATCAGGTTCTTCTGGCGGAAAAAGTGAGCGGCCATATATGTCTTACTAGCCCTGAGCAGCATGAAAAGACAGATTATGATAACTTCACAAATGACAACATACGTATTAGGCTTTTCTACGTACGGATGAATGATAAGCCATATAATAAGGCTGATAAGGATGGAAATACCTGAAATATAGAATGTCGCACTAAAAGCCCGGCTTTTATAATACATCCGGAAGAACAATTCTCCAAAAACAGCCAGGGCAAGCCCTGCACATAATGCAAATTGTTCCATTACGTTCATTGTATGTAAAATGATGAACAGGATGAACGGGAAGAGTCCTATTACAGGATTTGAAGCGTGCTTTCTTAAACCTTTACTTAACATTTTTATTAATTCTATTATCCGAGAATGGTTATGTGAGTTTGTTTTTTCAAGTAATAGTGCTTTAAATACAATAAAGCAGGTTCATTAGGCGTAGTCTCGTCACAATTTATTATTCTCTTTAGTATTTAAACAAACTATGTGAAATTTTGTTTGATAAAATCCCTTAATTGTTCTTGAAGAAATTGCATTAAATCATTTTTCATATTCTTTAAATGTGAAAAATTTATTTATGGCAAATTGTATCGCAGCAACAATGAGAATAGCAAATACTTTGGCCTGCATATCATCTATTTTCATAACACCGATGAATAAGGTGAGTAACATCGAACTAATGACCATACCCACTATCGCAATGGAGGCAAAAGACATGAAACGCTTCAATTTCTTATCTGTAACCTTGAATGTGAAATAACTGTTGAGAATGAAATTGTTTATAACGGCCAGAGTCTGACTTATTATATTGGATATGAGTATGTCAAGCATGCCTATGGACATATTTCCTTTCAGCAATGAACTTATCGTTGCCGAAAACGGATAATGCACGGAAAACTTATTTACCAACAGGTAAAATATTCCCATATCTATTATTAATCCTACAACACCGACCAGACCATATTTGATTAATTGTCTGACGGCTTTTCGTTTAGCCAGTCCGGTTAACTGCTCCTTCATGTGTGCTTTTAAGTTTGTCTGAATACGCTAATTCTTCTTTTCTATTTTGAAGAAGAGTATTTCGTTTTTGTTTTCGTTCATTTTATCGCTCGATTCGAGCAGAGTGAATTCATACTCTTTATATTGTTCTTTTATTCTCTCTATATCGAGTTCTAAGGCGATAAAGTAGCCAGAGTCGGGTTTTTCTTTTTCTATATTCTTAAACCTGTTGTGCATCGAGAAATTAAGAGAATACAGATTTCTGTAGCTCTTCAGGTAATTAGTTACATATACGTTGTCATTAAGGTCATACTTCTTCGCAAGGAGTTCGGCAAACGGGCGGGTAGAATACGCATCTTTGTAGCCCGGTAGCAAATATGAGTCCATAAATATATTTATTGCCAACATGAGTCCGAATCCGGCCATCAGTATTTTCAGATTCATCTTTTTTCTCAACAGATAGAAACTGTTTACTATGGCGGCAAGCAGTATAGTTATCCCTAACAGACCAAGCCATCCCGGATACCGGAATAACGTGAAAAATACATGAATGTCCCGCAAGGTCCTTTCTCTTTTCGACAGGGATTGCGCCATATCTTCGGTTATTATACCCATATATGCTAATATTACCACCAATAATGCCAGTATACCTACAGACAACAATATTGAGGTAGATATACGCACTGCCATTGGTTTGGCATCTGTAAGAAAGATAAAGAAACGGGCAATAAAGATGGCAATAAACGGATAAGTGAGCATAATATATGTACTCCGCTTTGAGGCAGGAACCGTAAAAAAGATTATGGTTACGGCCGTTACAAGCAGACTGAACAGAAGTACCTTATCCATGGATATAATTTGGGAAATGAAGGATTTTATTGTCCCTGATGGTTTTTTATACCGGATAAAGAATAAGGAAATTGCCAGCAATATAGTCCACGGAAGAAATCCTCCTATAAGAGAAACAGGATAATAATACCATGGATTTTCCACTCCCAGTTCATAGTCTATATCAAGACTTGAAGAATCGAGACGCAGAAAACGTCCGAAATTCTCGGCAAAAACTTTATCCAGAAATGCGTCTCCCTGAATCTGGTATGCTGCATAGTACCAAATGAGCGGGACTATGAGAGCCGAGGCTAATATGGCAAGGCATTTCAGTGCGGATTTAAAGAAGTTTTCCCGCCGGGTGAGTAAGAATATTCCGAAAATAAGACAGGGAAGGAGGGCTCCTACAGGTCCTTTAGCTAAAGTAGCCAGACTAAGAAAGGCCCAGGCTGATAGAAGCAATCCGAACCGTCGTTTTTCATGCCATGTATATAATTGAATCAGTGCGGCAACCATCAGGAATGTGAGCAACATGTCTATCCGTGTAGTCATAGCCGCCCGATGTATTTCGAAACAGGTAATTATTATCAGGCAGGATATGAAGGCTTCCAATACAGGACGGCGGCGGGCAAAAAACATGAAACAAATGCCTATCATGGCAATAAATGCAATCGCTGAAGGCAGGCGAGAAGTGAATGGTGTAACTTCTCCTTTGTTTATGGCAAGGGAAAAAGCGGAAATGAGCCAATGATTCAACGGGGGCTTGTATGCGAATTCATCGGCATAGCTGGAAGGGATGATCCATTCTCCCTTTTCGATCATAGATATGGCTAATGCCGCCTCGCGAGGCTCTCCCTTAGTATAGAATTCCCCAAGTCCAATCCACGGTAATGTAGATAATGTAGCAATGAGGAGAATAAGTAGAAGAGGTTTTTGCAAGTATAGTGTTTGCAGAAAATGGGATTTCTTCATATACCTATAGTTCGTTTTTTTCTTTGCAAAGATAAGTTTTTATTCTTTTGGTAGCCATAATTCACAATTAAATATAAACAGAGCTTCTATAGCTCCCTGGAATATCGGAAAAATAGGGTGCACAAACCGGGAAATGGTATATTCTGACGAGGGGAATACTTTAAAATGTTTTAAAACAAGAACGATTCTCGCGACGATACAAAATAAATAAGTATTTTTGATCTCATATTATATTGACAATATGAATGACAGAATAAAATTATCGGTCTTAGGTTTTTCGTTCAATCAGACACAATCGGGGGCATACGGATTGGTTCTGGCGGAAGAGGATGGCATACGCCGGCTGATGATTGTAGTGGGCACTCCTGAAGCTCAGTCTATAGCGTTCAAATTGCAAGGCTCATATCCTCCGAGACCTCTTACCCATGATTTATTTCGTTCGTTACTTCATCAATTTGGTATCATTCTACGTGAAGTGGAAATATATAAATATGAAAATGGTGTTTTTTTCTCCCGTATGATATTAAGCCAGGGAGATAAAAATATTCAGATAGAGTCCAGGACTTCCGATGCAGTGGGAATTGCATTGAGAACGAAGTCCCCTATATTTACAACAGAGGCTATTATGCAGGAACAGGCGATCGTCTTTGATGAAAATTCTATTCAGGATGCAACTACTCCCGAAGATGAAAGGGATCATCTGGCCCTGGATTATTCTCTTCTTAATCAGGATGAACTGGAGACTCTATTGAAAGATGCAATTGAAGGCGAAGATTACGAATTAGCTTCTTTACTGAGAGATGAATTGAAACGAAAAGGCAAAAAATAATATCGCAATGCGTCTTTTATAATGCACTGTCCCGTTGAACCTAATCTATTCATTTCCTAATGGAAATACCTCAATCATACCAACATAGTGTTTATTGAGAAATACTTCAATAAATAATCTTATAAATAACAGGTGACTTTCAAAGCAGATATTATCTATTGTAAGTATTTCGCAAAAAATAATTAGCTTTGTGAGACTAATATTTTTAAATGAAAGACTTATGAGATATTATATAAGTTTATTATTGTTCTTCTTTATCGGGGCAAATTACGGAACAGCCCAAACAACAGTAAAAATGAGCGCTGTGAAAGCGAATAACTATGGTGTTGCTTATTCACTGCCCAAAACATCACTGGTAATTACTGTCGGTTATACAAAAAAGACGCGTAAAGCCGGAGAATTTTTTCAGTATGCCGAGCGCTATCTGAGCATCTCCAATCCTATAACAGAAGACGTGGTATCTTACACATTAGATAAAATAGACGCAACAACAAAAGGTGTGGTGGATAAAGATAAATCATATCTGGTAGAATTCAGATCAAACACGACTGCTCCGTTTGTAACACTCACAAAAGATGGCCTGATATGCGCTATCAACGATGATTATACATTTCCAAAAGAAGAAACTAAAGGAGATGCTCCCGCAGTCTCAGCAACTCTTCCAAATCCGCGCAGTTTCTTGTCCGAAGAAATATTAAGGGCCGGCTCTACAGCAAAGCAGGCAGAACTGATAGCCAAACAAATTTACCGGTTGCGCGAAAGCCGTAACAATATTCTGACCGGAGATGCCGATAATATGCCGCCTGATGGCAATGCCTATAAACTGGTGATGACTCAGCTGGAAGAGCAGGAAAAAGCGCTGACAGCCATGTTTGCCGGGACAGAGACGGTGGAAGCGGCAACAAAGGAGTTTGTTGTAATCCCTGATGAAAAAAATATAGATAACCGTATTATCTTCCGTTTTTCTTCCAAGCTGGGTATTGTGGGTGCCGACGACCTTTCGGGTTCTCCTGTGGCCCTGACGCTAAAGAATAAAGAGCCAAGGGAAGTACAGGTGCTTACCCCTAAAGAAGAGAAAGATATGGAAAAGAAATTCTCGGCAGGGATAATTTATAACATTCCGGGAAAAGCCGGTTTGCAGATATCATATAACGGGCGAAACTATGTACAGAAGGATTGCGACATTGTACAATATGGCGGGCAGGATGTACTCGTGCCAAAGATGTTTGATAACAATAAATTACCGATAAAGGTTGTCTTCTACCCTGATATGGGAGCGATAAAACAGATCATTCAATAAGCAAATTTAAATATTAGCCGATTAGCAAATACATACAAAAATGTCGGCTTTGTCTGCTTCTTACGAAAGTTACGAGTTGCAAAGTTCTGTTGACTGTTAACTGCTAACTGAAATACATGGCTTTAGAAATAGAACGGAAATTTTTAGTCAAGGGCGACTTTAAACAACATGCCTATGCACATGAGGAGATCGTGCAGGGCTACCTGTCTTCTGTTCCCGAACGTACCGTCCGCATCCGTATAAAAGGAGATAAGGCGTATATTACGATTAAGAGTGCAGGGGATGAGTCGGGTATGTCCCGTTACGAATGGGAGAAAGAAATACCCGGAGAGGAAGCCCGTGAATTGATAAAACTATGCGAACCGGGCATTATAGATAAAGTGCGCTATTATATTAGGAATGGGATTCGTAAATTTGAGGTGGATGAATTCCATGGTGAAAATGAAGGGCTTATAATGGCCGAGATAGAACTGGGCGATAAAGAAGAAGAATTTGACAGGCCTGACTGGTTGGGAACCGAAGTGACAGGAGACAGCCGTTACTATAATTCATCTTTGGTAAAATATCCTTATAGGGAATGGACGAATGAATGACGAATGAAAAATTAAGAATAAGGAAATAGTGTATTAGCATCTGATATACCAGCAAGTTAAAAACTTATTACCTATTACTCATTACTTACTACTTATGTAAAATATGATCGATACCGAAGTAAAAGTACATGACAACTTTTCATTAGAGTTTAAGATTGGCTTTATTACCAATAAAAATACTAAGGATGTGAATGATTTCAAGATCAACACGTGGTTGTTTTTGCCCAATAGTCTCGATATCAATCGTTCTACCTATAAGAAAAGTGACTTTTACAGGGATGTAAAGAATAATATCCGCCTTATTACACCCATATATTCTCTGGCCGAAATACTTAAAGCGGGGCGGGGGCCTTTACCGCGTTTACAGAAAGCACTGGACGATTTGGCTGTGAATCCTGCCGATGAGATAAGGTCGGAGAGTTTTGTCTATCAGGTGAAGATGTTTGTTTGTATTCTTAAAAGCGCGCTGCGCCGCCACGTACAGATAATAAAGAATACGGCAACAGATGAAAAAATAGCTTTGCATGTCGAAAATTATATACGCGATATCAGGGATATAGCATTGCAATACCGTGAAATGTGGGATGAATTGACTAAACCCGATATTACTCAGCAACAGAGGGAATTCTTCCTCTATGGAGATGACTTCCTTGGGAATATCACCGAGCAATACACATTCCAGATCATGAGATTTCTGGAAGGCCGGCCTGTATATACACGTTTGAAGCCCGAATTACACCGATTGGTGGAAGACGAAATCGCTCATCGTAAAAAGCGTGGATTCAGGTTGTTGGATAAGGACGACGAAAAACATAACAGTCTTGTTATTTCCCAGCGTAATATCTTGAAGAAACTTGTAGAAAGCGACCTGTTTCTGCAAATAGTGCGGAAAAAGGACGGATTACTGGCCGAACAGTTTTATTATAGTATAGCAGCAGGTATAGCCATGGTGTTTGCCACTGTCGTGTCCTTTTTTGCTACGTTACGGTTTGGTAATTTTACCACCGACTTGTTTATTATACTGGTCTTCAGTTATATGTTCAAAGACCGGATAAAAGATATGATGCGCTATTATTTTTCATCCAAACTGGGCAAAAAGTATTTCGATACCAAATTGAAGCTGAGTATCCGTAAACAGGAAATAGGATGGATAAAAGAGGCTTTCGATTATATAGAAGAGAACAAGTTGCCGGAAGCGGTTCGTAATTTAAGGGCCCGCTCACCGCTGGTGGAGGCCGAAAACCAATTCTATGACGAAAAAATCGTACTTTATCGTAAATGGGTAAGCCTGTCGAGGGAAGATATAGAGAAGTATAAAGAATACCGCTTATCGGGAATCAATGACATCACCCGTTTCAATCTGATGAACTTTACTCAGAAAATGGATAATCCTTCGATTCCGCTTTATATGTCCGATGAGGAGAAAGGTTTCGTGACACTGGAGGGCAATAAAATATATTCACTGTACTTTATAGTGCAATGCATATCCGATAAAGACGAATACTACAGAAAATACCGTGTGTTATTCAACCGCAATGGGATTGCAGATGTAAGCGAACTCGATTAGATAAAGTTTAAAGGCAGATTCCTGCGTTTCTTTTTCTTATTATTCTGAACATAAGCATATACCGCAACACTGGCTACGGCAGCTACTAAAGTTACGGCTAATACTTTTTTTGTCATATCGTTAATTTTATATCAAATATATATTAGTATATTATAGTAAAGGTAATAACAAAATCGGAATATAGGCGTATAGAAAACAAGAATATTTGAGATATAAAGACAGTCTCTTTATCCAGGCCTGAATTTCAACTTAAAGCCATTCTCTGCCACATAGACACCCAACAGGATAAATACGGAGCCAAACAACGCGACGATAGTGATATGTTCGTCTATAACAATTGCCGATGTGAGCAACGTGACAAGTGGAACGAAATAGATATAATTGGATGTTTGCACTACCCCCAGTTCCTTCACTGCGCTGTTCCATGCAATGAAACACAACAGTGAGGCTATTAATCCGAGAAAGATGAGGTTTGATGCTATTACGGGATTGATGAGCAAAGAGGGTGTGAATGTAGCCGAATCCATCAGGGAAAAAGGCAACATGGTTATGATTCCGTAAAAGAAAACTTTCCGGGTGATAAACAGAGTGGAGTATCTTCCGTTCAATTGTTTGAGTATAATGCCATAGAAAGCCCATGACAAAGCGGCTAACACAGTCAGCATATCGCCAAGCGGATTGATCTGTAAAATAAAACTACCATTGAAAACAACTAAAGCCATCCCCACAAGAGCGACCAGAGATCCGGTAATAAGGCGTGGTCTCAATGGTTCTTTTTTATAGAAAAGGAATGTCAGCAAGGCTGTAAAAATAGGAGAAGTACATACTATCAGTGAAACATTGGACGCCAGTGTTATTCCTAAAGCTGTATTTTCGAATACAAAATATAATGCGCCTCCTGTCAGTCCGGCCGCAGCGCACAACAACTCATCTTTCTTGCTGTTTGCAAAAAGAGTGCGGGGACAGAAAAACCATATTCCTATATAAGCCAGGACAAAGCGGTAGAGGAATATTTCAACAGGAGAAAGGCCATATCCGATCAGTATTTTTGTGGATACAAATGTTGTTCCCCATACTATCACCGTGAAGATGGCGATAATATGATACCAATATTTTTTACGTGTAATCATAATGTGCTTGGAATATGGCTACAAAAATAATGGATATGGCCCGTTTTATAGTATAATAGTCCAATAAATTTAACAAAAATCTACAGTTCCGTAAATCCCTTCAAGTGCAGCATCAACCAGTTCGCATACCATCACATTCTCTTCAGGGAATCCCAATATATGCCTGATCCCATATGCGGATGTAGGTTTAAATCCAAACCGGTGATAATATGCAGGATCACCACAAAGGAAAACGGATTTATAACCCATCTCACGGGCAAGCCTGAATCCTTCACGAATTAATGCAGAGCCGATTCCCAAATTCCTGTATTCGAGAAGGATGGAAATGGGTGCAATGAGAAGGGCTTCCGTTTTGCTGTTGTTGGCTCTGGTTACATATGTTTTTGTGAACATGATTTGTCCGGCTATCTTATTATTCACTTCTGCAACCAAATCCATCTCAGGAATATAATTGTCTCCTTGTCTTAATTCTTGAGCGAAGTCCTGTTCGTCACCGTCCTTTACTTTTGCTGTTTCAAATGCTGTCTTAATCAGCTTGTATACTTCGGGTTGTTCTTCCTCTGTAATTTTTCTTATTTTCAGATCATTCATATTGCTGCTTTTTACTGAATCAAGTTTCCACCATAGGCTACTTTTATTTTTTTGGTAATTTACGAAGCCACATTTTTGCAATATCCTGTGTGATGCGATATTACCTTTTTCTGTCTCTGCTGTTACGGATTTCACTCCCGGTTGACTTAATGCCCATTCGCACATGGCCTGTACGGCTTCGGTCATGTAACCCTTATTGCGGTAACGGGTATTTGTACCATATCCTATCTCAATACATTTATTTCCCGTCGGCGAATTTTTAAAATTGGCACTGGCGATAGCTTTATTCTCCGATTTTAATATGATTTGCCTGTTGGTAAGCCAGATAAAGTTATCTGGGTCAGACAACGCTTTTTGGTACTGATACTCCATTGCCTGTTGGGTGTGTTTATCCAGGCACTCTCCGGACGGTATCAGTCCCATTTCTGTTTCCATTCTGTCTACTCCGATCAAGAGCAGACGGAATTGCTCTGCCGTTAGCGGAACAATTCTCAATCGTGCTGTTTCTATAACCATTATTTACCTGAATTTTAGTACGATATAGAATGCATAGTTGCGGAAACCTTTGTATTTTTTATATAAATTGATTTCTGCCAGCTGGCTATTTATAAACTGTTTCGCTTCTTGGCTATTATTTTGCTGCTTCAGGAATGGACTTACCCGTTTTATTCCTTTTTCCGTTGTTTTTGTTTCTTTACTCATGATAATTGATGCTTTTAGTTTATGCATATCGTGGTATGAGGGTACGACAACCTTCATAGATGATAGTAACAAAATGTTTTTAATAAAATGCAAAAAAGTAAATCACCCGAAAAATGAAGTATTCGGGTAAAGAATGAAGGGATAGCCGGTAAAAGTAAGTTGTATTACAGATTACGGGCCATTTACAGCACCAATATATTCTTATGAGTAAGAGACATAAATTATTAAATATTGATGCAAAGATATAATTAATATCAAACCGGACAAATAATATTGGAATTTAGCGGAATGAATGTATCCGTATCAGGACAGGTTTTATCTGAGAATGACATATTCCTTAAAAAAAACAATTGGCTCATTAGAGTTGTTTTTATTAAAATATATTCGGAACTTAGAGGTACAGATAATAACCTATTAAAAAATAACCTATTATGAAGTTTTTTATCGACACAGCCAATTTGGACCAGATCCGTGAAGCCAATGATCTCGGAGTACTAGACGGAGTAACAACAAATCCTTCCCTGATGGCAAAAGAGGGTATAAAAGGTGTGGAAAACCAGCGTAAGCATTATGTGGAAATCTGTAACATCGTAGATGGCGATGTCAGTGCCGAGGTAATAGCGACGGATTATGCGGGGATGATAAAAGAAGGGGAGGAGCTTGCTGCTCTTCACAAAAATATTGTGGTGAAAGTACCTTGCATAGAAGATGGAATCAAAGCTATAAAGTATTTCAGCAAGAAAGGTATCCGGACCAATTGTACACTGGTCTTTTCTGTGGGACAGGCGCTATTGGCCGCAAAAGCAGGAGCTACTTATGTGTCGCCGTTTGTTGGGCGTCTCGATGATATTTCCAGTGATGGAATAGAACTGGTAAGCAAGATAGTGGATATGTATTCCACATATGATATGGATACTCAGGTTCTGGCGGCTTCGATACGCAGCACGCAGCACATTATCCAATGTATCGAAGTGGGGTCGGATGTGGCCACATGCCCGTTGGCCGCAATCAAAGGGTTGCTGAAACACCCGCTCACCGATAGCGGATTGGCTACTTTCCTTGCCGACTATAAGAAAGTGAACGGATAATCGGGGAAAATATATAATGAGTGCAGGTAGTGTTATATTACCTGCACTTTTGTATTTAATTCTTTTGTATGTTCATACGGGAAATGTCTATCCTTGTTATATATGAGTTATTTTATCCAATCGATTTTCTGTGTAAAGAGTTTATCATCTCCATTTTTTTTGTAAGTTTGTTAATGTCATCTTTTTATAAATTTTCAATAAATTACCCCAATGTCAATATTCGGTTATGCGATCCTTATCTTTATTCTTATCCGGCTTGTAAATCACTTTATGAAACAAAGCCGTGAGCAGAACCAAAATTCATCAAACGGGTTTAATTGGTCTGATTCTTATTCTCAAAGGCTTCGCTCTGTCCTTAAAACCTGCGAGGGGTTCAACGGTGATGAAATAATAGACAGCGCGGTAGGTTTCTATTTATTCAGCTATGATAGTGCAGCTAAAGAGTTCATTTTCATAGAAGATGATGACGTGATTCATCGGTTGTCCTACCGTGGTCTTATAGATTATAAAGTGAGAGAGAGCAAGAATTATAGGATAATAATCGATCTCAAAACCTCTCTTTCCGGTAAACCATATATTTCACTTGTATGTTTCGAGCGGGAAAAGCTTTTGCGGAAAATGCCTCAATTGCAATATAAGACGCATGAAATAGATAAACTATATGAATTGGAACGGGATAAGATTGATGAAATTGAAGATTTCCTGTCCGGGATTATAGAAGAAAACAAGGCGGTTTCCGATACTCCTCCTGCTTATAAGGAAGAAGAAATAGTGAAAGAAACTGGGGTAATAAAGATTGAGATTCCTCCTGTTCCTGCAAATGTGGCAGATATAGTAACAGCAATAAAAGAAGAGAAGGAAGAGGTTGCTACATTTTTGGATGAAGAACCGGTGATAGAGGCTGTAGAGGAAATCCCGGATGTGTACGAGACTACTTCTGCAGAAGAACAATCAGAACCACTTTTAGAGGAAGAAGAATCTATAGAAGCTGAGGTAGAGGAAGAAACACCGGCAATTGATGGGGGAATAAAAATATCACTTTCGGAAATAGAAGAATATTCGCGCGGAAAGTTTCTTGAATATGAGGTTCAGTCTGCAGTAAGTGATGCTAAAATGAAGGGACAGAAATATATCTGTCTTTCTAAAGAGCAACTGGAGAAGTTAAAGTCATAAACCGCCTCTGAGGTTGAACTTGTATTGAATTCTTCTGGAAAAACTTTATCTATGCAAAGAGAAGGTAAATGGAGAACAGCGAAA
The DNA here is from genome assembly GCF_002482385.1 of Dysgonomonas sp. UBA7710. GTDB lineage: Bacteria > Bacteroidota > Bacteroidia > Bacteroidales > Dysgonomonadaceae > Dysgonomonas. The sequence continues at coordinate 130,097 of NZ_DLFW01000022.1, read as the reverse complement.
AAGAAGAACATGATAGAAAAACTGACAAATGAAAATCGTGTAAAAGTGTCAACTTTGTCAAGTCTATATAGAAACTGTGTAAAAAGGCATTCTTAATTCTTCATTTTTAATTATTAATTGATTTCTGTTACCTTTGTAACCTTTTCTAATTTATCATTAACAAGTAAGAATCAAAATATAAACAATGACAAACAGAATAACATCTTTATTTGGAATAAAATATCCCATTATCTCGGGAGGAATGGTATGGTGTAGTGGCTGGAGACTGGCTTCGGCTGTCAGTAATTCAGGAGGATTAGGGCTTATCGGGGCCGGATCAATGCACCCCGAAACACTCCGTGAGCATATCCGGAAATGTAAGGCTGCAACAGATAAACCATTTGGAGTCAACGTGCCGTTGATGTACCCTGAAATAGACACGATAATGGATATTATTATTTCCGAAGGGGTGAAGATTGTATTCACATCGGCAGGTAATCCAAAACTTTGGACTAAAAAGTTACAGGATAACGGCATCATTGTAACCCATGTGGTATCCAGTTCCAAGTTTGCACTGAAATGTCAGGAAGCGGGTGTGGATGCTGTTGTAGCCGAAGGGTTCGAAGCCGGAGGACATAATGGCCGTGAGGAAACATCTACCATGGTACTTATACCACAGGTAAGACAAAGTATACATATTCCGCTTATTGCAGCAGGAGGGATTGGTACAGGTAACGGAATGCTGGCAGCTTTTGCATTAGGTGCGGAAGGGATACAGATGGGTACACGTTTTGCCCTGACACAGGAGAGTTCGGCTTCTCAGGAATTTAAGGAACTCTGTATTAACCTGAAAGAAGGTGATACTGTTCTCTCTCTGAAAAAGCTCAGCCCTACCCGCATGATAAAGAATGAGTTCTATAATGCAGTGCAGTCTGCCGAAGACAGAGGTGCATCGGTAGAAGAAATGCGCGAGTTGCTCGGACGCGGCCGTTCTAAAAAAGGAATCTTTGAAGGTGATCTTGTTGAGGGTGAATTGGAAATAGGGCAGGTAAGTTCTTTGATAGATAATTTGCCTACAGCCGCAGATGTGATAAATCATATCGTTGCGGAATATAATATCAAAGTGGAAGATATAATCACTGGCGATTTTAAATTATAAAATGCTGACAGGCTTCGATCTGTGGAAGGTCTGGGCTGCCGGAGTAAGATTCACAATGTATTAAAAACAGGAGTTGCATTATGAAATATAGCCTTATCGTCTACCTGTTGCTTTCGTCCTGCTTTTTTTTCTCTTGTAAGAAGCAGCAGGAACAATCCGTTTACGACTTTGAACAAATAAAGGAGAAAGGCGAACTGACTATTATAACGCTCAATAGTTCTACTTCATACTTTATTTACAGAGAAGAGCCAATGGGGTACGACTACGATCTTGCTCAGGACTTCTGCGATCATTACGGGTTGAAACTGAATGTAAAAGTGGCGGAGAATACTACCCGGCTGATAGAAATGTTAAAAAGGGGGGAGGGAGATCTTATCGCCTATGCAGTGCCTATACAAAATGAGTTGAAAGATTCCATTTCCTATTGCGGACTGCAACAGATAACCCATCAGGTTCTTGTTCAGAGGGCGAATAAAGGAGACACTATAATAAAGGATGTAACAGGTCTTATCGGAAAAGAGGTGTATGTAGAGGCGGATACAAAATATCACCAACGCCTGCTCAATCTTGATTCGGAATTAGGAGGAGGAATTAAGATACATACAGTTAGTGAGGATACTATTACCAGCGAGGACCTGATAGAGATGGTATCGTTGGGCAAGATAAGATATACAGCCTGTGATGAATATATTGCCAGGTTAAACCGCACTTATTTCAGGAATATTGACATCTCTTTGCCAATAAGCTTCGAGCAACGGGCCTCATGGGCGGTGCGTAAGGATATGCCGAATCTGGCGAACGCTCTTAATGAATGGTTTGCCGAGAATGACAATACACCTGTATATAAGAGTATTATAAAGAAATATTTCGAGTTAAGCAAACAGCTTTTTGAGGGGGATTACGAGATTCCGAAAAATCTGCCCAAAGGTGCGGTTTCTGTTTATGACGATCTGTTCAGGAAACATGCCAAGAACACAAAATACGAGTGGCAGTTCCTTGCTGCTATTTGCTATCATGAGTCCCGCTTCCAAAACAATCTTACTTCGTGGGCGGGCGCTGCCGGAATTATGGGACTGATGCCTCGTACTGCGGCCTCATTGGGGTTGACAAGTCAAGACCGCATGAACCCTGACCTGAGTATCGGGGCAGCTGTCGAATTACTGGACAGGCTGGACAAAATCTTCCGGAAAGTAGAGAGTATCAGTGAACGCGAAAAATTTATACTGGCTGCCTATAATGCAGGAAACGGACATGTGAATGATGCGCAGGCTCTTGCCTTTAAATACGGAGCCAATCCCTATATATGGGAAGGAAATGTGCAAAAGTATCTGGAGCTGAAAAGCAATCCGGAATACTATAATGACCCGGTATGTAAAAGCGGGTATTTCAGAGGTGGCGAAACGATGAAGTATGTGAATAATGTACTGGCTACGATGGAACGGTTTAAAAGGATAAGCGGGAATAAAAATAGGGGATAGCCCTTTAGAGCCATCCCCCATTCTTCATATAGTAGATAGATTAGTTGTTTCCTTCGTTGTTGTTCTTCTGTATAGGCTTTTCCGGTCTTGGAGGACGTGGAAGAAGTACCTTACGGGATAATTTGAATTTCCCGGTTTTAGGGTCGATGTCAATCAGTTTCACTTCTATTTCATCGCCTTCTTTCAGTCCGGCTTTTTCCATATCTTCGATGCGATCCCAAGAGATCTCAGAGATATGAAGCAAACCATCTTTGCCCGGTAGGAATTCACAGAATGCACCGTAAGGCATTACCGAACGGACTTTGGCTGTGTACACCTCGCCTACTTCGGGAACGGCTACAATGCCTTTGATTTTCGCAACGGCGGCTTCGATAGAAGTTCTGCTTGTAGCAGATATTTCTACGCGGCCATAACCATCAATTTCCTCGATAGTAACGATAGCGCCTGTTTCTTCCTGGATACCTTGAATGATCTTACCACCAGGGCCGATAACTGCACCGATAAACTCTTTGTTGATGATAATAACCTCGATACGCGGAGCGTTTTCTTTGAAGTCCGCACGTGGTTCAGGCAATGTTTCAAGGATTTTACCCATAATGTGTAAACGTCCTTCACGAGCCTGGTTCAGGGCTTTTTCGAGTATCTCGTATGACAATCCGTCTACTTTAATATCCATCTGGGTAGCAGTGATACCGTCTTTTGTTCCACATACTTTAAAGTCCATATCACCGAGGTGGTCTTCATCTCCGAGTATGTCGGAAAGTACAGCGAAGTTTGTACCTTTTTTCTCTGAAATAAGTCCCATTGCTATACCCGTTACCGGTTTCTTGATCTGCACACCGGCATCCATCAGAGCCAGAGTTCCGGCACAAACGGTTGCCATAGAAGATGAACCATTCGATTCAAGAATATCCGATACTACGCGGATAACATATGGGTAGTTAGCCGGAATCATTGGTTTCAATGCCCTGTGGGCAAGGTTTCCGTGTCCGATTTCACGACGGCCTACACCACGTTGCGGGCGTGCATCTCCGGTAGAGAACGGAGGGAAGTTATAATGTAAAAGGAACCTTTCTTTTCCATTGTTCAGTACATCATCGATGATTTTCTCATCCAGTTTGGTACCTAAAGTAACTGTGGTCAGTGACTGTGTTTCTCCACGAGTAAAGATAGCAGACCCATGCGCTCCCGGCAGGTAATCCACTTCGCTCCATATAGGGCGGATTTCTGTTGTGGAACGTCCGTCGAGGCGTTTTCCTTCATCGAGGATAGAACGGCGCATAGCTTCTTTTTCCACATCGTGATAGTAACGGGATATCAAAGAACCCTTTTCTGCCAGTTCTTCTTCAGTCAGGCTTGCCTTATATTCCTCTACGATAGCTGCGAAGTTATCCCCGCGCTCGTGCTTGTTTGTATTAGCTGATGCTGCTACAGCGTAAGCCTTGTCGTAGCATTTTGCCCATACATCTTTACGAAGATCTTCATCATTTACTTCGTGACAGTATTCGCGCTTTACTGTTTTGCCTACAGCTTCCATCAGTTCTATCTGAGCCTGGCATTGTACTTTGATCGCTTCGTGCGCTACTTTGATCGCTTCCAGCATTTCTGCTTCTGAAACTTCCTTAAACTCACCTTCTACCATCATGATATTGTCGATAGTAGCACCTACCATAATATCCATATCAGCTTGCTCCAGTTGAGCGAAAGTCGGGTTAAGGATAAATTGTCCGTCGACACGTGCAACTCTCACTTCTGATATCGGCCCATTGAAAGGCACATCAGATACAGCCAGTGCGGCGGAAGCAGCAAGTCCTGCCAATGCATCCGGCATATCTATTCCGTCGGAAGAGAACAGCGTAACATTCACAAATACTTCTGCATGATAATCATCCGGAAATAACGGGCGAAGCGCGCGGTCTACAAGACGGCAAACCAATATTTCATAATCTGAAGCACGCCCTTCCCTGCGAAGAAAACCTCCGGGGAAACGGCCGAATGCAGCAAATTTTTCTTTATACTCTACCTGTAAAGGCATAAAATCAACGTCCGGTTTAGCGTCTTTGGCTGCGCAAACTGTAGCCAGCATCATGGTATTACCCATGCGCAGCATTACAGATCCATCCGCTTGTTTCGCTAATTTTCCGGTTTCAAGGGTGATAGTCCTTCCATCACCTAAATCGATACTCTTTGTAATCGGATTCATCATAAATATTTTTTTCTAAACTTCTTAAAATCGGACAAAGGTACGCAAAGTTTTTGAGAATTAAGGGGATGGAGACTGAAAAGACAATATACATGAGTTGCGTACCCTTCATTCTTAAATATTAAATGCTTAATAGATATAAAAAAGCAAGTTATTTTACTTATTGGCTGATCGTTGTTATCCAATAGTTTATAGGAAAAACTTTACAAAGTTGACACTTTTTACAGTTAACAGTTAGCAGTCATCAGTTAACAACTTGTATCTCGTGTCTTGTCTACTCGTATCTCATATAACTTTCAACTTACTACTTATTAAAAGGTAACAAAGGTAACTCTTAGTTTTGTCACAGGTTAAACAATTAAAGAATAATTAATTATGACAAAGCTCAATTCTCTCAAATTGGCCAGGATTAACAGGCTTATCCTTGCATCTCTCGAGTACGCTACGGCTCATTCTTCCGAATGTAAATTCCGTTCTCTTGACACTTCTCTTTTGTTAGTGTCTGATCGTTCCGGTGAATGTTACCCTAAATTGTCTATTCCGGTTAAAGTTGATCCTGTGTCTAAGGATTCTCAAGTTTACCCTGACGATTTAGTGTTGATTAAGGAAGCTTTTAAGGCTACTACCGTTCAGGTGTGTTATTGGCCTGGTCAGTCGCCTTATGTCAATTTCTATTTCGATTAGTTGTCTTTTCAATTATTACCCCCTAACGGGAAACAAAAATATAGTGCTCTTTATTTATTATTCTATTCTTAACCTTGCGGGGTGTGGTGAACTAGAAAGGTAGCTAACGCTTTTAGGCATATAGACTGTATTAGACCCGCCCCGTATTTTATTGGCAAGGCCTAGGTAGAAATTTAGAATAGAACTAATAAGAGTATTAGGAAACGTCAAATAAGGTTTTGAATGTAATAATTTAATAAAACCGTTTACATGGAGAAACAAGCGTTCATAGGTGTTGATATTTCTAAACTGACATTAGACATTTGTCTGTATGATTCGGAAAAGTACCTTTTAGAAAATTACTTAACTATAAGTAATGATTCTAAAGGTTTTTCCCATTTCCTTAAGTGGCTTAAATCTGAACATTTCAAAACTAACACTATCGCCGTATGTATGGAACATACAGGCGTCTACGGCTTGGAATTCAGCCGTTTTCTTGAATCTTCCGGTATAGACTTCATGTTCGTCCCCGGACATGAAATAAAATACTCCTGTGGCCTTCGCCGTGGCAAGTCTGATAAGATAGACGCCCGTGCGATATCCCGCTACTGTTATGAAAAACGTGACAGGCATGTTTACGACAAGCCTAAGACGGCTTACCGTCTCCGCCTTCAGGAACTTCTAACGGAACGTCGTGCCTATGTAAAAGAGCGTAAGCGTATCAAAACATACCTTACCGAACATAAGAACGCTGTAAACGCCTCTACCGGGCGTTATACCCGTCAATTAGAGCAAATCAGTATTCTTGTTAAAGAAGTTGAAACTGACTTATTGGAACTTATCCGTTCCGATGAAGAAACCTTCAACAATTACAATCTGCTGACTACCGTTGTCGGTATTTCCCTTGTCAATGCTGCCAATATCTTACTGCACACCGATAATTTTAAGGCTTTCGATAATCCCCGTGATTACGCCTGTTATTGCGGTGTCGCCCCCTTCGGTAAACAATCCGGTACGAGTATCAAGCGTGCCGATAAGGTTAGCCAGATGGCAAATAAACAGCTAAAAGCAGACCTTTCGCAATCTGCCCTTGCTGCTGTCCGGCATGACCCTGAATTGCGCTTATATTTCGAGCGTAAAAGGGCATCCGGTAAACACCGTAATAACGTTCTTAACGCTATCAAATTCAAGCTTATCCAGCGCATGTTTGCCACTGTCAAGCGTGGTTCTCCATACGTCAAACTCGGCGGTTATTCAACCCCGAAGCAATCATTAAATCATTCTATTAATCATCAAACTATTAATTCTTATGAAAATCAAAATTAACGCAGGCCTGGCCAGTATTCAGGAACTTACCCCTGACGAATTAGACGCAATATTTGGAGTTGTAGAGGCTGTTGATAGACAGTGTTTTCCTACTTCTTCGCGCGATGAATTTAGCGGTCTTTGGCTGTCTAAAGACGCTTTTGCAGCTTCTATTACAGATGCTCAGCGTTCTGCTCTAAAGAATCTCGGAACCCGTATACGTGACATCTATAACTCTTAAGCTATGGCATCTCTATCATTACTTACTGCTTTAAATTCTGTTACGGAATCTTTGAATAAGGTTGAATGTATTTCAGATATGTTTTTGTTGACTGTAAACTGCTACGGTCGTATTTTACTTTATTTCCGTGATAATACTTTGACGAAAGGTGAAATTTCGGATTTAATGGGAAAGTTGGGTATTTCTGACTATAAGATATCTTATTCTGAACTGTATTTCTGTAATTATGTATCATTCAGGTATATATGAATAATCAGGCGGTTTATTCCGCCTCTTATTATACTTATTTATTAATCAATCTTTTAAATTAAATCATTATGAAAGTTTACGAAGACGTTAAAAACTCGTCGGACTTGCAAATTGAAAACGGTTGTCATTTTCTGTTATTCGATTTAACGAAAAACACTGCTGTTGATGGCCTGCAAGCCTTCTTTAAGGACTTGAACCTTTCTCAGGCTGACAACCTGAAAGTGCTGTACACTTCCCGCAAAGGCGGTCAACGTACATTGGTTCCTTCCCTTCCTGTGTTTCCTTTGGCTATCGCTGCCACGATGGGCCCTCAACACATTCAGGCCTATAAACAAGGCGGTGCGCAAAATCCCGGTTACATCAACCGTGTTGTGTTCCCTGTCATGATCGGTGCAGGCGGTGCCCTTGCCCTTGATGACAACTCTTATGTATCCGTCTCTACCGGGTTTTCTGATGTCAAATCACTGAAAATCTATGCAGTTGATACAGTAAAGAGTTCCCTTGCCTTTGTTTACGAAAGCATTCACCTGAACGCTTCCAATCAGAAAGCAATTGACCTTACCAACTGTAACCAATTGTTAGTTCCTAAGCAGTTGCGTGACTTCCAGTTATTAGCGAAAAATTCCGCAGAATATTCTGTTAACTGGGATGAGAAAGAACTCGAAGCCGTTGCCCGTGCTCAAAATGACGTTCTTGCCGTTGTCGGTACTGAAATCACTTCTACCCGTGTTATCAACGGCCAGAATATCACTGACCTTGTTCAGGGCTTCACGAATGAACTCGAGTTCTCCGGCGGTGCGTTCTACGATGCTATCGGCGTTACTGATTTCGTTACTTCTAAGGTAACAACCCAGTATGATGACCGCGCCTATGTCCTTCGCGTAGTGGATACCTCTACTATCTAGTCTGGCACGGTATTTGAAAAACCGCTATATTTTTTTTTCATCCGGGACAATATATAAATCGTGCGTAGCACACCTTAGTATCATTCTCCCGGATAGCGGAATGAAATGTAGCATTAGAATTATTAATTATGGATTCGTTTAAAGCATTGGTAGAACGTGCCAACCCCGGTTATAACATGAACCTGTTCGAGAAAAGAGGTCATGAGGGCGAAACATTTGTAGCCCTTATGCGTGCTTTTCCTCACGAACTGTTCGAAGCTGCCGAAAAATACGGCTCTATCAGGAAGTTTATAGAGGATATTATGAACGGTGGTACATGGTACGCCAAAGGCGGTAATAAATACACCCTTGTACCTGATAAGCCCGGTTTCTTAGGCGGTTTCCTTACTGCCGCTTCTATCGTTCTCGGCGGCGTGTCTACATTCGTTCCTGTTGTAGCTCCCTTTGCTACTGCTGCCGCTGTCGGCGCGTCCGCTGCGAATACTGCGGCGCAAAAAGCCGTTTCCGATATGCCGTTCCAACAGCAAATAGTCTATGACTTTCTTTTAAAGCCCCTGCCCGGTGATATCCTGCTGACAGGACGTACGGATATGCCTTCCGGCTTTTACTATCTGGCTTCTACGAAAGAATACCTCTATACCCTTGATAAGAACGGTATCGGTATTTATGACGTTAAAGCCGTCGGTAACGGCTTAGGCTCTACCGACCTGAAAGAGCCCGGACAATTCGATACAAGCGGTTTGTCTCGAATCTACCTGAATGCTGACGGTACATTTAATAGTGAATTAAGTACATTTAATAGTGACGCTATGGCCTTTGATTTAAGTAAATTTCTTGATACGGCGGGTAAAGTGGTTGGAACTGCAACTAATATTTATAGTCAGGTTTCAAACTCTTTCCTGCCTACCTCCGGAAGTACTGCGGTTTCGTCTACGCTTGCCCCGCAAACGTCCCAAACTGCTGCTTCCGGTACTGTCTATTCCGCCCCCGCTTCTACAAATGCGGGTGGTTTATCTACTCCCGTGATGCTCGCCATTGGTGGCGGTATACTATTATTGTTTTTATCAATTTTTGTTTTACCAAATAAAAAATAGCTTATGTCGGTATTGACCGCCCCGAACGGGGCATTATATAACATTCCTGACGAACCGGGAGCAAAAGCGGAATATACACGGGTTCTTCTGGACTCCCTTGTCTCTCCGTTCCTTACCCCCTCGGCTATGGATGCCGGGCTTGTGAATAACTTCGTTTCCGGTACTGACCCCCTGTCAGGTGCGCAGCAATCCAACCTGTTAGGCCTCGATGTAGTGATGGAGTCTTCTACACAGGTCGATTCTATCGCCACCCGCTTGGCTGATTCTTCCGGCGGTAATAAAACAGACTGGATAGCCCTTATTACCGGCCTTTGGCAGACAGCCAAGCAAAGCAATATATTCGGTACGGCTAAAGATCAGCAAAAGATAGAGGGTGAACTCGGTTATGCCGTTGGCGCCGTTGTCGCAGATACCGTATCACAAAAAGTTGCCCGGTTTATCCGTGATAACTTCCTGCTTGTTGTCGGTGGTACTGTAACCCTTATCCTGTTCATTGCTTACTCCCTCGGAAAACGCAGGTAATAACAGCTAATCCGAAAAGTATAATTAAACACTTATTATTCAATTATTAATCAATCTTTTAAATTAAACGATTATGAAAAGTCTTATCAAATGGATGGCATTACTGGCCATCTTCGCAACTGCCGGAAAACTGTTTATGGACGCTTTCCTTCCCGAGTACGAACAATGGCGTGAAAAGTACCCGCCTGAACCGGAAGAAACGGACGATGACGAAACTGAAAAGGCAGATAATGTCATTCAGGCTCAGGACCTGTTTAAACCTGATGCGGAAAAATTCGCACAGGATGCCGAAACCTATAACGAGAAAGGAGGTTTGTAATGGCAAGGTATAGAAATTCATACGGCCGTCGCCGTGGCTACGGTCGCCGTCGCCGTTTCGGGTACGGCTTCCGCCGCTCCTTCCGCCGTTTCCGCACCCGTTACAGGACGATATTCAAAACCCGTTACCGTAACAGGTATGTACAGGTTCGTAATCGCAGACGCCGTTCTTACGGCCGTCGCAGACGTGGCGGAAACAATATGTTCCCGATGCTTAAGAAACTCGCTATAGGCGCATTGCTTATCTTCGGAGCTATATATGTCTGGAATAACTATCTGAAAGCCTTTTTGACAAAGCAAGGCATTCTTAAAATATAGTTATGGCCATGAATAAAAGTTTATTAGGTTTGATAATAGCGGCTATAGTCGCTATTATCGGCTACCTTATCTATAAGTTCTTCTTTAGTAAGGATAGCAATAGTACAAATAATGCTGCCGGGTTAGCAGGTGGAACCGTTGCAGCCAATGCAATTAAACCGCCTGTTGTTACCACACCCGAGAGTAACACGGCTGAATTCGGTAGTATTTATAGAAATGGATTTGATATGAACCAACAGGAGACATTAACCAACGGTACGGCTCTTAGCCAACGTACCAACAATCCCGGCGCATTGTTCTGGGATAATACAACCAAATGGCAGGGTATGAACGAAACCCTTACATTGAAAAACGGTATCATTTACTTTGACACGTTTGATTACGGTGTGCGTGCTCAGCTTATGACTTTGAAGAACTATTCAAAGAAGCACGGTATCAAGACACTGAACGAACTGACAGCCCGTTATGCTCCGGTAGGTTCCGGCGGACATGAGACCAATAACCCGATAGCCTACGCAAATATCTTGTCTTCGTATATCGGTATCGGCGTAAATGATACGTTCAACCTTGACAGTAACAGGGAACTGTTAGCTGCCATCGGTTACTTCATTCACCGTGTCGAAGCCGGTTACTTTTGGCTTCCACGTACCAAGTACAACGAATGGAGTACAAAAGTTTAAAGAGTTACATATTTTGTTTTGTGTATTATAGTTAATTTGTTCAGAATCCGGGCCGTTGTGAAACTCCCCGGCTTCATTTAACCCTTAATTGATAAAATTATGTCCCGTACATATAATATAGATTCTACCCGTAACTACGACATAGACGGCCGTACTTACCACAATACAAGTAATGAAAGCCGTTCACGTATCAATAGCGCACGCCAAAGCGATGTAGACGCCCGTAATTACTCCAATGCTATGCATAATACAGGCGGTGCAAAGATATTTAGTTTTAAAGGCGGTGGTACCGGAAAAATGATTACAGGCACATTTTCGTATGTGTTAATGTGGTCTGTTGTTGGTGTTATCGTTTTTCTTGCCTTTCAATTTCTTTGGCCGTTAATTAAGAAATGGAAAAATGTTATTAATCCTTCTGTTGGTGCTGCTATTGAAAAAGAGAATCAGGAAGTAGCAAAGCATTCATCTGACAGGATGTCTAACGGTGATACTTATCTTGGTGCTGCTACTTATCTTTTTGATGAAATGTATTCTGATACTTTGCTTCCGTGGGCAAAAGATACCGATCATGAAATTGTAGGCAATTATATGTTAACAGTTAAATCGGCTGAATTTGTTCAGTTATCGTCTACTTTCTCTTTGGTTAGTAAAGAGCGTCGAAGTTGGTATCATATGGGTGAAGAACAGTATTTTTCTCTTACGGATGCTTTGAAGAAATTGTTTTCATCTTCTGAAAAAACAAAATATTTATCTCATTTGGGAGTTCTTTAGTTCTTCTATTCTTTCTTCTAACATCTTTATTTTCTGTTTTTGTATGTGAATTTTTGATATAGCCCATATTGGAAGGGCAAGAAACGCTATAATTAGTATTGGTAATAGTATTAATATTTCTCCCGTTCCTAAGTTTCCTAAAAATAGTAATGTATTCATATTCTCTTATGCATTTTAGTTAATAATCCCCAAATATAAAAATAATTATGAAAAAGTTTATCATTTACCTTTATAAACGTTTCGTAGGTGACTTGCCTATCGTTGATAATAGCCCTCGTTTTTATTACCCTGAACCGGGTACGGTCCTGTATTATCACAGTCTCCGCGTTAAGGCTGTAGAGGCTACGCATGATTGTTCTGATTGTTTATTTCGTAATAGTCATGCTTGTTCTGATTTTGTGGATTCGTATAAGGGTCTTACATGTGATCGGTGCTACCGTCCTGATGGTAAAAGTATTATTTTCAATGTTGCACCTGCTGAAAATCTTTAGTATAAAATAATTATGTTGAAAAAGCTGATCCGTTATTTATTTAAACGTTATATTCTGAATTTACCTTCAGGTGTTGAGATAATTAATATTTCCCAAAAGAACTATTATGTTGTAGATGGTGAGATGTTTGAATGCTTTAGATGTGATTATAGGTCTATTTGCAAAGGTATTAACTTTGTACATAAGCCTTTTCCTGCTCCCTGTATTCCTTATCTTGAGTTACAAAATAGATCTGTTTACTTTAGAATTTGTGATACTAATGGAAACTGTTAAAATCACCCCAACTCTCACCCTCAAGCCCGTCCCGCAGCCTTATCACCGTCTCTGCTATGGCTGCTACCTTAATCAGTTCATTAACTGTTCTGATATCAAGGTTAAACACGGCCTGCATTGCTCGCCTAAAGCCCGTGAGGACGGTTTAAACGTAATCTTTAAAAAAGTTGACTCATGAAAAAGCCTCTCTTATCCTCCTGGCTCTTTGTCTGCTATGTACAAACCGAACGTAAGTTCATTATCCATACTATAGCCGTACAAAGCTTCTATCAGGCCTTAAAAGAGCACTCCGCTATCTTTCCCTCCCATGCGGTTATCTTTTCGCTGCAAATACCCCTGCACCTTGCCGAATACATAGGCAGGCAGTTGCAAGGCTATTTCATTGAACCGGAAAGGATTTATTCGGAGTTCGCCCGGTGTATCAACACCCCTATGCAGTCACTTGTAGTTAATCAGGTAAAAACCTATCAGGGTTTAGTCCCTTTAACCTACAGTGACGTTTCCAAACGCTTCGGTTTATCCGTTTGGAATGGTGATTATTACGAAAGCGCACAGGCTTTTGTTCTGCATCCCTCTTTAATCGAATTCTTCAATTCGGTTTTCTTTGTTACCAGTGATAATGTTTTAAATATGTTTAAATTATGAATGCCAACGGTATAAATAAGCTTAGCGAAAGGCAAACGTCTTACGCTCTGCGCATGTTCAAATGTACGCCCCTTACCGCCCCTGCTGTCGGGCAGATAGACAATTCTATGTATTTCGATTGCGACAGGCCTTTTGTCCTGCTCCATGCCTTTACGGTAAACAGGCAGCTTAACCGTGACCGTTATTCCGATTTGTCACAGGGTGTCAGTAATGCCCTGTTGTATCTCGACAATCACCCTATCGTTCAGGTCGCCCAGGTCGCCGAAATCAGTTCCTTTCATATCGCTGCCGGACGCTTCTTTGTCGATGACCTGCGCCCGATAGACGGTGATGTCGATATAGACGGCAATACCCTGATGCGTGATGACTTCGAACAATACGTGTTCGTCCTGGTCTGCATCAATTTCTAATCTTTAGTTTTTCACTTTTCACTTTTAAAATTATGAGTATAGATAAATTCCGGTTAAACTGGCGGTCCAACCCTCAGGCCCAGTATGACGAGTTGCAAAAAATGGTAATGCACCTCTCTAATATCGCTAACGGTATTACCGATATCAATATTAAATTGAATGTCCTGCCCCAGATTGTTACGGCAATCAATAATCAAAACTTGCTGTTACAGGCTATTTCAGACAATACGGGCTGTGCCTGTAATGCGCTTGGCGATGTTAACGGCAAACTTGACCAGATTATAGAGCTGTTAGGTGTTCCCACTTATGGTTTCGTTCTGTATACCACATCTGTGGATATTACCCCGGAAATAATTGAAGCCGGTTCATTTATCCTTGCAGGTGTATCCACTAAAGACGGTGAGTTATTCGATCAGCTTATGTTAGTGGATGAATATGACTTTATAGATAGCGTCAATGTTATTTCCGATACACAGATAGAAATACAGTTAGACCCTGCGTATGATATCCCCGAAGGTACTTTGGTTATTCAGGTTCAGCAGGCTGAAAGTAATATAATACAGCAGTTCAATATGTATTATGAGGCTCCCCCTGTTCCTGCATCGAACTTTGTCCGTCTGGACGATGGTACTATCGTTCCTCTTACATCTTCTAATGAAGTGGCTTCTTTGTGTACTACCGGAGTTGCTTCTACTTCCATTACTGTGGGTTCCCATACCTTTACCAAATACTCGGTAAAAGAAGTATGTATTGTCGATGGTTCGTTATTAGTTAATAATACTATACCGGGTAATTTCTGCCGTGAGTTTTCCGCTCTTACCTCTTTGACTATCCCCGGTACTGTTACGGCTATCGGTGAAGCTTTCCTGTTGAAATGTACATCTTTCAATCAGCCGTTGGCTTTACCAAATGGTTTGTTAAGTATTGGAAGTAATTTCTTGGATAATTGTACGGCTTTTAACTCGGATATTGTTTTGCCGGAAGGTTTAAAGACCGTCGATACTTACTTTATGTACACTTGTAAGTCTTTCGCCCGTCCGTTGACTCTTCCCGATTCGCTGACCTCTGTCGGCGGTCTGTTCATGTATGGTGCGGATGCTTTTACAGGCCCGTTAAATATCGGCCGTCTGGCGCCTTCCGTGTTCTCGCTTTCCCCTACCGGATATACCCTTTGTACGGGTAATGCGAATGCGGTCGCCTATACAAGCGGTATTAGTGTACTCGGTAATGACTCTAATGCATTCCGTGCCCGGTTCCCGAATCGTGATGCTAATCCGTTCCGTAACTTACTTCCTTACGGTATCGTTCCAATCCCGAACAGGCTTAATTTTTCATCTCCCGCAGGTTCGCAGTCTGTTAAGCTGACTTCTACCCTGCCGTGGTATTACGATAATTACACGGACGATCAGGGGCAGCCTCACGAAGACGTTTTGCCTGACTGGTTGCAGGTTAGTATCCTTAGTGGCCCGCATGGTACGTTTACCCCGGTATTTACCGTTACGGAAAATACAGGCCCTACCCCTCGTTATGCAAGCCTTACCTTTACCACAGGTGAAACCAGTTCCGGTCTTGTCGTTGAGCAGGAAGCTTTCGCCTCTGACCGTCATTTCCGGACACGTCTGATAATGGACTTCCCTGTTAACGATGGCACGGCAAAGGTTAACGTTATCGCTACCGTTAAGACTGCCCAAAATCAGTATGAGTTTATTAATTCCGCAGACTATCCTTCCGGGCATAGCTCGATGGAATTTAATTTCGATGATATCATACCGTCTGCCGATACAACCCCTATCGCATGGGCTAGTGTCAACGTTAACGGAAACTTTCAGGCCGGAGTATCTTCATTCCTGTCCGACGATACGGGCTTCCTGCAGGAAGGTGAATCCATGTACGGCAGCTTGTATTATTCAGGCCCTGTATCCGGCAACCTGTCTTTTGAGGCTCATTTTACAAATGCGTGACCGTTTGTAGCCTTATTTAGCTGACAGGCTAGCTCATTATTAATCAAAGGTTCGGAGTGTTGAAAAATACACTCCCGCCTTTCTTGCACCCTTACAGTTATGACAACTTTAGAAAAAAACATACAATTCCTCTGGCAGAAACGTGACCTCAAACATGAAACGTGGCTATGCCTGTTCGATTACCGTGGTATCAATATCCATATCCGTTTTGCTAAACACCCTGTCAGTGGTGAATATTCCGCTTCCTGCCAGTCTCCCCGCTTCGATTTAAAGCACGAAGATTTTCGCAAGCTGTTGCAGTTCGTTTTTATCCATTTGCGCCACTGTAAAGACCCGATTATAGGTATTGAGCATAAGAAAACGATTGATAGAACCCTGCGTTTTATTGACTCGTTAAAGCAGGAACCTACTTTGATGTTCCCCGAGGATTAGGAAAATGTATTATAACGTATACTCTCTATAGTTGGACTTGTTTATGTTACACTTTTCGGATTAGCTTATTTATGACCTTTTGCTTTAGTGTCTGTATCTTATTGATACTTTGTTTGTTGTCTATCCTGTTTGCGTCGATTGGTAAAACAGGTAAATTTTAACTGATATGTTGAACGATTATGTTCTTAAGATTCGTAGAGATTTTAGCAGTGTTCTTATTCCTGTTGGTGCGTGTCCTGCGGGTACTCGCAGAAAAAAGCAAGTCAAAGACCGAGCGCATCTTTATACTGGTGGTGCTTTTGCTCGTCATCGTGCTGGCTGTAGCTGCGATAGCTGTGTACTCCTTTCAGATGTTGTAGAGGACGATACACCCGCAAAAAATGATTCTGAGAACGGTTATCTTATCCGTTCCCGCAGTAAGCAGGCCATTAAGAACGCTGCGAACTCTATCTTCTTTCGCAGTCAGCACAAGGAATACCTGCGCTTCGTTACTTTCACCTTTCCCCCTGTACCCGTTAAATTTGATGACAAGGTACAGGAAGATAAATATTTACATAACCTCTTTAAAAAGTTTCTTGACAATGAAAGAAAAAACTACGGCCTTAAACGATGGCTCTGGACAAATGAACGACAGTCAGGCGACAGGCTCGACAAACACGAAAAACACGCCCGTGAAGTTCTTCACTATCATTGTATCTTTGAGTACGAAGACCGTATTAACTATTACCTTGTTAATCTGCGCTTTCTTCGGCTTTTGCATCGCAATAACTTCGATGTGCTGTCTTCTCATAGTAAAGCTGTTAAAAAAACTTCGCTGGAGTATCCCAAACTAAAGAAAGCCTGTCAGTCCATCGCCAAAGGTGATTATACTTATTTCATTCAGGACACCGAACGTATGTATTTTAGGGATGAACTCGGTATTAAGCGTTTCATGTTCCTTTCTCCGGTCGATTTCGAGCGCATCCGTTACAGCTCCCTCGACATCGGTAAAATATCCGCTTACATCACCAAATACATATCAAAATCAAGTGATAAAATCTACTGCCGCAGATGGGGCAGTTCTAAAGGTTTAGTTATCTCTGACAGCCAATTAAAACAGTTTGCGGAGGAAAACTTTCCCCAGGAACATATCGATTATGATACAGGTGAGATTATTATCACCGCTAATCAGGAACAGATATTTAAATTCTTCTGTATGGGTGACCCCGATACGAAGCTGTTTAAATTCAAAGTTGAAATACTGGATAAGGAAGAGGAATTAATCTATATCCCGCCCAACTGGCAAAAATGGCGAAACCATTCGCATCTTGCACAAGTCTTTAAGCAGTATTTTAATTATGATATCTAACAGCTTGCATTTAACATCATTTAACTCTTGGCTTTGATTTTCTGCCTGAAAAACTTGTTTTAACTTAGAAATACAGTCTTTTTAGCCTTTGTGCCCTTTGTGATTTCTTTTGTGTACTTAGTGGTTAAAACTCTTTACCACAAGGGGTACAAAGATTTACACAAAGAACACTATATAAAAATCTGACAAACCTGACAACTTTTCCTGCTTTTTTACTTTTTCCCAATCTTTAAATTCTTAAACATTAAATTTTAATCCCTTCCAAATCTGTCAAAGAGCTCCGGCTATCAGCTATATATAGATAAAGTTTTCTGAAAGTGTTTAAGTGGGTAGTAAGGTATTGTATATAAAAAAAACAAGCCCCGGGTTTCGGAGCTTGCTTTATATTCTGACCTGTTGTTTAGAACTTATATCCTACTGTCAGGTAAGCGTTCATATTTTTACCGCTCGGATTAGATATTCCTGTAATATCTTCAACAGCTGCACTGTTTTTTACATTAATCAGATTACTTAAACCTAAATCATAACCCAATCCTACGACAATCTTGTTAAACTCAGCCCCAACACCAAGACCGACACCAAAATCGAATCTGTTATATTTGAAACCTAACGCCTCTTCTATGTCTTTATTGAATGCATCAATACTTATTGCGCCGGCTTTGTATTTACCACTTGCAGCATATGCTATATACGGACCGGCATGCAATACCAATTTAGTATTTTCTGCTACCTGGAATTTATATCCTATATGTACAGGCAATTTCAAATATGATAAATTTATCTTTGAATCGCCTTCTTTTGTTCCTTCAAGAGAATAGTCCAGCCCTGTCAATAAATACAGGTCCGATGCCAAAGTATAATCCAATGTTACTCCTACATTGAATCCAATTTTAGCATCTCCTTTTAGGTCTTCAGTCATATTCGAAAGATTCATCCCAGCCTTTACGCCAAAAGTAAGAGGTTTGTCTTGTGCTTGAATGCCTATAGCCAATAACAGTGTAATAATAATTAAGTTTGTTTTAAGAATTGTTTTCATAAGTTACTTTTTGTTAGTTTTTAGTTAAGATTTATAATTAATCATAAGCAAATGTATATTCTTTTTATCAAATTTAAAAACAAATAGAAAAAAAGAATATAAAAAGATGTCATATAGATTATTTCTTAATAACCGCTTAACAAAAATATTCCTTTTCAAGGAAGATAAATATGTGTGCCTGAGTTTTTTCCAATCTCATCTGCACTTGTTATCACCACTTCTTTAACACCTGCTTCGATAGATTCGAATGCGTTGTCAAGTTTAGGTATCATACCTCCTTGTATAACACCTTTGTGAACCAAATCCTTAAATTCAGCTTTGTTTAGTGACGGGATTACACTATTATCATCATTTTCGTCCATCAGCACCCCCTTCTTCTCGAAGCAATACACAAGGTTCACATCAAATACTTTAGCAAGGGCTTTTGCTGTTTCTCCGGCTATTGTGTCGGCATTGGTGTTTAATATATGGCCTTGCTTATCATGGGTGAGGGGAGCCAATATAGGTACTATTCCCTGGGATATGAGAGATGATAGTATTCCGGTATTCACTTCCTTTACATCTCCTGCAAATCCGTAATCTATATCTCTTACAGGCCTTTTTTCGGAACGGATCAGATTCATATCCGCACCTGTAAGTCCAAGGGCATTGACGTCCAGGGCTTGTAGTCCTGCGACAATATTTTTATTAACAAGGCCTCCGTAAACCATCGTTACTACCTGCAGTGTTTCTATATCCGTGATACGGCGGCCGTTTATCATGCGGCTTTCTATACCGAGGCGCTCTGCCAGTTTTGTTGCTGACCGCCCTCCGCCATGAACGAGTATTTTATATCCTTCTATTCCGGCAAAATCTTTTAGTAGTTGTTTCAGCGATTGTTCTTCTTCCACAATTTTGCCGCCGACTTTTATTATGGTTAGCTTCTCCATATATTTACTGAATGAATGTGTATAAAGATAAAACAAAAAGAGATTGTTCCAATCGAAACAATCCCTTAATAAATCTTTTCTCCGAAAGATTACTTTCTGATACCTAGTTCTTTGATGATAGCACGATATCTCTCAATATCATTATCTATCAGGTAATCAAGCAAACGGCGACGTTTACCTACAAGGCGTCTTAGAGATCTTTCAGTGTTATAATCCTTCTTATTTGACTTCAAGTGCTCAGTCAAATGCGAAATACGGTATGAAAACAATGCTATCTGGGCTTCAGGTGAGCCAGTATCAGTGTTAGACTTTCCGTGTTTTGCGAAGATTTCTTGCTTTTTAGCTGAATCTAAATACATAAGTTGTTATTTATATTATTTAACGAGGTGCAAAGATAAAACTTATTTTTTGACAGACAAACATTTAACCCGAAAATCCATCAAAAAGGCAGGTCGTCGCCACTGTCGCCGCTAAAGTCCACCGGAGGAGCAGGTTGTGCAGGTTGGCCAGCTTGTCCATATCCCTGTGCCGGAGCAGGTTGACCTGCACCTGCAGGTTCTACTTTCCATGCTCTGAGATCAGTGTACCAGTTTCCGTTATATTCGCGGCTTTCTACGTCGAAAGATACATCCAGAATATTTCCTATTTGAAGTATAGACTCATTTATTTTATCGCCCCAGAAAGTCATGCATACTTTTTTGGGATACATACCATCGGTTTCCAGAATGATGCTCTGTTTTCTCCACTCTCCGTTTTTACCCATACCTGTCTGCACAGGAAGTACTTGAATTAATTTTGCTGTTAACTGCATTATTATATTATTTTGTTGATTTTCAAAAATGAGGCATAAAGATACAAAAAAATCAATTAATTTCAACTTTCATCGAAAGGTATCTCCTGTTGCGCTTCTTCTATGGCTTGCAGTTTTTCGGCTGAGGTAATAAATTCTTTGTAATAAGAAAGAAGCATTGTGGTAAGAGGAATGGCAATTATCATACCCACTACACCCAACAGTGAACCCCATACGGAAAGGGATAAGAGAATGATTGCCGGATTCAACCCCATGGCTCTGCCCATTATCTTCGGTACCAGGAATAAATCCATGATGCATTGCACAATGACATATATCAATGCTACCAGACCCAGCATAACCCAGAAACTGTCGTGGGTCTGTGATGCCCGCAACCAGCAGAGCAGTATCGCCGGCGGGAATGTGATAACCTGAAGGTATGGTATCATATGTACAAGACCGACAAAAAGACCAAACATAATTGCCATCGGTAAACCTATAATCTGAAACCCGGTAGCATACAGCACAGCCAGAATGCAGCAGATAAAAGCCTGATGACGGAAATATTTATTCATGCTTGTTTCAACGTCCAGTGTAATGCGTCCTACTATCGGGCGATATTTGGGGGGAATGAGAAATCGCCAAAGCTCATTTATCTTATCATAGTCGAGCAATATAAATATCAGGTACAGGATAACGATAAAAACTACCGTAAGGCCAAAAAGAAAGGATATCGTACCCGAAAACAGGGACTCTACGGCAGGGCTTATATATTGGATAATCTCTACGAGGTTGTCTTTCGATAAGGTGCTTTGAAGTTCCTTGTAGTCTACATACCTGCCTATAATGTCGGCTACACTTACCGGAATACCGTTTTGGCTTATTGCCGACAGATCATAACTCGCAATAAGGTTGTTGATCTGCCATATTTCATTTTCGATAAGGGGAACCAGTATGAATCCGAGCAGCGTAAATATTCCTGCCACCGACAGCAACGTAAGCACAACGGCTATAGAGTGCGGGAGTTTTAGCTTCCTTTGATAAAACCGTACCAGCGGATTAAGCATATAAGCTAAAAGCCATGCCACGAAAAAAGGCAGTAATACATCTTTCAGTAAATACAGAAAGTAAAGGGCGGCCCCGACAGCCAGTACGCTTATCAACAAGCGGATAGTACGGTCGAAGGTAAAAGGCTTGTCGAATGGTTGTCCCATTGTCATATGCAGATGCTGTTTTAATTAATTTGATATATCTTTACAAAGATATTTTATTTTTTCTTATTTACGGTAATAATCTGTCTATGATGAAAGCAAAGGGTAGATGTTTATTAACATTCTTGGTATTAGTTCCTTATATACTGAATGCGCAGGTAAAACAAGCAGGGATACAAACTTTCCTCAATCATCAGGGGCTCAAACATGCCTCCGTCGGTATTTGCGTTAAAGACCTGTCCGGCAGGCAGCTTGCCGGATATAATGAAGATAAGGCATATACTCCCGCATCAATACTGAAGGTGGTAACCACCGCCACTGCGCTGGAAACGCTGGGCCCTGATTATAAATATCAGACTACACTGGCTGTGGATAAAGATAAACGTGATAGATTACTGGTACATGGATATGGCGATCCTACACTGGGTACCGGGCAATTGGATAATATCCCCGATGCGTTCCTGTCTCAATGGACAGATCGGATCAGGCAGAAGTTCGATTCAACAAAAAATCTGAATATTACTATCGTCGACGATTATTTCGGGTATGAAGGAGTGTCGCAACGATGGACATATCAGGATATGGGCAATTATTACGCTGCGGCAAGTTATGGTATCAGCGTCTACGATAATACCTATAAGCTCTTTTTCAATACGATGCGCCGAGATACCTGCCCGGTTATAATAAAGACCCAGCCCGAAATGAACCTGTCGTTCCGTAATACCCTTACAATGAATACTACAGGTCAGGATAACGGATATATTCACGGAGAACCTTTTTCTGTGAACAGGATTCTCTCGGGCGATATCCCCGCTGGAAGGCCGTCGTTCAGTATAAAAGGTGATATCCCTGATCCGGGCTTATATCTCGGCGAGGTACTGGCAAAGGCCTTATTTGATAAAGGTTTTAAGATAGGTTCGGTAGAAAGCGCTTACGACAGGTATTACAATCAGATGTACTCGGAAAACAGGAAGGCTTTTAATGAAGATATATTCTATCGGCACGAGTCTTTTCCATTGAAAGACATAATAAAGGATACCAATGTAAGGAGCAACAACCATTATGCGGAACATCTTATACGCACTGTAGGCCGTACAAAAACGACCGATATATACTCCTCTGCCCTGGATGCGGGAATTGACAGAACGAAAGACCTGTGGAAAACCCGGGGATTGAATATCGATGCACTTACTATGTTCGATGGAAGCGGCCTTGCTCCGTCCAACGCCGTGAGTCCTGTATTTATGTGCGACTTGCTGGTGTATATGCTGGCAAAAAGCAAATATGCCGATGTATTTCTGGAATCGTTACCCAAAGCGGGGAAAGACGGAACTGTGAGCAACCGGCTTAAAGGAACACGCCTTGCGGGAAAGATCTCGATGAAAAGTGGTAGTATCTATGGGGTACAATGCTTTGCGGGATACTATACGGACGGGGATAAGAAATATGCATTTACCGTAATGGTAAATAATTTTACGGGTTCGCGTAGCCAGGTGGTACAGGCTATAGATAAATTGTTGCTCTCAATGTTTTGAGGGTAAGTAGTAAAGAATCTATGAGGGTGTGTCTAAAGTATTTTTTACTATCTATTTACATACGCTACACTCCTGTGACCGTTGGTTGTCATGTTGAACGGAGTGAAACATCTCGTTTCTCAGGGCTGAGATCCTTCGTTGCACTCAGGATGACAAAGAGGATAGCACATTGATAGTGCTGTTCTACTTTAGACACACCTCCCTAAAGATCTCCACCAGAAAATGGTGTATTAATTTTTATTGATTCTTTATCTCACTTTTTCTTTTCGCCCGTAAGCTCTTCCATCTTATTCAAGACTGCACGGATCGGTAAATCTCTTTCCAGAATGATTCCGGTCGGTGAAATCAGGATATTGTAAGGTATTTCGCGAATGTAATAGGTGTCGAACGGTTTTGCAGCCCAACCCCCTTTTACAGGTAATATATTCCATTTTATAGTATCGGTTATGTTTTCGGCGAGAGGTACCTGTTCGGAGTCTTTCACGATGGAAATGAATTCGATATTCTTTTTTTGTTTTTTCAGTTCGTTATAGACATTGATTGCGTCTTGTTTTTCGTCGCGGCATACCTCGCATGTGGTAGCTGCAAATAGAAGAAGTACATATTTGCCTCTAAAGTCAGATAGCTGCACTGTTTTGTCCTGCATATTTTTTAGAGAAAATCCCGGAGCGTAAGCATTTACTGCCGACAACTTAACTTTATCCCTAAAACTTTTGAGTTCTCCAGTCAGTGGAAAATCCACAGCTTTGCCTTTTAGCAGAGACAGGTTTTCGTCGAGCCGCGGAATGGAGGTTTCATCCTTGAAAAATGTATTTATCAGCATTACGCTGGCTATCTTGTCGGGGTTTGCCTTCACATAAGCTGCTGCGATATTTGATAATTCGAAGTTGATATTCTTTAGTTCCACAACATAATCTTTCACCACCAGGCTGTCTTCGTTCTTGAGATTATTTTCAGCGGTATTCAATATATCGGCACGGGATTTCAGCAAGGCCTTGTTTTTATCCTTGAAACTTGTGAGATCATCGTTCACATCACCTCCTTTCACATCTATGATGTCGGGATATAAGACGTCGCCTTTAAGTTCTACTTTCCAGCCTTTATCTGCCAGAACAAAGGTGCTTTTTGTGTTCTTGTTGAAATATAATGAAAATTCTGTCAGTGTATCAATCTCGCCCCGGAAAGAGAATTCACCTTTTGGGCTGATGGCGACAGTGTCTATAAATACGGAATCTCCGGCTTCATGCGACATGAAAAAATAATCGCCAGTTACATTGTCGA
This sequence comes from Dysgonomonas sp. UBA7710, assembly GCF_002482385.1. Taxonomy (GTDB): domain Bacteria; phylum Bacteroidota; class Bacteroidia; order Bacteroidales; family Dysgonomonadaceae; genus Dysgonomonas. The sequence goes on along the minus strand of NZ_DLFW01000022.1, from coordinate 105,870 downwards.
GTTTTCCGGTTATTTCAAATTCTTTTGGATTTTTGCTGCATGACGTGACTATTGCGACAAGCAATAGGATAAGTCCTGTGCAGTGTAATATGTTGTATTTTAACATCTTCTCGTTTTTTAGATAAGGTCGCGGACCTATTTGTTATTTTGTTAATTAAAATATGACAAGTAGTTAGATGGAAAAATATATCATAAAATACTTTCTTATGTTTATATACTAACTTCTCATTCTTATAATTAGTAACGCAAAAGTATAACTTTTATTTCTAAAACGTTTAAAAAAATAAATTGTTCTAAAAAAAAATTAATTAATTCGCTGTGCTCTTGCTGGTTCCGGTGATCGTAGACGTCCAAAGTATCAATCTGCACATGTTAAATCAATCTGCAACATAGAAATTCACTATCTTTGTTCACTAAAAATCAGCTATAGATATGAAATTTATTAATTCCGTTTTTTTAGCCATAAGCATTTTGCTTCCAATGAAATCACACAGCCAAGAAATACCCCTGACATTAGAAGACCTGACGCCCGGAGGTAAAACGTTTAGCAAGTATCGTGCCGAAATGCCCCGTCAACTCGGTTGGCATGGAGATAAGCTGACCTACATAAAGGGTGATTCCGTGATGATTGCTCCCAATACAGACAAAGAGAAACCTCAGGTGTTACTTAGTCTTCAGGATATTAACTCGGGGATGAGGTTCGATAAAGATGAGTCACTGAAAAGCCTGAATACAATACAGTTTATTTCTCCGGAGTCAAATGATATACTGATCGCCACTCCTGACAAGATATACTTATATGACTTTGTGGCAAAAAAGATAGTGGCCACATTCCTTTCGTTAGACAAAATGAATAACCATGACTGGGCCGAAAAAAGCAGAATGCTTGCATATACAAAAGATAATAATCTGTATATACAGGACTCGGAGGGGAAAGAGACTGCTATAACAAGTGAAACCAATCCGGGTATCGTCTGCGGACAATCTGTTCACAGGAACGAGTTCGGTATAAACAAAGGTATATTCTGGTCTCCGGCAGGAAACCTTCTGGCATTTTACCGCATGGATGAAACTATGGTTACCGATTATCCGTTAGTAGATATTTCGGCGCGTATCGCCAAACTGAAAGATATAAAATATCCGATGGCTGGCATGAAAAGCCACCATGTTACAGTTGGGGTTTACAATCCTGTCACACAACAAACAGTGTATCTGAAAACAGGTACTCCTAAAGAAAAATACCTGACAAATATAGCATGGAGCCCCGATGAAAAAAGTATCTATATTGCTGAAGTTAATCGGGGACAGGATACTTGTATTGTCAAGAGTTATGACGCTGCGACGGGTAAACTGCAAACAACGCTGTTTACCGAAACTCATCCGAAATATGTGGAGCCTGAAAACCCCGTGTTATTTCTGAAAAACGACCCTTCAAAGTTCTTGTGGCAAAGTGAACGTGACGGATTCAATCATTTGTATCTTTATGATACGACCGGAAAATTATTAAAGCAAATTACTTCCGGCAAATGGGATGTTACTTCTATATTGGGATTTGACGAAAAAAGCGAGAACCTGTTCTATGTCTCTACCGAAGCAAGTCCGATAGAGAAGCATATTTATAAATTGAATCTGAAAACCGGAAAGAGAGAGCAGTTGTCGAAGGAAGAAGGTGTTCATGACGGTATGCTTAGTGCTTCGGGAAAATACATCTGCGACAGATACACTTCGCAGAATAACCCCGGAAAAGTGACGATTACAGAAACCAAATCGAATAAATCGTATGTCTATTATTCTGCTAAGGATCCGTACAGAAATGTGCAGCTGCCCGAGATAACATTGGGCAAACTGAAAGCGAATGATAATGCGACAGACTTGTATTATCGTCTGGTGAAACCGCTAAATTTCGACCCGGACAAGAAATATCCGGTCATTGTTTATGTATATGGAGGGCCTCATTCACAGATGGTGGATAACTCATGGATGGGACAGGTCAGAGGATGGGATATCTACATGGCAGAGAAAGGTTATGTGGTGTTTACGATGGACAACAGAGGTACATCGAACAGGGGAATAGATTTTGAAAATATTACGCATTGCCGGCTTGGGGTAGTGGAGACGGAAGACCAGATGACAGGTGTGGAATATCTGAAATCGTTAGCGTATGTAGATGCCGGCCGGATAGGCGTGCATGGTTGGAGTTACGGCGGATTTATGACCCTGAACCTGATGCTTCGCCATCCCGAAACATTTAAGGTAGGAGTGGCGGGAGGGCCTGTTACCGACTGGAAATACTACGAAGTGATGTATGGTGAACGTTATATGGATAGTCCTCAGGAAAATCAGGAAGGATATAAAAATTCGAGTATGGTGGAACGCGCCGGAGACCTTAAAGGCCGCCTGATGCTGATACATGGGGATGAAGACCCTACCGTAGTGATGCAACAGAGTTTGCAATTCCTGCATTCTGCCATTAAAAAGGGTACGCATCCCGATTTCTTTATATATCCGGGCCATGGACATAATATGACAGGACATGACAGGGTACACTTACATGAGCATATAACCCGTTATTTTGATGATTTTCTGAAATAGGTAATCTTTATAATACCCTTATTGACTATGCCGGAGAAAAAGGACTGCCGGATATTATTATTTGGAATAATAGATTGCCCGGCAACAAATACTGCAAGTCTGTGTGAGCGGGGATAACAATATAAATCAGCCCTGACCGGAAAAGGTCAGGGCTGATTTATTAAATATTGTATTTACTTAGGGATTTATACCTTTTATCCGTATCGGTTCGGTTGTATTCTCAACCGTTTTTCCTTGCTTATTCGTTACAGATACTGTAAACGTATACTCATCGGTATGCTCGGGTGTAGTTTCCAACATAAGATTCAAACTAAGACCGCCATGTGGCTTGTCTGCTAAATTTACAGATAACAGTTTGTCTCCGAATAATGTATGAGATCCATAGTCATTAACAATAGAATAATAATTCGGTCCGGTAACAGGCTTATACCCATTTTTTACATAGGCGCAAATATCCTCAAAGTAAATAGAAAAGATATCGTTCAAGCTACTACCTGCCGGGTGGCTACTATCTATAGCCTTGTCGCAAGTTACATTTATATACCGCAAGGTATCTGCATTAGCGTGTCTCGTACCGTCACCATACTTAGTATTATAAGACGTGTCTCCGATCTTTTCTACTAATTCATAATAGTAATCTGTATTGGAACCATACCAACCGATAAAACCTCTTCCTTGACCTCCGTATCCTATGTCTACATGAATGGAAACACCATTCTTAACATCATAAACTTCAGGTTCTTTAATATTAACATTATTAGTAATTGTATTCTTCGTCTTATCCACGGTGATGCCACTAATAACACGTACCTGAATTTCATCCAATTCAGCGAAGCCTTGGATATAAGATTTTTCATTAACAGGTGGACTAACACAACCACAATCCTTTTTATCATCACAACTAGTAATAATTAGCAGTGATAAAGCCAAACATAATACAAATAACTTTTTCATTTTATCTCCTTAAATTAGTATAAATACTCAGATTGATAATTACGGGGCGTAAAATGTCCGGCAGTAGTTTTCTGCCGGACATTTTTATAACCTTATCAAAATTTAATCTGCTCCCTTTATCCGTACCGGCTCGGTAGTCTTTTCTATCGTTTTGCCCTGCTTATTTGTTACAGATACTGTAAATGTATATTCGTCCGTATGTTCCGGAACGGCTTCTAATATAAGGTCTATGTCAATACCTATATGCGGCTTTTCAACCAGATTGACGGATGATAATCTATCGCCAAACAAAGTATACGGATATTCATAATATTCATTAACAATGGAAAAATATTTAGAGCCTGTTACGGGTTTATATCCATTCTTAACCAAGGCACAGATGTCGAGAAAATAAATTGAAAAAAGATCGTTCAGGCTACAGCCTGCCGGATGGCTGTCGTCCATAGGTTTGTCGCATATAATGGTTATAACCTGTAAAGTATCTGCATTAGCCCATGTTATACCACTATTTGGATACTTATTATAAGATATATCCCCTATTCTTTCTACCAATTTATTGTAGTAGTCCGCATTGGAATTATCCCATGTTATGGCTCCTCTTCCTTTTCCTCCGTCTCCAATAAATACTCCGATACTTAGTCCATTTTCACTACCGTAAGTAATTGTATTCTTCGCTTTATCTACTTTAGCACCAGTTCCGATAGACAATTGAATTTCTCCCAATTCAGAGAAACCTTGTATATAAGATTTTTCATTAACGGGTGCAGTGTCACAACCACATTCGTTTTTATCACAACTAGTAATGATTAGCAACGATAGAACCGAACCTAATACAAATAACTTTTTCATTTTATCTCCTTAAATTAGTATAAATACTCAGATTGATAATTACGGGGCGTAAAATGTCCGGCAGTAGTTTTCTGCCGGACATTTTTATAACCTTATCAAAATTTAATCTGCTCCCTTTATCCGTACCGGTTCGGTAGTCTTTTCTATCGTTTTGCCCTGCTTATTCGTTACAAATACCGTAAACGTATACTCATCGGTATGTTCCGGTATAGTATCTAATACAAGGTATAGTTTAGTTCCGATATATGGCTTTTCAATCAAATTTACAGACGACAATTGCGATCCAAACAAGGATAACGGATATCCTTCTGGTGTTCCACCATCTAAAGAATAATAATTGAGGCCTGTTACGGATTTATATCCGTTCTTAACTATTGCATAAGGGTCTTTCACATAGATTGAAAAAATATCGTTCAGGCTACTGCCCGCTGGATGGACCTCATCCAGTGATTTATCGCATATGATATTAATAGACCGCAAGGTATCTGCATTAGCGTACATGTCATAGCCATAGCGGTGTACAGTTTCTGAATTAAAAGATGTATCCCCTATCTTTTCCACCAGTTCGTAATAATAATTAACATAGAGATTATTTTTCCCCCAATCTATTAGTCCTTTACCAATTCCTTCAACTCCAATATTTATCACAACGCCTATCCCATCTGTAATTTCATATATTTTAGGCGCATCGAAACTTGTGGACATAAGGTTGACTATCTTTTTCTTTTTGTCTATTTTAACCCCGCTTATCGGGCTTACATGAATATCTTCCAATTCAAAGAAACCTTGAATATAAGATTTTTCATTGGCTGGTACAGAAAAGGGTCCCGGAGGTTCTATATATGTACATCCAGTTACTCCGAACAATAATAAAGCCGAATATAATGTAGATAACTTTTTCATTTTATCTCCTTAAATTAGTATAAGTACTCAGAAGGTATTGAAAATTATTGGTTGTTCCTTCTTCTGCCGAACTTTTTGTATCGGAAAAAGCAACAGGGTCTTGAGTTGCATCAAATACCCCGCTGGCATAATATCCGTTTTTATCACCTCCCCAGCCCCAGTTGACATGTACAAGGTCACGGTAAATATAACTGATGACCGGTTGGGTTCCTCTGGCTATTGCACCTGTACTCTTAGAGACAACAATGGTTTCCATTCTCTGCTTCTGCTGAACATATCCATCGTAATTCCATGCATGCCCTTCTTTATAAGTCGTAGAGGTTGTTATTAGCCCCAATAACTTATTCTTTACTTTTAAGCTGTATCCTTCGGCATAAGCTATTCGTCTGAAATCCAATGAGCTTTTTACGCGATAAAAGTCATAACCGGATTTTTCGCCTCCCTCAAAACCAAGCGACTTCAACCAGTTTATAGCATCATCAGAATTGGCGCCACTGGTTTCGCATCCATAACTCATTCCCACATGTACACCTATCCGTTCCATCAGCCTTGCAACATTATCTTTTACTGCCTCATCAGCCTCGCTCAAATAGCCTCTCCATTTATTATAAAATAGAATACGTCTGCCATAATCATGTGTATATTTTGTCATTTCCGTCCAGTTCATACTATACCCGTCTATAGAAGTCGGATACCCCCAGTAAGCCATTATCTGTGCGGTTGCTACTGCTACACAGCCGACACAAGGCGCATTCCCGTTACAACCTTTTGACTTTGTATATTTATTGTATAAATCTGAATTACCATTTCCTTGATTCCATTCCACAACCAATAATGGAGCAACTATACTTACGCTTTCCCAAGGACCAATGCTTCTGGTGACAGTTTCCGTGCCGTAAGAACCTCGGTCGCCACTACCATCGCCTCTTCCGGCTTTCAGTATATTTTCCAGTTCTTCAACCGACAGCTTGCTTAAAATCTCCTGTGTCAGGGAATCCTTCCATGCTTCTGCTTTTTCAATCGACTGTGCGATATAGGTTTCGGCATTTTCCAAAAACAAACCCAGCCCCGGATTATCGGTATATGTCCCCAGTTCCCCGCTTTCCGTATAAGCCAGGATCTGGTCTGGAACCCTTATATCCGCCGATACGATGGCAAAGCCCTCTTCATTCTCAAAATTAAATACATAGGCGACGGTATCGGCAACTTCACCCGACGATTTTGTCCCGTTCGCTTTCGGAATGGTCAGCGCCAAAGAATTTTTGACAGTTTTTGCTCTGCCCGATTTGGTCAATCCTGAAAAAGAGTTTGCGATTTCGATTGCTTTGTTCATGGCTTCCGCCTCCGTTATTTTCGGAGAGCCATTCTCCATTTCGGCGAGCAACCTGAGTTCTTCGGGAGAAAAGGTAATTTCTTCCGTTGCCACATCCTTGTTTACCGGGGAGTCTTCATCTTTGCAACTTCCAAAAAAGAATAAAAGTGTCGCGAACGCAACTAAAAAACGGTTAACTTTCATAAAGCGTGTTATTATATTAGCCGATAGTTCCCCAATCAGCATTATAGTTTGAAAAAGAGGTATGGAAACTGTGTAACTTTATCCTGCTCATTTATTTTATGCACTAAATTAAACAAGGATAACTTTACAAATACCTCTTAGAATCTTTTGATAAAGCCATGTCCTGACAACTGCATAATAAACTATATTTTATACAAGAATACGGCCCGATTTTGTAGTTTTTTTGAATTTCCCTGACAAGGATATAAATAAGGAGTATTTTTAACTTTTTTTAATATGAATCAGTGTTTGGAAATTTTATCTATATGTGTAGCTATTAGCTAATAGTTTTTTGAAGTATTGATTGGCCCCTCCAACCTCCCCAAGGGGAGGCTACAAAGAGGGTAAAAAGTAATAGGTAGAAAAAGTGTTACCTTTGTTACCTTTTAATAAGTAGTAAGTTGAAAGTTATATGAGATACGAGTAGACAAGACACAAGATACAAGTTGTTAACTGAGAATGCTGTTACTTTTTAACTATAGAGGGTTAAAAGAAGTGAAATTAGTTGCAAGGAAGAAATATAAAAATGACTTATTGCCTTTTCTTAGACTATTATCTATGTATGAGAAATTAAAAGTGACTGATAATAAGCCGGAAGAAGACTTTGTTGTTAACTGTAAAATGTGTTACCTTTGTTACCTTTTAGAGTCGAATTAGAAATCGGCGGAGCCAGAATGAAAGGTTGAAAATAGAAATAGAAAAATTCCGGCTATTGCTATTTCACAGAGCTGAAGGACAAAAGTTATCAGCTGAAAAAGATAATACAGAAATAGCTAAAAAAGTGTCAACTTTGTCAGCTTTTAACAAAAGAATATATTATCCGGATTGGAATAAGTAAAAGAAAGTATTGCACACAACATTATTAATCATAATTGGTTGTTGTTGCAGATAAAAAAGTGATAAATAGGTCTGGGACCTTAAAATAATTATGTATAAAATAAGTAAACAATTTTCGTTTTCCGCTTCACATATACTCGGTGGATTGCCTGCCGGACATCCTTGTTCACGGCTGCACGGGCACAATTACGTAATTACTGTACATCTGCGGGCAAAAGGATTAGACAATGTAGGTTTTATTAAAGATTACAGGGAACTTGATAGTGTGAAACGGTATATTGATGATACACTCGATCACAGGCATCTGAATGATATATTGCCATTCAATCCGACGGCCGAGAATATGGCGAAATACCTGTATGATATTTTCAAAAAGGATATCCCCGAACTGTATGCGGTAGAAGTATCAGAAACCCCTAAAACAACAGCCATCTATGAAGCTGATAGTGAATGAGATTTTCTATTCGCTGCAAGGTGAAGGGGGGCGTACGGGTGAAGCGTCTGTATTTATCAGGCTCACAAAGTGCAATCTGGCTTGTAGTTTTTGCGATACGGATTTTGCCGATGGTGACGAAATGAGTGTGGACGAAATACTGGAAGCTATCAGTGTCTATCCATGCAAGTGGATAATATGGACCGGTGGCGAACCTACAATCCAGTTAAAGGATGAACATTTGGCTGTTTTTCGCGAACACGGATATAAGCAGGCAATAGAGACAAACGGTACGCGAAGGGTGCCTTCATTGATAGATTATATCACCTGTAGCCCTAAGCAGGACTATGAAACAATAAAGAACCGGATTCCTTTTGTCCATGAGATCCGTATGCCTATACAGGCCGGAGATCCGGTGCCGGATATTTCGATATTTCCACAAGCCGATAATTACTTTTTGAGTCCGGTCTTTGATGCGGATAAAATCAATGCGGAAAATGTCGCCTATTGCGTGGATCTCATAAAACAACATCCTCAATGGCGGCTCAGTCTGCAAACGCACAAACTGATACATATTGAATAGTAGGAATGGAAAAATTTGAACTCGATATATTAGGTTGTGGCTCGGCCACACCTACAACCTTACACAATCCTTCTTCTCAGGTATTGAATATCAGGGAAAAATTATTTATGATAGATTGCGGAGAGGGAACCCAGCTGCAATTTAGACGTAGCAAGCTGCGTTTTGGTCGTCTTAATCATATATTTATCTCACATCTGCACGGAGATCATTGTTTTGGTCTGATCGGATTAATATCTACATTGGGGCTTCTGGGACGGACAGGCGCTCTTGTTATACATACTGTTGCCGGACTTGAAAATACACTTCGCCCTGAAATCGACTTTTTCTGTAAGGACAACCCGTTCGAGGTCAAAATAGAGGTGTTCAATCCGAAAGTAAGTGAAATAATCTACGAAGACAGGTCTGTTTCTGTGAAGACGATACCGCTCGTGCACAGGGTGCCTTGTGCCGGATTCCTTTTTCAGGAGAAGCAGAAAGAGGCGCATCTGCTACCAGATATGATTAAATTTTACAATATACCGATAAGGGAGTTGGCAAAAATAAAAAAGGGAGCTGATTTTGTTACGGAAGAAGGTAAAGTTGTGCCTCATGAAAGACTGACAATTCTGGCGGAACCTCCGCGTTCCTATGCTTACTGCTCCGATACGGCTTATAGTGAGAAGATTATCCCCCTTGTAGAAGGCGTGGATCTGCTATACCATGAAGCGACATTCGCTGATACGGATAAGCCCCGCGCTAAAGAAACAGGCCATTCGACAGCCCGGCAAGCCGCGCAAATAGCAAAGATGGCTAATGTGAAGAAATTGATGCTAGGCCATTTTTCGGCACGGTATCCCGATAATAATATTTTACTGGAAGAAGCCAGGGTGGTATTTCCGAACACTGTACTAGCTAACGAAGGACTTCGTGAAAAATTGTGAAAGCTCTTATTTTTTTTACTCTTTTTATTCTTTTATAAGGTTTAATACCTATATTTGTGAATATTAGGAATAATAGATACATGGTAAATTTGAGAAACATACTATTCCTTATATTGTTTGGTGGGGCCATTTTCTCTACAAATGCGGGAGAAATGGATTTTCCGTCAAACATTTTTGCATCCGAGCCTCAGCAGACTACAGATAAAACAATGAATCTGATTGTTGAAGTGAATGGTGGTACTGTCAGGATTCCGTTAGAGAATGTTCCTACATCGGGCTATCTTGAGGTATACAGTATTTTGGGGGTAAAAGTTACCAGTGTCAACCTGAAGACATGTATTGGAACCTGCCCTCTCGAATTACCCAAAGGGCTTTATATAATAAAGGCGGGAAAAGTAGCACAGAAGATAGTTGTCAGATGACAGAAGATACGATATAATAGGGAGAGTCATTCGGAAGAGTGGCTTTTTTATTCAGTGGGTCACAGCCTATTTAGTGAGTGATACCTCCACTTCCATAATGCCGCCCCAAGGATCGCCCGCCATCATATTTTCATGGATAGATAGTTTGCATATTCCATCGGAAGGTATGCCGTAGCTCAGACTCCGGTCGAAAGGACCATCCATGCTACCGTCAGGAAGTGTTATTTGCGAGAATCTAATATTCGCAAGCGAGTCTGTAGAATATAGCAGGGCGGTAATCTTTTTATAGCCTTTGGATTCGAATTCGACATAAATGACCTGCTTCTTTTTCTTCTGTATCGCTATTTTACCTTTTCCGTTGATTACACTCAGGCGGATAATCCCATCATTGGATGGAATCATTGCCGGACTGTTTTCTATGTTCTCTGCCGGTTTATCGATACCGGCTTCCAGGCTGTCTTTCTTTGTAGGGAAAGAGCATGCAGAGGAAAGGAAACAGCTTGCGATTATGGCTATGATTGATCTGATCATAAAAATAATAATATAAAGATTTCAATTGCAGGTGCTGATATTAAGATAACAATGCCTAAATGACAATTGTTTGTAGATCGATATAAAAAAGGATAATCTTGCTGAGATTACCCTTTATAATTAGCCATTTTTGATTTGGTCAAAACTGATACATGAAGCCAACAGATACAACGAACTGTGAATAGTTTTTTATGAAAGCCTCTTTCGCTTCAATCTGGATAAATGTATTGTCAGTCAGGGAAACCTGTCCTCCGAGACCTAAATTCAGCCCTATACGGTCATTTGAATATTTAGGACCATCGAAATTAGACCTGCCCGGATCGTATGTCCAGCGGGTTAAATTCAATCCGGCAAGAGGATATAATGACACTGTTTCCGAGACGCCGAAGACATAATGTCCGTCAGCATTGATTCCGAATGCGCTAAGGTTATGCCTGTCTATATAGTATTTATACTCGGCGGTTCCTCTCAGATGGCTGGTAAAACCATATTGCGCCCGCAGGCCTATTCCTAATGATTCTACTTCCGAGCCATAATTTAGATTTCCTGCGAATGAGAGTTTTCCGGTCTGGTCTTGAGATGAAGCCGTAATTATTGCAGAGAAACAAATAGTTAAGATAATTAGAATTTTCTTCATAGGCATTCTATTTGTGTATTATTAATTAGTTTCGTAAGCAAAGATACGAATTTTTGAAAGAAGGGAGGGTAGTTATTGCTTCTTGTCAGAGGAATATGGCGCACCATCTGTCGAATTGCCGGACAGAGGCTTCACCGAACTTGGACAGGCTTTGCCGCACTTTTTCTATCGGACGTTCTTCTCCCAAGCGGGTTTTAGAGAAGAAACAATCCGCAAAACATATCAATTTCTCTTCAATGCTCACGGGACGCATATCTCGGTGAGGCAGAGGAAGTTTGTTCTCTATAATTTCCTCAAGAGACAATCCTGTACCGGTATGTCTTTCACAAACAAGCGCATGCAGGGGATAGCCCGACTTTTCTACAATTTCACGCCCGAGATATCCGTGTGCTAGATAAGGTTCTATTCCGAAGCACTTTATAGACGGCGCATTTGTCATAAAGATGCCGATGTCGTGAAGCATGCCTGCCTCACTTACAAACTTACTGTCGATATTCAGCTCCGGATGATTTGCCGCTATGGATAAAGCCTTGTTGGTAACATCGGTACTGTGTTGTACCAGGATATTGTACAGTTCCGAGTCTTTTATATAATATTTTTCGATTATAGCTAATGTATTCATACTGCATCAGGTCTTTTTCGTATAAAAATAAGTAAGTTTGTAAAACGGCTTTTCACTTTAAAAAACAGTCAGATAAATGAAAAAGTTTTATATATTTTTCCTTACCCTCATAAGTCTCACTTCAAATATAACGGTTTTTACTCAAACACTGTCATTAGGTGCGGACAGAATTGATGTTTTATTACCTGCTATCAAAGATAAAAAAATTGCTTTAATAGTTAATCAAACTTCAGTATTATCTAACGGAACACATCTGTTAGATACACTTTTATCTCACAAGATACGTATAACCAAGATCTTTGCTCCCGAACATGGTTTCCGGGGAAATGCAGATGCGGGGGAAAAGATTGTGGACGGTAAAGATGCTAAGACCGGAACCCCTGTCATCTCCCTATATGGAAAAAATTATAAACCGACGGCAGACCAGTTGAAAGATACGGATATACTTATTTTCGACATACAGGATGTTGGAGCACGTTTTTATACATATATCAGTACGATGCACTATGTGATGGAAGCATGTGCCGAGAACGGGAAAGAGTGTATTATTCTGGATCGTCCCAATCCGAATGACTATATCGACGGGCCTGTTTTAGACTTAAAATATAAGTCATTCGTGGGTATGCATCCGATTCCGGTATTGCATGGACTCACAGTGGGAGAATTAGCCCGGATGATAAACGGTGAAGGCTGGCTGAAAGGTGGGACAAAATCTGATCTGAAAGTGATTACAATGACGGGGTGGAAACATGGATTTTCGTATATTCTTCCCGTAAAGCCATCGCCTAATCTGCCAAATGCCTGGGCAATAGGTTTATATCCGTCTCTCTGTTTTTTTGAAGCTACAAATGTAAGTGTCGGGCGTGGCACTGATTTTCCTTTTCAAGTGGTGGGAGCTCCTGATCCGAAATATGGAAAATTTTCTTTTACTCCACGGCCGAATGATGGGAATAAAAGCCCATTGAATGTAAATAAGGTCTGCTATGGTCTCGATTTGAGAAATTATGAACATCATCGGAGATTGGATTTGAAGTTCCTGATCGACTTTTATAAAAAATCAGGGCAGGGCACGGCATTTTTTACAAATCCTAAATTTATGGATTTGCTGGCAGGGACGAATGTGTTAAGATTGCAGATCGTTAAGGGTATGTCGGCGGAGGATATTTATAAAACATGGGAAAAAGACCTTGCAAGGTACAGAACAATGCGGGAAAAGTATTTGTTGTATGCAGATGAATAACTACATCATAAAATAAGAGTATGGCTGATAACGATAACAGATGTCCGCTTTGCGGAAAAAACACAAACGAGGGTGAAACTTTTTGTGGCGACTGTCAGGAAATTGCTCAAAATGCATATCCGGAGGAATTATTGTCTAATAAAAGAGATTCAGAACCGATGTCCGGAGAAGAGGAGAAAGCTGATCCGGATATAGAAAATGAGAATCCGTCTTATGAAGAAAAGGTAATAGATAAAAGTATAGAGGAGAATTTGCAGAGGGTTTCCCTTTCGAGAAGCAATAAGACGTTGTTTATTTTTGTTGCTGTAGGGTTAGTATTTATGCTGTTGCTAGGTGTAGTAGGTCTTTTTATGAAGAACAAAGATGAGGAGGCGACAGAATCTGCATATTGGAGTAAATGCATTGAGGAAAATACGCCTTTAAGTTATTCCAAATATCTGGTTCATTATCCCGAAGGAAGTTACAGTGGAGAGGCTCAGAGTAAAATAATGGAACTACGGGAGAAGGAACGGGAAGAATGGGAGGCTCTTCGCAAATCAGGCAATATAGATGCTCTCTTTTCTTTCTTGTCCGATCATCCGCAGACCCCATATGAAAGGCAAATAAAGCATGTCGTGGATTCGTTAGGTTGGCTTCAGGCAATGGAACAGAATACGGCGGATGCTTACCAGGCTTACCTCGACAATGTAAAAATAGGACGGTTTACGGGAGAATATCAGGATATGGCGGAAGGAAGACTCGATTATCTGATTCAGCTAAAGGCTGTTGAGGGTGATGAGTTGAAGGATGTAGAGAAAGTATTGTCCGGCTTTTTTAAAGCCCTTTCGTCGGGGAATAATAAAGATATACAAAAGCATTCGGCATCTGTGTTGCTTAAATTTTTTGGTAAGGAGAATCAACTTAGTACAGTGATTGCGGATTCCCTGAAGGCAGATTTTAAAGTAAAGAAGATAAATAGCGTATCTTATGTATTACCTCCTAATCTGCCGGAGATTATTAAGGATAATAAAAGCATTTATTTTGCCACGCTACCTATAAAGGTTGAAACTACATTTGCCGACAGGAAAAAAAAGAAGCAAAGCTCAGAGCATATCTTCAATATAGAACTAGATGGGGAGAAACGAATCCGGTCGGTATATATGAAAGGGAAGTAATCGTTTTATGAAAGCTCTAAACCGAATTCGTCTTTCAACCGGCGGAGGCTTTCGTTCTCTTCCATCATCAGATTGAATTTTTCTGCTGGTGTGAAGGCAAGCTTCTTTTCATTGTCCTCACTTATACGGACTTGCATTTTTATATGGGTATTGCGAAGTTGTGTTCTCAATTTCACCAGAATATCCATTCTGTGCTCCAGCAATCGCTGTTCCTGTACAGGGTTATTTACTACAACCTCAAATAATGTATTTTCTATGAGATTTGGCAAGCAATTGAGCATTGTGTTCTTCAGATGATGCTCTTCTGTCAGGGCTTCGGCAAATGTTTTCCATTCATTGATGAGTTGCAGGGGGCTGAACCGTTCATTTAAGGATTCAACCTTCTCTTCCACTTTAGCCTCCACTTCTTTTTTCTGTCCAAAGGCTGAAATGGAGATTCCTAATTCACCGGGATATATGGGTTTTGGAGCGCTTGCGGTTGTTGTATTACCTGCTGCTTGTGGCGTGCTTGGTATATTCCTTGTTACGGGAGCTGTGGCAGGCCGGCTGTTTTGGGGAAGCGTTACAGGCTGGTTTGTTGCAGGAGCCTGTTTGGCTTCTTGCTTCGAAAATATGGGATCAATTACCTGCTTTTTTTTTTGATCTTCCAATCCTGTCTGAGGGGAAGATAGTTGGCATAGCCTTATGACGGTCAGATCGGAGAGTAACCGTTTATTCCGGCTTAGCCTGTAATTGAGGTCACTTTCGTTTACTATATCTATTGCCTTGTAGAGAAATTCGTTATTACATTTCCTTGCGGTCTCAATGTATCTGTCGCGGATAGAAGCACCGACCTCAAACAATTCAGCGGTTTTCGGGTCTTTGCATAGGAGTAGGTCTCTGAAATGAGACGCAATGCCTGTGATGACATTATTCCCATCAAATCCTTTGCTTAGTATCTCGTTTAATATGAGCAGCCCATCCACGACATTATTGGCAAGTATGCAGTCGGTAAGTCTGAAATAGTATTCATAATCCAGTACATTCAGATTTTCTATGACCGCCTTGTATGTTACATTTCCTCCGGTGAAACTAACTACCTGGTCAAAAATAGATAATGCATCGCGCATTCCTCCATCGGCTTTTTGAGCAAGTACATTCAAGGCTTCCGGTTCAGTCTGTACATTTTCCTGAGACGCTACATACTGGAGATGTTCGACAGTATCTTTTATTGTAATACGACTAAAATCGTATATCTGACAGCGGGATAAAATAGTAGGCAAGATTTTATGCTTCTCCGTTGTTGCAAGGATAAAGATAGCATGATGCGGAGGTTCTTCCAATGTTTTAAGGAAAGCATTGAAAGCTGCTTGTGAGAGCATGTGTACCTCGTCGATAATATATACCTTGTATTTTCCTATTTGGGGAGGTATGCGCACCTGCTCTATCAATGAACGGATATCGTCCACCGAGTTGTTGGATGCGGCATCGAGTTCATGGATATTAAAAGAGCGCTGTTCGTTGAATGCAATACAGGATTCGCATTGATTGCATGCTTCGCCGTCAGCTGCGGGTGAAAGACAATTGATAGTTTTAGCAAATATACGGGCACAGGTTGTTTTTCCTACTCCACGCGGGCCACAGAAAAGATAGGCATGTGCCAGTTTTCCTGAAGCAATCGCATTTTTGAGAGTAGTGGTCAATGCGCGTTGCCCGACAACCGAGTTGAAGGTCATAGGGCGGTACTTACGTGCTGAAACTATATAGTTATCCATCTCAATTTCTTCTTTAGCAGGACAAAGCTATGAAAAAAAACGGAAAGAAAAAAGCTAAAATTTACCCGAAAGCATTAACTTAAAAATTGTATGTTTGTTCTGAATTTCCGGGTCTTCTCCAGGCTTATATGATCTTATTTATATCAAAAATTCCATTTTTTGCATATAAAGCATTGTTATTAGAAAAATAATTATACCTTTGTACCCGCTAACGCAATTAGCTACGCGGATGTGGCGTAATTGGTAGCCGCGCCAGACTTAGGATCTGGTGCCGTGAGGCGTGGGGGTTCGAGTCCCTTCATCCGCACTGAGCCGAAAGGCAAAACAAAGTAAATCCTTGAAAATCAGCTGGTTTTCAAGGATTTTTTTATTCCCTGAAATTTGCTCAAAAAGCAAAAAAATGCGGTTATGTATCGAGAATTGGAGCTAGATGGTAAATCTATTACTGCCCAACTTCTCAAAGATATGTATCTCGGAAATCACAAAGCTGAAGAAATTGGAAAAACTTTAGTCGAAGGACATTCCGATTATAACGAGCGATGCCATAAACTACTTGGCATAGAATCTTCACAGTCTACAATCTATAAATTCGATACTTCTCTAAAATATCTGAAAGAGTTTATGTCAACAGAGATAAGTATTGAGGATATTCCACTAAAGGATATTAACGAAGATTATATCCGCAAATATGAACTCTATTTGAAAACCGAAAAAGGCTGTGCAAACAATTTTTGTGTAATATCCCACTCCTGGAAATACCAGGATGCTGTTAGAAAAATATTCAAATGATAAAGGATGTGAAATCTTTACGGAGGGAAAGAACAATTTATGGCTGAAATATCGCCCGAAGAAAAATGAGTTGTTGGCGCGTGTTAAACTGCTGCCCGAAGCAATCGCCTTAATTGAAAAGTGTGATGAGAACCGTGAAATGTTGTTTCCGATACAACCCTCTGCTACCTAGGCTCCAATACGAAAGTTTTGACCTCATTTAATCCAAACTGAGCTAAATTTCGCATACCGTATTCAGACTATTTACTGGGAAAAAGAAGGAGTTGAGAAGCAAAATAAAGTTTATTTGACAATAGGTAAAAGATATATCTGGGTTTAAAACCACTAAAGGTATGGAATCATTACCTTATATTTTTTAAGCTGGTAATTGATATTTGCCTGATTGTAATATAATATGGCTGTAGATTAAATTGTCAATTTTTTTATATGATATTTTATTAGCCCTTTCATGGGACTCTCCACAACAGAATCTACATAAATCCCAATACTCTGTGCGACATCCCTGAGTATAGTTGAGTACATTTTCGCTATTGGCCCAACAAAACGAATCGGATAATTACAATAGTCTTCATACTGAAATACATTTCTTTCCAGAAACACTTTCATATTGTCACACACTAACTTATATATATACGGATGGCTTATATTTTCATACAGAAAATAAGAAATAACAGATAATATTTTATTGGGAAATTGAGTAGTATAAAGATAGTCAACTATTCCATCTGGATCTATCTTGTTTTTTTTATAAAACAATTTTATAAGTTCTTTAGGTGCTATATTTTGCAGGCAATCGGCCAAAAACAATTTACCTAAAGTAGTTCCACTACCTTCATCACCTAGCATATATCCAAGAGACCTCACCTTTTTAACAATAGATGTCCCGTCATAAAAACAAGAGTTTGATTCCGTATCGAGAATACAGGCTATACCGGCTTTATCCTGAAACAACGAACGGGCAACACCATCCAGGTTATTTTCTACAATTGCTGGAGTTTTTAATTGTGTTTCGAGAGGTGTTTTCACCATATTCTTCATCTTTGACGAAGAGCAACCGGTACCATAAAAATATATCTTATCCACTTTAGTTGTGAAAAATACCTGCGGAAGTTGTAATCGCAAAATACGACTAATTTCTATCCTGCTCTGGAAGAGAGGATTGATTCCATCAGACACGAACGATTCTATGACTCCCTGTCTACAGATAAGTGCCCATTCCGTTTTTAAAGAATAACTTTGTGCTAATAAAATCACGTGTATATATGTATTTCTTAATACCAAAATAAAGAACTAATTGTTGGAATCAAAAGAGAATCCAAATCAAGGAATATATGTAATGCTATTTTTCATCATATTTTATATTCGGTTACAATCAATAATTATACTATGAATTATTATTCTCGAAACAAATATATATATTTCCACATATCAACATCTAAAAAATAAGATAATAGACCTATTAATTAACTTAAATTAATGATAAGATACATAAATTAAATATTTATATATGCTTTTAATCAAAAGGAGGGTATAAATAAAAAAGATGTACATAATTTCAATTAAAAATATAATTATCAGATATATAAATGTATTTATGCAAGCTTAAATCATCAAAATATTTTATTAAATTATGTATCTTATCATTAATATTAGTTAATATTAGAATCCAAATCTAGGTTTGTTATATTGTATTTATATATTTGCAATAATCTAATTGAAAAACAAAAAAAATATAAATCTAAATATTTAATATAAAAATCATTCTTATTAAATAATAGTCATATAGATTTAATTAATCAACAATCAACACACTATCGGCATAGGGCCAGTAAAATGAGCAACAGTACCAAATATTACTAAAATACCCTATTAGAAGTAATATTTTCAATTTAGATAAGAAACACACTAAACAATCTTAAATATAAAAACATGGCTGTGATTGGTATAGACTTAGGAGGAACTAAAATAATCAGTGCAATCTTTGATAGAGAAGGAAACATTCTCTGCAAAACATCTCATCTGTTAGAAAACCGAATAGGTAAAGAAGTAGGGCAATTAGTATTACAAACAATAGATGAACTAATTACAATGTCAGAGAAAGAGATAAATGACATTGAATCATTAGGTATATGCGTGCCCGGAATAGCCGATAGCAAGACCGGATTGGTATGGGCACCCAATATAGAAGAATGGGAAAACTATCCGTTACAAAAAGAAATAGAAGAGTATATCAATAATGACAATATTAAGATAAGTATAGCAAGCGACAGAACATGCTATATATTAGGCGAAACATGGAAAGGGGCGGCCCAAAATGCAAAAAATGCAGTATTCATTGCTGTTGGAACAGGTATTGGAATGGGACTGTTGATAGATGGAAAAATAGTTCACGGACATGGGGATGTAGTAGGTTCTGCAGGATGGTTTGCTCTGGAAACTCCTTACTTCGATGAGTATGAGAGATATGGATGCCTCGAAAGCTATGCTTCGGGTGATGGCATAGCACGTCATACAAAGAAGTTGTTGAAAGAGGGTTTATTATTCAGGGAGAGTACATTATATAAGAAAGAAATGGAGACTATAACAGCTAAAGATGTATTCGAAGCATATAGTAGAGGAGACTCATTAGCAAAATTTATTATAGGTAAAGCTATCATTTTGTGGTCTATGGCTGCAGCTAATATGGTAAGCTTACTAAACCCCGAAATAATAGTATGGGGGGGCGGTGTATTTGGACCTGCAGCCCAATTATTAGAACGTATTTATGACGAAGCCTGCAGATGGGCTCAGCCAGTTGCAATAAATCAGGTTAAATTCGAGAAGTCGCAACTCATGGGTGATGCAGGGTTATATGGAGCCGGACATCTGGCGCTATTATCTTTAGATAACTAAACAGCAAACAAAATGAAGTATAACAATACCTTGGTATATATTGCGGCATGTATTGGAATGGCTTTTTTCGGAATTGCATTTATCGTAATGGGTTCTGTTTTACCTTCCCTCACAGCCAGATATGCTCTTGATACAGTTGGAGCTTCATCGTTAGTTACATTCTTGCCTGTAGGAGTGTTATTGGGTTCGTTAATCTTTGGCCCTGTAGTTGATAGGTTCGGATATAAAATTTTACTTATAACAAGTACTATTTCCGCTTTACTAGGTTTGGAAGGTCTGGCATTTTTTGACAATCTAAACATCTTACGCTTTTGTATATTCCTTATCGGCTTCGGAGGTGGTATGTTGAACGGAGCGACAAATGCACTCGTTTCAGAGATTTCTGATGATAAGAACAGAAGTTCGCGTTTGAGTATCTTAGGCGTATTTTATGGAATCGGGGCATTAGGAATCCCTTTTTTACTTGGTTTCTTATCTGAATATTATACCTATCAGATTATATTGCAAAGAACAGGACTTTTTATGCTTCTATGTGTTATCTATTTTATCGCAATCAAATTTCCTGAACCTAAATTTAAACAGGGTTTTCCAATCAAAAAAGCTTTAACCCTGATTAAGGAGCCTCTGTTGTTGATTATGAGCTTTTTCCTGTTTTTCCAGAGTGGTCTGGAAGGACTCATAAATAATTGGACTACAAGTTATCTGGAGGGAGCCACTAATATTGATAAAAGTAACGTTATCCTTAGTCTTACATTTTTTGTTTTGGGGATGACTATAGCCCGACTGCTACTTAGTTATTTGTTACATATAATAAAACATTCACGCATATTAATAGGAGGCATAATCATTGCGATGTTAGGTATTATTATTTTAAATTATTCTTCTACATTTTATATGGCCGCAACAGGCCTGTTTATGACCGGATTTGGGATTGCAGCGGGATTTCCTGTTATGGTAGGCATCATAGGGTCTATCTATAAAGAAACAACAGGCACCGCTATCGGCATAGCTCTGTTTATTGCACTCAGTGGCAATACAATTCTAAATTATGTGATGGGACATGTATCTAAAGTATTTGAGATTTCATCGTTCCCTGTATCTATTATTATTCTACTGGTTTTACAAGCGATTATCATATTTAGTAATACTAAAATTATCAATAAATAATTATTATTAAACATTTAAAAATCAAGTTATGTTAGCACTAGAATGGTTAGCAAATGCTCGCGGCATTATGCAAAAAATCGAAGACACCCAACTGGAAAATATCAAAAAAGCAGCATTAGTAATGGCTGACAGCATTGAAAAGAATAATTGGGTTCATACATTCGGATGTGGTCATGCGACAATCCCTGTAGAAGAAATGTATCCACGCATCGGAGGATTTGTTGGCTTCCACCCTATGGTAGAATTACCAATGACTTTTTTTACAGGCATAACAGGACAAATGGGGATACATCAGTTTTTGTTCCTTGAACGGGCAGAAGGCTATGGTAATGCAATTATGAAAGCATATAACTTCAATGAAGAAGATTGCATCTGGATTTTTTCACACACAGGTATCAATAATGTAAATATCGATGTTGCCTTACGTGCAAAACAGTTAGGTATGAAAGTAATTGTTTATGGTTCGGCGGCAGAAGCTAAAGGTAAAGTTACCCGCCATCCAAGCGGAAAAACATTATTTGACATTGCCGACATAGTTGTAGATTCTTGTGTACCGGTAGTAGATGCTTCTGTTCCGTTAAAAAACCATCAGGATAAAGTAGGCCCTGTTTCTACATTGGCATTCGTTACACTGGTATGGATGACTATTACTACAGTTGCCGAAATTCTGGCTGATAGAGGAGTTAAACTATATATCCACCCTTCGCACAATGTGCCGGGAGATACTACCGCTCAGGAACGTCTGGATGCATGTCTGGCCGAATACAAAAAACGTGTATCAAAGATTTAAGTCATACAATGCTATGAGAAACAAGGATATATATGTTGATCTATCAGTGGAGAACTATGGAAATGCCAAAGGACAATCATACTCCTTTGCAGTATTGCCGTGGGGAGCTACCGAACCGCACAATTACCATTTGCCATATCTTACAGACTGTTATCTGGCCCATGATATTGCTGTGGATGCTGCATCAAAAGCATGGTCAACATATGGAGTCCATGGAATGGTACTGCCTTCTATTCCCCTCGGAGCTCAAAATCCAGGACAACGGGAACTTCCATTCTGTATTCATGCACGCCATGAAACTCAAAAACTGGTATTGTCTGATATTGTAGAATCACTCAATACGCAGAACATAAAGATACTTGTAATAATGAACGGGCATGGAGGTAATAGTTTCAAACCTATGATAAGAGATCTATCAATAGACTTTCCTGAAATGTTGATTGTTAATTGTGATTGGTTTGCAGTGGAACCGCGTAAGGGATATTTTGAAGAGGAATTTGACGACCATGCAGGAGAACAGGAAACATCAGTTATGATGCACTATCATCCCGAACTGGTAAACCTGCAAGCTGCAGGAAATGGAGATAGCAGAGCTTTTGCAATTGATTCTCTGAATAATAAGACAGGATGGGTTCCCCGCAATTGGTCGAAAGCATCAATTGATACAGGGGTAGGAAATCCTAAGAAATCAACGGCAGCAAAAGGTGCAAGATATGCCGATATTGTAACAGACAAAATTGCTGCGCTTTTTAATGAACTGGTCAATAAGGATCTTTATTGACTATCTGACTCTATCGGGTTAATTTATTTAGCCCAATACTTATAGCTTATATTTGTAACATTGTTAATAAAAAATCAAAAAACATGAAACGACGCTTACTTATATTATGTCTTATAGTTATGAGTATAACTCTGGCAAATGCCCAAACGACGAATTCCTGGATAAGAATCAATCAATTAGGGTATCTTCCCAAAGATATCAAAGTAGCAGTGTTAATCTCGACCGAAGAAATCACTTCTGATTTATCTTTTCGTGGAAGTAGTGGACAACCACCGGTTTTACCTGCAACTCAACATGGCACACCGAATTTTTCTCTTATTGATGCAAAAACCGGGAAAACAGTATTCAGCGGCCAGGGAAAAATTGCGGATGCTGCTTATTGGGGATTAAAATCGGCTTTTCGCCTCGACTTTTCTTCTGTTCAGATAGAAGGCGATTATTATATCGAGGTTGCCGAAGTTAAATCTCCTCAATTTAAGATTGGAGCAGATATTTACGAAGGATCTGTTGATTTTATGCTTGATTATATGCGCCGTCAGCGTTGCGGACATAATAATTTTTTAGGCACTGTTTGTCATCAACATGATGGATATATTGTCGAACATCCCACCCGTACAGGAGAACGTATCGATGTTCGCGGAGGTTGGCATGATGCTGACGATAAATTACAATATGTTACCACCACTGCAAGTGCTATCTATCACATGATGTTAGCTTACTATCAGGCAAAAGACAAAACAATCTTCAAAGACAATTATCGCGCTGATGCCAGTCCGGGTAGTAACGGTATTCCTGATATCCTGGACGAAATCCGCTGGGGACTTGACTGGCTATCCAGAATGAACCCTGCGCCTAAAGAAATGTACAACCAGATTGCTGATGACCGGGACCATGCCGGTTATGGTCTGCCCCAAAATGATAATGTAGATTATGGATGGGGTCCCGGTAAGGGACGACCGGTTTATTTTATTACCGGAGAGCCTCAGGACTTGCCCAATCCCAAAACCGGAGAGATTCAACTGAACCGTACCACCGGGGTGGCTTCCACAGCGGGTAAGTTTGCCTCCTGTTTTGCTCTGGGAGCCGAACTGTTTAAGAATGTAGATCCTGCTTTTGCTAAAGCCCTGTCTGGTAAAGCAGAGCCTGCCTATGAGTTTGCTCTTGAGCATCCTGGAAATACCCAAACCGTCTGCGTGGTTTCACCGTATTTTTACGAAGAAGACAACTATGTGGATGATATAGAGTTAGCGGCTGCTACGTTCTATACTCTTACCAAAGACCCGAAATGGCGTACCGAAGGCGATTACTGGGGACAATTGGAACCTGTCAATCCTTTGTGGGCATTTGGTTTTGCGCGTCATTATCAGTTCTATCCTTTTGTCAACCAAGGGCATCACCTTATGGCAAAATCCGAAGATGCAGTAACAAGTAAAAAATTCACAGACTTTATGCGTCAAGGATTACAGACCATTCGAAACCGTGCAGGAAATGAGCCGTTTATGAACGGTGTACCTTATGTGTGGTGCGCTAACTTTGCCGTTATTGGTGCCGCTTCTTATGCTCACCAATACAAAGAGATTTCAGGAGACAATTCTTTTGAAGAAATGGAAGCTGCCTTACGTGATTGGATCTTGGGCTGTAACCCTTGGGGATTCTCGTTTATCGGAGGTTTTCCGAAAGGAGGCGTTTCTTCCAGAATGGACGATGCCCGTTTGGGCGGATTAGTTGACGGGCCTATCGATGAAGGTTGGCATGACACATTTATGGGTATTCCAAAAGTAAGCCGCAGCAAGGATCCTTTAGCTGCCTTTCAAAATGGCCCGGCTGTATTCCATAAAGATTCCTATGGTACTAATGAGCCTGTGATCGATGGGACTTGCTACATGATGTACTACCTCTCCATGATGGAACAATTAGGGAAAGAACAGTCTGGTAAATCAAATAATACTGTTACTGATGCCTACGGTGCTACGGTAAAATTCGATACCGATAGCAAAGTAGTTCACCTGGTTTTTTCGGCTGATTCTGCTTTCGAAGGAGCAACAACTATCCTTAGGGCATTAGACAAGCATAATGCTAAAGCTTCTTTCTTTTTGACAGGCAATTGTTTACGGATGAAAGAACATGAGCCTGTTATCAAAGAAATTATACGTAAAAAACACTATGTGGGAGGCCATTCTGGTAAACACCTATTGTATGCTCCATGGGACAAGCGTGAAGAATCGCTGGTCAGTACAGATAGTCTCATCTCTGATTTCAACCAGAATATGAGAGAATTGGAAAGGTTCGGAATCGATATAAGCAAGGTAAAATACTATCTGCCTCCTTATGAATGGTATAATAAGCAAAGTGTAGAGCTAGTAGAACGATTAGGACAATACACTATAAATTATACTCCGGGCATCCGTACAGCAGCTGATTATACAACTCCGGATATGAAAAATTACCATTCATCACAAGAACTAATAGACTCTCTTTATGAATATGAAAGTAAAAACGGACTGAATGGCTGTATAATACTTATACACCCGGGCACACATAAAGACCGGACCGATAAGTTGTACAACAGGCTGGATGAAATTCTCAAGCACCTTAAAAATAAAGGTTACCAATTCAAACATCTATAATAATTCTAATATTTGAAGCAAAGAATTTGAATATTTATAACTAAAACAATTATTATCTACGTGTATTTTTACTAATACTTGAACTCTCTGATTATAACTTACATTATTTGATTATTAACCATATCTAATACCAAGCCTATGGATAATTCATCGAAATAATGACAGGCACATTATTTGCCTGTCCCGGGACTCATTTGACTAAATAATTGAGTTGAAAACACTGAAAATTTATAATTATGAACAAAAAACATTTATTTATATTATTATTTCTGATACTTCCTATAGCAAATATAATCATAGCAAATCCAGGCCTATCAGGAATATCAGCCAGTGAAACACCCCAGCAAAAAAAGATGCTGGTAAAAGGGAGTATTGTTGATACAAGCGGTGAAGCTGTCATTGGAGCAACAATCAAAGAAAAAGGTACCACAAACGGAACTCTTTCTGATACTGATGGTAATTTTTCTATCGAAGTTCAGCCTGGTTCTACACTTATCATAACTTATGTAGGGTATGACACACAGGAAGTAAAGGCTACTGAACAAATGCGGATTATCATGAAAGAAAACTACAACAGCCTGGAAGAAGTTGTTGTTGTCGGTTATGGTGTTCAGAAAAAGAAATTAGTAACGGGTGCTACGGTACAGGTAAAAGGAGACGATATTGCCCGGTTGAACACTCCAAGTGTAATGGGAGCCTTGCAAAGTCAGGCGCCGGGAGTTAATATTACCCAAGTCAGTGGATTTATCGGCGACGGATTTAAAGTAAACATCCGTGGTATAGGAACTAACGGTAGTGCTACTCCACTCTATGTAGTTGATGGAATAGTAGGCGGTAGCCTTGATGGTCTGAGCCCTAACGATATCGAAAGCATTGACGTACTTAAAGATGCAGCTACAGCCGCTATATATGGTTCCCGTGCTGCCAACGGGGTTATCCTTGTGAAAACCAAGACCGGTAAATCCGGCAGGCATGAAGTTACGTACGATGGTTATTATGGGGCACAGAATCTTTATAAGATTCCAACGGTTCTCAATGCCCAGGAATTTATAAATATCCAAAATGAAAGCCGTGTTATGGATGGTCTGGCTATATATAACTGGGATAATCTGATTCCCGGAAAAGATCTGGCTTCAATTCGCGATGGTTCATGGAAAGGAACAAACTGGATTAAGGAAATACTAAATAAAAACGCGCCTGTTCAATCCCATAGTATAAACGTTACCAGTGGGACAGAGCGCTCAGTTTCATCAATAGGTTTTACATATTTGCAACAGGAAGCCACAATGGGTGTTCCATCCAATGTTCCGGTATTAAACCGTTATAACGCCCGTATCAATACAGAATCTACTCTTATTAGAAAGGGAGATTTAGATATATTGAAAATAGGTGAAACTCTGAACTACCGATTCAATCACTCCAAAGGACAGGTTGCACGTGATGACATCTATTGGAATACGATTCACAATTCTTTAGTTATGAGCCCTTTAATGCACGCATATAATAGCAATGGTAATTATTATATGTATAATGATCAGGTTGCCGATGGTTATAATTGGGATGCGGCTAATGGTGCCAATAAAAACCCGATTGCCTACATGGATTATATGATGAATCAGAATGTCAGTAAGTCTCATTCACTGCAAACCAGTGTATATGCTGAAATAAAACCAATGAAAAGCCTGACCTTCCGTTCACAGTTTGGATACATGCTGAGTTCATCCAGTTACCGGGCTTATATTCCATCGTATGGAAAACTGACTGCCACACTACAGCAGGATCAGGATCGTGTAACTCAATCTATGGCTCAGTCACAATACTGGACATGGGATAACACGGTCAATTATATCAATAAATTCGGAGATCATAATGTAGATGTACTATTAGGACAAAGTATGGCGCGTCAGGTACTAAGTGAATCAATGAGCGGTTCTAATCAAGGTTCTATTTTCTACGATTTCGAACATGCATGGTTAAGCAATGTCCCAAATCTGAGTACAATACAATCCCTGACCGGTAGTCCAACTCTTTCCAGTGGAACTCTTTCCTTTTTCGGACGTGTCAACTACAATTATAAAGAAACGTATATGGCATCATTCATATTACGTGGTGACGGTTCATCCAATTTTGCACCGGGACATCGCTGGGGATATTTTCCTTCGGTTTCGGCAGGCTGGGTAATCAGCAATGAAAGTTTCTGGAATGAAAATGTAAAAGGTATAGACTTCCTGAAACTTCGTGCGTCTTACGGTTCCAATGGCAACGACCGTGTAAGTTCTTTCCAATACATAGGATTAATTACCTCCAATAACAATTACGGAGGCTATCCTTTTGGAAATTCTATGGATGATGCATCAACAGGTTCTTATGCTTATCGTGGAGTAAATCCTGATTTGAAATGGGAAACTCAAACAATGGTAAATCTGGGATTAGATGCCCGGTTCCTTGATGGCCGTATGAAACTGGAATTTGACTGGTACAACCGCGATACCAAAGATTGGTTGGTAACACCGCCTCAACCTGCAGACTTTGGTGTAGACCCTGCTTATGCTAATGGCGGAGATGTACGCAATACAGGTTTTGAAGCTGTTTTAGGTTGGAATCAACAGGTAAATAAAGATCTTTATTTCGATGCCAATGTTTCATTTAGCCATAATAAGAATAAAGTAACAAAACTGGCTAACTCGGAAGGGATAATTCACGGCCCTATCAGTGTTTTATGGGAAGGATCGGATGAGTGCTTCCGCACTGAAGTAGGCAAACCATTCGGTTATTTTTACGGGTATAAGAGTAATGGGATATTTCAAAATCAAAAACAAATAGATGAATATACCGGAGCCAAGCTTTTAGGAAACAATACGCAACCCGGCGATGTGATCTGGCAGGATGTAAATGGTGATGGAGTAATTGATGCTAATGACCGCACAGAAATTGGAAATCCTCATCCGGATTTTACTCTCGGTTTTTCATTTAATGTCAATTTTAAAGGAATAGAACTGAATGTAAGTACTTATGGAGCTTTTGGTCATCAGATATTGAAGTGTTACCGGGATTATGTCGCTTCACCTATGGCAAACTATACAACAGATATTTTCCAGCGTTGGCATGGTGAAGGAACATCAAATAAATACCCGCGTGTATCCAGTTCCGTAAATTCAAACTGGAACAGAATATCTGATATTTATGTAGAAAACGGAGATTATTTCAAACTTAAGAATATATCTCTAGGGTATGACTTTAAGAGATTATTCAAGAATATACCGGTTTCTCAATTAAAACTATATGTAAGTGCTCAAAACCTATTTACTATTACAGGCTATAGTGGTATGGACCCGGAAGTTGGCTATGGTGCCGGTAGTAGTTATTCTTATGCACAGGGTATCGACCTCGGATTCTATCCTAGTTCACGTGTCTATATGATTGGGACAAGTATTAAATTTTAAAAGAAAAGAACGATGAAAAAATATATTGCATTCATCCTATTGACTATAGTTTTTCTGACGAGTTGTAGCGACTTTTTGGATACAGAAAGTCTGACTACCAAGTCCACAGAGAATTTTCCACACACGGAAACAGAAGCGAATGAATTGATAACAGGTATTTATGCCAATCTGTTATTTCAAGACCCTGAAGTATCGTCCTATATCTATACAGCACAGTTGGCTGGCGATGACTGCCTGGGCGGAAATCTGGAAGCATCCAACAACTGTGCTACTAATTTCCTGATGTATACCAATCTTAATATGCTACAACCCTTATATGCTCGTTGTTATAAACAAATCAACAGGGCTAATGTAGCCATTGAAACATTAGATAATGTAACCAGTTGGTCAAGTGATAGCGAAAAGAAACGTTGTTTTGGTGAGGCTTATTTTCTGAGGGCTTTTGCTTTCAATGAATTAGTACAAATGTTTGGCGGAGTGCCTTTACGTACTGATAGCAGAAATCAGAATAAACTGCCGCGTGCTTCTGTAGATGAAGTATATGAACAAATTGCATCTGACCTGAAAAACGCTATCGAGCTAATGCCTGACCGTATCTATTTGGATGGCTCTACAATGGCCGGACACGCCACTAAATATGCTGCAGAGGCTATGATGGCACGTGTATTCTTGTTTTATACGGGACGTTATGGAAAAGAAGAATTACCCGGTGGTATTACCAAAGCACAGGTAATTAGTTGGATAGATGATTGTGTAGATAATTCGGGACATGATTTGCTTCCTGACCAACGTAATCTCTGGAGTTATACTAATAAAGCATCTGAGGATAACACTGCCGGTTACAGATATAATTATGTAGTGAACAATAGTCTGGATTGGGCCGGACTTGGTTCTATCGAAACATTATTTGCAAATAAACATAAACTGAAAGGTAATAACTGGACTTATACCTGGTTCAGTAATACTGTGGCACAATTCTTCTCTCCATCTGCGGACAACTCCAAGGCAGAGGACGGCGAAGGTTATCCTTTCGGAAGAGGTTGGGGTGCAGGGCCTGTTTCACCGGGAATGGTAAACGAATGGAAAGCCTGGTCGGCACAACAAGCTTATTTAAACGGAGCTACCGAAGACCCACGTATGACAGGTTCTATATGGTCGTACCGTGCACTTGATCCAAATAATAAAGGAAGCGTGTTGTTTGACAGACGATTATCTACAGATGAACCTGACTATACTGTTTCATACAGATATTATGAACAGACAGGTTATCATCAGAAGAAATATATCAATGTCGTGTCTTATTATGACAATCAGATACGGTCTTTTGCCTTACAACTCTATCCTGAGATTACACCCGATGTTATAAGCCAATCATTGAATAATATAGCCGATCTGATTCATATCCGTTTTGCAGATGTATTGTTAATGCAGTCGGAACTAAAAGGTGATGCAACAGGGCTTAACCGTGTGCGTGCCCGTTCTAATCTGGCTCCGGTAAGTTATTCGCTACAAGCCATTAAGAACGAACGCAGATGGGAATTAGCCTTTGAGTCTATCCGTTGGTGGGATTTGTTACGTTGGTCTGGACCATCATTAGATGAAGCCGGGGATGCTTTGAACGGACAAAAAGGATTCACTTTATTAAATGCGGGAGTAGAAGTTCAGATGGTAAACTTCGACTACAAAGCACGTTTGAAACAAACTCAAGGTTACTGGCCTATTCCTCAGACTGAAATAGACTTATCGGACGGGCTGTTTGAACAAAATCCGGGTTGGGGCTCTGAGGCCTTATTCACAAGTTGGAACAGAATGTAATAACCTTAAAACGACTAAATATGAAAGCAAAAATATATGGAATACTATTGATATGCCTTTTAGTTGGCTACGGATGTGATGCGATTGAGGATGAGTTATTACGTGACGACTTTAACAACCCGGGCACACCCATAAGCCAAGCTGATCTGGATGCCGCTATATCGGTTACACAACCTATTCCCAATACAGATGACAAAGTAGAAGGCGACCAATATGTAGTAATAAAAAACAACAGGCCTGATATTGGTGGTGTATGGCATCTGGGATGGAGTACAGGAGAGAAAATTGTTGGCTCTGATAACGATACAATCATCTACGATACAAATGGAGAATATGATATTTATTACACCGGTATCTCAGCCAATGAGATTGTTACGTCCAAAAAGTTTCATGTAAGTATAACCAATTGTTTTGATGAATATGACTTCCTACTGTCAGGTGCAGTAGACAAAGCTGATAAGACAGCAAAGAAAACATGGAAATTTATGGAGGTTACCGGAGCGCTTTATAACGGGATGTATGGAAACTGGAAGTATTACGCTCCGGTTCCTAACCAGAATTCATGGGGAACTGTAAACACGGCAACGGTACCGGAACAAACCATGACTTTCGAGTTCGATGGACACAAGATGACAACTTATCTGGCATCAGGAGCTGTTTCGAAAGAAGGAATTTGGGCTTATACACATAATACCCCGGAAGGAGTTACGGGCGAATTAATCACTACAGCGCCGGTTATTGGCACCAGTTTCAGTTGGAATGTATGGTCCGGTGTTAATACTCCGTACTGGATAACCAGTATAAGTGAGGACTTATTAGTACTTTGCTTCCCATCCACATATAACAAACCTGCAGAAGTAGCGGATTGGGATATTGATGCAATGTATTTTTTCCTGGTACCGGTTGAATAAAACTATCTATATCTGCCGGTAATTAAGTTACCTTCGTTGCCGGCAGATATTTAATTCTACAAGAGAATAATTTTTACTATAAATAACCTTAAAATAGCATGAAAAAAATATTATTTACCATACTTATCGTATTATTGTTTGCAAGTTGTGGTGATGACGATTATGTAACAGGAATAAGATCTCCGGGCAAAGACAGTGATTTAGTAGAAAGAGTAGAAGGCCGTGTAGTAATAGCATATGTAACTTATTATGGTACTGCTATTCCGAATGCTAACCTATTCACCAACCTGAATTATGCGTTCGCCGAGCTTTATATGGAAGATGGTGTTTATAAAGGATTTAAACTTCAGGGAGAAGAATCGCGCTTTCAACAGATAGTTAATCTAAAGAAGGATAATCCGGACCTGAAAATATCAATTTCCTTTTCTGACGTAAAGGAAAATCCGGACAATCCGCTCGGAGGAGGATTTTCATTACTGGCCAAGTCTGGGACATACAGGAAAGAATTTGCAAAAGATTGTAAAGCGTTTTTACAAAAATGGGGTATAGACGGTGTTGAGATGGATTGGGAATTTCCCGGACTATCGTGGAGTGGTAATGCTAACGATTACGATGTGGCTGTTGATGTAGCTAATCATGTATTATTGATGAAAGATCTACGTGAGACGCTAGGGAGCAGCTATCTGCTTACTTATGCAGGTTATTGTAAAGATAAAGAAAATGTAGCAGGAGGAAGCCGTTATATCGATATAGCAGCAGTAGCGCCTTATGTGGATTTTGTAAATATTATGACATACGATCTGGCTGAAGCCCCACATCATCAGTCGGCTCTTAGTGATCCGTCGGCTTTTTCTGATTGTACGAGAGCTGTACAAACTTATCTTGATGCTGGTATGCCAGCTAATAAACTGGTACTGGGTATCCCTTTTTATGGGCGTCATTCTTTCAGTACAGCCCCGACCGCTATCAATTATAAGGCTATCATTCAGCTTGATAAACAGTCCTATAAAATAGATAACTGGGATGCAAGTGCATCTGTACCTTATGTCACATACAATGGCGAGTATTATTGTGGATACGACAATGAAGAAAGTATTTCTATTAAAGGAGAATGGCTTCTTGGCAAAGGTATGAAGGGTATGATGTATTGGGACTATGATGGTGACGATAGCGCCAACACACTAGCCCGTGCAGTCTGGCAATCTACAATGAAATAATAGACAAGAGGATAAGAACAATGGAAGTAAATAAAAATCAAATGGCTACCTCTGTAATATCGGATAATGTCCGGCGTATTGCATCAATTGACATTTTCAGGGCATTAACCATGTTCTTAATGATTTTCGTTAACGACCTGTGGAGCGTAAGCGGAGTTCCCCATTGGATGGAGCATGCTGCCTTTGATGAAGATATGCTTGGGTTAAGCGATCTCGTATTTCCTTCCTTCCTCTTTATTTTAGGTATGTCTATTCCATTAGCCATTGAAAAACGGCTTGCTAAAGGCGAATCAAAGGTATCCATTGTCAAGCATATCTTTATACGGTCTTTCGCCTTATTGGTAATGGGACTATTTTCTGTAAACAGCGGTAGCGGCCTTTCTGATACTGTCGGTATTAGCAAACCCATATTTTCGCTGGTTATGGTAATATGCTTCTTTATCATATGGAACAATTATCCGAAAACTGGGAGCAGTATTCATAAGAATATTCAACTGGTTATGAAAATAATAGCAGCTATAGTACTTATAATATTTGCTATTATCTACCGTGACCCTTCAGGCGGATACTTCCAGCCTCGCTGGTGGGGCATATTAGGACTTATCGGGTGGACATATTTATTGTGCGCTCTGATTTACTTATTGTTTCGTAAACGTAGATATGGCCTTATCCTTTCCGGTCTGTTCTTTGTTCTTCTATGTATTGCCGGCAGCAATAAATGGTTGGGGATATTTAGCGGTATCATACCAAGTAACGGCTGTTTCCATGCATTCACAATGGCAGGTCTATTATTATCATTGGTAATGACTCAAGCGGATAGCAAACTGGATGTCAAGAGGAAAATCATGTATTCTGCAATTATCGGGATAATATTTATTATTGCAGGATGGATAAGCAATAAATGGTGGATTATTTCAAAATTGCAGGAAACTCCTCCCTGGTTGTTTTACTGCACAGGGATTTCCATATTGTTTTATTTATTTATCTATTGGCTAACCGATATAAAAGATAATGCCCGCTTGTTCAATATAATTAAGCCGGCAGGTACCTCCACACTTACATGTTATTTGATACCATCTATACTATATGCAATATTCACATTAGTTGGATTTTCCAAAATAAGTTTTGCGTCTGAAGGAATAACAGGATTGATAAAGTGTGTTTGTTTCTCATTTATTGTAGTAGGAATTACAGCTCTATTGAGAAAAGTTAATATTAAATTAAAGATATAACTGTAAATATTCAATTCATAGACAAAATATAGCGATACTCTAAAGACGAAAAACACATCTTAAATAAATAGGCATAAAACTATTGTTTGTTAATTTGATACTGACATGAGAAATCTTTTCTAATCTTCTAAAAGCAGCAATTATGGCGACGTAGATAATTGCTGTTTTTCTTTTTTGAGGTCAGTGTTCTATAATCTCTGAAATATATCTTACAGATATACATCTCGCACAATTGAAAAATAGAAGTATAATCCGGATACGGTTCTTTCAGCTTGTGTTTGCACTGATCTACATATGCCAAATAATTCATGCGACAAATATCCATGAATACTTTTATTGTCTGTTTGTTGAAAATTTATTTTAAATATAAAACGGCGCTTAACCGATATTAAGCCCCTATCTGCAAATAAGAATGGGAAGAGATCGTTATTATCTTTTCAGATAGCTGTTAAAGAGATATCATTAACTAATTTGCTTTTATAAAATTCTTATATTTGTTATCAAACTGTAAATCTATGGAATCTATTCTCAGGGAAGTAACACCTCTTTCAGAAAGAGACTGCTTCATGATTTTTACACGGACAAAAAAAGAATTTACCTATCCCGTACATATACATGCCGAGTACGAGCTGAATTTTATAGAGAATGGTGCCGGAGCAAAACGTGTGGTGGGGGATAGTATGGAAGACATAGAAGATTTGGAACTGGCGCTTATCACAGGTCCGAGTCTTGAGCATGCATGGCTGAACAATAAGTGCGAATCGAAAGAAATAAAGGAAATAACCATACAATTTCACGGGGACCTGCTGAACGACCACCTGTTGCAGAAAAACCAGTTCCGCACGGTAAAGGAAATGTTCGAAAAAGCGCATTATGGAGTAGTTTTCTCTCAGGAAACGATTCTGAAGATGAAAAATCGCCTGTATTCTTTAGCATCCGAAGCTCAGGGAGCGCATTCCGTCTTGAAACTGTTCGGAATATTGTACGACCTTTCACTTTCTCCTATGCGCGAATTATCAAGCCGTTCTTTCAAATCGCAGGAGCAAAGCTATGATAGCCGCAGGATAGAGCGGGCATATAATTTTATGCTGGAAAATTACAATAAAGAAATAAGGCTTGCCGATGTCGCTGACCTCGTCGGTATGACAGAGGTAGCTTTCAGCCGTTTTATCAAGAAGAGAACCGGACGGAATTTCATTGATTCCCTTAATGACATACGTTTAGGACATGCTACACGCATGCTTGTAGATACCACCCACAGTATAGTGGAAATATGTATGGTATGTGGATTTAATAACCTTTCCAATTTCAACAGGATTTTTAAGAAGAAGAAAGGTTGTACGCCTCGCGAGTTCAGAGAGAATTATAAAGAGTCAAGATTTTTCCTGTAATTATACTATAATTATGTAAATATAAAAAGCATGAATTTCTCTTTGAATTCATGCTTTTTCCTTTAAGAAACCTTTTACCAATGAAGTATAACCCTCACCTTTACCTATTTTAGAATATTATCCGTTATCTTTCCGCAATTCTTCAATGACACAGCCGGCAACTTCGGATTGGCAGGAGAAGGCACAGCAGTCATGTTGTTCAGGGTCATATTTTTTACCTTATTAGCTTCTATAGCGTACGTATAATGAGCTTTCTCTACCTTATCCCAGCCGATATTCCCCTGATTGAAGTGGATATTTTCCACATTCTCCAGATAGACTACAGGAATGTCCGACTGATAGAGTTCTTTCTCCCTTATGGCGTTCAACCTCAGGTCGAAGTTGCCTCCAGCTACCTCTTCCAGTGCACTCTTCCTGATTACAAAGTCGAAGTTATTGAAAGTCACATTCTGTATTTTCGTATCGTCGGATGCAATCATGACTATCGAGTTCTCGCCGACACAGGTAATATTGGTGAAATTGATATTCTTTATTACTCCGATATTCGGCTTTTCGGGAACAAGCATCATAGCAGTCATGTTTATCGGCTCACCCTGCCCCCACCAGTCGCCTGTATGAAGCCTTGTTTCGATATGTATATTGGTAAAATTCATGTTCTGCACCGAACCCGTATCACTTACGGAAATATTTATACCGCGGTTTGAATCGTATATGACGATGTTGTCGAAATTGTAATTCGACATATGATTCTGGTCGTGTCCGCCTATCCGTATACCGCTCGAACGAGACTGTAAAACACAATTAGATACATTCACGTTTTTAGACGGCTTCATTATATCCTTAAATCCCGGATCGCCGTGATGGTTACCGTATCCGGCCACTACAATGGCATCGTCGCCGCAGGTGATAATACAGTCCGACATATTTACATTGCTGCACGAAATAATATCGATACCATCGCCATTCGGGATGAGCAGATTGTTGTTTATCGACAATCCTGTGACCTTTACCCTGTCGCAATGCACTATCAGAATAGTCCAGTAAGGTGCGTCTATACATTCGAAACCGGAGAGTGTCACATTGGTACACTCGCTGAAAATAACCATCTGGTGAAACCTGTCTTTGGGAAATAATGGTCCGTCGCCAAGTCCGCTTTCTACTTTTCTGAAATTTTCTTTCTGGCGGGTAAATACTTTCTGGTCGTCGCCTATTGTTTTTGCCTTACCTTCGTACATAAACTCCATTCCCCGCCCGAATATCCTGCCGTTTCCGGTAATGGATACGTTTTCAGCTTTTTCGGTATAGAATATTCCGGCCAGCTCTTTGTTGTGTCTTTGATATTGAGTGAGGTCGGTAGTAGCTTTCAGCACGGCCCCTGTTTCGAACCGGAATTCCACATTCGATTTCAGGTTGATTGTTCCTACAAGATATGTGCCGGCAGGTATGTATACCATGCCTCCTCCATTCTTATAGCATTCATCTATTGCATTCTGTATCTGGGCGGTGGCCAGTGTGACACCGTCGTTTTTAGCGCCGAAGTCGAGTATGTTGTATATTGCGGCATCAGATGAAATATGAATGCTTAGAAAGAGGATGAGTGCCAGTATTTTGTTTGCCATAATTGTTCTATTTTTAGTGTAAATTATTTCTTGAGTATGTTGTTCGATACTTGTGTACAGTTGGTTAACGAGATAGCCGGTAATTTCGGATTCGATGGCGAAGGGATAGCTATCATGTTGTTCAGTTTCATATTTTTTACTTTGACTGCCTCCATTGCATGGGTGTAATAAGGGGCTTCGACACCGTCCCAGCCTATATTTCCCTGGTTAAAATATACATTTTCGGCATTCTCTATATAAATAACAGGTATATTCGATTTATATATCTCTTTACCTGTTACGGTATTTGGTCTCAGGTCGAAATTCCCTCCGCTGATTTTGTCCAATGCGCTTTTCTTTAGTGTGAAATCGAAGTTGCTGAATGTTATGTTTTCCAGTTTCGATTCTTCCGAGGCGTATATTAGTACTGAGTTTTCAGCTATACACGTAATATTCGAGAAATTGATGTTCTTGATTATCCCGACAGGATTATCAGGCACTCCTCTCAGAGCCGATATTTTTATCGGCTCGCCTTGTCCCCACCAGTCGCCTGTATGGAGCCTTGTTTCGATACGGATATTGGAGAAGTTGATATTCTGTGCCGAACCTGAATCCCTTACCGTGATGTTGATTCCGCAATTGGAATCGAAGATAGTAATATTGTTGAAATTGTAATTAGACATATGGTTCTGGTCCCATCCCCCGATCCTGATTCCACTCGAACGCGATTGCAGGACACAATTAGAGATATTGATGTTCCTCGATGGTTTTAGGATATCCTTGAACCCCGGGTCGCCGAAGTGGTGTGCATAACCCGCTAACACGATGGCATCGTCGCCACAAGTGATGATGCAGTCCGAAACATTCACATTGCTGCTGGATATAATGTCCAATCCGTCGCTATTGGGAATCAGTAGGTTATTATTAATGGACAGACCTTTTACTTTTACCCTGTCGCAATGTACGATAAGGAATGTCCAGTAGGGTGCGTCGATACATTCGAAGTCCGATAATGTAACATTATAGCAGTTGCTGAATATTATCATCTGCTGAAATCTGTCTTTCGGATACACAGGTCCATCGCCAAGGCCTTCCGTCACTTTGCGGAAATCGTTTTTCTGACGGATATAGTTCAATACATCCCCGCTAATGACTTTAGCACTGTCGGCATACATGAATTCCATGCCCTGCCCGAATACTTTTCCGTTTCCGGTAATGGATACATCCTGTGCGTTTTCGGTGTAGAATACCCCGGCCAATCCGTTGTTATCTTTCTGGTATTGTGATAAGTCTGTAGTTGCTATCAGTGTTGCCCCTGTTTCGAACCTGAATTCTACCTTGGATTTCAGGTTTATTGTACCCACAAGGTAATTGCCCTTCGGTACATAAACGACACCTCCGCCATCATAGTAACATTGGTCGATAGCTTTCTGTATATGTTGGGTAGTCAGTGTCTTCCCGTCGTTTTGTGCGCCGAAGTCCATCACATTGTATGATGTGGCTTTGGATATGAGGCACAAACCTATAAGCATAAATTGTAATAATATACGTTTGTACATAATATAAATAGGTATTAGTTGGTTTTGTCTTGCATTTCCTTATTGAATTCTGAGATTATCCCTACGGTATTATCGGAATGAAACACCGAGTATAAGCCTTGTTCTTCCTGAGCCGGGTCACCCATATAGTCGTCCCCTTTTTCCCAGAATACATGGTCTTTATTTTGTTTGGCGAATCCTCCCCATGCCCAGAAGTTAGCACCTGCGAGTATCCCTTTTTTTAGGTAATTTTCTTTGACCAGATTGAATACATAAGAGTAATATTCGTTTCTGTCATTTACCGGAGTTCCTGTGTCAAACTGGAAATTGTCGCGCGGATAGCCGAATTCCTCTATGACCATTGGCTTTTTATATCTGGCCGATATATCGAGATGCTTTTGTATATAGATTCCTGTCTGCTCTTTGGAATATCCGAGAGTTCCATGCAGATCGTCTTTTTTAGCCCATCCCCAGTTGTAAGGCCAGATGTGGATGGTGGTATAGTCTATATCATTATAGGAATGTATGAGTTCCCATAGCTGAATGTCGCCTTCGCAGCCTTGATAACCTTCACTGCCTACCGACACCAGGTGATTAGGGTCGAGTCTTTTTAACTGCCGGGCAACATCGCTTATCCATAAGGCAAACGCGACTTTGTTCTCTTCTGCGAATGCGCGCGGTTCGTTGCCTATCTGCCACGACATTATGGCCGGGTCGTCAATGTAGCGCTTGTTTGTATAACGGTTTGTACGTGTGACTATGAATTCCACATGTTTGGCAAACAGGGTTTTGCAGGAATCGCACTTTGGGTATTGCTTTACATATTCGGAGAAGGTGTTCCAACCGTCGATAGCCGGGATAGGAGCTTTTCCATGTCCTGCCCATTCGAGATATTGGCTGTAGCCTCCCGACCATTCCCACGAATTGTTCAGGAATAAGACTGCCGACATATTTCTCTTACCCATCTCGGCCAGCAGATAATCGAGCCCGGCGAGAATAGTATCGTTATATATGCCGGGAGCGGTTTGCAGTGTAGGTTCCACTTTCGATTTTATTCCATTCACTCCGTCGGCACCTACCAGTATGCGCAGATTTTCTATGCCGGCGGCAGAGAGAGAATCGAGTTCTTGTATAAGGCGTTTTCTGTTTCCGCCTTCTCCTTCGGAGGCGAGGATAGCCCCGTACCAGAAATTGGTACCTATATAATAATAAGGTTTACCGTTCTTGAAGAACTGACCTTCTTTTGTTATGGTTACAAATGTATTGCCGGATTTTTGTTGACTGCATCCGTATAGAATGAAAATCAGAGAGATAAGTAATAAAACTTTTTTCATTATTTGGGGGTATTAGGTTATATCAGAAATAATATTACAAAAGTACAAAGGATGTATCCTAAAAGACAAGTATTTATTTATCCTGATATGGTACTTTTTTATCTTTTTATGTGTAAAAAAGTATTATTAATGTTAAAACACTTTTGCTGGAATCATTTTTATTTATACTGATAACAAGGTATTTATTGATATAATATTTGATATGACAATTTGTATATTTTATTTTTGATTAAAAAAGTATCATTTAATGATAATAAAGTATTTGTTTTTTATGCACCATGTAGATACTTTTGTAGTGTAAGCTAATCATGAAAAATTATAACCCCAACAATTAAAATCACTAACTATATTCTTAATCTAAATCTCACGTTATGAAAAGAATACTTTATCTATTATTTCTTCTTTGCATAATCCCGTGTGCGGTGTTTGCCCAGACATACCAGATATCCGGTGTGGTAACGGATGCAAAGGACGGTTCACCATTGCCGGGTGTTGCGGTTCAAACTCAGGAAAGGGTCGCTACAATGACCGATATCGACGGGCAATATTCTATCAAAGCTAACAAAGGTGATATCCTCACATTTTCACTTATCGGAATGAAGCGTCAGGAAGTTAAAGTGGAATCGGAACGGAATATCAATATTGCCATGGAAGATGAAAATATAAATCTGGACGAGGTGGTAGTTATCGGTTACGGTACTGTAAAGAAAAGAGACCTTTCGGGAGCAGTAGGTCAGGTGAAAGCTGACGATTTGCTGAAAGGGAATCCTATGAGTAGTATCAATCAGGCCCTGCAAGGAAAAATGGCCGGAGTCAGTGTTATACAGAACGATGGCGCTCCGGGAGCAGGAATCAGTATCCTGGTTCGTGGGGCAAACTCATTTAAAACCAATTCGCAGCCGTTGTATATTGTCGATGGAGTTCCATACGATATTGCCTCTATGCCGACGAATGGTTTACAGAATGGAAATAATCAGACGGCGAATGCATTGGCAAATATCAACCCGCATGATATAGAATCTATTGAAGTATTGAAAGATGCATCGGCGACAGCTATATATGGTTCCCGCGGAGCAAACGGCGTTGTATTGATTACTACCAAAAGAGGACAGCAGGGTTCTGAAAAAATAGAATTCACTGCCAATTTCAGTATGTCCAATCGTAGCAAGAAAATGGATGTGCTCGATCCGGTGACTTATGCGCGTTATGTGAATGAAGGTGTGACTAACCGTGAATTTTATGATGGCGTTTCTTATTATATGCTGCCATATCCGGGACAATGGTCGTACAGGTATGATACCAATAATAATATATTGACCGATACCGGAAAATATCTTCCCGGGCCGGAAGATTTCCTAAATCTGGGCATGCGTACAGACCAGTATGGAAACACAACCTCGGTAATGAGTACCGACTGGCAGGACGGAATCTTCCAGACTGCATATAGTCAGGAATATAATCTTAGTGTTTCCGGTGCGAGCGATAAAGGATGGCATTCATTCTCCGGTAACTTTATGGATCAGACGGGTATTATTGTGAATTCGGCTTATAAACGTTATTCGTTGCGTACGAATCTGGGACGTAAACTGAGAAGCTGGCTTGAAGTGGGCACGAATCTGAGTTATACGAATTCGGTAACTGATTTTGCAAAGACAAACTCATCCGAATCGTCTGTGGTTCGTTCGGCTCTGGTATTTCCTCCTACGTACGATCCTCTGGTAGGACGTCAGGAATCGAACGAGCTGAACTGGCTGGCTGCCAATCCTTATGTATATGTGCGCAATACTATAGACCAGTTGAGATCTAACAATGTATTCAGTTCATCCTATGCCGAAGTGAAATTTACGGATTACTTAAAATTCCGGCAGAATCTGGGTTTAAGCTATTCTTCAAACAACCGTTATACATTCTACAGCCGCCTGACACAAGAGGGTTATCCACCGACAAACGGAAGAATAGGACAGAGTGACAACTGGTATCAGGGAACTACGGCAGAGTCGATTATGACTTTCGAAAAGACCTTCAATAAGGTACATGCCTTGAATGTTGTTGCCGGCTTCACTTTCGAAGAAGCAAACTGGGGTAATAAGTCGGTAAGCGGATACAATCTGCCTACAGATATAACAGGACCATACAATATCGGAGCTGCACTGACTATAGAGACACCTTCATCAGGCAGGGGGATGTCGAGGATGGTATCTTTACTGGGTCGTGCAAACTATGTATACAATGATAGATATATAGCTACGGCATCTTATCGTCGCGATGGATCGAGCCGGTTTATAGAAGGAAATAAATTTGCCAATTTTGCTTCCGGTGCTTTAGCATGGCGGATTTCAGAAGAGAAGCTTATCAAAGACCTGAATATATTTGATAACCTGAAACTAAGATTAAGCTACGGGCAGACCGGAAATCAGGGAATCAATTCTTATCAGACTTTAGCCAGACTGGGTACAAATAATTACCCGATAGGCAGTTCTCAGGTTAGCGGTTTCTCCGAAAATGTATATAACGGTGCTCTCAATCCTAACCTGAAATGGGAGACGACAGACCAGTATAATATAGGTCTCGATATATCTTTCCTTAAAGGAAGAATAAATCTTACAGCAGACTATTATTATAAGAAGACAAAGGACCTTTTACAGAATGTATCGATACCTACCAATTCAGGATTTACCAATATGTGGTCTAATGCGGGCTGGGTGAAAAATAACGGACTCGAACTCACAGGTAAATTCTATGCTGTAACAACCAAAGATTTCAGCTGGGATATCGATGCTAACATTTCTTTCAACAAGAATGAAATCGGTGGGCTGGCAGGCGACCAGTTTGCGGATCCCCTCTGGTATGCGGCAAGTAATGTATTTATTCAGCGCAACGGCGCTCCTATCGGTGCCATGTATGGCTATGTAGAGGATGGATTCTATGACAATGAGGCCGAGGTGCGGGCCAATCCCATTTATGCCAATGCGACCAGTGCTGTGGTAAAAAGTATGGTGGGCGAGATTAAATATCGCGACCTCGATGGCGACGGGGCTATAACTGCTCACGGAGACAGAACCATCATTGGTGATGCAAATCCGGATTTTGTATATGGTATAACAAATAATCTCCGCTGGAAAGGATTTTCTTTGAGCTTTTTCTTCCAGGGAGCTGTCGGGAATGATGTATATAACGCCAACCTGATGGAGATAACAATGACAAATATCGCCAATATCCCACGATGGGCATACGAAAAACGATGGACGCCGGAAAACCGTGACAACGCCCAATGGCCGAAAGCGATATCGGGCGGATATACCCGCGAATGGAAAATCTCAGACAGATATGTGGAAGATGGATCATATCTCAGGCTGAAGAACCTGAATATAGGATATACCTTCAATCCTAAGTTCAAAGCTATAGGAGATGTTCAGGTGTACGCCAGCGCAACCAATTTATTTACAATTACGGGATATAAATGGTTCGATCCCGATGTGAATGCGTTCGGTGGGGATATGTCGAGACGTGGTGTGGATTTGAACTCATATCCTTCGAGCAGGACATTCTCGCTGGGGCTGAAAGTCGGTTTTTAAATATATAATCTTAATTATTTGAATCATGAAAAATAAATTCTACAATATAGCGCGGTTAATTCTTCTGGGTGCACTGGTTATAGTGACTATACCGTCCTGCAACGATATGCTGGAAGAGAAAAAATTCGATTTTGTTCAACCTAACGACATTGCCGATTCGGACGATGGTGCTACTCAATGGGTGATGGGTACATACAACCTGCTTATAGATGACATGTTCAGATGGAGTGTTTTCCCTGCCGCATTTGATTTCGACTGTGACTATATCAGCGGTCCCGACTGGGCATTCAAGAACTTCGGAGCGGGTAATTTCCAGTCTATCGATGAAACCAAAAATATGTGGGAGAAACCTTATGTCATTATTCACCGGGCTAACTATGCGATGGAAAATATAAATAAGATGAGCAATGTTACTCCCAGATATAAGGAGAATGTGATAGGTGAACTACGTTTTCTGAAAGCATATTCCTATTTCCTTCTGGTGCGGGCTTTCGGTGAGGTTCCGATTCGCAAAGAATCGATAAATGCTACAGGGGAAGTGAATATACCCCGTTCTTCAGTCGAAGATGTCTATGCCTACATC
The DNA here is from genome assembly GCF_002482385.1 of Dysgonomonas sp. UBA7710. Taxonomy (GTDB): domain Bacteria; phylum Bacteroidota; class Bacteroidia; order Bacteroidales; family Dysgonomonadaceae; genus Dysgonomonas. The sequence continues at coordinate 62,201 of NZ_DLFW01000022.1, read as the reverse complement.
ATAGAATTGCTTAAAGATGCGGAAATGATGATGTATAAGAATACAGACCCGGGATTTGTTGAAGGCCGTGCCTCAGCAGGTGCAGCAGCTTCCCTGTTGGCAAAGGTATATGCTACGATGGCATCGGGAGCTATGCCGGCGGGCAACGACATAAAAGTAAAAGGCGGATTACCTTTTGTCTTGGAAGGAAGCACCAAGGTATATACCGATCCTGTCGCTGTTACTGTAAAGAAAAAGCAACTCACGGGTTATGATAAATTCGATTATAAGGAATATTACGGACTAGCGCGTGATAAGGCTAAACAGGTGATGGATGGGGTATATGGAACATATGGACTATTGCCGTATGATAATCTGTGGAAAAAAGAATCATGGAATAAGACCGAACATATCTGGATGTTGCAGGCGATTTCGGGAGATCCTAAATTCGGTATGGCTTATACGGTAGGTTATGCCGGGATATACGACAGCGATGGAAATATCTTCAACGGGCTGTGGTATGGTATGCGCGACCACTGGTATAAGCTATTCGAAAGTAAGGATTACAGGGTAGAAAAAGGTGTATTGCACCGCTGGGCAAGAAACTTTGATGTAGTATGGAATATAGGATCGTTCTATCCTAATACAGAAGAATACAGAAAGAAAGCATTGGGATATACAGATGAGCAAGGAAATGAAATACCGCCTCAGGCGCCATATAACGACGGATTAAGATATACATGTAACAGGGATGCCGCATTTTTGGCCTTTCTTACCAAATATGACGACAGAACGGATAAAACGATTGAAAGAAGCGATGCGCACTGGCCATTCCTTCGTTATGCTGATGTAGTTCTCATTTACGCAGAAGCAGAAGCAGAAGTAAACGGAGCACCGGATGATGCGGCATTGGAAGCCTTAAATAAAATCAGGCGCAGGAGCAATGCTACCGAAAAGACATTGACAGGTTTGGGAAATATCGGCTCACTTGTAGATTTCCGTTCGGCCGTATTGGAAGAGCGCGCGATGGAATTTGCGTTGGAAGGCGACAGGCGTTGGGATTTGATTCGTTGGGGTATTTATGTGGATGTGATGAACAGCATAGGAGGTACAGACGAATCGGGTATTTATAAAGTACGATCGTCTAAACATGAGTTATTCCCTATTCCAAATTCTGAAATGGACTCTAATAAGGCCATCAAAGAAAATAATCCGGGCTGGAGTTAATATTTTCAAGAACGAAAAATACATACAGATATGAAAATAATAAATATAACATATTCGATAATATTTGCAGGGCTTGTCTTTCTGGCGGCCGCATGCAGTGATGTGGTAACGTACAATGATGGATATGACGACCAGCTGGCATCATACGGCCCTCCTTCCGTGAGTCGCGTAACTACTGCAAAAGATACAGTTACCGCGATAACCGAAAGTTCGCTTGCGGAGATGATTACGCTGCATGGTAATAATCTGACAGATGTAACCTCCATCTTTATTAATGATGTTGAAGTCGATCTGTCAACTATATATGCAGTCAGAACACGCCTTACATTACCTATTCCCAGAGTTTTGCCAATGGAAGTGAATAATCAGATAAAAATAACAACGAAGTTGGGTACAGTAAATGTCCCTTTGACGGTAAATCTTCCGGAACTGGTTCTGACAGGGTTTTATAACGAATTTGCCCATGATGGGGACACGGTACGGTTTCTGGGTAATAATTTTGATTTATATGAAATCGATATTGAAAATGCCACGATGACAATGAACGGAAAGAATGTGAATATCATAGACGCGGACGCTACAGGCTTCTCTATCGAGATACCGGAGGGAACTACCGACAATTCGGTACTTAGTGTTTCCACACCTAAATTGACGACACCTCTTCAACTGAAATTCAGGGAAACAGGTTATCCTATCCTTACGGCTAAAGATATGGAAGAGGCATGGAACCCGGAAGGTCTTCACGATGGAACAGCCGAAGGGGATCCCGATCCGCTGAGAGGAAAATTCTACAGGGTTAAATACAACTATAGCGGATATTGGACATGGCACAATATAACTTACGCCCGCTTCGATGTACCTGATGTGGATATCATAAACAATCCTGAAAACTATTGGGTGAAATATGAGATTAACAATAATATCAATTATCCGCTGGTACGATATATAAGAGTAGGGCGTAATAACGACGGTGACAGGAATTATATGTGGGATCCTACGCCATATAACGGCGGCGTAACAATGAATACTTTAGGCAAATGGAAAACTGTGAAATTCGAGGTGACAGACCTTTTCCGTCCTGATGACCCGAATAGCGGAAAGAAGACCAATCTGTTCATGCCTGTTGAGGGAGCGGATAGAAACCACTTTATAATAGTGAATCAACCGGAGAATCCTGCCGATGTGGATTTCAGTATATGTAATTTTCGTTTTGTAAAGAAAAACTAAAAATGGTATAAGTAATACAGGCCGCAATGTCATGTAACATTGCGGCCTGATAATAGCTTCATCAATTAACATATAAATAAATGAAGAAAGGAATTATTATCTGCTTGCTCAATTTGTTTTGTTATTCTGTTTTTGCCTCTTGTTCGGGGGATACGGAAAAAGAGGGAGGAGAAGAAGCCGGTTATCCTTCTCCGGTTGTAGAGACTATCCGTTACGAAGCAGAAAATGCGACACTGGTGGGCGATGCCGTTGTAGAAAAAAGCATGTCCGGATTTTCGGGAACAGGCTATGTGAATCAAAACAGCGGCGATATTTCTTTCAGGATCAATGTTCCCGAAAAAGGGAAATACAAGCTGGATATACGATATTACACAAACGGACAGAAAAAAGAAAATCTGTTATTCATAAATAACATACAACAGTCGAGCCTGATATTTGATCCTGCACAAGACTGGGAAACACTCCCGATAAACGGACTCATATTGGATAAAGGGGAGAATATAGTCCTCATAAAAAAAGGCTGGGGCTGGATGTTTTTCGATTACATAGAAGTAGGTAAAATGCAGGAAAATATCTCTTTCAACGTATCGCCATCCCTTGTGACACCCGGCGCTTCGGTACAGGCAGTGAAACTGTACAATTTCTTAAAAGATAATTTCGGAAAGAAAACGATATCCGGAGCTATGGCCAATTACAGTACAGGACTGGAAGAGGCAGACTGGATGCATGAGAAAACGGGTAAATGGCCTGCTCTCGCATGCTTCGATTTCATAGACTATAACCGTACATGGGACTTTGTGAATTACGACGCCATAGTGAATAACTCCGAGATATGGTGGCAAAATAACGGTATTGTCTCCATCATGTGGCATTGGCGCGACCCGTTGAAACTAACAGACCAGTTCTATACCGAAGGTACCACATTCGATGTATCAAAAATCAATGATATAAATTCGCAGGAATATAAATCAATGATAGCAGATATAGATATAATAGCGGGCTATCTGAAACAGCTTAACGATTTGAATATCCCTGTCCTTTGGCGTCCGTTGCACGAAGCAGCCGGAAGGTGGTTCTGGTGGGGGGCAAAAGGAGCTGCTCCATGCAAGGCCTTATGGGTATTGATGTATGACAGGCTTACAAACCATCACGGGCTGAATAACCTGATATGGGTATGGACAAGCGACGCCGCAGGTGAGGCGAGTGAGTGGTATCCCGGCGATGAATATATAGATATTATAGGTATGGATATTTATCCGGGCGAAAGACAGCACGGTTCTCAATATATCGCCTTCAATAAAGTGAAAGAATTATACGGTGGCCGCAAGATAATCGCACTTAGTGAATGCGGTTCTATACCCGATATAGATAAGATGTTCGGATACGGTGATGTGTGGTCGTGGTTTATGCCATGGAACGGGCCTATGACACGTCTCGATGAACACAACGGAGAAGAATTTATCAATGAGGTCTTAAATAACGATAAGGTAATAACCAGAGATAAAATGCCTCCTTTAAAGTAACCAACTATTAAAGAATTAATAAATTCAATTCAATGAAAAGAACTGCATTATTTGTTTTCGTATCTATAATTACTATCGCTGTCTCTGCACAGCAAATGAAGCCTGAAAGTACAGAATGGTATTATCCGCAACCACCTAAGGTTGTTCCGGCAGGCAGTATAGGTCAGCCGCCTTCGGATGCAATTGTATTGTTCGATGGAAAGGATTTGTCGAAATGGGTATCCGCAGACGGTAGCGCGGCAAAATGGACAGTAGTGGACGGTGGTATGACGGTAACACAAGGTGCAGGCGATATTTACACAAAAGAATATTTTGGCGATTGCCAGTTGCATATAGAATTCAAATCTCCGACTCCTGTGAAGGGTAGCGGACAAGGCAGGGGAAACAGCGGTGTCTTCCTTCAGAGCACTTATGAAGTGCAGGTGCTGGACGGAGACAATAACCCTACCTATGTGAACGGTATGGTCGGCAGCATATATAAACAGCAGGCGCCTTTGGCGGATGCTTATACCAAAGCAGGACAGTGGCAGGTATATGACATTTTCTGGAAAGCTCCTGTATTCGGAACGGATGGAAAACTCGAAAGTCCTGCAATAATAACGGTAATGCTGAACGGTGTCTTAATTCAGAATAACTATGTGCTGAAAGGTACGACCGAATATATCGGTTTTCCGAAATACAATGCACATGGAAGATTGCCGCTGATGTTGCAAAATCACGGCGATGCGGTTGCATATCGTAATATATGGATAAGAAATTTATAAAATTGGAATAAGCCTGAAACGAGTATGATAGGGTGATTTCAATTGATGATATATATTAAAAATATAAAAGAAATGAACGATCTTTTTAAAAAACGTCTGGAGGCTGTAACTAAAGAATATGAAGAATTAGTTACGCGTAAGAATGAACCGCTATTTCCCGGCAACGGGATATTCGAAAGGTATAAATATCCTGTGCTGACAGCCGCACATGCTCCGGTATTCTGGCGATATGATTTGTCGCCCGGGACGAATCCTTACTTTATGGAGCGTTTCGGCATAGAGGGTACATTCAATGCCGGAGCTATAAAATGGCAGGGGAAATACTTAATGGCAGTACGGGTGGAAGGTAACGACCGGAAATCTTTTTTCGCAATAGCAGAAAGTCCTAACGGAATCGATAACTTCCGCTTTTGGGATTATCCGATAAATATGCCTGAAACCGATAATCCGGATGTAAACGTCTACGATATGCGCCTGACGGCACATGAAGACGGATGGATCTACGGCATATTCTGTGCCGAGCGCAAAGACCCGGATGCTCCGGCGGGAGACTTATCGTCTGCGGTGGCTGCTGCGGGTATAGCCCGTACAAAAGATTTAAAAAGTTGGGAACGGCTGCCGGACCTGAAATCGAAAAGCCAGCAACGGAATGTGGTACTGCACCCCGAATTCGTAAATGGAAAATATGCTCTCTATACCCGTCCTCAGGACGGATTTATAGATGCCGGTAGCGGAGGCGGTATCGGCTGGGCTTTGGTCGATGATATCACAAGAGCGGAGATAAGGGAAGAGAAGATTATCAATTACCGTTATTACCATACGATTAAGGAACTGAAGAACGGCGAAGGTCCTCATCCCATAAAGACGTCTAAGGGCTGGCTGCATTTTGCGCATGGTGTGCGTATGTGTGCTGCCGGATTGAGGTATGTCCTTTATCTGTATCTTACCGACCTCGAACAGCCCGACAAACTGATTGCCGAACCTGCGGGACATCTGATGGCCCCGGTCGGGGAAGAAAGGATTGGCGACGTATCCAATGTGCTGTTCACCAACGGGTGGATTGCGGATGACGATGGTACTGTATTTCTCTATTATGCTTCTTGCGATACACGCATGCATGTTGCTGTCTCTTCTGTCGACCGTCTGTTGGATTATTGTCTGAATACGGCTCCCGACGGGTATCGTTCTGCGACTTCCGTGCAGGTATTAACAAAGCTTATAGAAAATAATTTCGAATTAACACGAAAAGGAAATAGCTTAGTCGGGCAGAATAAATAAGTAAGCTTCACAATGAATTCTGTAAAAATTACATTAAAAGAGAAAGTAGGATACGGATTCGGGGATGCGGCATCGTCCATGTTCTGGAAACTGTTCGGTTCCTACCTGATGATTTTCTATACCGATGTGTTCGGATTGCCTGCGGCGGTGGTCGGATCTATGTTTCTGATAACCCGTATCTGGGATTCGCTCTTCGACCCGATCGTAGGTATGGTTGCCGACCGTACGAATACACGGTGGGGTAAATTCCGTCCCTATCTGTTGTTTCTGGCAATACCTTTTGCCGTTATCGGGGTATTTACTTTTTTTACTCCCGGTCTGGATTATACAGGTAAGGTAATATATGCCTATGTAACCTACTCCCTGATGATGATGGTATATTCGGCTATCAATGTGCCCTATGCCTCGTTATTGGGTGTGATGAGTCCTGATCAGAAAGACAGAAATATATTGTCTACCTTCCGCATGACCTTTGCATATATAGGCAGTTTCGTAACATTCCTGCTGTTTATGCCATTGGTCAATTATTTCAGCAATGGCAGCAATACTGTCGAAGACCAACAGCACGGCTGGTTTATGGCAGTAGTAGTGATTGCTGTGATATGCGCTGTGCTTTTCTTTATGTGCTTTTCGTTCACAAAAGAACGCGTGAAACCGATAAAGCAGGAAAAAACACCCTTGCTTGACGATTTGCGCGATTTGATAAAGAATAAGCCCTGGTGGATTCTGTTGGGAGCAGGTGTCGCAGCATTGGTATTCAATTCGATACGAGACGGAGCTACTGTCTATTACTTTAAATATTATATCGTGGAGGATGGTTTCGGCACAATCAATCTGTTTAGTATCCCGTTCGTCCTTAGTGGGTTATACCTTGCATTGGGGCAGGCTGCCAATATAGTGGGCGTCATACTGGCTGCTCCGGTCAGCAACCGTATAGGTAAGAGATATACCTATATGGGCGCGATGGCTATAGCTACTGTGCTAAGCATTGTATTTTACTGGATGGATAAGGACAGCCTCACCTTGATTTTTATTTTACAGGCATTGATAAGTATTTGTGCAGGAAGCATTTTTCCGCTGCTATGGTCGATGTATGCCGACTGTGCCGACTACTCGGAGCTGAAGACCGGAAACAGGGCGACAGGACTGATATTCAGTTCGTCGTCGATGAGCCAGAAATTCGGTTGGGCAATCGGCAGCGCCCTGACAGGCTGGCTGCTCGGTTACTTCGGATTTCAGGCGAATGAGGCTCAGAATCCTGAAACGATCAATGTGATTAAAATGTTCCTGAGTTTCCTTCCTGCAGTGGGTACCTTATTATCGGTCGTATTTATCTATTTCTATCCCCTGACAGAAAAGAAACTGGTAGAAATAACATCGGATTTGAATTTAAAGAGGGAAAATAAATGAACGGATTCAGGAAAGAATTAACCGGAAACATCCTGCCATTCTGGATAAACAAAATGCAGGACGACCATAACGGCGGCTTCTACGGACAGATAGACGGCAATAATATACTGAATCCTCAGGCCGGTAAAGGAGCTATATTGAATGCCCGCATCTTATGGACTTTTTCTTCCGCATACCGTATTCTTAAGAATGAAGAATATCTGAAAATGGCACAACGTGCCTTCGATTATATCGTTACATACTTTATCGATAAGGAATCCGGCGGAGCTTTCTGGGAACTGGGTTATAAAGGTAATCCTGTAAATACGAAGAAGCAGACTTATGTACAGGGTTTTATGCTTTACGGTTTTTCAGAATATTTTCGTGCCACAGGTGAGCAAAAGGCATTGGAGCTGGCTAAAGATTTCTTTTACCTGATTGAAAAATACAAGGATAAGGAAACAGGCGGTTATCTTGAGGCATTTACCCGCGACTGGCAGCCGATAGAAGATATGCGCCTTAGCGATAAAGACGATAATGAGGTGAAAACGATGAATACTCACCTTCATATACTGGAACCATATACAAATCTTTGCCGTATATGGAAAGACCCGCAGTTGGAATCGGCACAGAGGCAATTGATAGATCTTTTTACAGATAAGATTCTGGATAGTAATACAAATCACCTGAATCTTTTTTTCGATGAAGACTGGAATGTAAAGTCTAATGCTGTGTCTTATGGTCATGATATTGAAGCTTCGTGGCTGCTTTTCGAGGCGGCAGAAGTATTGGGAGACAAAGCGCTTATCACTGAGATAAAAAATTTGTCGCTGAAGATAGCCGATGCTGCTTCCGAAGGTATCGATGCCGATGGCAGTATGATATACGAATATAAGAACAGGCATATGGATACGGAACGCCACTGGTGGGTACAGGCCGAAGCTGTAGTAGGATATATGTACGCATACAGAAATTCTAAGAATGCTGTATATAAAGAACGGGCTTCGCAAGTCTGGTCGTATATTCAAGACCGGATGGTCGACAACGAAAACGGCGAATGGTACTGGAGCCGCCTGCCGGATGGAAGTATCAACAGGAAGGATGATAAGGCCGGATTCTGGAAATGCCCTTATCACAATGGCCGTATGTGTATGGAAATGATAGAGCATTTCGGGATGAATATGGAATAAGAGCCTGTTTAAATTTTAGCGAAAAATATTATTACGGGCTCTGATAAATAATTCTTAGCAACTTTTTTTGTTCTTTTTAGCGTATTTTCCCCTTTTTTCTTTTGGTTTAGCCCGCTAAACCCGTGAGTAAAAATGATAAAATCCATTTAAAAACAGCTATAAAAAGTTTTGCTATAAAATTTAAACAGGCTCTAAATAAAACACGATTATAAAATGAGACATTTACTACTATTTACACTTCTTGTTACGATGTTATTTTCATGTAAACAAAAAGAAGAAGCGACGAATAAATTCTTACCGGTAGATAAGAATGCAACAAAAGAAACAGTCGGGCTATATAACAGGCTTTTCCAATTGATGGATAAAGGTATTATGGTCGGGCATCAGGATGATCTGGCTTACGGTCATTCATGGTATAAAGAAGACGGACGTTCCGATGTGAAGGATGCTACAGGCGACTACCCTGCGGTAATAGGCTGGGAGTTGGGACATGTAGAAATAGGAGCGGAGTTTAATCTCGATTCTGTCTATTTTCAGGATATGAAACGTTATATAAGGGAAACTTACGACAGAGGCGGGATAACTACTGCAAGCTGGCACGGGGACAACATCGTAACCGGAAATACAGCCTGGGACTGTGCTCAGGATTCGGTCGTAAGGACTATCCTTCCGAATGGAGTTAACCATGAAAAATATCTGGTATGGCTCGACCGTGTCGCCGGTTTTTTCCTCGATCTGAAAGACAAAGACGGAAATCTTATTCCTGTCGTATTCCGTATGTATCATGAGCATACCGGGGCATGGTTCTGGTGGGGAAGTAAGCAGTGTACGCCTGCCGAATACAAGCAGTTGTGGAAAATGACGGTAGAATATTTACGCGATAAGAAAAATGTTCATAACTTGCTGTATGCTTATTCACCTTCGGAAACTGAAAATGAAGCCGCTTATCTCGAGCGTTATCCCGGCGATGAGTATGTCGATATTGTGGGATACGACAGTTATGTGAATGGCAAGTCGGCAGAAGATATCCAAAGGTATAAGGAGGCGATGGACCGCAATCTTAAGATTGTAACCGATTATGCCGCAAAAGCAAATAAAATACCTGTTATCGGTGAAACAGGAATGGAAAGCCTGCCCGATTCTACCTACTTTACAGGAATTGTTTATCCGCTGATAACGCAATATAAGATAGCATGGGTATTATTCTGGCGCAATGCGTGGGAAGCCGATAAGCCCAATCATTATTATATGCCTTTCGAAGGGCATTCTGCAGCTAATGACCTGAAAGAATTTACAGAAAGGCCTCAAATATTTATGAATGAGTGTATTAAATAATTATTTAAAATAAAGCAAACATATGAGATTCTGCTTTTTTTCGACAGAAGTTTATCTATGTATTTAGCCGATAACCTTTAGCTGTTAGCCTTTAGCTCTTTGAAGTGTTGATTGGCCCCCTCAATCCCCCAAGGGGGACTTACAGAGAGGATAAAAAGTAATAAATAGTGAGTAAATAGATACAAGTAGACAAGGTACGAGATACAAGTTACTAACTGATGACTGAAAAAGCTGTTACCTTTGTTACCTTTTTTGAATAGAGTTACAAGTTGCTCGCATTTTATTTTGTTTCACGCAAAGACGCAAAGGCGCAAAGGCGCAAAGTTTTTATATCTTACCAGTTGTTGACTGATGACTGTAAAGTCTCTTGTGTGATAGCTTCGGCTAACGGCTAACGGCTAATAGCTATCAGCTAAAAGCTGAAATATCTGTTACTTTTGTTACTTTTTCACCACGGAGAACCAACGGTCGGCAGAGCCAAAAAAGAGTAACACAGAGTTTTTAATAACCGGGATGCTTCGCTCAGCTCAGCATGATAAGGCACAGCACTGTTAACTGATGACTGCTAACTGTTCACTGATATTCCTGTTACTTCTGTTACTTTTTAACTATATACAGTTAACGAATGTGAAATTAATTATGGATTATAAGAAGTATATTTGCTTATTCTTCTTACGTTTAACCTAAATATAAAATACTGACAGATGAAAATATTACATTTTGGAATAACCTTGTTCCTGATACTGGCAACGCCATCGGTTTTTGCTCAAAAGAGTGTGTCGTTAACCTCTCCCGACGGGCGTTTGACATTTTCTTTCAGGCTGGATGATGTAAGTCCTTCTTACAGAGTGGCATTTAAGAAACAGACATTGATAAAAGAGTCTCCGCTAACGATGGATTTCGAAAACGGGGCTTTCGGTGCTAATCTCAAAATGAATAAGCCTGTTTTCAGAACGGGAAATGAGACATATGAACTCATTGTAGGGAAAGCCAAAACAGTTCATAGTCATTATAAGGAAGTGACCATTCCGCTCGAAGAGAAGAATGCTCCGAAGCGGAAGGTAAACCTGGTTGTAAGAGCCTTTGACGACGGCATAGCTTTCCGTTATGAATTCCCGTCGCAGCCGGACTGGGATTCCTATGTGATGCATGATGAAAAAACGACATTTAATCTCGAAGGAAACCCTAAGGCATTGACACTGTTCTTACCATCCTATACTACTTCGCATGAAGGCTTATACACCCATTTGAACTACCGTGACATAGAAAGCAACAAGCTGATGGATATGCCTGTCATGCTGGAATATTCCAATAATGTATTTATGGCAATTACCGAAGCGGCAGTCGTGAATTATGCCGGTATGTACCTGATGAAAGAAGACGGTATGCTTGTCGGTAAACTGTCGCCGCTTCCGGGGCAGGAAAGGGTGAAAGTAAAAGTAGGTTTACCTCATCATACGCCCTGGCGCGTGATGTCGGTAAGTGACAGGGTAGGGGCTTTGATAGAATCGAACATCCTTACCAATCTGAATGAACCTTGCAAGATAGAGGATACTTCATGGATTAAACCGGGTAAAACAACTTTTACCTGGTGGAATGGTAATGTGGTGCCTGATACGACATTCCTACCGGGGAATAATTTTGAAACCAATAAGTATTATATTGATTTTGCTGCACGCAGCGGGCTCGATTACCATTCCGTTTACGGTTATGCTGAACAGTCGTGGTATGTCGACGACGGTTATGATTTCAGTACACCGGGGCCGAATGCAGATGTAACGAAAACCATCAGGCCCATAGACATGAAGAAGATATGCGATTATGCCAAAAGCAAGGGCGTGGATATTCATGTGTGGGTAAACTGGAAACCTCTTTATGCGAAGCTGGATGAAGCATTCAGGCAGTTTAACGAATGGGGGGTAAAAGGTATGATGGTCGACTTTATGGACAGGGACGATCAGGAGATGATACGCATACAGGAAGAAATATTGGCCACGGCAGCCAAGTACAGGCTATTTATACAATTTCATGGTTCGAGTAAGCCGTCGGGACTGCACCGTACTTACCCTAATGAATTTACAAGGGAAGGGACATTAAACTATGAGGTATATAAATGGGATACTATTATCAATGCCGATCATGATATATCCATGCCGTTTACTCGTTTGCTGGCCGGAGCCGCAGATTATCACCTGGGCGGTTTCAGGGCAGTACCGCAAGATAAATTTAAGATACAGTATACGAACCCATTGGTGACAAGTACCCGTTGCCATATGCTGGCAATGTACGTAGTATTAGAAAGCTATCTGGGAATGGTGTGTGACACACCGCCTTCTTACGAAGGACAGCCGGGGTTCGAATTCCTGCAGAAGTTACCTACTATATGGAATGAGACAAAGGTTCCCGATGCAAAGGTGAATGAATATATTACTATCGCAAGACGGCACAATAACGACTGGTATATAGGTTCGCTGAATAATAGTAAAGCACGGTCTTTACAGGTTACTTTGGATTTTCTTGGAAACGGTGACTATACGGCAGAAGTATATACCGATGCGGATGATGTAAATGTTAATCCCAACCACCTGAAAAAGCAGATTAAAGAAGTAAGAAGAGGCGATGTCCTGGAACTGCCTTTAGCCTCCGGCGGAGGTGCAGTAGTGCATATTTCTCCGGCTGATTGACTAAAAATGAAGGAATGAACTGGTCGCAATTTGCGACCAGTTACCTAAAACTATAAAACATAGCATTGTTACTCTTTTTGCTTTTACACAAGAAGTAGTGTAATATTATCGGGTGTGTTGCGTTCCCCTATAGCAATACAAGTGAATATTAATAAATTTATTGCATATAAAAAAGATTTATTGTAAAAATAATCTTTACCTTTGCGGCAAAATTTTGGTGTCACAATTTCGCATCTTCGAAAAAGTGATGAAAAGGGAATCAGGTGCAAATCCTGAACAGACCCGCTGCTGTAAGCTCTGCTAAAATCTTTGAACAATACTCAAAACCACTGTTCGGTAACGAATGGGAAGGACGTTCAAAAATAGAGTAAGTCAGAAAACCTGCCAAAATAGATTAGTTATAAGCTTTCGTGGACTAAGGCTGAAAAACAAATGCATTTCAGGTAAATCGTATATATCTTCTTTAGGATATTACTTACACGGCATGTTTTTTGAAAAATCTTGGTTCATGATGTTTAAAAGATTAAACATTGATTGAGTATGAGGTTTTTATCCGTTTTTATCACATTAGTCTGTTTATTACCACTAAGTCTGTACGCCCAAAAAAAAGTATTTATCTCAGGTAAGATAAAAGACACGAAAGAAGCACCCGTTTCCCAAGCTTTAATAACTGTTGAAGGTACCACAACAGGAGTATATTCGGATGACAATGGATATTACTCTTTAGAGGTCTTATCAGGTAAGCATACAATCTCTGTATCTGCATTTGGCTTTAAATCCCGAAAGACACTAATCGATATAAGGAATAATAAAAATCAGGATTTTATACTTGAAGAACAAACCGTCAATCTGTCGGCAGTAGAGGTATATGGAAAAACAAAAAGCCAGCAACTTCGTGAAGGCTCTTTCACCGTAAATGCAATTGATGTAAAAACTTATGCTAATTCGTTGAACAACCTGAATGATCTGATTGGTCGCAGCAATGGTATAAAGATAAGGGAAGATGGGGGCGTCGGTGCTGATTTTGACCTTTCTATCAATGGCCTTTCTGGAAATTCGGTCAGGTATTTCCTGGATGGAATGCCATTGTCATCAATTGGTAACGGTATCACTCTGGCCAATATCCCGATAAATATAGTGGATCGTATCGAAGTTTACAAAGGCGTTGTTCCTGCCGAACTGGGAGCAGATGCATTGGGTGGAGCTATAAATATCATAACAAAGAAAGAAGTAAAGAATTATCTTGATGTATCTTATGGCATAGGATCGTTCTCTACCCATAAAGCAGATTTGAATGCACAATATGTAGACTCAAAAACAGGTGTATTTTTTAGACCTACTTTTGGAGTCAATTACTCCAAAAATAATTATACAATGAAGAATGTACAGGTTCCGGATGCAGATAGGGAAGGCTTTGAAACTATTAATGCGAAAAGATTTCACGACGGCTACTTTTCTCTTCTCGGACAATTTAATATTGGAGTGACCAATAAGAAATGGGCAGACCTCCTTTCCTTTACCACATCGTACTCCTATGTAAATACCGAATTACAAACCGGCTCTGTCCAAAATAAAGTATATGGTATGGCCGAGCGGGAAAATAAAGCATTCAATATTTCGGCCCTGTATCAAAAAAGAGAATTTTTCACAAAAGGACTGTCTGCCGATATATCTATATCTCAAACATGGGACCATTCGATTGTGACAGATAGTGCTTTTCGCCAGTATAACTGGAGAGGAGAATATATTGGAGCTTCACGCAATGAAATAACCGGGCGCGCCAGATCTATACGGCATACAAAAAGACCGCTGACCATCGGACGCGCTAACTTCGATTATTTACTAAACCAGACTCATATCTTCAATATCAATTATATGCTTGAGCGTGTAGAAAATAAGCGTAGCGACGATCTTGATTCCGATTTCGCACCTTCCAAAGACATATTTACCAAACACATAATAGGCCTTTCATACAAACAAAGCTTCTGGAATGACAGATGGAGTAATACATTTTTTGTAAAAGATTATATTAGCCATCTGAAGATAGGCCAACAAGATTTGTCATGGATTACAAATTCCAATGCAGTTCCGCGTTCATCCACATCCGATAATTGGGGATATGGGTTAAGCAGTCGTTTTCATATTGCTGAATGGTTATCCGTCAAAGGCTCAGCCGAACGCAGTATCAGATTGCCTCTAGCCCGTGAATATATGGGAAACGGTACAACTGTTTATCCAAATTTTGCACTGAGTCCTGAGAATAGCCGGAATTACAATTTTGGATTGTTTGGAACAATCAATCTTGCGCAGAAACACAATCTTACCTATGAGACAGGATTGTTTTACCGAGGGGTGAAAGATTATATCCGTCTTGTGATAACAGAATCGGAAGGCACCAGTCAATATCAGAATGTGAATGATGTAACTGTCAGGGGAATAGAAGGAGAACTCAGATATGATTATGACGATTTCCTGCAAATTATCGCTAATATCAGCTATCTGGACGAAAAAAGTAAAACAAAATATCAGGCTGATGGTAAACCAACAACAACATACAATAATCGTGTTCCAAACAAGCCATGGTTGTACAGTAATGTAGAGTTGAATCTTAGAAAAAAGAATTTATTGGGGCGAAAAGAAAATCAGCTGAAAGTTGCCTACTATTTCCAATATGTACATTGGTTTTATCTTACGTGGAAAGATTATGGAGTATTTAATCCGGAATATGTAATTCCTACACAGTATATCCATAATGCATCGATTACCTATTCATTAAAAAACGAAAAATACAATTTGTCCCTGGAATGTAATAATATATTTGACCGTATGACTTATGATAACTATCGAATGCAAAAACCAGGACGGTCTTTTTTCTGCAAATTCAGAATATTTATTAATTAATATCAACAAATTATTATGAAGTATTTCAAATTTTATTTTACTGCATTTTTTATCGCAGCATTGAGTTTATGCTGTTTTTCATGTTCAGATGACGATGATAATAATGGGATTAAAGATCCTGATTTGCTAGAGACTAACCATTTCGATATTTGGGTTTCGGTAGGAAGCAGCACTTCCGGAATGGGTTCTAATGAAACGCAATTAGTGAAAGCAATGAAATCGCTTGAACAAGAAAATGCAACAGATAGTATTGATTTCCAAGGATCGGGCGTAAATATTACAGCTAATTATTATCAGGAAACTATTATTAAAGGACAGTATTACTATCAGGTACCAAAATCGGAAGATCGCTTCGTTAAATTTCAAATAGGTACTCAAGGTGTTAGCCTTATAAAAGAAATTCCATTCAAAACCAATACATATAGCGGAAGAAAATATACTCATGCTTGGATTGACGATAATACATTAGTGATTATGGCAGCTAATGGGGATGCAACAAAGGTTATCTGGACAAAATTGGATGCTGCTAATATGACAATATTGAGCGAAGGCACACTTAATCTGGAGAAACTTTCTAAGTATAGCACATCCGGTATCGCAAGCTATAGGGCAAGTGACAATAAAATATTGTATTCATACTGCCATGGTACATCGAGCTTGAGAACTAAGTTTTATATGGCTTTCATCGATGCATCAACTATGAATGTTGAAAAAACGGTAGAGGAAGACCGTGCCGATTTTATGGCAGGAACAGCGTATGGGGAGTTGCTTCAAAGTAAATCATTCTTTGATGCCAATGGAGACTATTACCTTGCTTGTAACACCGTAAACGAAGGGGCTTCAAGTACGACACAGCAACATGGTACTATGTTGCGTATAAAAAAAGGAGAAACAGAATTTGATTCAAGCTATGCAGGATTTATTACCCCATCAGGAGGTAAAGGCAAAATTATAACAGTGGAGGCTTTGGCATCAGGGAAAGCCTTACTTTACGTTATGGACCCTGATTATACAGGTGTTTCCGGTAGCTGGGGTAGTACAGCTGCCAATTGTTATTATGCGACTTTAGATCTAAATACAGATAAGCTTACAGTATTAAATGTGCCTTATAGCAAAGGTAATTTTTCTCAACGCTCAGTCGTACTAGGCAACAAAGCTTATATCGGTGTTAATCCGGATGACTCTGCTCCTTTAGTCTATATATATGATATACAATCGAGTAGCTTAGCTAAAGGTATGCCTATTAGGGTAGGGTACTCTTTTGATCGTATAGTAACACTGCAAGATTAATTAGTTTTAATATAAATCGATGAAGAAGGCGAGGGCATTTTTTTTCTCATTGCACCGGATTACCGGAACCATAATAAGTTTATTCTTTTTTATGTGGTTCATATCAGGACTTGTATTGATTTATCATTCATTTCCGAATGTGGATCAAATACAAATATATGAGAAAAGAGATACCCTACCGTCTTCTTTACCAGGTATACATACCATACTGGCACAATTACCTGAATCCGATAATAAAGTTAGAAATATTAAAGTTAGGAATTTTCAAGGCCAATCTTTATTTTCCATCAAAACAAAAGATAGCCTTTATACTATTTGTGGCGATACTATTCAAAGTATAAAACCTGTAACACAAGCAACAATAGATAATATTGTAAAAAAATGGGTGGATGCACCTATTATAAAAGTGGATACGCTGAATGAACGCGATATTTGGATAATGTATTCGCGTTACGAGAAGGAAATGCCTATCTATAAATTCTATTTTAACGACGAAGAAAAACACCAATTGTATATCTCTTCCCGCACAGGAGAAGTACAACAATTTACAAATTGCGAGCAGCGTTTTTGGGCTTGGCTGGGAGCGATTCCTCATAAATTTTATATTCCTGCTTTACGAAAGAACACAGACACATGGATTTTATCATTAACCATCGGAGGAATCATAGCCCTGATAACTGCAATATCAGGTATATATACAGGCGTGTATGTTCTTTGTAAGAGATATAAGAAAAAAAGAAAGATAGGGACTCCATACAAAAAATACTGGTATAAATGGCATCATATTTTAGGGCTTATTCTGGGCAGCTTCTTAATAACATTTGCGTTTAGTGGAGCTATGGCACTGCAAAGGATACCTCAATGGGTTATAAAAACACACGGTGACTATAGGGTTACTGATTCTCAACTGAGAGGAAAACCTCTTGCTATAGATGCCTATATATTGGATTATCGTGCAATTATATCAGAATATGGTGATGTAAAAACAATTGAATGGTCGTATTTTCAAGATACACCTATTTACAATATAGTCCGAGGCAATAAAGAAGTATCTATCAATGCATCTACTCCGAACATAAAAGAGCTATATCTGTCGCAATCCCAAATTGAAAAAGCAATATGTAGAGTACATAAAGATAACGGAACGTTGACCCTTTCGCTTATTAATGAATATGAAGAATATTATATGTCAAGGGAAAACAACCTACCGCTTCCTGTCTATAAAGTAGAGATTGATAATGCGGATAATAGTCTTTATTATATAAATCCTAAAACTGGTGATTTCAAATACTTAAATCAGAATCGGAAAGCAAAAAAATGGGTATTTAGCGGACTTCATTATCTCAACATTAAGTGGTTGGTTGAACATCCGGTTTTGTGGACTATTGCTATATGGATATTGTGTATTGGGGGTTCTTTTATCTCATTGTCAGGAGTTTGTCTGGGAATAAAATATATAAGAAGAAAGATAAGGTCATTGGGATATAAACTCAGGAAGACAAGGTCTTGGAAATATAGAAAAAAAAGACAAGGCCTCAATTAGCTTTAAGTTTTATCCCAATGGCAAATTATCAAACCTAACTTTCGTATAATGATTCTCTTCCTTCATCCGCACTGAGAGCGACAAATTGAAGATTTTTTCTTTTTGTCGCTTTTTTATTCTTATAACTTCTTCTTTCCATATAGATAATTTTATTTAAACTTCATCAAATAAAATAAGGAGATCGGCGTAAAAAAGTATAAAGAATGCAAGACAAAATATATCTTTGTAATCAATTAATGATGATTAGATATGAATATTACAATAAAATCTCTTGAAAGCATAGATCAAGCCGCTACCGAATTCGTAAAGTCGATGGGAGATAATACCGTCTTTGCATTCCGTGGCGAAATGGGCGCGGGAAAGACTACCTTTATCAAAGCCATCTGCGAGAAATTGGGTGTGTCAGATACTATAAACAGTCCTACGTTTGCCATAGTCAACGAATACCGTTCTGATAGCGGAGAACTGATTTATCATTTTGACTTCTACCGCATCAACAAAGTGGAAGAGGCTTTCGATTTCGGCTACGAAGATTATTTTTATAGTGGCAGCCTTTGCTTTATAGAATGGCCCGAACTGATTGAAAATCTGCTGCCAGCCGATACGGTGAATGTCAGTATCAAAGTGCTGGAAGATGGTAGCAGGAGTGTAGTAATTGGCGCTTAAAATGTTAGGTTCTTTATAGAAGATAAGAAGGGACAGGCTGTATAGTCTGTCCCTTTGTATTTTAAGCTTTTCTTATATCACTGCAGCTTCCACTTTCTTGAGGAAGTCTTTTCGCATTTCATCCGTACCTGTGGAGGTATGTTCGCAATTGAGCCATGTGGCATTGTTGATACCTACCGAATAGAGCATGTTAGGAATAAAATAATCCTGAACGAAAGGCTTAAATGTTTCGCCGGCGCTCTCCGATGTTGTAATTACTGTAGTCCGTCCGATTTTAAGAAGCGGAGTCCATCCGTTCTCGTAGCTGAATGCAAAGCCCTGAAGCAGCACTTTGTCGAAAAAACCTTTCAGTATTGCAGGCATTGTTCCCCACCAGATGGGATACATGAATATTATCTCACCGGAATTCTTCAGCATTTCCTGATATTTCAATACAAGCGGGTCGATTGCTTTTCCCTGGTTATATACTGCGAGTTCCGCTTCGGAGAATGATGGGTTGAATCCGTCTTTGGTAAGGTCTATTACCTGATATGCTTTGTTCTCTTGTTCGAATTTAGAAGTGATTGTGTCTAAAATAGCTTTGTTGAAGCTACCATGCCATGGGTGGCTGAATACGATTGTTACCATTATTATGTTTAATTTATTTATAGAGTTGTTGATTATCAATATTGCTTAACCTGCAACATTGACTTTTATTCCTAATTCTTCGATACGTTTTGCGATTTCCTTTAATTTCTCCACAGAAACTTTCTCAAGGTTCTTTTCGGGTGTTTCCCTGTCGATTGTGTAAATCATCACTTCGCGCGGATTTGTTTCTTTTACCACTTGCAGCCATGCAGAGATTTCCTCTTCTGTGGTGTTGTCCACGGCTTTTCCGTCGTGACTCCCTGTTACAAACATTGTTTGCATAATAAAATTGCCTTTGAAACGCTTAAACAGTTCTTTTTGTTTTTCGACGCTGTATTCCGGTGAGTTGGGGCGATCTATCAGGCGTATAGTTTCCAGTATACCTGAGTCGAGCTTGAGTATATTATTGTCTACTTTTTCCAATGCATCAAAAACCTTCTGTTTTCCTGCATGCATGGCATTGGACAGCACGCTGATCTTTGCTTTGGGAAAATATTTGTCCCGTAATTCTATCGTATCGTCTATGATTCCGGCAAATTGAGGATGCATAGTCGGCTCTCCGTTTCCTGCGAAGGTGATAACGTCAATATCGGTATTTCCTTCGCGGAGCCGGATAAGTTTATCTTCCAGCGCAGCCTTTACATTTTCACGGTCGGGTAGTTTTGTCCTTGTCCTGAAATCTTTGTTGTATCCGCATTCACAGTAGATACAGTCGAATGAACACAGCTTACCGTCGTAGGGCAGAAGGTTCATTCCCAGCGAACTGCCGAGACGCCGGCTGTGTATAGGTCCAAAAACTATTTCGTGAAATAATATAGTTGACATTAGTTTGTTCTATCTTTAAGAACCTGTTTAAATTTTAGCGAAAATTTAAACAGGCTCTGAATCTTTTTGCAAAGATACTGACTTTCTCCCTGTCGGATTCCATATAGTCCGTTAATTCTTTGTAAACGATATCTTCGGCAGCTTTCTCTATTTCGGGCTGTTCCAACTTGATTTTTAATGAACCGCCATATGTGAATTGGATTCCCGATACGGATGTGATAAGTATAAGTCCGGAATTGTCCGTGTCTACCTCCTGACCTGTAAAATCTTTTATAAATCTTATGATTCCTTTCTTAACTCCGTCGATAAGAGACCCGTGATTGTAAGTTTCCGTATCTCCTGCAAAAGATTGAATATAAGGGGTTGTTGCATAGTCGAGAAGCGATATGGATATTTTATACTGAAATCCGTTGTGTTTCTTCTCTATATCTAGCCGGAATGAGGGTTCATCTATCGAACGTTCCATTAAAATCTGGTCCATTCTGTGAAATATCCCTTTTGGATAATGAAATACACATTGCTGGAAGTCATTATGCAGATTGTCGCTGAGGCTGATTTTTATTTGAGGGTTGAGGTAAGCTGTTTTGCGGAATGCAGAACATAGATATTCGAAGTCTACATCTGTTGTCTTGAATATTTTGCCGTCAGGAACAAAATCCAGAATAAGGTCTTCCCTCAGATAGCCCTCTTCTATATTAATTTCGAATTGACTGTTTTGAGACAAAAGTGTATGAATTTTTCCTCCGTTATATACTTCTATCTTTGCCGACCGGCTAAGACCTAAAATCACAGCCAGATCCATAATGTTTTTTTGTGTGTCGGGATTGCCTGCTTTTTTCAGAAGTCCGAGTTTTTTAATAAGGGAATCTACGTCTATGGCAGATGATGTGATACGAACCGTGCCGTCCGATGCCAGTTCTATATCCACTTCTTCCATTTTCGCCGAGGACATTAAATCGAGAATGAAATGTTCTGTCATTGTGCAGATACCTTTTCCTTCTATGCTGCCTGTGTACATTGCAGGGCGCAGACGGATGCTTTCTATCAGGGATATCTCTCCCATATTGGTTTCTTTAAACTGGTTTTCCATTATCAATATTTTAAAAACTTGACAATTAGCAATCGCCGAAGCGAAGGCGAGGTAAATCTGACACTTTTTCGACGTTTTTTTATATTGTCATTTTTTCTCCTGTGTAGGGACTGGCCTTGTGCCTGACCGGTATGTAATATGTGCACAACCATAAGGAATTGCCTCTATATAAAAATTCAAAAAGTTACAAAAGTTACATATTTTGCACTGTTTTAAATTGTCACTTTTCTTAATTACTTCTTGTAACTTGTAACTGCCCAAAGTGCGAAGTAACATGTAACTCTCATATAGATAAACTTTCCCAGTAACTATACACCATCATATAATCCAACTCACACCATACATAATCAATATATACCGCAATAATTTACCCGAGAACATCGCCACATTGACAATATATACATTTGCCCGCATATATCCCAAAGCCAGCGCGATGACGTCGCCCACAACAGGCATAAAACTGAAAAAGGCCATGATCGCTCCTTTCCCTTCCAGCCATTGCTGCATCTTTTCTATTTTGCCCCGGTCTACTTTCAGGTATTTTTCTATCCATTCTATTTTTCCCAGACGACCGAGGTAATAGTTTGTCATACCTCCCAGCCAGTTGCCGACCGAGGCTACAATGACACATCCCCACGCATTCATCCCCATAGCCAGTAGTCCGGCAAAGACAAATTCCGACCCGAATGGCAAAATAGTAGCCGCCAGAAAAGATGCCAGAAAAAGACCTATATAGCCATATTCGACAAATCCGTCAAGCATGTATTTTATAGTATATGAAGAAGGCAAAAAGAGGTGCCATTATGCATAAACCTATTCCTGCTTTTTTTACCCATGATTCAGTTTTCAGGCTTTCTTCGTCATACCTGGCCTTACGCATGAGTGAACGCGGACTGATAATCATAAAGATGCCGAAAATGAGCATGAAAACAGCGTATATATAATCCCAGTTTGAATATTGCATTATCTTAAATTTTTAAATGGTTTCTTTCTTCTTTGTATAAAAATATAAATACATAATGCAAATATAGCGAGAATGGTTGTATAAAAACCGAGCATTTGTATTAAAGTTCCTTTATAAAAGACTTCTACTCTACCTGTCTGATCTACCGGAATTTGTACTAACCCATTACGACTCCCGGCAACAGGGATATCCTTTCCGTTCAGGGTAGCCGCATAGCCCTTGTAATAGATTAACGGGAGTTCAAGACTGTCTTTCATTTCCACATTTACATTAAATGCCGTGATATTTCTATCCCGTACGAAAACTGTAATTGCCGTTTTACGGGTCTGTGATATAACGCTGTCTCCGCGATCGCGGATAAAAGTATCCGGAAACGGCATTGCAGCAGGATAATATTCCATTCCGGCCATAGTATAGTGGGTTGTTTCGTTCAGTTCGGTATCGGATAAGCGGGGACCAACTTTCATTTCTTTATACGAAGAGGCATTAATGACAATAACCACGGATAATAGAATAACCAGTGTCGACAATACTGCAATCTTACTGTTTCTTCCCTTGCATAATAAGCATAAATAGTACCCTCCCGCCAGAGCAAAGAAAAAACAGACAAACTCATATAGTCGCCACGGAAACTGGATAAAGCTTAGATATGAAAGAGGGAACTTAGTCCAGGGAGCCAGACCGGAAGTAAGAAGAATATAAAAAATACCGATAATGACCCCGGTATCGATACTTCTTAAATATTTTGCAGATTCTTTGTCTTTACTTCTGACAAAAAAGCGAAAACACAGTGGTAGTAAAAGCAACAACCCTATTCCTATGGATTGGCTTCCTGTTGTGAACCCTGCAATCATACCGTACATTATAGTGGGAAAATCAAGTCGGCTCTGCGCTGTGGTATATGGTAAATATTTGAATTTCTGAAAATAAAATGCGTCGGAAGCCACCTGCTCAAAAAAAGGAAACAGATAGTAGCCCGTCACTATAATTGTAACGGCCCCGGCCAAAACCAGATAATAAAGCCGCTTAGGTTCTTTCAACAAGCTTCTGTTATAAATTACCAATATGATGCATACTGTAATAAATAACAATAGAGAAGAAAGTACATGTGTAAAGATCATCAGTGAAAAACCGATAGCAATAACATACCATTTTCGGTAATCGCCCTTGATGATATAATAAAGCCCGAGAAAAACGACAGGTAAAAATGTAAATGAAAATGCTTCACCCCATGCCGCCCTATGGTATAAATCATAAAGACGATAAAGACAAAAAGTATATAATAACGAACCCAAAACTGCCGCATACCTGTCCTTATATACCTTCTGGATAAAGATATACATGAAAATACCACATAAGAACGTCATCGAAAAAAAGAGGGACAGATAAGCAAACGATTTACCCGTAAAGATAGCCAGAACAGCAAAAGGAATCAGGATAAAGTCAGAATAGAACGGTTTTACCAGATATCCGTAATTATATAAGCCCTTGTAATCGATATATGAAGGAAATGTGCCATCCTGAAGCCCCTGCATCAATGCTTCGAAGCGTGCGTTATGAAAAAAATAATCATCTCCTCCCACAAAAGACCGACCATACGCGATTGTCGTCAAAAACAAGAGGTACAAAAGTATCAGCAGGAATATCCAGAAATGACATTTCTTATCCGGAACCAAGGGAAACATATATTATTTTTTTTGTTTACTATCTTTTCTTAAAAATAAAAATATAAAAACAGATAATGCTATAATACTTACGACAGAGATATAAAAACCAAGCCTCTGAATTATTGTGCCATCATACCATACTTCTATCCTCCCCGGCTGGTCGACAGGCATCTGCACCAGACCATGAGCGCTTTGGGTAATTGGTAACTCTTTGTTGTTCAGTAATGCTGTGTAGCCTTTGTAGTAGAATAGAGGGAGTTCCAGTGAATCGGCACTTTGAGTATTTATCCTGATATTCATTATATGTCTATCTCGGTTATGGCTTTCAATCGTTGTATTCCCGTTCATGGAGACGATACTGTCGCCCCTGAGAAGAATATAATAGGCAGATTCCGCTTTATCGGGAACATATTCGGCTCCATTCAGGTAGAAAAAATTGGTGGCATCAGGCTTTTCGTTGGTTTGCCCGATATGGTGAATATGCATAATCCTGAAATTGTCATTGTGCATATATATCACCGCGGCAGTACACAGAATAACAGCTAAAGCGACGATAAAACGTCCTTTTTCTTTTATAAATATCCTCGACAGGTAATAACCCGCCGCAATGGCGAAGAAAAAAGTAACCAGCAAATACAACCTGCCCGGATACTGGATGAAAGACAGCAGAGTGAACGGAAACCGTCCCCACGGAAACAGTTTCGAAGATGCAAAAATATAGAACAATCCGATAAGCAACCCGGTATCTGCACTCCTGAGCATTTCAGGTTTCCCCCTGACAAAGAGACGAAGAGGAACAACCGCAGTAAGCAGGATACCGATACCCACTATCGTTATATCATCCGGATAATAGAATCCGGATATCAATCCCCAGAAAACATAATCGAGGGGAATTTTAGCATTGGCAGGCAGCGTCCAGTCATTCGCCTCATAGCGGTATGTGTTTGCCTGCATTTGTTCCAGAAGGGGAAATATATAGACTGCCGTAATGGCTAAGGTGATAATTCCTGCAAGAATGAGATAAGCGAATCTTTTGGGCTCTTTTATCAACTGTTTATAGTAAAAAAGAAGGACTATGACTACTGTAATAAACGTGAGAACCGTAGAAATAACATGTGAGAAAATAAGCAGGCTGAAACCGATGGTAATAACATACCATTTCCTGTAATCGCCTTTAATTATATGGTAAAGTCCCAGAAATACCAACGGGATAAAGGTAAAGGCAAAGACTTCGCCCATGGCGCCCCGATTGTAAATATCATAGAAGCGGTAAACGGAGAATGTATAGAGTATCCCGGCCAGAAAAGCGACAAATGAACTCTTATATATCGTTTTCACCGTGGAATACATGAATATTCCGCAAAAAATGGTCATGGTAAACAACATCACCTCAAATGCATTGTACGAACCGATAAGGATGCCCAATGCAGCAAAAGGAATCAATACCACATCGGAGTAGAATATCTTACTCAGATAACCGTAATTCAGTGCCGCGGCATAGTCTATATAATGAGGGAAAGTACCTTCCCGAAGCGCGGTAATCAGCGCTTCGAAACGTTTCAGATGAAAGTAATAGTCATAACCCGGATGCTTATATACAGGGCCGAATACTCCCGTCATATATGCTGAAAGGAGAAGCAATACAGCGAAGAAAATCAAGAAATGATATTTCCTGTTCACTGCTATGGCTGCTATAAGACTATTTATTGTATTCATCATTTGTTTGCATTACTCCGTTTATGCTTGGAGATAAAGATATATATTATCAGTCCGATAGTACTCAAGATAGAAATATACCAGCTGTATTGCTGTGTGGCTGTCCATGTATAGACGACTTCAATTCGTCCTGAAACGGAGGCTTCAATCTGTACTAATCCGTTTTCACTTTCAGTAACGGGTATTCCCTTTTTTTCTCCCCGATAAGCGGCTTGGTATCCTTTGTAGTAAATCAATGGCAGTTCCAACTTGTCAGGATTGCTTGTCTTTACATCAAACGAGGTGATACCTTCTTTTCTTGTAAAGCCAGATACAATTGCTTCCTGTTTTTCCGATATTATTATATCTCCCCGTTCATGTATATAATGGTGTGACGGCATTTTTACAGGAAGATATTCCAATCCGCCCAGATAATACTCATTGTCTACCGAGGCGATTCCTGTGAACCAATGTGGAGCCTCACTGAAGGCCAGAGACTGCCAGTATTTATAATTGTTATTGTTTACAACGAAGGTAATGAGAGTAAAAAGTATAATCACACTTCCCGCAGCAATTTTTTGTTTTTTAGTTCTCACTATCACAGATAAGTAATATGCTCCGCTAATGGCAAAGAAAAATATAATAAATTCATACAATCGCCATGGAAACTGGATGAATCCCAGTGGCAGCCGTCCCCAAGGGAAAACAGCAGAAGCAATGACAAGCAAGATAATCCCGGTTAAAAGGCAAAAATCAGCAATCCGGACAGATGAACCCTTCTCTTTTATAAACAATCTCAACAGTACAAGTAGTATAAGCACCGGACCTGTACCGGCCATATTTTCAGTTTTGGGATATAATATTCCGCTGAGAAATCCCCAGCCGAGGTCTTGCCAGTCTAGTTTGGTTTGTCCGGTTATATTTTCTTTTATGCTGTAATAGAATGTATTCGAAGACATTTGTTCCAGCAATGTCAGTATATAGCTGCTTACAATAGGTAATGTAATTATTGCCGCCAGAGCTAAATAGCCTGTTCGTTTCGGTTCTTTCACCAGAGGCTTATAGCAAAGAACGACAATGAGCGCAAGTATGATGAAGGTAAGGAACGACGACAACAGGTGCGTATAGATTAGCAGGCTATACCCTATTGTCAACAGATACCATTTCCTGTAATCACCCTTTATGATGTGGTAAAGCCCGAGAAATATAACGGGCAGGAACGTGAATGAAAGCGATTCGCCCAGAGCCGCACGGTTATACCAGTCGAAAAGATGATAAGCCGAAAATGTATATAGAATTGCGCTTGTCGATGCTACGAATGCATTCCTGAATACCTTGTTCACCGCGATATATGTGAATAATCCGCACAGGAATGTCATGGTAAAAATCATTACATTGTATGCTGCGATTGTCCCGGTGAGGATACCCAGTGCTGCAAACGGCAATATAATAAGGTCGGGATAAAACCCTTTGGTGAAATAACCGTAGCCTTCCAGAGCGTTGTAATCTACATAAATAGGATAATCGCCCGATTTCAACGCATCGATCAGTACATTGAACCTCCCGATATTGAAGAAATAGTCATGCCCTGCGTATGCCGATAAAGGTCCGAACCAGCACACCATAAATAAGGATGAGGCGAATAACAGGGACAGGAATATCCAAAGGGAATATTTACTGTCTGTCTTTATTTCAGCTTCATTATTCATTCGATACTCTTCTTTTTCTTTTCGATAAAAAGATATAGAAACATAAGCCGAGGATACTGAGTAAGGTTATTATCCAGCTCAGTTTCTGAATCGGCGTGCCTCCGTAATAAACAGTTATATGTCCGGGTTTATCGATGAGAATTTCCACCAATCCGTTTTTACTTTCGCCAACGGGCGGTATTTTCTCATTATCTTGTTTAACTACATAGCCTTTGTAATATATCAACGGAAGCTCTAGAGTTTCACTTCCTATATTGCCTGTGGCATTTATATCAAAAGAAGTGACACCTTTTATTCTTCTGAAATTTGTAATGCTTGTCCCCTCATAAAAAGTACCGATACTATCCCCACGTTGATGTAAATATTCAATTGAAGGCACTGCCGAAGGGATATATTCCAGCCCACCCAAATGGTAGTCGTTATTGAATGCAGCTACTTGGGTAATAGGACGCCCGCAGCGGTACATTTCATACGATTTGGCATCGTTGGCCATAATCAATACTGAAAGTATAACAACTGTAAATACGGCGACTGATTTGCGTTTGTTTGATCTTAGTATCAATGACAGATAATATCCTCCGGCAACGGCGAAAAAGAAACTTGTGAATTCGAACAGCCGCCATGCCATCTGTATAAAGTTCAGTTTATTGAACGGGAAAACAGACCACGGGAACAATGGGGAAGAAGCGATAATATATACCAAACCTATAATAACCCCTATATCCACACTCCGCAATGCGGATGATTTCCTATAAACGAACAACCTTAATGCGACAGTACCCGTAAGCAGAAAACCTACTCCCGGAATGAAGGCCTGCGCAGGTGTAACAATCCCTGTAAACATGCCCCAGATAATCCAATGGAAAGGGAGTGCCGAGTCCTGCGTTTTTGCCATTAATTCGCGACTTTCGTAATAGAATGTGGCGGTTATCGCCTGTTCCAGCATCGGGAAAAGGTAATATGCTGTGATCGCCAGAGTAGTGATACCTGCCACTAGCAAATACAGGATACGTTTTGGTTCCTTAATAAGTGGTTTGTAGTAGATAAGGAGGAAGATAAGCAAGGTGAAGAACATCAGCACAGAAGATATCAGATGAGTGAAAATCATCAGGCTGAAGCCTATTGCCAGAATATACCATTTCTTATAATCTCCCTTGATAATGTGATATAGCCCCAGAAAGACTATGGGGATAAATGTGAATGTAAGCGTTTCCCCCAGTGCCGCCCGGTGATACAAATCCAGTAACCGGTATACGCAGAAGGTATATAGCAAAGCTGCTATCGCGGCAGCAAACGGTTTTTTATAAATATAATTTACAGTGATATATGTAAATACACCACATAAGACCGTCATTGTAAATATCATAACCTGATAAGCAAACCCGAGGTTTGTCAGGTTACCAATAAGAGCAAAAGGAATCAGTACAAAATCGGGATAGAATGCTTTTGTGAAATAACCGTATCCATCAATGGCATTATAGTCGAGGTAAATAAGCAGAGGGCTTGTTTTCATCCCGTCCATCAATGCCTGTAACCGTCTGTAATGAAAAAAGAAATCCTGCCCGGGACAAAGCGGTTGATATAAATACATCATTGTTAGTGACAGGAACACTAACAGGATGAAGAACAGCCAGAAGTGGCTTTTCTTATTTGCTGCAATATTATCGGGGATGCGGCTGAACCAGTCCATTTTTCCTTTTTCTGTTTAGTAAAGTTATATAAACACACAAAGATAATATACTTATCAGAGATATGTATAAACTTACTCTCTGAATCGTTGTTCCTCCATACCAGGCTCTTATTTCTCCCGATTGGGTTACCGGTATATTTACAAAGGCCATGTCGCCTTGCATTACGTGCAACTTTTCCCCGTCGAGGGTAGCTGTATATCCAAGGTAATAGAGTAACGGGAGGGTCAGGGTGTCGGGTTTATTTAACGAAACATTAAATACAACCGTGTTATATTCTCTTCTCAAATTACTTATTTGGGTACTGTCGCTCATCCCTTCCACTTTCTCACCTCTGCTATGGACATAATAGATATCTTCCAATGCAGACGGCAGATATTCGCGCCCGATGAGGTTATATCCGTTTTCATAGGTCGGCTCTAAAGCTAACGCTCTTACATCCGCGGGTAGGTCTTTCGATGAATCGATAGATTTATAGTTCTCACTCTGCATATATGTGGTTGCCATTACTGCAAGAACAATAACAACCGAAACTACTAATCGCTGTCTGTCCTTAATAATTACCGAAGACAGATAGTATGCTCCCGCTATGGCGAAGAAATAAGATACAAATTCATATAACCGCCACGGATATTGTATAAAAGAGAGCAGGCTGAATGGAAACCGTCCCCACGGGAAAATCCGGGAAATGGCTATGATAAAGCATATTCCGATTATTACACCTATATCCGCACTTCTTAACCTGTCATCCTTTTTTCTTTTAATGAAAAAGCGAAAGAACAGGAGCAGTGTGAGCAGGATACCTATCCCCGTCCATAATTCCCTGTCCGGATAGGCTATTCCGCTTATAAATCCCCATAAGATATAATCAAAACCTACTTTGCCGTATCCGGCCCCTCCTCCCGGACTACGCGAATCGAGGTAAAAGGAGTTGGATGACAATTGTTCCAGCATAGGGAAGGTATAGTAAGATGTGACAAAAATTGTGACTATACCGGCTAATAGGAGATATATCAGGCGTTCCGGTTCTTTTATCAATGATTTGGAATAGATTATCAATAAGATAAGCAGTGTTACAAACATCAGTACCGATGCAATAGTATGCGTATATATAAGCAGGCTGTATCCGGCGGCAAGCACATACCATTTCCTCCTGTAATCACCTTTTACGATATAGTAAATTCCGAGAAAGACAATAGGCAGGAATGTAAAAGACAGGGCCTCGGCGAGTGCCCCCCGCTGATAGAAATCGTACAGGCGGTAAACGGCAAAGGTATAGAGTATAGCTGCTATGGATGCGGTATATGAACTTTTGTAAACAACACTGACTATGTGATACATAAATATGCCGCACAATATCGTCATGGTAAATACCATCAGGTCATAAGCAAAATATACGCTTGTGAAGGTGCCGACAAAGGCAAAGGGAATCATGATGATATCGGAATAGAATCCTTTGGTAAAATAGCCATATCCGTCCACATTGCTGAAATCGACATAAAACGAAGGATAAACGCCATGTTGCAATGCGTCAATTAATGTGTACAGCCGCCTGTAATGAAAGCTGAAATCGAAACCGGAACAGGAAGATGACGAACCGAAACAAAACATCATAAACAAGGTGAGAAAAACCAATACCACAAAGAATATGCAGTATTGGCTTTTCTTATTCGATTGTATTTCCCTCAATATGTTATCGGTACTCATGCATCAGACACTATTTGTAATTAATGCGCCTCCAGCCAGTTTTTCCCTTTTCCACAATCAGCTTTCAATGGAACGACCAGTTTATAGGCATTTTCCATTTCCTCTATCACGACCTTCTGCACTTTATCCAATTCATTGCTTTCCACATTGAAGTTCAACTCGTCATGTACTTGCAGAATCATTTTCGACTTGATATTTTCCCGTTCGAAACGGTCAAATATGCGATTCATCGCCACTTTGATAATATCGGCGGCACTTCCTTGTATGGGCGCGTTTATTGCGTTTCGCTCGGCATATCCGCGTACAGTTGTATTCCGTGAATTGATATCCGGCAGATAGCGTTTACGGCCGAAAACAGTTTCCACATAATTATTGGTACGGGCTACGGATATACTCTTATCCATATATTCCTTTACTTTCGGGTAGGTAGCAAAATAGCCGTCTATCAATTCTTTGGCCTCTCCGCGAGGGATAGATAAGCGTTCCGCTAATCCGAAAACCGATATGCCATATATGATACCGAAGTTTGCAGTCTTGGCCTTACGGCGCATATCGCCTGTTACTTCACTGATCGGGATCTTATATATCTTGGCCGCAGTAGCAGCGTGGATATCCTCCCCGCTGTTGAACGCATCGATCATTGTCGGGTCCTGGCTCAGGTGTGCCATTATGCGAAGCTCGATCTGTGAATAGTCGGCCGAGAAGAAGATACACGCCTCATCTGCAATGAATGCCTTGCGTATTTCTTTCCCCTGCGCGTCGCGGATAGGTATATTTTGCAGATTCGGGTTGCTCGAACTTAACCGCCCTGTTGCCGTTACCGTCTGATTATAAGAAGTATGCAACTTATCGTCGAGTGGACTTACAAGCAGAGGTAAAGCATCGATATACGTGCTCAACAGCTTTTTCAGACCACGGTATTCGAGAATTTTACCAACAATAGGATGAGCATCCTTCATGCTTTCCAGCGTTTCTTCACTGGTTACATACTGGCCTGTTTTGGTTTTTTTCGGTTTTTCTACAATCTTGAGCTTATCGAAAAGGACTTCGCCTACCTGCTTCGCCGAATTGATATTGAATTCCTGTTCGGCAGCTTTATATATTTCCGATTCTATCCGTTGCAATTCCAGTGTCAGCGTTTTCGAATATTCGGCTAACGCCGTTTTATCGAGGCGTACACCTGTATATTCCATATCGGCAAGTACATAGATCAATGGTAATTCTATATCGTATAGTAATTTACCTAAATCCTGTTTTTCTATGGCTTTTTCCAGTATTGCTTTCAATTTCAGTGTAACATCGGCATCCTCACATGCATAGTCTTTTATCTGGTCGGGACGCAGGCTGCGCATATTGAGTTGGTTTTTGCCCCTCGATCCTATAAGTTCATCGATATGGATGGTTTTATATTTCAGATAAGTCTCTGCCATATAATCCATATTATGACGCAACTCCGGATTGATGAGGTAATGGGCAATCATGGTATCGAAGAGCTTGCCCCGCACATGGATGCCATACTTCTTCAATACGATGATGTCGTATTTTATATTCTGTCCGATTTTCTCTGTTTTCCCATTTTCGAAAAACGGCCTGAATTGCTCTACAATGGCTTTTGCTTTTTCAAAGTCCGCGGGTACAGGCACATAGTAGGCTTCTCCTTCTTTGAAGGCGAACGACATACCCACCAGTTCGCTCACATTCGGGTCTAGTCCTGTAGTTTCCGTATCGAAGCAACAAGATTGTTGCGAGGCTATTGTTTTTGCTAAATTGGCGATTTCATCATCTTTTTCTATTAAATGATAGGTATGTGGGATGTCTTTTAATTCCTGTAAACCAGAATAATTATTAGTATCGGAAGATTCAGCCTTTGCAGGTAGTAATTCCGCGAATAAATCGCCTTGTATGGCTTCGTGCGTGGTTGTTATCCGAACAGGATTTACAGGGGTTCCGTCTTTTTTCAGTACACGGTTTATCAGTGTTCTGAATTCCAGTTCTTCGAATAAAGCCGAGAGTTTCTCGGCATTGATTTCCTGACGTTTAAATTCATTCTTATTAAATTCAATAGGAACATCCGTTTTGATGGTTGCAAGGAATTTAGAGAAAATAATTTGCTCTTTGTTTTCTTCCAACCTTAACTTCAATGTGCCTTTCAGATCGGCAGTATGTTCAAGCAGGTTTTCGATAGTACCATATTCCTCCAGTAATTTCTGCGCGGTTTTTGGCCCCACACCCGGACATCCGGGTATATTATCGGAGGCATCGCCCATTAGCCCGAGTAAATCTATCATCTGTCCGGGAGATGATAATTCATACTTTTCCATGATTGCCTTAGCATCGAGCGTGTCAAATCCTGTTCCTGCAAACTTCGGCTTGTACATGAATATATGGTCGCTGGTTAGCTGCCCGTAATCTTTGTCGGGGGTCATCATATACACATCGAAATTTTCTTTCTCGGCTTTCTTTGCAATTGTACCGATTACATCATCCGCCTCATAGCGGGCGACTTCCAGTTCCTTAATATTATAAGCGGCTATAATTTCTTTAATAACAGGCACTGCCGCTTTTATGTCTTCGGGCGTTTCCAGTCGTTGAGCTTTGTAATGTTCGTAGGCATCGTGCCGGAAGGTACCGCCGGGCGGGTCGAATGCAACGGCTATATGCGTCGGGTTTTCCTTACGAAGCAATTCTTCCAGTGTATTCACAAATCCGAATACCGCGGATGTATTCTGCCCTTTCGAGTTTACTCTGGGACTTTTGATAAAAGCATAATATGAACGGTATATTAATGCGTAGGCGTCTAATAGAAATAATTTCATCGGGATAAATTAAAAATTGGTGACAAGTTACGGAAAAAGGAGCGAATTACAAAAGGTCTTTTTTAAGTTACAAGATAGTGAAAAATGAAAAGTGAAAAATTATACGAGATACGAATTGTTGACTGCTAACCGTTTACTGAAAAAGTATTACCTTTGCACACAGATTCGAATACAACTAATGGATAACAGATATTATAAAGAATTTGGAACCCTTCTGTCCAAATATTTCCCCTATAAAGTTCAAAAAATCTCGATTAATGCAGGGTTTACATGCCCAAATCGTGATGGGTCGAAAGCAGTGGGGGGATGCACGTATTGCAACAACCAGAGTTTTAGTCCCGGATATGGAGGAAAACAGCGTAGCGTAAGCGACCAGTTGAGGGATGGCATTGCTTTCTTCTCCTACAAGTATCCTGAAATGAAATACCTCGCTTATTTTCAGTCGTACACAAATACATATGACAGTATTGATAAGCTCATTTCGTTATATGAGGAAGCGCTTTCATATCCCGGCGTTGTGGGGCTGATAATAGGTACCCGCCCCGATTGTATGCCTGACGAATTACTCGATTATTTCGCCGAGCTGAATAAGCGAACATTCCTTATAATAGAATATGGATTGGAATCGACACTCGATTCTACTCTCGAATTTATCAACCGCGGGCATACGCATGCCGAAAGTGTGGACGCTATTCATAAAACAGCCGCGAAAGGTATTTATACGGGTGCTCATCTGATTCTGGGATTGCCCAATGAAAGCAGAGAGCAGGTATTGGCACATGCCGGCGAGGTATCGAAGTTACCTCTGACAACCTTAAAGTTGCATCAGTTACAATTGATAAAAGGTACGGTTATGGCAAAGCAATATCGTGAGCATCCCGAATGGTTCAACCTGTTCGATGTAGATGATTATATCGACTTAATCATTGATTTCTCGGAAAGGCTAAATCCTGCTTTTATTATCGAGCGTTTTATTTCACAGTCACCGAAACAACTACTTATCGCTCCCGATTGGGGCTTGAAAAATTTCGAATTCACCGCTAAAGTATTAAAGAGGTTTGCAGAAAGGGAGACATGGCAGGGACGGCTTTTCTATAAATAAAATTACAGAAACGAGATGTCTGTAATTTTAACGTTCTATTATTTTCTGCTACGCGCAATCACAGATTGCTTGTGTTCCTTTTGCCCAAAGCCGCAAAAGGAACCAAAAACGCTTTAGCGCCCCGCTTCAAAGGCCGACCCGTTAACAGAAGAGACGGCAAAACGAAAAAACTCGCAGGAAGACTTGTGATATCCGAATACTTAGATAAGCTCGCCCGCTGGCGCGGACTTCCAGTCCGTGTCTTGTTGACAGGGCAAAATGTTTGCTACGCAACACACAGACGGGACGTCTGCGCGAGCGGGGTGCCCCGCCTGCGGGATGAGGCCGGAATCGCGACGCGACGACAAGACAAAGGCTCTTCAGGCTTTAGCCATACGTGCATCAGCCGACTCGTAACTCGTAACTGCCCACGGGGCGTAGTAACTTGTAACTAAAAATAGAACGTTAAAACTAAACAAATGATTCGTATAAATCTTACTTAAGCACTTTCGGTCTTATATCTTCCTGCGATGTAGAAGGCTTATTGTCTTTTTTACCTGTGAAGAAGTTTTTTACTTTAGAGAAGAAACCGGTAACTTTCTTCGCAAAATTCTGCTTTTTCTGTGATACTCCGACAGATTCCACAACGGCAGGCTGTAGTATTTGCCAAAAATAATTGAATGTCGAATGATAAGGGTCCCTTTCTATATAGAGGTAGGGTTCACGGGGTTTTGAATTCTCTTTGTTCGGATTGTTTGACCGCAGGAATGCATTTGCAACGTTAGTGACAAATTTATTTGAAGACTCCGGATCATCGCCTTTCAGTATATTTATACTCAAATCATTGTAGAGGAATTTCATCCCTACAGATGCATTCATGCTTGAGGCTTCTGTCCTAAAAGTCAGGTCTTTGAGTGTGCCACTCTTTATTTCCGCTTTAGCCAATGGGGTTATAATCTGGTTCAGGTCGCGTAAATCGAAACGATGCAAATGTGCATCCAAAACAAAACAATCATAATCGGAGCTGACAGACATATCCCATTTTGCAGTAAAATAACCTGTTCCCATAAGATTGCCGTTTGCATTGAGATGCATGTATTGCTGAGGATGTGAGGCTATGTTGGTAAGTCCGTCTATACGGGCGTTCATACCCATGAATGAAATTTGTCCCGGTACTGTTCCATTCTTAGGTAATTCTTCATATATAACAGAGAAATTAGAAACATCGGTCGTATCTATAGCTATCCGGAACGGAAGATCATACAATTTAGTATAGATAAGGGGTTGAAGCTTAGGCGGTGTATATATCTTTTTATTTTTCAGGTTTTGAAGCATAACATCTTTTACCACAAGTCGTTTGGCATTCAATATATTGTCCGAGAAATAGGTTCGGTAATCGACACCCGAAAGGCTGATATTTCCTGTGGTGACATCGAACCAATCCATGTGTGTCGGATGCTTATAAGCAAAATCCATTTTGGGATAAACAGATGTCATTTTTATACCCGAAAGAGCCAGACTTGCATTTTTCTTGTTTACATCTATCTCTCCTATATCAATTGTATAAAAGCCATTCATAATCGGGAAATGGAGGTCTTTAGTATTAAAGCGGATATCTTCCATATCTACCTTCCGGGCATCGGTATCAATGAAAAATCCGGTCATGCCAAGATTCGTCGTATTTACTGTTTGACGGTCTTGTTGTTTTTCATCAAGGGAATGCTCATAGTTTATATGTGCGTCGGCCAGATTGAATTTCTTAATTGATAGTTTGTTTATATACGGATGCAATGAAGAATACAGGTCGGTACCCGAAGAATCTTTCTTCTGCATCGGAATAGTATCACCAAGATTTCTCTTTCTTATATCCAGAGTCGGTTTTGTTATATTGACAGAGGCCATATCCAAAAAGGATTTTCCTGTCAGGTGGTTCCAATCAATAGCGGATAAATCAAAATTCTCCAATTCAGCACCGAAGCTTATATCCGGTTTCTGAATATTAAATATACCATTGGATAGGGTGAACGTTCCGATAGTTATTTTTTTCCCAAAGATTTTTAGTAATTCGTCTATATCCCCGGGATTACCTTTCGTTTGCAGATTGTTTTCTGAGGGACTACTTATCTGTTTCGCAATATAGTCTACTTTGGGAGATTCCAAAACAAACTTATCTATTCTGAAATTCCTGTTTAAATCCCATTGTAACGAATGCAGCTGTAAAGCCTGTAATGCTGTATGCAGGCTATCGCGGGATACCCGGTCAATATAGGATACCTGCACGTTCTTTATATCTATATTATTTGCTTCAAGGCTTTTGATAACAGAGATCGCATTGCCGGAAGAAGTTTTATCATCCTTATTTACCGGTGAATTGGCGGTTTTAATAATTTGTATCCGTGGTGAATTAACTTCAAGGGATTTTATCTTTGCTTTTTCTTTATTCAGATAGCTGTCGTTGTCAAACCCTTTCACTCTTATCAGCGGGATATCGATATCGTAATAGGTAGCCGGAGCTTTATCCCATATATTTTCCTGCGGGATCAGTTTTACATCACGCAAGAGCAATAGTCCTGTGAGCGTCGAAATATTTGCATCCTTTATCTGTAATCTGTAATTCTTTCCCGGCAGAAGGTTGTCGAAATCTTTAAATGAAAGCCCGATATCGTCGCAGGTAAATAAGTATTTTTCTGTCTTTCGGGTTTCTTCATCGATCAGGAATTTTACCGCATAGAAATTCAGTTTCTGCAAACGGAAATCGTCCTTAGTACCTAAATCATGTATAATAATATTCGCATTAGCCAGATTTATGTTTCTTACAGATAAATAGTCTGCATAGGGGTTGAATATATTCAGAGCATCATCGGATATTTCTATTTCGTCTTTCTTCGATGAATCCTGTTTATTTTGCTTTTTTACTTTGAAATACCTGATATCGGGCGACTCTATTTTGAGCTCCTCTGCCGAAACGCCTGTGTCGTAATTCAGCCCGTCGATTCGGATTGATTTTATAGTACCCGAAAAATAATCTTTTCGCACATTTACGATTGATGTGGGATTGACCTTTATATCGGAAATATTGAAATATTTACTTTCTGTATTAAGGGTTAAAGCTGCGATGCTTACTTCCGAATTGTTACTTGCGATCAACCCCTTTATGTCGGTTGCCGACATGGCAAAGTTGTCTACATACCAAAACTTTTTTTGCTTCTCAGACAATGAGTCGATAACAAAATTCTTTGCGTGGAAATCAAATTGCTCCAATGAATATGTATCGGACTTGCCATCTTGAGTAAAAGTATAATGGAATCTGGTCTTTTCAATTCCTATTTTCTCAATGGATATGCTTTGAAGAATAGGTGATGTAATGCTGTACAGGGACCATGCCTGGTCATTGTCCGCGTTATTTTGCTTTAAAGAATCACCGTCCTGAGCAGCAGATTTTTCTTTCACACTATAATATTGAATATCGGTGGAAGAAATATCGAAAGAATCGGCATTCAGATAATTCAAAGCGTTTTCTCTCTTGAATTTGACTCCTTTAATAAATACCGATTTAATAGTCGCATCCAGATAGTCGCCCGCCTTCTCCATCCTGCATGCCCAAAAGTCATCAGTCGGATGCAGATGGACGCCTTCTATCTGTACCAGTTCGTCGATTGTACTCAGTTTAATGTTCCTTGTATTCAATATAAGCTGGTTGCTGTATAATAATTGCTGAGGTTTGTCTGCCGTAAATTCAAAGTTATCACAATAGAGTAATTTTCCCGATGAATACGAATCCTTATCCAGTCTGAATCCGTAGGCGTTGAAGTTTGCATCGCTAAGTGCGTATTGAACCGGGGAAATGGAGTCTTCAACGATATAATAGATATTGGCGTTCCCCAGATTTATTTGTTTCACGGTGAGAACATCTATATATGTCGAAATCATCTGGTATAATGTTTCCCGTTCTTTATTTTGCTGCCCATCCAACGATGATTTCAGAGAAGAATGTAATTGAGGCTGAAAGACTTTTATATCAGGAGATTTAAGTTCGAACAGGCTAAAATCCAGATTCTTGTAATTCCTGCGCCATGTAAGATTTATGCCTTTGAAGTGAATCTTATCTATTTTTACTTTGTAATAGAGGTCGGGGAGGCTGTCTCCGTTTTTCCATTTTTCGAAAACCGCTGAGTCGGGAATGAGTTCAACTCCGTTAATTATAAGTTCCCCGCTAAAGAATCCGACAGAAAGGTGATCGTATGAAAAGCTGTAGAAGCCATTTGTCGCTTTCGAAACTTCTTCCCTGAATTTTTGCCTCAGGCTGTCTTCCAACTGATAGGTCAGATACCAGTTAAGACCAAATCCCCCTGCTATGAGCAATGCAAGTGTGATAAGTATGATCTTTAGTCTCTTCTTCCCTTTTTTAGCCATTAAACAATGCCGTTTTGTTTAGTTATCTTATTATCAACAAATACAGGGAGGATTTGTTTTCCGATTATCAGTCGGATAAAAGAGTTTAGAGGAAGGTTTCGTCTATAATATCGGAAGCGACGTCTTTCTTCGATTTCAGGCCAAAGTCTTTGCGTTCGCCATTGCGGGTGAGTATTGCTATTTTGTTTGTATTGTATTTGAATCCTGCTCCTGCGTCATTTAAAGAGTTAAGTACGATGAAATCGAGGTTTTTCTTCACAATCTTTTTCAGGGCATTGTTCTCCTCGTCATTCGTCTCCAAAGCAAATCCGACAAGAAGCTGGTTTGCCTTTTTCATTTTACCCAGTGATGCTGCGATATCTTTGTTAGGTACAAGTGATATATTAAGTATATCACCGCTCCTCTTTACTTTTTCCGCATACTGCTCTTCCGGGCGGAAATCAGCAACCGCCGCGCATAATATAGCCGCGTCCATTGCGGGAAAAGCCTTTACGGAAGCATTATACATTTCTTCCGCAGATTCTACATCTATACGTGTAATGTTAGGGTGATTTATCGTCAACGATACAGGACCTGCAATTAAGGTAACCTCAGCTCCCCGGCCGGCGCATTCTTCGGCAAGGGCAAAACCCATCTTCCCCGATGAGTAGTTGCCGATAAAGCGAACCGGGTCTATCCGTTCATAAGTCGGTCCGGCTGTTATCAGTACTTTTTTTTTTGAAAGGGTTTCCTGCTTCGTGAAGAAATCCTCAACAGTAGCCAGAATTTTTTCAGGTTCTTCCATCCTTCCCTTACCTGTCAGATGGCTCGCGAGTTCCCCGGAAGCAGGTTCGATAATGATATTTCCATACGAGCGTAGTATTTCGAGGTTCCGGGTTGTTGCGGGATGGGCAAACATATCCAAATCCATGGCGGGCGCGATCACCACAGGCGCTTTCATCGACATATATGTGGTAATCAACATATTGTCTGCTACTCCATTCGCCATTTTACCCAGGGTGGAGGCTGTTGCAGGGGCAATAAGCATGAGGTCTGCCCATTGGCCAAGATCGACATGGCTGTGCCATGTGCCGTCGTTAGCGGTAAAAAATTCACTGACAACAGGTTTCCCTGTAAGTGCCGACAGTGTGACGGGAGTAATAAACTCTTTCCCGGACGGGGTAATTACGATCTGCACTTCCGCGCCGGCCTTAATCAAAAGGCGGGCCAGCGATGCTGCTTTGTATGCCGCAATACTGCCTGTAATACCTAATACGATATGTTTATCTTTCAATGTCATATTTCCGATACATTTTAAGAGCAAAGATACGGTTAATAGAAATATGAGTATTCAAATGGATATAAAATTTATTTAAATCTTAAGGTCGCAGACCGATCTTTCTCTTTAGTATCTGTAATAACAATACACGGTTACGGTTAAATAATGTGCCATTAAATATTATTTTCACCTATTTAACGTATCAAATATCTATGTTTTAGGGTTTCAAACGATACTTTTCTAATTCTTTTACATACTTTTGCCTAGCAAAAATTTAAAACAATCACTTAATCAAGCAAAAAATGACCGAAATACTAAGACAAAAACTAAGCGACTCGAAAGCAGCCCGATGGACTGTGCTGTGCGTTGTTGCATTTACCATGTTCTGCGGATATTTTATTACTGATGTAATGGCTCCGTTGCAAGATATGTTAGCAAAGGAATTAGGGTGGGATGCCGGCGACTATGGCTTCTTTACCAGTGCATACGGATGGTTCAATGTATTTCTGTTTATGCTTATTATCAGTGGCATTATCCTTGATAAAATGGGCGTGCGGTTTACCGGATTGGGTGCATGTATTTTGATGATTATAGGATGTGGCCTTAAATATTATGCTGTATCCGGACTGGGTTCTTTTGAAGGAACAATGTTCGGATTCAAATCTCAGGTGATGGTCGCCGCTATCGGATTTGCCATTTTCGGAGTAGGTGTGGAGACAGCCGGAATAACAGTTACAAAAGTGATTGTGCGTTGGTTTAAAGGACATGAAATAGCGTTGGCAATGGGTCTTCAGGTCGCGGTGGCCCGTATAGGCACAGCACTGGCACTATCTGCTGCAATTCCATTAGCAAAATATTTTCATCATATATCAGCTCCTGTACTATTTGGTGTAGTGCTTCTTTGTATCGGACTTATTGCTTATCTTGTTTTTTGTGTTATGGACAGGCGTCTGGATGCATCTGTTGCAGATATGGATAAAGAAGCGGAAGAGCCTTTCCGTATCAAAGACATAGGCTCAATCATATCAAATAAAGGATTCTGGTTAATAGCTCTTTTATGCGTTCTTTTCTACTCAGCCGTATTTCCGTTCCTTAAATATGCAACCTCCCTGATGATAAATAAGTATGGATTAGATCCTGAACTGGCCGGGAATATCCCGGCAATACTTCCATTTGGAACTATTCTTTTAACTCCGTTCTTTGGCGGAGTCTATGATAAAAAAGGAAAGGGAGCAACAATTATGGTAATAGGAGCTGCCATGCTGATAGGCATCCACTTCCTGTTCTCATTACCGTTGTTGAATGTTTGGTGGTTTGCTACAATTTTGATGGTACTTCTGGGAATAGCATTTTCGCTTGTACCTTCGGCTATGTGGCCGTCTGTGCCGAAAATTATCCCTGAAAATAAACTGGGATCTGCGTATGCCCTTATTTTCTGGGTACAGAATATCGGATTAAGTATGGTTCCGTTGCTTATTGGTACGGTCCTGAATAAATATTGTACTTTAGGGATGAATCCCGATGGCAGCCCTATCTATGACTACACTCTTCCCATGATTATCTTCACCTGCTTCGGAATACTCGCCCTCATAGTCGCTTTCCTGCTGAAACGCGAGGACAAGAAAAAAGGCTACGGGCTGGAATTACCAAACATAAAGAAATAAAACAAAAAGTCCGGTTCCTCAAAACAACCGGATTTTTTATTTTACCGATTTTGAATAGAATAACTTTATATAAATGACTCCCGAAATAGAAACAACTCCAAAAGGACATCCCAAAGGACTATACCTGATCTTCGCCACCGAGATGTGGGAACGGTTCAGCTATTATGGAATGAGGGCTCTCTTTGTACTGTATATGACAAAGGCGCTGCTTTTCGATAAAGCGTATGGCGCGCAGGTCTACGGCAGCTATACAGGCCTTGTATATCTCACTCCGCTGATTGGCGGATATATCGCCGATCGCTATTGGGGAAACCGCCGCTCCATCATCGCGGGTGCGTTGCTCATGGCAATGGGACAATTCCTTATGTTTCTTTCCGGCTGTTATTTCGAGAATGTGGAATTGGCTACCACACTGATGTTTTCCGGACTGGGATTCCTTATATTCGGCAATGGTTTTTTCAAGCCTAATATTTCTACCATGGTGGGACAATTGTACAAGCCGGATGATAAACGGAAAGACTCGGCCTATACGATCTTCTATATGGGTGTGAATACCGGATCGTTCTTTGCCCCCATTGTTTGTGGTGTCTTGGGAGATACAGGACATCCCGCCGACTTTAAGTGGGGATTTCTTGCTGCCTGTATCGGTATGTTACTCGGGGTTATTGTTTTTATCCTCTTGAAAGATAAATACCTGCGAACTCCTGCGGGAGACGCGATAGGTGTTATTCCCAATAGCCGTGACACGCGGCGGATGGAAGCAGAGAAGAAACCCGCAGGGGATAC
The DNA here is from genome assembly GCF_002482385.1 of Dysgonomonas sp. UBA7710. Lineage (GTDB taxonomy): Bacteria > Bacteroidota > Bacteroidia > Bacteroidales > Dysgonomonadaceae > Dysgonomonas. The sequence goes on along the minus strand of NZ_DLFW01000022.1, from coordinate 19,215 downwards.
CTTATCTGCCGCAAAGGGTAAGTCAACGATCAAACTGGCCATTATATGGGGTGCTGTCTGGATTGGTTTATTCATTTTGCTGTATACGGTGCTGAAGACCGATATCATCGGATCTATTATATTCTCTCTCGCTATTGCGGCACCCGGATATGTAATATCGGACCCGTCACTGACCAAAATAGAGCGGTCGCGTATCTGGGTAATTTATATTATCGCCTTTTTCGTGATATTCTTCTGGTCGGCATTCGAGCAGGCCGGGGCATCATTAACCTATTTTGCGGAAGAACAAACCGACAGGCATGTGGGGTTGTTTGACTGGACTATACCGACATCTTATTTCCAGTCGGTAAATGCTGTCGCCATTATCATCTTCGCACCTGTCTTTGTCGCTATCTGGACAAAGCTGAGCAAGAGAGGGAAAGAACCTGCTTCCCCTTATAAACAATCAATCGGTTTGTTTCTGCTGGCAATCGGTTACCTGATTATAGCCTTTGGCGTGAAAGGTCTTGCGCCGGGTATAAAAGTAAGCATGCTCTGGTTGATAAGCCTTTACACCATACATACATTCGGTGAACTCTGCTTATCCCCGATAGGATTGTCGATGGTGAATAAGCTTGCTCCAATACGGTTTGCCTCTCTGCTGATGGCTATCTGGTATATGAGCACATCGGCTGCCAATAAATTTTCGGGAACCTTGAGCAGTTATTATCCCGAGCCGCTTATCGAACTGGCAGCAGTACAATTGGTGGAAAAAGAAAATACCTTAACTTTATTACCTGAAGAATTTGAAAAGGATATGACCGAAAGAGACGGAACAAAAGTCATTCCTTTCGACCGGATAATGTTTTATAAAGTAGAGGACAAAACCTTGAAGGCTGAGATACAAAATTCATTGGAAAAACAACAGCTGGAGAATCCGAAAGTATTTATGGGATACAGAATCTCTAACCTTTATGATTTCTTTATGCTCTTTGTATTTATGGCCGGGGCGGCATCAGTCATCTTGTTCTTTCTGTCGAGGCGTTTAATGAAAATGATGCATGGGATAAAATGACGGGTTTCAGTTAACAGTTATCAGTCAGCCGTTAACAAGGGATCGAAATATTAAACAACTTGTAACTCGTAATTGTGAATTGGGTCTAGTAACTTGCAACTAAAAAGATGAGAAAAATAGCTTTTGAACCAATAGCCAACGAAAAATCGCGAATATTGATTCTGGGAACAATGCCCAGCGAAGAGTCTTTGCGTAAACAGGAACGTTACGGGCATAAAAGCAACCAATTCTGGAAGATCATTTTTGCTTTATTTGACAAGCCGCTACCGGACAGTTATGCCGGGAAAAATGCTTTACTTGAAGAGAATAATATCGCTATCTGGGATGTTCTTGAGTCATGCGAAGGGACAGGAAGCCTCGATAGCAGTATTAAGAATGAAAAGCCGAACGATTTCAAAAAGTTTTTCAGGAAATATCCTCAGATCAAACATGTCTTTTTTACAAGCAAGAAGGCTGAAGAATTTTATAGAAAATATGTAGGTTTCGATGAAAACAGGATATTTATTACCCTGCCTTCTCCCAGTCCGGCTAATGCACGGATGACGCTTGCCGAAAAAATTGAAAAGTGGCAGGTCTTTATTGATACTGTAAAGGCTACAGAAGTGACGGATTTATGATAAGGTAATAATCTGGTCGCAGACCTGTTAATTACCTTTTATATCTGCAACAATAATTGTTTATGATTAATGCGAATCAGTAGTTGAAGTGATTATTGTAGTATGAAATTGTTGAATTTTTAGTTACAAGTTACTACGCCCTGTGGGCAGTTACAAGTTGGCTGATTCACATTATTTACTACATTTGCATGTATAACAACAGTATAAGCCTTTGCATTGGAAAAGAAAAACTCGTCATATAATCAGATTCTAAAGTCTACATCTATTTTTGGAGGGTCGCAGATACTTATTATCCTGACCGGGGTTGTCCGCAATAAGATGATAGCTGTTCTGCTAGGACCGGTCGGTGTGGGTATTATCGGCATATATAACTCGGTTATAGAGATGATACGCTCGGCCGGAGGATTGGGAATGGATACCACAGGTGTGAAGGAGATTGCAGAGGCGGAAAGTTCCGGAGACAAGGAAATACTTTATAAAACTGTTACCCGGTTCAATAAATGGTTTGGGGCGATGGCTTTGTGCGGAGCACTGGCCTGTCTCATTTTCTCTTATCCGATTAGTATCTGGGCCTTTGAAGACAGTAGTTTTACCCTTTATATCGCATGTTTATCAGTCTGTGTGTTCCTTGCGATACTGACTATGGGCAGATCTTCCGTATTACAGGGGATGCGCAGGATTCCCGAAATGGCAAAATCCGCTTTTCTGGGAAGCTTTTTCGGATTGCTTATATCTATACCTGCTTATTTACTTTTCGGTCTGGATGGGATTCTTCCTGCTTTTGTATTTTCATCACTGCTTTCATTTCTGTGTGTAGAATTCTATTACCGGAAACTACATCTTAGAAAAAGTGATATATCAAATAAAGAGGCTTTCGAATCGGGATTGAAAACCCTGAAATTAGGACTTTTCATTGTTGTAGCCGGATTTATAGGTACAGTAAGTATGTTTTTCATTAAGACCTTTGTCGCGCGGAGTATAGATATGGATGCCGCAGGCTTGTTTCAGTCGGCATGGGTGATTACAAATATATACCTGAGCCTTATCCTCCGTTCTATGGGGTCGGATTTTTTCCCCCGCCTGTCAGCTATTGCAAATGAAGGAGAGAAAGTGAAGAAACTGGTAAATGAGCAAAGTTATATTATTTTGATAGTAGCTTCTCCTATCATTGTCGGGATGCTGTTGTTTGCCGACTTTGCTCTGTCAGTTCTTTACAGCTCCGAATTCGGGTATGCTGATGCCGTGTTGAGATGGCAGGTGCTGGGAACTTTTTTCAAGGTGCTCTGCTGGCCTGTAGCCTTTATTATGTTGGCAAAGAACAAAGGGGTTACTTTTCTGGTCACAGAAATCACATTTTATCTGGTTTACCTGCTGTCCGGTTATTTACTATTCCCTAAATACGGGCTTGAAGCTACGGGCATGGGGTATCTGATAGCCTATGTCGTTTATCTGCCTGTGGTTTTCCTAGTGGGTAAAGCTATTTCGGGCTTTGTCTGGAACAGCAATATTCTAAAGATGACAGCTATAAACATGCTGTTTATCGGAATCGCTTTCTATATAGCGCAATATTATGCGGGGGGATATAGCTTGCTTTTGGGCGCAGGAATCTTAGTCATATCGCTTATATATGCGTATATTAAACTGAAAAAAGTATTCAGTATAAGTGAATTACAGGACTGGTTCAGAAAAAAATAACAGGATCAGATTTTACCCTTTTCTATTTCTTTTACCCTTGGTATTACCAGACTGTCCTCGATGAAAGTATGGGCTTCAAGTTCTTCCTCCGACATATACAGTTCGGTAAGAATATTTACCATAAGCATCTGGTCTATAGTGCCGGGCAGATATTTCATCAGTATCTGTTTCAGATCGTTCATCTTACCCTCTATGTCATTGTGCCTTTGCTCGAATATGTTTATGGAATATTTTTTTTCCCCCGATTCGGTAATAAGGGAGTATACATAAGGGAAAACAACCTCATCTTCATATAGCATATGTTCCTCTACTTCCTTCGTATAATTGTCGAAGAAATTGAGCACAACATCTTTCAATCTTTTTTCGGACGTATCGAAAACAAGCTCCAGTTTACGGCGGATATTGGGTAGCCTTTTTTCCAGAAAATAGCTATGGGAGCTTTTCAGATAGCGGAGAAACGGTTCCAGTGGAAGGGCTCTGAAAGCTTCTTCTATATTGATGATGGATTTATTGGATTGATAGCCGGCAAGGAACAGGAAGCAGTCGGTATCGAATCCGTTTTCTTTACAAACAGCATCTACACTCTTCTCGCCAAATCCCAAAGATATATTCAGGCGGTTGAGTAACAGAAGAAGCCGGTAGTCGGCATCTATCAGTTCCGACATCTTCATTGACTTTTTAAATATGATAGTGATATTTTGCATGATATTGAAGTTTTATTCGTCCTGATACTTTATTTCGGATATATCTACAAGTTTGTTTATTATTGCATATATGGTCAGTCCCGAGATGCTGTGTACTTTAAGTTTACGGGTAATGTTCCGGCGATGTGTTATAGCCGTGTGTATGGATATATTGTGATGTTCGGCAATCTCTTTATTGCTCATCCCTTTTACTACGCTGATAAGGATCTCTTTTTCCCTGTCGCTGAGTTCTTCCTGGTCACTTTGCCCGGCTTGTTCTTTATTCAGGCAATTCAGTAATGTTTCTTCAATTCTTGACTCCGAATCGTTTATTTTGATAACTGCATCATACGATTTGTAAAACTGCTCATCAATGATATTATATACCAGTGCTATGATTGCAATATTTTTATTTAAGTTGAGTTGCTGGCGTATATCCTGCTTCGAGGTATGTCCCAGAAGCATCGGGTTGATGAGTACTGCATCGGGGCGAAGTATATCGAGCTGATAATTGATATCCTCCATTTCTTTTAGTTCCACTACCTTCCCCACACTGGATAACTGGGAGAGGACATAGACCAATCCTTTCCGTATAATATATGATGTTTCGGCTACTGCTAATACTTTCTTTGTATTCGACATCTTTTATGACTGTTTCTTATATAGAATCATTCTTTATAAAGTGCAAATTACGCTATAAATTATGTTATTAACAAATGTTATTGAACATAAAGAATGTCAATAAAAGATAATATCTTTATCTGTGTGTTTGAAAACAATATTTGTATTAGTTTTGTTTAGCGAATGAAGTACAAGTGGAAGAGGAACAAATGGGATAATGTACTAATATGCCAATTCTTGGATTGAGGGACAAGAACTCGTTTACCTGTTTACTCATCTGCTTGTATCTAAAACTTGTAACTCGTTATTTATGATCAACTTTAAACAAATTACACTATCTGATAAAAAAGAAATAGATGCCTGTTTTTCCGGAAATATTTATCGTGCCTGTGATTTTTGCTTTGCTAACCTGTTTGCATGGAATGCCAAGTTTAAGACGATGTATGCTGTGGAGCACCGTACGATATTTCTTCGTTTTCAGGACTCCGACGGGCAACTCTATTATATGATGCCGATAGGCAAAATGCCTCTGAAAGACGCTTTTGAATTAATAATGAAAGATGCGGAGGACAACAGAATCCCCTTCCAGATGAAAGGTATCACACTCCGGATGTGGGAAAATATACAGAAGGAGATGCCGGATAAGTTCCGTTACCTTCCCGACAGGAACAACGATGAATATATCTACCTGTCAGAGAAGTTGATAAAATTGTCTGGTAAAAAACTGCAAAGCAAACGGAATCATATCAACCGCTTTAAAGCAGACAATCCTGATTGGGAATACTTTCCGTTGACCTCTAAGAAAGAGTTGGACGAATGTGTGAGAATGCTTGATGAGTGGGAAGAGAAGTCTACATCCGCTATTAATATAACTCAGCGTTACGACTATATTGCGACAAGACTGATGCTCGAGCATTTCGAGTATCTGCAACTGCGAGGAGGCGCCGTGCGTGTAAATGGCCGGATTGTGGCTTTTACAATAGGTGAACCGCTGACCGAAGATTCGTTTGTGGTGCATGTGGAAAAAGCATTCGGGGATATGAATGGTGCTTATACCATCATCAATCAGCAGTTTATAGAGCACGAAGCTTCGGAATTTGTGTATATCAACAGAGAGGAGGATATGGGACTGGACAATCTGCGCAAAGCCAAGATGTCTTACTATCCGGATATTCTTCTTGAGGAAGGGATGTTGATACCGAAAGTATAAATTAGCCCCCTAATCCCCCGGAGGGGGACTTGCAGAGAGGGTAAGTAAGAAATTATGAATTTGAGAAAAGTTGTCAATTTTGTCAACTTTTGATAAACAATAAGTTTTAAGTAGTATATAATGAGTAGTTTATATGATATAGTTAAAATACCCCCTCCGGGGGCTAGGGGGCCTAGATGATACAATTTGCAAATGAACATACAATGCCTTTGGTTCGCCAGATGTGGAAAACATGCTTTGGCGATGCTGACGATTTTCTGGATATCCTTTTCAAGTATAAGTATAGGGATGAGAATACGCTGATATACTTTGAAGGAGATAAAGCTGTCGCTTCTTTGCAAATGCTGCCCTATACAATTACATTTTACGGAGAGGAAATTCCTTTCGCATATCTGGCGGGACTATGTACTTTGCCCGAATACCGCAGAAGGGGATATATGGATCAATTGATACACAAGGCTCATGAAGTGATCGGAGAGAGAGGAATACCCTTGTCCGTTCTTGTCCCGGCAGAGGACTGGCTATATGGTTTTTATGAAAAGTATGGCTATCAGAAAGTGTTTGAAAAGGGAACTGTTCCGTTATATCCGTTAAAGAAAATACTGGAAGATAATCCTGATATAACCGGGGCGTATAAAGTATATGACGCATTGTTCCGCAATAAGGATTTTTGTGTGCAAAAAACATTTACAGATTTCAAAGCTATAGTAGAAGAACAAATCATAGACGGATTTCCCGAGAAGTATGACATTGCGGGAATGGCACGGATAATGGATGTGGATTGTCTGTATGGTCTGTATTCACAAAAGAATTCTCATGCCGGTATGGAGATAAAAGATATCCGTTTTTTATGCCGCCTGTTATTCGGTTATAAGACAGACGAACTGGATGAACCCTTCAGGAGCTTATTCCCGTTGCATCATCCTGTAATGAACCAGATGCTCGAATAAAAGATTTTTTAAGAACACCGGAATGATTTTTTAGGCTGATTCTGAAAGAAATCTACTATCTTTGGTACTTGATTTTTAATGCTGTATCCTGCTAATGGAAAACTTCGGAATAAGAGATATTGTTGATATACTGTTGGTTGCAACAGTAATGTATCAATTGTATAGAATTGTATCGAGGTCTGGTACAGGTGCTATTTTTAAAGGTGTTTTAGCCTTTATAATCCTGTGGGTACTTGTTTCGCAGGTATTGCAGATGCGCCTGATGGGGGCTATCCTCGATAAGTTTACCGACTTCGGATTATTTGTACTTATCATCATTTTTCAGGATGAAATAAAGCGTTTCCTTATATCTCTGGGTTCGAACCGTACCTTCCGCTTTATAACCAAGATATTCAGTTCGAAAGATATAGGTGAGTTAAACGATTCCGTTATAACCTCTCTGGTACTGGCTTGTATGAATATGGCAAAGACATATACCGGAGCGCTTATAGTAATAGAGCAGGAGATAAAGCTCGGTAATTATGCCGATACCGGAGAAGCGCTGGATGCTGATATAAGTACACGTCTTATCGAGAATATTTTCTTCAAGAATACACCTTTGCACGATGGTGCTATGATTATCGGGGGTAACAGGATTAAGGCGGCAGGCTGCATCCTTCCGGTAGCGCAGAACCACGATATTCCAAAATCTTTCGGATTAAGGCACAGGGCTGCCATAGGCATATCGCAGGAGACAGATGCTAAGGTTATTGTGATATCCGAAGAACGCGGTAAGATTTCATTTGTCAGTCAGGGTAAGATTGAAGCAAATATAACTCCTGAGAAGTTGCAGGAGCTTCTTATAGGAAGTATGCGTAAGAAGAAAAAAACGAAAATGACAGGAAATTAAGTTTATTGATACGACTAAACTAAAAGGGCGTAAAAGTATCACTTTTACGCCCTTTTAGTTTTTCAGATTATTCTGCTTTAATCAAACTCTCCCGGATTATCAGGGATTATATCTATCAGATAGATCTTAAATCTCAGTGTAGTATAAGCCGGAATTTTCACGTAACCGTTTGAGTCATACTGAGCAGTTGTACCATAACCGAGCTGGTAAGGAATAATTACCTCAACCTGGTCTCCTTTATGCATATGTTGCAGCATGGTTCTCATACCATCAATATAACCACTGACACGTCCACGCAGAACAGAACCATTGTTGTCACTCTGAAAAACAGACTTTGTTCCATCTTGCCATAGAAAAGATCCTTCGCAACGATAAGCCACACTGTCAGTAAAATATGGAGTTTCTGTATCTGTGATTTTAGTTGAAGCGGTTTTGGTTATTTCAGAGTCATAATCATCTATATATTTGAAGTATATAGTGCCATTCTTACTTTCCGATTCACGGGACTGATACACTGATTTATCTATATCCGTGATTTGCTTTTCATTATACGCTTTCCATTCTTCATCTATCACTATCTCATTATCAGTGCTACAAGAAATAAAAAATGCCAGCGAGCAAAATATGGCGATTAAAGCAAATAGTTTTTTATTCATAATTTTTATAGTTACGATTTACGGGTTACAAGAGGCGGGATTCATTCATCGCTTATAATTTATAACCCATAATTATTTTATATTGTTTTCAATAAGTTCTTCATACTTACTTTGTCGGCTATTATATCAGCCAGTTTGTCTATGGCTACGCGCTCCTGTTCCATAGTGTCGCGATAGCGGATTGTCACTGTATTATCCTCCAGCGATTGGTGGTCTACCGTTACGCAATAAGGAGTTCCAATAGCATCCTGACGGCGGTAACGTTTACCGATACTGTCTTTTTCGTCATACTGGCATTTGAAATCGAATTTCAAATTATCGATTATTTCCTGAGCCTTCTCCGGCAGTCCGTCTTTCTTTATCAAAGGCAGTACAGCCAGCTTGATTGGAGCTAATGCTGCCGGTAGTTTCAATACCACGCGGCTTTCTCCGCCTTCCAGTTCTTCTTCGCAATATGCTGCTGACATAGTGGATAAAAACATGCGGTCGACACCGATTGACGTTTCAATAACGTAAGGTGTATACGATTTATTGAGTTCGGGGTCGAAATATTGTAATTTTTTACCTGAATATTGTTCATGACTGCTCAAGTCGAAGTCGGTACGGGAATGAATACCCTCTACTTCCTTGAATCCGAACGGCATCTCAAATTCGATGTCGGTAGCGGCATTTGCATAGTGAGCCAGTTTATCGTGGTCGTGGAAACGGTATTTGTGATCTCCGTATCCAAGAGCCTTGTGCCACTTCATACGTGTTTCTTTCCATTTGGCAAACCATTCCAGTTCTTCTCCCGGACGAACAAAGAACTGCATTTCCATCTGTTCAAATTCGCGCATGCGGAAAATAAATTGCCGCGCAACTATCTCGTTGCGGAATGCCTTACCTATCTGGGCTATACCAAACGGTATCTTCATGCGTCCTGTCTTCTGTACATTCAGGAAGTTTACGAAAATACCCTGTGCCGTTTCGGGGCGCAGGTATACTTTCATTGCACCATCAGCGGTAGAACCCATCTCGGTGGCAAACATCAGGTTGAACTGGCGCACATCGGTCCAGTTACGTGTTCCGCTGATAGGGTCTACGATTTCGCAATCGATGATAATCTGGCGAAGCTCTTCCAGATTATTCTCGTTCAATGCTTTTGCGAAGCGGGTATGTACCTCGTCGCGTTTTGCCTGGTTTTCGAGGATACGCGGATTTGTCTGGCGGAACATGGCTTCATCGAAGCTGTCCCCGAATCTTTTAGCCGCTTTTTCTACTTCTTTATTTATTTTGTCGTCGATCTTTGCCATATACTCTTCTATCAGTACATCGGCACGATAACGTTTTTTGCTGTCCTTGTTGTCAATCAAAGGGTCGTTGAAAGCATCCACATGTCCCGAAGCTTTCCAGATGGTAGGGTGCATAAAGATAGCGGAGTCGATTCCTACTACATTTTCGTGTAGCAAGACCATGCTGTCCCACCAGTATTTTTTGATATTATTTTTCAGTTCCACACCCATTTGCCCGTAATCGTACACGGCGCTTAAACCATCATATATTTCGCTGGACTGAAATACAAAACCATACTCTTTGCAGTGTGAAACTATCTTCTTAAAAACATCTTCTGACATATCCCTTCAACTCGTTTTATGTTTGTTTTATATGTAATTGAATAAGTTGCACAAAGTAAACACTTTTTTTTGATATAGAAGGGGGTGCCATATCACTTATCGGAACAACTGCGCAAAATTTAATCTTTTTAAAAAAGTTTATCTATATAATTAGAGCCGATAGCATTTAGCTGATAGCGGATAACTCTTTGACAGATTTGGGAGGATTTTAAATTTAATGTTTAAGAATTTAAAGATTGGGAAAAAGTAAAAAAAGCAGGAAAAGTTGTCAGGTTTGTCAGATTTTAACAAGTCGTGAGTTTTAAGTAATATGAGATACGAGTAGACAAGACACGAGATACCCCCGCTCGCGCAGACGTCCCGTCTGTGTGTTGCGTAGCAAACATTTTTGCCCTGTCAACAAGACACGGACTGGAAGTCCGCGCCAGCGGGGAGATGCTTCGCTCTGCTCGGCATGACAAGCTAATTATTAATTATTCATTCTTAATTGTTTTCTGTGTTACCTTTTTTAATAGTTACGGGTTGGCTGGTGCCCTGTTTTGTTTCATGCAAAGACGCAAAGTTTTTATATCTTACGGGTTGTTTATTGCTAACTGTTTACTGTTTACTAAAAAGTTGTCAGCGTTTACATACGCTACGCTCCTGTGACCGTTGGTTGTCAAGTTTTAACATTGTGTAGTTAGCAAATGTAAATTTAATTGAATGCTGGACTGGAAAGAATAGAAATAAATAAAATTTTCTTCAATGCACTTTAGTGAATTTCCCATGTTTAGCACTCTATAAAGAAATACTAAAAAAAGCGTTACCTTCGTTTTTTATATAAAATAGAATATTAATGAGGTATCTGTATTTATTCCTACTGCTTGTAATAAGTCTCTCTTCTGTTTCCCAGACAGCGAAAAGAGATGTCAGGGGATATATACAAGGCACTGTATATGACGAAAAAACAAAAGAACCGATTGTTTCAGCAACCATTCGTCTGCTAAATCAGTCGGACAGCCTTTATATACAGGGTGTTGCGTCGGGCGAAAAAGGGAAGTTCAGATTTTTGGCATCTCCGGGTAAATATGTGCTGGAGATCTCATTTATAGGTTATAAGACTTTTTTACAAAACTTTAATACTACTGCAAAAAGCCCGGATTATACGGCAGGAGATATCTATTTGGAGGAAAATACGATTGAGTTGGGTGCTGCCGTAGTAGAAGCAAAAGTACCCAACATTCTGGTAAAAGGAGATACAATAGAATACAACGCGGGTTCATATACGTCACAGGAAAGTGATATGTTGCAGGATATGTTAAAGAATATCCCCGGAGTGGAGGTAGATGCGAACGGGAATATAACGGCCAATGGTAAAACTATAAATAAGATATTGGTAGACGGTAAAGAGTTTTTCGGAAACGATATACCAATGGCTCTCGCTAATCTGCCTGCCAATATGATAAAGAAACTGCAATTGTATAAAGAGCAATCCGAGACGGCCAAAGTAACAGGATTCAGGGATAAAGACCCTGAGCAGGTGCTCAATCTGGTAGTAAAAGAAGAACTGAAGCAAAGTACTTTCGGCGATATCAAAGGAGGATATGGCAGTGACGATAAATATGCCAATAAGATACTGGTAAATCATATGCGGGGCGATAATCAGCTCTCCTTTGTGGGGGATATGAATAATGTGAGTGATGATGAATATATGTCGGGGATGGATAATGGCATAGATAAGAATAAGAATGTGGGAGTGAATGCTTATATGCAAGTCTCGGAGAAATTCAAAATAGGAGGAAATGTAAGGTATTCGAACAACGAGAACCTGATGGAAACCAAGACGAATACTCAAACATTCCTCTCCACAGGTGACCGTCTGGCAAAACAGGATATGTCATCGACCAACATGCGCGAAAATACGAATGTAGGAATGAACATACAGTGGAAACCCGATAGCCTGACCACCGTTTTTGCCCGTTCGTATATCAGCTTTAATAATACGAGGAGCGATCAGGTATCGACAAATTTCTCTTATGTGGCGGACAAGGATACCACTTCCGGACAGTCTGTAAACCGGTCGAAAGGAGACGGATACAGTCTGAATAATTATTTCACTATTGGCCGTAAACTGAATAATAAGGGGAGGACAGTCAGCTTATCTTTTAATAATTCGCTGCGAAAAGATAACAGTAAAGGGACAAATTATTCCCATACCACTTATACAGGAGAGACAGAAGATAAAATAATAGACCAACGGACAAATACGGATAATAAAACAAACAGCTATAACCTATCCATGTCGTATGTGGAGCCACTAGGAAAAGATTACTTCCTGCAACTTTCCTATTCCTACGGACTGAATGACTCGGAACGGATACGGGATGTGCGCAAGAGGGACGGGGAAGGTAATTATACGATTATAGATTCGGCTTATGCCCGGAACACGGATAATACGTATATAAACCAGAATATCAGCCTTAACTTTCAGGCGACAAAAGAGAAATACAGATACACTATCGGTTTTAGCATAGACCCTTCGCATTCCCGCAGTAAAATCAGCCTTGGTGATTCTATCATCGAAAATCTGAGGCAGAGTGTGGTGAACTTTTCTCCAAGCCTCAATTTTTCATATACTCCGAATGAAAGGACAAATATAGATTTTAATTATTCGGGTTCCACAGGCCAGCCCGGAATAAGCCAGTTATCAGCTGATACGGTAATTGTAAACGCCTTGTCGAAATATTACGGAAACCCGAATCTGAAACCCAGCTACAGTAATAATTTAAATGTCTTTTATCAGAAATCGGACTATGAGACAAGCCGTTTCCTGATGCTTATGGCCGGATTTAATTATACATTCAACAATATTGTGGATTATACCCTGATAGACGAACAGGGGAATAGCACCAATACATACCGGAATGTAAGCGGAAATATGGGTGCCAACATAAATTTTATGTACAATACACCTTTAAAGAACAAGAAGTTCACTGTTACCAACAATTCTACAGGCAATTACTACAAGAACATCGGCTATACTAACGGCGAAAAAGCCATAACCCATAATGTGGTGCTGGCAGAACAGGTGTCGGCCAGATTTAAGAATGATAAATTTGAAACGACTTTGCGTGCGGGCATATCTTATAATATGACAAGAAATAACCTGACCGATTTGCAGGACAGGAATACGACGAATTATACACTCAATCATTTTGCCATGTGGCATCTTCCTTACGATTTTGCCATTACCAGCAGCCTCAATTTTTCTTATTATTCGGGATACGAAGATGATTTTAAGAATAGTGAGATATTGTGGAATGCATCCATATCGAAACAATTCCTGAGAAAGAAAAAGGGTACGATTAAAGCGCAGGTTTTTGATATACTGAACGACAGGAACAATATTACCCGTTATGTGAGTGGTAACTATATGTCCGATTCACGGACAAACACAATCAACCAGTATTTTCTGGTGACCTTTTCCTATAAATTCAATTTAATTAAGGGGAAGAAGGATACGGATGAAGGGGAAGAAATATACGGCGGCGGCTATTATTAGCATTGAGAAAAAGAATGGGTATACAAAAGCCTCTTCTAATTCTTTCAATTAGAGGAGGCTTCTTATGGTAGATTTTTCAAAAATCAACATGATCGGGATCAGGACCGATGCGTTTATTTTCATTTAATAAATTGATTGTTTTAATTTCCTCTTCTGTCAGTTTAAAGTCGAATATATTGAGGTTTTGAGCCATTCTTTTTTCGTTGGCAGACTTTGGTATGGTTACTACCCCTCTCTGATAATCCCAGCGAAGGATGATTTGGGCTGGAGATTTTGAATATTTTACAGCCAAATCTGTCAATATCTTTTCCTCGAATAGACCTGTCTGGTTTGCAGCAAACTGGCTCCACGCCTCTGTCTGAATACCTGCTTTTTTGCAAAAATCAAGATCGTTTTGCTGTGTGAGGTAAGGGTGTAATTCTATCTGATTTACAGCAGGTACTACTGTTGTTTCCTTTAGTAAAGTTTCGAGGTGATGTTGCTTGAAATTGCTTACACCGATGGCTCTTATTTTTCCGCTCTGGTAAATTTCTTCGAATTTCTTCCATGTTTCAACGAATTTTCCCTCGACCGGCCAGTGTATCAGGTACAAATCCAGATAGTCCAGATTGAGTCTTTTCAGGCTTGCTTCGAATGCTTCCTTTACTTTCCCGCTTCGTTGATCGGCGTTCCACATTTTAGTGGTGACGAAAATTTCTTCCCGTGGAATACCTGAATTTTTGATTGCTTTACCTACTGCTTCTTCGTTGTGATAATACATGGCTGTGTCAATGTGCCTGTATCCGACCTTTAGTGCGGTTTCTACTACTCTTTGTGCCTCGTTGTCCTCGATGCGGAATATACCCAGACCAATCCATGGCATTTGTACACCATTATTCAGTTTTACTTTTTCCATTGTTTTTATCTTTATAGATCATTGATCGTGATAATAATTTAACAATTAAAACTGTGATTAAGTTTAGATAATTTTATCTATGCGGATATAGCTTTTAGTTCTTTGACGTATTGGAATAAGCAATAAGCAGACAGGTAGGTATGGTGCGGGTTTTTAACTGTAAAAGGTGTTGTCTTTCTGATCTTATCGTCTTCACAAGATGATTCATTATGAAATGAATATTAGCAAAAAGATAGCCAAAATCTCTTATTTTGTAAATTTTCATTATCTAACTCGCAATCCTGTTGCTTATTGAATAATTATTTATATCTTGCGTTATCTATTTTAACATACTATATAAACTAATATCATGTCAGACAATTCTGCTAAAATCAAATTCTACGGTGGAGAAGATATTCCACTGGAGTTGCACAAAGTACGGGTAGTACAGAAATTACATTTAGTTCCTATCGAACGTCGTTTGGAAGCATTATACGAAGCCGGGTTCAATACATTCAGGCTCGATACAAAAGATGTATTCCTCGATATGCTTACCGATAGCGGAACAAATGCTATGAGCGACCGCCAAATGGGAGCCATGATGATTGCTGACGATGCCTATGCAGGTTCGCAGAGCTTTGTACGTTATCAAAAAGCCGTTGAAGATGTTCTCGGAAAGAAGTACTTATTGCCGGTGCATCAGGGACGTGCTGCCGAAAACATTATTTCCAATGCCTTTATCCGTAAGGGTAGTATTGTGCCTATGAACTACCACTTCACAACGGCAATGGCGCACATAACCCAATATGGAGGTAAGATAGAAGAATTGTTGTATGACGAAGCCTATGTGATAAACAGTAAGCACCCTTTCAAAGGGAATATGAATCTGGAAAAGCTGGAGAAGTGTATTACAAAGCATGGTGCGGCAAATATACCATACATCCGTATGGAGGCCTCCACAAACCTGATTGGCGGGCAACCTTTTTCTATAGAGAATCTGCGTGGAGTTCGCGCTATTGCCGATAAATACGGAATCAAACTTGTATTGGATGCCAGCCTGCTCGGCGAAAACGCATGGTTGGTAAAACAACGGGAAGAAGAATTTAAGAATAGCCCAATGGCCGAAATCGTACTTTGTATGACAGGCCTTGCTGATCTTGTTTACTTTTCGGCCCGTAAATTAAGCTCATCCCGCGGAGGCGGTATCTGTACTAACAATCATGCGATATTCAAAGAACTGGAACCGTTGGTACCTTTATTCGAAGGATTCCTTACCTACGGAGGTATGTCGGTCAGGGAAATAGAAGCGATCGCGGTGGGCTTGTACGAAACACTGGATGAGAGTATGATTTGCCAGAGTCCTCAGTTTATCGCTTATTTAGTAAATGCACTCGATGCCAAGGGTATTCCTGTGGTAACGCCTGCGGGAGTGCTTGGTTGCCATGTGAACGCTATGGAGATCTGTTCCCACATTCCCCAGACGGAGTATCCGGCAGGATCGCTTGCGGCTGCATTCTTCCTTATTTCAGGAATCCGTGGTATGGAACGGGGGTCAGTGTCTAACCAACGCGATGAATATGGCAATGAGACATATGCCGATATGGAGTTGCTGCGTCTGGCCATCCCCCGCCGTGTATTCACCCTCTCTCAGATAAAATATGTAGAGGACCGCATGACGTGGCTCTATGAGAACCGCCATCTGATAGGAGGGCTTAGATTTGTGTACGAACCGCCTGTCCTGCGCTTTTTTATGGGTGGGCTCGAACCGGTGAGCGATTGGCCACAAAAACTATTGGAA
Source organism: Dysgonomonas sp. UBA7710 (assembly GCF_002482385.1). Taxonomy (GTDB): domain Bacteria; phylum Bacteroidota; class Bacteroidia; order Bacteroidales; family Dysgonomonadaceae; genus Dysgonomonas. Next base: position 3,014 of record NZ_DLFW01000022.1, on the reverse strand, counting down.
AAATTCAAGGAAGATTTCGGAGATAGTTTATAGATATATATAGGAAAGGATTCGATAATTTTCGGGTCCTTTCTTGATTGTTGACAATTTGATGCTAATAAATCTTAAATTAATAAAAGTATAAATAAAACTGTAAAATCCGGATACTATTTTAGCCCTAAAGCAAGCGCTGAGATACTATTTAAACGAAGTAAATAATCCTTAATAATCCTTACACATAGAGCCATTTTTTTTAACGCGGATTAACAGCGCCCGATTCGAAATCGGATATACATTTGTTCCGTATTTAAACAACATGTTTAACTTTTTTAATTGACAAAAAATTATGAAAAAGATTATTCTTTCAAGTGTTATGGCAATTGCATTAATTGCGTCTACTAGTGTTATGGCTCAAAATGTTACTCCAAAAACTGAAGCATCTAAAGTGAAAAAAGAAGCTAAAGCCGATGTAAAGGCTGCCGAAAAAACTGCAAAGAAAGAGACTAAAGCTCTAAAAAGCGATGCAAAGGCTGCAAAAGCTGATGTGAAATCAGACGCAAAGGCTGTTAAATCAGAAGTAAAATCAGAAGCAAAAAAAGTAAAAAGTGAAGTAAAAAAATAAACGAAAGAATACTTACATATTATAAGAATACCTCACTAGTATACGTAAGGAAACGGTCTCAATTAATTGAGGCCGTTTTTATTCTGCATTATTACTTAGCCTTGTGTTTGCTGCGTCTGCGGTCGTCGTAAACCGAGATCATCCAAAACATGCTGCAAACAGAAGATATCAGTATTACCGGAACAAGGAAAGTGGCCGAACTCAACCCGCTCTGTCCCGATGCAGAGTAGACAGCCAGCCCCACGATGGCGATAAGCGCATACATAACGCCGAAAGTGGTAAGCATGTTCTTTATAACGGGGCGTGTGGTCACTTTCTTTTTAGAGACCAGAGCCTTCTCCGTTTCTATCTGTTGCATGATTCTGTATTTCAGATTCTCTCCGGCTTTTATCTTTGTGCCCGACAGAAGCTCCTTTATTCTATCATCTTGCATATCGTTGTTTTTATTTATTCAAATATATAAAAAGTTTTTTATCAGGCACATTCATGCCTCATCAGTAGGTTTATGGTATCGGCGAATCGCTTTCGTGCCCGGTGCAGCTTTACTTTTATATTCGCATCAGTCAGTCCCGTTATCTGTACAATATCCTTTACGGAGTTATCTTCCAGATAATACAAGGTTAGTATCACGGCCTCATCTTTGGGTATGCGGTCCATTGCTTTATTGATAAGCTCTTTCCGCTCGTTTTCTTCTATCTGGGCCATGGTGTCCATATCGGAATAAGAGTCGTTCATGTCAATCTGTTTATAATCGACAAATTCGGTGTTGTGCACATTGCCTCTCGTCTCGGTGATGGCAGTATTATAAACAATACGGTAAAACCATGTAGAGAATTTACTGTCGGCTCTGAATGTATGCAAATTGTGAAAAGCTTTGACAAAGGCGTTCTGCACTATATCTTCCGCATCCTGCTTGTTTCCGCAGACACGGAAGGCTATAGTGACAGCCATGTCCTGATAGGTATCTACAAAGTAGCCGAAGGCGGAACTATCCCCCTTCAGTACTTTGTGTATCTGTTGCTTTTCGTTCATTTATTCAGCGTCGTCGTCAAACTCTTTTTTATCTTTCACCAGTATGTAAAACGTTACATAGGCCAATCCGAGGAATAATAGTATTCCGGAGGCAACTACCCAGAACGCTTCGTCCTCTCCAAGTTCCATAACCCGTGATATAATCAGGGCTATAATCAGTCCCAGGGCAATGCCTACGCAAAGGATACCATTCCGTAGCGATCTGTACTTGTTTGGAGTCGGCTTTGTCTGATCCGGCGGGATAATACCTTGTTTTATCAATTCCATACGTTCCTTGTGCTTCGAGGCTATTGATTTCAGGCCAAGGAACATACCGAAGCCTATAGGTAGCGCTACTGAAGACAGGATAGCTACAATTGGTATAATGTTGTGCATAAAGTCCATAATTTCTAATTTTTTATTTTTGTTATTAATCTGTTTCCGAATATATGACTACACGGTATTGCATTTGGTTACAAATTTTTGAAAATATTTTTCAGTAAAATTTATATTTTTGTAATCATTTGATTTATAATTGTTTTTGCTCTATTCGGATTTAAAGATATATTTATTAATTGTTAAAACTTGACAAACTTGACAACTTTTGCACTATTTCCATATTTCGACTCACAGCTTTTCAACTTTCAACTCAATCCGTTCTCGATGTATATCCCGGCGGCAGAAACGGATAAGGATTCGGTTTGGGCTTTTCTACCGGAGCGGCAGGCGGTTGCACAACAGGCGGCTGTTCCTCCGCTTTATCCTGTTTGTCTACCTGCTCACTTTTCACTTTCCATTCTTCATTTCTCACTTTTAGTTCTTCACTTTTCGTTTTCCGTTCTTCATTTTTCACTTTTTTCTCCTCTTCCAACTCTTTCTCCACGGCAGTCACTATCTCCGGATTGAGCGCGCCGCCCGAACGGAAGCCGTTCTCCTTTAATATCATCAGTTGCCGTCTGGTTTCCCCGTCCTGTACCTCGATGATTAACGGACGCTTTTCCCTGTTTTCCAACTGCTGCCGCTCTTTACTCCTTTCCTCACGGTCGAGCACGTACTTTATCGCGCGGATACTTGGCGGGCAGAATTTCTTTTCCACTACACGGTATTTCTCCACATCCTCCGCAGGGTTGTTCTTATCGGGGACATAGGTGATCTTCTCTTTTTTCTGTATATAGCCTTCAAGCAGCTGTTTCAGCCCGATGCGGGCATTTGCTACCAGAACCTCTTCCCTGCGTATAAACGCATCTTTCACAGCTTCCTTAAATTCAGGTCTGTTCTTTTTCCAGTCATAGAAAGTCTGGCGGCTGATCCGGAGAATCTTACATATTTCGGATACTCCGTGAAGGTCTTGTTCAATCATTTCTACGATGCGTTCGGCGGTGTTGTCGTTATATTTCATAAT
>NZ_DLFW01000007.1 GCF_002482385.1 Dysgonomonas sp. UBA7710 | reverse complement strand
GGGATAGAAGTGCCGAGGCCGCCGTTTGAATACAGATGGGCAGGTTCTAACATTTACTTTATGCCGGACGAGGCCAACGGCTTCATAGGTTCCCTGACCTTCGACGAATCGCATGGAGCTAAAGAAGGTTACCAGGGCTTATTCTTCAAATGGGGGAGTCTTGTGGGTGTTGCCGCGAGTACAGAAATAGTAAATTATTTCACAGGAGACACTTACCTTTACATCCCTGCCATAGCAACGGGTAAATACTACAAGGTGAAAGTTTCGGATGTAACTACCGGTTATACAAATCCTAATGCGGATATGCAGTCTGCCGTCTTGGCTCTCCGTTCTAAACTGCTCATTGATGCGGATATGACCACCGGCGGAAATACTGACTTTGATAAAATCCCTTATGTCACCACAGGTTCTACAGACAACCGCTCTGTCAATTACCTTGCAACCTCGGCCCATACCCCGGCAAACTACCAGGGCGACATCTGTAAATACCTATCTGCGGCTGCTATCAAAGACAATAGTAAACTGACCAAAAGCTGGGTAATGCCTGTCAGCAACGACTTCGGGGATGCATCCCATACATTGCCTTATGAAGATGCCAATTATGCGTGGAACTTTGTTTCCACCAGTATCACTCCGTCCTCTGCTGACGGTGGTCCGGCCACACTTAGCCAACTCGCCTACACAATTGTCGCTACGGGTGAGCAATTATACTTTCCCGCTTCCGGGTGCCGCTATACAGACGCCGGCCAACTATTATATGTGGGCCTGTACGGCTACAATTGGAGCGGCTCGGTCAGCAATGAGACGCGCGCATACTATCTAAGCTTCTATGCCGGAACCGTGAACCCTGTCGCCTACCGCTCTCGCGGCTACGCTCATAGCGTAAGGTGCGTCCGAGAATAACGGCGAACGATGCGAGCACATCCGATTTATTTGATTGTGTATACAGCCCGGAATAAACCGGGCTACCTGTTCGTTTATAGATATCTATATCTTCACCGGGTATACAACTCTCTATTCGACAGCAACAAAATCCGCTTCAAGAAAATTTGTGACTTCGGTCTCCCAGCGTTCTTTTACAAATTTTATATGCTCAGGATGGGCATTATAGGCCTTATAGGCTTCCTGATTATCGAAAACCATCGAAAAATAGAAATTATATTCATTCTTACTGCTGACTTGACGGGATACTTCGAAGTTTTTCACCATAGGAAGGGCACTTAAAATACGTTGTCCGTCTTGCAGGAACTTGTCGGTTTCGGGAGCATCCACATCATATTTCAGATTAAACATGACTGTATGCCGTATGTTTCCTTTTTCGAGTTTTACCGGAATCCCGGATCGTTCAACGACTACGTTTTCGCTTACCTCTTTCTCCTGTTTAGGCACATTACATGCACTAAACAGAGAAAACATGAGCAAAAGACCTATTATCCTTATTATCATATTATTTCAGAGTAAGTTTCTTAGCTATTCCTTTTGGTAAAGCATCTTTGTGTATCATTACACTCATTGTCTTATACTTCACGAATGCTTCCGAAGCATACCAGATACCTTTATATGCACCAGCCTCACCCCAAGAGTTTTTTACCAGATAATACTTATTTCCGTTCTGGTCTTTGGCAATACCATATATCTGCATACCATGATCGTCGGTAGTCTCCTGATTATCATATGCTATCTGGCGCATCTCCTGTGTAATAGTTTTTTCCTTCACAGGACCCTCTTCTATCTTAGCTTTGATACGATTGTTTTTTTCTGTTTGAGAAAGACCTAACCAATGCGCCTGATCTGAACCTACATTTTCAGGGGCTTCATCGTCGGGAATAACAGCAAGGCCGTTACGGGTAAACCCTATCTCACTCACATCGGTAGCCCATGCTACTGTATAACCGTTATTCAAGGCATCATCGATAGTTTGCATCAGTTCATCTATTGGCAGGTTGTATGAAAGCGACCAACGCCAGTTATCCGGAATTTCAAGGGCAAACGGAGCATAGAACGGATGATGGGTGAATGAGGTAAGAGAGATATAATTACTTGCCTCCAAACCTAAAGACTGACGCAGCGACCCGGCAGTATATGATTTACCCTGATATTGGAAATCCTGAGGAACAACTCCGAAGTAAGCATCAAGAATGCCATTCAGTCCTTGTTTCCATACCGGAGAAATACGCTTGTTCTTATTTTCATTAACACCTTTCACATATCCGGAAAGGCCGGCTTCAACTTCCCCGTGCTTGTGCATTGTCTCACCATAGTTAAGGCCGATATAAGCCTCATTCGGAAGAACTCCGTACTCATTTAATGTTTCTACGACATCGGCAAAAGAACCTCCCTGAGCAAAATTCAGGTTACCTCCCACCCTTACAAATTTATCTGCCTTATCTGCATAATTACGGCGCACAATGTACATCTCCGACAGATCGTGCTCACCTTTGCCCATACGGATAACTTCCGATTCGAGGAAGCCCAGTCCTGAAAAACTCCAGCAAGTACCACTGTTCCCCTGATTCTTAATAGAGGTAATGGGATTTTCTTTCACAACGGAAAACTGATAACCGCTTCCGGCACCTTGGGCGCTTATGCCCAATGTCAGCAAAATAAATGCTGATAACACTACTAATTTTTTCATCTATATTTTAGTTTTTACAGTATTAAAATCCTTATTGTTCTATCAATGTCTCGTCATTCCGCTTCTTCAATTCGGGATAGGCTACACGCATATGACGCATACTCACCAGTTTTTCGGAAAACACTTCTTTTGCTAATTCTATATCTTTAAATGTAATCGGCGCATTCTTGAAAAGCCCGTCGGCCACCTGCGAATCTACAAGCCTGTTAACAAGTCCGCTTATTGCTTCTTTGCTGTTATCTTTCAAACTGCGCGATGCGGCTTCTATGGTATCAGCCATCATCAATAAAGCGGTTTCACGGGTAAACGGATTAGGACCCGGATAAGTAAAATCCTCTTCATCGACCTCTTCATCGGGATGACTATTTACATATGAATTATAGAAATACTTTGCCTTACCTTTTCCGTGGTGTGTCTGTATAAAATCGATAATCTGTTGTGGCAGATTATATTTCCTGGCAATCTTCACCCCCTCGGCAACATGCCCTATGATAATACAGGCGCTCTCTTTCTCTGTAAGTCCGGCATGCGGATCGATACCTTCAATCTGATTTTCGGTAAAGAAAATAGGATTTACCATTTTACCTATATCGTGATAAAGAGCCCCTGTACGGACAAGAGTCGCATTCGCCCCTATACGGTGCGCCGCCGACACTACCAATGTGGATACCTGCATGGAGTGCTGAAATGTTCCGGGTGCTACCTCGGATAACTCCTGTAGCAATGGCCTGTTGGTATTCGATAATTCTATCATGCTCACTTCGGAGATGAAGCCGAAAACCCGCTCACACACATAGACTAACAGATAAGCAAACGACACAAATACAAAATTGATGCAGAAGTAAATATACATCCTGCCGTTCTCTATCAGAAGAGAGGGGTTTCCTTCTGTACAGAGAACCCAGGCCGTATATGTAATCACATACGTCAGCAAAATGAGAATGGAGCAATATACGAGCTGTGAACGCTCCGATAGATTTCTAAGACTGAATATACACATATACCCTATCATTACCTGAATGACGATAAATTGCGCCATCTGGGCCAAAGGAAGCATCAAAGCACAGATGAGTACCGTAATCATATGCGTGGTCATGGCTGTCCGCGAATCTATAAATGTACGGATCAGTATAGTAGGTATGGCAAACGGAGCCAGATACATCAGGCTGAACATCTTCGTGTCGGCCATAATACCGGTGATAATAGGAAATATCCCGACCATTATGAGAATAAAGATGATATTCTTCCGGTTGTTATACTCATGCAGCCTGTAAAATTTAAGATACACCATCAGTGACATCAACAGCAGGGAGAGCATGACCAGTTCTCCGAACATCAGCCAGCCGGGCTTTGACTTTGTACCTACTTTGCTTTCTACCTCCCGGTTGTAAGAATCTAGTATATTCTTTGTACGGGCATCGACAATTTCGCCCCGGTCTATTATTTTTTCTCCCGATTGTACTTCTCCCTCGTATAATGCTACCTGCTTGAGCAGTTCTTCTTTTTCGTTAGACGACATTTTTTCGTCATACAGCACGTTCACATTCAGGTAGTCATTCAGATTGAAGGCCCTCAAATGACTAATATCCACACTCGATGGCGCATCACTTATAATTTTCTCATAAGCCTGCTTAGGTGTATAGAAAGATGCCAGATGACGGGTACTGGCAACATTATTATCATTTACCAGTTGCAGTTGCTTTTTGTTCAGTTGCTGGACTTTATCATAATCCTCAGCGGATATTATACCAGCCTTATACACTTCATTGAGCTTGCGGTTCACATAGCTTATATATTCTGAGGGGATACTCTTTGCCAAAGCATCCTGCGAAAACTGAGACACTGTCTTCTTTGATATGTTAAGATCGGTATAATAATATGGCTGATAAGACCGCATTATACTATCTTTTTCCTCCTGTACCTGCTTGTCGGATTTATGTATATGAAAGTTGAACGGAGCAGTCAGCAAACCATATTGCCAGGGTCGGTTCTCGGTATATGAATACTTATATTTGCCTTCACGGGGCAAAACATACCAAATGACCAGAATGGTCATTATAAAAAAAACCGGTGTAGGTATCTTAATCTTGGAATTGAATATCTTATTTATTTGCGCCATAATACTATGGTTTAGAATACAAATCTACAAGAATATTTTTTATTTGAAGAAAAATATACCTGAAAACGAAGAGTTCACAGTTTCAGTACATTCATTACCCTGCCTACGACTCCACTGTTGGAACGGACATAATCGCCGGCATGTTTTCCGGCAGCTTTGAGTGTTTCGTCATATTGGAGAAATTCGTCCATCAACCCTCTGAATGATTGGGTATCTGCGATGGAATAACCACCTCCCTGTTCGCGAAGCCCCTGAGCTTCACGGAATTTTTTGAAGTTAGGACCGAATATGACAGGAATATCATAGACGGCAGCCTCAAGCACATTGTGTATCCCTACACCAAAACCACCACCCACATACGCCATCTGTCCGTACCGGTAAGTTGAAGACAGTAATCCCATACAGTCGATGATAAGACAATCGTAATCCGCCATCATTTCGGGAATAGCATTTGAATAACGTATGTAAGGCCGTTGAAGATTGCTCTCTATATATTTCAGGTGAGCTTCGTTTATTTCGTGCGGTGCTATTATCATTTTCAGGTCGGTAGTCATATTGAAGTATGGTATAATCACATCTTCATCTTTGGGCCACGAACTACCTGCTACCAGTATTTTCTCTCCTTCGGCGGCAGCCTTTTTTGCGAATGCTTCGACAATATTCAACTGTTTAGCCTGCTGCTTTATATCCAGCACCCTGTCGAAGCGGGTATCGCCACAGACTTCGACATTTGTCACTTTTATATCCCGTAACAATTCTGCCGAGTTGGAGTCCTGTACACAGATACATGTATATTTCTTCAGCAACTTGCGCATATCCATCCCGTACCACTTGAAGAAAATCTGTGAGGAACGGAAGATAGCCGAAACCATATAGATAGGTATTCCCTGCTTATGAAGAGTATTTACAAAGTTGTACCAGAACTCGTATTTAATAAAAATAGCTGTTTCGGGCTTCACCAATTTCAGGAACTTCTTCACATTACGCCTTTTATCGAATGGCAGATAACAAACGATATCGGCCAGCGGATAATTTTTGCGCATTTCGTACCCAGACGGGGAGAAAAATGTAAGCAGTACCTTATATTCCGGATTGTTACGCTTCACCTCCTCTATAATCGGGCGTCCCTGCTCAAATTCGCCTGACGAAGCAGCATGGAACCAGATATATTTTGCGTTGGGATCAACTTTTTCTTTGAGTATCTTATACGTTTGCTTATGCCCGATTATCATCTTTCTCGCCTTCTTGTGAAAAGGAGAAATGATGCGGACTATAAATGCATACAGATATATGGCGAAATTATAAAAAAACATGGTTACGAATTTTAAAGGTCCTGAATGGCTTTTTGCAAACGGGCGATAGTCTCGTCTTTACCGATAACAGCCGTTATATCGAACATATGCGGACCTTTCGATTCACCTACAACAGCCAGACGGAAAGCATTCATTATATTACCCAGGTGGTAACCTTTCGATTCTATCCATGCTTTTACAATTTCTTCCTGATTGTGCGCAGAGAAATCGTCTATATTCTTCAGGACATCGATCAGTTCGGCCATTTGCGCAGGAGAGTCTTCTTTCCAGCGTTTTTTCACCACCTTTTCATCGTATGAAACAGGTGCAACGAAGAAAAAGAAGGATTGATCCCATAATTCTTTTACAAAGCTTACCCGCTCTTTAACCAGTCCCACCACTGTTTCTACATAGTCGAGAGTAACATCCACTCCTTTTTCTTCCAGAATGGGATAATATATATTGGCAATTTCGGCGTTCGGGCGCAATTGTATATACTGATGGTTGAACCACTTGCCTTTTTCATAATCGAATTTGGCCCCGCTTTTGCTGCATTTTTCAAGAGAGAAAAGCTGCACGAGTTCACCCATGGACATTATCTCCTGATCGTTACCCGGATTCCAGCCTAAAAGTGCAAGGAAATTGATAACAGCTTCGGGCAAATAACCGCTTTCGCGGTAGCCGGATGAAATTTCTCCTGTTTTCGGATCTTTCCATTCCAACGGGAATACAGGGAATCCCAGACGGTCCCCGTCACGCTTGCTCAATTTACCGTTTCCTTCGGGTTTAAGCAACAGCGGCAGATGGGCAAACTGCGGCATAGTAGCCTCCCATCCGAATGCTTTATATAAAAGCACATGCAAAGGGGCCGACGGCAACCATTCTTCACCACGTATAACATGAGTGATTTCCATCAGGTGGTCATCGACAATATTTGCCAGATGATATGTAGGCAGATTATCGGCCGACTTAAATAATACTTTATCGTCAAGCACCGAAGAATTATATTTTACTTCGCCACGGATAAGGTCATTTACCAGTACTTCCTGATTAGCTTCGATTTTGAAGCGGACAACATACTGATTGCCTGCATCTATCAGGGCCTGCACTTCGTCTCCGTTCAGAGTCAAAGAGTTCCGCATTCCTCCACGGGTAGACGCGTCGTATTGAAAATTAGCTACGGCAGCGCGTTTAGACTCTAATTCCTCCGGTGTATCGAAAGCAATATAGGCGGCACCTTTATCCAATAATACATCAACATATTTACGATAAATCTCTTTCCTGTCCGACTGGCGATATGGAGCATAAGCCCCGCCAACATGCGTCCCCTCATCGAACTTCAGCCCGAGCCATGTAAGAGCCTCTATTATATATTCTTCGGCTCCGGGAACAAAACGTTGGGAATCGGTATCTTCGATACGGAGAACAAAGTCTCCACCGTGCTTTTTAGCAAACAGGTAATTGTATAATGCCGTGCGCACACCTCCAATATGCAATGGGCCTGTAGGGCTGGGTGCAAAGCGTACCCGTACTTTCTGAGACATATCTTATAGTTTAAATCAAGGCTACAAAAGTATATAAAATAAGTGAAAAACGAAGAGTGATAAACTAATAACCGGAAAAAATATTATGCATAATAGCGTAATCAAACCCTGGGTTAAATTACGCTATCAAATTTTCTTAATAATTGGACACTCCAATTAAGCTATTCTTACAATCTCAGTAATTCCCAAAATAGCTAAAAAAGGTAATACAACAGATAATATGGAATAAAACCATTTAATCTTGTAAAGATAATGGATAATCATCAACGAAATGAGATAGCATAGAACAGATGAACAATTGATAAGCGTCATTGACGTTTCGTAAACCGGATGATTTTTTAAAATAGTTATAGAATCCGGAGTAGATGGAATTTGTATATCTGTAAGCAAAAAAAGCCCGATTAATAACATTATGGAAGGTATTATATATGGAAAAGCCAAAGGCAAGATCGAATCTTTAAATTCTGCTTTACCACCGAAAAGCAGTGCCATAATATGAAACATCAATGCATAAATTAACCATGTCACAATCCCTGAAACGATAGTAAAAATATAACTTAATTTTGTACTGAGATTGAAAACACTCATCAATGAATCTTCGACATATACAAATTTGTTTAACACATCTATATATTCAGCGAGTAACAGGCTGTAAAACAAAATTATAATAATTAAAATCCACTTAGGCACTTGCATAATTGAATCAATAATTACTTTCATATCTATAATGTAGATGAGATGTATGTTTCAACGTATGCCGCACTCAAAATTATAATAAATGTTACTACACAACCTATTCCAATTACATTATAAAATTGCCTTGTAAAACTTTGCTTACCTTTCATCAAAAGCAATATATTATAGGCAATATATAAGCCCATTCCTCCGGATAACCAAAGACCTATCAGTTCAAAGCTATGAGGTATTGTCCTTTTAAAAATAACCGAAAAGCCAGTACCGGATTCATAAATAAGCAGGAATGTGTCAGCCATCATAAAACCATTGTATATCAGATTAATAATTGTCCCTATACCGAACATTGCACCACCTGATATATTGAGAACACATGCTTTTAGATTAGTCTTAAGAATCAATATAAAAGCACTAAATTTATCATTATTATAAAGTAAGTTTACAGCATCATATGTAACGTTTTGATTATCCGAAATATTTTCAATTTCAGGTAACTTCACAATGAATATCCTGAATAGAAAAGAGATTAGCCAAAATGCAATAGAGATTAACGTGAAAATCGTTAAATATCTGTATTTCATAGATTTTGTTTTATTAAGATATCTGAATATCCACTAAACTGTATCCTTTTTATTGTTTTTTAATATCCACTTTGTACATATCCAAGCCATCAAAAAACTAAATAATAGCATAGATATAAAAAGAAGACTTCCGATAGACGTTAGTATATTACCGGATAAAATAACGAAAAAGATATTAATGAATAAAACAATAATATATAATATACATATACTTTTCTTTCTGATAGAAATATTGTTTTCAGAAACGGTTTTTCGCAAAATAAGATATAGTAAACCGCAAGACAACAGGAAGATGACAGCTATAATACAAATCTTAAAGATATTGCCATGTATGAAATTTATTCCACAGAAAGGAACCCAAATGAATGAAAGCACAGAAAGTCTGGTAATCAAACAACTACCAGACTTAGATATAAAATTTTCATTTTTACTGAACATCATCACAAAGCATAAGCAAGCCCGGCAGCAGGACAAATTAAACCTATTCCAAATCCAACGGCAGCACCATACACTCCAAAGAATATTCTTTCTCCTCTATCCAAATCCTGCATTTGAGGATGAAATTCTTCAGCGACTACACACAATTGTTGAGGATTCACTTCTCTATTCTGGCTCTTGTTCACACCATTCAAAATGCCAATAGACATTACAATCACTACTAACACACTCAAAAGAGCTTTTTTGTTATTCTCCATTTTATTTCAATTTAACTTGAGTAAATATTTTATTTTTTAACTGTATGTATCATTTCAACAGCCACTAAATCACGCAGATTTCAATATATATACTTCTTACAAATATTTACCGTAAGTTCCCGAATCGGTTTATTCTGAATTAAGATTATACAAAAAGAGGCATGGGAACTTCTATAACATTATCCCATTTAGAGGCTCTGCAAAGCCCGTACAAAAGATAAGTAAGAAGTCCCACGCCTCCTGTATAACAAAAGACGTGGAACATTTACTATTATCCCATGTACTAAAATTTTGCAGATTTCTAAATGAGGATAATAATTATAATGTCTCTTAATTAAATTCGATAAAATGTAACCAGATTTCCCATCACTATGGTACAACCGATTACGGGGTAAAAATAAATGTTATTTTTTATTCCCAAAAATTTTTTGTTAAATCTTTTTATATGTTGTTATTTAAATATACGTGATTTTCCTCCTACTGTAATCAAATTTCAAATCAATTATCTATACAAGAAAATTATTAACAAACAAGGCTCGCCTAAGTCCCTCTTTGGGGAATTAGGAGTTTTTAATACTGACTTATTATGAAATATAACGACAACAC
>NZ_DLFW01000045.1:97779-176410 GCF_002482385.1 Dysgonomonas sp. UBA7710 | reverse complement strand
TGCCTGCTCTAATTTTCCCTCTGGATATTTGGAAGTTAGTTCTATTTTATTAGAGAGAGAGAGAGAGAGAGAGAGAGAGAGAGAGAGAGAGAGAAAGAGAGAGAGAGAGAGAGACTAACCTGCCGTAAGCTTCTTTTTTATAAAATTCTATATAATAAATTTTTCACAAGAATATATCGCGCATGTGTATATGAGTGCGTGACAATCTATTTATTCCTTTCACATTTACAACAACCGGATATTTTTGCCTCCCTGCAAAAATATTTAAACACTTGTGCCATACCCTGTCCAGATATGGTATTTCGTTTGAAATTACATTTTTCCAACCTGAATAAAAACAAAAAAACTATGCTGAAATTAAAAAAATTATTCGCAATCATGATGCTTGTGATGGGAGTACATTCCTTCATGCAGGCGCAGGTAACTATCGGATCAGGTACCGCACCGAACAACGGGGCGATACTCGACGTCAAAAACAATGACAATACCGTTAATGCCAATGGAGGAATTAATTTTCCTCGGGTACTCATCACCAATTTTAGCCCAACCACAGATAACGATTTTGCAGCTTCGATAGGAGCTACAGACAGTTGGGACAGGCAGAAACACATAGGCCTTGTGGTCTACAATACCGGAACTCCTGCAGGTCTGCATATCTGGAACGGTACGCAATGGACGGCTGTCGGTGGCGGCGGCGCTTCCCCATGGAATATTTCCGGAACCTCGAATGCAGCCACATCAAATACCGATAATATTTACCAGATGGGAAGTGTATCTGTCGGAATAAGCGGGGCTGCTGATCCTACAGCAGCTTTAAATGTAGTTTCAACGAATAAAGGAGTATTGCTTCCGAAAATAGCGTTAACAAGCCCTACCGACAATGTAACTATACCCAATCCTACTACCGGCTTACTGGTATATAATACAGGAGCCAGCGCAAGTTTTACCACTGTAGGCTACATGTTCTGGGACGGTTCACAATGGAGACTATTCGCCAATGCTTCTTCGGAATCTGCAAGAGCTGTTTTGAATTGCGCAGGAGCCCAAATGAGTCCTGCCCAGCAGATCATTGACGGAACGAGCATTATAGCAGGTACCGTGTTACAAATACCATATACGGGCGGTAACGGCGGTAGCTTTAACGGTGCCACGCTCGTTTCCACCGGCAACCCGGGTGTAACCGCTACCATCGCAGGCAGCATGTTGTCGGTAGGCAACGGTGTGCTTAACTTCTCGCTATCAGGCACACCTACGCTAGACCAGCAGGCGCCTAACGGTATTACCTTCGATCTTACACCTTTTCTGAATGCTAATACCGACATCTCCGGCTGCAATCAGGTAACCGTAGGTAACACGCTGACCGCCTCGATAGAAGAAACCGCAGTGATGGGCAATTTTATGCTTGTTACGGATAATACGGGTAATGACACGGGCACACGATATTATGCCTTGCAATGTAACTCACCCGACGGCAAGTTTTCGATAAGGGCCGAAGTGCCTGTCACTCAAACCTCCGTGAGATCCGGCAACCAGTATCTTAATGTACAAGTGAGAAATAATCAGAGCTCCGCCGTACCTGTGATATGGAACTTCAATACAGACTATGGCGGCTCTCTTAGCACTATGGGGGTTTTAACTATACCATCTCAGAGATGGGGTGGCGACCAGGATAGCGGCAATAGTTGGACTAATGCCACGGGAAGCAACACCAGCAATGGAGCCTATTGGGGACAAGTGGGTATTTACGATGGTGAAAATAATGGGCCTGAATACAGACGTTATACATGGATTCCGATAGGACCAAATAATAAAGTATGTTATGAGGCTACCATTATGGTGGCGCTGGATACAACTACCCCGGCGACAGCGGTACATCCGACATTGATAAAATGCTATATTAAATTTAGTCAGGTAACAGCGCAATAGCACCGTTGAGATAATACAGATATAATGAATATAAGCTAATATGGAAATAAAATAGCTTTGTTTAAATCCCTTTATATATACTCCAAAACAAACGTGGGACGTTGAGAAACGTCCCTTATCTGCAATATCAATCAAATACCCCGGCCGGCGCAGGTCTGCAGATTTTTCTTTCTGAAAAAATCAAAGATTAAACGTGATTGTTCAATCTTTGGAAAATAATTTATCTATAGAATAAGAGCCGATAGCCTTTAGCTGTTGGCTGATAGCTCTTTGATGTATTGAAATGGCCCCCTAAATCCCCCAAGGGGGACTTACAATGATGGTAAAAAGTAATAAGTAAACAAGTGTTACCTTTGTTACCTTTTAACAAGTAATGAGTTTTAAGTAGTAAGTAAAGAGGTACGAGTAGACGAGGTACGAGATACAAGTTGGCTGTCGTTTTGTTTTGTTTCACGCAAAGACACAAAGGCGCAAAGTTTTACATCTTACGAGTTGTTTGAAAGTGAAAAATTAAAAGTGATAAGTGAAAAATATTCTTCGACTTTTCGTTTTTCGTTTTTCACTTTCTTTTCACTGATAACTGTTGACTGATGACTGTTAACTGATGACTGAAATAGGTGTTACTTTTGTTACCTTTTTTGAGATATGAGTAGACAAGATACAAGATACGAGTGATGCCTGATGACTATTCACTGTTCACTGGCGAGATGCTTCGCTCTGCTCAGCATGACAAACCACGATACTGTTAACTGTTAACTGATATATCTGTTACCTTTTTGAATTTTCAATCGCCGAAGCGAACGTGAGGTAAAACTAGCGAAGCCAATAAATATTCGTTCCTATAATGAAAAAAAGAAATAATTTAAAATATTTTTTCGCCCTGTTCGTCATAATTTATAGAGATGCATCTTACTTATAAAAATGAGTATGAAAATAAAAACAAGTATGAAATGTTTAACAGAAGAAGCCGTGAAGTCATATCTTTACAAATATTCGAACGAAAATGCACCGGCTGCGAAAAGTGTGTGGAAAAATGCCGCCGTAAAGTTATCGGCATGACATACAAAGACGGACGCAGTTATGCGACAGTGGAATATCCCGAAAGATGTGCCGGATGCGGAAAGTGTGAGCTTGTATGCCCTTCGGATGCAATAGAATTAATAACAGCATAATAAAAGAAAATAAGATGAATAAGAAAAAGAAGTTTTTAGGTATATTGATATTTATAGCGGTGTTTGCCGCGTCCATAGCCATAGTCATGTTACTCTGGAATGCATTGATCCCGTCCATCATAGGCTGGACCACAATAAATTACTGGCAGGCCGCAGGCTTGATGATATTGTGCCGCCTGTTGCTCGGAGGATTCGGACGGTTTGGAAAAGGCCATTTTTTCAGAGGGCGGGGCCATCATGACCATCGTCACTTTCACGACCTGAGAGAACGTATGAAAGGCATGTCGCGGGACGAACGCCGTGACTATATCCGTGAACATATGAGAGCTGCACATTCCTTCGGAGAACAATTCAAAGAAAACAGAGAAAATTCCCAACCCGGCAATAAGCCTGAATAAGCAAATATGACAACAGATTTGCCGCAAGAGCAGGATGCTTCGGGTATTTTCAAAAAATACCGGACACAACTCAGGAATTATATCTCCAAACGGGTATTCTCTAAAGAAGACGGGGAAGATATCTTGCAGAATGTCTTCTACCAGCTTTCGAAGATAGACCTGATAGAAAAGCCTATCGAACAGGTTTCGGCATGGCTCTATTCGGTTGCCAATAACCAGATAATAGACCGTAGCCGCAAACACAGGGAAGAGGAAATGAAGACTGTTGTCTCCGACAACGGTGAGGAACTTTTCCTTGCCGAAGTTACAGGGCTATTACTCGATGAAGATTCATCTCCCGAGACGGAATATTTACGCTCTCTGGTTTGGGTAGAACTGGAAGCGGCACTGGCCGAATTACCGGAAGAGCAGCGCGAAGTATTCGAACTGACAGAGTTGGAAGGCTATTCTTTCAAAGAAATATCCGAAGCGACCGGTATAGGAGTCAATACGCTTATCTCGCGCAAACGCTATGCAGTGTTGCATCTGCGCGAGCGATTAAAAGACCTGTATGACGAGCTACTTTACAGCTAACAATCGAGCTTTGTTTTTTCCATCCTTTTATTTACGGCTACCTCCATCTCATTCCTTTTATCGTTATATACATCTTTCGCCCGAAACAGATATCCGTAAAAAATAAACACACCGATACCGCAATCTACATAAGACTTTACTATTTTTATAAAAAAAGATTATATCCGATGTTACAAATTTTGAAGACCTGCGTTATCTATATAAATAACAAATAGGTCTGCGACCTTAAAATGGAATTAGAGAGATTTAAATCGACAGTGATACCCTTACGTGAAAAACTGCAGATTTTTGCAAAAGGTATACTGAGGAATGATATTGACGCGGAAGATGCCGTTCAGGAAACATTCCTGAGGCTATGGAATGTGCGTAGTCAGCTCAATACACATCCCAACATCGGAGGATTTGCAATGCAGACATTGAAGAATATATGTATCGACAGACTGAGGAGCGAAAACCACGATATCGCCATCGACAATGTGGCTGTGAGCACTACCGCCGTTACTCCATATACATATACCGAGCAAAACGATAGTGTGACTGTCATACGAAAAATTATAGACACGTTGCCCGAAACCCAGCGAAGAATAATGCTGATGCGCGATGTGGAAGGTTATGAATTGGACGAAATAGCGGAAATTATGGGAGCCGGGGCCGCCACAGTAAGA
Source organism: Dysgonomonas sp. UBA7710 (assembly GCF_002482385.1). GTDB lineage: Bacteria > Bacteroidota > Bacteroidia > Bacteroidales > Dysgonomonadaceae > Dysgonomonas. The sequence continues at coordinate 171,676 of NZ_DLFW01000045.1, read as the reverse complement.
GTCAACCTCTCCAGAGCACGGAAGACGGTCCGGGATAAATTTTTAAGTATCAATAAATGACATGCAATATGATGAATGATATTGATAAAATATTAGAAAAATACTTCGACGGAGAAACATCTCTCGGAGAAGAAAAGATACTTCGGCAATATTTCCGGCAACCGGAGATTGAAGAGCGGCACAAAATGTATGCCCCCATGTTCAATTTCTTTTCAGAGGAACGGAAAGAAGCCGGTATTGAAAGGAAGAAAAAGAAAATACCTGTATATGCATGGGTAAGCATAGCCGCAAGCATACTGATACTTCTTACCATAAAATCAGTCCATACCGGTATGGAAAACGAAGCAGCCAAATCGATGCTGTATATCGACGGTAAGAAAATAACGAATATGCAAACAATCAATTCAGAAGCGCTGATATCGATAGAGAATGTATCGGAGGTGGATGCCGATGTCATCGATTCGCAGATAGGAATACTGGATTCTTTCACAGAATAAAACAACTGATTATGAAACATGGAATATTTATATTAACCCTCATGCTGCTGACAGTCACAATCACGGCTTCGGCTCAGGACGGTCTGAAAATTAAAGACATATTCGACAAATATGGTAAACGTGAAGGTTCAGTATTGCTGCAATTGTCGTCCGATGTACTTTCACAGGGAAGCAACATCACTTCCTACAAAAGTCTTATTCTGGACGAGACCACCCAGAACAGGATGGATATAGCAGAAGCACTGAAAGACGATATCCGGGGAAAACTCACTATTTCGGAAGTGAAGAAAGACGGCGTAATAGAATCGGGGTCCTATTATCTGGGAAAAGATAAAACGAATAATAATGAATTTATCCTGTATAAGAATAAAGGCAGGAAAATCACCCTCGTTTATCTCAATGGCAATTTCCCGTCGGGGCATCTGGATGCCGAATTGAAAAAGCTGAAAGACCTCTTTATTTATGTCAATAACAAACGTATCAAATTACAATAAAACCCAATAAGGTCGCAGACCTTTTTATCACTTTGGTAAGTATAAGAACCAAAACCAATTATGCATTAAAAATATATCATTAAATACATTCAATTACTTATATTATGAAACAACTTATAATTATACTTGCATTATCCCTATTTACAATATCTGTATTTGCCGACGATATAAATCAACCGCAAGATACAATCATCAGAACGGTGGTAACCGAAACCGTTACAGATACCGTTACCGGACTGGTGACCACAACCCGTACCGAAACGGAAAAGATAATACCGACAGTCGTCGAACCCGAAAGTTCGGTGATGTACGACGGGTCGTCTTACAATTTCATCTTTTCGTGGAAAAAGAAAAAACACCTTAGTCCGCACTGGACCGGTATAGGGATGGGTTTTATGAATTATGACGATATCCCCAACGGCAGACTGAAAATGAGTACATCGCACAACTTTACTGTAAATTTAGTTGATTTCCATAAACAGATAAAAAACTCCAATTGGCTATTGGTTAGCGGTATCGGGAGCGAATGGTCACGTTATCATTTTGATGATAATTCCGCACTCACCAAAAGGAATGGAATCACAGTTTTTGAGCCTGCACCGGAAGGTGTTAATTATAAAGCGACTCAATTGATCGCTTATTATGTTACCATCCCTCTCTTATTAGAATACCAAACTTCTGATTTTCATATATCGGGAGGTGTAGTAGGTTTCTTAAAATATTATTCCAAATCGCAGGTAAAATTCAAAGATGATGAAGGTACACATAAGGTAAGTATGGGACAGGACCTGAATATCCGCCCTGTAGATATGAGATTCAGGCTCCAGGTAGGGATAAATAATGTAGGTGTTTATGGCTATTATGCTCCATTCTCTATGTTCAGCAAAGATAAAGGGCCTGATCTGAAAACATATACTATAGGTGTTATGATTGGTATTTAGGCAATTAATATAAGCAATGTTGTATATTCATTAAATACCAAAAGTAATTTCTATACGAAAAGTATTTTCTTCTGTATAATCATATCGGGCTCCAAAGTTATTCTTGTCACAAATAGATTTCACAATATTAAGTCCAAGACCCGATGAATCCTCAGATTTGTGATGAAAAGCCATCCTGTTGAACAGATTAGCGGATATATCCCTCCGTGCGCAACTATTACTTATTACCAGTCGCGATTGGGCAAGGTGTATATCTATCCGTCCATCTGTGATATTATGCCTCACGGCATTGCTCAGCAGGTTCGATAATAATATTTCCGCCAATGCAGGGTTCATAAGGAGTGTGCAAGCCTCTATCCGGGTGGCGACAAAAAGGTTCTTCGCTTCGAACAATTCTTCCAAATCGGTGAGGTAGATAGAAAGCTGTTTCTTCATGTCCACTTCTTTCTTTCCCTCATACTGATTGTTATTTATTTTGGTAATCAGCAGAAGGGATTTATTTAATTTCGATAAACGGGATACAGCCCTCGATATAGCTCTTACGGACTTGGCCTGTTCTTCGTTTTCCATCAAACCGGAATTCTGCATCAATAAATCCAGCTTCGATTTTATGATAGACAGAGGTGTTTGCATTTCATGCGAAGCGTCCTCTGTAAAGATGCGGGAATTTTCGTAATCTGCATTGATCTTGCCCACCATCCGCATGATAACATCATTGATTTCGTCAAATTCCTTGATACCCGGATTCTTTAGTTCGAGAACAGTATTGGCTTTCAGATCATATTCGCGGAGTTTCCGGAGATTGGCATTGAGCGGTTTCCATATATTTCTTTTCAGCAAGTGTTCTACCACATATGTAAATAATATAAGCAGGATAAACAATATCAAAAGTGATGATACGATCGCATAGAACAAATCGTTCGATATCATTGTCGGCTGGTTGATATTGATAAGGTGATGTTCATCCTTGTACGAAACTGTGAAATAGAGTTGGCGGTAAGGAGTGAATGTACCCGTCTCCTCGCTGTACATAATTGTATCTTTGAAAACTTTCTTTGGGAATATGTCAGGATCTGCAATCCGTTTCTCTTCTATTCTGGCCGGTTTAAGGACGAGTGTCGCCGCCAGAGGCAATGTATCGTTCCGGGAGACAAACTGCTCTATCCTTTTCTTTTGATCGTTCAGCATCTGGTCGCTGGAGTAATGAATAAAAAAGCGGAAGATAAAGAAATGGGACACGGCCCCTATAACCAGTACTATAAGTATGGAGATAAAGAGATATTTCCGTATCAATTTTATTAGAGTCATTCTTTCGAGAATTTATATCCGATACCGTAAACCGTCTTTATATAATCTTTACATCCGTTGTCGATCAGTTTCTTTCTCAGGTTCTTGATATGATTGTATATAAAATCGAACGAGTCGGCAGTCAGGCTCATATCATCGCCCCACAAGTGTTCGGCTATATCTTCTTTACTCAATACCTTATCCTCATTCATTATAAAGTACAGAAGCAAATCATATTCTTTTCGGGTAAGCGCTACTTCTTTCTCATTCGCAAAGAGTCGGCGGTTGTCGAACTGAACGGTCAGCTCATTGAATCTCTTTTCATTGCTCCCTTTAAATCCTCTGCGACGAATAATGGACTTGATACGCGCATTCAGCTCCGACAGGTGAAAAGGCTTTGTCAGATAATCATCGGCTCCGATATCCAGTCCTGTCAGTTTATCGTCCAAAGAATTTTTTGCGGAAATGATAATAACACCCGCATCTTTATTCTTACTTTTCAGTTTGCGTATAATATCCAGTCCGCTTCCGCCGGGCAGGTTTATATCCACTACCACACAGTCATAATCATATAGCCCCACCTTTTCCTCAGCCAGAGCGTAAGTAGTCACGGATTCGACCGAGAAAGATTCCGATACGAGAAATTCGGTAATCGACTCCAGTAGGTCTATTTCATCTTCTATTATTAACAGGTTCATCCGGTTATCGATATTTAAGTAGCAGATAGAATTTAATGACATACTATCGAACCATAGCTAATTATTGCTGTTTCACCTACCTCAATAATAAACAGGCTCTTAGAATTACAAATCTACTAAATTATATTTTAATTTATCTCTAAACAGAATGCCTGCACAAATAATGTACAGGCATTCCCATGGAAAAAAATAGTTGCATCATCCTTTTATCAGACTTCCCTTATGGTCAAAAACCAAACTCTCATAGTATGAATGATAACCATTCCTCCCACATCTTATCTTTATAAAATAAATACTATTTGTATCCGGCTTCTTTAACAAATATATATAACGAATCTGTAGAGATTCTGTAGTATAAAATATTTTTCAGTATTTAAGTAACTGTCTAAATATATGGCATCACAAATAAAACGCCTATCTTTGTACCCTAATACAGTAGGCCGGTTTGCCGCTGGCTGCCGTAAGGCGGAAAGAGGAAAGTCCGGGCAACACAGAGCATCGTACTTCTTAATGGGAAGCTGCTTGTGAGGGCAGAGTTGAAGGTAACAGAGAATAACCGCCCCTTTGGGGTAAGGGTGAAAAGGCGGAGTAAGAGCCCACCGCCCGTGCAGCAATGTATCGGGGCCGTACCACTTGCGAGTTGTAAGACCATGTATACCGGCGCATGTAGGGCTGCTCGCCCGATGCCGGGGGGTAGGTCGCTAGAGCCTGCCGGTGACGGCCGGCGTAGATAAATGGCAGACACCTTGCTTACGCGAGGAACAGAACCCGGCTTACAGGCCTGCTGTATTTTTTTAACTTTTCAATTCGGAAGACTATAGATTTCGTTTTTGATAAGCCATATTCCCGATATCCCTTACATTGCCATATCAGCGCTCACTTTTATTATATTCCTTCGGCCGAAGGGATTCTTTGTATATAGGATTCCAATATGTAAATATCCGGCCCTGCATACTATCCTTATAATATTCTGTTCTCAGGTTGAATACCGTTACCATATATCTCAAGAGTTCAACCTGTTTAGTAGTACCGGAAGTAAATGAATTTCTATTTTCCAATATATTAAACATAAACTTTTTGTCACTGAAGGAAAAGTATAGTACGGTATTAGACCGCCCGTCTGCGATATTTGCTCCCCGCACATATTCCAGATTGACAGGACTCCCCGAATACTTAAGCTTACCGTTAAAAAAAATATTTATTTCATTAGCCGGAGTAAAGGATATCTTAACGCGCCTTACAAAGATGAGGACAAAGCATATGGCTAATGCCCATGTACCAAAGATAAAGTAATGGATATGCTCGATTCCGAGACAGAAAAAGACAGGAATATATAATATCCAGATGGGAGCAGCCATAAGAAGAATCTGCTTTATCGGATATGGGATTGCCCAAAACTTAAATTCTTTCACGGGGTTGTGATGATATTAGTTTTAATTTATCTATATAAGAAAGCCATTGCAAGTTAATTAATAATTTACAATGAATAAATAACAATATATAAATTTTAATAATCCATCACAAAAACAAAATTACAGTATGAAATACACGAACAAATTAGCCATGCACATAGTAGAGATGATAGAACAGGATCTGTGCAGTATATCCGAAATATGCAAATCGTTAAAAATCAGCCGCAAGACATTCTATGAATGGAAAAAGGCAAAACCGGAGTTCAGCGAAGCGCTAGAAGAAGCCATCGACCATCGCGAAGAGGTGATGATAGCCTCAGCACGCATAGGTTTGAAGCAACTGCTGGAAGGCTATGTGCAGAAGAAAGAAAAGATCACCTATGTCACCGACAAGAAGAATCCTGTGGAAGACTATGAAAAATGTCGTGTGGTGGAAAAGAAATTCTGTCCGCCGAGCATCCGCGCTATAAAGTACGTGCTCGACCGCGAGGAGCGGAAGAAAGACAAAGACCGGTTACTGGCATCGGAACGCTGTCCGCTAGTCATAGAAGTGCAGGACGAAGAAACCAGGCGTCAGTTGATGATATTAAAAGAGAATGGCTTCCGTTCGGGCGGTTCGCTCAATCCGGAGATATTAGCGGCCGTGAACAAGGAACTGAAGGAGGAGGAAAAAGTGAAAAATGAAGAACCGGAAGTGAAAAGTGAAGAACGAAAAGTGAAAAATGAGCAAGGGCAAGCTATGGAACAGCTACCTGTCGCTCAACCATCTGCCACTCCCGTAGAAAAGCCCAAGCCGAATCCCTATCCGTTTCTGCCGCCGGGATATACATCGAGAACGGATTGAGGAAGGAGGAAAGTAGTAAGTAATAAGTGAAAAGTGAAAAGTGAAAAGTGAAGAACGAAAAATTATACGAGATACAAGTTGTTGACTGATGACTGTTAACTGATGACTGTAAATAGTGTTACTTTTGTCACCTTTTTTAATAGTTACAAGTTACTTCGCCCTGCGGGCAGTTACGAGTTACAAGTTAGTTCACTGTTGACTGCTAACTGTTGACTGTTAACTGATATTTCTGTTACCTTTGTTACCTTTTCACAACAATATATGGCATTCATGTGTTCCCTATTAAAAGAACAAACTATCTTTGTCAATATTCTGGATATTATATGATTGAAAAAATAACGAATTTTGTAAAAAGGGTTATCCGTTTCCTTTCCTACGACATCTGGCGAATCAACAAGAAAGACAGGTCGTCGCGGAAAATAGGATTTTATAATATAATCAAATCCTTTATTCTTGCTATCCGTAATATCGACGGGGCACAGCTTTTCACGCGCGCATCGGCTCTTACTTACAGCACCCTATTGTCCATAGTGCCATTGCTCGCCGTATTATTCGCCATAGCCCGCGGGTTCGGGTTTCAGAATATAGTGAAGAGCCAGTTGTTCAGTTACTTTGCAGGGCAGGAAGAATTATTGAATAAGGCTACCGCTTTTATCGATAAGTCTATCGAGTACGCCCAGGGGGGTGTATTTCTGGGTATTGGTGTAATATTGTTGCTCTATACGGTTATCAACCTGTTGTCCAATATCGAGGACAACTTCAACAAGATGTGGCAGGTAAAAGCAGGACGGTCATACTTCCGGATGTTTACCGACTACCTTGCCCTGATAATCATCACACCTGTATTCCTGATCTGTAATGCCGGTATTACGATTTTACTGAATTCCACGGCCGAACAGCAATATCTGCTGGGCTTGGTAATAAGTCCGATGATGAAGGTAATTCCATTCCTGATTACAATACTGTTGTTTACAATACTATATATCTACATACCCAATACGAAAGTGAAGTTTACCAGCGCTCTGTTTGGTGGTATTTTTACAGGTATCGCCTTTCAGGTATTTCAGATGTTGTATATCAGCGGGCAGATATGGATATCGAAGTATAATGCCATTTACGGTAGTTTTGCCGCCCTGCCGTTATTATTACTGTGGTTGCAGCTGACATGGTTCTTCGTCTTGTTCGGAGTACAGCTATCCTTTGCATATCAGAACGTGAATAAATTCAGTTTCGAACATGAGACATCCAGTATCAGCCGCAGATATAAAGATTTTGTCCTGCTACTGATAATGACACTCATCGTTAAACGTTTCGAAAAAGGCCATACGCCTTACACCGCGGACGAATTGTCGGAATATTACAAAATACCGACTAAGCTGACCAACGATAGCCTCTTCTATCTGCAGGAAATAGGCCTTATTGTAGAAACCCCGTCGGCAGACACTCTTGTTCCCGCTTATATTCCGGCTATGGACATCAATCATATAACAGTGTGTTACCTTTTCGAAAAAATAGATCTGCATGGCTCGGAAGACTTCGTTATCGACACCGACATATTATTCCGCAGCGAATGGGAGACCATCCTCTCGATGCGGGAAGCAGAAAGCAATAGTTGCAGTAATAAATTATTGAAAGATTTGTAAATAATGTATCAGACCTCTGCAACTAAATGAAATCAGGTATTCAGAATCTAACGGAAGGGAATATATTTTCCACCCTGATACGCCTTGCGCTCCCTCTGATGGGCACAAGCTTCCTGCAAATGGCGTATACACTGATGGCTATGTCGTGGGTGGGACGGCTGGGAACCGTGTCGCATCCCGAAATCGCGACTAAATCGGAAGCCGCAATAGGCGCTATCGGTATGCTCCTGTGGCTGACATCATCGGTCGCTTATCTGGCCATGATAGGTTCGGAGGTGGCTGTGGGGCAATCCATAGGTGCGAAGAAAATGAAACGTGCCGCAATCTATGCTTCCCATTCCACCACTACTTCAATAATGCTGGGCGTGACATGGATCGCTATCCTTTTTATATTTGCCAATCAGATACTATCGTTCTTCAAGCTGGAAGCCGACATTACGGAAGACGCCGTACTTTATCTCCGCATACTGACCGTCAGCCTGCCATTTCAGTTCCTGTCGTATAACTTTACCGGGATATACAACGGAGCCGGACGCAGTATCGTACCTTTCCGAAATAATGCAGCGGGGCTTGTACTGAATATGATCCTCGACCCTATACTGATGTTTGTGATGGGATTGGGATTGCATGGGGCTGCTATAGGAACGGTTGCCGCGCAGTTGTTCGTATTCTCACTGTTCTTCTACCAGATAAAATTCGGAAGCCGTATACTGGGTAATTTCTCTTTCTTTATCAGGCCTAAAGCGATCTATCTGAAACGTATATTCTTCCTCGGAACTCCCGTATCGGTAATGAATTCGCTCTATGCCATCATCAATATGAATCTGGCGAGGGTAGCATCCATTCATGGCGGGCATCTGGGACTGATGACACAGACCACAGGCGGACAGATAGAAGCCGTGACATGGAACACATCGCAGGGATTTTCTACCGCCCTCAGCGCATTTGTAGCTCAGAACTATGCTGCCAATAAGCTGGAAAGAGGAAAGAAAGCCTATTATTATACCATACGGGTAATGCTTACGCTGGGTATTGTTGTGAGCATCTGCTTTATCCTCTTCGGAGCACAGATATTCGGTATCATCGTACCCGAAGAGAATGCGATGCAAGCAGGGGCTCAATACCTGTTCGTAATGGGACTGGTTCAGATATTTATGATGTTCGAACTTACCACGCAGGGCATGTTCAACGGAATCGGACGCACCATAGAACCCGCCATTATCAGTATAGTATTCAATGCGCTGCGTATCCCGCTCGCGTACTATCTGGCGGCACAAATGGGTATAACAGGTGTCTGGTGGGCAATTGCTATTTCCACCATTTGCAAAGGAATTATATTACCTACGTGGTTTGCTGTTGTGTACCGTAAAATAAAGAAAAAGAAGCCGAAGATAGGATAAGACGATTTCAAGATTTCATGTTTCAAGATTTCAGAATTTAAATACTGATCTATTTCAATCTTGAAATCTTGAAACATGAAATCTTGAAACCTGCATTTTTCCCGTATAAGATTATCTATATATTTGTTGAGGGTTATGTTTCAACAAGCGTTCTTTGGCAACTATTTCATATTCTGTATCAGGGCGTCCGTAATTACAAAAAGGATAGATACTGATTCCTCCGCGCGGGGTAAATATACCCACGACTTCAATATATTTCGGGTTCATCAGATTTACAAGGTCTTTCATTATGATGTTTACGCAATCCTCGTGAAAAGCTCCGTGATTGCGAAAGCTAAACATATATAGTTTCAGGCTTTTGCTTTCCACCATCTTTACATCAGGAATATAATTGATGTGGATAGTTGCGAAATCGGGTTGTCCGGTAATCGGGCATAAACTTGTAAATTCGGGACAATTGAATGTTACCCAGTAATCGTTACCCTGATGTTTGTTCTCGAATGCTTCCAGTACTTCGGGAGCATAATCATCTTTGTACTCTGTTTTAGCGCCAAGATGGCTCAATCCTTCTATTCCCATTGTTTATTAGTTACGGGTTACGAGTTACGAGTTACAAGTTAGGAATTTTTACTTTTCAATTTTCAATTGACTCGTAACTTGTAACTAAATATTTCTTAAATAATTTTCTAAACCTTGTTTACGCAGTTTACAGGCGGGACAATGTCCGCAACCATCAGCTATAATGCCATTGTAACAGGTCAGGGTTTGAGTGCGCACGACGTCGAAAACACCCAATTGGTCAGCTAACTGCCATACGGCAGTCTTATCGCGCCACATTAACGGTGTGTGAATCTGAAAATGCTCGTCCATCGCCAGATTGATCGAAGCATTTGCCGATAGTATAAACGTATCCCTGCAATCGGGATAACCGCTGTAATCGGCTTCGGATACACCTGTCACAATGTGACGGATACCATGCGAACGGGCTATGACAGCCGCGAAAGTAAGAAACAACAGATTCCGTCCCGGAACAAATGTATTCGGGTACGAATCGGCCGGCTTTTCCTGATCCATTACAATATCACTTGTCAAAGAGTTTACAGACAACTGGCTGATAATGGATGCATCCAACAACTGGAAAGGTACACCTGCATGTCCGGCAATTGCCTGTGCCACCTCTACCTCTTTAGAGTGGCGTTGACCGTAAGTAAAGCATAGAGTGCGAACGGAAGAAAAGTTTTCAATAGCCCAGTAAAGGCATGTTGTAGAGTCCTGTCCACCTGAGAACAAGACCAATGCTGGTTCTTTTTTATTCATTAAATTCTTTGTTTTTTACGTGGTTGTTCCTAAGCTACACGGACAGGCGAAAGCCTTTCAATTACAAAAGTAGTAATTTTTAATAGGAATTAATTCAAAAAAATAAAGAAAGAATGATCCGTTTGATGCAAACGCTTATCTCCGGTCGGGTATTAGATTCCGTAAGTGTACGGCATAAAAACAAAACGATGGCAATCTGAAACAAACAGATGAACATAAAAAAGAGCTGCAATAGATAACTGCAACTCTTTTGTAATCATTAATAGTCTATGTACTTATTCAATTTCCAGCACATTTACCATCTGCGGTTCTACGTCAGCTTTACCCTCGCCGTCGATTTGCTCTACTTTCTGGACGAATACATGTAAGAGACCTTTACTGCGCCACAGCTCGGTATCGAAGGACGGTTCCCATGAACCGAGGGAAAAATCGGTCAGGTCCCTGATCTCCCATTTGTTTTTCTTTATGTCTTTACTGATGGCAACCGAGGCCTTTCCTCCTCTCTCTTCATCCCGGAACAAGAGACTCAATTCGGTCGATTTGCCTTTTATCTTAGCAACTACCTGCGGACGGGATACCGGAATACGTTTTGTCCCCGTTCCTTTCAGGGAGAATGGCGTTTTACGGAAACCCAGATTTAAGTCGTTCCATTTCTTACCTGTATAGTAAACGATATGGTATTGTGGAATATCCGAATCCTGTTCTCTCCAGTAAGTAGCTATATAGGGATTACCTTTAGCATCGGTAACCATCGACGTCTGATTGATCAACTCGCTATTTTGGGGAACGGGACAAGCTATTTCCGATTTTGCTGCGGTAATAGGTAAATTATACTTTTCACCTTTCGAGTTTTCCCATGACACACCGCCATCGTAAGACCTCGCATAACACAAGTCGTGATTGGTGGCAACATCGGCTGTTTCACGCCATACCCACGACAGATGAATAGTCCCTTTATCGTCTATGCAGGATTGCCAATAGGCATTGCGCTGGTTTTCGCCGTCAATAAAGTTCTTCTGTATTTGAATCCATGATTTTGATTTCAGGTTATACCTGTTCATGACGAGGTTACCCCTACCCGATTGTCCGTCCCGATACATGAAAATCAAGTCTCCATCGGGCATTTTCAGAAACTCGGGATAGGTGACATTCGTTTCAAGGCTTCCGGTCATAGGCTGTTTTTCACCCAGTTCGAGGGAATAAGGTGCTATCCCTTTCGCATAACGCAACGGGTGCCCGTGATGATCCCATGATACATGCAGATAACCGTCGCCGTCAGTCATGATACTGATGGAATTATGGGCATCGGAAACATTGCCTTTGTAATGGGTTTTATTTATAGTCCAGCTATCTTCTCCTATATTGCGTTTACCTAATGTAAGGAAACCATCTGGGTCGTAATAGGCTATAAACTGAACATCGTTATGGGTAACCAGTGAATTTTTGCGAAACACGGTTACATTCACGGAATTGTTTGACCAACCCGGCGCTACAGGTATTAACTTCTGAGCATAGGTGGATACAGAGAGGAGTATGAAACTTAATAATATGTACTTCTTTATTTTCATGGTTATAATTTTCAGTCCGGACTATTCAGCTTTTTGATAAACGCGTACATAGTCGATTTCATAGGTCAAAGGGAAGGCATTATCGTCCGGTGTGCCGCCATTTCCTCCGATAGCCAAATTTAGTAAAATATAGTGAGGCTGCCTAAAAGGATTCAGATTTTCACCTATCGAGCCATTCTGAGTATCTTTGAGCAAGGTTTCGTTTACCATTATATCGTCTATATACAGGCGGATGGCATCCTCATCCCAATCCATACGCCATACGTGGAACTTATCCGCCCAAAACGGGTCTTTATCTGTAAAATTGGCGAATGGTATTATCTCCGAGTCCCATTTGGCATCGTATCTTTTGTCTGTTCCCCATGCTGTGTTAGCCAATATGTGAGGCTTTCCTCCCACCAGATAATATTCCATCAGGTCTATTTCTCCGTTCGACGGCCATTCCATAGAAGTCCCCAGTGTCCAGATGGCAGGCCATGAACCTGTTGCTGTAGGTATCTTCGCCCTGATTTCGAAACGTCCGTACCGGAATTCTTTCTTCCCTACCGTTTTTATGGAAGATGAAGTATAACCGGCATATTCACGGTTCCTCCTCCAATCGGTGCTTCCCGGTTCATAAGCAGGGTTCTTTACTTGCTCCCTCCTGCCCTGTATATTGAGTACCCCGTTCTTGCATATCGCATTGTCGGGTTGATACCATTGCAGCTCCTGATTCCTTACAAAGCCATTTTCATAGCTCCAGACATTGGCATCAGGTTTGCCATCTTTGTCAAACTCATCATTCCAGACAAGATTCCAGCCTTGTATATCTTTGGGAATAGCATTGTCTGCATTCATATGATCGAAAATATCCAGATTCCATTCGTCCATCCATTTCAACACAGGCATACCGTTTTCGAAGAGTATCGGAAGCCAGATGTATCGCCCGTCGACAGGATCTTTAGGAGTCCATCTGTCTCCCATAAAAATAAAGGCGTCTTTCTTTCCCGTTACCGGTAATATGTAAGTACTCTGCGAATGGAAAGTGAGTTCCGCATCCTTTCCTACACACGGGTTCGGATGCAATGTCCATGGCCCCCGGATATTACCGGCAGTAAGCAGACGTGCAGCATTCGGCGCCCAGCCTGTACATCCTGACGTTATCATAAAGTAGCGTCCATCTTTCTTAAACATAGCAGGGGCTTCGTTATGGCCACCCGGTTCTATACGGATATATTTACCAGTATGATTTAAGTAATCCTCTGTCAATTCGGCTATCTGAAGTGTAAGGTTTTCCTCTGATGCGTAGATATGATAGGCCTTACCATCATCATCTACATATAAAGTCATATCGCGGGACATCTGCCCTCCGGCAAAATCGCGGCGGACGAATAATCCGTCATCCACAGCTTTATGCCATTGGGGTGTCCACCAGTCTTTAAAGTCGGTAGATTTTATTGTTGAAGTTTGCTGCTCTGTGGTCATATTCAAAGGCCACTTACCGGCATTCACCCTGCTATTCTTGATAAACCGGTAGGGGCCTGTTACATTATCACTTACAGCGATCCCGACATTGGCTGCCGCATAGCCTTTGCCTTTAAGTTCGAGATGGAAATACATCACAAACTTTTTAGTATTCTCATTATATATAACCTTGGGACGTTCTATTATGCAACCTCTTACGATAGGACTATTCCGGTCCTCCGAAACAGGCAGAGCTACCCCCTCATTCTTCCAGTTATACAAGTCATCGGATGAATAGCATGTGACGCCAACAAATGCAGAGTTAGACTTTCCTCCTTTATGTTCCCCAAACCAATAGTATTTCCCATTGTGATAGAGGATGCCTCCTCCATGCGCGTTGATATGAACACCCTTATCATCGGGCCAAAGCTGGCCGGGACGAATAATCTGCTCTATCTTTTGTTGTGAAAAGCAGGGGAGACCCCATAACATCAATAAACCTGTCAATAAAAGACTATAAATACCTCTATATATATTCTCCATTATTATCATCTTAAAACACCAAGATAGGAGATCCTTACTCAGAGCTCCTATCCTGGCAATCTATTTATTTACAATGAATCTTAATTTACCTTATCTTCATCAGCCACAGCATCCTGCCATGAATCCCATTTAGGCGTTGCAGCATCATAGCCATCATAACCGTAGTTCTGGCTAAGCTCTCCTTTATTGTTAGCTGTAATCGCAGCATTCGGAATAGGCCATAAGAAGTTACATTTGTCCATCTGGTAATTGAATGTATTCGGGCGAACATTTCTCGGTCCCTGATTGTACATACCATAGCGTGTTACTCTCTTATACCAGTAACTACCACCATTCAAGTCTGTACCGGACTCTTTATATAATGTGTTTACATCATAGGTATTACCCCATTCATCAGGCTTGCCGCTCAGGGCAAGGCAATACGAAACACGTTTCAGTTCCACATTGCGCCATTCTTCCAGATATAGTTCACGGGCGCGTTCGTCCATAATATCACCGATAGTCACTGTAGTGTATAATTCCGTACATTTCGCTCTCTTCCTCACTTCGTTTACATCTGAAGCTGCCCCTGCAGGATCTCCCAGATAAAACTTAGCTTCGGCGCGAAGAAGGTACGCTTCCGCCAAACGGTAAAGATACCAGTCGGCAATACCTCCATTAGTAGCTCCATTAAACTGGTTAGCACCCTGATTAGCTTCTGCCACCACGTCGTTCAAATAAATTTTGTATTGAGGCCAGTCGAACCAAACACGAAGGGAGTCTGTACATAATAGAGCACCTGTATCCGGATGCTTGAACATAATATTCTTACCAAACCATGTAGATGACGGGTCGTTATACTTAATAGAGTCCATTCTACCCCAGTTACCGACCGTACTGTTGTGACGTAAATCGCCTTTATCATCTACACCATTTACTTTCCACACTCCGTTAGAAGCAAACCAGGTCAGACGCCATGTAGCAATACCACGTCCGATAGACCTGATATAATCATAATCAGCACGGTAATTTGTATTATTACGGGCATAATTCTGTACTGCTTGTTTTCCGTCAGGTGTCTTCAGGTCTGAACCACTCGTATAGCTAGGCCCGAAAATACGCATTGTAAGGAACTCGATCATCGACTCGGCAGTCGCACCACGGTTCACCATACCCATTATCACTTCTTTGTTAGTACCGGCAAGTTTATTTTCAGGGCGGTGCAGATCCCATATTACATTACGGGTCACTTTCCATGTTTGAGGAGAATAAGTATCTACAAAAGATCCGAAACTATCCTGCATCAATGAGTAGCCGGAGCTGTTAATCAGGATATCCGCCTGATCTTTTGCTTTCTGAAACTGACCTGTAGCCATATAACATTTGATAAGTAACATACGGCAAGCACCTTTATTTACCATTCCTGTATATTTTATATCTTTTTGGTCCGGCACCCATTCTACGGCAAATTCCATATCTTTGGTTATCATCTCCAGAATTGCCTCTTTTTTGGTAGAACGATAATTTTGTTTAGGCACTGAGAGAATTTTAGTTACCAATGGCACATCACCGAATTGGAAAGCTAAAGAAAGATAACGAAACGAACGATGGAAATATGCTCTACCCAGATAAGCATTTTTGGTTGCCTCATCCATACCTTCCACATTATTGATAAAGGTGGTAATAGTATTTGCATATTTTATACCATTATAAGTTTCATCCCAAAAGTAGCTTCTCCAGTCTCCCGCATCATATCCAGCATTGCTCGTAGGTGTCATCTGGTTTGCCACATCAGAGAACAGTGCTGAATCATCAGTCTTACTTGCTACGGATAGTTCGGAAAATAGATACTCTGTGCCGATAGGCACGGAAATATTTCTGTTTTCGTAACTTGTCCAGTAGGAACGAAGGTGACGATCGGCTTGAGCCAACACAGCCTGCATACCCGATTCAGTAGTAAATGTAATCCCCGGTTCGTAGAATGACAGTGGATCAGGCTCCAAAAAACTATCGGAACAACTGCCGAAAAATAACGAACTACACGTTGCGGTTACCAGCCCTATTGCCGATAATCTGTTCTTCATGTTCTTATATATCTTTTTCATGTTTTATTACAATTTAGAAGGTTAAGTTTAAACCAATCGAATAAATACGGGATGCCAAACCTCCATTGTTGTTGGCTCCTGTTTCAGGATCACCATATTCCCAGTCTTTTTTCCATACGGCAACATTACGTACCGAACCAAAGATTTTCACATTTTGCACATCAAATCTTTGCAACCACGCTTTAGGCAATGTATAACCTACCGATATATTTTCGAGACGTATAAAGGAGCGGTCGTGAAGTCTACCGGCAGTAACTGCACCTGTAGGCCCTTGAGCATTTAAGCGCCCATATTTATTAGTCGGATTATCTATTGTCCAGTATTCTTTAGCATATGTATTCAATCCATTAGTTATCAACGAACCCGCATTGTCCTGATTCAAGTAATATGTTTCAAGCGATTTATGACCCATATAAGAATAGATGCTAAATGACAGGCTCAGGTTCTTCCATAAAGTAAAATCATTACGGATTGACCAATGAATAGGAGGAGATGTTTTTCCTAGGAATTGCTTATCGTTATCATTATACACCGGTGTAATAGAGCCATCTGCATTTACCTTATCATCGGCAGTATAGGAATTTTCCACTTTAGGATCGCCGGGTTTTTGTCCGTATCTGGCTGCTTCTTCAACTTCATCCGCCTGCCAGATTCCGGTTACTTTATAATCCCAGATTGTACCGATAGCCTGCCCGATAAACCAACCGTTTGTTTTATCGTCCATTTCTTTTGTTCCTACAACTTTTCCTGAAGCATCAAGAACATCTTCATATTGATAATAGAGATGTTTGATTTCATTCTTATTATAAGAAAAACCAAAAGTTGTGCTCCATTCAAAATTGTCATTCTTCATATTAAGTGAATTAATAGCAAGCTCTATACCACGGTTTTGCACCTCCCCTAAATTAGTCGCTATGGAAGAGAATCCGGTAAAGCCGGGCAAGCGCTGACTCATAATCATGTCATGAGTATTTATCGTATAATATTCAATATTACCTGTGATGCGGTCGTTAAGGAAGCCATAATCCAGCCCAAAGTTCCACGCTTCTGTTTTTTCCCATTGCAGTCCCGGATTTGCCATACGGTCGATTCGCAGGTAATTCATATTTACCAAATTACCGGAAGCATCGAGATAGCCTTGTTTTTTGTCTGTCACAAGATTCGCGATTGACACGTACGGATTTTCAAGCGAACGGTTACCGTTTTTACCCCACGATACACGCAATTTTCCTGTACTCATTGGGTGCCATTTGAAAAAGTCTTCATTTACAAATGACCATGCTAGTGCTACCGACGGGAAAGTAGCATGAGGATTGTTTTGTCCGAATGCAGAATATCCATCACGGCGAACCGAAGTAGTCAGCATATATTTATCGTCATACGAGTAGAATAAACGAGCTAAGAGAGCATCTGCCGTATAATGTGTATCTTCAGACGAATAAGAACTCTTCGTTTTATCGCCGTCCTTTGTATTATGGAAGCCCAATGCATCTGATGGTAAGATATTACGGGCTTCGATCCTGTCTTTCCAGTATCTTTGCTCTTCAGCTTCCTGCACCAAAGTAAGATTTACTTTATGTTTTTGGGCAAAAGTATAATCCCAATTGATTGTATTGTTTATAGACCAGTCGAAGCGTTTTGCCTGCTCACGGTTCACTAATCCGCCGGTACTTACCCAGTCCGGATGTTTCGAAGATTCGAAATAACGGTCAAAGAAATATTGATAGCGGGGAGCAGCATTAAAGGAATAAGTAATATTGAAAGGTAATTTCACTTTAGCAGTAAAAATACTGTTCAACACCTGGTAGCCTTTTTCCAGATCCATATACTGACGGTTATAATCATAGTTCCATCCATAATTCTGGCTGGCGCCCATCGGACGATACACTAAGTTTCCATCGCTATCGCGGTAGGAAGCATACGGACTAAGACGCACCTGATTGGCATCCCAGTAGTTATGTCCTAATCCGGGCTGAATATCTCCATCACTACGATCCTGGAAATTTACATTAGCGCTTATTTCAAGCCATTTGGTTACAGTTCCTGTAAGTTTCAGATTGGCACGGACAGATTGATATTCATTACCAACAACCGCACCCTCATTTTTAAGGTAACCAAGAGACATATAATAGTTCATCCGGTCGCTGGCTCCCGATACGCTGGCATTATAATCCTGATTGATACCTGTACGGAAAGTATGGTCGTACCAGTCGAAAGAATTACCATCGATATAGTTCTGAAGCACAATATCACTCAGGTTTAAACGCCTTCCATATATACTGGCATCGGATTCGCCCGTTGCATTGGTGGTATATCCCCGCCAGGTATCAAGCGAAACTCCGTATTGGGATAAATTATTTGGATTGTCATAATAACCGTATTTACCTTTAGTAGTACCTGACTGATAGGCTTCATATTTACCTGTTTCGGAGTTTACTCCGTAAGTACCCGTTTTGTACCAGTCTTCACGATATTGCATATAGCCATCGGGGCTGAAAACTTTCCGGTAATCGCTTTTTGTAGTGACACCGAAGTTCGCACTTACGTTTACTACCGGCTTGCCCATCTGCCCTTTTTTGGTAGTGATGATAATAACTCCACTCGCCGCTCTTGCTCCATAAACGGAAGCGGCTGAAGCATCTTTCAATACATCAATCTGCCCTATATCATCGGGGTTGATTTCCGACAATTCACCATAGAACATCATTCCATCAAGGATAATCAACGGATCGTTGTGTCCTCCTCCTGTACTAACCGAGCGCTGACCGCGTATCTGCATAGAACCTCCCCCTTTGGCATCTGCGCTATATCCGACTGATAAACCGGGCGTTCCACGAAGAATGTCCTGAACTGTCTTTGGATTTTCGTTCGCTAACCTGTCAGGACGAACCTGTACTATAGATCCTGTCAGGTCTTTCTTACGCATTGTGCCGTAACCGATAACTACGACCTCATCCAACATCCTGGAATCTTCTTCCAGCTTTATTAGAAAATTCGTTTGATTTTCAACTTTTACTTCCTGTTTGATATATCCTACATAAGATATTACAAGTGTAGAATTAGCCGCTGCCGACAATGAGAATTTTCCATCGATATCAGTTACAGTACCTACAGTTGTACCTTTCACTACAACGGATACACCGATAAGGGCTTCACCGGTATTTGCATCAGAAACCGTACCTTGCACCGTTCTGCCTTGCGCAAATATACCCGACGAAAAGGTTGTGAATACAAACAATAAGAAAAATGAGAAGAAAGATTTTGGTACTGCCTTTCCGCATACCTCACTTTGCTTTTTTAAATAAGTATATTTTCCCATAGTAATTAAGTAATTAAATAAGTAATAGGTTAGTTTTTTTGCTTACGATTTACGTGATATAGAATTCATTATGAGCCCTGTATGCTTAAATACAAATACAGGAAACTCTTATCCCGGATATTTTTCCCTATCCGGAATAAGAGTTTCCTGTATCGAATAATATAATAAGGTGTAATAATCCCGAGAAGAATTGTATCTCCGGATATAAATTCGTTTATTTTTATTATATTCTCTCTCTCTCTCTCTCTCTAGCAAAACACGGCTAATATCCAAATTTTCAGAAGAAAAAATGGAATAATTTGTTGTTATATTTTTTGTTTTATAATACATAAAATCAAAATTGTGTTTTACATAAAGAGTATTAATTAATTTATGGTATTTTCTGGATTCTAAACAGAGGTATCGCAATTCATCCGGTTTTAATCAGACAGGACTTTTGTTGTGAATTATTTTTCCCATGGTGATCTAGATAATAGTTAAGTAAGCAATAGCAAAATTGATAATTAATAAAGGTTTCTATAAGGGTAATTTCATTCAAAAAGGATGAAATTTGATTCTTTTCCACATTTTAATCCCTTATTGCATGGTCTTTAGGAAATGATTGCCCGCTCCAGGCTTTCTTTTCTGTCCAGTCCTGAGCAGGGGAAGTCCAGAAAGAATGGCTGGCAGGTAAACCTAAAGGAAGAAATACTTCAGCCGTCAGATATAAGCTTCCATTATTTGTGTACCAATCGGCCAAATCGGGTTGATGTCCCGCAAATCCCAATTGCAAAAAGCCGCCCTTATTAAAGTTTCCCTCCATAGAGAACATACGCTTCATAACACATGTTAACGCATTACGCACTTGCCCCTCCGGCAACTCTTCCGGTAAATATTCTTTCCACGATAATAAGGCCAGTGGTTGAAACGCGCCCATACGGTAAGTCATAGAACGTCCAAATACAGGGAATGTAGCCTCAGGCGAGATGAAACGTTCAAGTATGATACCAAAGCGTTGCATACGTTTTTTTGCTGTGTCAAGATTCTTTTGCACTACAGCCAGATTCTTGTCGCGCAACCTGATCTGCCGGTCAACAAGTACTTCCAATACCTGCACATACATAGGCTGAATAACAAAACTGTTATAATAGTCGAATGCAAAGTGTGAGCCATCCGAATACCAGCCATCTCCCACATACCATTCCTCAATCTTTCGAATAGCGCTGTGAATACGGTACATATCGCATTGCGCATCTACAGAGAGCAAAAATGACTCCACCATTGCCGAAAACAAAAGCCAGTTTGTATATGGAGGATCGATACGGCGCAATTGCTGAAATTCCTCAATATATCTTTTCTTCGTCAAGTCATCCAACGGTTCCCATAATTGCTTAGGCGCACGCAGGAAACTGGAAGCTATATAAGCGGCATCTACCAATGGCTGCCCCTCGTTCCGCCACAACAAATAATCGGGGCTGGCAGGATCAACAGCCTGCACATAACTTTTGAGAGCCCATTCCCGTAACTGTTTCCGTTGTTTACCTTCGGCAGTATCATCATCCGGTAAACTAAGCCATGGTGCCAATCCGGACATCAGACGGCCAAAGCATTCCATGTATGAAACACGTTTGTCACGTCCATCCCATGTCGGGCTTAATTCCAGTTCCATATTCTTGGACAACTCACCCTTGCTCATATTGCTAAGGACAGGTGAGGCTATTTTGTAAAGCAGATTTGTCCAGTAAGTACGATCATTTGGTTCTTCGTCTTTCTTATTCATATTTGCATATGATGGTAAAGAAAGGAGAACTGTAAGTGTCAGTAGTGTATATAATTTGTTTTTCATAAGTATAAAATTTATTTTAAGTACTTGGCCATTTCTGTAGCTGCCAGAAGAAAAGCACCCACTCCGAAATCGGCAGTTGTGTCCGGTCCAACATTTTTATGCTGATCGGCTCTTTCACCTATCGGCTGCACATATCCTATCGAGCCATCAGGTTGCAAAGCTGTTTCTGTCAGATACTTCCAGCTCTTGTCAATTACCGGTTTATAAGTATCCTTATCCAATATGTTATTATTCACTCCCCATAGAAAACCATAAGCAAAAAATGCCGTCCCACTGGTTTCTGCACCCGGCGCCTGTTCCAGATCGAGCATGCTACGGCTCCAGAAGCCTTCTTCCTGCTGACAGTCAGCTATAGCCTTCGCCATATCTTGATAGATTTGTATATATTCAGATCTGTGCGGATTGTCCTCCGGTAAATCTGCCAGCACTCTGGGGATAGCGGCGAAAACCCATCCGTTGCCCCTGGCCCAAAAGTCCTTCAGCCCTTTGTTTGTCTTATGCTTTGGATAGATATATTTAGCATCGCGGTAAAACAAGCTGCTTTCTTTATCATACATTAAGTCACGGGCATAGGCAAAATACTCGTATAACTTATCCAGATATTGCCGGTCTCCCGTAATCTTATACAGCCGTGTCATCACAGGCATCACCATATACAATCCGTCGGCCCACCACCAGTAATCTACATGAGGGGTAGACATCTGATATTTCATTACTTCTTTAGCGCGGGCTATTTTCGTTTCGTCTTTCCCTTCATCGAGATTGTATAAGTCTATGTACACCTGAAAACAGGTCTGAAAGTCTCCGAACAGCACATACTCATCTGTTTCTCCGTAAGAGTATTTCCATTCCGGTTTATTATCGGATTTTGCACCCTTCCATTCATTTATTTCCGACCATGCTTCTGAATATGCCTTATATTCTTCTATGCCGGTGACTTCATAGGCAACCATATTTCCTGTATGGTATGCAGCCCTGTGCCAAAAGGAATTTTCGTGCCCGGGGTGAGTAGACTGCCAGTGGCTGTTCACTTTCTTTATTAATTCTACTACTTCCGTTTCAGTCATTATATTGTCCGAGGTACTCTCATTTATTTTATTGGCATTCCCGATACATGATGCATATATAAAGAAGAATGGTAACAAGAGGTATAATTTTCTTTTCATGGTGTAATTATATACTTAGATTTTTCACACGTTTCATTAGTACAAAAGTGCCTAAGAATATTCTAACTAACAGGATTCAATTAGGTCAAAAAGGGGGGAGATTTAATTCAGAATTAAAATTCACCTATAAAAAAACCTTGCCTGAAAAGAATTTCGGGCAAGGTCGGTTATTTATTATTCCAATCCGTTTATTTTATAACGCTAATTGTGTAACCATATGTATATTCTTTTCCAAAGAACCTGTATGGTGCGAGCGGACTTGCGCCCCATGAATTCAATCCGGCTACTCCACGCTGGAATAAATCGACACACAACACAGTCTCGTTACGTGGCAGAATATCGGAAGCATGCTGCTGTTTCTTGGTCATGCCCGGGTCAAGATCTTCCGGCCTGTTATTGGTCGCGCTTACCGATAAAGGCTGTACTCCCGTAACTTTAATACCTTTACCGTCTTTATTCTTCAATGTCAGCCACCGAACATCTGTCTTATTACCTGTCTCTTGCGGACGATAATAAGCAAAAGCCTGCTCTTCTACTTTACCATTCCAGATACCCATAAATGTATCGTGATTACGGTCAATATAGTTCTCCCACGGGCCACGTCCATACCAGGTGAAGTCATCCATTTGTTTCGGAAGAGCCATAATCATACCGAAATGTACCATCTCAGGAAGATCGTCTGCCAAGGCTTTGTAATTAGCCATAGTAGTGAGGCTTCCGTCTTTATTCACAGTATAGGCCAAATCAACTTTGGCTTCAATACCTTTCAACTTGGCTTCGTAATTAACCGTAATGCCTCCATTAGCCTCTTGCAAACCCTTGAATATATATATAATATTATGTCCGGCAGCATCCCATAAACGAAGGTTATACTGAACCCATTCACCGAAGTCATTATCGGTAGGAGCACGCCAGAAGTTCAAACGAGGAAGTTCATTGAATACTTTCTTTCCGTCATTCGTCATAGAGAGTAAGCTACGACCATCCTTAGAAGAGAATTCATAAACCAGAGTTCCCGATGTCACGATGATCTTGTCGTCTTTTTTATCTATAGTCAAAGAACCCGATGCGTCCGATTGTGCAAAATAATTATTGGAAGCAAAAGCAAATTCACCTTTAGCTACTTCAAATCCGGCTTTGATAAACGGTGTATCTTCCTTGCTGTATGCAAACAATTGAAGATAATATTCTGTTCCGGCTTCTGCTTTTATCGCAGGGACGTTCAGTTTGATATCCTTTCGCGAGTCGGCGGGAATAGTAATATCGAATGTACCCTCGCCGGCATTCTCTCCGTTTCTCAGCAATACCCATTTATAAGTATAATTCTTATTGGTAAGGTCAGTAAACTTGAAGTCGTTGATTACAGTGATTATACCATTATTCAGATCTTTAGCTTCGAATAAGATATTCTGATATACCTTCTTCACTATGTGGGTATGTGGAATATAGTTCTGATCGGGACTTATAAGACCGTCGGCAACAAAGTTCCCGTCATTCATCTTATTATACCCTTTCAGGTCACCACCGTATGCCCAGTAGAAACGATCCTGTTCATCCTTAGCCGGGTATCCGTGATTGTACCATTCCCAGATGAAGCCGCCCTGCATATTTTTGCTTGAACGCATCAAATCCCAGTATTCCTGAAAATTACCCATACTATTACCCATTGCATGCGCATACTCGCACATGATATACGGACGTCCCAAATCTTTGGCTGCATCACGCTTCATATTTTCCCATGAAGGATACATGTGACAGATAATATCCGTGTTGCGGTCTTTCTGATAGGCCTGCTCATATTGTACCGGGCGGCTATTATCCCGGGCTTTAGCCCAATCGTACATATCGAAGAACGCTTTGCCGTTGCTGGCCTCATTACCCAGCGACCAGAAGATAACCGAAGCATGATTCTTATCACGTTCTACCGCACGGATAATGCGATCCATATGCGCGGCATGCCATTCAGGAAAGTTCGATACATTATCGGGGCCATAGCCCAGACCATGCGATTCAAGATTTGCTTCGTCTACCAGATAAATGCCATACTCGTCACAAAGCTTGTACCAAAGCGGTTGTTGCGGATAGTGGGATGTACGCACAGCATTTATATTCAGTTCTTTCATCAGTTGCAGGTTACGCATCATTTCTTTGCGGGTAACTACCTGTCCTGTATTTGTGTTGAACTCATGCAGGTTCACTCCTTTAAAGAACACTTTTTTACCGTTGACAAAAAGTTGCCCGTCTTTTATTTCAATCTTACGGAATCCTATTTTATGCGAAGTCGCCTCCACCACATTGCCTTTACTATCCTTCAATGTAATCAGCATAATATAAAGGTTCGGTGTTTCAGCCGTCCATTTCAACGGGTTCGATATATTTCCTGAAAATGACAAATCACTGGTATTCTCTGCCGGAATAGATGTTTTCTGAGACTTGCCGAATACTTTCTTTCCTGTATTATCTATTATCGCTACATCTACAGTCTGAACTTGCGCTGCATTCGTATAGTTCTTCAATTTTACATCCACACTGAATACCCCGTTCTTGTAATTCCTATCCAGATCGGGATGGGCAAAGAAATCCCAGATACGTGTTTGCGCGGTACTATATAAATATACGCTCCTGTTTATACCTCCAAGACGCCACATATCCTGATCTTCAAGGTATGAGCCGTCGCTGAATTTATGCACTTCGCAAGCCAGTATATTTTTTCCCTTGCGTATATATTTTGTAATATCGAATTCTGCCGGACTTTTGGCATTTTCGGTATAACCTACTTTCTGACCGTTTACCCATACATACATCGAATT
The DNA here is from genome assembly GCF_002482385.1 of Dysgonomonas sp. UBA7710. GTDB lineage: Bacteria > Bacteroidota > Bacteroidia > Bacteroidales > Dysgonomonadaceae > Dysgonomonas. The sequence continues at coordinate 146,385 of NZ_DLFW01000045.1, read as the reverse complement.
CGTACCTCCGTCGAAATGAATGAATACCTTACGTCCGTCCCAATTATCTGGAATATTGAATTCGTGACGGTACGCCCCTGTAGGCGAATCTTCCCTATCGATATACGGTGGATTCTTCTTAAAGCCGAAGCCAGTATTTACATACATCGGAATACCGTAACCGTTGAATTCCCAATTGCCCGGTACAGGCATGTTCACCCACTTGCTCGCATCATAGTTTTCCTCATAAAATCCGTCCGGAACGTCCGCGATCTTAGGCACCCAGTGGAATTTCCACATTCCATCGAGTAATTGATAATAAGGAGAAGCCGCATAATCATCAGTCAATGCCAATTGATCGGATGGATAAGGCAATGATGTTGCACGGGTTTCTTCCTTATTTACTGCAAAAACTCCCGGATTTTCCCAATCAGGGACGTTATTCTGGGCAAAAAGACCTGAGCACAGAAACACAGAAAGTAAAAAGAGTGTTTTTTTCATGTTTTAGCTTTTGATTGTTATATATAAGAGATTATCTTACAATGTCACAAATTATAGTGAAAGCCGGAGGCAGAGGCAAAGTTTACTTTGAGCTATGCCGAAGCACATCCTATATTCTACAAATATAATGAAAACAGAACCGCACGAGGGTATACAAATCATTCATATAGGGTAAAAATAGTTCCATTTTCTTTAAAAAAGCACTTTTAACTATTTATTGGTGTAAAAATAACAATTATTATTTTTAATATTGTATTTCCTAAAACCTAATACCGAAATTAAATATGTTTTACTGCTTAAAACGATACCGGCTATACTTATTATTATTTGTTTTTGCGTTTATGAACATTGAGGCAAAACAAATATCCGTAAAGCCAATTCCTCTAATAAGTCAATTGCCATCAAATTCTGTCCGCAGAATACATCAGGACAAAGAGGGCTTTATGTGGTTCGGTACTTTAGACGGGCTGTGCAGATACGATGGATATCGCATACTGACCTTCCGTTCCAATCTTAACAACCCTGATTTAATCGCGAGCAATGATATTTCCTGCCTGGCTGAAGATAAAAACAACCGCTTATGGATCGGCACGCGAAGCGGAATAAATATTCTGGATAAAAAGACATATATAATCACGCCTCTGGAAGATAAGGAAGTCCTGAATCAAAATATTGAAACGATTCTGGTTGCATCCGACGGCAATATATGGGTAGGAACGCGAAGCACTGTTTTATGCTATAATCCGGATTTAACACTAAAGAAGAAATACAACAATGAACTCCCTTCCACAAATATCAATTCTATCTACGAAGCCCCCGACGGCAGTCTATGGATAGCATTATGGAGGAATGGTATATACAGGTACAATCCTAAAGATGATACATTCAAACATTATCCCCAGATTGGAAGCGGGAACAACCCCTTCAGAATATATCAGGACAACAGGAAACAATATTGGGTTTGTACATGGGGCAATGGATTGTATTTGTTCAATCCGGACAAAGAAGGAGATCAGATGTATGTCCGGCAAGAGGTCTTCAATAAGGAAAGACAACTGGCAGAAGATACATTTTTCAGTATTGTGCAGGACGATAAATACGGATACGTCTGGGTAATGTCGATCTCAGGCCTGCATGCTTTCGAATATGATAAGGATGGCAAGCTAACAAACATCGATGTATCTTACCTGTTCAAGGAATCTAATAATATATACAGCGAGATAATAAAAGATCGGACTGGCAACTTATGGATAGCAACGTTCAGTGAAGGCGTGCTTACAATCAATTTCGACCGTCCAGTCATTAAAAATTACTCTATCTTATCTATCAAGGAACGAACCGGAATAACTCCGAATATAACGGCTATCAGCGTAGACCGGGACGGGGATATCTGGGTAAATCAGAACCGATGGGGTTTAGGCATCTTCAATCCTGACAAAAACAGTATACGCTTCCATTCTGATTACCCACAATTAAGGAAGCTTCCGATGTTAAGTACAGTCAGTTGCATTTCTCAATTCCGTTCTATTCCGGATGAAATATGGGTGGGGCCTGAAAATGAGACAAGGATTTACTGTATGAAGAAGGATAAAGATAATATCGTCGTTTCCAGAAGTATCGACTTATCAACCATTGCTTCAGATGCAGGCAATCCACGCATATTCTTTGAAGACCGGAATAACAATATCTGGATAGTAACCACTACCGGGCTTCTCATTAAACCATATAATAAGGACAATATTGAAGCGGTCAGCTTTTCGCTCGGTACCATTTCCGGTATAACCGAAGACACAAGAGGTACGATCTGGATCAGTAGTAAAACATCCGGGATATCTCAAGTACCTATGACGGGAAACTATCAGGCCGGGAAACTCCAGATAAAGAATTTCAACAAAGAAGAAAACAATCTGCCGAGCAATAACATAGAGTCCATCTGTGCCGATATAAACGGTAAAGTATGGCTGGGTACTAAAGAAGGCAGCATCATAGCCTATGATCTCATCAGCCGGCAATTCAAAGATGTATCCGAATCGCTGAAGATGACCGGAGAAGCTATACTTAATATTGTCACGGACAACTTCGGCCACGTATGGGTATCTACCAATAAACGTATTACAGAGTACAATCCGGAAAACGGAGCCTCTAAGAATTATTCCGGTACCGACGGGGTTATAGTCAATTCATTCCTCATCAATTCTTATTTCAAGAATAAAGATGGTAAAATATTCTTTGGAGGCAATAAGGGTATATCAGTGTTTACGCCATCCGAAACTTTATCCGAACAGGCAAAACAAACACGGACTTTCATTACTGATATAAAGATCAACAACTCTTCTGTTTTTCAGGGCAATAAAAATCAGCGGTTCGATATAACTTCGCAATCCCTGACTTTCGAGCCTGACGACAAGAATATCGAGATTGACTTTTCTTCTCTCGATTACACATTCCCTTCCAAGATACAGTATGCCTATAAGATGGAAGGTGTAGACGACGACTGGGTATATACGGAGAACGACCGCCAGTTTGCAATATATAATCAATTAAGCAAAGGCTCCCACATATTTTACATCAAAGCCACCGACGAAAACAGGCTATGGAGCAGCGAGATTACCAAACTTATGATATATAAACGCCCCGCATTCTATGAAACATGGTGGGCATATGCCATCTATCTTGTGTTATTGCTCGCCGCAATCTACTGGACATACAGAATTATCAAGAACAGGATAAAACTTCGCAACGAACTGAAAATAGCGCAGATAGAGAAAGACAAGTCTGAAGAGCTCACACAAACCAAGCTCCGTTACTTTACCAACATCTCACATGACTTTCTTACGCCGTTGACCATTATATCCTGCCTGATCGATGATGCGGAAATCACATACAAAAGCAAGATTACCCAGTTCGACACCATGCGCTCGAGTGTAAACCGCCTGAAACGTTTGTTACAACAGGTTTTAGACTTCCGGAAAGTAGAAAGCGGGAATATGAAGCTCAAAATATCGCAAGGCGAAGCGGTTACATTCATCCGCGATATATGCTATACCAATTTCCTTCCACTGATGAAGAAAAAAGATATCGGGTTTTCTTTCAGCTCCCAGCCAAACCACATACAGGGATACTTCGATGCGGATAAAATAGATAAAGTAGTATTCAATATGTTATCCAATGCATATAAATACACACCCCGGAACGGAAAGGTGGAGATAAGCCTGAACAAATACCTGAGCAACAACCACCCGCACCTGCAAATCAGGATAAGTGATACCGGAGTAGGAATAGCCAAAGAAGACCAGGCCGATATCTTCACACGCTTCTATACCAACAAGATGACCGAAGCCAGCGACACAAACGGCATAGGGCTATCTCTTACAAAAGACCTTGTAGACCTCCATCACGGTACTATCAGTGTGGAAAGTGAAGTGGATGCCGGCACTACATTCACAATAGATATCCCGATAGATAAAGAGAGCTACAACGATTCGGAAATGGGCAGATCGGATCAGGTCATCGTATACGAAAAGAATATAGACCTGATGTCATTGGATGAACCTTCCGGCGAAGATATGAATGCAAACAAGCAGGAAATCAAAGAACGTACGGCCGTATTACTGGTCGAGGATAACGAAGAGTTACTGACCCTTATCGGCAATATACTGTCGAAACACTACCATGTACTCACAGCCCCCAACGGAGTGGAAGCATTGGACCGTGTGAAAGACAACGATATAGATATCGTAATCAGTGACGTTATGATGCCCCGAATGGACGGGCTGGAACTTTGCCGCAGACTGAAGAAAGACCTCGAAACCAGCCATATCCCGGTAATATTGCTAACTGCCAAAAACAGCACCGATGACCGTATAGAATGTTATAATGCCGGTGCTGACGGATATATATCTAAACCTTTTGACCTTAAAGTATTGGAAGCCCGTATCAACAATTTCCTGGCAAACAAGAAGGACAAGCAAAAAGAATTCAAGACGGATATAGAGATAAACATCTCTACGCTCGAATACCCTTCTATTGATGAACAGTTCCTCAATAATGCCATAAAGATAATAGAGGTGCATCTGTCCGAACCCGAGTTCGATGTCAATACATTTGCCGAGCATCTGAACATGTCCAAGTCTTCCCTGTACCGTAAGATAAAGACCATGACAGGACTTGCACCTATCGAGTTTATCCGCAATATCAGGCTGAAACATGCCTGCCAGATGTTGAAGGACAAGTCCATATCCATATCCGAGGTCGCCTATTCGGTAGGCTTCTCAGATCCGAAGTACTTCACATCATGCTTCAAACTGGAATTCAATGTAACCCCCAGCGATTTCCAACGAAATGCAGGGTAATAAACCAAAAGGCCGGAATAACACGTAACCCAATCATGCTATCCGGCCTTTACCTTAAAAGCCTGATAACCAGAAAAACCTATATTATATGATTTCAAGATTTCAAGTTTAAAGATTTAAAGATTTAAAGTCATAGATTTCGATAATTTTGAAATCTTGAAACTTGAAATCTTATAACGTCGGCACTACCGCTTCGATACTGCCGTCCGCCTTAAACTCCATTTTATCGATACATACTTCCCTGTGAAAACCTGCCGCATCACCCATCTTTATCCCGTTGGGACGGTTGAAACGATGATATACGATATACCATTCATCCTTACCCGGTATTTGCAGTACCGAATTATGACCCGTTCCGTAAATACCTTTAGCAGCGTCTTTTGCCAGAATCAGATTGTTTTCGGGAATCGTGATAACCCCTGCAGGTGATGTAGAAGTACCATACCTTACCCGGTAATTTTCGCTCCGTGTATCGTCCTCCGACCAAAGGAAGTAATACGTCCCTTTCCTATAAAAGACCGAAATAGCCTCACGGAATGTCTTATCCGGAGTGCGTACCTTAACCGTTTCCTTCTTTATAGACACCATGTCTTTATTCAGTTCAGCCACAGCCATATATCCGTTACCCCAATAGAGATAACTCTTGCCCGTTTCCGGGTCGGTAAATACATCGGGGTCTATCTCCTGACCGCCCTTTATACCTTCCGGCCTGAAATCGATCAGGGCTTTACCCGAATCTACGAACGGGCCTGCCGGATCATCGGCGACAGCCACCCCGATCTTCTGCGCGGCAGTGAAATAATAGTAATATTTATATTTACCATTTACTTTCTTCTCTTCGATACACGGAGCCCATGCATTCCTGTTGGCCCACGAAACATCTTTTTTCAGGTCGAGTATCACCCCTTCATCCGTCCAGTCTTCCAGGTTGTCCGATGAGAAGGTCTTGAAGTAGTAACCGCCCCAGCCATCAAACCCGTCGCTGGTAGGATAGATATAATATTTCTTTGTTTTATTGGAATATATAATATCAGGGTCGGCATAATAGCCCGTAAGCAAGGGATTATTCCCTACCGGGGGAAAACCTTCCGGCAAACCCCATTTAGCCGTCAATGCCTTCAACTCCTGACGTGTCACCGGAATAACCGAACCATGGCGGGGATGGAAATCCATCGATATCTCGTGGTCTATAACACGGAAATTCTCCAGATCGCTACTTTCGCAAAATTGATACTTACCTTTCATATACACATCATACATCAGTATATAAGTATCGGTATTTATCAGCCTGAATACGCCGGAACCCTCCACTGCCTCCGTTGTCTGCTGTTTATAACCTTCATGCTCCATCCATTTGCCCGAAGTCAGCGAGTTGGTCGTAGCCAGCTTTATACCATTGCCATGTCCTTCGGTTTTGTAAAACATATAGAAAGTGCCGTCTTCCAGGATAATATCCCCGTCGATACACGATTTTCCGTTCTCAGGAAAGAACAACTGTTCCGGTTCTCCCTCAAAGTCCGTAAAGTCTGCATTCGCATAGGCATAATATATAATATCCTGACCGCCGCCATGCTTCATCGACCAGTAAACCATGTATTTCTTTGCTTCGGGATCATAAATGGTTTGCGGGGCCCATACCCGTTTCAGGTCTTCCTGCCCTGTATATTTATGTTGAATATTTATGATACTCGACGACCAGTTTACCAGATCCGTCGACTTCAACAGGATCATTGCCCGGTTCGAATCCCAGCCTTTCGACGATGTCATATCCGTCACCACCATATAAAAGGTTTTTCCGTCCTCACATCTCAATATATGCGGATCGCGGACACCTCCTGTCGAACTGATTAGTTTGGGATCAATTACCGGCTTATTGCCATTCAATGATTTATAATTATATCCATCCGCGCTGATGGCAAAATGGATTGCCTCTTCTTCCACCTTATTTCCTGTAAAATAAGCAAACAGATAAGCTACATAGTCTTTTTCCACAGCTCCCGATTTGTACTCCTGAGCATAAGAGGGTACGGACAGGACTAAGATAAAAAGACAAATTAAAAATTTAGATTTCATGGTTTTCATTCGTGTAAATAAAATGATGTTTTAATTCAAGTTCAAATATCTGTAATATATCCCGTAATCAGGGGTGAAAAATCGTTCAATTAGAGACTGTAAATAAGCTAACGTTAAAAAAAGTAACAGATATATCAGTGAACAGTTAGCAGTCAACAACTCGTATCTCGTATCTTGTCTACTCGTATCTAAAAAAAGTAACACTATTACTTTTTACCCTCTCTGTAAGTCCCCCTTGGGACAGGGCTGTTAAGTTCTCCACTTTGGTTTGTTATTTTCTGCTGTCATCCTGAGTGGAATGAAGGATCTCATTCTATTTAAGAGATGTTTCACTTCGTTCAACATGACAAAGAGGATATAAGAATCCAGAACTTAACAGCCCTGCCCCAAGGGGAGGTTGGAGGGGGCCCATCAATACGTCAAAGAACTATTGGCTACATACATAGATAAAGTTTTTCTCCTTTAATGACCTACTTAAATCTACACATTCTCTATAAAAACATGCCCTACAACATATTCTCATCTCCACAAGCAATACAACACACTATAAAACAATACATTATATAAACAACACAAAAATATGTGTGCGCACACGCATTGTATAATTAATAAAAATAGTTACTTTTGCAGAAAGGTGTGTGCGCACACAAACAGTTTACTCTGAAATATGAAAAAAGATAACAGTAATATACGGATTGTAGATATTGCCAAACTGGCGGGTGTTTCTACGGGCACAGTAGACAGGGTACTCCACAACCGTGGACGGGTATCGGAAGAAAAGCGCGTCAAAGTAGAAGCTATTCTGAAAGAAATTAATTACGAGCCTAACCTCGTAGCACGTTTCCTTGCATCGAAACGCAGTTATAAGTTCGCCGTTATCGCGCCCACCTATTCGGAAGGCGATTATTGGGAGCTTGTTTGCGACGGGATAAATCGTGCCGGAGACGAAATGAGGAAATTCAATATAAGTGTCGAATATTTCCATTTCAACCAGTACGACCGTTTTTCTTTCCTGAAAGCTGCCGGTCAGTTTAAAGAAAAAGATTTTGATGGTGTGCTGCTGGCCACTCTTTTCGGTGAACTGGTTATAAACCTGTCCAAAGAACTGGATGAAAAAGGCATACCATATATATATATCGATTCGGACATTCAGAAACAAAAAGACCTGGCGTATTTTGGCGGCGATTCCTTAGGCAGCGGAAATATAGCCGCAAAACTACTCCTGAAGGAGATCGGTCTCAACGCCGATATTTTCATCGCGCATATACGGTTCAAGTATAAAGAGATATCGGTACAGATGAAGACCCGCGAACAGGGTTTTATGAAATGCCTTTCCCAGTCTGATTATAAAGGTAAGATACATCATGTGGAAATAGACCCGGACAACCATCCCGCCGGACTGGAAAAACTCGAAAATATCCTCTCGCAAAGCAATACCCTGGTAGGCGGCATAGTGTTAAATTCCCGGATATATGAACTGATCGCCCTTCTGGAAAAAGCGAAACCTGCTTTACGCGAAAGAGTCCGGTTGGTAGGACATGATGCTATAGAGCGTAACATAAGGGCGCTCAAAAGCGGCCGGATTTCATTTATCCTTTCCCAACGCCCCGAATTGCAGGGATATGATGCTATCAAGGCATTGGCAAATTATTTCCTGTTTAAACAAGAACCGGAAAAAACCAACTTTATGCCTATAGATATCCTGATAAAAGAAAACGTAGATTATTATAACAACTATAAATTATAGGAATCTAAGTGTAAAGTGAAAAACTAAAAACTAAAAATAACAATAAGTAACGGGTAAACTTGAACTCTGAAAACTTGTAACCCATAATTTGTAACTCGTAACTAAAAATGAAAAACAGCTTGTTCAATATCGACGGAAAAGTAGTCCTCATCACAGGAGGATATGGTATTTTAGGTTCGCAGATGGCAGAGTATCTGGCATCGGAAGGGGCTAAAGTAGTTATACTCGGACGTTCGGAAGAAAAAGGCGAGGCCTTGGCGACTAAGATTAAAGCCAAAGGTGACGAAGCGATGTTTCTCGTATCAGATGCCATGAATGAAGAAAATCTGACACAAAACAGAGAGGAGATACTTAAAGCATACGGCAAAATCGATGTACTTATAAATGCTGCCGGAGGAAACATGCCGGGAGCAACCATTCCACCGAATAAAACGATATTCGATGTCAAGGTAGATGCATTCAAAGATGTGATCGACCTCAACCTGTTCGGGACGGTCATACCTACCCTCGTATTTGCAAAAGCAATGGTAGACAATGGCAAAGGAAATATAATAAATATAGCATCCATGTCCTCTTTCCGCCCGTTGACCCGTGTTATGGGTTATGGTGTGGCAAAAGCAGCCGTGGCCAATTTCACCGAATATATGGCAGGGGAATTGTCTGCAAAATTCGGTGAAGGTTTCCGTGTAAATGCTTTGGCGCCCGGTTTCTTTATCACAGAACAAAACAGGAACCTGATGCTTAATCCGGACGGTTCGTATACCGAGCGTGCAAAATCGGTTATCGCACACACGCCGTTCCGCCGTTTTGGAGAATCGGAAGAACTTCTGGGGGCTATCCATTATCTGGTAAGCGATGCTTCCAGTTTTGTAAACGGCTCTATACTTGTAGTAGACGGAGGTTTCAATACATTCTCCATTTAATTGGCAAATTAGCATATTCGGAAATTTGATAATTATTTCTATAAGAATTTGTTAATCTGCATATTTACTAATTTACTAATTGTTTATATATGATATTAAGCGAACAAACATGGCGTTGGTACGGGCCAAACGACCCTGTATCATTAGCAGATATAAGACAAGCCGGAGCAACGGGAATTGTCACAGCCCTGCACCATATCAAAAATGGTGAAGTGTGGACTGTAGAAGAAATACAAAAACGCAAAGACATTATAGAAAAGGCCGGACTGACCTGGTCTGTGGTAGAAAGTATCCCTGTACACGAACATATCAAGACACAGGAAGGGAATTACAAAGAATATATTGAAAATTATAAGGAAAGTATCCGTAATCTGGCAAAGTGCGGAGTGAAGATCATCACATACAACTTTATGCCTGTATTGGACTGGACACGTACCGATCTGGCCTATACCATGCCCGACGGGTCTAAGGCCCTGCGTTTCGAACGTGCTGCATTTATGGCCTTCGAACTCTTTATCCTCAAACGTCCGGGTGCGGAAAAAGAATATTCAGCCGGAGATATTGCCAAAGCAAAAGCCCGCTACGAAAGCATGTCTCAGGAAGAAAAAGACCTTTTGGTACGCAATATGATAGCCGGGCTGCCCGGTGCGGAAGAGAGTTTTACACTTCAGGAATTTCAGGCTCAACTCGACAGATATAACGGTATAGATGCAGAGACATTAAGGAAAAACCTGATATACTTTGTTAGTCAAATCGCACCTGTAGCCGATGAAGTGGATGCCGTTCTGGCTATTCACCCCGACGACCCTCCCTACCCTATCCTCGGCCTTCCGCGTATCCTGAGTACCGAACCGGATTTCAATAAACTGGTAGAGGCCGTACCCAACAAATCGAACGGGCTGTGCTTCTGCACAGGCTCATTCGGAGTAAGAGCGGATAATGACCTGCCGAACATGATAAAACGTCTTGGCGACAGGATAAACTTTGTTCATCTGCGCTCTACCCAACGCGACAGGGAAGGAAATTTCTACGAAGCAAACCATCTGGAAGGCGATGTGGATATGTACAGCGTAATGAAAGGATTTCTGGAAGTACAGCAAAAACGCAATATTTCCATCCCTTTCCGCCCCGACCACGGACACCAGATGATCGACGACCTGAACAAAAAAACAAATCCGGGTTACTCATGCATCGGCCGCCTCAGGGGATTAGCCGAACTCAGAGGACTCGAACTGGGAATAGCAAAAACATTATATATAATATAAATAAGCTGTTAGCTGTCAGCTATTAACCGTTAGCAAATAACATTTCTTACAAACGGCTAAAAGCTTAAAGCTAAAGGCTAAAAGCTTAAAATTATGAAACAGTTTTTAGACGATAACTTCGTATTGCAAAACGAAACGGCAGAATACCTGTATCATCAGCATGCAAAACATCTGCCTATTATAGACTATCATTGCCATCTGGACCCGAAACTGATTGCGGAAGATTATCAGTTCGACAATCTGGGTGAAATATGGCTGGGCGGAGACCACTACAAATGGCGTGCAATGCGCACCAATGGTGTGGATGAACGCTACTGCACAGGAAAAGATACTACCGATTGGGAAAAGTTTGAGAAATGGGCAGAAACAGTCCCTTATACGATGCGTAACCCGCTCTATCACTGGACACATCTGGAGCTGAAAACAGCATTCGGAGTAACAAAAATATTAAAACCCGAAACAGCTAAAGAGATTTTTGACGAATGTACTGCAAAACTGCGCACTCCGCAATTCTCGGCTCGCGGGCTGATGAAGCATTACAACGTGGAGGCTGTTTGTACGACAGACGACCCTATCGATTCGCTTCAATATCATCTGGCTTTAAAAAATGAAGGATTCTCTGTCAAGGTGCTCCCTACATGGCGTCCCGACAAGGCTATGGCCGTTGAGATTCCGGACGCGTTCAGGGGATATGTGGAAAAATTATCGGAAGTGTCGGGTGTGGCTATCAGCAATTTCAGCGATCTTATCACCGCCCTGCGTAAACGTCACGATTTCTTTGCCGGTGCCGGCTGTAAACTATCCGACCACGGTATCGAAGAATTCTATGCCGAAGATTATACACAAAGTGAAATCGACGCCATCTTCAACAAAGTATATGGTGGTAAAGAACTTACACACGAAGAAATCATCAAATTCAAGTCGGCTATACTTGTCGAAGGCGCAATTATGGACTGGGAAAAAGGCTGGACACAGCAGTTCCACTATGGCGCTATCCGCAACAATAATACACGCCTGTTTAAAAAATTAGGGCCGGATACAGGTTTTGATTCTATCGGAGACTTCACAATAGCAAAAGCTATGTCGAAATTCCTCAACAGGCTGGATACAGACAATAAGTTGGCGAAAACAATCATTTACAACCTGAACCCGCGCGATAATGACCTGATCGCTACCATGATAGGAAACTTCCAGGATGGTTCGGTTGCCGGAAAGATACAATTCGGTTCGGGATGGTGGTTCCTCGATCAGAAAACGGGAATGGAAGCGCAGATGAACTCATTGTCTAATCTCGGCTTATTAAGCCGCTTTGTTGGTATGCTGACAGATTCGCGCAGCTTCCTGTCATATCCTCGTCACGAATATTTCCGCCGCATACTGTGTAATCTGATAGGAACGGATGTGGAACAAGGTCTGCTCCCTTCATCCGAACTGGATTTTCTGGGTAAACTGGTCGAAAACGTATCATATTACAACGCTAAGGAATTTTTTAAGTTTTAAACCAGTTGACAAGTTAACGAGATACGAGTAAACAAGTCTTGTTTTCAAGAAATCCATAACTTGTATCTTGTCTACTCGTTAACTTGTCAACTAAAAAAATATCAAAACAATATGAAAACAGTAATTGAAGAACGCTGGGGCACGCACCCCAACGATGTGAAAAATTACGACACCACACAATTGCGTAAAGAGTTTTTAGTAGAAAAATTATTTGAAGCCGACAGTGTGTTAATGACTTATACACACAACGACCGCCTGATTATCGGCGGTGCGCTTCCTGTAAAAGAGGCTCTGAAACTGGAAACGGTAGACCTTATCCGTTCGGAATATTTCTGTGAACGCCGCGAACTGGGTATCATCTGTATCGAAGGCGAAGGAGTAGTTACAGTAGACGGAAAAGATTACAGCATGGCATTCAAGGATGCTGTATATGTAGGCCGTGGCTCTAAAGAAGTTACCTTCAAAAGCAACGATGCTGCAAAACCTGCAAAATATTACTTTGCTTCTTCTCCGGCACATAAAGAATATCCCACGGCTCAGATCACATCTGCTATGCGCCGTACAAGGGACCTCGGTGTGCCTGCCACATCTAACGAGCGCTTATTGAATCAGATCATATTAAGCGAAATCGTACCCTGCTGCCAGTTACAGATGGGTATGACAGAAATCAAGGAAGGAAGCGTATGGAACACAATGCCTCCTCATACACACTCGCGCCGTATGGAAGCATATTTCTATTTCAAAGTTCCTGCACAGCAGGCTGTATGCCATTTTATGGGACAACCCCAGGAAACGCGCCATATCTTTATGGGTAACGAACAGGCTGTTATTTCCCTGTCATGGTCTATCCACTCGGCCGCGGGAACAAGCAACTATACATTTATCTGGGCTATGTGCGGCGAAAATCTCGATTATGACGATATGGACACCTTCACTGCTGATAAACTGCGTTAAGTAAAATTTAAAGATTTAATAGTTTAAAAAATTAAACCTTAAATAATTAAACAAACGAAAATATGAAGAAAATATTAAGTTTCTTTCTTTCCGTTATATTTCTGCTCTCTTGTTCTTCAAACAAGGAAATGAATATAACAGTAGAAAATACAAGCGACTTTGACCGTGTAGCCGATATGGTCGAAATCCCGTTAGACAGCATCAAAGCGAAAGTAAAATTGACCGATAGTGCTGTTTATGTAGTAAAAAACAGCGCCGGTGAAATCATCCCGTCTCAGGTAACATACGACAGAAAGCTTATTTTTCAGCCGGAACTGAAAGCCAAAGAATCGAAAAGCTTTATCATCACCACCGATACTGCGCAAACATATGCTGCAAAAACATACGGACGCTTTATCACCGAACGCAAAGATGACTTTGCATGGGAAAACGACCGTGTGGCGTTCCGTATCTACGGCCCTGCGCTGATAGAAACAGACGGTCCGAGCAACGGTATCGACGCATGGTACAAGCGTACAAACAACCTGATTATCGATAAATGGTACAAAGCCGACCTTGCCGGGGAAGCATCATACCACGAAGACCATGGTGAAGGGCAGGATGATTATAAAGTAGGACGCTCGCTGGGTGCCGGGGCAATGGCTCCGTATTTAAATAACAAGTTGTGGCTGAATGAAAATTTTGCTTCGGAAGAGTTGTTAGATAATGGTCCTCTCCGCACCACTTTCAAGCTGACTTATAAAAATCTGGATGTAGATGGAAAGTCTGTCGCAGAAAACCGTACTATATCAATCGATGCAGGTTCCCAATTGTCTAAGATCGTACAGGCTTATACCATAAAAGAACCTATGCCGGTAGCAGCAGGAATCGTAAAGAGAGAGAAAAACGACTCTATTATCTCTTCGGATAAATACGTAGTGTATGCCGAACCGAAGAGCGATATGGTAGACAATGTATATCTGGCTCTGGTTTTTCCTCAGGGTATAGATAAATCAATTGTAGACACATACACTATCGACAATCCTAAGACAAAGAAGAAAGACACATATTCGCATGTATTGGCGATAACTACCCAGCAACCGAATATTCCTGTAACTTATTACAGTGGTTACGGATGGTCTAAGTTCGGGTTTGCGACAGTTGCCGATTTCGAAAACTATGTAAAAGAATTTTCAGAAGGGTTGGACAATCCTCTGGTTGTAACATATAATAAATAATTCAGACTTAAGCACACTATGAAGAAAGTAGTAACATTCGGGGAAATCATGTTGCGCCTTGCAACTCCCGGATACCAGAGATTTATACAATCTAATAACTTGAACGCCACATTCGGCGGAGGTGAGGCTAATGTTGCCGTATCATTATCTAATTACGGGATTCCTACCGATTTTGTAACCCGCCTGCCTAAAAATGATATCGCGGAATGGTGTATTTCGGACCTCCGTAAATATAATGTAGGTGTAAACAATATCATCCGTGGCGGTGACCGCGTCGGTATCTATTTCCTCGAAACGGGAGCTGTTGCACGTGCATCGAAAGTAGTATACGACAGGGCCAACTCAGCTATTGCCGACATCAGGCCGGGGATGGTAGACTGGAAAGAAGTATTCAAAGACGCGCAATGGTTTCACTGGACAGGTATTACTCCGGCTATATCCCAAGGCGCGGCAGACGCATGTCTGGAAGCGATCAGAGTAGCGAACGAAATGGGAGTAACTGTTTCCACAGACCTCAACTATCGCAAAAATTTATGGAAATACGGCAAAAATGTATCGGAAGTTATGCCTGCCCTTGTAGAAGGTTGCGATATAATTTTGGGTAATGAAGAGGACGCAGAGAAAGTGTTCGGCATCAAACCGGAAGGCTTCGATGTAGCTCATACAGGCGGAGAAGTGAATGCCGACGAGTTTGAATCGGTATGTACGCAAATGATGAAACGCTTCCCACGCGCCAAAAAAGTAATCATTACGCTTCGTGGTTCTATCAATGCCAACCATAACACATGGGGAGGATGCTTATATTCGGATAAGTTGTATCAATCGAAACGTTACGACATCACGCATATCGTAGACCGTGTAGGTGGAGGTGATTCTTTTATGGGCGGGCTTATCTACGGGCTTATCTCTTATCCTAATGACGATCAGAAAGCTCTGGAATTTGCAGTAGCTGCTTCTTGTCTGAAACATACTGTATATGGAGATTTCAACCTTGTTACTGTTCCGGAAGTGGAAAACCTGATGAAAGGTGATGGTTCGGGCCGTGTATCGAGATAAATAAACAAATACGAGTAGACAAGATGCAAGTAAACGGGTTGAACTCGTATCTCGTATCTTGTCAACTTGTCAACTTGTCAACTAATAAAATAAAAATATGCAAAATCAATTCTCATTAAACGGAAAAATAGCTTTAGTTACCGGAGCTTCTTACGGTATCGGCTTTGCTATTGCTTCCGCACTGGCAAAAGCAGGCGCAACAATCGTTTTCAATGACCTGAAACAAGAGTTCGTTGATAAGGGCCTGGCCGCATACAAAGAAGCAGGAATCGCAGCCAAAGGTTATGTATGTGATGTAACCAGCGAAGAACAGGTAAATGCAATGGTTGCACAGATAGAAAAAGAAGTGGGCGTTATCGATATCCTCGTAAATAATGCAGGTATCATCAAACGCATCCCAATGATAGAAATGAGTGCTGCCGAATTCCGTCAGGTAATAGATGTGGATTTGAATGCTCCGTTTATCGTTGCAAAAACTGTTATACCGGGCATGATCAAAAAAGGTCATGGTAAGATTATCAATATATGTTCTATGATGAGCGAACTCGGTCGCGAAACTGTATCGGCATATGCTGCTGCCAAAGGTGGTCTGAAGATGCTTACCCGCAACATTGCATCCGAATATGGAGAATACAACATTCAATGTAATGGAATCGGACCGGGTTATATCGCAACACCTCAGACTGCTCCTCTACGTGAGAAACAGGCTGACGGTTCACGCCATCCGTTCGATTCATTTATCATCGCTAAAACTCCGGCTGCACGCTGGGGAACACCGGAAGATCTGGAAGGTCCGGCCGTATTCCTTGCATCACATGCTTCGGATTTCGTAAACGGACATGTATTGTATGTGGACGGAGGTATATTGGCTTATATTGGTAAGCAACCGTAAATGAATTAAAAGTGAAAAGTGAAAAACTAAAAATATGTATCAGTAGTTTTTTACTTTTCACTTCAAATTTTTAAAGATGGATAATAACGAAAATATAATCAGAAAAGAAAAATCAATACTTGTAGTAAAAAGTTATGTTTTTGCTATCAAGATAGTCAATCTTATTCAGTTTTTACAAAAAGAAAAATCTGAGTATGTATTATCAAAACAGGTCTTGCGTAGTGGTACAGCAGTCGGAGCTTTAATAAGAGAAGCTGAATTTGCCCAAAGCAAATCTGACTTTGTGCATAAATTAAGTATTGCTCTTAAAGAAGCGAATGAAACTGACTATTGGATTTGTCTTTTAAAAGATACAAACTATATATCAGTATCTGAATACGAAAGTTTAGCTTCTGATTGTTCCGAACTAATTTATATTTTGATATCATCTGTTAAAACTGTAAAAAATAAATTAAGTGAGAAATGAAGATTTCTTCCATTTTTCACTTTTCACTTTTAATTTTTCACTTATATGCGTTTCTCAAGAATAAAAGCCTGCCAGGTAATGGCAGAAACCGGAATGGTACCGGTATTTTACCATAGCGACCTCGAAACATCCAAGCAAGTACTGAAAGCTTGTTATGAAGGTGGAGTACGGGCTTTCGAATTCACTAACCGTGGAGATTTTGCTCACGAGATATTCGGCGAACTAAACAAATGGGCAGCAAAAGAATGTCCGGATATGATACTCGGTATCGGCTCAATTGTTGATGCAGGTACCGCTTCTTTATTTTTACAGCTCGGGGCTAACTTTGTGGTAGGTCCATTGCTCAATCCGGATATTTTTAAAGTATGTAACCGCCGTCAGGTGGCATATATACCCGGTTGTGGCTCCGTATCGGAGGTAGGTTATGCACAGGAACTGGGAGCGGAAGTTGTAAAAGTTTTTCCGGGCGATGTTGTAGGCCCCGCTTTTGTAAAAGGAATAAAAGCACCTATGCCATGGTCGAGCTTAATGGTAACAGGCGGCGTAACTCCCACCGAAGAGAATCTGAGTAAATGGTTCGGAGCCGGAGTGACCTGTGTAGGTATGGGATCTAACCTGTTTCCTAAAGATGTAATTGCAGCAAAAGACTGGAGCAAAATAACCGAAATGTGCAAAGAAGCATTAGCAATAATAGCTAAAATCAGGAAATAATATAAATCTTAAAACAATTCCATGAGTAATCAAAAAATGACAAATTACAGGTGGACCATCTGTGTAATGCTTTTCTTTGCCACGACGATTAATTATCTCGACAGACAAGTATTATCACTCACCTGGGATGAATTTATTAAACCGGAGTTCCATTGGGATGAATCTCATTATGGTACTATCACAGCAGTATTCTCCATCGTATACGCTGCATGCATGTTGTTTGCAGGGCGCTTTATAGACTGGATGGGTAGTAAAAAGGGATTCCTCTGGGCCATTGGTATATGGTCTGTGGGTGCATGTCTTCATGCAGTCTGCGGAATTATAACCGAATCTTATGTAGGATTGCATAGTGCGGCCGAACTGGCAGCAGCAACAGGGGATATAGCAGTTGTGATTGCAACTGTAAGTATGTATGCTTTCCTGTTTGCCCGTTGCGTGCTTGCATTGGGAGAAGCCGGAAACTTCCCCGCTGCCATAAAGGTTACGGCAGAGTACTTTCCTAAAAAGGACCGCGCTTATGCCACTTCAATATTCAATGCCGGAGCTTCGATCGGTGCATTAATTGCACCTTTAAGCATCCCTGTATTAGCTAAATTCTGGGGATGGGAAATGGCCTTTATTGTTATCGGTGCTCTTGGCTTTATCTGGATGGGATTCTGGGTATTCCTTTATGATGCTCCGGCGAGAAGCAAACATGTTAATAAAGCCGAACTTGAATACATCGAGCAAGACAAACATGAAAATGGTACAGTAGATACCGGGAAAGAGGAAGAAGAAAAAAAGATTCCTTTCTGGAAATGCTTCTCTTATAAGCAGACATGGTCTTTCGCTATCGGTAAATTCATGACCGATGGAGTATGGTGGTTCTTCCTCTTCTGGACTCCATCTTACCTGAATACACAGTTTGGCATCAAAACTTCCGAGGGACTGGGAATAGCGTTAATCTTTACACTGTATGCGATTACCATGTTATCCATTTTCGGTGGAAAATTGCCGACTATCATCATGAATAAAACAGGATTGAACCCATATGCCGCACGAATGAGGGCGATGTTAATATTCGCATTCTTCCCGCTAGTGGTCTTATTCGCACAACCGCTAGGCACAATTTCTCCATGGCTGCCTGTGATAATGATCGGTATCGGAGGCGCTGCGCACCAGTCATGGTCGGCCAACATCTTCTCTACCGTAGGCGATATGTTCCCTAAAGGGGCGATTGCATCCATTACGGGTATTGGAGGCATGGCCGGAGGTATCGGCTCCATGATATTGCAGAAATCGGCAGGTAATTTGTTTGTATATGCAGATGAAACTCAAATGACATTTATGGGATTTGAAGGAAAACCGGCAGGTTACTTTATTATTTTCTGTGTGTGTGCTGTTGCTTATCTTATAGGTTGGGTCATAATGAAATCATTAGTTCCTAAGTATAAACCAATCGATAATATTTAACCGGATACGATAATATATAAAACAAAAAGCAGAAGGATACGTTTGGGTTCCTTCTGCTTTTTTTATTAACTAAAAAGATTAAATCTTATATCCTTACTTCTTCCAGAGCTTCTCCATATCCTCCAATGTCTTTCCTTTTGTCTCCGGCAAACGCTTCCATACAAACAATGCTGCAAGAATCGCCAATGCCCCATAAACCCAGTATGAGAATCCGTGATTGAACAGACCCACCAATGTATCGTTCTTGTCCATGATAGGAAATGTCCACGAAATAAGGAAGTTCGATACCCATTGTGCAGCTACGGCAATAGACATTACACTGGAACGAACCGAGTTAGGGAATATCTCTGCCAGCATCACCCAGCAAACAGGCCCCCACGACATGGCAAACCCGGCTGTGTAAGTGAGCATGAATACAAGCTTAAGTCCTCCCGGAAGTCCCTGTGAGAAAGATGTTCCCAGACCGATCATAGATACAGCCATTACTAAAGCACCCGTTATCAGCAACGGTTTACGTCCGAATTTGTCTACTGTCAGGATAGCCAGTACAGTAAACGACAGGTTGATGATACCAACAATAATTGTCTGCAATAACGCCGAGTCGGTACCCGATCCCATACTCTTGAATATTTCAGGAGCGTAATACAACACTACGTTGATACCTACGAACTGCTGGAATGCGGACAGCAAGACACCAGTCATTATGATAAGGAACCCATACGATTTTACAGGAACATACAGTGCTATAAGGAAGCTTACAATCATAGATATTTCCAATGCGCTTGGAACTCCCGCCAGTGAAAGGGAAATGATACCGACAACAAACAGTATCAGCCATGTCATCATAAACCTGTAATATGGTTTAAGAGATACAGCCTCTTCTTTATCGAAGCTATGCCTGATATCTTCTATTTCCGTTTTAGCCATCGCACGGCCAACCAGTTTAGTCAGAATACCTTCTGCCTGTTGTATACGCCCTTTCATTACCAGCCAACGCGGAGTTTCAGGGGCAGCAAATAATAATACAAAAAAGATGGCGGAAGGAATTGCCAATGAGGCAAACATATATCTCCAGCCTGTAGTATGCAGCCATTCGGTATCGCCTTGTTTAGCGATAAAGTAATTGACAAAATACACGACTAGCATACCGAAAATGATAGCAAACTGATTGAGGCCGACAAGACTTCCCCGTTTATCCGGTGGAGCGATCTCGGCGATGTACATAGGCGACACCATTGAAGCTATACCTACTCCTACCCCGCCTATTATACGGTAAAATACAAAATGATATACAAATGAATGGTCGCTTTCGCTAGGCATACGGAAGCCTATTTCGGGCCATGCCGAACCAATAGCTGCTAATAAGAACAGGATGGCAGCCGCAAATAATGCTTTTCTACGGCCGAATGTCTGGCTTACCCAGCCTGCGACCGCCGCTCCAAAGATACAGCCTATCAGCGCACTGCTTATTACAAACCCCTCCATTGCATTTGCTTCGTTGAGAGGTAAGCCCATAGGGTCTATAAAAAAATGCCTCAACGACTCCACAGTACCCGATATTACCGCCGTATCGTATCCGAACAGCAGACCTCCAAGGGTGGCTATGAGGGTGAGTTTTATGGTATATGATTTACTTACTTCGTTATTCATTGGTTCTTTGTTAGTTAACAAGTTGACAAGACACGAGATACAAGCCTTACTTGTTTACTTGTATCTCGTTTACTTGTATCTGTATTTTAAATATACATGTTTACAATAGCTTCGTAAAGTTCCTGCTTGCCGCTTATTTGTTTCGGTTCGCCAACTTTATGGGCAATTGTGCGTAAGTCTTCAAGAGTCAGTTTACCATCTTCGAATGCTTTACCATCTCCATTGTCGAAAGAAGCATAACGAGTCTGACGAAGTTTCTTATAATCAGATTTTTCAAGGATATCAGCAGCGATCAAAAGGCCACGGGCAAATACATCCATACCCGAAATGTGCGCAATGAACAAATCGTCCCTGTCTGTTGAATTACGACGGATTTTAGCATCGAAGTTAACACCGCCATTACCAAGACCTCCTGCCGGAAGCAATACCAGCCAGGCCTGAGCCAGATCGTACAGGTCGATAGGGAACTGGTCTGTATCCCACCCATTCTGATGGTCGCCACGATTAGCGTCGATACTACCCAGAAGCCCGGCATCAACGGCAGCCTGTAATTCATGTTCGAATGTGTGACCTGCCAGTGTAGCATGGTTAACCTCGATATTTACTTTGAAATCTTTTTCCAAACCATAGTTGCGAAGGAATCCGATAACAGTCTCTGTATCGAAGTCATACTGGTGTTTAGTTGGTTCCATCGGTTTAGGTTCAATCAGGAATGTACCGGTAAATCCTTGTTTGCGGGCATAGTCACGAGACATTGACAGGAAGCGTGCAAGGTGCTCCTTTTCACGTTTCATATCTGTATTCAATAAGCTCATATAACCTTCACGGCCACCCCAGAACACATAGTTAGAACCACCCAAAGCAATAGTAGCGTCAATCGCGTTCTTTACCTGAGTCGCGGCACATGCAACAACATTAAAGTCAGGATTTGTAGAAGCACCGTTCATATAACGTTCATGGCTGAATACATTCGCTGTACCCCACAACAGTTTAATACCTGAAGCCGCTTGCTTTTCTTTAGCATAATCTACGATAGTTTGCAGATTCTTTTCATACTCTGTCCAGGAATTACCTGCGTCTACCAAGTCTACATCATGGAAGCAATAGTATGGTATTCCCATTTTAGTCATAAATTCGAAAGCCGCATCCATTTTGTATTTGGCATTGCTGATAGCATCATTGCCGATATTCCACGGATGATGGATAGTTGCCCCGCCGAACGGATCGCCGCCGTTAGCGCACAATGTATGCCAGTATGCCATAGCAAAACGCATCCAGTCTTTCATGCTCTTACCCATTACTACTTTATTCTCATCGTAGAAACGATAAGCCAACGGGTTTTTGCTCTCTTTTCCTTCAAATTTGATTTTTCCGATTCCCGGAAAGAATTCTTTTGTTCCTTTTAAAATTTCCATAATTAAAGATGTTATTTAAGTAAATAATAATGTTTATTTTGCCACAAGACTTTTCCAACGTTCATAAGCTTCCCTGTATTCCGCCTTATGAACTGCATCCGGTTCTATCACCGACAATTTTTCGAGCGAAGCGAAAGCCTCTTTATTCGATGCGTACAGCCCGATACCGATACCCGCGCCTTTTGCAGCTCCGGCAGCACCGTCCGTATTGTAGAGTTCTATGGTTGCTCCACTCACACTGGCAAGCGTTTGCGCGAAAACAGGACTGAGGAACATATTGGCATAACCGGCTTTTATCGTATGGATATCCATCCCCATTTCGCGCATTATCTCCATTCCGTATTCGTATGAGAACACGATGCCTTCCTGAGCGGCACGAAGTACATCCCTCTTGTCATGTATATTGAAATTGATACCGTGTACAGAACAATTTACATCCTGATTCTCGAGAACACGCTCTGCCCCGTTGCCAAACGGAATTATACTTAGCCCTTTGGCTCCGACCGGTGATTGAGCAGCCAGATTGTTCATATCTGTATACGAAAGGCCTTCCAATGCCAGATTACGCTTCAGCCACGAATTGAGGATACCTGTACCGTTAATGCATAGCAAAACTCCCAGGCGGATCATATCCGTAGTATAATTAACATGCGCGAATGTATTTACACGCGAAAGCTTATCGTAATTGAGTTGATCCAATACACCATATACAACACCCGATGTACCCGCCGTAGATGCAATTTCTCCCGGTTCGAATACGTTCAGAGACAGGGCATTGTTAGGCTGGTCGCCTGCACGGTAAGAAACGGGGGTACCTTCCTTCAGTCCCAGTTCTCTGGCAGCCTCAGCCGACACATTTCCCTGTACACCGAATATTGGTTTTATCTCCGGGAAAAAGCTTTTCGGTATTCCATAATAGTTGAGTACGTCTTCCGACAATGCATTTGTTTTGAAATCCCAGAAAATACCTTCCGACATACCCTCGATAGTTACAACTATATCTCCTGTAAGTTTCATGCCGATATAGTCGCCGGGAAGCATCAGTTTATCTATTTTTTCAAATACTTGTGGTTCGTTTTCTTTTACCCATGCCAATTTGGAAGCGGTAAAATTACCCGGAGAGTTCAGCAAATGAGAAAGGCATTTTTCTTCACCTATCGACTTAAAGGCTTTTTCGCCATACGGCACGGCACGGCTATCGCACCAGATAATGGAAGGACGCAGCACATTTTTGTCCTTATCTACCAATACCAATCCATGCATCTGCCAGGTAATACCTATGGCCTGAATATCCTCTCCCTTAGCCCCGGCTTTCTGCATTACCGATTGATGGGCCAGTTTCAGGTTTTTCCACCAGTCGGCAGGGTCTTGTTCCGCCCAACCTGATTTTACCGCGGTGATTTTCATTTCTTCTTTCGGGAAAAAATCCGATGCAACAATCTTGCCTGTATCGGCTTTTACCAGACAGGCTTTTACAGACGAACTGCCTATGTCGTAACCTAATAAATACATGTTTTTCAAAATTATTAGCCCCCTGTTCCCCAGATGGGGAATAGCCAGAGAGGCAGATTATATACTAGTCTTTCTTTTATTATACTCCTTTTTGTCGAATTTATAGAAGCGGGCAGCCCGGTGAGAAACATCTTTCTGCCTCTCCTCCAATGCCATAACATACGGCATTGCAGCTACCTTTTTATGAAAATTGCGTATATCGATCGCTTTATTGTAGATTGCCTCATACAATTTATGTAACTGGCTTATTGTAAATTTCTGAGGGAGTAGTTCGAAAACAATTGCGGGATCAAATTCTATCCATTGGCGGATCTCGGTGAGGGATTCCTTCACAATCTGATTATGATCGAACGGCATTTGCGGCAGCTTGTTGATAGGACACCACTCTGTCAGCTTATACTTGGATATATTGTTGAGTTTCCGGTCTACCTTGCAAAGAGAGAGATAAGCAACGGTTATCAATCTGTTTATATTGGGCTGATAGGCTACATCGAGCCATTTTACATCGTCCGGATTCTTTGTACGATCGGGCGAGGCGAAACAGCGGAATTGCTTCAATGACATCCGTTTGATTCCCGTCAATTCAAAAAGAACCCTGTGAGCGGCATCATCTACATCTTCTTCGTTATATATAAGGCTTCCGGGTAATTTCAGATCCTTCACCCCCTTTTTATCAGCACCACGCTGAACAAGGAGAATGTTTAGCTGATCGTCTTCAAAGCCAAAGACAACACAGTCTACTGATACATATGTATGGATAAAATTTGCTTTCATGGTATCTTAATCATAGAATGTGATGCACGAAAGTACGAATAATATTTTCATATTAGAATATTTCAGAATAAAATATTATCGTAAATATTTGTAATACTGACATTTAAATATCATACATCAGACAATAAGAATACCATCCATATTGTACTAAATACATTAAGTATTCTTTTGTACAAAAGAAGTTACAAGTAACAATGCGATTTGTAGATATATGTTAAAAAAAACAATAAGGTAAGCGTATTTTTTATTTAAAGATTCATAGTATAGATATCCTTTCCGCATCCATACCCTTGCTCATATAAAGAAGTCAGCTTATCCACATCCTTTTCGATGCGGTCTACCAATATGGGTTCTTTCGGACGGATGACGAATATTTGCCCTTCTTCTTCCAGTTTATCAACTAAATCGAGCTGGGCGTTATACAAGCTATTCCGGTTACTTAATGCCTCACGCATAGCCGGATATTTACGATATATGAAAGAAGGTATTTTTATATCCTTGCCTTCCTTACGATAGCCTTTATTACGCGTAAGGACCACAACATTTTTGCTGTATCCCTGTTCCATTGCCCGGGCAACCGGTACAGAATCGCAGATACCTCCATCGAGCATCGGAATATCGTCTACATATGTGATGGGGCATAACAGAGGCAGGCTGCTCGAAGCCTTAACAATGTCTATAACACGTTCCTTATTGCTTTTCTCTTCGTAATATTCCGCTTTTCCCGTCAGGCAATTGGACGTCACCATTTCGAAACGGGCAGGAGAAGAAAAATAGGCTTCATAATCGTAAGGAATTATATTGTCGGGGAATTCATGGAATAATAAGTCAAAATCCATGATATTGCGCTTCTTGATATAATGCTTGAATCCTATATATTTATATTTGGCCAACAAATCGATATTGCTGTATTTGGCACGTCCCCGCTGTTTTGACATGTAAGACAGTCCGTTGCATGCACCCGCAGATACCCCGATTGCATATGGAAACGTTATGTTATTATCCATAAAATAGTCGAGCACACCACAAGTAAAAACCCCGCGCATACCACCGCCTTCCAATACTAGTCCTATATTCGTTGTGTCAGTCATCAGTTATAACATTGATATAATCCTTAAAATTACATATTTTTTCGGACAACGGAAAGGGGAAAGCCCCGTCCCCCGTTATTCATCCGGGGAACAGGGCTTTTATATATAGAGAAAGAGTGTAGACCGCTTATTTTTGCGACATGAGATAATTTGTATCGTTATTTATATGGATTTGCTTTGTAGCAAGCAACTCTCCTTCACTGTCGTATATATGAACCAGCTGTTCCGAACGGCAAGACCAGGTATTCAATTTATCATTCCACTCTGTATAGATAAGATTTATAATCTTTCCGTCACCATTACATTCATAATCATATTTCTGACTACCTATCCAGCCGGTATTACCATCCCATTTATAAAGGGCTTTTTTCTGAAGAAGGCCGTCTTGATTATAATAATATATGGTCTTATCTAACGGGCTGCCCATTTCCATATCGTAAGAGATAAGTTCTTTAACGACTCCTGTTGCAGAGATTTCTTCATTGCTATAAACTCTTGTTTTAGGTTCACCTGCATAAAGACTTGTTACTGATAAAAAAGCTGTAAGGACTGAAGTTAAAATAATTGTTTTCATGATTGTATCTTTTATAGTTATTGTTATTTATTTCTTTTCGATTTTTAATCGTTTTCTATTAATATGACGCAACCGGCATGATAATAGTTACAGATTATTTCAATAAAATATTTCATTTAACAATATTTAAATCACTAATAATCAAATGTAATATACAATACATAATAAAATACATATAACAATACTATGTTATACATACTACATAAAATAAAAAATATATTCTGAACAGATAATCACCGGAAAATCAAAACCTTTGACAGCATGTTACCATTACTGCCAAAGGCTGTGACTTCTCTTTATTATCATTTTATGGCAATTAATTCGCCTGCGGAGTTATAGGTATGAATAAATTCTTTGACATTAGCTGACCAGCTCTTTGATTTTTTATTCCAGTCGGCACGAACTATTTTAGCCACCAGCCCATTATTGTTGTATTCGTAAGTATATTGCTGAAAGTTTGTCCATCCGGAATCACCATCCCACTTATAAATTGTCTTATTGAATAGCTTATCTGATTTATCATAACTGCAAACTTCCTTCTTAACAGCTTGCAGACCGCTATCATCAAAGTAAGTATATTCTTTCAATGTACCCCATCCGGTAGGTTCTACATTGGTAAAAACTTTAGGTTCCGGCTCGCCGGCATATAGATTTGTTACAGAGAACAACACAGCTAATATAATGGATAAAAATATTGTTTTCATGATTACACTCTTTTTGGTTTAAAATTTCCTTTTACTGAATTTTATCGAAGCGCTTTCTATTATATATGACGTATATAAAAATAAAACGTTACAGGTTTTCGAAAAAAATAAGGAAATCTAAAAAAAAGCACGTAATTCAATCCGCATTGCTTAATGTTTGATTGCGTATTTCATGAAAACAGATAAAACAAAAGCCTTTGAAATTCTGCTATCAGAATCTCAAAGGCTTAAATAAGTTATATAATTGCTTAATATGCGCGTGCAAATACAACCCGCTGAGCCGATGGCTTACCTGTCACCATACACTTGCCCGGAGTCTTATCCCCTTCGAGTGGAATACAGCGAATCGTCGCCTTTGTTTCGGCTTTCACCTTTTCTTCTGTTTCGGCTGTTCCATCCCAATGAGCAAGAATAAAGACACCTTCTTCTATCTTTTCTTTGAATTCGTCATAAGAATCGACAGTGATGGTCTGCGCAGCTCTAAGGTCGAAAGCCTTTCTATATATATTCGCCTGAATCTCGTCCAGCAGATTTTTAATATATGCGTCCAATCCGTCGCACGACACAGTCTCCTTTGTCAATGTGTCGCGGCGGGCAACTTCTACGGTATTGTTTTCCATATCGCGCGCACCCATTGCCAGACGTACCGGCACACCTTTTAGTTCATATTCCGAAAATTTCCACCCCGGTTTCTTATTATCGGCATTGTCATATTTAACACTGATACCTAATGCTTTCAGCGATTTTACAAGACCATCCACTTTTTCATTGATAAGGGCTAATTGTTCTTCTCCTTTATAGATAGGAACAATTACAACCTGAAACGGAGCCAGCTTTGGAGGAAGCACCAGACCGTTATCATCTGAATGCGCCATTATCAGAGCACCTATCAGACGGGTAGAAACTCCCCACGATGTAGCCCATACATGTTCCATTTTGCCTTCCTTATCTGCAAACCTCACATCGAAAGCTTTGGCAAAATTCTGCCCTAAAAAGTGTGAAGTACCTGATTGCAGAGCCTTACCATCCTGCATCATAGCTTCGATAGTATATGTATCTACTGCTCCTGCAAAACGTTCCGAAGCCGATTTTACACCCTTAATAACAGGCATTGCCATATATTCTTCGGCAAATTGCGCATACACATTCAGCATCTGTACAGTTTCCGCCTCAGCTTCTTCTCTTGTTGCATGAGCGGTATGCCCTTCCTGCCACAAAAATTCGGCTGTACGAAGAAACAGGCGTGTACGCATTTCCCAACGGACAACATTCGCCCACTGGTTTACCAGAATAGGCAAATCACGATAAGACTGTATCCAGTTGCGATAAGTATTCCATATAATAGTCTCTGATGTAGGACGTACAATGAGTTCCTCTTCCAGTTTTGCTTCAGGGTCTACGATTACACCCTTCCCGTCCGGATCGTTCTTCAGGCGGTAATGAGTTACTACTGCACACTCTTTGGCAAAACCTTCCACATGGTCGGCCTCCTTGCTTAAAAATGACTTGGGGATGAAAAGAGGGAAGTAAGCATTCACATGCCCTGTTTCTTTAAACATATCGTCCAGTTGTCTCTGAATCTTTTCCCAAATAGCATAACCATATGGTTTAATTACCATACAACCACGCACAGCGGAGTTTTCCGCAAGGTCTGCTTTCAATACCAAATCGAGGTACCACTGACTGTAATCCTTACTTCTTGGTGTAAGTTCTTTTAGTTCTTTTGCCATAAAATTTATTGAATTTCTCAAAATCGCTACAAAGTTAACAAAAGGCATTAATTAAACTATATGCAGCAAACAGATTTATCAAACTAATAGGTGAACTCATAATGGTTATATAAAGGATAAAGCATAATTGTTTTATTTTATCATTATCTTTATAAAGTTTAGAGAATTTAAAAACTTTATCTATATATGTAGCCGATAGCCTTTCGCTGTTAGCTTGTAGCTCTTTGAAGTATTGGATTTAGGATTTAAAAATTTAATGTTTAAGGATTCAATAATTAAAATGCGTAAAAGCTGTCACCTTTGTTACCTTTTTCAAAGTAGTAAGTATTGAGTAGTAAGTTGAAAGTTATATGAGATACGAGTAGACAAGACACGAGATACAAGCTGTTGACTGTTAACTGATATTTCTGTTACTTTTGTTACCTTCTTTGAATAGAGTTACAAGTTGCTCGCATTTTATTTTGTTTCACGCAAAGACGCAAAGGCGCAAAGTTTTTATATCTTACCAGTTGTTGACTGATGACTGTTTACTGTTAACTGAAAAAAGTGTTACCTTTGTTACTTTTCTTAATTTGCAGGATATAAAATCAGTAAAAACTGTCAACTTTGTCAAGTTTTTTATTCTGCTTACTGTTAAAATTTTGTTGCTTTGTACCACTGGCTTATAAACTTAAGAACTCATTGAAAAACGATATTATTATAAACTTTATTCATGTCCATTAAAAACACACAAAAATGAAAAAAAAGACCGGATTAATAAGCATCATGCTCGTATTGATTACTTTATTTTCGTGTAAAACCGGAGTTAAAGAACCAATGGCCTATGGGGCATTGCCTACCGAACAACAACTAAAATGGCAAGAGTTGGAATATTATATGTTTATCCACTTTGGCCCGAATACTTTTACAGATGTGGAATGGGGAGATGGGAAGGAAAACCCTGAAGTGTTTAATCCGACCGACCTAAATACAGACCAGTGGGCTGCGACAGCTAAAGCGGCCGGAATGAAAGCAATCATAATAACGGCCAAACACCATGATGGTTTTTGCTTATGGCCAAGCGAATACAGCACTCATACTGTGCGTGAAAGCAAATGGAAAGACGGAAAAGGAGACATATTGAAGGATTTAGCCGAATCGTGCAAAAAATACGGATTGCTTTTGGGAGTTTACCTTTCTCCGTGGGATCAGAACCATCCTGCATATAATACACCTGAGTACAACCAGATATTTGCAAACACCCTCAACGAAGTACATTCCAATTATGGTGATATATTCGAACAATGGTTTGACGGGGCCAATGATGGAACATCTAAGCAAGTATATGATTGGGACTTGTTCCACAAAGCAGTTTTCGAAAAGCATCCGCATGCCATAATATTCAGTGATGTGGGTCCCGGATGCCGTTGGTGCGGAAACGAGAGAGGATATGCCGGTGAAACAAACTGGTCGATGATAAATGCGGAGGGATACACTCCGGGTGCAAATGCTCCGGATATAAAAACACTGAACGAAGGTTTGCCTGACGGTAAAGAATGGATTCCGGCCGAAGTAGACGTATCTGTCCGTCCCGGATGGTTCTACAGTCCGGCAACAGATGACAAAGTCAAGTCTGTATCGCACCTGATGGATATATATTACTCCTCGGTAGGAAGGAACGCCAACCTGCTCCTTAATGTTCCACCTGACAGAAGGGGGCAAATACATCCAAACGATTCCATTCGCCTCATGGAATTTAAAGAAGCCCGGGAGAAGGCACTTCAAACAAATCTTGCTAAAGACGTAAAAGCCACAGCAAGTAATATCCGAGGAAATTCGGATAAGTATTCAACCTCCAAGCTATTCGATGGAGATAAAAGTACATATTGGGCTACTGATGATGGTATAAAAACAGCCTCGATAGAAGTTGACTTCGGAAAAACAGTTATGTTTAATAGAATATTACTGCAAGAATATATTGCCTTGGGACAAAGAATTGCTCAATTTGACGTAAAATACTGGAACGACAAGGAACAAGCATGGAATGATCTTGCCAGCGCCACAACGATAGGATATAAACGAATCTTGTGCACCCCTCAGGTTTCGTCTTCAAAGATAAAGATCGACATTACCAAATCTTTAGCCGAACCATTACTGAATAATCTGGAGGTATACAATGCCCCTGAAAATCTTTCATCTACAGCCGAAGGAGAAAGGCTGACAAATAGAAAAAATGTAAAATTCAACATCAAGCCATCCAAGGATATCGTTACTACAAAGAAAAAAGACGGGACAATACTTTACACAGAAAAGAAGGGGAATCCCATAATTATCGAAATGGATAAAGAGAACTTAATCAGGGGATTTAAGTTTACTCCGGATATCTCAGGAGAAAAAAGTACAATTCAAAGATACAATTGTTACTATAGTTTCAACGGGATGGAATGGAAAACTGTTATTTCCAACGGTGTATTTAATAATATTAAGAACAATCCAATGATGCAGGAGATTTTGTTTCCAACAGCGGTCCGTGGAAAATTTCTAAAAATAGAACCTATAGTATTAACAGAAAGTAATGACAATGAATATACTTATTGCACAATTGATGTTATTCTCTAGTTGGATTTAATGAGATTTTCAGAATATGATTTTATCTCTCTTACAATAATTATTATCTTACAGACTAATATTTTATCATTTTCTTTTATCTATTCCATTTTGTTCAGCGGAACAGATACTATATGCTATAGAAAACAATCCGGCTTATAATAATTCAAGAGCTGGATTGTTACTTTAGCAAACAAAAAAGAGTCATAATATCAATAAACTCAATAAAGGATGAATAATAGATAATAAAAAGCAAGGTAATTCCGGGGAATAATTCGTCTAAAAAAGAATATGCTATACAAAATTATAATATGTACAAAAAAATAAGCTAATAATCAATGATTACTAGCCTATCTTGTCGGGATACCAGGATTCGAACCTGGGACCCCCTGCTCCCAAAGCAGGTGCGCTAACCGGACTGCGCTACATCCCGTTTTTTGCGTATAGCGGTGCAAAGGTATGACATTTTTTTATATTTCAAAACAAATAAACAAAAAATTACAAAACATATTTTTCACCTCTTTTTAATTCTTTTATAAATAAGCATTTTAACACCATATAAAATAGTATCGATAAATTTATTCTGTTAAATAGTAAAGGAAATATCAACAGGTGCTTTTTTTGTTTATTTTTGCATCTAAATCTCAAATCTTATAATTATGGTTAAAAAGGTATTCTTCTCTTTAGGGCTATTAATGCTTTCATTTTCAGCGTACGCGCAAAACCTTCAATTGCATTTCGATCCGCGTCATGCATTACATGGAGACAAAATCTCAGATAAAAACTATTTCACAGCAACATTTGAAATGTTCAAACCTGATAAATGGGGTTCGACATTTATGTTTGTGGATTTGGATTTTAACCAAAGCCGGGGAAACATTGGTACTATGTATCTCGAAATTGCCCGCGACATTAAACTAGGCAAAAGTCCCGTTATGGCTCATGTCGAGTTTAATGGTGGTGTAGGAAAGGCCGAAAACTTTGGGTTCTCAATAGCAAATGCGTACATGGCCGGTGCATCATACTCTACAATGGTAGGCAAAGCCGTTTTAGGAACATATGTTGTATATAAATACAATGCTTTTGAAAAAGTAAGCAATGACGTACAATGGACCGTTACATGGGGTGTCGACTTATGCGACAACAAATTCAGAGTTTGCGGCTTCATGGATGTCTGGACACAAAACAAGGCTAAATCCCATGCGGATACCCAAAGCGGTAAAGAAATCGTATTCCTGACCGAACCTCAGTTCTGGTATAATGTTACCCCTAACCTGGCTTTAGGTAGTGAAATAGAAATCAGCAATAATTTCCTCACGAAGAAAGACAAGGCCTATATCAACCCTACAATAGCCGCTAAGTGGAACTTCTAAGATTTGAAAAACAATGAAAAACCTCCTCGAAAAAACGTTCAAACTAACAGAGAATAAGACCTCCATTCGCAAGGAACTTCTTGCCGGGCTTATTACTTTTTTGACCATGTCATACATACTGATAGTCAATCCTAGTATATTATCGACTACCGGTATGGACAAAGACGCCCTGTTCACTGCAACAGCTCTGGCTACAATCTTCGCGACCCTGATGATGGCTCTCTACGCCAAACTTCCGATAGCACAAGCACCGGGAATGGGCTTGAATGCTTTCTTTGCATTCACCATTTGCGGCGTAATGGGATATTCCTGGCAGTTTGCCCTGACTGCTGTATTCATCGAA
The DNA here is from genome assembly GCF_002482385.1 of Dysgonomonas sp. UBA7710. Classification (GTDB taxonomy): domain Bacteria; phylum Bacteroidota; class Bacteroidia; order Bacteroidales; family Dysgonomonadaceae; genus Dysgonomonas. The sequence continues at coordinate 113,545 of NZ_DLFW01000045.1, read as the reverse complement.
GGTATCATCTTTATACTCCTCACATTCTTCAATGTACGGGAGTTGATAGTAAAGAGCATACCGAAGGTATTGAAAGACGCTATACCTGTCGGGATAGGTCTCTTTATCACTCTGATCGGACTAAAGAATGCCGGAATAGTGGTTTCAAGTCCGGCCACACTGGTCGCACTGGGTGACTTTTCCCAACATAGCGTATGGATCGCCTTCTTAGGTCTGATTGTTACTGCTGTACTATTCGTAAGGAACATAAACGGTTCCATCCTTATAGGAATAGTTGTGGCAACTATCTTCGGTATCATTCTGGGCGATGTAACACTACCAGACTCCAGTATCATCAGTACACCGCCATCTATCGCACCTATCTTTGCCCAATTCGAATGGGACCATATCTTATCGTTCAATATGCTAGTGGTAGTGTTCACCCTCCTGTTCGTTAACCTCTTCGACACTGTAGGTACATTGATCGGTGTTGTTTCCAAAGCAGGGCTGGCCGATGAAGACGGCAACTTCCCTCAAATGAAAAAAGCTCTGTTCTCCGATGCATTAGGAACTACAGTAGGCTCTATCTTAGGTACAAGCACCATTACCGCATATGTGGAAAGCGCATCAGGCGTAGCATCGGGCGGACGTACCGGACTAACCTCTGTTAGTACCGCTATGATGTTTATACTAGCCCTGTTCTTTGCTCCGTTATTCCTGATGGTTCCGGCAGCAGCTACATCTCCGGCTCTTATTATTGTCGGGCTGTTTATGATCTCTTCTGTAGCCAAGATTAACTTCAGCGACATGAGCGAGGGACTTCCCGCATTCCTTACCATCGTATTTATGCCTTTCACTTATAGCATTGCCGAAGGTATTGTATTTGGTATGCTAAGCTTCGCTTTCATTAAGGTATGCGCCGGAAAATACAAAGATGTATCAGCCACAGTATATGTAATCGCCATATTATTCCTGTTAAAGATAATTCTGGATGCATCTCATATAATGAGTAATGCCGCCGGTTAAACACAAGATGATGATATAGCTCTCAGTCCCTCCCCTCTTAACCGACCGGAGGGACTTCTGTTTTTTACATCTGCAACTTGCCGCTAAAATGCTTATCTTTGCGTAAAAGATAATCCCTATATGAAATACAGCGACATACTTCTCGATTTAGACGACACACTGATAGACACCATAGAGAATACCCGCCTCACATTAACAGAAATATATGATGACTATGCATTCAACCGCTACTTCCCGTCCTTCCATGACTTCTATACCATCTATTACGCAAATGTAAGCCATTTGTGGGAACTCTACGGCAGAGGACAGATCACCAAGCAGACACTGCAACGCGAGCGCTTTATAGGCCCTCTGAACAACATAGAAGAAGTCTCCGAAGAACAGGCTCTGGCTATCAACGACGACTTCATAGCCCGGATAATGAAAAAAGGCGTATTGGTCGAAGGCGCAAAAGAACTGCTGGATTACCTGCATCCCCGTTACAGGATACATATCCTCTCCAACGGCTTCACCGAAATGCAATACATAAAGATGGAAAGCGCCGGTATTTCATCTTACTTCGATAAGGTTATCCTGTCCGACAAAGTCGGGGTGAACAAGCCGCATCCGGATATATTCACTTATGCCCTGACAGAAATCGGGGTTAAACCCGAAAACATCATAATGGTTGGTGACAACCTGTTTACAGACATTGGCGGGGCCTACAACAGCGGACTGGACCAGATATGGTATAACCCCAAAAACAAGTCCTCCGAAGATTTCGAGCCGACCCACACAGTCGCCAGACTGGAAGAGATCAGGGACATTCTGTAAAGACAGAAACCGGATATTGGATATTATCCGGCTTCTTACTATATACACAAACTAAATAACAGTAAATATCAATACTATATTTATTAGCTCTAACTGACTTAAGCTATTTTACCAGTCAAAGTAATAAAAAGGTCTGTAACCTTAAATAATATATCAGTCCAGATATTTCTTCAAATCTTCCACCCACGCAGCAAGACGTGCATCGGTTTCGTTGTACTCGTTATCTTCATCTAATGCCAGACCGACAAAGCGGCCGTCGATAACAGCATCTGAGTCGTCGAATGTATAACCGTCGGTAGATACCGAACCCACGATTTCAACTTTTCCTTTCAGCGCTTTATATATGTAATACATTGCTCCCGCAAAACTTGTGGAGAATGAAGCACTGTCTCCCAGTGAGAATAGAGCAACTTTTTTTCCGGTAAAATCCATCTTTTCAACCTTAGGCAGAAGAACTTCCCAATCGTCCTGTAAATCGCCTACTCCTGTTGTAGATGCCCCGAAAATCAAAAAGTCATAAGGTTTCAAATCATCAACGCTTACACTCTCCGCATTGAAAAGTGCAGCATCGTCAAACAATGCCTGAATTTTTTCTGCTACCGCTTCTGTGGCCCCGGTAGATGAACCGTAAACTATTGCAATTTTGCTCATAACAAGTTAAGTAATTTATTAAATTGATTATCAACTATCTGGAATCATTCAAAATAGCAGAAGCCATAAAACTCTGCACTATCCCTCTCAAAGCCAGATACACAATAAACGCAATCCACAGGATATTGTTCGCATAAATATCTGAAAAAGCAAAATACAATACAAAAAATCCGGCAACTGCTATCAGCATGGAATTGCGCATCTGATGGGAAGCCGTTGCTCCCACAAACACTCCGTCCCAAAGAAAAGCAGAGAAGCCCGCAAGGGGAATCATATACACCCAGATATGAAATTGCCTGCTGAATTCGACAATATTCTGCTTATCGGTCAAAATACCCAATATCTGATCCAGAAAGAGGACATAGATAAGAGTAAAGAACGAAGCGATAACAATACCCCAGACAAACAGCCGTCTGACAAGAAACTTCAGCTTAATCCTGTCTTTTGCCCCTATAAATCTGCCTGTCAACGCTTCAGCAGCATAGGCAAACCCATCCATCATATATGAGAACAGAATAAACAACTGCATCAACAAGGCATTGGCTGCCAGTACATCTTTACCCGACTTCGCAGAGGCAGACATAAAGAAGGTAGTAACAGCTACAAGGGCCATTGTACGGATAAAAATATCACTGTTGACCTTAAAAAACGGAATATAAGACGATAAATCTTTCAGCACCTCCGGATTGGCATATTGTTTCAGCCAGCCATATTTTATATTCCAGATAAGAAGGAACGAAAGAAAGCCCGTATACTGTGCGCATACGGAAGCCAATGCCACCCCTTCTATCTTCATTCCAAAGCCATAGACAAAGACAAAACTCAATCCGATATTGACTATATTAACCCCAATGGCTACAACCATCGGCATTTTGGCATTCTGCATCCCCACATACCAGCCGTTAAAAGTGTACATACCCAGAATAGCCGGAGCTGCCCAGATGTATATATAAAAATAGTCGAGAGCATATCCTTTTACCGTAGGCTCTCCATTCAGCAGATAAAAGCCCACATGGGCAATAAAATATTGCAACAGAATAATAACTACGCCCGCTCCCGTTGCTACAGCGAGCGAACGAAGCAGGATATTGGTTTGCTCTTGTTGGTTACCCGCACCATATGCCTGGGCCGTAAATCCGCTTGTACCCATGCGCAGGAAAGAGAAACTCCAATAAATAAAATTGAAAATCATCGTCGCAAGCGCAATTGCCCCGATATAATCCTCCGAATCGAGATGGCCTACTATATACATATCCACCATACCCAAAAGCGGCACAGTAATATTGGATATAATATTCGGAATTGCCAGACGCAGGATGCTTTTATTCATAATGGTTACAAAAATAACAGGAATCGGTTAATAATAAAGAATGAAAAATTGATAATCAGGCATTCTTTATTTTATCGTCTAATTTCAGCTCATTAAAAAGTTGACAAACTTGACACTTTTTTCAATATATTTCATTATTAAGTAGTAAAAAGAATTTATTAATATATTCTTGTCATCCTGAGGAACGAAGGATCTCTTTCCTTCTTTCCCTGACAAATGGGTCGGGATGCTTCCTTCGTCAGCATGACAAGAGAAAGAAAAGTATATCATTAATATTTATGGAATACTTAATTACCTCTTCGCTTTTTCTTTCTTTTCTTTCCCTTATTATATACCGGCCTTCTGTTACTCACTATCACGGCCGTGCCTGTTCCTTGCCGCTGCCCGGCGCAGGCCTTATCCGGTTTTTCTATCATCTCCGCAGCCTCTGCATCTTCATTCTCCTCAATCACTTCCGAAACCTCTTTTTCTTCATCTTCAACAATATCCTTTTTTATGTTATCTATAACGGTCTCTTCCTCAATCACTCGATTATCTCTCGTCGTATACATCTCCTCCTCTTGGGGAGGCTGGGAGGGGCTGTTCCTATCCAGCAGCATTTTTATTGTCCGCAGATCGGGAGGACATTCTTTCTTTATTATCACTTTTGATTTGAAAACCAGTTTATCGGGATTCCTTTCATCAGGAACATATATATCCTTTTCCACTGTTGTCATATATCCCTCCAGTTTCTTTTTCAGCGCGGCCTGCATCATTGTCTGCATCGCTTCGCTACGGCGGCTGACAGCCATATCTACCTCTTTCCTGAATCCGGGTTTAGTATCCATCCAGCTATAATAAGCCTGTCTGCTAAAACCCAATGCCTTACATACCTGAGTCGTAGTATAAAACTCTTCTTCGATAAGAAAAACTACTTTATCCACTAATTCTTCACTATACTTTGCCATACTTTTTAAATAATTATGAGTGTGGAACAGATAATGATTATTTATTCTTTACCTGCTTTTTCAGTATAGATAAATGTATTTTGATTTCATAAAAAATTAACACAGCATATTATGAGAATCAGTAATTGGGTTTTAACGTTCAATTACATTAGTCGTTTTTCGTGACTCGGCATAATCAAAATAAATTTTGCTTCTGCTCTCGCTACTTAAAACGTTCTATTATTCTATGCATTTTTTTCTACGCGGAATTAAAATTCCTTGTGTTCCTTTTGGCCAAAGCCCCAAAAGGAACCAAAAGTGCTTTAGCGCATTAGTGACGCAGGCGGGCACCTGTTCGGTGCGCCCGCTCGCGCAAACGTCCCGTCTGTGTGTTGCGTAGCAAACATTTTTGCCCTGTCAACAAGACACGGGCTGGAAGTCCGCGCCAGCGAGGGGGTGTTAACGTCCTATTTTTAGTTACAAGTTAAACTACACTAAGAGCGGTTACCCTAATCCATGAATTATTTTTATCGGACTACATCACAAAAATTGTATCTTTATACCCGGCAATTTGTTAATTTGAACAGTTACTTAGTATCTAACATAAAACTAACTTACGAATTATGGATGTAAAAATAGAGGAAAGTTGGAAAGAACAGTTGAAAGATGAATTCGACAAAGACTATTTTGTAGAACTAACTGATTTTGTGAGACATGAATACCGTACAAAACAAATATTCCCTCCTGCGAAATTAATATTCAATGCTTTCGAACACACTCCATTCGACAAGGTAAAAGTGGTAATTCTCGGACAAGACCCATATCACAACGACGGTCAGGCGCACGGCTTGTCTTTCTCCGTACCTGATGGTATGCCCGCCCCTCCCTCTCTGGTAAATATCTTCAAAGAAATAAACCGCGACATGGGAATCCCTGTACCCGGATCAGGTAATCTGACGCGCTGGGCAAATCAGGGTGTATTGCTCCTCAACGCTACATTAACCGTACAGGCGCACATGGCCGGGTCTCACCAGAAAAAAGGCTGGGAAACATTTACCGATGCGGCTATACATAAATTAGCCGAAGGACGTGAAAATATTGTATTTATCCTCTGGGGTGCTTACGCCCAGAGAAAAGCAGCATTCATAGATACGAATAAACATCTGGTATTAAGATCAGTACATCCATCGCCATTATCCGCGCATAACGGATTTTTTGGAAACAATCATTTCAGCGAAGCAAATAAATATCTGAAATCGAAAGGGATTGAACCAATTGAGTGGTAGAGGAGCCTCACCCAACCACCCCAAAGGGGGATAGGGTACCAAAAATCAAAGCCGCGAGAATCACTTCTGGCGGCTTCACCCTTAATAAAAATCCCTATGATGTGTAAAAGGGATTCTATATCTTATATTTCACCTCTTGTACCCCAGGTTTCGGACGGCTTATCCCCCATCACAAATTCTAATGTACCTCCGGCTTCTATGTCTTTAAAGTCTATATAGAACTTATCGTAGTCTTTGCCGTTAAATGTTACACTCTGGATGTACTTATTAGCAGCACTATTATCTTTCGCTACAATTTTAAGAGTCTTTCCGTCCTTCACTTTTACAGTTGCTTCATTTATAACGGGACTTCCGAAAATATATTTACCTCCGGCCGGCTCAACCTGATAAAAGCCCAGAGCAGACAATACATACCATGCCGACATCTGACCGACATCCTCATTTCCCGAAAGTCCGGCCGGCTGGTCGTGGTAAAGTTCCGACATTACCTGACGTACCTTGTCGGCAGTCTTCCACGGTTGACCGATGTAAGGATATATATACAGGATATGATGGCTAGGCTCGTTTCCGTGAGCATATTGGCCTATCAGTCCACTGATATCGGGAGAGGCGTGCTCACCCAGCGAACCTTCCACGATAAACAGGGAATCCAGCTTCTGAACAAATGTCTCTTTACTTCCGAACAAGTCTACAAGTCCTTTTATATCGTGTGGTACCAGCCATGTATATTGCCATGCATTACCCTCTGTATAGTCATTATCGCGGTGGACGGATTCAAACGGATTAAACGGAGTCCTGAACTTACCGTCAGACGACAGGCCTCTCATAAATCCTACCGATTTATCGAAATAATGTGTATAAGATTTACTCCGTTTCAGGAAGTAATCATAATCTTCCGTTTTACCCATCTTTTGGGCCACCTGGGCTATACTCCAGTCGGCAATAGCATATTCCATACATTTCGACAAGCCTTCACTCTCTCCTTTGTCGTAAGGGATATAGCCATATTCTTTCAGGTATTTCAAGCCTCTTTCGTCCAGCATTGCCGAATTTTTCATTGCTTCGAACGCCAGTTCCTTATCAAATCCGTCATATCCTTTCAGGATGGCGTCTGCTACAACCGAAATACCCGGATTACCCACCATACAATCGGTTTCGCAACCCATCAGGTGCCATACAGGCAATTTGCCCTGCTGCTTATATATGGTGAGCATTGTGTTTACAATATCGCTCATCTTTTCTGGATGTATAATCGACATCAACGGATGAGCCGCGCGATAGGTATCCCACAACGAGAATGTTGTATAATTCTTAAATGTACCTTTCTCATGCATCTGTCCGTCAGAGCCTCTGTAATCGTTATTCACGTCACAGAATTCGGAAGGAGCTATCATTGTATGATAAAGCGCCGTATAGAATGTACGCTTAGTCTGATCGTTGTCCGCTGTAATAATGATTTTGTTCAGTTCTTCATTCCATGCTTTGTCAGCATCGGCGACAGTCTTCTCAAAATCCCAGCCTGAAAGTTCAGCCTGCATATTCAGTTTTGCATTATCGATACTTACCGGAGACAAGGCCACTTTTACAAATATATTCTCTTTATCCTGTGTATCGAACAATACCTGTCCGTAGGCCCTTGTTGCTTTTATAGTATTGCCTTCCTGTACAGCGGTAGTATCCGATACAACAAAACCTTTCATCGGCTTGGAGAAAACAGCTGTAAAGAAAATCTTCTGGTCATTAGCCCAGCCTTTCGAATAACGGTAACCTGATATCACAGAATCATTCTCCTGAGTCAGATAACCTTCCACGGGAGCATCCCAGCCTATACCATGTTGCAGGTCGATAATAACTTTCGACGAATCGGACTGAGGGAATGTATATTTATGGAAACCTACCCTCTTGGTTGCTGTCAGTTCCACATCGACATTAAACCTATCGAGATGTACAGCATAATAACCGGGTTTTACTTTTTCAGTTTCCCTTCTGAATAATGAGTAAATCCCCGACTTAGGATCTTTCAGATTTCCCCGTGTGAGCTTTACATCGCCGGTAGCCGGCATAAAGCCAATATCTCCCAGGTCACCTATTCCTGTACCACTCAGGTGCATATGTCCGAATCCGATAATTGTGGAATCGGTAATATGATAACCCGAACACCAGTCCCAGCCCTGAGAAAAGTTTGTAGGGCCTAACTGTACCAATCCGAACGGAACGTCGGCTCCTACAAATACATGCCCATGATCGCCGGTCCCTATATAAGGATCGACGTACTGGGTAAGATTTACAAGTTCCGCGCCTTTCTCCGCTTCATTACACGAATAAAACAATGTGCCTGAGATAATACTCAAACAGATTGTTTTTGCAATGCGATTAAAATTCGATCTCATTGTCTGTTTTTTAATTATATATTTAATTTTGCTTATATTCGATTTATAGTTTTCAAGCCCACTCTATGATATCTGAAGGCATTATTATATTCAGAATTAATTAGAATTTTACAGGCAACAATTACAATTATGACAAATTTACATAATAAACTGAGACAAAAAGACATTTGTTAATCATTTAATAATTTATAACAGATAAAGAACAGGGTTGCCTTCCCAGGCAACCCCTTCTTTGCCTTTTCTGAAAACCTAATACCTCTCAGAAATGAATTCAAATACAGAAATCATAAAGGCGTATATCTTATGATTAAAAAGTTATCAAACTTTTTTAAAATTAGTTATACCCCGGATTCTGAATGAGCTGCGGATTACGTTGCATTTCATCGTGAGAGATTGGCCACAACAAATCCGACTCTTTAAATTTCGCACCCGAACCATTGGTTGCTCCTACAAGGCTCACATATTCAACCTTGCCGGGTTCAGTTTCAGAGATCACAGGGAACATGCCCGTACGAACGCAGTCATCCCAGATTTTAAATTCCAATGGGAACTCCCGTAAACGCTCAGTCCAGCACTCCTGTACAAAAGCTTCTTTAGCCATAGCCTGAAGCTCTGTTTTATACTGGTCGGCAGTCTTTCCGTGAATATCCGCACGAGCTTTAATCTGAGCCAGATAGCCGGCAGCCTCAGCTGTAACACCTTCGCTTTGAGCAATGGCTTCCGCAGCAACCAGTAATGCCTCTGCCGCACGAAAGAAATTCCAGTCTTTAGTAGCCTTACCTGTAGTTAATAAAGCATTTTCATCGTAGTAATACCAACAGCCGGCTACTGTAGTAGATGTCCATACCGCACCTGTAGCCGGATTGGTATAATTCCAATGGAAAAATTGATTTGGCTGAATACGCAGGTCATCTGCTTTATATACATTAAGGAAACGATTGGTAGGACCGAACACTCTTTCAAAAATAGAATAAGTACCGAATACGGATACAGCTGATGAACTGAATGCATATGTCGGCCACCAGCCACCGTTATTTATTGTCGCATCATATTCCTGAGCATATATTACTTCATCTAAATCGTCTGTGCTACGAAGCTTATTATAAGCACTACCTAATGCCAGATTATCGTTTGTTGTCAATTTATGAGGAGAATCAATTACGATTCTAGCCATAGTAGCGGCATCTCCATATTTATTCTGACGTAAATACACATTGGAAAGTAACATTGCCGCGGCATATTTTGTTATACGGTGGTTGTTACCGGCAAATTTAACAGATGGCAGAACTTCTACCGCCTCTTTCAGGTCCGCCTCCATTAGTCCATAGACAGAAGCCTTGTCTGTTCTTGCCAAATAGAGATTCTCCAATGATTCATAAGGCTCGGTAGACATCGGGACGTCACCGAATGTTTTCACTAAATAATAATAATTGAATGCACGGAAGAATTTAGCTTCAGCTATCAGCTGAGATGCTGTCGTTGAAGACATACTTATATCCGGAATATATTTAATCGCGCCATTAGCAACGTTAATTGCCCTGTAACAGTTGTCCCAGATATCATTCATTGTACTGGATATTGTACTCGTATTTTGCTGACGTGTAAGCAGACGCGCGTACATACAAATAGCCTCTTGCCCTTCATAGCTGTTGGTGAAATATCCTGTCAACATAGGATCAATGGAAGCATTGGGGCCAAGATATGCACTACCGGCATTGGAAATACGACCGGGAGCTCCGTTCCTGTATAGGTAATTCACATTCGCCAAGGCTTGTGCCTCTGTTTTATAATAGGCAGCAGAAGTGGTAGATGATCTAGGCTCCTCGTCCAAAAAGTCATTACATGCTGTCATCACCAACAGACTTACGCACGCAAGTATATATATTAATTTTTTCATTTCATTCATTTTTTTAGATTAATCAAAATGTTAAATTAAGACCCAGTGTGAATGTTTTTGCCCTCGGATATGAGAAGAAAGTCATATTTTGTCCAAACTTGTTGGTATCTCCCTGAGAAGTACTTTCCGGATCATATCCCTTAAAGTCGCTTGAACAAATCAGGAATAAGTTATTTGCACTTCCATAAACCCGTAACGCTGAAACACCTAAGGTTTTACATAATTTCGGAGCGAATGTATACCCTAATTGCACCATATTGCAACGGATATAAGAACCGTCTACCACCCAAGAAGAATCAACAGTAGTATCCTGACCTGCATGACCGGAGTTACATAAGTAAATAGCCTGTTGCATAGTATTCGGGTTTGATCCGTTATAGGCATCGTATAGAATACTACTCAAGCCGTTAGTAATACCAAAACGGTCGTATGTGGAGTGATAGAATTGCTGCATGGTTTCTACCCCCCACACAAACTGCATATCAACAGTCAGGTCAAAATTCTTATATGAGAAATTATTGATAAAACTACCAGTCCAGTCAGGAGTACCCTTTCCCAGAATTTCCTTATCTGTAGATCGTTTAGCACGGCCTACCTGATTCAGTTCGCATTCTCCGGCAGCGTAATCTTCCTCAGTATAAACACCATATCTTCTGTAACCATAAAAACTATTCATGTTTTCACCTACACGGATAATACTTTCATAGCCTCCTACCCAGCTATTCAATAAGATGTCTTCATCGTTTTCACCCAGAGAAAGTACTTTGTTCTTATTGTAGTTCATGTTTAATGTCGTATTCCAGTTGAAAGTGTTAGTCTTTACCGGAGTTGCGTTAATCATAAGATCCAATCCCTGGTTTCTTACCGAACCGATGTTCTTAAATACAGTACTATAACCGGTAGAAGTCGGAATCGGACAATCCAGCAGCAAGTCTGTTGTCTTTTTATTATAGAAAGCGACGTCAAAATTCAAGCGTTGTTTGAACAAGCCCAAATCAATACCTATATCCCATTGTGCAGTTTTCTCCCATTTCAGATCGGGATTAGCCATTGAACTGATATAAGAATAAGGCGCGCGCGAACCATCGAGCAAGAAAGTTCCTGCCGAAACAGAAGCTAAAGACTTATAAGGATCTATTTCAGAATTACCGGTAAGCCCGTAACTGGTATGTAGCTTCAAATTGCTTATAGCGGGATTATTTGCAAGAAATTCTTCATTGGAGATGTTCCATGCTAAACCGGCAGATGGGAAGAATGCATATTTATTATTTTTACCAAACTTGGAAGATCCATCGTAACGACCGGTTACTGTGGCAGAATAACGATCTTTATATGTGTACGCCAAGCGCAAGAAATAAGAGTTCATAGAGCGCTTATTCCAGTCGGATTGAGGCGAAGATGGGGTAGTGCCGACCGACATATTGTTATACTCGTAAAAGTCGTCAGCAAATCCTTCTGTATACATATAATCGTAATCGTAGGTAGTCTGGCTCCACGAAAGTCCGGCCATAGCGTTAATACGATGATTTTCCAATACCTTATTATATGTCAGATAGGTTTCTTCCTGCCAATAAAGCTCATTTGTATGGCTTCTGTAAGCCCATCCGTTCGGCATGGAAATATTATTAAGGCTTACTGAAGAATATCCTTTAGTCGATTGTTGCTTGCTATCAATACCCAATTGAGTCTTCAAATCCAGACCGTCCATCAGGTGGAATGTCAAGGCTGCATTACCGAATATTTTGGTATTGTATTTCATGCGCTTTTGCAAATCCAATATCATTACAGGATTAGACATACCTTCGAAACCAAATGTTTCATTCATCGTAGAAGATGCGGACGTAGTGTATTCACCATTCGCATCACGCACCGGCAACCATGGCACCATCTCTATCATAGTACGACGGGCATCTTGTCCACCTCCTGTTTCCGGTGTATATCGCCCCCATGTATGGTTAACCAAGAGATTGACAGCTGTTGACAACCATGGCAGAGGTTTCGCATCGTATGTTATTTTAGTATTCAACCGTTTAGCGTAAGTATTATTTACGACACCTTGTTGATCTGTATAATTAAGGAATGCCCCTATTGAAGAATTCTTTCCTCCTTGTTGGATATTAAACTGGTGATTATGAGAAACGGCTGTACGCGTCGCCTCTTTTTGCCAGTTAGTATCATATAAAGGATTACCGTTTGCATCAAAGTAATTCCTGTCCGTAAACCAATCTGCACGATTTAAAGACCAGTTTGTTCCCTGATATTTATTTTCATTTTCTAAGCCGATCATAAAAGCATCTGTCCATTCCTGGGCATTCATAGTATCCATATAACGGGCAACAGAACTAAAGCTAAGCGATCCCTGATAGCTAACGACCGTACCTTCGCCTTTATTTCCGCGCTTAGTAGTTACCAGAATTACACCATTTGCACCTCTGGCTCCATAAATAGCCGCAGCAGACGCATCTTTCAATACTTCTATACTTTCTATATCATTGGGATTCAGCAAATAAAAATCAGACATGACCACACCGTCCACAACATACAATGGGTCCGAAGACGAGTTAATTGTAGACATACCACGTATCACCACCCTATTTGAATACGCTCCGGGTTGGCTGGAATTAGAAAAAATATTAACTCCCGATGCCTTACCTCGCAGATTTTCAACAGCACTAAAATTCTGGGCTTTTACCATATCGTCTCCTTTAGCGACAGCGATCGAACCTGTAACATCAGATTTTCTCATAGTTCCATAACCTACTACCACTATTTCGTCCAGCATCTTCACATCTTCTGTCAATGTTATATTTACAAGGCTTTGTCCTTTCAATTCCACTTCCTGGGCAAGAAAGCCGATAAACGAAAAAACCAGTGTAGCATTCGGGTTTGTTACTTTGAGTGTATATGCTCCATCCATGTCGGTTACAGTTCCGGTGGTAGTTCCTTTTACCGCGACACTTACTCCGACCAAAGGCTCTCCCTGTTCATCCTGAACTTTACCGGTTATTGTTTTACCTTCCTGCAAAGGAGTATTTACAGAAGATTCCCCCTGTTCGTTTCTATTCGATAGAATGATATGTGAACCCTCCATCGAATAGCTGACATTCGTTTCTTTAAACAAATCGTTCAACACCTGGTAAACAGGCTTTGTATTAGCCTTTACCGACACGTTCTGATCTGTTTCTACTTTATCATTATAAATGAAAAGATAATCGGTCTGCTTCTCTATTTCCGTCAGCACTTTTTCGAGCCGGATATTTTTTTCATTGATAGTAACTCTTGCTTTTTGTGAATAAGAGTCTTCAGCATAAATAGAGAGGATGCCGACGAATAATAATAACGTCGTGATTTTCATGATTCTAAAAAAATGTTTAATTTTTTCATTTTTCAACAAAAAGCGGTCGTGAAAAACTTTATTTTCCATAGATTTACGATGTTTTTGATTAATATGGTCTAAAAATTGTATTAATTTTCCTAGCCAATAGGTGTTGCCGCACTTATTGGCTTTTTCGTTTACACGATAAAAGCGTTTTTTTCAGATGTTTCCCATAGGCGGTCATTTTTTATAAGGTTAAACGATTGATTGTATCTACTTATCTTATTATTAAATCACAGAAAACAATTTATAATACCAGATTCCCTCTTCTGTTGCAGTTATACTTCTATCCAGGAATAGTCCTGTACTTACACATCTGTCTTTGTCCACACATCTATCAATATCTATTTTATATACACGATATGCTTTTCGGTATCCCTTTCATATTTGAATTTAACGTCTTTCTGCAATACTCGTAAAGCATAGTCTACACCATCAATGACACGGAATTTACCTGTATATATAAGATTGCCGACCCGAGAATTTTCGATTACGATTTTTATATCATATACCTTCTCAAATGATTTCATTATTTGGGCAAAAGGTTCATTTTTGAAGCTAATCAGGCCATCTTTCCATTCATAAGCACTAAAGTCCTCTACATATACGGTCTCTAATTTTCCGTTTTTCAGATATGCCTTATTGTTAGGCGTCAATATTATTGACTGCAAAGAATCACATGCAGCTCTTACTTTTACCTTACCTTCCATCAGCACAGTTTCGAAACTGCGACTGTCCGAATAAGCCATTACGTCAAACTTTGTTCCCAACGCCTGAACTACCCCATCCCGTGTTTTAACAAAAAAAGGTATGTCTTTATTCTTTGCCACATTAAAATAAGCTTGTCCGTCCAACGATATCAATCGTTCCTTTTCATTAAAGGATACCGGGTATTTTATTGTTGTTTTGGCATTCAGCCACACATCCGTACCATCAGGCAATATTATGTTCAAACGCTGTCCGGCAGGCACCGAAATCGTTTGAGTAGCCACTCGTCGGTCTTTCTTATTTATATGAAGGAAATAATACCAACTGCCGAATAAAGTAATAGCTACAATTGCCGCTATCTTTATAAATTCTCTAAAATAGGCAGATATACGACGACGATTCCCGGAAGGGACAGACAATAGTTCTGTATTCTCATTGATATCCGGCTCCTTACTATTAAGAAGTATAGCGTCAAACATTTTCCGTTCTTCGAAAAAGCGTTTCTCATTGTCGGGAGAATCCATTATCCACTGCCTTATAATCTCATCTTCAGCCTGAGTCGTAAGACCTTCAAAAAATTTATATAATAGTTTAAAATCCATTTTTCATTAACCTCTATATAAACAACAGATGAGCGGCAAATATCCCTAGTAGAAAAATATTTTTTCTTAGAAATGGTTTCTAAACCGAGAAGAATGCTAAGAATACGGACATATAATCTTTAAGACTGGAACGAAGCTGCGACAAGGCTTTTGTAATGTGAAACTCAACGCCTTTCGTTGTAATATTCAACGCCTCTGCTATTTCCTTATGTGATTTATTCTCGTAACGGCTCATTTTAAATACTTCTACTGTTCTTTCCGGCAGAGACGCCAGGGTTTGATCGATTATTCTTTCCACTTCTGCCGAAAAAAGTTCTTCCGGATTACATGCCGAAAGCGTTGTGATACGCATATTAAGTTCCCAGTGCGCCAGAGTCTGAATATTATCGAGCGTCTTATTTTGCAAACTTTTATGTTCGAGATAGTTAAGACACTTATTTTTTATGATAGTCAATACATACGCTTTAACATTAGACCCTGGTGCCAGATTTTGCCTGTTCTCCCAGTACGACATAAAGGCTTCGGTTGTAATAT
This sequence comes from Dysgonomonas sp. UBA7710, assembly GCF_002482385.1. Lineage (GTDB taxonomy): Bacteria > Bacteroidota > Bacteroidia > Bacteroidales > Dysgonomonadaceae > Dysgonomonas. Next base: position 98,027 of record NZ_DLFW01000045.1, on the reverse strand, counting down.
CCTCTGCAATGGAAATATCCCTTACATATGTATTTGCAAAACGTATAAAGCGAGGATAATAATCTGTATAAAATTTATTAAATAATTTCAGGTCAAAAGGTTCTGTCATATTATTACTGTTTTATACATGTAGGAGACGTTCTATATATCGTAGCCTTAAGCATATGTATGCCCGTTGTTTTCTTGTTATTTCTATATTCTTTTCAGTATTACGCATAAAAACTTTATTCTGATTTATAAATCAGAAT
>NZ_DLFW01000045.1:0-97743 GCF_002482385.1 Dysgonomonas sp. UBA7710 | reverse complement strand
TCTCTCTCTCTCTCTCTCTCTAATAAAATAATGCTAACTCCCAAATATTCAGGAGGAAAATAAACACAATAAGATGTTATTTCCTGTATATTTCTTTGCATAAAAATCCTTCTATTTATTTCATCGATAAACCAGTTCTATCACTATATATCTTAATATAGTTTAAGCACAAAGTTCTAAAAAAATATTAATAACCAAAAAATTAAACCTCAATTAACTACTTGTTGTATCTAATAGATAAAAACAATTCGTCAACAAAACAGACAACGGCCATTCTGCCTCTATATAAACAACGAAGGCTGTAATAATTAATTATTGCAGCCTTCGTTATTATTTATAAATTAACTACAGGTCAGGACACCCTCAAGGATTTACCCAGACGCAATGTTGTTTTCGCAGTTATACTATTCAAAGAACAGATTTTACTTACTGTTGTCCCATATTTACGGGCTATTGCACCTAATGTATCACCGGACTTTATACGATGGTAATTAACATTACCTGAAGCATATTTATTTTTCACATTAGCTTTCGAACGGGTACTGGCAGATGCCAATGTATTCACATTCACCCCTTTCGAACTTCTGCTATAACTATCAGCTGTTACCACATACGTATCTTTATGGCATACTTTATTTTCGAAATCGACTATTTTTATAGGATTAATCGGATTCCCCAGGAAACGTATTTCGAAATGGAGATGCGAACCTGTAGAGCGGCCGGTATTTCCTCCCAACGCAATAGGATCGCCTGACTTTACAACATCGTCTTCGTCTACCAGAAACTTAGACAAATGCCCATATACCGTTTCCAATCCGTTCGGGTGGCGGAGTGCCAGATAATAACCGTATCCACGGCGTTCATATTGCTTTACACGTACTTTTCCGTCAAATGCGGCATAGATAGTATCACCGGTCTGCACTTTCAGGTCTATACCATAGTGCATTCTGCGGCGGCGAGGCCCGAAGTTGGATGTTATATACCCCATAGTAGGCATTGTAAAATTGGCCAGATTTACAGTAAATGTATCGGGTATATTTTCTATTGAGCGGTAAGCGTTTACATAACGGTTGTTCCAGATACCGCTGTAAAGGTCTTCGGCCGGTATTTCATCTGCTGCAAGCACACGTTCTTCCTGAACTTCCTTCAATATGGAAAGGTCCCTTTTGATCTTTATACCATCAGCATAAAGATTATTGGCGTTCATCCGGCTGTGACGTTGTTTATACTTTAATTCTACTCTGTCTGCATTAGATTCTGAGGTATTGGCAGTGTGTTGGGCGAAGCTACTCATAGGTAGTAAAAACATAGCTGCTAAAGGTAGTAGTCTCAGTTTTTTTAAGCCCCCGGTCAAACTGTTTTTCTTTTCTTGCATAATATAATTTAAATCTCGTCACATGCATACAAGTGTGCATATGTAGATAGTTTATAATCAAATATCTCGTTATCTGCGAAAAATCTTTTTAATTCTATTCTTGCCGACTCTGCGGAATCAGAAGCATGTACAATATTTTCCTGGGCACTCACCGAAAAATCGCCTCTGACAGTCCCTGCAGCAGCCTCACGTCCGTTGGTAACACCAATCAGTGAGCGAACTACCTTAGCCGCATCAATCCCTTCCCAACATTGAACTACAACGGGGCATATCTGCATAGAATCTTTTACTCGCCGAAAGAACGGACGTTCTTTCAGATGTGCATAATGTTCGTTTAAAATAGCGTCGGTCAACTGCATCATCTTCATCCCTGCCAAACGTAAACCTTTCTTTTCAAAGCGGGAAATAACCTCTCCCATCAACGCCCGTTGAACGCATGAAGGTTTCAGAATAACAAGGGTTTTCTCCATAATTTTTGGTTCGAAATGAATACGATTTAGCTTATATAACCGTCAAATATAAAACTATTTTCAAAAGCTCGCAACCTCATTCCCCGCAAAAAAGGACTATTTAACAGCATTTTAAACATGTTTTACAGCATACTTCCGGATAAACCGCTAAAAAATAGCAAGATAACAAATAAACCATCAATCACAACTGTTAACTTATTATAACATGGTGAAAATACGGCATTTATTATTTTTTGGACTTTGAAAAGAAGATAAGGCAAAGAGTAAAATTGTGCAGGATATAAAAGAAATGAGTTATGAATTATAAACACAAATGATATAATTCATAACTCAGAATTAGTTTTTTATGCTTAATCTTTAAACATTTCGTCGAAATCGACAACTTGTTTGCCGGGCAATACCTGATTCAATACGACACCGATGATAGAGGCCAGGGCCATACCCTCCAGTGAAAAAGTTTTTCCTATATGAATAGCTGCGCCGCCAATACCGATAACCAAAATAACCGATGATATGATAAGATTGCGCTTACGGCTGAAATCCACTTTGTTTTCTACCAGCATACGCAATCCGCTGGAAGCAATAATACCAAACAATAAGATGGAAACTCCTCCCATAACCGGAGTCGGAATTGTGGCAAGCAAGGCCGCTATTTTACCGCAGAAGCCAAACAGGATCGCAAATATGGCAGCGCCGACAAACAGATAGATACTGAATGCGCGCGTAATAGCCAACACTCCGATATTCTCTCCATATGTTGTTACCGGAGGCCCACCGATTGAGGCTGCTATCATTGTAGCAACACCATCTCCGAGCATGGACCGGTCCAGCCCCGGATCTTTTATCAAATCTTTATTTACAACTTTACTAAGTACCAACTGATGCCCGATATGCTCGGCAATAGGAACGATAGCTACAGGAACCATCATCAGGAATATCCTCCATGTAAATGATGGCGTATAATGAACAAAAGGCACTTCGAATGGAGGAAGTTGAATCCATTTGGCATCTATGACAGCCTGCAAATCGACAATACCCAGAATTATAGAGAATATATATCCCCCTACGATACCCACAAGAACCGGTATCACGCTCAGGAAACCACGGGTAAATATCGCAGTCAGAATGGTTATGGTAAGAGTCACCAGACCAACTATAACATAGGTAAGATCATAATCCCCGGCCGGATTATTCGTAGACATATTCACTGCCGTTGCCGAAAGGCCCAACCCAATCACCATTATAACCGGACCGACAACTACAGGCGGTAATAATTTCATCAGCCATTTCGTACCCGCCTTGGTAATAATCAAAGCGACAACAGAATAAGTGACCCCGACAAGAAAACTCCCGACAAGAAAACTTCCCATACCTACTCCCGATGCAGGATCGAGCTCCAAGGCTTTTACTGCGATAATAGGATTGATAAAGGCAAATGAAGACCCTAAATAAGAAGGCACCTTACCCTTCGTTATCACAATAAAGACAAGTGTGCCTATACCACTGGAGATCAATGCTACTGCGGGGCTCATCCCTGTCAGAGCGGGAACCAAGACTGTAGCGCCAAACATAGCGAATAAATGCTGGATACTCAACAGCAGCCATTGTGCCGGCCTGGGCTTCTCTTTAATTCCTAATACTACTTTTTTCTCTTCCATTCTTAAAATTGTTTTTCACATTACCAATTAAGCATAAAAAAAGCCGAAAACTAAATGTCGGCTCTGTATTTAAAGATCTATTCTTCTGGTTTTTCTTCTCTTTATCATAATGTATGCACCCACTCCAAGTATCAATATCAGATAATCTCCCCGCAGATATCGCAGCGGTCCGCTATGTGCTTCCGTCTTTTTCTCTTTAGGGGAGTATTCCACCCCGTTGAGGAGCCTCATGCCCTCTGCACCTGTTTGCGCATCAAGATTTGCTTGCATTCCCATTACTACAAACAGAAATATTGTTAATAATAACCGTTTCATTTTGCGTAGTTTTTTCTTCTATTAGTTTGTGTTATGTAAATCAGGCGCAAATGTAATAATTATTTACAAAATTCCGATATGTATTCCATTAAATATTATTCCCGCATAAAGCAATATATCCATAAAAAAATCTGCGGATCATCACGACCCACAGATTTCCAATTTTGAAAAAGTATGAATACTTCGGGTATTCTTTATATAAATTACATAACGACTTTACTGTATTTTTATATTCCGTTATTTTTCCTGCTGGCGCGGACTTCCAATCGTGTCTTGTTGACAGGGCAAAAATATTTACTACGCAACACACAGACGGGACGTCTGCGCGAGTGGGGGGGTAGGCCCGGCTTAGAACGCCACTTTCTCCCAGATGATATTCACACTGACCGTGTGTGCTGGCATGGCCTGATTCCCTTGTATGTTGTAATACTGGCCTCGGAACTTGAGCAGATCAATACCGTTTACGCCTTCCGCGTTGATGCGCATTCCGTGCCAAACGCAGTAGAATGTCTTAGATTCATTTGTGCCCCCCACGCTTGTAAGATCGAATACAATCCAGCCGTTAGTTTTTGACATGCTTACATCAGGTGAACCGATCCACAGCATACCTCCGGTGCTGTCACCCAATTTGATGTTTTCCGCGGTAGCACTCACAAGGACGCTACCCGGAGGAGGGGTAGAAAGCCAATGACACTGCAGGTTGGTTGTGTAATCATTCGCTGCACTAAAGTTGATTTCATGTGTTTCAGCTTCACACGGGCAAGGACCAATCCCCCCGTTTTGGATGTTACATTATCCCCATCCGGATCATTATCTTTCAGGTCCAGCAAAGCAGCCCTGACAGGTTCGATGCCGGCCCCTATCGTCACCTGAGACTGTAACGGGAATACTGTCAGAAAGAATAATGATCTGGTGACAGCAAATGGTTGTAAAGTTTTCTTCATTCTTTTCATTGAGTTTGTAGTTAATAGTTAAAGATTATCGCTTGCGGATAAAAAAATATTCAAAGGAAAAAACAGAAATAAACCGAGAGTAAGACGCTCCCATTCCGGATGTACCGGCCACGAAAAAAAACAAATCAACTGCATATTTTAATTATTATTTTAATACTTCTTATACCCATACCCAAAACTTCTTCATACCCGGATTATCCGGACTTTCCAGACTTTCCATTTTTTCACGGTGCAATATATTACTGCAATTTTGGGGAATTTTTGAATTTTGGGGAATGGGATGTATTTTTTTTTATGTTTTTAATTATTTAGAGTCTGTTTCAAATTATTCGTTCCGATTTTTAAACAGTCTCTAACAACAAGAATTTAAAGTATATTACCCAAATAATCTAAAAAAGAGATTGCCATTCTGTTATTATGCACTCTTTTTTTTAACTTTGTCATTCTTATAAATAAGATAACCCATCAATATAGATGTTGTTTATGAAAAAAGCATTCTTATTCCTGATTTTATCAGTTATATCCACAATTGGAATATATGCCCAGAATCCCGCGACATGGACAGTAAAGCTTATCGACAAAGGAAACGGAGAAATGGAATTAACCGTAAACTTCAAGATAGATCCTACATGGCACCTTTATGATATCCATATCCCGGAAGGAGGCCCTATGCCAACCAGTCTGACTATAGACAATCTGAAAGGAGCAACCAAAGCAGGTGAATTTAAAGCTGTCAACTCAAAGCTGAAAAAGAGTTACGACAAAATATTCCAGATGGAAATCGGATATTACGAAACACAGGCCACATTCGTCCAGCGCCTGAGAGTTACGGACAAAGCAGTATTTCTACTCGAAGGAGATTTACGTTCCCAGGTATGTAGCGAAGTAGACGGACAATGTATCCCTATAAAAATAGATTTGAGCTTCAAGTCTAAAGATCTGCCGGCAACATTAGTTCCCGCCGGCGGAACATCTGCGGATATTACAGACGAAGCCTCATCTGTAGACACTGCAACAACGGATACATTGAACCAAACCTCAACAGCAGCAGCCAGCAGCAGCGATCTTTGGAAACCTGTGATAGAAGAAGTAAAAGCTTATGGTGCAGCCGGAGACACTTCCGACCAATCATTGTTCTGGATATTTCTGGGAGGTTTCGGCGGGGGGCTTCTGGCCTTACTTACACCTTGTGTATGGCCGATGATACCTATGACTGTCAGCTTTTTCCTGAAACGGAACAAAAAGAACAAAGGCAAGGCTATAAAGGATGCCATGACTTACGGCTTGGGCATCATTATTATATATGTTGCATTAGGATTGCTTATCACAGCTATATTCGGCGCAAGTGCACTGAATGATCTGGCAACCAGCGCTATTTTCAATCTGATATTCTTTGCCCTGCTGGTTGTTTTCGCCATATCGTTTTTCGGCGCGTTTGAACTGGTTTTACCTTCTTCATGGACGAATAAGATGGACCAGAAGGCCGATTCTACGACAGGTATTATCAGCATTTTCTTCATGGCATTTACGCTGGCTCTGGTTTCATTCTCCTGTACAGGGCCTATTATCGGGACGCTGTTGGTGCAGGCCGCCGGCTCGGGCTCTATTGTCGCACCGGCAATAGGGATGTTCGGCTTTGCTTTGGCTCTGGCTATACCATTCTCGTTATTTGCGATATTCCCGTCATGGCTCGAAAGTATGCCTAAATCGGGAGGATGGCTCAATTCGGTAAAGGTGGTACTAGGTTTTCTGGAATTGGCTTTAGCTCTCAAATTCTTCTCTGTAGCCGATTTGGCTTATGGATGGGGCATACTTGACCGTGAAGTGTTCCTTGTATTGTGGATTGCCATTTTTGCATTACTTGGCGTTTATCTGTTGGGTAAACTTAAATTACCGCACGATAGCGACCTGAAACATGTATCTGTGCCACGCCTCTTTTTGGCTATCATCTCATTTGCATTTGCCATTTATATGATCCCGGGCTTGTGGGGGGCGCCACTGAAATCGATAAGCGCTTTCTCTCCTCCGTTATTTACTCAGGATTTCAACCTGTATAAAGGAGAAGTGCATGCCAAGTTTGATGATTATGAAGCCGGTATGGAATATGCACGTAAGAACAATAAGCCTGTGATGATAGACTTTTCGGGATATGGGTGTGTCAACTGCCGTAAGATGGAAGCGTCTGTATGGACAGATGCCCGTGTAAAAGACCTTCTTGAAAAGGATTATGTGCTGATAACGCTCATGGTAGACGACAAGAAGAAATTGCCGGAGGTTATAGAGGTGGAAGAAAACGGCAAAACAACCAAGCTAAAAACAATCGGAGATAAATGGAGTTACCTGCAACGCCATAAGTTTGGAACCAATTCCCAACCATACTATGTATTGCTCGATCATGCGGGAAAACCAATAGGCCCTTCATACGCCTACGATGAAGATGTGAACAAATACATTGAGTTCCTGAATACAGGACTTACTAACTTCAAGAAAATAAAGGAAGAGACAAAATAAAGGAAGAGAAAGCAGGTTTGAAAGAATCTGCTTTTTCTCTAAATAATAAAATAAGCGGCTATGCATACAAAAGACCAAAAGCTGGAAGCATTCGGCAGGCTTCTCGACATCATGGACGAACTACGGGTAAAATGTCCCTGGGATGCCAAACAAACAAACGAAAGTCTGCGCACAAACACAATCGAAGAAGTATATGAACTCTGTGAGGCCATCATTAAAAATAATGATAACGAGATTAAGAAAGAACTGGGAGATGTGCTTCTCCACGTTATATTCTATGCAAAAATAGGAGAAGAAAAAGAAACCTATGATATTGCCGATATATGTAATGCCCTATGCGATAAACTCATATTCCGCCATCCCCATGTATTCGGAGATGATGCCGCCAAGACAGCCGGCGACGTGGAGAAATCGTGGGAGCAGCTCAAACTGAAAGAAAAGGGCGGAAACAAAACCATCCTCGAAGGAGTACCGGCATCCTTACCTTCAATCGCTAAGGCTCACCGGATACAGGATAAAGCGCGTAATGCCGGATTTGACTGGAAAAAGAAAGAAGATGTGTGGGATAAGGTTTCGGAAGAGTTCACAGAACTGAAAAATGAAATAGCAAATATGGATGCAAATAAAACAGAAGCTGAGTTCGGAGATATGTTCTTCAGTCTTATTAACGCAGCCCGCCTGTATAAAGTCAATCCTGATAATGCATTGGAACGTACAAACCAAAAGTTTATCCGTCGGTTCAACTATATCGAACAAGAGGCAAAGAAGCAAGGGAAAATCCTGAAAGATATGACCCTGTCTGAAATGGATGCCTTATGGGAGGAGGCCAAGAAAGCTGAATAAAATACGGGCATACGATTAAAAGCAGACCGCAATACCCAGATTCACTGCGCTATTCCCATAATTCGCCCTTACCTTATTAGCGATGGAATATGGTGTATAATGATATTCGAGATATAGCCCTACTTTTTTATACCGTATATTCACACCGCCGAAAACATCCAATGTTTCAAAGCTATGCCATTTGCTTTCCCCATCACCGTAATATTCTTTCTCCAGATCGGTCTGAACTGAAATCACCCCGGCCCCTGCATAGGTAGTCCAGTAAACATTTCTGGCAGCCTCCTGCTGATAACGGAAGCGCGCGTTTACATTCACTACTACATCGGCTTTTGTAGCATAGGGCTCTTTCCGGTAATAATAATCGAAAAGTTCCCGGCTTACAGGAAAAGCTACCTGAAAACCAATATCCACGGCCATTACTTTCTTTATGGGATAACCTACATAAGCACCGATGGATGGCGCTGCTTTATACGCATTCCTCAAACTGCCTAGCGGAAACCAGCTTCCGGCACGGATCTCGACAAGGTTTATAAGGTATTCCTTCTCCTCTGGCTCTTCTTTCTGATTTTCTTCAAACTGAGGTATATCAAACTGGTTATATGCGGTCTCCGGCAATACGGGTATGCTCATTACTTCCCGTAAAAGCGGGGCCAGTTCATAATCATTCCTGTTATATCCGTAATTACTCAACACACAACTTACATATCGCCCCCTGACCTCCTGAACTATATAATAAACAATCAGCGGGTTTGTTCTCCGTCCAAATCCTGATTTCTGTTTATACACCACACGATGGGCAAGGGAAGGGATTCCCTCGAATACGACATCTATATCATCCTCAGCCAGTATGCTTATATTCTCATTCACATTGGCATCAATACGTGTATTAATACCCAGATTGGCACTTTCGAACGATGGAAACTCCGACCAGCTCATCTGTCCGCCTTTACAATTTACATTATGCGGACTCATCCAGTTACATGCCGAACCGAGATTTATTTCCCGACCGGCGAACGAAATAGAATTAGCAGTCCTTTCATCCGAGATATAATATGTAAGTCCGTTTTCGAGAAATACCCTGACAACCTCCTCTTCCAATACGATATCACGTTGGTTTAGTGTCTGAAATGAGACCACTTCGACTTCTTTATCCGATTTACCGAATATATAACATACCTGACTCAGCTTTACCTTCGGACGATCTTTTATCTTCGATTCAGATTCTATTATCTTATTTGTTCTCTCAATTTCGGGTTCAGAATATTCGGCCAGAACTGTTTCTATATTATACTTCTTTTTTATGGCATCGATTGTCTTTTCATTATTTATCTGCCCCTTAACAGTTGTAACAGCAATCTCATACCCGCTCAATTCCAACATTACTTCTCCTTTCCCATTCCTTAATCCCTGCATACCCGCGAGATTATACTCCTGAGAAAACATAGATGCCGAAAGCAGAATAAAAAGGACGAACGACAGGATGTATTTCATATTTATAGTTACTGGTTATGTCTCAAATATAGTTTTTTTTATCAGAACTTAGTAATCTCACTCTTATTAGTAGGGCAAACCCTTCAAATTAATTAATCTCTACCGAAGGCTTACAGGGGTGTAATGCATATCCCCATTTTTTTGCCCTGTTTATTGTTCAGTGCGGCATACATACCGTAAACAACAGTGAATAAATACAATACTCTTACACTTAAAACTTACCACTCATAAAAAGTTGACAAAGTTGACACTTTTTACACTATTTTTCACTTTGTCAATTTAGCTTCGTCAATTGATAATTCTATTCAACTTCCACTTTTCCGTTTCCAGCTTTTTATTTCCTCGGAGAGCATCAATTAAAAGCCGGAGTAAATAACTATAGATAAAATTATAATGATAAAACAACAAATTAGAGGTACAATAAAAATTTATTTCAACAGCCATTTCAGCGGGAACGGAGAATATTTATATCCCCTCCCCTTTTATATCTGATTCCATCAGAGCCCAAAGCATCTATTACATAGTAGTAAACCCCGGTATTCACATATTTCCCTTTATATGTTCCGTCCCAGCCCTTAGCCGGATCGGTAAATTCAAAGAGTTTTTGCCCCCAACGATTGAAAATAGTGCACTTAAATTTCACGATAGATCTGTATGCAACCCTGAACTCGTCATTCGTGCCCGGAGAGTCTCCCGGTGAAAAATAATTAGGCTGATCCAGGTAAGATTCGGAAATAGTAAATGAGAATGTATCTTCAGATGTATTGGAATCATTGTCTGTAACCTCCAGTTTCATAACATATTCTCCAAACTCTTCGAAGGTATATCTTGTTATATCCTTATCCGAATAGCGCGCTATAGGATTTTCCAAATCTCCTTTCTTGTAGAGAAACCATGTATAATAAACAGCTTTACTGCCTCCGTTTCCATAAAAACTGAATGTTGCAGGAGCTGAGAATATCTTATTTTTTATCTCTTCTTCGGTTATTGTTTCATTTGCCGCATCCCGTCTTTCCACTTCATAGTCGATACGGGCTTCAAGCCCGCCCCCTGTATCCTGAGCCGGCAGGCGCAGGGATACAATAACTATAAACAATAATAGAGATATTTTTTTCATAAGCACCCGCTTTAAGTCAAGAATGTATTAAATGCAACATTTTTAACCGTAACCGGCTATTATCGTTGCAGATACAAAAGTAATAAATAGGTTCGCTACTAAGCAATAAACCCTCTATCTTTTAACGGACAGAGGGCTATCTTATTTTGTAATACAGTTATATAATGTCGCTCCGCCTATCGGGCATCAGCTTCCAGGGATATTCCTGCTTTTTTGAATACTTTTTCTATTTTCTCAAAAGCTATATCAACCTGTTCCTTGGTATGTGTAGCCATCAGAGAGAAACGAATCAGGGTATCTGCCGGAGCAACAGCCGGAGACACTACAGGGTTAACAAAAATGCCTTCTTCGAAAAGCCATTTTGTTATCATGAATGTCTTCTCATTATCCCTGATAAATAACGGGATAATAGGAGTAGCGGTATGTCCTATTTCAAAACCCCTGCTACGGAAACCGTCTAATGCATAATTAGTAATATCCCACAAATGCTTAATGCGCTCAGGTTCTGAAATGATGATATCCAACGCTGCGCTGGCTGCTGCTGTAGCTGCCGGTGTAGCACTGGCTGTAAATATATAAGCACGGGAATTGTGGCGCAGATAATCGAGGATAGTTTCACTTCCGGCGATAAATCCGCCCAATGAAGCCAGCGATTTACTGAATGTTCCCATGATAAGTTCCACGTCGTCGACCAAACCAGTTTGCTCTACAAGCCCCTTTCCACTGTAATCTTTGCCGAGAACACCTAAGCTGTGGGCTTCGTCCACCATTACGCTGGCGTTATACTGTTTGGCAAGTTTCACTATTCCGGGCAGGTTTGCGATATCGCCTTCCATACTGAACACCCCGTCAACCACAATAAGTTTCACCTTATCAGGCTCACATCTTTGGAGTTGTTTTTCAAGGGATTCCATATCATTATGGCGGAATTTAAGTTTCGTGGAATACGAAACCCTTGCCCCTTCAATAATGGAAGCATGGTCCAGTTCGTCCCATAATATATAATCTTCACGCCCTGTAACACAAGATATTACACCTTGATTTACATTAAAGCCCGTCGAATAAACGATAGCATCCTCTTTGCCTACAAATTTTGCAAGCTTTTTCTCCAGTTCGATATGGATATCGAGAGTGCCATTCAGAAAACGGGAACCGGCCATCCCCGTCCCATACTTGCGGGTAGCTTCGATAGCGGCTTCTTTTACTTTCGGGTGATTGGTTAATCCCAGGTAGGCGTTTGATCCGAACATTAACACTTTTCTTCCATTTATAACGACTTCAGTGTCCTGATCGCTCTGGATTTGTCTAAAATAAGGGTAAATTCCTGCAGCCCGTGTATTTCTGGCCGCGTCGTACCGATATAACTTATCAGTTAATAAACTCATACTCAACTTACAACAAATGTAGATTATTATAACTGCATCTAAGGAACAATTTAATATTCCGCGAATTACAGGCTGCAAAAATAGCTAAAAAAAATAAGAATGTGTCCCTTTTGGAATAAATATTTAAAAAAAGGATATTTTAATACAATCTTCTGTGACTTCTTCCCGTAATATATCGCTTTTTTCTTAAATTTGCAGTTTAGTGGCTACATATGTCAAATAATCAGAATTTGAAAGCCTTTTGATGGTTAGGAAAAGCCATAGAATCGAATGATAAAGAAGAAAAAAAACAAACATAATCTATGGAAGCGGCTGCACTTCAAATACCGCCTTTCCGTAATGAATGAAAATACACTTGAAGAGCTATGGAAGATCAAGGCTTCTATCTTTTCGGGTGCTGTTTTGGTTCTCGTATTCGCTTTTTTTCTCATTGCAATCACATCCGCTATCATCATAGCAACGCCGATCCGTTACTACCTGCCCGGTTATCTCGATGCAGAAGTAAGAGAAAAAGCAATCCGGTCGGCAATTAAAACAGACTCTCTTGAGCAGCAATTGAAATATCAGGAAGCTTATATAAATAATCTCCGCAGTATTTTTGACGGTACCCGCCAGATCGACTCCGTCAAGATTCTCGACACGATATCTGTTTCCGAGAACGACCCTCTGCTCAAGAAAACAGATTTGGAGAAAGAGTATGCCAAACGATACGAAGACGAGGAGCGGTATAACCTGTCTGTACTATCGCCAAATACCACCAACCCAATGGAAGGTGTCGTATTCTTCAGGCCGGTCAGAGGAATTATAACAAGCAAATTCGATCCTTCCGGCGGGCACTTCGGGGTAACGATAAAAACCTCCCCTAGAGAAACGGTGCTGGCGACATTGGAGGGTGTAGTCATTTTTGCCGGATATGATCTGAAGACAGGACATACTATACAAATCCAGCATAAGAACGGATTTATTTCCGTATACAGATACAATACCCTGCTACTGAAGGAAACAGGGGATAAGGTGCGTACAGGAGAGGCTATAGCTGTAATAGAGACAAAAAAAGAAGAGAAAAAAGGAGAGGCCGCAATCTCTTCAACCCTCGAATTTGAACTTTGGTATAGAGGCAACGCCGTAAATCCTGAAAACTACATATCTTTCTAAGACCATATATGAAAAGGAATATTGCAATACTAGGCTCTACAGGATCTATCGGAACACAAGCCCTCGATATAGTCAGGGAAAACCCCGGACATTTCGAAATATACGCCCTGACTGCCAATGAAAATATAGATTTACTTATCAGGCAGGCGCAGGAGTTCTCTCCTGAGGTTGTAGTCATTGCCAACGAAAACAAATATGCGCAACTGAAAGAAGCCCTGCAACATTTACCGATCAAAGTATGGGCCGGAAGCGAGTCGATAGCAGAAGTAGTGCAAAGCGAGCCCATCGACATGGTACTTACTGCCATGGTCGGTTATTCGGGATTGAAACCTACTATAAACGCTATAAAGGCAGGGAAAGTAATCGCGCTGGCAAATAAGGAAACATTGGTGGTGGCAGGTGAACTGATTACAAGTCTGGCCATCGAACATAAAGTACCGATATTGCCTGTAGATTCGGAACACTCCGCCATCTTTCAATGTCTCAACGGAGAACGTTCTCCCATCGAGAAAATTATCCTTACGGCATCCGGCGGTCCGTTCAGAAACCATTCTGCCGAACAACTGGCAAAAGTAACCAAAGCCGAAGCTCTTAAACATCCGAACTGGGACATGGGTGCCAAAGTTACGATCGACTCGGCATCCCTGATGAATAAGGGATTGGAAATGATAGAAGCCAAATGGCTGTTTGATGTTACCCCCAGTCAGATTGAAGTGGTTGTACATCCGCAATCCATCATACATTCGATGGTACAATTCGAGGATTCGTCCATTATCGCGCAATTGGGGCTGCCAGACATGCATCTGCCGATACAATACGCGTTGGCTTATCCCAATAGGTTGAAATCGAATTTCGAACGGCTCGACTTCTTCAAGCTGAAAACAATGACATTCGAAAAACCCGACATGGAGCGTTTCCGCAATCTGGCATTTGCATTCGAAGCCGCGCGGGTAAAAGGAAATATGGCCTGCATCATGAATGCGGCAAACGAAATAGCGGTAGCCGCTTTCCTGAAAGACAAAGTCGGATTTCTGGAAATGAGCGACGTTATAGAGAAAACAATGCACAAAACAAGTTTTATTCAGGCTCCGTCGTACGAAGATTATGTGCAGACCGATACGGAAGCCCGTTATGTAGCAAAAGAATTTATCAAATAACACTCTGAATTTTTAATGGAAACAATTTTAATTAAAGCGTTACAATTAATCCTAAGTTTATCGATACTGGTTATTATACATGAGTTCGGGCATTTCTTATTCGCCCGCCTCTTCAAGATAAGAGTTGAGAAGTTCTATTTATTCTTCAACCCGTGGTTCTCCCTGTTCAAATATAAGCCAAAGAACAGCGATACGGAATACGGGATCGGCTGGTTACCATTAGGCGGATATGTGAAAATATCGGGAATGATAGACGAATCGATGGATAAGGAGCAGATGGCTCTCCCGCCCCAGCCATGGGAATTCCGTTCCAAACCGGCATGGCAACGCCTGCTCGTAATGGTAGGAGGCGTATTATTCAATTTCATTCTGGCCATCATCATCTTCTCTATGATGCTGTTTGTATGGGGTGACGAATACCTGCCCCTGAAAAATGTAAAGGACGGGATGGTCTTCTCCGAAACGGTAAAAAGAAACGGAGGATTTCAGGATAAAGATATACTGGTAAGTGCCGACGGCAAAGAACTTGTTTTGGGGCGCGGGGTTCTCGATATGAATACATTTATGCATTTCATCGATGCCAAGAGCGTAACCATAGTACGCAATGGCAAACAAATGGAACTGACTCTCCCCGAAAGCTTTGCCGATAGTGTAATTGCATCGAAACAAGTGGCTTATGAATATTGGTCTGCACCTGTTGTGGATAGCGTAAGCGAAAACTCCGAGGCTAAAAGAATCGGCCTGATGCGCGGAGATAGTATAACCGCTCTTGATTCACAGCCGATTACCTCTCAGTTGGGTGTTCAAAAATATGTAACAAAAATAAGTAATAAACTGGGGGATAATGAGAAGCATACGCTGGCAATCACTTTCTACAGAAACGGTGAAGTACAGACAGTTTCAGCAGCCATTGACACATCGGGCGTTATCGGCTTCACATCTCCAACAAAAATGGCCGATATATTCTCGAAAAAGAATATGCATACCGATCACTATGGTTTTTTCGAATCGTTTCCGGCCGGGATAAACAACGGTGTAGCGACACTTAAAGGTTATGTGGCACAGATACGTTTCGTATTCTCCAAAGAAGGGGTGAAAAACCTGAGTGGGTTTGCCGGTATCGGAAATATGTTCCCCGCTCAATGGAACTGGTACGCATTCTGGTCTATGACCGCATTCCTGTCCATCGTACTCGCTTTTATGAATATACTTCCTATTCCTGCACTGGATGGAGGACATATCATGTTCCTGTTATACGAAGCCATTACCAAGCGGCAACCGAATGAGAAGTTTATGGAATATGCACAGGTAGGCGGCATGATATTCTTACTACTCTTGCTGTTAGTCGCCAATGGGAACGACATAATGAGAATCTTCTTTAAGTAGCGGATAAGCTATTAGCCAACGAATTAAGTTGAAATATAAAAGGCTTGTCTGCCCGTAACTTGTAACTCGTAACTAAAATAAGATATGACCGTAACAGAATTAATAAATAAAAATGACAAAACCGCTTTTTCCTTCGAGATACTTCCTCCGTTAAAAGGAAACAACATCGAAAAAGTGTATAACATCATTGATAAACTGATTGAATTCGACCCTCAATATATTAATATAACAACACATCACAGCGAATATCTCGATCAGGCAATGCCTGACGGGTCGGTAAAGAGGGTTAATATCCGTAAACGTCCCGGCTCGGTAGCGATTGCCGCATCTATTCAGCACAAATATAATGTGACGGCTGTCCCGCATATGATATGCAAAGGTTTTTCTCAGGAAGAAACCGAATATGCACTGATAGACCTGAATTTTCTGCACGTGCATAACCTTCTGTTATTGAGAGGCGACACCAAACGCCTTGCTCCGGAACAGATATATCCGAACAGGAACGAGTATGCCACCGACCTGCAAATTCAGGTGAACAGGTTCAACGAAGGCATTGCTGCCGATGGTACGACTTTTGAAAAAAATGCCACTCCGTTCGCTTACGGTATGGCATGCTATCCCGAGATACATGAGGACGCTCCCAGTATGGAAGCGGATATACATTACATGAAGCAGAAAGCCGACAATGGAGCTGAATATTTTGTTACCCAGATGTTTTTCGATAACGAAAAATATTTCTCATTTGTGGACAAATGCCGTAAGGCAGGAATCACTCAGCCTATTATTCCGGGAGTAAAGCCAATTGTACTGATGAGCCAACTGGAAGTGCTTCCGCGGATATTCCGTTCAAGCATTCCGGAAGAACTGGCAATTGAGCTTCACAAATGTAAAACAGATGACGAATCTAAAGAAGTAGGCGTAGAATGGGGCATAAAACAATGCAAAGAACTAATCGCGCACGGAGTGCCAAGCCTGCACTTTTATTCATTGTTGGCGACCGAAAGCGTAAGGCGGATAGCTAAAGAGATATACTAAGTAAGATGATTGAATTGCACTTAAAAAAGTAATTCATAACTTTATAACCCATAAATTAGAAAGAATACTTGTTTTTTAAAGATATAATAGGGCAAAACGAAGTAAAAGAGCGGTTGATAAGTTCGGCAGGAAAGGGAATTATCCCTCATGCACAGCTTTTTTGCGGACAAGAAGGCGTTGGAAAATTCCCTCTTGCGCTTGCTTATGCCCAATATCTGAATTGTGAAAATCCTTCGCAAACAGATTCCTGCGGTAAATGCCCTTCCTGCGTAAAATATAATCATCTGGCACATCCGGACCTTCATTTCGTTTTCCCGATTATAAAAAAGGCGACAAAGAAAAAAGAAGTCTGCGACGATTATATTACCGAATGGCGCGAATTTATCAAGCAAAACTGCTATTTCAATCTCAGCCAGTGGCTCGATTATATCGATGCTGAAAATTCCCAGGGGCTGATCTACGCCAAAGAGAGCGAAGAAATCATCCGTAAGCTGAGTTTAAGGATATATGAGGCCAAATATAAAGTAATGATTATCTGGCTTCCCGAAAAAATGCACGAATCATGTGCCAACAAACTACTGAAAATCATAGAGGAGCCGACAGACAATACGATATTCCTATTGGTTTCTGATATTCCGGATAACATTATCACTACCATACAATCGCGTTGCCAGCGTGTCAACATACATGGCGTAAAAGAAAAGGATATAACCCAGGCTTTGGAATCGGCATATAATATCACACCCGAAGATGCGGCAAGTGTAGCCCATCTGGCAAACGGCAGCTACCTGAAGGCGATGGAAACAATCAGTCTGAATGAGGAACATAAATTCTTTTTCAACCTCTTCATCCAGATGATGCGAGCCTCATATGCCCGCAACATAAAAGAAATAAAAGCCATCGGAAATGAAATAGCCGGCGTAGGGCGCGAAAATCAGAAAGGTTTTCTGAAATACTGCCAGCGAATGATCCGTGAGTATTTTGTCAGTAACATGAGTCAGCCCGAAATGATATATCTGGCTCAGGACGAAGCAAACTTTGGAACCCGCTTCGCCCCGTTTATCAACGAACGGAACATAATGGGATTTATGGACGAACTGGCCTTGGCAGAGAGACATATAGAGCAAAATGTAAATGCAAAGATGGTATTTTTCGATCTTTGCCTGAAAATAACCATGCTTATAAAACAATAAGGTTGCAAACATATTTATTACTTTATTAAATCAGAATGCAACAAGTAGTTAGATTGAATATACTTAAATATAAACCCACAAAGCCATAAAAGGGGCTTTGTCTTAATTAATTAAAAAAAACATATAATGGAAAATCAAAATACATTTGTCCCACACGATTGCCAGGGTACCTGCAAAACGCCCGTGGGATGCACCTGTGCTAAAGCGAACAAAAAAGCTTTGGAAACAGCAGGTACTGAAACAGGATATGCTGTAGGCGCAAGAAGTTGCGGCTGCGGCTCGGGAGGAGGCTGTAGCTCCGGAGGAAGTTGCTCATGCAAATCGGGAGGAGGTTGTTCTTGTAAATCAGGAGGCGGCTGCTCTAAAAAAGGTGGTTCCTGCTGCTCGGGGACGAACAAACTGGAAGTTTACAACTGGTTACAGGATTTACCGGAAGTTGCCGGAGAATCACAAATGGTAGAAGTACAGTTCAAGAATACACGAAAAGGATATTACTTGAACAGCAACAATGTAGAGATATACAGAGGAGATATCGTAGCTGTGGAAGCATCTCCGGGACACGATATAGGAGAAGTAACCCTGACCGGAAAGCTGGTTCAGCTGCAAATGCTTAAAAATAATTACCGAGGTGAAACCAAGCGTATCTACCGCATTGCTAAGCAGACCGATATTGATAAATGGAACGAAGCAAGATCCAAAGAACATAAAACGATGCTCCGTGCGCGGGAAATCGCCGAAGAGCTGAAACTGGCCATGAAAATCAGTGATGTTGAATTTCAGGGAGATGGCAACAAAGCTATTTTCTACTATATAGCTGATGAACGGGTAGACTTCCGTCAATTGATAAAAGTATACGCATCGGAATTCCGTGTAAAGATAGAAATGAAGCAGATAGGTGCGCGTCAGGAAGCCGGACGTGTAGGTGGTATCGGCCCATGTGGTCGCGAATTATGTTGCTCCAGTTCTATGTCCAATTTCGTTTCGGTTTCTACATCGGCAGCACGCCTGCAAGATATTCCGCTAAACCCTCAAAAGCTAGCGGGACAGTGCGGAAAGCTGAAATGCTGCCTCAATTTCGAAGTGGATACTTACGTGGAGGCTCAACGTAAATTGCCTTCAAGAGAAGTGGTTTTAGAAACTAAAGATGCCTCATTCTACCATTTCAAGACTGATATTCTTTCGGGTGAAATGACATATTCTACCGACAAGCACTTTGCGGCGAATCTCGTTACACTGCCTAAAGACCGGGTATATGAAGTAATCAGAATCAACAAGCAGGGAGGAAAGCCGACACATCTTACTACTGAGCCTCAGGAACAGGCAGAAAAAGTTACCTCGCACGATATATTGCAGGAAAATATCAATCGCTTCGACAACAACAGTGGTAACAGTAACCGGAATAATAAGAAGAAAAAGTTTGTAAAGAACAGGTCTGAAAATAGCGGACAAGGCACACCGAACAATCAGGGAGGAAATAACAGGCAGGTAAACAATAACAAGCAGGCAAACGCTAATCCGAATGCCAGACCAAACAATAACAACAGGCCTGAAAACAATAATCAACAAGGTCAGAACCAGAATAAAAACAACAGCCATAGAAATAACAGGAACGACAGAAACAGACATAACAAAAATGGGAAGCCCGACCAGAAAAAGCCTGATGCATAAGTCTCTATACGCCTTATGCGGCATACTGTTAACTATCATAGCTATCTCCTGCAACAAGCAGGAGGTATATTACCGTTTCCATGAAATAAAAGATGCGGAGTGGGCACAGAATGATAAACTGATATTTGATATAGATTCCACCGTTTTCGAATTGAATGTCCCATACACCATGTATTTTGAGGTGACCAATAATGTAAATTATCCATATCAGAATATCTGGTTCTTCGTACAAACAGATATTTATAACGATTCTGTATTTACAAAACGGGAAAAAGAGTTCATGTTGGCTGATAAATTCGGAAAGTGGACAGGTTCAGGATTCGGCACATTATATCAGGCTTCTTTTGTTTTTGACGATAATATTATCTTTAAGGAAAGACGTAATCATCAGATAATAATAGGGCATGGTATGCGCGATCAGCGACTGACAGGTATTGAGAAAATCGGAGTAAGGATAGCAAGGAAAGAATAAAACGTACAAGTATATGAATAAGAAAAGAGCTTATCATTACTGATAAGCTCTTTCCTTATTTTTACAGCCTGATTATTATTTAAGCAATTCAGTCAATTTGGCTATAGCTTCATCGGCGTTTAGCCCGCGAGCCATAATCTTACCGTCTTTGTCAAGCAACACAAGGTGAGGTATGGAATTTACTCCATAAGCACCGGCAAGTTCGCTATCCCAGAATTTCAAGTCGGATATCTGAGGCCATGTAATCCCCAGGTCTTTAATTCCTTTTACCCAGTCCTCATTCGTTCTATCCAGTGAAATACCTACGATTTCAAAATCCTTTGTGCCAAATTGCTTGTATGCTTCTACCAGTTTTGGCATTTCGGCACGGCATGGAGGACACCATGATGCCCAAAAATCTACAAGCACATATTTGCCTTTACCGGCATAATCTGCCAAAGCAGCATCTTTCCCGTCAGGGGTTTTCCCTTTCAGATCAGTAAATACTTTACCTTCCGAGGTTGCATCCAGAGCCTGTATACGGGCTTCCAGTTTTGCCATCCTTTCGTTGGCTTTATATTCAGGTTTTACAGATGCAAATAACTCTTTCATTTGATCTAAAGTAAACAGATATGATCTGGACGCGAATATATAAGCGCCTATCTGGCTTTCTATATTTGATTTCACATAGCCATATATTTCTTTAGTTTTCTGAGCATCTATCTCTTCATACTGTTTTTCCAGTTCGGCTTGTGCAACCTGAGCCGTATCGAGTTTCGATTTTTCATAGACAGCCTTTAATTGCGTGTCAAATCCGTTCAGTTTGGTATTCAGTGTTTGATAAGCATCATTCGAAGCTGTTCCTTTAATCGTAGAAACACTATCCAGAGCAACGTCTATTTGTCCGGGTTCTACAACCAACAAAACCGGTCTTTTTACTTTATCTGTAGGTTCAGCCAATGCTATGAAATGAACTTTCGCCCCTTCCTTTGCAAGTCCTTTAAACTCAAATTTACCATTAGTTACATAAGCAGAATCGATTGCTACCTGATCTTTCCAATTATCCTCAAGCGTCTGCAAGTACACCTTAGCACTATCAGATGCTCCGGCTACTGTACCATTAATAGTAAACTGGTCTTTTTCGCCGCAAGACGTAACCAACACCAGTACTGTTGATAGTGATAATATAATTTTCTTCATTTTATTAATAAATTAGGACAGTTAATATATAAGTTTTCGAATAAATTATTCAAACCATTAGTAATAAAACAAGGAATGTAATCTATTGTTTAATCGAGTATTTCTGCAATCTTAGCTTCCAATGCAGGTCCCCGCAGGTCTTTAGCTACAATCACACCATTTCCGTCTAATAAAACAGTATGCGGTATAGTGTTTACACCATATAGTTCTGAGGCAGATTTTGTGTCATCCCCTAATTGTATCCATGTCATTTTATGGGCTTTCACTGCATTGAGCCATGCCTGTCTGTCTTCATCAACAGATATTCCTATAATTTCAAGACCTTTGGCCTTATATGCATTATATGTTTTCACGAGACCCGGCATTTCCTGAATACACGGACCACACCACGAAGCCCAGAAATCGATAAGTACGCATTTGCTTTTGCCTGCATATTCAGACAAGGCAACAGCCTTACCTGTCATGTCTACCAACTGCGCATCAGCAAATGCCTGGCCTACTTCCGGTACTACCCTGTTCAGTTCTTTTTCCAGGGCTTTCATCTCCGGAGTATTACGGAAGGTACTGTCAGCCAACGGCAACAATTCTTTCAGTTGCTCCATTGTAAACATCGATGCAGAAGAGTAGAACAAAAATTCACCGGCCTTATTTGCCATATTTGCCTTTGTAAATTCAAAGTTAGCTTTTTGCATTTCTTCCTGCAATGCTTCCATTCTTGAGTTAGCATCCGGAACCCCCTGTACACCTCCGGCATCATTTACTTCCTTGTATAAAGCAGCCATCTTATTCATTGCAGTCTGAACCTTATTAAACTCGTCATTCCTTGGAGTTCCGCTTGTACTTACTGCATTTTTTTCTAGTGTTATCTTTATCGCTCCCGGCTCCAGGATAAGCGTTCCTACAGGGGAATCTGCCTCAGGCGATTCCAGCTTACCTACGGAGATAAATCCCATAATAGGATCGCCATCGGTAGTTCCTTTGAACTTAAATTTCCCGTCTTTCAATACTACTGAATCTATCACTGTTGATGATTCGGCTCTCATGCTATCTATCTTTTGAAGATATATCATTTTACCATCAAATGTATTTTCAGTGAAATTACCCTCAATAGTATACGCATTCTTATCCTGACACGAAGCTAATACCACCGTCAGAATAGCTAGGATTAATGTGATTTTTTTCATTAAAAGAAAAGTATTATTTATTTCTATAAATTTTATTTATGTGCA
This sequence comes from Dysgonomonas sp. UBA7710, assembly GCF_002482385.1. Taxonomy (GTDB): domain Bacteria; phylum Bacteroidota; class Bacteroidia; order Bacteroidales; family Dysgonomonadaceae; genus Dysgonomonas. The sequence goes on along the minus strand of NZ_DLFW01000045.1, from coordinate 75,151 downwards.
AAGATAACCAAATACTTCGGACAGAGAATTATCAAAGTCCATTAGTTAATAATTGGCATGTAATTATATTTCAATCGATTTATCTATATATAACGGAGTATCAGTTCTTAATATTGCCTGTTTATTCTTCTTTTGAAAATATTTGCCGCCAAATGAAAGAGGAATAAACGTTGAACTGATGACATTACTACTTAAATCTTACAACTTGTTAAAAAGTAACAAAGGTAACACTATTTATAGTCAACAGTTAGCAGTTAACAACTCGTATCTCGTATCTTGTCTACTTGTATCTTGTCTACTCGTATCTCAAAAAAAGTAACAAAAGTAACAGATATATCAGTTAACAGTCAACAGTCAACAACTTGTATTTCGTATAATTTTTCGTTCTTCACTTTTGGCTCCGCCGATTTTCAATTCGTTTTTCACTTTTCACTTACTACAATACTTCAAAGAGCCCTAATGGTTTATTGTATAGATAAATGATTCGGTTTTTGATAATGTGGATCGGTAGTCCAACTACTGATTCGCATTAATTAAGTGGAATATGGCCAGGTTTAAATACACTTATTGTCGTGTGATATTCTTTCCGCAGTCATATTGTAAACAGATTACAACCAACCGTTTTCCTTATACCATTTTATGGATTCTTCCAACCCCTTTTTCAGATTGTATTTTGGGGAAAACCGGAGGTCGTTGAAAAGTGGGGTTATATCGCATTCCCAGTTGCGTTGCTTCATTATTTTATATTTATCCCTATTTAAGGTAGATGGCTTCTTCGTCAATCTGGATATATTTTCAGCTATGACAGAAACAGCCCTTAATAGCCATAAAGGAACCTTCAGGCTAAGCACATGATTTTTGCCTATGGATTCTTTTACCAACCGGGTATATTCCTTATCGGTATATACGTCTCCATCAGCAACAAAATAAACTCCGTTGCGAACATCGCTTTCTAAGCCGAGAAATGCAGCATCGACAAGATCTTTGACATATATGAAGGTCAGGTGTTGAGGTCTGAATCCCGCTCCGACATCCAAACCTGATTTCACAGTCTTTACCATCAGAAAATAATCCTTTTCGCGTGGACCGTACACCCCTGTTGGCCGTAGAATGATGTATGGAAAATCACCGGTCGATTGCAAATACTTCTCCGCCTTAAGCTTGCTCTTTCCGTATGCCGTATTCGGATTGGGGGTATCGGTTATTCTTAGCGGAACATAGTTTGTTTCATCTCCAAGCCCGCATACACTGAGGCTGCTCATTAATAAGAACTTTCCGGGAACAGCATCCGCATCCTTGAGTGCATCTATAAAATCAGCCGTATATTGAAAATTAACCCTGTCGAAATCATTGGGGTTTAAACATTTTGTGACTCCGGCATTATGAATAATATAATCGAATTTGCCATGTTCGGAAACAAAGCGGCATAAGTCCTCCGTTAATTTATCCTTATCATGAAAGGGGAGGTCTATAAGCTGAATACGCTTATCCTGCAAATATTCGCGACTGCTGCTTTTGCGGATTCCGGCCCAGGTTTCATATCCTTTTTCCAAAGCCTTTTCGACCAGAAAGCTACCGATAAAGCCACTGGCTCCTGTAATGAGTATGCGTTTATTATTCATACCACAAAGATACAAATATTATTTACCAATATGGATAAAGGCGTCTGCCTGTCTCCTGAATAGTAAATTTATCGGCAAAATGAATTAAAAATAGTTTATAGCGATCACATTAAGAGGATTAGTTAGATTGAAACTGGAAATAAAAAGAACTTTAACGATATAAATATTTGTAGGTTTGAAAAATATGACTAAATTTGCAACCCGATTTGGATAGGATATAATATAAAAATAAACATATAAAACACAATAGCGATGTCCAAGATTTGTCAAATTACAGGAAAAAAAGCTATGGTTGGCAATAATGTTTCTCACTCGAACAGAAAGACTAAGAGGAAATTTAATGTCAATCTTTTTAAAAAGAAATTCTACTGGGTAGAAGAAGATTGTTGGGTTAGCCTGAATGTTTCAGCTGCAGGCCTTCGTACAATCAATAAAATTGGATTGGACGCTGCAATCAAAAGAGCGGCCGCAGATGGTTATTTAAACGCTTAATTATTTAGGAGGAACAGGAAATGGCTAAGAAAGCAAAAGGAAACAGAATCCAGGTAATAATGGAGTGCACAGAGCACAAAGCCAGTGGTATGCCGGGTACATCCCGTTACATTACTACTAAGAACAGAAAAAATACTACAGAGAGATTGGAACTGAAAAAGTACAATCCTATATTAAAAAGAGTAACTGTACATAAAGAAATCAAGTAAAAACAAGATAAACCATGGCAAAGAAAACAGTCGCAGGTTATCGTGACCCATCAGCAAAAGACGGTCGTAACTATGCTAAAGTAATCAAAATGGTAAAGTCTCCTAAAACAGGCGCTTACACATTTAAAGAAGAAATGGTTCCAAACGAATCAGTAAAAGATTATTTCGCAAAATAATCTTGTTAAAAATATTTAAAACACCTCCTTCATTCTTATGCAGGGAGGTTTTTTATTATCCATTTCGTAGCTTTGCAGAAGGTAAAAAGCTGGATGGCCGCAAGGCTTAAGAGATTGATTTATTTTTATCTATATAATCAGAAGAATAGAATCTATGGGATTATTTGATTTCTTTTCGAAGCAAAAAAAGGAAACACTTGACAAAGGATTGGAAAAAACTAAAGAGTCGATGTTTTCCAAACTATCACGTGTTATTGCCGGAAAATCGAAAGTAGACGATGATGTGCTCGATCAACTCGAAGAAGTGTTGATTATGTCGGATGTAGGGGTAAATACTACATTGAAGATTATCGAACGTATCGAAAAACGGGCGGCAAAGGATAAATATGTAGACGATAAAGAGTTGAAAAATCTGTTACGGGAAGAAATCGCTGATTTATTGACAGAAAATAATGCTGTAGACAATGATGATTTTTCTGTTCCGGAAGCAGCAAAACCATATGTAATAATGGTTGTCGGAGTTAATGGGGTTGGTAAAACAACTACAATCGGCAAGCTGGCAAACCAGTTTAAGAAAGCCGGTAAGTCCGTATATCTTGGTGCTGCCGATACCTTTCGTGCTGCGGCTGTTGAGCAACTGGTTATCTGGGGCGAACGCGTAGGTGTCCCGGTTATCAAACAGGCAATGGGTTCCGACCCGGCTTCCGTGGCTTTTGACACATTGAGTTCTGCTAAATCAAACAATGCTGATATTGTAATAATAGATACAGCAGGACGGCTTCATAACAAAATCGGTTTGATGAACGAGCTTTCAAAAATAAAGAAAGTGATGGATAAGATAGTTCCGGGAGCACCGCATGAAGTGCTACTTGTACTGGACGGCTCTACCGGACAAAATGCATTTGAACAGGCTACACAGTTTACTGCAGCTACCGATGTTACAGCTTTGGCTATCACCAAACTGGACGGTACGGCAAAAGGTGGTGTTGTAATTGGTATTTCCGATCAATTCAAGATACCGGTAAAATATATAGGTTTAGGAGAGGGCATTGACGATCTTCAGGTATTTCGCCGCCGCGAGTTTGTCAACAGTCTCTTTGGAGAATAAGAAATGAAGAAAAACAGAATAGATGTCATCACGCTCGGTTGTTCTAAGAATCTGGTAGACTCCGAGTTATTGATGAAACAATTGTTGGCAAACGGCTACACCGTAAAACATGATCCGGATAAGTCGGAAGGAGAAATTGTAGTTATAAATACATGTGGCTTTATTGGTGATGCAAAGGAAGAATCTATCAATATGATTCTTGAGTTTGCAGAGGCTAAAAAAGAACGAAAATTGAATAAGCTGTTTGTAATGGGCTGTCTTACCGACAGGTATATGGAGGAATTAAAGGCTGAAATACCCGAAGTAGATAGCTTTTACGGAAAATTTGGATGGAAAGCCCTTATTTCTGATTTGGGTAAATCATATCATAAGGAGTTGGCATTGGAACGCAATATCACTACTCCTTCGCATTATGCTTATCTGAAAATTTCGGAAGGCTGTAATCGTGCCTGCTCTTATTGCTCTATTCCGATTATGACAGGAAAGCATCAGTCCAGGCAGATAGAAGAAGTCGAGGATGAAGTCAGGCATCTGGTAGCTTCGGGTGTAAAAGAATTTCAGGTCATTGCACAGGATCTGTCATTCTATGGTTTGGATAATTACAAACAGGCTAAACTACCTGAATTGATTGATCGCATAGCAAAAATTGAAGGAGTGCAGTGGATACGTCTGCATTATGCATATCCGGCAAATTTCCCTTACGATCTGCTACGGGTGATGCGCGAGAATGATAATGTGTGTAAATATTTGGATATAGCGTTGCAACATATCAGCGACAATATGCTGAAGAAGATGCGCCGCAATATAACAAAGGAGCAGACATACGACCTGATAAAGCGTATCAGGGAAGAAGTTCCCGGTATTCATATCCGTACTACCCTTATGGTGGGGCATCCGGGAGAGTCGCATAAGGACTTTGAAGAACTTCTCCAGTTTGTAAAGGATGTACGTTTCGACAGAATGGGCGCTTTCCCCTATTCGCATGAAGACGGAACATATGCCTATGCTCATTACAGGGATGAAATATCAGATGCCGTAAAGCAGGAGCGGATGGATGTTTTGATGGCTCTGCAAGAACGGATAGCTCTTGATATAAACGAACAGAAAATAGGGAATACCCTTAAAGTAATTGTAGACAGGGAAGAATCAGACTATTATATCGGCCGTACTGAGTATGATTCACCCGAAGTGGACCCTGAAGTTTTGATTAAGAAAAATAAAACGCTTAATATCGGGGACTTTTACAGTGTCAGGATAACGGGTGCCCAGCCATTCGATTTATATGGAGAAGTGATTTAAATCTAAATACAAATGCTATGACAAACCAGGAATTAATAGCAGCACTGGCTAAAAAGTTAGGATGGACACAACGGCAGACGACAGAAGTATTGGAAGCTACTGTTTCCATAATTAATAGCAATCTTGAAGACGGGAACTCCATCAATATCCAGGGGTTCGGTCTTTTTGAAGCGAAGAAAAAAGGAGAACGGATATCCGTTAACCCGGTATCAAAACAGCGCTTCCTTGTACCTCCTAAAATCTCACTGGCATTTCGTCCGGGACAAACAATAAAAGATAACCTTAAAAATCTGGAAGTAAATGAATGAGCGGCTTAGTCTACAGGATTTAATTGACCTTCTGGCAAAAAAACAGGGAATAGCGAAAAAGGAGGCGGAAACCTTTTTACGGGAACTCATTGCTGTCATCTCAGAGAGTATCGAGAGTTATGATCCGGTGCGCATAAAGGACTTCGGTGTATTCAAACTGGTAAAGGTAAACGCACGCAAAAGTGTGGATGTGAATACAGGGGAGGCTATCGAGATTCCGGCCCATTATAAACTTAGTTTCAATCCTGATAAATCATTAAAAGAAGCTATCAACCGGCCTTTTGCCCATTTCGAGAGTGTTATTCTTGAAGATGGGGTTTCTTTTGAGAATATGGAGAGTGAAACCGAAGAGGACATTGCCGAAGAGGAGGACGATAGTACCGATACAATTTCTATTGAAGAGGAAATTACAGAATATATCACTATTCCTGAGAAATCAGAGATAAAAGCGACAGAAGCAAACGTAATAGCAAAAGAAATTCCGATTCCGGATACAGAAGCAGAGTCTGCCATAACAGAAGCTAAAGAAGAGGCCGAAATAAACTCCGAAGAAGAGAACGCAGGAGAAAGTGTTTCCGAAATAACTCGGAATAAAACAGTTCCGGTGGCAGCAGCAGCGATTCCCAGGAGTTCTTCCGCCAGCACGGATATTGAATCTATGTTCTACAATCACAGAAAGAAGTCTAAACGCAGGCGCTTTATTTCTTTGGGTTTTGTAATACTACTTATTTTAGCGGCGTTTGCCATTGGCGGATACTATTTTCAGGAGCTGGCTGCATTTTTAACAGGACAACCTCCTGTGGATAAGAGTAAAAAAGTCGTAATTGTTTTTGACAAGAAATCACCCGCCGACTCACTGGCTCAGAAGCAAGATTCGACCCAGATACAAGGCATTGCCCAAGAAACAAAAAATGAGCCTCAGCAGGAAACAAAATTACCGAAAGCCGAGCCAAAGAATGAAGAAGTAAAGATTGCTGCCCAGCCGGTTAAAGACTCATCCAAACCACTGGCAACAGAAACCATACGAAGTGGGCATACTCTTCGGAACATAGCTTTGGAATACTACGGGCATAAATCTTTTTGGGTCTATATCTATGAAGAAAATAAGGACGTCATCAAAAACGCGAATAATATTGCACTCGGGACTAAACTGATAATACCTGCTCCATCCAAATACGGGATTGATCCGAAGAATCCGGCATCGATAGAGAAAGCCAAACAGCGTGAGGCGAAGTTATTTAAAGAGATGGGTATCTGATAATATCAGAGATATTCTACCTTTAAAAAATGTGTGGCACGCTTCTCCTTAGGGGGAACGGTCATATAATCTCCGTATTGTTTTCTCAAGTATGTATCCACTTCTTTCGGGGCGGAGAATTCCTTACCTTCGAATGTGACTTTTCCCACAGGGAACATATACCGGGCATTATGGTTGGTTGAGTTCCCTATGCCATAGCTATGTAATATATTGTCCGGTTTGGTAATAGCACAGATTCCTCTGGCAATCCATATAAGCAGGACTCCTACAGGATATAAGACTAACGAAGTGGCATATTCGTAGAAGAACTTTAATGAGTGGAACGGCCTTCCTCTTTTCAATCGCCTGAAAGCCCTGCCATAAAAGAAATCTACAATATCCTTCATCCATCTGTAGCTTCTCTCCTCAGAAAAAATATCAATGAAGATTCCCTTTTCCTTATATCTTGCCATATTCTCTTCTTCGGAATGTACGATAGAATACCTGTCCCTTACCTTGGAAAAGAGTAATCGGTAGCTTTTCTCTTCAGGTGTTTGCAGATAGAGATTATCCGGCAGTTCCTTGGGTAGAATTCTTAGCAGTTCCAGATAATCGGGGCGAAGCAACTCAATATCAATATCATCATCCCACGGAATAAATCCTCTGTGACGGACAGCCCCCAACAATGTCCCTCCGCTGACCCAATATGGCAGATTATGTTTGTCACAGATGTCTGTTACTACAACTAGTATATCGAGCATCTTTAACTGTAACGTCCTTAGTTCAGATCCCTCAGGATTGTATATTGCTTTTAAATCTTCGGTTTCGTTCATTTATTCTTTAGGAATAGTATAAGTTTCAATAATTTTATAAATATAGATGGTTTTAGTGAAGCAAATGAAGGTATCATTTTTCTGTACTTCTTCCCGGACATACAAAGGACAATCCAGCGTGCCCAAAGAAATGCGATCAGGTCTTCTTGGTTGTATCTGCCCGCAACCGCATTCTTCCGGATAAGTTTCGAAAACCAAGCAGAAATATCATTGAAATCCGAGACGGATATCTCTTGCCGGTTTCCCATACGATATAGCCGGAAAGTTACTTTATGACAATACAACTCCTGCCCGGTAGGCACAATATCCAATGTTCCCAATTCATCAGAGATAATCTTATCTTTCAGCCTATCCTGTATCTCGTTATTCAGTACGGATACGTTGCTGTCGTGCCAGCGATAAGCAAACAACTCGTCTTTCAGGTTAGCGATCTTTCCCTGTTTTGCTATCCGGCACCAGAGTTCGTAGTCTTCCACATGCTTATATGCTTCATCATATCTGTTCTTCTCCAATACTTCACGGCGAATCATTACAGTAGGATGAACAAACGGCGGTGAGAATAAAAGATTGATTTGCAAAAAATCATTATCCGGCAGATTTCTTATTTTTCCGGTTCTCTTACCCTCATTGTTGATAACGGAGGCGTTAGTCCCACACATCAGATAGTCGGGATGAATATCCAGAAAGTCTGCCTGTATCCTCAATCGTTCGGGGAAAGAGATGTCATCCGCGTCCATACGGGCGATGTATTCACCTCCACATAGGTCGATACCCTTATTGAGCGTCTTTATCAACCCCAAATTTACAGGGTTCTTTACATAATATATCCTATTGTCATTATAGCCGCATATAATCGCTTCACTATCGTCAGTAGACCCATCATTGACAAGTATCAGCTCCCAATCCTTAAAGCTCTGCGAGCGTATGCTGTCTATGGCCTGCGACAAGTATTGTCCGGCATTATAAACAGGCATCAGTATGGAAACTTTAGGCATATTATTATCGTTTAAAAGTTTTATTATAAGAGAGTTTCACAAAATCGATTGTTTCCCGCATAATAACTGAGCCAAAGACCTTCATTATCAGAAGGTAAACACAACTTCCCACAATAGCGGGAATAATGAGTTGTAAAAATACATTTTCCAGTCCTGTCATATGAAGCAGTACAAAAGGAGTAAATGAAACCACTGATATAATGACGTATGGTATCGTATCCTTGAGTATTTCCATAAATGAGTATGAGATACGTTTTCCGGCAATATATATGCCTGAAAAAAAAGCCAGCACATTTACAAGGCTTAATCCGGTTACCAGTCCTTGTATACCAAATTGTACGCCGATAGCGATTGCAACCAGTATAAGTACATTTTTACACACTTCAATCTTTAATAGTAGCTTCGATTCTCCTTTAAATTGGAGCAGTGATGAAATAAGGCCGAAGTGAGGCAAGAAAGCCCCTCCAATAGCCAATACTTGCAATATGGGGATTGCATCCGTCCATTCGGGAGGCAGATAGATAGAAACTATCGGACTCGCCGTAACGATGAGTAGCATAGCCACAGGAAAAGAGATAAAGGATGTTATACGCATAACTTTCCGGTATGCCTTTTTGCTTCTTTCGTCATCTTCTCCTATCTTCGACAGCAGAGGATAAGCCACGCTCCGAATCCCGTCACTGATAACCGATTGCGGTATATTTGTCAGCTTCAGACCCTGACTGTATGAAGCCACCTGGGGTATAGAGAACTTCTTACCGATAATCAAGGGTGATATATTGTTACATATTTGTCCAAACAGTCCGGATATCAACAGATTTATACTATAAGACGACATTTTTTTTATATGCAGGAAAACAAATTTCCCGCTTGGTCTCCATTTTACAAAAATCCATAACAATGAGCTTCTTATAAAACTTTGTAAAACCTGCTGGGCAGCCATACTCCATATTCCGTATCCGTTGTACGCCATCAATATTGCTATCAATCCCGATACACACCATGCAACAAGCGTAATCCGCGTATTGAGTTTAAAATTCATTTCTCTCACCAGATTCACATTCTGTATAATTGCGAATGCATTGAAGACAAAGGCCAGGAATACAAAACGTGCCAGATCTGTCAATACAGGTTTTTCATAAAACCAACTGATGACAGGCGCACAAAAAAATAAAATTGTGTACAGACTAAGGCTGATTGTTATATTAAAATAAAAAACGGAGGTATATTCTTCGGGATGTATTTCCTTTTTCCGGACCAGTGCCGATGAATAACCACTTTCCTGCAACATGCCCGAAATAATGGTAAAGATGGCCAGCAAATTTACCGTCCCGATATCTTCTTTTGATATCAGACGGACGAGAATATAAAAGAAAACCAGCGTAATGATCTGCTGTCCGCCTTTATCAACAAAGCTCCAGAATAAAGCTACACTCGTTTTCCTTTTAAGAGAATCTGCCATTTACACGTAATACAATTATTGGCCACAAAGTTAATAACTATTTCAATTTATGGTCAATAGTTTGCTGCTAACAATCACCGAAGATTGGATTTATTTATCCAAAAATAAACAGTAAACAAACTTTTACATATATTTTTTATCATATATTCTGTATCTGCTTTTCATTTATCAATTTTTCAAAGAACGAGATGCTGAGCGTTTCTTATATAGATAAAGATTATGCATTTTTATGATCTTTTTAACTAAAAACATCAAATAGTAAAGTAGACATTGCAAAACAGACAAAAACGTGATTATCACTTAGAATAACAAATAATTTGTCATTAAAAATGACTAACAAATTTCTTTCATGCCAAATTATTTGTTATTTTTGTACAGCTTTTAAAAAAGGATGTTTTATAACATAAATATTTTATTCCTACTAAAGCGTTTAAATAGGATATACTCGATTATTTAACTATAAAATTAAAAACAAAATGATTAAAGTAGGTATTAACGGATTCGGACGTATTGGTCGTCTGGTATTCCGTGCTGCACAAGGCAGAAGTGACATTCAAGTTGTTGGTATCAATGACCTTATCGATGTTGAATATATGGCATATATGCTAAAATACGATACTGTTCATGGAAAATTCAATGGTACAGTTGAAGTAAAAGACGGCAAATTGGTAGTAAACGGAAACGCTATCCGTGTAACTGCTGAGAAAAATCCTGCTGACTTGAAATGGAATGAAATCGGCGCTGAATATATAGTAGAATCTACAGGTCTTTTCCTTGAAAAACCTAAAGCTCAAGGTCACATCGACGCTGGTGCTAAATATGTAGTTATGTCTGGTCCTTCTAAAGACGATACTCGTATGTTCGTTTGCGGAGTAAACCACGATAAATACGAAAAAGGTGAACAATTCGTTTCTAACGCTTCTTGTACTACAAACTGTCTTGCTCCTATCGCTAAAGTATTGAATGACAAATTCGGTATCGTAGAAGCTTTGATGACTACAGTTCACGCTACTACTGCTACTCAAAAAACAGTAGACGGACCTTCAGCTAAAGACTGGAGAGGCGGACGTGCTGCTGCTGGTAACATCATTCCTTCTTCTACAGGTGCAGCTAAAGCTGTAGGTAAAGTTATCCCTGAGCTTAACGGAAAACTTACAGGTATGTCAATGCGTGTTCCTACTCTTGACGTTTCTGTTGTTGACTTAACTGCCCGTCTTGCTAAAGAAACCAGCTACGAAGATATCTGTAAAGCTATGAAAGAAGCTTCTGAAGGCGAATTGAAAGGTGTTCTCGGATATACTGAAGATGCTGTTGTTTCTTCTGATTTTATCGGAGACGCACGTACTTCTATCTTCGACGCTAAAGCTGGTATCCAATTGAGCCCAACTTTCGTTAAAGTTGTTAGCTGGTATGACAACGAGTGGGGATTCTCAACTAAAATGCTTGAGCTTATCGCTCACATGGCTAAAGTTAACGCATAATATACGATAACTTAATATATAGGAAAGAGCAGCCGGAAGGTTGCTCTTTTTTTATTATATATAGAGAACCATGAGCATCAAAATGTGCCGGAAGAATACCGGTAGTATATTTTTCCCTCTGCCTTTAAACGGAAAGCCCCGCCATACAGCAGGGCTTATCTTTTATAACCCTACCTGTCTATTCCCTCCAATGTGAATAAGAAAGCATAATCCAAAGCAATATCTTTCAGATAGTCGAACCGGCCGCTGGCTCCGCCGTGCCCGAATTCCATATTCGTTTTCAGTAATAGTACATTATTGTCGGTCTTCATATCCCTTAGCTTAGCCACCCATTTGGCCGGTTCGAAATATTGTACCTGGCTATCGTGCAAACCTGTGGTGACAAGTATATTCGGATAGTCTTTCTTCTCTACATTTTCGTAAGGGCTGTAACTTTTCATATAGAAGTACGCATCCTTATCCTTAGGATTCCCCCATTCATCAAACTCATTCGTTGTCAAAGGAATACTTTCATCCAGCATGGTATTCACCACGTCCACAAAAGGCACATCGGCAATCACTCCATGCCAAAGTCCCGGATTTATATTTATAACCGCGCCTATAAGAAGCCCTCCGGCACTACCGCCCTGAGCATACAAATGCTCCTTGCTCGTATAATTTTCTTTCACAAGGAATTCGCCACAGTCGATAAAATCAGTGAATGTATTTATTTTCTTCATCAGTTTACCGTCTTCGTACCACCGGCGCCCCATTTCCTGACCTCCGCGAATATGAGCTATCGCATATATGAATCCTCTGTCTAAAAGACTCAGGCGATTGCTGCTGAAAGAAGCATCCATGCTGGCACCATAACTTCCATAGCCATAAAGCAACAATGGAGTTTTACTGTCTTTCTTTGTTGTTTTCTTGTACACAAGCGAGATAGGCACTTTTGTTCCGTCTTTGGCCGTAGCATACAATCTCTCGGTCTGGTAATCCTCTTTATTATACCCTCCCACTACTTCGCGCTCTTTCATGAGCGTTTTCTCATGGGTATTCATATTGTAATCGAATGTGGAACTCGGCGTAGTCATAGATGTATAGCCATAACGGACGATATTACTTTCGTATTCCGGATTCGAAGCCGTATAAGCCATATAAGTAGGCTCTCCGAAATCAATATAATGTTCTTTCCCGTCTTTCAGGCTGCGTACACAAAGCTTTACAAGCCCTTCCTTCCGTTCCTCGAGCACGATAAAATCTTTAAATTCATCAACACTTTCCAGCAATACATCTGCTCGGTGAGGAATATATTCTTTCCAGTTGTCCACACCTGTTTTATCCAGTGAGCATTCCATTACCCGGAAGTTCTTCGCATCCTTATTGGTAAGGATAAGAAACCTGTCGGCCAAAGGAATTATATCATACAATACATTTTTTATCCTTGGCTGGAATGATTTGAAGGCAGACATCGGCTTATCGGCCTCAATAAAGAATGTTTCTGAAGATAAGGTTGCCTGTGACTGGATAAAGATATATTTCCGGTTCTTGGTTTTACCCACTCCTATATAATTACTTTTATCCGTTTCTTCATAAACAGTTACATCCGAAGATGCATCCGTGCCTAAGGTGTGCCGTTTGATTTTTTCGGACAATAAGGTTACCGGATTTTTCGACGTATAAAATACAGTCTTGTTATCTGCCGCCCATGTAGCTCCTCCGCTTGTATTCGGAATCGTTTCTTTATAAACCTCACCTGTCTCCAGATTTTTGAAGTAGATAGTGTATTGCCTGCGACTAACCTCATCCACACCATAGGCCATCAGTTTATTGTCTTCACTGATTGAAATGCCGCCGACAGCGTAATAAGAATGCCCTTCTGCCATTTTATCTACATCGAGTAATATCTCTTCCGAGGCTTCGAGGCTTCCTTTTTTCCGGCAATACTTATAATATTGCTTCCCTTCTTCGGTTCGCGTATAATAATAGTAACCGTTTTTGAAGGTCGGAACACTTTCATCCGTTTCTTTTATCCGGCCTTTCATCTCATTAAACAATGCTTCCTGAAAACCGGCTGTACCACCCATTACAGTATCCAGATAGGCATTCTCCGCCTTCAGGTAATCCACCACCAATGTGCTGTCCGGCCCTTTACCAAAAAAGTCATACATCCAGTAGTACTCATCATTTACAGTATCCCCGTGTATAATACGGAGATGTTCTTTCTTTTCGGCTATCGGGGCTTTTGCCTCTTTAAAGCCGCTTTTATTATTTGTTGTACACGACATAAAAATGAATAGAATCAGAGTGGAAAACAATACTTTTTTCATACTCTTTGCTTTTTATTTGTTAACATTTATAAACTCCTCTAAAATTACGCTGTTCTTTTTTCTTATCAAAATATGTTTTGGATAACATCCATACAAATAAGAAAAAAGGTAACAGAAAGCAATTAATAATTAAGAACCAACAGTCAGCGGAGCTAATTAGCTTTTATCAATTAACAGTACCAATAGACTTAGTACTTATTACTCAACACCTTCAATTTGTTAAAAGGTGACAAAAGTAACACTTGTTTCAGTAAACAGTAAACAGTCATCAGCCAACAACTTGTATCTCGTATCTTGTCTACTTGTACCTTTCTTCAAAAAGTAACAAAGGTAACACTTTTTCTACCTATTACTTTTTACCCTCATTGTAAGTCCCCCTTGGGGGATTGAGGGGGCTTATCAATACTTCAATGAACTATAAGCTAAAAGCTATCAGCTATTATATAGATAAATTTTCTCAACAAACAAACCATTCTGATCGCTATAAAATCTACTCTGTAATAAACATTCATTTCCAATGTGTAATAAATATTACACATTTTTTGCAGAATATTCGCATATTTTGTATAATGAAATATCTAATACTTGTAGAAATGAAGAAATTTTTTGTTTTTATAATCTTTTGCTTATCATTCAGCACTTTCTATGCGCAGGAATCTGATGAGTTACTGAAGAAACTGGTTGAAAAAAATGTACTTACCCAGTCTGAAGCCGATGAAATTAAAAAAGAAACGGCAAATAAAGAACAAAAAGCAACCCTTCCTCAGAAAGTAGAAAAAGTAAGGCAAGCCTTCAATACTCCTTATATGCAGTTTGGAGGAAACGGGCAGTTAATGTACAGATACTCCGATGTAGACAAAATACACAACGACTTCAAAGCTAAAAATCTGTTTATATCGGTAAGTGGAAAACTAAACGATTCGTTCCGCTACGGTTTTCTCTTAGAGATGGTAAATCCATCGGTTCAGGAATTCTGGGGAGAATGGACGGCAGCCAAAGAGTTCAATTTCAAAGTAGGACAATTCAAGAGCCCGTTCACACTGGAAAGCCAGTATGTACCGGCCACATTGGAAACAGCAGCTTATTCCCGTACCATATCCAATCTGGTAGGATATGCCGGAGAGGACGACGTATTGAAAAAACAAAACAATAAAAACAATTTCGGACGCGACGCCGGAGCGATGATTTCAGGAGAACTTTTCCCTATGGAAAAGCATAACCTGTTGGAATACTCCGGCGGAGTATTCCAGGGAACAGGTGTTACTACCGGGGAGACGAACAACGCTAAAGACTTTGCCGGAATGCTATTACTCCAACCCGTACAAGGACTGAGAGTCGGAGGAGGAGTCTACTTTGGCCAGGCATCATATGCCAAAGCCGGAGAAACAGTGATATCCGATCATGTACGCGACAGATGGTATGTGAGCGCGGATTATAAATCGGAACGTTTCAATGCCCGTGCCGAATGGATAAATGGCAACGATGGTGGAATAGAAAAGGAAGGAGTTTATGCCATGGGGCTGTATTACCTTGTTCCAAAAAAACTGAACGCCTTACTAAAAGCCGATTACTATAACAGGAATAAAGATATTAATAGTGAGGTAATTGATTATACTGTCGGAATAAATTATTATTTTTATCCTCAGTGCCGGGTACAACTCAACTATACTTATTCGGACTATTCGAACAAATGGGATGCGCAAAATTCAAATGTAGTGATAGCACAACTGCAAATTGCGTTTTAAGGAAAATTTAAACACTAAGTAAAAGATAGTATTTAATGATACAATATAAAATCATAAATCACTGTTATTCTTTTACATAACAAGTAACAAATAGGTCTGTGACCTTAAATTAGTATACCATGATAAAAAAATTCCTGAGCCATATACCTAACCAGTTTATAGTACCTCTGTTTGTCGTAGGAGGTATTATAGTCGGATTGGGAGGATACTCAGTCTATATGTCGAGGGCTCACTCCTACCTTTCGGACGATCCCGCAGCATGTATCAACTGCCACATTATGACTCCATACTACCAGTCATGGAACCATAGTTCGCACGCGCAATGGGCTACTTGCAACGACTGCCACGTACCGCAGGATAATATCCTCAATAAATATGCATTTAAAGCTAAAGACGGGCTTTACCATGCCGCCGTATTTACCATAAATGGAGAGCCACAGGTAATCCGTCCACGGGACGAAAGCTACGGGGTGATAATGGACAACTGCATCCGTTGCCACACGCAACTCAATACGGAATTTGTAAATACAGGTATGATAAGTTACTGCGATGTACAGGAAGGCAAAGGCAAAGCTTGCTGGGACTGCCACACACAAGTGCCCCATTCCAAGATAAGCAATTTGTCCTCCTCGCCTAACGCGATTGTTCCCCTACCCGCCTCACCCGTACCGGAGTGGCTGAAGAAGAGAATGAATAAAAACTGAATCTAAACCTATAAAAATAAACAACTAAAAACTCTATAAATTATGTTCAAGAAATTAGCAGAAGCAATCAAACGGAAACCGATTATCGGATGGGGCATATTTGCCGTTGTCATGGTAGGAGTGTTTGCATTAGGCATCCTGGCTGCCTCCATAACAGAACGCCGTGCCGAAATAGCTACACTGTACAACAATAAGAAAATAGAGATAACCGGGATAAACCCTCACAATGAAGAATGGGGCATAAACTACCCGAGAGAGTATAATACGTGGAAAAAGACTGCCGATATGGATTTCAAAAGCAAGCATCTGGGCAATATGCCCGAAGATGTACTGGAATCGCGTCCCGAAATGGTAGTCCTATGGGCCGGATACGCTTTTTCGCGTGACTATTCCGCACCGCGCGGACATATGCATGCCGTCGAGGACGTACGCAATACGCTTCGTACAGGATGTCCCGAAAACGGAGAGGGCGATATGCAGCCGGGTACTTGCTGGACATGCAAAAGCCCCGATGTACCACGCCTGATGCACGAAAAAGGTATTGAGAACTATTATAAAGCCAAATGGAGTGATTGGGGTGCGGAGGTAGTAAACCCTATCGGCTGTGCAGACTGTCACGACCCTGTTACGATGAATCTGACAATTACCCGTCCGGCATTAATAGAAGCATTTCAACGTCAGGGAAAAGATATCACTCAGGCCACACCTCAGGAAATGCGGTCACTGGTTTGCGCGCAATGCCATGTTGAATATTATTTTACAAAAGATAATAAATATCTGACATTCCCCTGGGATGGAGGCATGACTGTGGAAGCGATGGAGAAATATTACGACGAAGCAGAATTTACAGACTGGACACATGCATTAAGTAAAACTCCTATGCTGAAAGCCCAACATCCGGATTATGAAATATTCCTGCTGGGACCTCATGCACAACGTGGCCTATCATGTGCCGATTGCCATATGCCATACATGTCGGAAGGCGGTATAAAATACTCGAACCATCAGGTGATGAGCCCGTTGAAGAATGTAGCGAATACCTGCCAGACCTGTCACAGAGACAGCGAAGAGAACCTGAAAAACTATGTTTACCAATATCAGGATAAAGCATTAGAAATCCGCGATCGTATAGAACAGGAACTGTCGAAAGCTCACATCATGGCTAAAACAGCATGGGACAAAGGGGCAGACGACAAAGAAATGGCAGCTTCGCTCAAATTGCTTCGTCAGGCGCAATGGCGCTGGGATTTCGCGGTAGCTTCTCACGGAGCGTCCTTCCATGCTCCGGTGGAAACCCAGCGGATACTGGCTCACAGCCTCGACAAAACAATGCTTGCCCAGCTTGAATTGCAGAAAGTACTGTTCAGCCATGGAGTAACCGATATGCAGATGCCGGATATATCTACCAAAGATAAGGCTCAGGCATACATCGGGCTGGATATGAAGACCCTGAAAGAGAAAAAAGACAACTGGATAAAAACAGTAGTTCCTCAATGGCTCGAAAAAGCTAAAAAAGAAGGGAAATTAACAGCAAATATTTAAACAGGCCCTTAAACGGCAGATAAAAAAGAAGAGAGTGTCTGAGAAAGACTTCAGGTACTTTCTTCTCTTCATATACATATGGAACAAGGAAAACGTAAGATGTGGCAATTCCCGTGGCGGTACAAAGAAAGTATTGCTTTTGTGGCAGGTTTTGTCTTCATTGGTTTTATGCTTCAGATTACAGTAGGAAAGTTTGACTTTTACCTGCTACAGGCTCCGGTCAACCTTATCCTCGGTGGCGCGGTAATAGCATTTCTCATATTACTCTCATTCGCCCGCAAAAGTGCTTTCTACCAATGGATATCGGGTGTTCCGCTTTCGGTAACCCTCATTGCCACGCTGTTGGTATTGGGGCTGATAATGGGACTTACTCCGCAATTCGCGCGTCTCGATCCTCACGATAAAGATATATTCACGGTGCTTGGATTCAGGCAGGTAACAAGCAGCTGGCCTTTCGTTCTGATATATTTCCTTACGCTGATTTCCTTAGGTTCACTGATTGTAAGAAGGCTGGTCGCTTTCCGCAAGCAGGATTATGCTTTCTATTTCAATCATATAGGGCTCTGGATTCTCCTTTTTGCCGCAGGGCTGGGAGCCGCCGATATAAAAAGATATGTAATGCATGTCCGCGAAGGTGAAGTGGAATGGCGTGTCTATAGCGAAAACAAAGATGTGCTGGAACTTCCAGTCGCCATACAGCTCAATGATTTCGAGATGGAAGAATACCCGCCTAAACTCACAATAATAGACAGGGAAAGCGGCGAATCACAGCCTAAAAACAAACCTGATTATTTCCAGATAGACGAAAAGAGGCCTAACGGCACACTCGATAAATGGGATATCAGACTTGAAGAATATATCCATCAGGCAGTACGCAACAGTGACAGTACTTATCAGGCTGTGCCTATGCCCGGCTCCAGTCCGGCAGCAAAAGTATCGGCAAGGAACAAACAAACAGGCGAGATGCGTAAAGGATGGGTATGCGGAGGCAATATGGCACAGTTATATATGACATTACCTCTCGACTCTCAATATTGTATTGTAATGACACAACCCGAGCCAAAGAGATTCCTGTCGGACATAGATGTATTCATGGAAGACGGAAGCGAACAGCACGCGGTTCTGGAAGTAAATAAACCTTTAAGAATAGGCAGTTGGACTATCTACCAGTACGGATATGACAATCAGGCCGGCAGAATGTCCACATACAGCAGTATGGAACTGGTATACGACCCGTGGCTCTATCCTGTCTATGCCGGAATAATTCTATTATCCGTAGGTTCAATCTGTTTATTATGGTCGGGAAACAAAAAAAGAAAGGCGGAAGATGACTTGGGATGAATTTCTTTGGTTTGCAATACCTGCAATGATTTGCTGGATAAGCGCAGGAGCACTGGTATATAAATGTAAGAAAACATTTATCGTAGAAGGACTAATGATAGCCGGCATTGCTATTTTTGCCACGTTTATCATCGGCTTATGGATAGGACAGGAACGCCCTCCGCTCCGTACAATAGGTGAAACCCGGTTATGGTACTCATTCTTTCTGGCAACAGTTGGTTATTTTACATACAAGCATTGGAAATATAAATGGCTGTTGTCATTCTCCAGCCTGGTCGCCTGCGTTTTTGTCTGTGTAAATATATTCAAGCCGGAAATACATTCGACCAATCTGATGCCTGCCCTCCAAAGCTATTGGTTTGTGCCGCACGTTACAGTCTATATTTTATCCTATGCCATGCTTGGGGCTGCGACCATTGCTGCTATTATTCAGTTGGTAAATCTGAAAAAAGACAGGCTGGATGATAACCTGTACAAGCTGATGGATAATGTTGTTTATATCGGTTTCGGCTTCCTCATACTGGGAATGCTCATGGGAGCAGTATGGGCAAAGGAGGCATGGGGACACTACTGGTCGTGGGACCCGAAAGAGACATGGGCGTTTATTACATCGGCGGGATATTTAGTCTATATCCATATGCGGCTGCAAAAATATCATGTTAAGTTTGTTTTATGGATGCTGCCAATCGCGTTTGTTTTACTTATGATTACCTGGATCGGCGTCAATTATCTTCCTGCCGCACAGAATAGTATTCATGTTTATTCAAATTGAGAAAGTTCTTCCACATTAATAAGTTGAAAAAAGGTTCGATTTTTTTATCATATAAGCGTTGTTTGTAAAAACTTTTATTTTTCAGTTCATGTCTGCCGCGCCCTGCCGGGCTTGTCCTCACTTTTGGCATTGCCCAAAAGTAAGTAAAAGGCTAAAAAACGAAAACGTGTTTGAGCTTATCGACCGATTCGTATTATACTCTATTCAGAGCGAGTTTTTTCGTTTAGCCTTTAAGTCCGTTATGGGTCGGCCCATAAAGTGGGCGTAAAAGCATTTTTGGTTCCTTTTGGGGCTTTGGCCAAAAGGAACACAAGCAATCTTTGATTGCGCGTAGCTGAAAAAAAACAACAATTTTATACAACACTAATAATCTTAACAGCAGATTAATACCCCCATATAATCGCAAAATAAAAGCCGGATACATTAATGTATCCGGCTTTTATTATATACTTATCTGATATCCTTAGCTGGCAAGGAACATTTCAATATCCTCCTCAACAGAAGATATACCGCCGATTCCGAAATTCTCAACCAGTACTTTCGCTACATTCGGAGAAAGGAACCCCGGAAGAGTTGGCCCGAGGTGTATATTTTTCACTCCCAGATGAAGCAGAGCAAGTAACACTATTACCGCTTTTTGCTCATACCATGCTATATTGAAGGCGATAGGCAGGTCATTAATATCCTCCAGCCCGAATACTTCTTTCAGCTTGAGAGCGATAACTGCCAATGAATAACTATCGTTACACTGTCCGGCATCCAATACACGCGGAATACCGCCTATATCGCCCAATGGCAGTTTATTGTAACGGTATTTGGCACAACCGGCGGTAAGAATAACCGTATCGTTAGGCAATGCCTCTGCAAAGTCAGTGTAATAATTACGGCCTTTCATACGTCCGTCACAACCTGCCATTACAAAGAATTTCTTTATTGCACCCGATTTTACAGCATCCACAACCTTGTCGGCTAATGCCATTACCTGTGCATGGGCAAACCCTCCTACGATTGTTCCGTTTTCGATTTCCTTCGGAGTCTGGCAGTTTTTCGCCATTTGTATTATTTCCGAAAAGTCTTTCTGTTGCCCGTCTTTACGCTCCGGTATATGTTTTGCACCATCAAGGCCTGAAGCACCTGTGGTAAATATCCGCCCTCTGTATGCCGCATTTTTGGAAGGAGGTACGATACAGTTCGTAGTGAATAAGATTGGCCCGTTAAACGACTCAAAGTCTTCTTTTTGTTGCCACCATGCACCGCCATAATTACCGACCAGATGTTTATATTTTTTCAGATGCGGATAATAATGCGCCGGCAACATCTCGCTATGTGTGTAAACATCTACTCCCATACCTTCGGTCTGCTGTAAAAGTTCTTCAATATCCCTCAGGTCGTGTCCGCTGATAAGAATTCCCGGATTCTTTCCCACACCGATATTTACCTGTGTAATTTCAGGATTCCCGAATCGTCCGGTATTGGCCGCATCCAGCAATGCCATTACCTGTACACCGTATTTACCTGTTTCGAGAGCCAAAGCGACCAGTTCGTCAACAGAGATATCCTCTCTCGTAATTTCAGCTAATGCGCGCTGCATAAACATGTATATCTCATCATCCGTCTTATCCAGATTATAAGCATGCTCGGCATAGGCTGCCATACCTTTAAGCCCGTAATGCGTCAGTTCCTTCAGCGAGCGTATATCTTCATCTTTTGTACGCAACACTCCTACTTCAAGTGCTTTGTCCATGAATCCGGATTCATCGCCATTCCATGTACATTCGTCCGGAAGAATAATAGATGTATTTCCCAGCCGGGCAGATAATTCTGCTTTCAATGATAAACCTTCCTTTACTTTCTCCTTTATCGCTTCGAAATCGAAGTTAGCATTGGTAATACTGATAAACATAGCGTCAACAATAAACTTGTCCGCTGTAGATGAAGCTTTCCCTTCTTTTCTCAACTCGTTGTTGTATACAGCGATCCCTCTGGTTACAAACAACAGTAAATCCTGAATATTCGAAACTTCCGGAGTTTTACCGCACACACCCATTAATGCGCAACCTGTGCCTTTAGCTGTCTCCTGGCACTGAAAACAAAACATGTCCATGATAATATTTTTTAGTTAGTGATTATATCCATTCTTCTTTTTTCACATCGCCCTGCACCGAAAGGACGATTACTTTCACAGGGACATTCCTCTCAGCCTCTTCCCTTGCCATCTGTACTATCCGTACTAATCCTCCGCAACACGGAACCTCCATGATAAGCACGGTAAGGGTATCTATTTGGGCCTCATCAATCATCTCAATTAACTTATCTATATACGATTGCGTATTACTGTCTAACTTAGGACAGGCAATAGCAAGAGCCTTGCCTTTTAGGAAACGGCTATGGAACTCGCCACTGGCAAACGCTGTACAATCGGCAGCCAGTAACAGATTGGCTCCTCGAAGAAATCCGGCATTCGGATTTAGTAAATGAAGCTGTACAGGAAATTGTCTCAGTTCGGATGGTTGTACTATCACAGGCGCAGCCATCGTGAATCCGGATGGGGCAGGCCTTTTAATCTCCTGCATCATGCTGCCCGGACAGCCGCAAGCGGGTTTGTCCTGCGTAATTGAGTTTTGTTTATTTTCGGCAGGAAAGTTCACTTTCACATTATGCTTTTTCAGATACTCCAATCCCTGATGTAACAGTTCGTATTCCTCATGCTCTTTCAGATGGTTCAGGTGAGCGAGTATTACCTTCTCCCCTTTCGGGAGCATGCGTTCCATCACAGCATACTCGTCATAGGGTTCAGCTTCACGTTCTTCGAGAGTAATAGCACCGACGGGACATTCTCCTATACAAGCACCAAGACCGTCGCAATAGAGATCACTAATCATAACGGCTTTGTCATTGATAAGCTGTAAAGCTCCTTCATGGCAACCTGATACGCAGGCACCACAACCGTCACATAGTTCTTCATCTATTTTTATGATCGTTCTTTTCATTATTTACCCTTTTTATTTTTTACAAAATTAAGTTGGTAGTACGTTTGAAATATGTCACATATGCGACGTTAGCCAAAATAATTATATCTTTATCTTTGAATACACAGATTAGGATATGGATTTAACAGCATTAAAAAAGATTCCGCTTTTTCGTTCAATACATGAAGCAGAAATAGAAATGATATTTTCGGAACTGAAAATTACCGAAACAGAATTTAGAAAAGGAGAGGTCCTGGCCCTACAGGATGAACTATGTAACAGGCTCATTATACTACTTTCGGGCAGCGTAAAGGGTGAAATGACCGACCCTTCAGGAAAGGTAGTGAAAGTAGAAGACATATATGCGCCAAGCCCTCTTGCCATCCTGTTTCTATTCGGACCGGATAACCGTTTCCCGGTGCAGGCAATAGCACGGGAGGATGTCACCGCACTGGTGATACCAAAACAATCGGTGCTCAGAATGCTGAGTATGAACCAGACTCTATTAAAAAATTATCTGGATATATCTGCCGACTTCGCATCCCGGTTAAGTAAGAAGCTTCATTTTATGTCTTTCAGGACTATCCGTCAGAAACTGGCGGTATATATACTTAACTTATCGAAAATAAAACAGGAGGATACCATAGAACTGGATAAAACCAAAAGTGCACTGGCTGAATACTTCGGAGTTTCGCGCCAATCGCTGGAACGTGAACTCTCAAATATGCAGCACGACGGATTGTTAACAGCCGATAAAAAAATGATTACAATAACGGATAAAAACAGATTGATCCATATTGTCCGTTTTTAAGAAACATGCTTGCTAAAAAGCTGTAACTCTTTTTGTAAAATAAACAACTAGAATTATCTTTGATAAACCTTAAAGTACAAGATTGATGGAGCACAATAATTACCTGACCGACCAACAAATCAATATCATCCACAAAATCCCTTTATTCAGGGGATTGAATGAGGATGCAAAAAAGACTTTGTTAGACAGGTTGGATTATACTGTGACCGAAATATCCAAAGGCGAAATTATTATCCGTCAGAACACGCCCTGCCTGCACATGTACATCTTGCTGAAAGGAAATCTTGAGGTAAACATTATCGATGTGTCGGGTAATAACGTCAAGGTGGAAAACCTTATAGGCCCACGGGCATTTGCTACCCCTCATCTGTTTGACGGGAATAGTATATTTCCCGCTACCTTCACTGTTGTGGAAGATGGTATTTTATTTAAAGCGACGAAAGAGTCTGCATTTAAGCTGATAAGTTCAGAGCCCGAGCTTCTAAAAAACTTTTTGAGGCTTACCGGAAATTGTAATGCCTGTACGGTAAGCAGATTACGGATATTATCTTATAAGAGCATCAGAAGCCGCTTTATCTATTATCTGTTTGAGCACAAACAGAGCGACACATTATCTGTAATGGAACACAATCAGACTCAATTGGCCGAATATCTGAGTGTGACCCGGCCGGCATTAGCCAATGAAATAAAAAGAATGGCTGGCGAAGGTTTACTAAAGATAGATGGCAGAAATGTGGAATTGTTGTCTATTCCTTCTTTACTGAAATACGTCTGACAGATTTTTCATCTGTACCGACACAGCTTTGATTACCGGTTTGACAAATGGATGTAAAAGATCATTGTAGATGAAAAACATACCATTCAAGAGATTGAAAATATAAAGGATTCCTAACAAGCCATAATTTAATAGCCTATCATAATGAGAATATCCCTCTCATTATGATAGGCTATTCCGATTTAGCCGTCACGCCAAATTCGCCATAACACACTAACCAACAACACATTCCACATCAAGACATTTCTTTGGCATATAAATGGCATATAGAAAAGAAACAATTAAGAGAATTTTATATGTATAACTAAAAAAGAAGAATATGCTTACCGTGATATTAGTAATAGCAGGTATTACCTGCTTCGGACTATTTTATAGAACAATAGATTTTTTTGAAAAAATATAAAATTTACCATTATGATCCCATTATTCATTATAGCAATAGGGGTGTTTTGTTACATCTGCTACGTTTTGGTACGTCCGGAAAAATTCTGATAAAATAACAGACAAGAAAAATATAAGAAAATATGAACACAGAAATTTTAGGCATAATTGTAATGTTTGTTCTATCTGTAACTCTGGCAATACCTTTAGGAAAGTACATCGCAAAAGTTTATGGAGGGAAAAAGACATTCTTTGATCCCGTCTTCAATCCGATAGACAGGCTATTATATAAATTGGGAGGAATTAACCCTCTGGCAGAGATGACCTGGAAGCAACATCTTGTAGCATTACTCACCATTAATTTTGTCTGGTTTTTACTGGGGATGCTGATCTTAATGACACAAGGCAGTCTTCCTTTGAATCCGGATAGTAATCCGGATATGTCTCCTGATCTGGCATTCAATACAACTATATCCTTTGTGGTAAACTGCGACCTGCAACACTACTCAGGGGAAACAGGGATATCATATCTGGGACAAATGTGGCTGATGTTCCTTCAATTTGTTAGCGCAGGTACAGGTATGGCTGCGGCAGCAGTTGTATTCAGGGCATTCCGGGATAAAAGTACGACTCAGTTAGGTAATTTCTATAATTATTTCATAAAATCATGTACCCGTATTTTACTACCTGTATCTTTAGTTATAGCCATTATACTTGTGTTTGAAGGCACTCCAATGACATTCGAAGGAAAAGACAGTATCACAACATTACAAGGAAATACTGTAGAAGTATCCAGAGGACCCGCCGCTGCATTTATAGCCATTAAACATGTCGGAACAAACGGAGGCGGTTTCTTCGGGGCTAACTCAACTCATCCGTTCGAAAATCCTTCTTATCTGACCAACATGGCGGAAATGTTTGCCCAGTTTGTTATCCCGATAGCCATGATATTTGCTTTCGGCTATTTTACACGAAGACGACGACTCTCGCGAATGATACTTGGTGTAATGACAATCGGATTCTTACTACTTGTTATTCCGAATATAATAATGGAAATAAATGGTAATCCCGCCATATCGGCGATGGGCGTCGATAATTCATTGGGAGCAATGGAAGGAAAAGAAACCCGCATAGGAGCTGCTGCTTCGGGATTCTGGAGTATTGTCACCACCGTTATTTCCACAGGGTCTGTCAACTCTATGCACGATAGTACGATGCCACTGTCGGGTATGAACCAGTTATTAGCCATGATGGTCAACTGCTTTTATGGTGGAGTCGGTGCAGGTATACTAAACTTCCTGATATTTATAATCCTCGCTGTATTCATCAGTGGATTGATGGTAGGGCGCACTCCCGAATTCTTAGGGAAAAAGATAGAGGCCCGGGAAATGAAAATAGCGATGATAATTGCGCTGATACACCCGTTCCTTATTCTGACAGGAACAGCACTTGCGACAGCCTTTCCCGACCAGGGAGCATCCACTCTTAATAATCCCGGATTCCATGGCTTCAGTGAAATACTTTATGAATACACCTCATCCTCAGCAAACAACGGTAGTGGATTTGAAGGATTAGGTGATAACACCCTGTGGTGGAATATAAGTACCGGAATTGTGCTGATATTATCCCGTTTTCTTCCGATAATAGGGCCTGTTGCCATTGCCGGACTTTTAGCTGAAAAGAAATTTATCCCAGAAGGCGACGGTACATTAAGAACCGATACGGCGACGTTTGGCACAATGGTATTTGCCGTTATACTTATTATCGCATTATTGTCCTTTCTACCTGCTCTTGCCTTAGGGCCTGTTGCCGAATACTTTACCTTGTATTAATATAATATTAAAGAAAATATGAATAAGAATCAATCTTTGCTTCAGAAAGGATTAGTGCAGGAAGCACTTAAACAATCTTTTGTGAAACTGAATCCTAAAATAATGTTCCGCAACCCGATTATGTTTACAGTGGAGATCGGGACAATAATTATGTTTTTCGTTAGCCTATGGACTTTATCCGGAGAAACTTCGCAAGGTAGTTTCGCATACAATTTCATTGTCTTTCTCGTTCTCCTGGCGACTGTATTATTCGCCAATTTTGCTGAAGCTATTGCTGAAGCACGGGGAAAGGCCCAGGCTGATAGTCTACGGAAAACGAGAGAAGAAACCCCGGCAAAACTTCAAGGCGGGAGTGTCGTATCTTCCGCTCTATTAAAGAAAGGAGATATCTTTGTTTGTGAAGCCGGAGATATTATTCCTGCCGATGGGGAAATCATTGAAGGGCTGGCGACAATAGACGAGAGCGCCATTACCGGAGAATCCGCACCCGTTATCAGGGAAGCCGGAGGAGATAAAAGTTCGGTAACAGGAGGTACAAAAGTTTTGTCGGATAAAATAATAGTACAGGTTACAACCCGGTCCGGAGAAAGTTTTCTTGACAAGATGATCGCTCTGGTAGAAGGTGCAAGCCGTCAAAAAACGCCCAATGAGATCGCTTTAACTATACTGTTAGCGGGATTCACGCTTGTATTTATTATTGTCTGCGTTACGTTGAAGCCTTTTGCCGATTACGCGAATGTATCGATTACAATTGCAGCATTTATTTCCCTGTTTGTATGCCTGATTCCCACAACCATTGGCGGATTATTGTCTGCCATAGGTATTGCCGGTATGGACAGGGCATTACGGGCAAATGTAATTACTAAGAGCGGAAAGGCCGTAGAAACCGCGGGAGATATCGATGTCCTGCTTTTGGATAAGACAGGGACTATTACAATCGGCAACCGTAAAGCAACTCATTTTTACCCTGCCGATGGAGTAAATAATGATGAGTTTGTCAGAATTACCGTTCTAAGCTCATTAGCAGATCAGACACCCGAAGGCAAATCAATCGTCGAACTGGCTCAGGTGAATCCGTCTAATTACGATATGCCTGCATCCCGTTTCAAGTTTATAGAATTCACAGCAGAGACACGTTGCTCAGGTGTTGATGTCGGAGATATGCAGATACGCAAAGGAGCTGCCGATGCTATCCGGTCATTAGCTGAAAGAAACGGAAACCCATATCCGGAAGATGTTGCCAACATGGTTAAAATAATTTCAGAGAACGGAGGTACACCCTTGGTTGTAGCTGTTAATAATAAAATCGTTGGAACCATTGAATTGCAGGATATTATTAAACCGGGTATACATGAACGCTTTGAACGCTTACGCAAAATGGGAATAAAAACAGTGATGGTAACCGGAGATAATCCGCTGACTGCAAAATATATTTCGGAAAAAGCCGGAGTCGATGATTTTATCGCGGAAGCCAAACCCGAGGATAAGATGAACTATATAAAAAAGGAGCAGAATGAAGGACGGCTGGTTGCAATGATGGGTGACGGCACAAATGATGCACCTGCTCTTGCACAGGCCAATGTAGGTGTAGCCATGAATAGTGGAACGCAGGCAGCCAAAGAAGCCGGGAACATGGTCGATCTGGATAATGACCCCACTAAACTGATCGAGGTGGTAGAAATCGGTAAACAGTTATTAATGACTAGAGGTACGCTTACTACATTCAGTATTGCGAATGATGTCGCTAAGTATTTCGCCATTATTCCGGCATTGTTCATTACAGCCATCCCTGCTTTGCAAAGCCTCAATGTCATGAGACTGAGCAGTCCCGAAAGCGCTATCCTTTCAGCTATTATCTTTAATGCAATAATCATTCCCATTCTGATTCCGTTGGCATTAAAAGGAGTTGCCTATAAACCGATAGGAGCATCGGCTCTGTTAAGACGAAATTTACTTATCTATGGTTTAGGTGGAATCCTTGTTCCATTTGCAGGAATCAAATTGATAGACATAATCGTATCATTATTCATCTGATAAAAATATAAAAAATGAAACAGCATATTATTCCGGCCATCAGGCTGACAGTCGCTATACTATTACTCTTCGCGGTTATATATCCGGTTGCGGTTTGGGGGATCGCGCAACTTTCCCCAAATCAAGGCAAGGGAGAGATAATAGAACTCAATGGGAAAAAATATTACTCGAATATCGGGCAATCATTTACGGATGATAAATATTTCTGGTCACGACCATCGGCTATCGGTTACAATGCAGCGGGCTCCGGAGGAAGTAATAAAGGACCATCCAACGAAGAATATCTGACACAAGTTCAGGCTCGTATAGATACCTTCCTTGTACATAATCCCGAAATAAATAAATCTGAAATCCCGGTCGATCTGGTAACAGCCAGCGGAAGCGGCCTTGATCCCCATTTTTCGGTACAGGCAGCAAAAGTACAGGTAAAAAGAATAGCAAAGACCCGTAATATAGAAGAATCCAAATTGCTTGAGTTGATTGACCGGGAAACTGAAAAACCACTATTTGACTTATTCGGCCCTGAAAAGATCAATGTATTAAAGCTAAATATAGCATTGGATAGCTTGAAATAATAAAGCCAGTTAAGAGTCTGTTTAAATTTTGTAATGAATAATGAATTTAATTATCTGTATGTAAATCATTTGATGTGATATATAAAGAATAAAAAGTTACTGTCGGAAAATGAGTAAAAACTGTTACATGTGTTACTTTTTAACAGTTACGAGTTACTTTACCCTTCGGGCAGTTACGAGTTACGGGTTGGCTGGCGTCTTATTTTGTTTCACGCAGAGACGCAAAGGCGCAAAGTTTTTATATCTTATGAGTTGTTAACTGATGACTGATGACTGATAACTGTTCACTGCAAATAGTGTTACGTTTGTTACCTTTTTTGAAAGAGATACAAGTAGACGAGATACAAGATACAAGTTGTTGACTGTTAACTGAAAAACCTGTTACCTTTGTTACCTTTTTTTAGTTACGAGTAATGATTTACAAGTTGTTAACTGATAATTGTAATGCCATTTGCTAATTGAATTTACTGTTTACTGATATTTTTATACTTTTATTTTATATAAAAAACTACTTTTAAAGCAGATTGTTTTTATACTAAGTATTTAAGAACTAATTTGAAGATCGTACTAAACGATGGATGAGGATAGAAAAAACGCTGAATATTTTCTCAATTTGATAAAACAATCGAAAAGAGGTAAATTCAAATTATATATAGGAATGATTGCCGGGGTCGGCAAAACTTACAGGATGTTGCAGGAAGCACATATCCTTCTGGAAGGAGGTGTAGATGTCAAAATCGGATACATTGAAACTCACAACAGACGGGAAACTGTAGCGTTATTGAATGGAATACCTGTGATTCCCAGACGGAAAATCTTTTATAAAGGCAAAGAACTGGAAGAACTGGATGTGCAGGCTGTTATAAATTTACGTCCCGAGGCCGTGATTGTAGATGAACTGGCTCATACCAATATAGAGGGTAGCAAGAACGAAAAACGATGGCAGGATATACTTGAGATACTCGAAGCCGGCATTAATGTGATAAGTGCAGTAAATGTCCAGCATATAGAGGGGTTGAATGAGGAGGTAAGAAAAATTACAGGCATAGAAGTCAGTGAACGTATTCCCGACCGGGTTGTAGCTATGGCGGATGAAGTTGTAAATATTGACCTGTCTGAAGATGATCTGGTGACCCGGCTTAAAGATGGGAAAATATATCCGTTTGATAAGATACAGGCTGCGTTAACCAACTTCTTTAAGACCGAACATATACTTCGCTTACGTGAACTTGCCTTAAAAGAGGTAGCGAGCCATGTACTGAAAAAAGCTGATGATGAAACATTTTCATCTCAGTCAGGACTACATAAAAACTTTATGGCATGTATAGGTAGTAATGGCAAGAAAGCCAATAACATAATCCGTAAAACCGCCCGTCTGGCCAGTTATTACAGCGGCGAATGGTATGTGCTATATGTACAGACACCCCAGGAGGAAGTTGATAAGATAGCCTTGGACAGCCAGCGGAAATTAATAAACAGTTTCAAGATGGCTGTTGAATTAGGAGGGCAGGTAATACAATTAAAGCATAAAAATATACCGAAAGCTATTTTGGAACAAGCTATTAAGAAAAATGTATCTACAGTCTGTATCGGAATGCCTTACATTAGCAGATGGCGTATGCTATTATATGTCGCCACATATAAGAAGATATTAAGTGAATTAAAGAAAGAAGGTATAGATATAATTATTCTGTCATGAAAATAAAAACCAAATTAACATCCGGAGTAGGATTGCTTTTCTGCCTGATTATAGTATTGGCTGGCGTTAGCATCTGGTATATCAATGGACTGAGGAAAGATACCGGAAATATACTTATAGCCAATTACAATACATTGGAATATTCCCGTAATATGTTGCTTGCTTTGGATGAAATGAAAACTGATCCGGGAGCCGTATCCGCATTTGAAGCAAATTTAAAAAAGCAACTGAAAAATGAAACCGAAATAGGAGAATCTGATATAACATTACAGATTTCAAACCTTTTTTCGTATTTGAAGCATGATACAGGAAATGACAGCCTCAAGGTCATAATACGAAGGGATATTGCTACTTTAATGAAACTCAATATGGATGCTATTGTTCAAAAGAGTAAGATAGCAAATAATACCGCAGAGAATGCCATTATCTGGATCATTATAACAGGAGCTTTGTGTTTTCTTATTGCTTTCGTTCTGCTCGTCAAACTACCCGGGAACATAGCGAACCCAATCCTTCAATTGACCGAAAGTATAAGAGAAATAGCCAATCAGAATTACCGGCAACGTCTCAACTATGAAAGCCATAACGAATATGGGGATCTGGCTAAATCTTTCAATATAATGGCTGAAAAACTGGAAGAATATTCAAACAGCAGACTCGAAAAAATACTCAAGGAAAAGAAACGGGTTGAAACGCTTATCAATAATATGCATGATCCTGTTATCGGGCTTGATGAGAATAAAGTTATTATTTTCATCAACGATGAAGCATTAAAAATAACAGGACTGTCCCGCAATGAGATTTTAAATAAACCGGTTCAGGATATCGCTGTCACTAATGATCTGATCCGTACACTTATTGTTGATCTGATTAATCCTTCGACAAAAAAAGACGAGGCACCGTTAAAGATATTCTCTGATGATAAGCAATCTTATTTTGAAAAAGAAATCATCCATATAGAAATTAATAAAACAGGAGAAAATATAACTGAACTAATCGGCTATGTTATCCTGTTAAAGAATATCACTATTTTCAAAGAACTGGACTCGGCTAAGACGAACTTTATCGCTACTATATCGCACGAACTGAAGACTCCTATATCTTCGATAAAGATGAGTACACAATTGCTCGAACACAACGAAACCGGATTGCTGAACGATGAACAAAAACAACTAATAGACGGTATAAAAGAAGACAGTACACGACTTTTACAAATCACCGGAGAACTACTGAATATGTCTCAGGTAGAAACAGGAAATATTCAATTGAATATTCAGGCGACAGATCCCGGACTTATAGTCAGATATGCTATTGATACGATAAAACTACAGGCAGAGCAAAAGAAAATAAAACTTCAGGTGGATATGGAATCTGATATTCCCGATATTGTCGCCGATGCAGAAAAAACAGCATGGGTTCTTATTAATTTCCTGACTAATGCCATCCGTTATTCGATGGAAGATGGTGAAATTCTTGTTTCTTTGAAAAAAGAAAATAAAGGAGCTTTATTCTCCGTAAAGGATTTTGGGAAAGGAATCGATTCCAGATATAAGAAAAAAATATTTGAGCGTTATTTTCAAATACCGGGAAGTTTAAAATCGGGATCAGGGCTGGGGCTGGCTATCAGTAAAGAATTTATAGAGACACAGGGAGGAACAATAGATGTGGATAGCGCCCCCGGTATGGGAAGTACATTCTTCTTTATTATCCCTTATAATAAAATTAAAAAAAGAGACCAGGATGAAAAAGATATTATTGATTGACGATGAAGAAAAACTTCGTAAGCTGATGGCCCGGATCATTGAGCTTGAAAAGATAGAAGTATCTCAGGCAGAGAATGCAACAGCAGGGTTAAAATTATTAGAAAAACAGGATTTCGATGTTGTCATTTGTGATGTCAAGCTACCTGATGCTAACGGTGTTGAACTGATTCCCCAAATGAAAAGAATACAGCCTCTGGCTGAGATTATACTTCTGACCGCATATGGGAATATACCAGATGGTGTTCAGGCTATAAAAAACGGAGCTTTCGATTACATAACAAAAGGCGATGATAACAATCGGATAATACCTTTGGTATACAGAGCATTGGATAAAGTAGAATTATCGAAACGGGTTAGCCAGCTGGAAATGAAAATTGAGCAAAAATATTCTTTTGATAATATTATAGGGAGATCTGTCCCTATTCTTTCCGCTATAGAAATGGGTCGAAAAGTAGCGCAAACAGATGCGACTGTATTATTAACCGGAGAAACAGGCACAGGTAAAGAAGTATTTGCCCAATCGATACACTACGGAAGCCAGCGAAAGAATAAGCCTTTTGTCGCGATCAATTGTTCTGCATTTAGTAAAGAATTATTGGAAAGTGAGTTATTCGGACACAAAGCAGGAGCGTTTACAGGGGCTTTAAAAGATAAGAAAGGGCTTTTTGAAGAGGCTCACGAGGGTACTATCTTTCTGGACGAGATCGGAGAAATGCCGGTTAATTTACAGGCTAAAATATTAAGAGTACTAGAAACGAAAGAGTTTTTAAAAATAGGGGAAACCAAATCCCAAAAGGTAGATGTAAGGATCATTGCCGCAACAAACCGGATTTTAGAAAAAGAAATTGAGACGGAACATTTCCGCCGTGATTTATTTTATCGCTTATCTGTATTCCAGATACATTTACCGCCTCTAAGAGAACGCATTTCAGACATAAAATTATTTGTAAGTGAATTTGTAAATCTGTTTGCAACTAAATCCAACAAAAGAATCAATACAATTTCTCAGGATTATTTAAAACTATTGGAACAAAACAACTGGAAAGGGAATATAAGGGAATTAAGGAATGTCATAGAACGAAGTGTAATTCTAACAGATAATAACTCTTTAAGCATCGAGACATTACCTTTGGAGATACAATATCCTGACACAGATACCTCCGATCTTATAACGACTATGGCATTATGTGATATCGAAAAGCTGCATATCAAGAAGATTTTGGATTATACAAAAGGAAATAAGACTGAGGCAGCCAGAATTCTCAAAATCGGGGTCGCAACATTGTATCGTAAAATAGAGGAATATAAACTGTAACCCACAGACTTTGTTATACTAAGTTTAAAGTCTGTCTTTTTTATAGGCTTCTATCATATCTAAAATTCGCAACACAGGCGTGACATACATATTAACAGGTTAACCGACCAATAAAAAGATAAATCCCCAAAATAGAAGAAAAGCCACACAATCAGCACAATAACCTTACCGTGATGGAGTTAAAACTAAAGACTTCATAA
The DNA here is from genome assembly GCF_002482385.1 of Dysgonomonas sp. UBA7710. GTDB lineage: Bacteria > Bacteroidota > Bacteroidia > Bacteroidales > Dysgonomonadaceae > Dysgonomonas. The sequence goes on along the minus strand of NZ_DLFW01000045.1, from coordinate 41,162 downwards.
TTATCTTTGGAGAAAGAGTGAACCTATAAAACGAGAAATTCTTTCAAACTCCCTCATTTTTTGGGGTGAGGGAAATCTGAAAGAATTTATATGATAATACTTCAACCTTGTGGTTGACATTTAGACGAAGTTATTAACAGGCCCATAGTTTCTGTTATTGCTCTCGTTTAGACGAAAAGCAGAAGAGAACTTTTTGTATAAGAGAGAGAATATGTACATTGAAATATTTAGTTTGTATACTAAAACCCAAGAAATCACATTCTCTTTATACTAAACTTTGTTGGATTTATGCAATGATGGCTTATGAAAATGGAGCCATTATCTTCCGCCCTAATATTTTGGGCTTTACCATCAATTGAATATGTATAAATTATATCCGGTTCGAGACCCGTTAGACGGAATTCATAATTATCTAGAGATGAAATTTTCCATGAATATGTATCAGATTTCCATTCTACAATCTCCATATTGATTGGGATACCCGATTCCGCAACGATTGTTAATGTCATAGAGTCTTCATTATTAGGGAAGAATATGAGTGATAAGTCTGACATATCTGCTCCAAAATAGCTCTTACTCTTTATCTTAAATTTATTTGTTGACATAGTATAATCATTGACATTAAGTTTTAGATTATAATCTGTTCCGCGAAGTTTATAATTGAACTCTGTTCCATCAAGTTCTTTTAGCATATTAGGCTCGAGTCCCATTCTGTTCCACTTTGGTCGTATTCCATATATATCCCTATAAAGAGCTGTAACGCTGGTACAAATTCCAGCCAGAATATCACTGCCTAAACCCTTTTGAGTAGTTCTGGAATATCGCTGAGATGATAACCCATCTTCTTTATACTGTTTCAGAATATTCTTGATATATTTAAGTGCAATATCCTTTTTATATCCCACATAAGATCTTACTCCCAAATATCCCCATGTCGGAAAAATATCTCCATTTTCATAAGTAGGGAATGCCTTCTGACTGGCAGCAACCTCCTCTTTTTGGTAAGAGTCAAAGCATAGAGGCCAATGGAAAAGATTTTCAGCAGCTGTTCTCTTCTCTACTTCATCTAAAATTATCTTAATCCTTTTCTCGTCATCACATAATTCAAATGCTATGACAGCAAAATTTACAGGTGTGACGAAGTTGTCGCCATGCACTGATCCATCTTTGTCTCTCCAGTATATATATTGTTTCTTTTGTGGAGCCCAGAAACCTCCTTCACTAACAGGCTTGTTAAAATTTTCTTTCAATCTTGATCCTACCGAACGATAATAATCTGATTTTGTCCTATCTCCTAAAATTGCCTCGCAATCAGCCCATAAATTAAGAGCTTCATACATTTGTGCATTTACAAATGCATTCTCGAAACTAGCCCAAACAATATCTAACCAATCGCTGGCAATTCCTTGAGAAGTATAATCATTCATCATCTCAAATATCCCGTTATCATTAGAATCTCGCTTTATCAGCCAGTCTAATGCTTTCTCACAGCTTTCTTTATGTGAGCGTAGCCAATTTAGGTCTCCACACAAATCAAACTGTTCGGTGGTATTAATTACATATCCAGTCTGCGAATCTATAGTATATCCCCAGCGGGCTTCATAATATCCTGTTTTGTAGTTATATGTACCGGGCATTTGGTCTTCGTCCGTATTATGCCAGCGCGATAGCACACGTCCTTCGCCAGTTAGTGCATAATCTCTTTCTGCGTCAAGAGTCGACGACATATTTTTTGTATAATTTTCATCATTAAGAGCCATTCCTATTTGAGAAAAGAAAGGCTCGTGTAAGCATTTCCAATTGGTTATCCAGCCATTAGCTCCTACGATAGTATTATCGACTACACCATATCTACCTGTTGTGTTCATCAGCTCACGAACAGCGTCAGCATCTATACCGGGCAGATTTCCTCTTGAATAGTCTGTAAGATAATCAACATATTGAATTTCCAGATCAATAGACACAGATCCTTTCTGAACATCGAAAGGAACAAATACATCCGATTTCTGGTGTACAAACCTGTTCCGATTGTAACGAGGTTCTAGTTCTGTGTCTGTAACAAATTGAGTACATGTAAATTCATTTTTATCACTTTTAGAATATTTTGTGGCTATGTATTTCCCATCTTTTGGTTGTGCCGTTATACGTAAACCATTGCCGGACTCTGGATTCCAAAACGTAACACCTCCTGTATGAACTCCGTATGTATCATTTATGTTTGATAAATACTTACACCAAACCATTCCGCCGTTATCTATGATTCCACCTTTCCATACAGATAAATCAGCAAAGTTCCATTGAGGAAATGCCGTTTCTTCCAACTTGGCAAGAGTACTGTATTTGCGATCAATATTCCATAATATTTTGTTGTTCGTAATGCTGAAAGTCCATGTCTCGTTTACTTCAATGGCATTATCTCCGTATATGATATTACTTAATTTAATCATACTCTGTGCTACTTCTACTTTCATTTGCTCTGCATCAACTGAAGAAAAAACACCTCCTCTAGTACTAAATGCTGTATAAACACCTGCAGGAGATAATGTATTTTTCCCTTTTATATTTAATTGACTGATTTTAGAGCCTTTTGAATAATCAATGAGGATACTGAGTTCGCGATCCGGAACGGAAAGTAAAATGTTTTTTGCTCCGGCATTATGAATAATAGCGGGTTCTATATCCAATCTATTAATGATATTGCTTCCAAATAAGGTCGGGGGCGGTATAGTTCCTTCTGATGCACATAGTCTCGTAGGGGGTAGGAATAAAATTAAGATAATAGCAAAAAAATGCTTTAGCTGTAATTGTTTCATTTTTTTAGAGTTGTATTTTGTATATAAATTTCGTTGTCAATATATTACTTGCCTAGGTTAGCGGAGACCAGTACTATAGACTATAAAGGGATTACCTCTAATTAGTTTTGAATCAGATTTTCGCTGCCATCTCTAAATATACCGGTTTTAGTCATTTTTTAATAATGCAGGTAACCTCTTTGTATGATATTATTTAACTACCTTCAAATTCAGGATATATTTGCCAGCTTCTAGTTTCATTACCTTCTCTCCCTTCACATTTTCGGGTAGGTAGAGTGTTGCCGTACTGTTTGCAGGTATAAGAACTTCATATATCACATCTTTTTTCTTCCATTCCCATTTTGAGATTATTTTTCCATAAGGAGATTTGTATTCTGCCTGGAAGTGTGTCAATTCTTTGACAAAGTTCGGGCGAAGAATTATGTGTTTGAATCCCGGTTTCTGCACATCAGGAAAAATACCGCCTAATCCTTTGAAAAACCATCCGCCGATTTCACCAAACATCATGTGATTATCCGATATATCACGCTCAGCCTTTAAATCCCAGTTTTCGAGTAAGGTTGTAGCTCCGTTTACAATCCACCACCCCCACGAAGGGTAAGTATCTTGAGCTGCCACTTTATAGGCTGTTTCAGCATAGCCGTTTTCACTCAGAGCGTTAAGTATCGCTTTAGCACCTAATACACCCACGTCTAAATGGAAGTCAGCCTCTTCAACCTTCTTTGCCAGATTTTGTGCAACCATATGAATCATATCTTCGGGCACAACTCTCCATTGCAGAGGAACACTTAATTCAGTTTGCGATCCGTCGGCATAAATACCTGTTTCTCTATTCAGGTATTTGTCATTTATAGCTTTTCTTATTTTCCCGGCCAATGCAGAGTAATACCGATAATCGTTTTCTTTGTTGAATAGTTTAGCTGCATCAGCCAATATTCTGGCATCTACATAAAAATATACAGAGGAAGTCAATTCTTTATTAGAACGGGACTTAACAGGTACCCAGTCGCCACGTCCCCAGGATGACAAATGCTCCGGACTGTTTCTATCGACATAATCTACATATCGCTTTATATTATCATAACAATCGTATAGAGGTTTACTCTCTCCATAGAATAAATAAAGGTTCCAAGGGATAATTGCTATAGTACTTGTCCAATCCAGTCCGTTGTCGGTTCCGTATCCCCAGCCTCCGGTAGGTATAATGTCGGGTAGAACCCCGTTTGGTTGTTGTTCATCCCGATGGTCTGCAAGCCATTTTTCGTATATAGTTATCCCATCGAAATTATATAAACCCGTTTCTATGGCAAAATGGCCATCTCCGGTCCAGCCATTTTTTTCACGCTGCGGACAATCGGTAGGATAACCCATCAAGTTTGACAGATAGGCATTGTTTGTAGCCCGCCATAATTTATCGATAAGGGGATTAGATGTTTTTATTTCTCCCACGGGAGAGACATCGCTATGCATAAAATAGGCGGTAAGGCTGTTCTTACCCAATTCAACAGGTTTGTTGCTTGTTATTTCCACATAGCGGAAACCTTTATAGTTGAATTTTGCCATAAACTCATCCTCTCCTTTGCCACTGAGTATCATTATATCAGTCTGGAAAGGATCTTTTTCTTTGTCGCCTCTGTAATATACATCTATATTAGACATGTCGAGACGTCCATTTTCATATAACCGCTCTCCATGCTTTATTCTTACTTCTGTTCCTTCTTCTCCTGTTATTCTTATCTTGGTTACGCCTGACATATTTTGCCCGAAATCAAAGAGGTAAGTTGTATCATCGAACTTTTTAATCGATTTTGCCGGAATTTCCAAGACATTCCGTATGGGCCTAAGTTGTTGAGACGTCAAAACCCGAGAAGGCGCAGCTCTGTAACCTACTCCATGCCATCCGGAATCGTCAAAACCAGGAGTGCTCCAGCCTTTCTGTTCAAGTCTGGCATCATAATGTTCGCCAGTATATATGCTATTAAAGATAACCGGAGAGCCCGATTTTCGCCAGCTCCGGTCAGTCACGATAGTTTCTGTACTGCCGTCTGTGTAAGTTATACGGAGGTCCATGCAGAAAGCAGGGCGATTACGCCATGGGGCACGGTCAAAATCCCATACAGCTTGGGATTGATGGTTGTACCAACCATTACCCAGCAGCACACCCATGACATTGTCCCCATTCTGGAGTTGAGAAGTTACATCATAAGTTACATAAAGGTTTCTTCTGTCAAAACGGGTATATATAGGGTCAAGGCGGTGGTTGCCTATTTTCTCTCCATTGATATAAAGCTCATATAGTCCTGCAACAGCTATATACGCACGGGCAGATTTTATTGTCTTTTTTGCCATAAACTTTTTGCGGAAATAAGGAGCCGGCTTGTAGTGGATATCCCTTCCGTCCCCGATCCACGAACCTTGCCAGTTCTTGATATCCATCATTCCTGTTTCGAATGAATTGACCGGCGATGAGCTTTCCGCACCATTCATATCCCAACTTATTACCTTCCAGTAATAGTGGGTGAATGGCTCCAGTTTTTTACCTGCATAAGGGACTATAACATCTTCAGAGTCGGTCTTTCCTGTGTCCCACATACTACCCTGATTATTGACTATTCTCAGTGAATCTGTATCTACAATGAGCCGGAAAGCTTTTTGTACAGCTCCCTGTCTGCCATCATCAAGCATCCATGTCAGCCGTGGAGATTCGGCATCGATACCTAAAGGGTTGGTGAGATGTTCGCACCGCAGGTTTATCGGTTGCGCCGCCCATAACGTATTGAAAAATATGAGGCTTGGTATATATAAAAGTGATTTGAGCATAGGTTATGTTTTTTATGTCGGATTTGGTATGATGCTTATTGTTTTAAGTGATAAAGACGTTTTACTAAAAGCTATGGAGCCATTGCATACGATATTTAGAGTGATAAAAGCTATTTCGTTTCTATTTAAGCATTAACAATTGAGGGATATACATGAATGAGTAATATCATTATAATAAAATAAGCTCTTAAAGTTTTATTCATAAGACTAAAAGGCTATTTACAATAAGCCCTTTTTATCATCAAATAACTCGGGATAATACTTTCTTATCAAATCCTGATCTTTCTTGTCCAGCTGTTCTAAAAGTTTTGGTTCGTCTTGGGGCCGTAATCCTTTTTGGTTCATCACATTTATTAAACTCCAGTCTTTGACAGGTTTTAGAGGTGTAGGGTTAGATGGTTCTTTTGCTTCGATATCGTAGCGAGTAAAATCAATAACACGGAACGGTGTCTTTCTATGCCAATCGCGCAATAAAGCCAACCGGAATTCTTTATTCATAAACCACTTTATCTCCAGATTATTATACGAATCGCCAAGTCCCGATCCCCTTTCCTCGAATTTGTAGTTCCAGTCGTCATTCGTCTTATTATGTTCACGCCAGATGTTTCCAAATTCTCCAAAACTTATAAAATGGGTATCAGGCCAGCGTTCTTTTGTCCCGCTCACCCACATTTCCATAGCTTTGCATATAAATTCCTTTCCAAATTCATGTATCATTTGTGCTTCCCAAATATTGGTCACCCATCCAAATCCGTTTAGTTCAACACCTTTATCGAAATGAATGGATTGTGTATGCATAACTTCCAGATGTCCCAAGTCGAGTCCCCAACCTTTATATGTCTCTATCGGGCCTACCCCGCGCCGGCTATTATATCCTTCAATACCATGTCCGCTTTGCCCACTACGACGTGCACAGAGGAAATCCATTGTCCAGCCATCGAGATTCACGCAGTCTATAAAATCTTTTTCGCCCTGCGCCGGCTTGCAGAAATGCTCTGTTGACGGATAGAATGGGTATGACGGGGAACCGTCAGCTCCGCCTCCGTCTATATTGTGCTGACTCCAGATGACAGCATGTGCCGTATGTATCTTTTCTTTTTCGGCAAGGTATTTTAAGTTGTCGGCTGATAAAAATCCACCGATAATTGACTGGGGGCGATATCCATTCCCAACCATATCGGATATGAGTTGAATTGCTTCAGACATTTCACGGTTTACCCTCTCACGGGGCAGATACATCGCCGGAAAATAACCCGGAAAGTAAGATACCTCGTCACCATATTTTTTCTGACATTCTACAATATACTGACGGATCTGCTTGTAATTTTCACGCTGGTCTTCCAATGCATTCATCGTAAACCCCCAGGTCAATCGTCCATCCGGATTGTTCTTGGCAAAGGCCTCTCTCAATGAACGAACCCCGTCCAGAGTATGCCAGTCTCCCTCGTCACGTGGATGCAGTTTTACATCGCGCGATACTTCCCAAGGGGTGGTACGTATCATTATACAGAGGGTTACAAATCTATTCCCCTTGAGCGGGATAGTTTCATTATTGGAGCCAAAGAAAGGTTCTGAGGCTTTTAGTAAGTTGGTAAAAGCAAAGATTACAAAGAGAATTATAATCTTTGGCAAAAGAATCTTTTTGTTCATATTTATTTGTTTTTACAACATCTTTCGGAAGGAATTAGAAACACAGTGCATCCTAAAAAAGCGAATGCACTGTGAGGTATTCATTTCATAGTTTATTTGTACAATCAATAACTAGTTTATTATTTACAGGTATCAGACGAAAGACATAGTTGGCAGTAATTCCCCTGTCTACTATCCCTTCTTTACATGTAATACTGTATTTATAGTTCATAAATTCAGCATCGATGCGATTGTTGTTTATGGAGCGGAATGGCAATTCTTTTCCTTCGGCAGTTTTAAGTTCGAGTACCCAGCTAAATTCTTTTTCAGCAGCTTCGCAGTTTACCTCAAACATATCTTCATGGAATACTATTCTGAAAACATTCTTGTTCTCATCCTTACATTCCACTTGCAGCACATCTTTAGCTATTTCTGTTACTACAGGCTCGTTCAGCAGTACTTCTTTCTTATTTCCATCTTTATCTATACTGTTTATGTACAATCCTGCACGGTCGTCGTTTACACTCCACATGAAGCCGTCGACAACCGGAAGCGTATAATATAAGAATTGGTTTCCTTCTCCGGGTTTATTCAGATAAGGAGATTCGAATTTCTCATCGAAAAGATGGATGTCGCGGAAACGGAAAGATTTTCCTTCCCATAAAAGATTGGTACGATAGTACCGGCTGTTGAACCAGACTGTTTTTCTACCCTCATTACGGATATCGGTCATGGTAGTCACTGCAGTAGCCGGAGTGGTTGAGAACTTCTCTTTAAACCATTTGCCCGATTCGCCCAATGTCTGTATCTTGATTTTATCTAATTTCTTTAGTGAATCGAATATCGGGAACTGCATTTCCAGTCCTTTCTGCATGCCATTCCATGTGAAAGAATTTTCCTGTCCGGCCTGTGCATAATTGAATGCCAGACAAGGCTGGTTGACAATTGATTCCAGGAAATATTCCACCCATTTCTTATCCATACCCGACTCGCGGTAAACAGGTTCCAAAGATATGACACCCTGCCTGTCGTGTCCCAGTCCGGTATCGTATTGATAAATAGGGTCGCTTCCCAGCATGCGGAAGATAGGTACAGGTATCTGTCTTTCTGCAGTTTGGGCAGGCATATAAGCATTTAGTTTGCTAGGATAATAAGCTTGGTTCCAATATCCTCCCCAAAGTGTGTAGCCGTCGGTACCCACCTGGTCTTTACAGTTGCATGAAGCTATTATTTTATACTTGTCGTACATGTAGGCCAATGTATGCGAATCGATATACCATGAGCCTACCGATTGCGGATATTTCCCGAATATTTCCTTAAATTTCTCCATGTATACATCTACCAGCTTTTCCCTTTCCTGTGGTGTATATCCTGTAGTGAAAGCAATATTGGCATGAGAAACCCATGAATGTTCCCCTCGCCACTTTATACCTGCTGCTTCCACATGAGGCTGGGTAATTTCCCACCACGCACCGACTTCAGAATCCGGTTTCAGTCCGTTCTTGAGTAAATCCTGATATTTAGGGTTAATCAAAGCATCGTATTGAAGCAGGAATGTCGCCGGAAAAGAATACTTATCCAGTAGTTTAATCTGCTCCTGAACTGTTTCGAACAGAAGACTATCGGCATTTTCGACACGGTAGTCGGTCTGGCGGATAAAATTTACAATATTGATTATCCGGGGAGCATCCGACGTCCCTTCCTGTTTGGTTTTACCGGTATTGGTAGTACAACTCATGCTCACGACGGAGAAGAGTAATACCAGAGCAGTCAGTTTTCTTAGACTCATAAATATCATTTGTTAATTAGAAATTTTATTTTAGAACCAGCTACCTATAAAAAGAATAAATAGCCGGTTATTATTATTTACTTAATCAGGGCATATTTAGTAACTGTGCAAATCAGTCAACAAGCAAATATGGGTAATATTTCTTAATTAGAGCAAGTCCATCCGGAGATATTTTATCAATTGTCTTCGGTTTATCTTGCGAACGGCTCTGTTTTTGATTGATTTCTCCCATCAGGCTCCATTTTCTGGTCATATCCTTAGGTTCTTCTGCCTTGAGATTATAGTTGGTAAAATCAATTACATTTTCCCGTCTGTTCTTCTGCCAATCTTTAATCAGTGCCAGACGGAAATCCTTGTTCATAAACCATCTGATTTTCAGATTAGAATCAGAGCCTCCGATACCTGAGCCTTTCTGCTCGAAACGGTAATTGAAAGAATTATCTTTGTAATGATCTCTCCATAATAAGCCGAATTCGCCCTGAGTGATGAACTTAACATCTGGCCAGTTTCGCTTTATCTCATTCAACCAGTCTTTCAGTCCTGAAATATCGATTGGAAGGGACAACTCCCAGCAATTAGTTACCCATGCAAAGCCGTTGAGCTCAAAACCCCTGTCATAGTGCATAGCGGTAGTATATAGCATCTGTGTCAGTCCTGTCAATTTCCCATAAGCCATTAAGGTCTCGATAGGGCCTACACCCATACGGCTGTTGAAGCCATCGGCAAAACCATCTCTACGAGCCGAGAGGAAGTCCATTGTCCATCCGTCCAGATTCACACAGTCAATAAAGTCATCTTTGCCTTGAGCGGGCTTACAAAAATGTTCCTTCGATGGATAGAAAGGATAAGAAACTGCCCCGTCGCCATCCTGATTATCGATAGAGAATTGGCTCCATATATTGCCCTGGCATACATGGATTCCCTCTTTTTCAGCTAAATATTGCTGATTTTCGGCAGCCAGAAAGCCGGCAAGAACACTCTTGGGGCGGAATCCGTTCCCGACTATTTCGCTCACCTTAGCCAGTCCATCGTGTAAATCTTTATTTACCTGTTCGCGTGTGTTATAAGCATTGGCAAAGTATGCACCCGGTATGAATGTAATATCGTCACCATACTTATGGTGATACCCGACTACCAGTTCACGAATCTTCTTATAATTTTCGGTTTGGTCATGCAATGCCAGCCAACTGAATGCCCATGTTATTCTTGCACCCGGAAACTCTGATGATACAGCTTCCCTGAATGCAATTACGCGTTCGGGAGTATGCTCCGAACGTTCGTCCATACCTTCGTTTCTGTCCCTGCTTACCTCAATCTGATTTACACGGATTATAGTATTCAGGGTGAGAAACCGGTTTCCCATCAGCCCTGCCGGTGCAGGCTCCCCCCTACCCTGTCCTTTCAGGGAAGATAGAGAGCCACACCAAACAAAAGTGAAGGTTAATAGAATTAATAAGTTTTTCTTTATCATCTTATAACCGTTAATATATTTTACCAGCCTGGATTATTGGGCAATAAATTCGGATTGAGCTTTGTTTCATCCAAAGGTAGAGAATAATAATAATTTTTAGGTGCCACAAACTTACGGTTTGTAGCAGGTTCTACGATATAGAAACCATTCTCATCCAGTTTTTTTGCACTTTCATCATCCAGCACCTTCAATTCTGCATACTCACTATCTTTATACCTGAAGCCTTTCAAAGCTCCGACCAATTCAGCTTCTGCAGTTTTCCAACGTCTGAGGTCATCACGTCTGAACCCTTCGAATGCAAGTTCTATAGTACGTTCCCTCCGTATCTCGGTCTGCATGTTCAGCCCGTTTGCCTGTACAAATTCGTTTGTAAGGGCAGGCATCTCTACTCCCTTTCGCGAGCGGACTACATTAATTGTATTATTCAGGACTTCATTGCTGATTTTATCATCTTTTTCGAATGTGGCTTCTGCCAGGATAAGTAATACTTCCGCGTAACGGATGATATGATAATCATAGTATGAATCGTTTACCCCGGTTCTTTCTTCTCCCATAAACTTCCAAAGCTTATATCCTGTCTTGGTATTAGGACGGGTCTCAAAACCCGGAGCACTGACCAACTGGCCATCCTGCGGGCTCAGGAATGTTGTCCCAGGTGTCAGGAATGTCTGAGTCATACGCGGGTCGCGATTCTTAAATTCATCTGCCATTCTGCTGTATCCTTCGAATCCGGAACTTGGATCATCTATAGGCAAGCCCGTACTTTTGCACAGATACATCTCAGCCAGCTTTTTTGTCGGAGTACCTCTCTGTCCCCAATATACTCCGTGCGCCTGCGAATGCATGCGTATATCCTTAAAGTAACGGTTGGAAAGAATCGCTTCCGGGGCATCGTCCCCTTCTTCGATAAACAGGTAACGGTAGCTTTCGGCTCCTGAGCCTTCGTACAGGGAATATTCACCACTTGTCCTTACCTTTTCGGCAGCAACGATAGCCTGTTCCAGTACATCCTTATAGTCGGTCCGGTGATTATGATATTTAGCCCAAGTGCCGGCGAACAATGCCACTCTTGCTTTCAGTGCTAATACCGCACCCTGAGTGATACGGCCCTTATCATCGGCTGCCAGCTCACTCTGTTTTGGCAATTTTGTATAGATTGCTTCCAGTTCCGAAAGTATAAAATCTTCTACTTTGGCCTGAGAATCCCTATGAGCAAATAATTCAGGGGAATCCACATTTAATGTTTTAGTAATGACAGGCACGTCAGCGAATCTCTTCATCAAACGCCAGTAGGTATAAGCCCTGAAGAAACGGGCTTCGGCGACATAGCGTTCTATTTCGGAAGGATTGCCTTCGTAGACTTCACTTTTCTCTATAATTTTATTACAATTACGGATATCAGTAAACCGGTCATTCCAATTCCCATCCGAAGGATTTGCGATATATGTCCCATTACTTACACTATTTGCTCCTTCGCCGTAAGCAATATCACTTTCACTGTCGCTTGTATTAAAACTTTCCATCCTGTCATACAAGAGATTTGCCGCTTTCTTATAATCGGCCGGGGTTTTCCAAAACTGAGGATCGCTTAGGTTTTCTTTCGGAAGCAAATCCATATCCTGGCAACCTGACATTACCATTAAAATAGCAATGAGCGCAGAAATTATTGATATATATTTTTTCATGATTATTTACTTTAGCGAAATTTAGAAAACAATATTAACACCTAACGAGTAATTACGGGCAAACGGATAACTCACAAAACTGCCTCCGTCTTCAGGGTCCCATCCGCCGGGCGCATTGTGTATTTCAAAGAGGTCTTCCCCACTGAAGTATATCCTGACTTTCTCCAGTTTCGCTTTCAGTGTATACTTTTTAGGGATAGTATAGCCGACCTGCAAGTTCTTCAACCTGATATACCCTACATTATGTTTGGTGTTGGTAGAGATATAATAGTTATAATTTTTTCTGGTACCATCGTTTGATATAGCCGGATACTTGGCATCGGTTCTTTCTGGCGTCCATGTTTTTCCATACCAGTATTCTGCCGACTGATACCATGGTGCATTAAAAGGTTTACTGGCATCTCCTTCGAGGAACATCGTGCGTTTGCCTACTCCCTGGAAGAATGCGCCTAAGTCGAATCCTTTATATTCAGCATTGAGATTGAATCCGAAGTTGTACCGCGGATTAGTGTTCCCTAAATAAACAAGGTCGCCATCCCCGTCGGCATATTCAGTCAGGTTACCATCGCCGTTCAGGTCTTTGTACTTGGCATCCCCTACTTGTATCCTCTTATCCTGTACGGTTCCGCTATTAGGGAAACGGGACTTGTATTCGGCGAGTTCCTGTTCATTTTGGATAATACCATCAAATACATATCCGAAATATGAATCCATCGGATAGCCGACAGGTGTCCTGTTATTCCCATATCCTATTATAGAGTTCCCGATTCTTTTGGCTATTTCATTCTGAGCATCACTTAAACTCGCTCTTACCGAATATTTGAAATCACCGATCTGGTCTCTCCATCCTAATATGATTTCCCAACCGTGGATTTTCAGTTCTCCACTGTTCGTTGAAGGAGCTGCAATCCCCAAAATGGAAGGATAAGTAATGGAAATCAACATATTCTCATTGGTTTTCCAGAAGTAGTCGAAAGACCCGTATAATCTGTTATTCAGGAAGCTGAAATCTGTACCGACGTTCACAGACCTGATAGTCTCCCATGTACGGGAAGTAGAAACCAGGTTCGACTGATTCGCCATCTGACCTTTTGCTCCATTGCCGAACGGATAATAATTTCTGCTGATATTAATTAGTTCAATGAAATCATAAGGGCCTATATTAGACTGATTTCCCATTTCTCCATAAGAAGCCCTGAATTTGAGGTCGTCGAAGATATTCAGTGGCTTTATAAATGATTCCTCGCCTATACGCCATGTTGCATTTACGCCCGGGAAATATCCCCAACGTTCACCCGGGGCAAACCGGGAACAACCGTCGCCGCGTAATGTACCTTCGATAAAATACTTATTGGCGAATCCATAATTAAGCCTCGAGAAGAAAGAGTTGATGGTCCATGCGTTACCATCACTGGCTGCATCCTGGTCTTCGGGGCTCCCCATGCTGACAGGCATCTGTTCCTGCTGATCGAAATTGATACGCTTTGCCCAGAATTTGTCATAGTCGGCGGATTCATGAGACCCTCCGAACATTATACCTATATCATGTTTTTCAGCAAATATCTTTTTGTACTCTCCATATAACGTAAAGTTTTTAGACAGCGTTTTGGCATAATTACGCTCGGCGCTATTGGGTTTTCTTGCTGTCCTATGATTTACATTTTCCCAATTGTAGCTGTAAAGCATCTTCTGGACTATATACTCATCGGCATCGCTCTTGCGAACTATAGCCCGGCCTATAAGGTTTAGCCCGTCTATGACCTGCCAACGCAATTGGTTGTTGAAAGTAAAATTTCCGGTTGTTCGCCGAGACTCTCCTCCATCTTCCAATACTTGTGCCGGATTATCAAAACCTTCGAAAGTATAGAAGTTTCCTGCCGGATTATATACAGGTGCCCAGCTGCGGGTTTTGTATATCAATTCCCATATATTCTGTCCCTGGCTAATGCCGGAAGAATAGTCCCTGTCGCTAGCCTCATAGGATATATTAAGGTCGTAATTCAGGTTTTTTATTATTTCTATATTGGATTTTGCACGCACAAAATAACGCTTGTCCGAATCTATTCCGAATTTAGGTAATCCCTCTTCTTTCTGGTAACCCAAAGAAATGAGATAGGTATATTTATCTCCCCCTCCGGAAAAGCTGACATTATAATTCTGAATATTGCCATTTCCTATAATATGTTCATTCCAATTCTGGTCTTTATAAAATTTGGGATATGCATTGCCCCAGCGTCCCCATGTGGTTCCGGATGGTATGACTTTATCGCTGCCCTCAAGAATGAGTTGCAATTCGTCCTGTGTATATTCTATCGGAAAGCTGCCGTCTGTGATTTCAAGAGCCATAGCAGCATGTTGATAAAGATTGGCAGATTTTTTCAACAATGCAGGTTTTTTTATCGAATAGTATGCATCGAGGGTTACTTTCAGCTTTTGATTCCTATTTGCTCCTTTCGTGGTAATCAGAACCACCCCGTCGGCAGCACGCGCCCCGTAGATAGCTGCTGTCCCGTCTTTCAGAACAGATATGTTCTCAATATCGGCAGGATTTATCGTACTCAGATCACCTTCTGCTCCATCAATTAAAATTAACGGAGAACCGCCATTGGTTGAAGATATATCACGTACACGCAAAACCGGACTGCTACCTGGGGCTCCGCTTGTACGTATCACGGTAAGGCCCGGAACCTCACCCTGAAGCGCAGAGGCTGCATTTTGTACAGGACGGGACTGGAATACTTTCGAGTCGGCTGTTGCGACAGCTCCTCCCAGATTGGCTCTTTTTACAGTACCGTAACCAATCACAACTACTTCATCCATTTCGCGAACTTCTTCTTTCAGTGATATATTTATAGATCTTCTATTGCCCACAGGCTCTTCATGTTTCAGAAAACCTATCATCGAATAAATCAGAACAGCATTTCCGTCGGGAACATTTATGGAATACTTGCCATCTGTATCGGTGATTGTACCTAATGTAGTATTTTTCAGGACAACACTTACCCCGGGTAATACTTCCCCGTTTGCATCTGTCACTACACCCATTATATTCATTTGCTGCTGATGGGCTTCGCGGGTCTTATTTTCTCCCCTGTTTTTTTCAGTAAGAATAACATCTTTATCAATTACTTTGTATTCTACATTGTAATTTGAAAACAATTCGTCCAGAATAGAAAACACGGCTTTCTTTTTCACTTTTACAGATACCGTACGCTCTACATCGACCAGTTTATTATTGTAGTAAAAGCGAAATTCCGATTGTTTTTCGATTTCGTCCAAAACATCAACTACTTTCTTGTTTTGGATGTCAAGTGATAATGTTACTTGTTGAGCATACGAATGAGCTGCAAAAGAGACATTAATTGACAAAATAAGTAATGCCAACGATAATTTCATAGTAAGAGGAATTTGGTGTAACTTGAGGAAACGGTTACAATATCCCCAAGTTTGTTGGAGATGATGGATTTTTCTCATATTTTTGTTATGCTTTAAGTAAAAAATAAATTGTTTTTCGAATTTGTTTTTTAGCGCGGAAATATGCTGGTAACATGTTTCCGTGTTTTTTTATTAGATTTCTTCCGGTTATTTTTTCATAGGCTGTTAAATTTTTAAGGTTAGTTGGTTTTCAATATATATTCGAGTTGTTTTCCTTTCGTTCTATCGTCTTAATACCACGACAGATTTGGTACCTTTTTCATCTTTCTGGTAAGTTATATTATAATCTATCTGCGATGATATTCTCATATAATCCAGCACCTGATACAATGGTTTGTCTTCGAAGGTTCCGGTGAATGTATAAGTATTTATGATTTTATTTCTCACATCGAACTCCACATTATAGAAACGGGACAATCGCGCCAGTACCTCCGGCATAGGTGTTTTCTTGAATACCAGACGGCTATACATCCAGTCTGTCTCTCTATCCGTATTGGCAGTTACGACCTGCAATTCGTTATCCTGTACAGAATAGATTGCTTTTTGTGAAGGCGACAAGACCGTCTTCGTATCCTTTCCCTGAATATCGACCTGAACACTACCGGCTATAAGCGTTGTCTGAATAACGTTGTCGTCCCTATAGGCCTGCATATTGAATTCTGTTCCGAGCACCTTAATCTGATACTTCTTATCCAGGGTGCTCACTACAAAAGGTATCTCTTCATTATGAGTCACTTTAAAATATGCTTCACCCGTGAGAGTAACATTGCGTTCACTGTCGGTATAATGGGACGGATATGTGATGCTGCTTCCTGAATTAAGACAGACTTCCGTTCCATCGGGAAGCACCAGACGGGTGCGGGAATTGTCATTCGATTCTACTGTAATCATGGATGGAAGGAAGCTCTCCTGCAAGCCCGAATATTGAAAGAAGAAAGAACCTATACCAAGAACTCCGATAATGAAAGATGCTGCTACAGCAACCCGCTGGAGAAATACACGCCTTACTTTTTTCTTAATTTTATTATTTACTATTCGAAATGCGGCTTCGGTATCACGGTTTTTAATCCGTTGCTGTGTCTTTTGAGCATAATATATACGGGCCAGCTGAATAAGGAGTTCTTCATTTCCGGTATCTTTCCTGCTCCATTCTTTGACCAATAACTTCTCCTCTTGCGTTACTTCTCCGGTAATATATCTAAGGAGCAACGACTCATCTGGCATTTCAATATGTGATTTTTCCTCTAATTCCATTTTTTAATATAAGCCTATTTACTATAGGTTTAATTTGCTTTTTATATATACGACACATATATTGTGCACCACCCTAAACTACAAGTCAAGTTTTTTATTAATTTTAATGGCCCTACTTTTCTTGAAAGTTTTATATGCTCATTATTAATGCTTATTATTGATGAAAAAATTATCTTTGTCTGTACCTTAAATATTATGGATGAACAATTGCTTCTAAACGGGATTCAAGAAGGGGATACTAGGGCTTACAAAGAAATGTTTGTTAAGTTCTACTCGCCTCTTTGCGAATATGTCTCACAATTTATTTCTGACGTTGAGGCTGAAGAATTAGTTCAGGATCTCATGTTGCATATATGGGAGAAGAGGAAATATCTGGCTGTCGAAACGTCCCTGAAATCGTATCTGTTCGTTGCTGCCAGAAACCGTACTTTTAATGCAATCAGGAGTCAACAATACAGAAAAAAAGTACATACGATATTATATGAAAAAATAAAAGAGCAATTCGAAGACCCCGATTATTACATGGTAGAAGAACTGGCAATCAGAATACAGTCCGCTATTAAAGAATTGCCTGAAAAATACAAAGAAGTTTTTGAAATGAGCAGGTTTGGAGAAAATACGAATGCAGAAATCGCTGCAAACCTCGGAATATCTATAAAAACGGTGGAATATCGCATAACAAAATCTTTAAAAATACTTCGTATCAAGTTGAAGGATTATATTATTCTGTAAACCAATCAGCTATAGGCAGTGTGCTATAGATGTCGGGATTAGGTATATATAAAGAACTACTTCTATAGCATCTTAGTTCATGTTCGTCAAAGAATGAAACAACTTGGTCATTCAGCATATCAGCAGCCACCAAAGCATTCTTCCTGTCGTAAAGCTTAGTAAATGCGAATTTAGAATAGGTATCAATAAAGGTTTGCTGATAAATATGTCCAACACCTTTGATGTCCCCAACATAATAGGTATCCTGTGCCCCCAAATAGCATGGATGATAAGTTTCTATTTCCCCATGAGCAACCTTTTCTTCTTTAGCTTTTTCTAAGACTATAAGCTGTGATCCAGTCAATATATATCCTTCTTGAGCTACTTTCGCTTCCAATGCTTTTAAACGTAATTGGAAGGTTTGTAAGTTGTGTCTGAGCCAAATACTACGAACACCACCTGCTGAGGCAGCCCACCCTTTTTCTTTAGTTCGTTACTAACTCTTACTTGTCCTAAAGCGGGGTTGTCGATAGCTAAGACTACCACCTGTTCTTCAATAGCTGTGTCAATACGATTTTTAAGAACAGATTTACCGCGAGATATTTCTTGTAATGCTAATTCTCCGCCTTGTTCATATAGCTCTTTAAAGCGATAGAAACTATCCCGACTATAGTCCATAATCTTACAAGCCCTGGATGCATTGCCTAATTGTTGAGCTAATCCTAAAACGCCTAATTTGTTCTTAATGATTTTTTGTGAAGTAGTCATTATTTAATCTTTTTATAATGTTACTGTTTTTATTAGTAACTGTCAGATTAAATCGTGACTATTTCAATTCATTGCCGGAAATAAAGTTCTAAAACAATATGTATCTTTACTATAATATCACTCATTTTTTAAGGTTAACTAATTCGTTTTTTATTGAAATGTTTTCTTTTTGTAGAATTTTTATCTTTTTATCCTGTTCGATGACATATAAAGTCAACTCTTCGATCTTTTGTAAAAGCTTAGCTTGCATTTCTCCTACACTGATGCCATTTTCCAGAATTTCTTTTTCCGATGGAATACCGGGCAGGTGCTGTTTCTCGTTTATATGTTTTTCTACATCCGAAAGTTTCGGTAAATCATAATTCTTATCGAAAACGAAATCAGACCAGCCAGAGGCTTCTATCTTCACTTCTTTAGAACGGATAGTACCATTGACATCGAGGGCGCAACTGGGATTAGATGTTTTTATACCAACACCAAATTCAGTCACAACGAACCAGTCTTTCCATGTATTGTTTGAATCCCATTTTATATTACCAACAACGAATCTGTCGGATATACCAGAATCATCTCCAATATTTACTCTAAGTTCTGTGCGTGCTTTATCCTCACTCACGAATTTTGCCAACCAAATAAAATCAGTATTAAAGTCATTTCCTCCAAAATATAACTTAGAGCCTAAACCCATTTTACCGGGGACTTCAAACTCTCCTACATATATATCGGCTTTTGTTACTATACTATGATTAACCCGCAGATTACCTGTAACCGTCTGGTCTTGTGCATATGTTGCAACAGATAATATAAATAGGATAATCAGTATTATATTATTTTTCATAGTAATATATTATTTTAATGTCTTTTTCAAATTGTTTAACTCTGTTTCCTGAATACTTAATCTTTCCTTTAGTTCTTTGTTCTGTCTATCTTGTTCTATCATATATAGAGTCAGTTCTTCGATCTTCTGTAAAAGTTTAGCTTGTATTTCTCCTACACTGATGCCATTTTCCAGAATTTCATTCTCTGATGGAATATCGGGCAAATGCCCTTTGTCTTTGATGTGTTGTTCTACAGCTTGCAGTGTTGGTAGTTTATAATTCTTGTTGAACACAAAGTCCGCCCATCCTGTAGCTTCTATCTTCACTTCTTTGGAACGTATAGTGCCGTTGACTTCCAGGCGCTCTTTAGGATTTTCAATTCCAATTCCAATGTTACCAATAGAATAGATTGATGATGATTTCATTTTCTTGTTGAAGACAATAGGAGCAGATTCATTAATATCAAAATACGCTAAAGCATCCAATCTATTCCCCCAACCTCCAAAAACAACTCCTCCAGAGAAGTCATTCGCAAAATTTATTGTTACTGAATTGCCTACAGTAGGCACCAATACTCGCCCACCTGTTCCTCTGTCTGAGTTTCTTAATAAAACATCCCCATACACCTTATCTTGATAAAACACGCACTTATCCTGAGCTAATACACTGAAAGTTATCGATATAGAAATTAGCAAAAAAATCTTCCTCATATTTTTTGAATTATTGGTTACTCTTCAATGATTTTATTTCTTTCTCTAGTTCTATCACATACAATGTCAGCTCCTCTATTTTCTGCAATAACTTAGCCTGCATTTCCCCCATACTAATACCATTTTCCAATACATCCGATTCCGATGGCATATCAGGAAGATGCCGATACTCTTTGATATGAGTTTCGACATCTGAAAGTGCAGGGAGTTTATAATCTTTTGCAAAAACAAAATCCGACCACCCTGTAGCTTCTATTTTTACTTCCTTTGCCCGAATAGTACCATTAATGTCAAGTTCTGATTTTGGAAAAGAAACACCAATGCCTATCTTACCATTAACTCCTAAATTTTTATTTACGATTAAATTCCCTTCTGTATTCTGATCTTCATAATATGTAACTATCAAATTTGAGATTTGGCAACCAACAGAACCATCATAAGTCTCTGCAATAAATCTCTGAGATAGACCAAATCCATATCCATTCGGCCGATCCACTGTAAAAACTTTCATATAGTGCAATGACTCATCTGTATTGGAAGTTATATGAAACTCATTGTGCTGTATCCTGAAAGACCAAGAATCTCCATGCGGGCTTTTCCCTACAACCATATTTGTAAATGGCTTCTTTCCTTTTTCATTAGAAACCAAGTCAAATTCTATTTTATATATATCCTTTTCTGTTGAGGTTGTAATTTCCTTACGAACTGAATAAGCTACTTGACCATATACAGTAGAGCTTGCCTTTGGTGGTAGCACTAAAGAACGACTATTTTCCAAGATAAGGTTCGGATCAAATTTTAAAGGATTTTGGGAAGATACATGAACAACACAAAATAAATATACCAAAATCAACAATATCGTCTTGTTCATACTACTTAAGGTTTTAAGATTTAAAGTATGAATATAATTGTTTATTTTTTAACTATTGTTATATAATGTGAAATATTTTAAATAAAATTATATTATCGCAAAAATTTTCCGCTATATATAAAAATAATAAGGATATAAAGCCAAAGAGTCCCTCTTATATAAAGGGTAACAATTAATTGTGATATTTTATTATAGTACAATATGAAGTAATTCTCAGGGGAATCTATAACTTTTTTGAATTAAGTTTGACTAATTAGCAATTTGCGGACACGTACGTCAAAACAAAAACGCTAAATATTTATATATAAATAATTTAGCGTTTGATATTTGTACCCAGAGCCGGGATCGAACCGGCATGGAAGTGAATCCACTGGTGTTTGAGACCAGCGCGTCTACCAATTCCGCCATCTGGGCTTGTGAGGTGCAAAAGTAAACAATATTTTCATATATCAAATACCCTTTCTTAACTTTTTTATAAAAGAGTTGTATATTTTTCTCAATGCTATTGTTCTCTTTTGTTTTGTTTGTACATTCGTATAATGTAACTTTGCATAAATTATAATCAGTATGGATAATAAGAACAACTATTGTGTAATAATGAGTGGCGGTATAGGCAGCCGCTTCTGGCCTTTTAGTAGAGAGGCCCGTCCGAAACAATTTCTGGATTTCTTTGGCACAGGCCGTTCTCTCTTACAAATGACCGTAGATAGGTTCAAGAAAATACTCCCCCTTGAAAATATATACATCGTCACAAATAATGAGTACGCCCAGATGGTTATGGATGAACTCCCTGAACTGAATCAAAGTCAGGTTCTGCTAGAGCCTATGCGCCGAAACACTGCACCCTGCATTGCTTTTGCCACCTATCATATAAATTCTTTTAATCCTGATGCAAATATAGTTGTTGCCCCTTCCGATCATCTGATACTCAAAGAAGATGAGTTCCTTGCAATTATTCAAAAAGCATTCACCTTTGTTGAAAAACATAATACTCTTCTGACTCTTGGCATTCGCCCAAGCCGTCCCGAAACAGGATATGGATACATACAAATGAGTGAAGAACAATTAGATGGGGTAACTAAAGTAAAAGTATTTACAGAGAAACCAAATCTCGAATTGGCTAAAGTATTCTACGAAAGTGGAGAATTCCTATGGAACTCCGGTATTTTTATCTGGAACAACCGTACAATTCTTGATGCATTCCATCAATATCTGCCTGAAATAACAAATCGTTTCGACCTGGGATTAGATGTATTCGGAACCGACAAAGAAAAAGCATTTATTGATGAAAATTTCCCATTCTGCCCCAATATATCCATAGACTATGGAGTGATGGAAAAAGCTGCCAATGTATATGTACAGGCAGCAGATTTCGGATGGTCAGACCTGGGAACATGGGGGTCTTTGTATGAAATATCAGATAAAGACGAAAATGCCAACGCCACATTAATTGCCGAAACCCTATTTTTCGACAGTTCCGAGAATGTAGTTACCCTCCCGTCCGGAAAATTAGCCGTTGTGCAAGGATTAGAGGGCTATATAGTGGCCGAAGCCGACGGCGTCCTTCTTATCTGCAAGAAAGAAGAGGAGCAACGCATCAAACAATTTGTTGCTGACGTTAAACTGAAATATGGAGAAAAATATATTTAAAATAAAATAGATACATGTCAAAACAACTTTTACCCGGTTTACCATATCTGGTAGCAGACATTAGTCTTGCCGACTTTGGAAGAAAAGAAATCGAAATAGCAGAACACGAAATGCCCGGACTAATGGCGCTTCGTAAAAAATATGGTGCAACAAAGCCCCTAAAAGGAGCACGCATTATGGGTTCACTCCATATGACCATCCAGACTGCTGTACTTATCGAAACCCTAAAGGAATTGGGAGCTGACATACGCTGGTGCAGCTGTAATATATTCTCTACTCAGGATCATGCCGCTGCCGCGATAGCTGCCGCAGGCATACCTGTATTCGCGTGGAAAGGCGAAACACTCGAAGAGTACTGGTGGTGTACAGAGCAAGCTCTTGCTTTTCCCGAAGGGAAAGGGCCAAATCTGATTGTAGATGATGGTGGTGATGCAACATTACTTATCCACTGGGGATATAAAGCTGAAGAAAATTCAGAAACCATAAACCGTAAAGGCTCCAACCACGAAGAACAGGTTATTTTAGATACCTTATCCCGCATATTGAAGGAAGACAACAACCGCTGGCATCGCACGGTTGCCGAATGGAAAGGAGTTTCGGAAGAAACTACAACAGGCGTTCACCGTCTGTATCAGATGATGGAACGGGGTGAACTGCTAATCCCTGCCATCAATGTGAACGATTCGGTAACCAAATCGAAATTCGATAACCTGTATGGTTGCCGCGAATCTCTCGCCGATGGGATCAAACGCGCTACCGATGTAATGATAGCAGGAAAAGTCGCTGTAGTAGCAGGATATGGTGATGTAGGCAAAGGCTGTGCACACTCTATGCGTTCATACGGAGCACGTGTGATCGTCACCGAAATAGATCCAATCTGCGCATTACAGGCAGCAATGGAAGGGTTCGAAGTGACAACTATGGAAGATGCCGTAAAAGAAGGCAATATCTTTGTTACTACAACAGGGAATAAGGATATTATTACTATCGAGCACATGGCACGCATGAAAGACCAGGCTATTGTCTGCAATATCGGTCACTTCGACAATGAAATACAAGTAGAAAAGCTGGTTAATTTCCCTAATATCAAACATATCAATATTAAGCCTCAAGTTGATAAATACGTCTTCCCTGACGGACATTCAATCTTCCTGCTGGCAGAAGGCCGTTTGGTAAATCTGGGATGTGCTACCGGACACCCGTCGTTTGTGATGAGTAATTCATTTACAAACCAGACTCTGGCTCAGATAGAACTTTGGCTGAACGATTATGAAGTGAACGTATACCGCTTACCAAAACATCTGGATGAAGAAGTTGCCCGCTTGCATCTTGAGCAAATTGGCGTAAAGCTCACTAAATTATCACAAGAGCAAGCCGATTATCTGGGAGTACCGGTGGAAGGTCCGTTCAAACCGGAACATTACAGATATTAATCGTGATTAAATAATCAACAAAAAAGTTGATTCCCGGCATAATAATCTTTTCAAACCTTATTTTCAAGAACAAGGATTTGAAAAGATTATTTTTTTTACTGGGATTTTCACTGTTAAGTATAAGATGAAAATCAGCTTATATTATTTTGCATAGTACATGACAAAAAAATATAAAAAACTTATAGCTTTATAATATAGATAAACTTTAAGAAAAATATTTCGCGACTCACAGAAAAAAGCAATGTGCCCCATAAAAAAATCTGCGGATCATCCCGACCCACAGATTTCCAATAGTGAAGTATTACGAATGCTTTTGGCATTCATTTCACGGATTATATAACTGACTTTACCTAAATTTTTCTATTTCCGTCATTTTTCCGGATAATAGTTTATCTTATTCGCGCTCCGGTAGATGATGCACATAATGAATACGGGATAACATACACAAGCGTCTGAAAAACCGACCGATATTTTTTGAACATCACGCAACCGACAACGCTTTCAGTACCTGAACTCCGTAAAATGGACGATACAGAACTCCCGCGAGCCTACATGCTTTCTCAATTCCAGAAAATCATCCACGCTGTATCCCTCGTTACGGGCAACCTTATCTACCGCCACTTCCCACCCGTCTATCAGGATATGATCCTTTCCTTCGATGGGAAAACGCCCAACCTGGATATGCAGGTAACAGGCATGTTTCAACGGATAAAACTTCCTCTCTTCCGGATCATCGCCCTTATAACAGATAAGCAGGTCGTACTTTCCCGTGCTAAACTTGCAGGCCGCGTCGCGCCAATAACCGATATTGAATTTTATGGCGTGTATCTTCGCATCCCTGCTCCGCGACAGCCGTGTAACAAGTTGAGTATCTTCCCCGTATCGGCTGTGCCAGACGGGATAATAGGCAGGAACAGTGAGCAGGAAGCATTTCCTCATCCCTAAAAATTTCTTTACTGTCTTAAGCATCTTATGTAAAAAAATAAAAGTTAGTTCATTCTAAAAGACCTATCAGTACACCTCTACAAAGAATAGATTTACTTCGAGCATAATCATTTGTATAAATTTATACGCTTATACGCGCAAAGGATTTCGTGTCCTGTGAATTAGCTCTCTCTAATAAAACGGGGCCAACCGACAAACTTTCAGAAGAAAAAAACGAAAAAAAACGGACGTAATACTCTCTCCTTCCGGCGTTATCTGTTACCGAAAAAAAAGAAATCAACTTCATATATTTAATAGCCATAATACTTCTCATATCCGGATAATCCGGTTTTTCTATTATTTCGCGGTGCAAGTATATGGGTCAATTTTGTAGAAATTCTGAATTTTTGGAAAATATGAAATATTTTTTGAAAAGAAACACAAAATATTTATTGCCCATTGTGTGTCCCCTTTGGCGTAGGCTCTGCCTGCGTTATAGTTAAAAGTAAAGTTTAGCTTTATAAATATAATAATGAGTACAGGATAGAGAATAGGAGAATAAGCAGGAGCTTTTGATAATCATTTTAATGTTTTCGTACATGGTAGCTTTTCCTTTGCCAGCGCGAACTTATAATCCGTCTCTTACTCAATAGAGCGCCGCTCGCGCGGACATCTTGTCCGTGTCTTGCTCATAGAGCAAACTTTTTGCTTCGCAACACACAGACGGGACGTCTACGCGAGCAGGAGCCTGATAAGCAAAAACCTGCGGATCATCACGACCCACAGGCTTACAATAAACTTAATACAATAAATAATGAATCGAATGTTATTATTTACAAGGGAAACTTTTTTCCTTTATAGCAAGGGTTGCCTCCTGTGTGTTGAAAAAAAACACCGCTCACGCGGACATCTTTTGCAACAAGCACAGGACGTCTGCGCGAGCACGAGTCTCACTGCATCCGCACATACCCTAGTATATAAGCTAGTCCGTCAAAAGCAACACTTGGTATTCCGGTGTCCCCTTGATCGCCATAAGGATCAGAGCCAATCGGAGTCCATGCCTCAGGTATCACTATCTCGAAAACGCACCAATTATACCAAACTTGGCTCTGTCTTTTGGCAAAAGCGGGTGACATCAGGGCCATCATGGCCACACGTTCACCGTCTGTCGTAAGATTAGAAGCAGATATAGAACCATCGTTCAGGCTTCCGTAATCAACCAGTGTTCTACTAACAGAGTTGTTTGCGCGTCCATTCACGCTGTACCAGACGCGAGCTGGCCATGTGGATTCTTTTGAAAGCCAGCCGTACACGCGATACTTGCCAGCGGGGAAGGATTGGTTCAAGACAGCCGCCCAACCGTCTATGCCCCTCACGGCGCGGCCGGGAATAAACTGACCAACAGAGCCCATCCCGTTTACGGCAGCCTTCGCTTTCTGCACTACTGTAAAAGTTCCTGCATTGCCGCAGCCGTCCTTTACCCTTACCACTACTATACGGTCGTCGGTTTCAGATGTATTCGCGGCAAAGGTAACGTTAAGCGTAGTGCCGCTAATAGTGGCCGAACCGCCCGTTACTGTTCCGTCAATACTGAATGTTTGATTCGTACAGCAAGAGGAGGAAGAGAGATTCGTAAAAGATGCCGATGTCGCTGATGAGGCAACAACTTTCACCCGCTCGGTGGCTGTTATCTCGCAGAGTGGGGGTGTCCCTTTCTGGATAGCTACGAAGTAGCCTTCATTGCCGCAAGGGTCGACAGCCTTTATCACGGCTACGCGATCGCTCTGCCCCGTATTGCTCCCGTCGAACGATACGCCGGTGATCGAGCCGGTAGATGACGACTGCGGAAGTCCCCTGAGGATACCGGAGGTGCCGGAGAATGTCCAGCTACCCGATTGGGTACAACAATTCACCGGACTGTAAGCGGCTGTTATATTACCGGTAATAGCTGTTTCGGCCGGATTGAGAATCACATATGGCAGGCCAGACGTACCAGTGACGGTTATATTGCAGGCGGAAGCAGCCGAAGAGGCGGCTTTTGCTTTTTGCACTACCGTAAAATACCCTGTGTTGCCGCATGCATCGGTGACTGTTACCACAGCCGTACGGTCGTCGGTTTCAGACGTATTTGCGGTAAAGGTAACGGTAAGCGTACCGTTGCTGACCGAAGCGGAAGCATAGTTGCCGGCAGGGAGAAGTGAAACGGGAAGATTCGTCTTATTGGCTATCGTGCAACAGGACGATACGCCTGTTGTGGCGGAGGTTGCAGTTGACGCAATTATCGCATACGGCCTGCTATTGGAAAATGTTACCGGGCATACCGCGCCTTTCTGTATGATGACGTAGTAGCCGTAATTATCGCAAGGGTCTTTGATTGTCAGGAGGATCGTACGCGGGTCGGCAGAGGTGTTCGCCGGAACGTTTACACGGTAGGTAGCCGTTCCGTTGCCTGAAACAGTTCCGCTACCGATCACGCCTGGGTCGCCGGATGTGAAACTCCAGTTGCCGGAGATAGTGCAACATGTACTTGACGCTGTTATCTCAATATTGTTTTCTCCGGCTGCCGCCACGTCCCTGTATGCATTGCCGCCGGAAAATGTCATATGGCACTTGTCTGTCGAACCCGAAGAGGCCTGTCCTTTCTGCACGGCGGTAAAGTAACCGATGTTGTCGCAGTCATCCACTATTTTTACCACAGCTACGCGCGGGTCTGAAGACGTATTTGGCGTTTTCCACTGTAGACGGAATGTCCCCGTATTATTACG
Organism: Dysgonomonas sp. UBA7710; assembly: GCF_002482385.1. Classification (GTDB taxonomy): domain Bacteria; phylum Bacteroidota; class Bacteroidia; order Bacteroidales; family Dysgonomonadaceae; genus Dysgonomonas. The sequence continues at coordinate 13,616 of NZ_DLFW01000045.1, read as the reverse complement.
GGCATTTTCATTAGGTGTGGTGGTGAAATCCAGAAAAGCGTTGCCACTGTTGTCGAAGTTTCCGCCTATTATACTTATTGATCTGAATGGGTTTTCGTCCGACGGGCATTTTTCACTTATAGCCGTCACTATATTTGCATTAGCCAGCGTAGCGCCACCGGCATCGGATATCCAATACGGTTTGTCGGCATAATTATTGCCTTCGGGCGACGGCGCAGTACCCTTGAATGTCAGGGCGCCTGTCGAATCCTTACCTCTCTGTATGACTGTAAAATAACCAGAGTTTCCGCAATCATCCGTTACTTTTACCACAGCCACGCGTGGGTCTATATTCGGATTTGGCGTTTTCCACTGGAGACGGAATGTCCCCGTATTTTTACGGGTATTTTCATTAGGAGTGGTCATGAAGTCGAGATGAACGTTGCCACTGTTGTCGAAGTTTCCACCGGTTATGCTCATTGAAAATGGCGTTGCCGGGTCTGCGGAGCAACAACTGCTTACGGCTGTTACAATATTTGCGTTATTTAATGAAACATACGCTTCCGGGTCGAATATTGCATACGGCTTGTCAGCGTATGAATCGTTTGCGGGTGACGTACCGTTAAATGTCATGGAACAAGCCGTCGAAGCGGTAGCGGTAACGGGTCCTTGCTGTACGGCTGCAAAATAAGCGGCATTACCGCAGTCGTCGGTTACTTTTACCACCGTCACGCGGGGAGCCGCGCTTGTATTGGCCGCGTTGTACGTTACGGTAAACTCGCCGCTGGTATTCGTGGTAACGGACAGAGTTCCGTCTCCCGATATTTTCGTATAAGTGTAGTTGGCGCCTGAACAGCACGAACCTTTTGTTGCGGTTATAGTGCTATGAGCCAGCGCCGTTGACGCAACAGTCTCCGTATAATTATCCAGGGTTAAAGGGCAATTGGCAGATGTAGAAGTTCCTTTCTGCACGGCAGTAAAATAAGCCGTATTGCCGCAGGGATCGGCTACCTTAACCAGTGTTACACGCGGCGCGGCACCCGGATTCGCAGTCCTGAACGTAACGGAAAACACTCCCGAAGTATTTTGCGGCGACACTTCCACATCAGTGCCCGAGGAGGTTAAACCTGTGCCGGAGAGAATCGTATATGTGTAGTTGCCACTTGTAGTACAACATTGCCCTTTGATGGCGTATGTTGCCGTAGTCGATTGATTCGTTGTAGCCTCGACGGTTTCTGTGTATTTATCCTGACCTCCCGAGGCCGCGCTTTTCAACTCCAGCGGACAGACGGTAGAAGTATTACCGTCACACAGGCTGACCCACTTATTCCCCACCCATACATAGACGCACTTGACAAAGCCGTTCGCTTCATTGACGTTATACACGGTCAACCCGGTATGTATGGCATCCTGGGCTGCCTTTTTATCCGAAGCATTGTAATCGCTGTTTGCTATACCCGATCCGGGAGCAGTCTCAAACATGGGGTAAAGGTTGTTCCGGTCGGTGAGCCTGACCCGTGAAAGGTTCAACCCCTTTTCAGATGTGACGCCTCCCGAAGGGTCATCCTTCTCTTTGAGGTCGAGCAAGGCGCCCTGAACCGGCTCGAGACCCGAGCCTATCGTGACTTGCGCGTAAGTAGTGCCGATACATGCAGTCAGCAGGATTAGGATAATTGTTAGTTTCAGTTTGTTTTGTTTTTGTTTCATACTTAGTGTAGTGTTTTAAGATTTATCGTTTGTGAATAAAAAAAGCTGTGCGGCATATTTATAGCCGCACAGCCAAAATTTGTGTGTAAAGTTGGAAACATCCTGCCGAAATAGTATCATCCTCCCGGATACCGGTGACAGCAGGATATTCGTATGTTACCGGAAAATATATTACGCGCGTGTGCGCAAAGGATTTGTGTTTCGGGGATTGGTGTAATGTCCGTATGCTCTCTCTCTCTCTCTCTCTCTCTCTCTCTCTCTCTCTCTCTCTCTCTAGTAAAATACAGCTAACCATCAAATTTTCAGAGAAAAAAATGAGGGAAAAAGTTGTATAATTATTATATATTTCTGGTGTTATCATATGCCGGAAAAAGAAAAAAGCCTATTTTGTATTATAATATACTATGCAAGTATAATGTGCAATTTTGTAGAGCCTGTTTAAATTTTATCCGTTCCAATTTTTAGAGTTATTTTTGAGATGTTTTCTCTGTTCGCAGAATGATAATAACGGGTTATTTGAATTGAGTGAACAGAGAAACCGGCCAAAAAGAGACTGAAAATGAACGAAAAGAAAGTCATAATAAAACATTCAGTTAAAATTTAAACAGACGCCTACAAAGAGAAATAAAAAAAATAAAGCAGTCAATAGTTAATTATCACTGTTTTTTGAGGAGAATATCATAGTACATGACAAAAGATTCCGTAATTAAATCGTCGCCTTGCGAAAACGGCCTTTATTTCAAAGGCGGGGCAACCAATCCGGTGAAGTCGGCGTAGAGCAAAGAAAAAGATAATTAATCCTAACCGACCGTGCCCTCTGTATATCTAATATAATTCATCACCGCCTTAATATCAAGATAAGAGCATTCTTTGGACAATCTCTCCTTTATCTCGGACAACGGAGTCTGAGGTGCCGTCTCTCTCAATATAGGAAGCATATATTCCATTCTGGTTTCATCAACCAGACGCCCAACAGCCAGCTCTCCTGTAAGTACGAAACCGGCCAGATGACCTTCGATTGTTGTCACAGCCAGATTACGTTCCTTGGAAATCTCTTTCACCGACTTCCCGTCGTTGAAGAGAGATAGAGTCAGGCGTTGCGAATCACCTTTCTGCGGCCGTTCCTTTTTCTCCGGTTTTGTTTCTGTAATTTCTTCTTCAGGCAATGTTATCTTATTAAAAGATAGCCCTTCAGTAAGATTGACGTCACCATAGCGGACAAACTCCAAGCGTTCGAGTAAACGAAGTAAAGTAACATGTATCTCTTTAGCTTTCTTCAGATATTGTTTTACTTTCGACGCATTTTTAAGACTGTTCAGATGCTCTTCCACAGGCAGTATTATATATTGCTGCACATCTTTATGGAAATACAGGATTCCTTTCTGTACACGTTCCCGGAGATGGTTAATATCTGGATTCGGTGCCGACAGTATCCGGTTCAGTTCCTTCGTAAAATTCAGGGCTATCTCCTGCTGCTCCACAGCTCTGCTGCACAATCTGGCAATCATCGCCTGCGTTTCTTCCTGCCTGGGAATTTTCTTTTCTGTCGCAAGGTCATACAAAGAATGCAAGCTACGGATAAATGGTGTCCAGTCGAAATATTTCTTTATCTGTCCGGCACAATAACGAGGTTTTTCCCGGATTAATATCTGACGGAGATATTCCGGACTTTGCTCTTTATCCGCGAACTCCAAAGCAAACTGGTCGGTGCTTATGCTTTGCGCCGTGATACGCGAAAACAATACAATCCCCTCCAAGGAAGTACAACGGCTAAGCGCCACATATACCTGACCCGCGGCAAAAGCCTGTCCCGCATCTATCACCACCCGGTCGAATGTAAGCCCCTGACTTTTGTGGATAGTGATTGCCCATGCAAGGCGTATCGGGTATTGAGTGAATGATCCCAGTTCCTCCTCTTCTATTTCTCCGGATTCCTCGTTCAGTTTGTAACGGACATTACGCCATGTTTCACTTTCCAATTCCATTTCCTCCCCGTTTTCGAAGCGTACCTGTATCTTATCTTCCGTCAAGAGGCAAATGGTAGCCAGTTTTCCGTTATAATACCTGCGTTTTTCTCCTGCGTCATTCTTCACGAACATGACCTGCGCTCCTTCTTTAAGCGTTAGACTGGCTTCGGTTGGAAGGGAATTTTCGGAGAAATCCCCTTTCACGTCCCCGTTGAATTTATATTCTTTACCTGCTAATCTCGATAACTCTTCACTATTGATACGGTCGGCCTTATAGTTGTGTGTGCAAAGAACAATATAGCGGTTTTCTTCGGGCAGTCTGAATGTGGGATTATAACGCTGGTTGAGCACCTGCAAATCCTGAGATGTGGCGCAATTGTTACGGATACGGTTGAGTATATCGATAAATTGCTGATCCTGCTGCCTGTATATCGTTTTCAGCTCTATATAAAGAGGTGTATAATCGGCCAGTACCTGCGCATGGAAAAAGAACGGGGATGGATAATGATGCTTCAGCAGTTCCCATTCCGAAGTTTGCACGACAGGTGGCAACTGGAACATATCCCCGATAAACAGGATCTGCACCCCGCCAAAGGCCTGCTGGTTGTTTCTGTAGCGGCGCAGCATATAATCGATGGCGTCGAGCATATCGGCACGCAACATACTCACCTCATCTATAATCAGCAGATCGAGTTCACGCAACATTTCTATTTTAGACTTGCGCAGCTTGAAATGATAGTCCAGTTTCTTCTTTCCTTCAAAGTTGGGAATAAACGGTTCGAACGGCAATTGAAGCAGGGAATGTAATGTCACTCCCCCTGCATTGATGGCGGCAACACCCGTAGGGGCGGCCACAACGACATTCTTATCTACATTTTGTCGTATATAATGAAGAAATGTAGTTTTACCTGTTCCGGCTTTTCCCGTAAGGAATACACTTTGTGAAGTATTGCTTACTATATCGGCAGCCAGCCTGAAAACTTCGTTTGCGGAAAGTTGATTCATTTATTTTAGTAATTAAGGTCACAGACCTATTTACTGCTTTCGTATCTGAAACAGCAATAGTTAGTTATGACTAAATAATGTAGCATTAAACATTTTCTTTTACTTATATTACAAATATAATGCTTATTTTGTACATTTAGGGTCGAAGAGTCATTTGTTATCTTCCGGCATTTATGCCCTGTCGCGATGAGATTGAAAATAAAGAGTTAGCATCAAATGAAACGTATTATGAAACAGATATTAACCTCCATTATATTGATATATATATTGAGTTCGTGTACCACAACCAATTTTATTTCAATAGATATACGGCAACCCGCATTTATATCTTTCCCTCCGGAAGTTACGAATGTAGTTATTGTAGACAACAGCCCTACATTAGACAATGACGACGAAACCGAAAACCCAAATAACGGCCCGTCTATCTTATCGATGGACAGCGCACGCACAATATTCCTGAACTCACTGACTAAGTTTATGAGTGAGGAAAAATACTTCAACAAAGTAGAACTATATCCTTATAAAACATATGATGGATCGAACAATGATATAACTCTACTGCCGGTAAGGAAAGTTCAAGCCATTTGCCACGAGAAAGATGCGGATGCATTATTATCTCTCAATCTGTTCGCCATTTCCGCTCAACTGGAAACAGAAAACACGGCATATTTTAGTAATTACAGTATTCTTGGCTCTAAACTAGGCGTTATTATGAGAGTGTACGCCAAAGATGGTTCCCAATACGCCGGCCCAATCGGACTTATAGATAGCCTTTTCAGACAGGAAATGACAGACTGGAGCCGGATAAAGAACAACGTAGACGAAATAAACAGCCTTGTTACCGAAATGTCGGTAGTAGGCGCCGATAAAATGACCGGCAACTTTATACCTTCATGGAAGACAAGTCAGCGATGGTATTATTCGGACAACTCTTCGGAGATGAAGCAAGCCGCGAAATATGTAGAACAGGGAAAGTGGCCGGAAGCCGCGGATATCTGGGGTAAACTGTACGACAATAATAAACCCACAAAGAAAATACGTCTGGCATCCAATATCGCTTTAGCAAATGAATCCCTCGATGACATAGAAAATGCCGTAAAATGGATAAACACAGCTTTTGAGATGTTACCCGAAAAGAGCCGGTCGGAACTGGCCATTCAGGTAGCCCTATATAAGACAGAACTGGAAACAAGGCTAAAAAATATACCCAAGCTGAAAGAACAGCTTGGGATAGAGGAAGAACCCCTTGATCTTGAAAGAGATTCTGATTCTGTTTCCGAATAAAATATTACATTCTGTCCGGAACTTCTATACCTAACAGCGACATACCGCTTTTTACTATTTTACCCACTTCGTGCGAAAGAACGAGGCGGAAATCCTTCAACGCCGTATTTTCTTCTTTCAGTATTGTATAGTCGTGGTAGAATTGGTTATATTCCTTTACCAGATCGTATATGTAATTCGCGATTAACGCAGGGTTGTACTCATCTCCGGCCTGCTTCACTACGGAAGCATAATCGGAAAGCAACTGTATAAGGTTTTCTTCTTTGGCTGTCAATTCCGTATCAACAGGCAACGATGCAGGAATAGACAATCCCTGTTCACCGGCTTTACGGATTACCGATTGGATACGTGCGTAGGTATATTGTATAAACGGCCCTGTATTTCCGTTAAAGTCGATAGATTCTTTCGGATTAAAGGTCATGTTCTTCTTCGGATCTACTTTAAGGATAAAATATTTCAGAGCGCCCATCCCTACGATACGGGCAATATTGTTTGCTTCATCTTCTGTAGCCCCGTCCAGTTTACCCAACTCTTCGGACGTTATTTTGGCAGTGGATACCATTTCTTCGACAAGGTCATCGGCATCTACAACCGTGCCTTCACGCGATTTCATCTTACCTTCGGGAAGTTCCACCATACCATACGAGAAATGTACAAGTCCCTTACCAAATTCGTAACCCAGCTTGTCCAAAACGATGGATAGCACCTGAAAATGATAATTCTGCTCGTTACCCACTACATAAATCATCTCGTTCAGTTCGGGATGCTTCTTAAACCGTTGCTGCGCAGTACCTATATCCTGAGTCATATAAACCGAAGTACCATCGCTACGCAGAAGCAATTTATGATCCAGCCCTTCGGCTGTAAGATCAGCCCATACCGAACCATCTTCTTTCTGATAGAAGACACCTCTTTTTAAACCGTCGAGAACTGTCTCTTTTCCATCCAGATAAGTTTCCGATTCGTAATATATCTCATTAAAGTCTACTCCCAGCTTCTTATATGTTTCATCAAAACCTGCATAAACCCATGAATTCATCATTTTCCATAAGTAAACCGTATCGGCGTCTCCGGCTTCCCACTTGCGAAGCATTTCGCGGGCTGCACCCATCAATTCGGACTGAGCCTCGGCCTCTTCTTTCGACAATCCTTTTTCTTGCAACTCCGCCAACTCGGCTTTATAATGCCTGTCGAACAATACATAATAGTCACCTACCAGATGGTCTCCTTTTTTACCGCTCGATTCGGGGGTTTCTCCATTACCCCACTTCTGCCATGCCAACATGGATTTGCAGATATGGATACCACGGTCGTTTACGATATTGGTCTTCAATACCCTTTTGCCATTTGCTTTTAACACTTCGGACAAAGCGAATCCAAGCAGATTGTTACGCACATGTCCCAAATGTAAGGGTTTATTTGTATTTGGAGAAGAATATTCTACCATAACCAACGGGGCATCTGCTTTAACCTCATGAATCCCGTAATTCTCAACAGAACGTACAGAATTAAGTTCCTGCAACCAACATGCTCCGGCTATAGTCAGGTTAAGGAAGCCCTTTATTACATTAAAGCTTTCTACTTCAGAGGTGTTTGCAACAAGCCACTCCCCTATTTCCTGCGCAGTTTGCTCGGGTCCTTTCTTTGACATTTTCAAAAAAGGGAAAACTACAAGGGTAAGGTGACCTTCAAACTCTTTTTTCGTTTTTTGTAATGAGGCCTGCCCGGGCGATACCGTTTGTCCGTAAAGGATTTCAATTCCCTTTATTACGTTTTCCTGCAACTTGGCTTCAATCTTCATATATCAGTTATTTATTACTTTCATTATTAAGTTTGCAAAATTATAAAAAACTATCTATAAAGCTTATAAAAGCGGAGAAGTTTTATCTATGGAATAAGAAGTAGCTTTCGGGTACCAGCTTAGAGTTCTTTGAAGTATTGATTGGCCCCTCCAACCTCCCCAAGGGGAGGCTACAAAGAGGGTAAAAAGTAATAGGTAGAAAAAGTGTTACTTTTGTTACCTTTTTTAAGAGTTACGGGTTACTGCGCTCTGCGGGCAGTTACGGGTTGGCTTGCGTCTTATTTTGTTTCACGCAGAGACGCAAAGGCGCAAAGTTTTTACATCTTACGATACGAGTTGTTAACTGATGACTGTTAACTGTTCACTGAAAAAAGTGTTACCTTTGTTACCTTTTTCAGATTACAAAAAGGTCCGGTAATGGATATAAAGAAAAAGCAGAGAAGGATTTCTTCTCTGCTCTTTATCTTTTAGAAATGTAATAGTTAAATTACAATGCAGCTAAATCAGCTCCAGCTTTAAATTTAACAGTTTTCTTAGCAGGAATGTTGATAACTGCTTTAGTTCTAGGATTAATACCTTTTCTAGCAGCTTTTTGAGTTACAGAGAATGTTCCGAAACCAACTAGGGCTACTTTTCCACCTGCTTTAACTTCACCTGTTACTGATTCGATAAAAGCTTCTAAAGCTTTTTTAGAATCTACTTTGCTCAAGCCTGATTTTTCAGCAATAGCATTGATAAGTTCTGTCTTGTTCATAATAAATTTTGTAATGATTAATTAAACATTATATAACTGAAATTACGTTTTACTCTATTTCCGTTTCTAGTTTTCAAATATAAGTGTTTTATTTAATAATCATAAAAAAAAAACGGAAAAACTCATGCTAAATCGCAAAATATCTAAATGTAGACATCATTTTAGAATGAAAAAGAAAAAATATAAGTACTTTTGGGCTTTGAAAAAACAATTTTTAAGAAAAGATAATGAATCAGAATAGTGCGGGCTTTATGAGTTCCATTCCGGTTGTTACCCGGAATCTACTTATCATAAATGTATTAGCGTATTTTGCGACTGTGATGCTGAAAGATGTAGTGAACCTGAACAATTACCTGTCTCTTCATTACGTCACCTCATCCCTTTTTATGCCTCACCAGATTATAACATACATGTTTATGCATGGTGGCATTAGCCATTTATTCTTCAATATGTTTGCAGTTTTTATGTTTGGGCGCGTATTGGAAACAGTGTGGGGGCCTAAGAAATTCTTTGTATATTACATAATTACAGGAATAGGAGCGGCTGCGCTGCAGATGATTGTTACATATTTTCGCTTGCAATCGCTGGAAGCTACTCTACCGGCAGAGGTCATTTCTACTGTATATAATGAAGGCGCTGCAATAATAGCACAGGGTTTAAATTATACGAATCCTTTATATGGTGATTTAAATGGGCTGCTAAATGGTGCAATGCTGGGCGCATCAGGCGCTGTTTTTGGAATACTGGTTGCATTCGGCATGCTATTCCCTAATGCGGAACTTATGCTCTTGTTTCCACCGATACCAATCAAAGCAAAGTGGTTTGTTATCGGATATGGTGTTATTGAGCTTTCATTAGGCGTAGTGGATAGAGTTGGTGATAATGTGGCGCACTTTGCCCATCTCGGAGGGCTTATAACAGGTCTCATTATATTACTTTACTGGCGTAAAAAAGGATTTACTACAAATGGGAATATTTTCGGATAATATAAAACCGATACTTAAGCGAAAAGATGTATTGATACGATTGATTGTCATCAATATATGTGTTTTCCTGATATTGATAGCGGTCAACGTCACCAAGCTCTTCAATATAGATATCACTGATTACATTATCAGCTATATAGCCATACCGGCCCAACTGGAGTTATTGAAAACGCATTTATGGACACCGTTAACATATATGTTTGTTCATGAGGGCTTTTTCCATATACTATTCAATATGTTGATGCTGTATTGGTTCGGGCAGATATTTCTTTCGTATTTCAATGCCAAAAGTCTCGGTAGCTTGTATATACTCGGAGGATTGGCCGGCGCAGCCCTTTTCGTACTGACATTCAACACGATTCCAATGTTTGTACTTATGAGCGACGCCCCGATGATCGGAGCATCAGCTTCGGTAATGGCAATTATATTTGCGGTTGCATTTTATCGGCCTAATACTGAAATCGGACTCCTTTTTTTGGGACGGATAAAAATTATCTATATAGCTTTGGTAATCTTCGTTCTCGATTTCATCGGCCTTACCAGTACCAGTAATCCCGGAGGCCATATAGCCCACATCGGCGGCGCATTAATGGGATATATATATGCAAAGCAATATCTGAGAGGGAAAGATATAACCCGTTGGATAAACAAAATAATGGATTCTATCGTTAATTTAACGAAACCTAAGTCCAAGAAAAATCCCAAGATGAAGGTTAAATACAAAAATCAGGCTGACCACGAATATAATCAGCGAAAATATAACGAATCCGAAGAGATAGACCGCATTCTGGATAAGCTCAAGGCCTCTGGCTACAATAGTCTTAGTTCAGCAGAAAAAAAACGATTATTCGATGCCAGCAACAAGTAGCCTTTTAGGGAAGAAGATCGGCAAAGTGATTAAATATACTGTCTTTGCGACTAACATCGTAGCAATCATATTATTGCTGCTGTCGTTACTAGCATGGTCAGTAGTACCGTCCAAAGTAACCTTCATTGCTTACTTAGGGTTAATATTCCCTATTCTGTTGTTTATCAACATCGCTTACCTCATTCTCTGGACTGTTTTCTTTCGGTGGAAGTACGCTTTAATACAGTTGGTTGTAATCCTTGCCTGCTGGCAGCCTATATCTACCTGCTTTCCCGTACATATGGAAACCAAGGAAAAAGATATACCCGCAAACAAGATAAAGGTCCTCACTTATAATGTCAGGGGCTTCAATTGGCTGACAGGAGAAAAGGCTCAGAATAACCCCATATTCGACTATGTAACTCAGAGTAATGCCGACATTGTTTGCTTCCAGGAGTTTGCAGTAGCAACTAAGAAGAGTAAGGGCAGCATCATTTCAGTGCAGGAGTTAAATGAGATAATGAAAGACTATCCATACCATTCTATTATTGAATTAGGGAAATCAAGAAAGACAAAAAGGTCTTATATTTACGGCATTGCCTGCTATTCAAAGTTCCCCATCACAGAATCCATAAAGATACCTATCCAAAGCACATACAACGGTTCTGTTATACACAAACTGGAAATAGACCACCGTACTGTAACTCTCGTTGTAAACCACTTGGAATCGAACAGGCTAACCACAGAAGACAAAAAGCTATATAAAGACTTTCTGAAAACAAGGGACAGGGAATCGTTCGACGAAATGGCCAGTACTCTTCAGGACAGATTGGGCGCAGCATATCAGATACGGGAATCGCAGGTAAACCTTATCAGAAGTTTTATGGATAAGCAGGATGCTAAAGCAACTATTGTATGCGGCGACTTCAATGATACGCCCATATCATACGCCTATCGCACGATGAAGGGCGATTTGGTCGATTCATATGCTAATTCGGGCTTTGGACAGGGGATTACTTATCACGAAAACTATTTCTGGGTGAGAATAGACTTTATACTACACTCCCGCGCCTTCGAATCCTATAATTGCACAGTAGATAAGGTTAAGTATTCCGATCACTACCCTGTGTGGACATATCTTGCCTTCAAGTAATACTTCGCTCTTGGATTACCGTATCTCCAACAGAACCACATTCTCTACATGGTGAGTATGGGGAAACATATCTACCGGCTGAACTTTCGTAACTTTATATTTTTCGTCCAATAAAGACAGATCCCGGGCCTGGGTAGCAGGATTACAGCTTACATACACAATCCGCTGAGGTTCGGCAAACAGTATGGACTTGATAACATCGTCATGCATACCTGCGCGTGGAGGGTCTGTAATAATTACATCCGGACGGCCATGTTCATTAATGAAGTCCTGAGTAAGTATATCCTTCATATCCCCGGCATAGAACAGTGTATTATCTATCTTATTATTCTGTGAATTGAACTTAGCATCCTCAATAGCATCTTCCACATACTCTATCCCAACAACCTTTTTAGACTGGCGTGCCACAAAGTTAGCAATTGTGCCTGTTCCCGTGTATAAGTCATACACAAGCTCATCCCCATTCAACTGCGCAAAATCCCGTGCAATTTTATATAGATTATAAGCCTGCTCACTATTTGTCTGATAGAATGATTTCGGGCCAATCTTGAATTTAAGGCCTTCCATCTCTTCATAGATAAAGTCATTGCCTTTCCATGTCAGTACTTCCTGATCGGTGATCGTATCATTCGCCTTTTGGTTGATAATATACAGCAGGGCTGTAATCTGAGGAAACTTGTCGGCAATGGCTTTCAGCAAATCTTCCTGCTGTTGTTTCCCGTCATCATAGAATACAACAATAACCATCAATTCGCCGGTAGTAGATGTGCGGATGATTAGGTTACGCATCAATCCCCGCCTGTTCCGCAGGTCAAAAAAAGCATACTCTTTTTCATGGCAGTACTGACGGATAAAGTTGCGTATCTGGTTTGAAACATCATCTTGCAACCAGCACTTATTGATATCCAGTACCTTGTCGAACATCCCCGGAATATGAAAACCCAATGCATCCATATTCATATCAGCAAAGTCCCCTGCCGAACGTAATTGCTCCAAAGTCAGCCATTTTTTATTAGAGAAAGTGTATTCCAGTTTATTCCGGTAAAACTCTGTCTTTTCCGAACCCAAAATAGACTGAATTTCAGGTAATTCTATTTTCCCTATACGGGTAAGATTATCAGTTACCTGTTTTTGTTTGAATTTCAACTGTTCCGGATATGGTAGTATCTGCCATTTACATCCGCCACAGATACCGAAATGTTCACAGAATGCGTCTACCCGGTCAGGAGAGTATGTTACAAACCGGACCGGTTTACCCTCCGCATACTTATTTTTCTTACGGGTGATCTGTAAATCGACTATATCACCCGGTACTACATACGGGATAAACACTACCAAATCATCGACTTTAGCTATGGCCTTGCCTTCAGCAGCTATATCTACAATCTGTACATTCTCTATCAGAGGAAGTTCTTTTTTCTTTCGGCTCATTGATGTTTCTTTAGTTTCGGAAATGGATGCAAAGATAGGGAAATAGTTAGGAATTATGAATAATAAGTGTAAGTTATGGATATAAAAGCTAATACATCTTTCAGCGTTTAGCTGATACTATATCAGTCGGTGGTTTTGGCTATTGTATAAGTGGCCGTTATCAGTCATCAGTTAACAACTGATAAGATATAAAAACTTGCGCCTTTGCATTTCTGCGTGAAACAAAATAAGACGCCAGCAAACCCGTAACTGCCCGCAGAGCGCAGTTACCCGTAACTCTTAAAAAAAGTAACAAAGGTAACACTTGTTTCAGTCAACAGCAAACAGTCTGCCAACTCGTAACTACAAAAAAGGTAACAAAGGTAACAGTCTTTATCATTTTCTACTTTTGGCACATCACTTTTCGTTTTTCACTTTTCACTTACTACATTTTATCAAAGAACGATAAGTCATTAACTAAATGCTAACAACTCCTATCTATAGATAAAGCAATATAGATTATATTACTTTTCCGGCTTATTATTTTTCATCTGATTATTCAGGTTCTGCAAGAGCTTTTAAATTGAATAAGCAATTTACTGGAGGAAGGCAATTACAACCACAAAGCAGGCAAGAAGTGGCTTTCATTGAAAAATAAAAAGCGACCTTTTGGTCGCTCATTTATTACTGGAGTCTTAATTTTGCGGAAGCGGGGGCTTGTGA
>NZ_DLFW01000035.1 GCF_002482385.1 Dysgonomonas sp. UBA7710 | reverse complement strand
CCCGTACTCAATGTATCGGCTACCTCTATACCTGTCGGGGCTTCTATCCCGATTAACTGGCTCAATCTTCTTTTTGCCAGGATGAGCTTATTCTCAGCAGCCTGCGAACGGGCTTCGTTTTCGTTCTGGAGTACCTTTGCCCGTAATACATCGTTTTTGTAAATCAATCCTGCTTCAAACTGGTTGTTCAGGAATGTGTAATGCGAAGCCAGTTGCTTTTTAACCTGCTGTTCCAGTTTGATTTCTTCCTTTGCCTGCACCACAAGCCAGTAAGCGGTTTCGGTAGCCAGTAATACTTCGTCTTCCACCAATCGTTGTTGTGCATTGCTCATCTGTATATTGGTTTCTGCCATTTGCCTGCCGTACTTAATCTTACCGCCTGTATAAATCGGCTGTGTAATGCTGACCATCGGTGCAAACCCATATTCGGGCAGCATTGTGTTCAATGGTTCGCCAAAGTAAAAGGCGGTTGCCGAAGCATCCAGTTTTGGTCTGCCCGCCACATCCGCAATCAGTTTGTCAGATTGGGTGGCAATTACGTCTTCTTTAGCTTTGCCTATTCTGTTATTGTTTTTTAATGCCAGTTCTTTGCTTTCCGCAAGGGTTAGCTGCTGTTGTGCAAAGAGGTTGTTTGTTCCCTGCAAAAGAACGAAACCGCATATAAAAACCTTTATGACTGTTTTATATCTTTTCTGTAACATCATCCCTTTTTATGATAAATATTTTTGGTGGTGAACATCGGTATCGGTATTGCGCTCGTGCTGTTCATCCGATTGTTTGTTTTTAGGTGGTTTTACGAACCTGTAATACAGTACCGGAACGATAAATAATGTGGTAATCATTGATACCAGAATACCGATTGAAATGGTACTTGAAATCGGTCCCCATTCCGGCGAGCCACTCGCCATTAACGGTATCAAACCGATTGCTGCCGCCATTGAGGTAAGGAAGATTGGTCGCATTCTTCGTTTAGCTGCAAACAGGGCTGCTTCTCTAATCGTATGACCGTGCTCCCTTACCAGTTCATCTGCATAGTCCACGAGGATAATCCCGTTACGGACTACGATACCCAGTAAGGCGGTAATACCGATGATTGCCATAAACCCGAACTCGTACCCTGTAAGGAACAAGCCCAACATTGCGCCCAGTAAACTCAACGGGAACGAAGCCAGTACAATGAATACTTTACCCACACGCTTGAACTGGAATAACAGCACAAGGAAGATGAGAACGAAACTTATCATAAAAGCCTTTCCCATTTTGGGACCGCTTTCCAGTCCATCCTCATACTCGCCGCCGTAGGCAATCTTAATGCCTTTCGGCAGTTTCAGGCTGTCAATTTTAGGCTGTACTTCTGCAAATACTTCTGCGGGTTTTCTGCCCAACTGCGCTTCGGAAGAAACGGTTAAGGTTCTTAACCCGTTACGGTGTACAATAGCCCCAGTATGCCACGACGGTTGTAAATCTACCACCTGCTTTAGAGGAACCTTAGCACCGAATGTTGAATTGATGTACATATTGCCCAAAGCATCCAGATTTTCCCTGTCGCTTTCGTCTGTACGCAATACAATGTCGATGGCTTTATTGCCCTCCCACATCTGCGATACCGGGTATCCTTTTATCTTTGCACCCAATGCCTGTGCTATCTGCGCTTTGGTAACGCCCAAACGCAAGGCTACATCTTCTTTAACCACGGCTTTCAGCCCTACATAATCATTCTGATAATCGGTGCGCACCCAGTTAGAACCTTTAGTGTTTTCCAGTAATGCTGCAACCTGCTTGGCTACTTTTTTCTGCTCGGTCATATCCTTGCCAATCACACGGATTTCAATCGGTGCGGGCTGCTGCTTCTTGCTTAGCTGCCTAACCCGCACATAACCGTTCGGCAGGTAGTTGTTGAATTTCTGTACATACTCGTCTATCATTTCTGCCGTTGCATCTTTGCTTGTGGTATTGATGAATACCTGCGCAAAGTTTTCCCGTGGGTGCTCCGGTGCATAGGTAGAGTAGAAACGTGGCGAGCTTGTACCGATAAAACTTGCTGTGTTTACAATGCGCTTATCGCCTGCAATTTCCTTTTCTATCTTCTTAACGGCTGCTTCGGTTTCGTGGATATTCGTACCGTTATCCATCCACAATTCAAGGTTGAACTGGTTTCTTTCCACGATAGGGAAAAATTCGGTTTTAACCTGACTACCTACCACGAAAGACAGTAAGAAGATAACCAAACCTGCTACCAACGTAGTTTTCTGCCATTTCATACAGAACTCGATTGCCCGGTCGAAACCGTCCTGCATCCGGTCTAAGAAATTGCGTTTTTTGGGTTTATCATCGTGCTTTTTCAATCCTTTTTTCAGGAAGTGGTAACACATATACGGCGTAAGGAACAAGGCTACAAGGAACGAAACTGCCAAAGCTATGCTTACGGTAATCGGTATCCATTGCACAAACTCTCTCGTAAGCCCGGTAAGCGTAAATGCCAACGGCAGAAACGATAGGACAATGGTAAGCGTAGCCGTGAAAATGGGAACCATCAACTGCGTGGCACTCTGCCAGGCGGCAGTCCACGACGGTATTTTTTCGTCCACTTTCTCGATGTAATTATCCACTACGATAATGGCATCATCGACCACCATCCCCAGTACGATAATCATTGCCGCCAAACTAACCTGGTGCATTTCGATACCCAACAAATTGAGGATAGCAAATGTTACGGCAATGGTAACGGGTGCTGCAATGGCTGAAATGGTGGCAACCCTGAACGGCAGCAGGAGCATTACGACCAAGATAACGGCTGCAATGGCGATACCGAACTCGATAAAGAAATGCCCCAAATTCATATCAACCACTTCGGGTTGGTCAACAATGGTGCTGACCTGCACATCTGATGGCAGGATTTCTTTTACTTCAGCAACTTTCTGTGTCAGCGCATTACCCAAATCGACAATGTTCTGTCCGGGCTGCATTTCTACGGTCAGCATCATTACATCGTTTCCTGAAACGGTAATTTTGCTTTTCAGGTCTTCATATCTTCTCTCGATGTTGGCTATATCCCGCAAACGGATATTGCCGCCCTGCGGGGAACTATATACAATCAGGTTCCCGATTTCATTTTCATTCTGATACTGCGCATCCGTGAAAATAAGGAAACGGTTTTTGTCAATTTCAATATCGCCACTCGGAATAGTTACATTCTGTTGGCTTAATGTGTTTGTGATTTCGTTGATACCGAAACCGTATTGCTTCAATACATCTTCTCGCAGGGTAATAAATACCTGCTGCTTCTGTCCGCCGTAACGCTTGATTTTGGAAACGGACGGTATCGTCTTAATGCCGTCTTCCAGTTCATCCAAATAGTTTTCCAACTGGGCGTAAGAACGACCGGGGGCTGATACGGCAATCATCTGAACAACCACATCGCCGAAATCGCTGTTCACATACGGTCCCTGTACGCCCCGTGGCAATGCTAAAGGCATATTGGCATCCAAACCGTGCTGTAAAGTATTCCAGAATTTTTTGGTGTCCTTTACATAGTCCTGCAATTCTACCGTTACAACCACCTGTCCGGGCTTACTTTCCGAATGGGTTTTTTCTTTTTTGATTTCCTCGAAACCGAACAGGTATTGTTCCAGCTTGTCGGTTACTTCTTTCTCTATCTGCTCTTCGTCGGCTCCGGGGTAGAAAGCCACAACAAGCCCCTGTCTAACTGTTACACGGGGGTCTTCACTTCTCGGCATCGTCATTAATGAAATCAACCCGGCAAGCACCATAATAACGGTAATCGCTATCGGTACTTGCGGAAATTTCATTGCCGCTTCAATGAGGTTTATCTTTCTTTTCATAAATTATTCAGATTTTGGGGCTGATGCTGTTACCGATGTAGTTTGCGCTTTTACTTTCTGCCCGTCTTTCACGTTGTTTTGCCCGGCAAGGATAATGGTCTGGCTTTCGTTAAGACCATCGGTTATAATAACCGCATCGCCTACGATTTTGCCCACTGTAACCCTTTTCAGCTTTGCTGTGTTATTCTTATCCACCACGTACACGTGCGGGATTTTATCTACATTGTTGATGATGGCGGTAAGTGGTACACGTACCTGCTTAACCTTTACCGGAACGCCTGCAAGCACTTCGGTAATCATTCCCGGCATCAGCACGCCGCCCGGATTGGCCAAGCGTACTTTAAGGGTAAATGCTTTTGAAATTTCATCAGCTACGGGATTAATGATTGTGATTTTACCCGTAAAATTGCGTTGCAATGTAGGAATGTTCACATCTACCTGCATCCCTTGTTTAAAGCTGCCGATTTCGCTTTCGGGTACGGCAAACTGAGCATATACCATATCTGTTTTTACAATGGTAAAGGCAGGAACGCCCGGTGCTGCCATACCGCCAACCTCGGCAGTTTTCACGGTAATGATACCATTGGTAGGCGAATGCAAACGGCTGTCGGCAATGCGCTTGCGGTTGATTTTTTTATTGGCCTCTGCCTGCGCTACTTTGGTTTTGATGTCGATGTAATCCTTTTCAGGGAAACTTCCTTTTTTGTACAGTTCATCAAATCTTCTGAACGCATCCTGGCTCTGCTCTAAACTGGCATTGGCAATCTGCAATGCTGCTTCGTACTCGGTGGCATCAATGCTTGCAAGGAACTGTCCTTTGCTCACTCGCTGCCCCTCATTCACACCCACGCTGTTAATCGTGCCGGGAACGGCAAAACTTACGGTGGTCATATTGTCGGGAACAATGGAACCCGAATAGGAAACGGATTGCTCGGTTTCCGAACTGTTGATAGTGGCTACGGTTACTACCGGAGGCTCATCTTTTAACTGTTTTTCTTTTTTTTGTTTGCAACTCTGTATCAATCCGGCTCCGATAAGGAAGAGGGATAACAAACCAATTTTACTTGTTCTCATCTTACATTTATTTTGTTACGCTTCTTTGTTTAGTTAAACTTTGAAAATTTTAAATACAGAGGCAAAGGTCGGGTTACAGATAAGGTGCAGCTATACGAAATGACGGGTAAAAGTTGTGAAATTTACTTTTTTGATTTGGTGGTATCTGCCTGAAACAAACAGAGCTACTGATGTTTCAGTAGCTCCGATGCCTGCATTAAAAAAATAGCAAAATGCTTGGGGATGGATTGAAAAACCCTTAATGCGGGGTTTGCGCTTCGTCCATCTGCATAGTAACGGCTTGCCCGTGTTCCTGCTTTACCTGCTTGAAATAGCTTGATGTAAAGCCCGTGTGTTTTTTCAACTGGTTGGAAAGGTATGCCTGACTGCTGTACCCCAGTACGTGGGCAATCTCGGTCAGCGACATTTCGGTATGTACCAAAAGGTCTTTTACTTTTTCAATCTTCCGACGAATGATGTACTTTTCGAGTGTAATTCCCTCCACTGAAGAGAATAAGGCACTCAATGTATCGTAGTTCTTGTGCAGCTTGCCACTGATTAAGGTTGTGAATTTGGTAGGTTTGCCGCTTTGCAGTTGCAACGTGATACCTTTCTCCACCAACTCTTTTATCCTGTTTATTGTCTTTTGGTTTTTGTTGTACATCAGTTCCAAGCCGATGCCTTTCAGCATCGTTTTGATTACTCCCAACTTCTGCGAAAAGTCTGTCGTATCCTTTATGATGGCTTGCCCCAGTTTTATATCCAAAACCTCAAAACCCAACGCTGTCAATTCCTGTTCAAGAACATAGGTACATCTATTACACACCATTCCTTTTATTAATAGTGTCATAGCTTCTAAAATGTATAAGTTCCTTTATTCAATGGTCAAAATTCTGCATTTGTCCCCGACAAACTATTATGATATTCCGGCTTTGTTTTGTGAAATTTTATGAAAATCGGTGCAGTAACATTAAATATCATAAACTAAACAAGGAAAAGTACATAGCTACTTCCGACCATCTTACGGAATTTTGTAACAGACAACATCCGTATAAAAATGAAGAACAAAAAGAGCAACGAACATCAGGTTTTAAAGGTGCTGAAAGATTACAACGCAGGCAAAAGCGGACTGGAACTTTTCGAGAAATACGGCGTTTACGGCACGAACATTTTTGAACTGAAACACAAATACAAGGATTTAGGGATGGATATTCTTGTAGAATTGGTAAATTTAAACGAAGAAAACAGCAGGCTGAAAACAATGTATGCCGAACTGTGCATACAGCACCGGAAGCTCAAAGACCTACTGAAAGAAGATTTCTGACAGGAAAGTAGGGAACGGTAAGCAGCAATTTAAAATACTATTACTATGACAAATGTAACGTACAAATACGCTACGGTTTTGGTAGCGATACAGAACCTACGCAACGAGGGGTATAACGTGGATTTCAACCTCGAAGAGAACTGTTTAATCTGCGGCGGTAACAAATATACCAATGATGATTTTGAGATTGAGCAGGTCTATCGCTATGAGGGCGAAAGCAACCCAAGCGATGAGGCTACGGTATATGGCATTGCCTCGAAAGACGGTTTAAAAGGAATTTTGGTTACGGCTTATGGTGCTTATACCGATAGTATGAGTACGGCAATGCTCCGCAAACTGGCACTAAAAAAAGAATGATAAAACAACAAGGGCAAAACAGCAGCTATAAAAAGCTGTAATTTTGCCCTCTTTCTATATGGATATTACTGTACCGTAACACAAACATCCGCATTCATCGGGTAGCTTTGGCACAGCAAAATTATTCCCTCTGCCATATCCTGTTCTGTCAGTGCCCCGTTATGGAGCATCCGAACTTCGCCATCGGTTTTTACTGCCCAACAAGCCCCGCAGGTTCCATTCTTACAGGAACTCGCCACTTTGATATGGTGCTCTTTCATCGCATCCAGAAGCGACTGCTTCGGCTGCACCTCAATGAGCGATGTGCATTCATACGTTTGCTTTTCCTCGTTCTCGTAGTAATCCTCGTAATAGTTTACAATCACATCCTTAACAGTACCGTCCGTTTCCAAATCGCCCGCATTCTCCGGAACCGGGTCGAAGTATTCCAAATGGATATGGTCTTCGGGAATGTTCAAACCCGTTAATGCATCCCGGTATAAATCCATCAGCCCATTGGGTCCGCAGATGTAATAATGGGCTTCAGCAACCTCGCCAACCAGTCTTTTAATGACCGAACGTAAAACAAGCAGATTGAACCTGCCTGCAACGTGGTTGAGTTTGGTGGAAATAAAATCAGGTGTAGTAAAGGAATAACAAATATTCAATTCTTGCGCTGCCTGCATCGCTTCCAGTTCATTCCAAAATATGGTTTCTTCCGGTGTTTTATTGCTGTACACCAGTAAGGGTATTTGATTGCTGTTTTCAACGCTTTTCAGCATTGCATATAACGGAGAAATACCGCTACCGCCTGCCAGTAAAACAATTTGGGATTGCTCGGCTATCGGTTTTTCTAAAACAAAGCTGCCAAATGGGGCTTCTATTTCCCAGGTTTCGATGTTGTCTGCATTATCTAAGATGTAATTGCTCATCTTTCCACCTGTAACCCTTTTAATAGTAATGGCGGGAAATTCGTCAGACGGCACAGAACTGAACGAATACGAACGTATGAGCAGTTCGCCGTTTACGGTAAGCCTGATGTTGAGGTACTGACCGGGCAGGTAGGTAAACGCCTGCTGCTCCGTGTCAAAGTATAGAGTAATGGTATCTTCGGTTTCCTTTATAATTTTATGTGTTCGCCACGTGTATTTCTTCATCCCTCGGTTTTTCCTGTCTTGCATTGCTGATAAAAAGAAAACCTCTGCTCCTGTACACAAAGCGAGGTTTCATAAAGACTTCTAGTTTGCTGTTCTGATAATTATAGTTCGTTTTGCTTTTCCTGTTGTCTTCTGATGATTTCGAGCTTGTTTTTTCTTATCTGCTTAAAATGGGCAGACGTTAATCCCGTATAGGTCATTAATTGCTCGGATAGTTCCGTCGGCTTTTGATAGCCTAACGCTTTTGCGATTTGTGACAGCGATTGCTCGGTGTACACCAGTAACTCTTTTACCTTTTCGATAATGCGCCTGATATAGATAATTTCAAGGCTCATATCACATTTAACAAGAAACAGATTGTTCAACTGGTGATAATCTGCTTTCAATTCGTTTGTAAGCTGTACGGCAAACGGTGCAGATTTACCTGTGTCCAATCTGTTCTGTATAATCCGGTCTGCTACATTGCAAACTTTCGTCATTATCTCCGAACAGTCGCCTGAATTTTGTTTCTGTAACATTGCTTTTTATTTATGGAACGAGATTTAACTGTTTCATACGGTGGGTAGCTTTGGTAAAAAATACCGGAGAAGTACTGGTGTACTTGCTCCGGGACTGTCCAAAACTTATCCGCAGCATCCTGTTGAACAACTTGAAGCCTTTTCGCTGTCGTCGCCGCCAACTTTGTAGCCTGCTTTTTCAATCGCCTCAACCAACTCTTCTTTCACTTCGTCGTTTTCAACTGAAACAGATAATTTTCCTGCTTCCAGTTTTTCTACTTTAATGCCGTCAATATCTTTGATTGCTCCGTTTACTCTCGACTGGCAGTGTGCACTTTGCATATCTGGTATGCTTAATTCTACATTTTTCATTTTGAACTTATTTTTTATTGTGATACAAATTTCCGTATTAAACGGGGTGTTACTATTATGGTATTCCCTGTAAGATTTGTGATTTTTACTGATTTTGAAATCGCCGTTCTATTCCACGATTAATTTACCTTTCATATAGATGTAATGACCGGGAAATGAGCACAGGAAATCATACGAGCCTTTTGCCGGAGCCGTAAAGGTA
Organism: Dysgonomonas sp. UBA7710; assembly: GCF_002482385.1. Lineage (GTDB taxonomy): Bacteria > Bacteroidota > Bacteroidia > Bacteroidales > Dysgonomonadaceae > Dysgonomonas. The sequence goes on along the minus strand of NZ_DLFW01000035.1, from coordinate 132,344 downwards.
ATTTCTGTGGTTTGCCCACCGCCAATCATATCCGTTTTTGCGATTACGGCGTTTTCCATTCCTTTAGGTATGTAGCCGTTGTCCTTAGCATCTATCGCAGCATTGGCAAAAGCGTTGAAGTCTGTGCCCTGGGCAAGTATAACAACATTGTGCCCCATTGCCTCAATCGGTGCTTTTCCGATGTGCTTTAAAATGAGCTTTAAGGTTTCGCCTGCTTTGGCTTTCAGTTCGGTTTTGTCGAATTTCATATCATCGCCGCCGCTAATGGTAATTACATTTTCGTTCCCTGTTTCTGCGGGGGCAACTGTTTCTTCTATTACAGGCTGATTGCTCTCCTGTGTGGTCTTGTCTTTTTGCTGATTGTTGTTACAGGCAGTAAATGCGATTACCGACAATGCTAACACTAACTTTTTCATTTCTATTTGAGATTTTATTTTGTTGTCTGATAGTGCAAATTTCAGTACATAAGGTCACTTCCTCATTACGCTTTTCCGTGTTTGATTTGTGATATTTACTGATTGGACAGGGCACAAAAAAGAGGGCTGCAAGAACCCTCTGAATTTTAAACAAAAAAAAATGCCAGTATTACGCTGCCATTTCCTCACAAGCCTTTGCACAAGCTCTGCACGCTTCTGCACATTCTTTACAATGCTCCATACCCATTGCAGCGTGTTTCTCACACTCTTCAGCACAAGCGTTGCAAATGTCAGCACATAGTTTGCAAATCTCTTTGCTAAATTTACCATCAAGACTTAATACGTTTGCTGCCGCTTGGCAAATAGCTGCACATTCCAGGTCTAACTGGATACATTTTTTTACGTGTGCAACATCATCTTCATTTAAACAAGCGATGGCACATTGGTTACAGATAGCTACGCACTTCAGGCAAGCCTCGATACACGATTGAAATTTTGTTTGTATCATAATATAAAATTTAAAAAATTAAGAAAATAGATTTTATACTGTTTCTAACAAATATCAGTCCCTTGCAAAAGAAATGCTTTGTAAAATTCCTTGTTTGAATTGTAAGATTTACTGATTTGATATTTCTTAATATCAGGCTATATAAATAAAACCTGCCTAATATTATTTCTGTAAAGAATTAGAATAAAAAAAACGACAGTCCCAATTAAGGAACCGCCGTTTTAGCAAACGCAATAAAGCTAAGTTCTATATTATTTTTTCAGTTTGTCGGCAGGAGGATTGTAATCGGCCAATGTTGTTACCCTTACGGTATCAACCCCGGTAATATCCCAAGTGATAGGTATCATAGTCATATACTCACATTTCGGACACATATCACCCTCTGAACCTATCATTTCTTTATGACCAGGACAGCCTGTAATCAAATCTCCGTGGGCATCAATCAGCTCGCCTTTTTCGTTCCTGTCTTTTGCTGTAATTTTTTCGGTGGTTTTTTCAACCACCTGTTCCGTAGCGTGGTCGTGCCCGTCGCCCTCGGTGTGTGCGTGTCCGTCTTTTGCTGTTTTGGTATCGCCCCCGCAAGATGCTAAGAAAATCGCTAACGAGGCGAATGCACCTATTAATAATTTGTTTACTTTCATTTCTATTTATTTTTTAGAGATTAAAAACTTGATTTTATTCCAGCAAGATTAATGAGTATGCTGGTCGTGCCCTGACGGTTCAGCCTTTACAATACATAATACCGAATTATCGTGTAGATGTGCTGATGTTTCCAACTGGATGGTAACGTGATGAATATTCATATGCTCTAATTCGTGTTCTACTTTACGAAGTAATATTTCACTTTCTCCAATAGTCATTTTTTCATTTACAACGGCGTGGCACGTAAGTGCATTCAAGCCACTTGTAATTGTCCAAATATGCAGGTCGTGGATACTTTTAATACCATCGGTATTAAGGATTTTTTCAGTGACCTTATCCACTTCAACATTTTGGGGTGTGCCTTCCATCAATACGTGTACCGATGATTTGGTAACTAAATACCCACTTCTCAATACCAGTATCGAAACGATGATACTTGCCAAAGGGTCTGCCCATCCCCAACCAAAGAACATAATAAGCAATGCGGCGATAATTGCACCAACAGAACCGAGCATATCACTGATTACGTGCAGATAGGCTCCCCGCATATTCAGGTTTTCCTTTACGTCAGCCCCACGCATCATTATCCAGGCTACAAGCACATTAACGAGTAAGCCGATGAATGCCACGATGAGCATACCGCTTGATTGAATTTCCGGCGGGTTCTGGAAGCGTTCTATCGCTTCGTAAATGATATAGGCTGAAATCAGTATCAGCGTTGCGCCATTGATAACCGCCGCTAATATTTCAAATCTTTTGTAGCCGTAGGTCTTGCCGTAGTTGGCAACCTTGCTGCTGAACTTAAATGCCATCAATGCAATGAACAATGATACTGCATCGCTCAACATATGCCCGGCATCGGCTAATAGTGCAAGGCTGTTAGTCAGTAATCCGCCGATTACCTCTACTGCCATATACACCGTAATGATAACCAAGCTAATGGTCAGGGTCTTTTTATTCGCACTGTGCGAGTGGTTGTGCCCGTGGTCGTGGTTGTGCCCCATATTCTATTTATTATTGTTTTGCTGCCGCAAATTTCGGCAGCAAAACATTTTATTTTAGTTCGTTATTCCGTGTTTTATTTGTAAGATTTACTTCTTCCACTTCAAACGTAAACTGTTACTTACTACGCTCACGCTACTTAGAGCCATCGCTGCACCTGCAATCATCGGGTTCAGTAAGAAACCGTTAATCGGGTAAAGAATACCTGCGGCAATCGGAATACCGATAAGGTTGTAGATGAACGCCCAAAACAGATTTTGCTTAATGGTCGCAACGGTCTGTTTTGACAATCTAATCGCCTGCGGGATTTTGGTAAGGTCTGATGAAATGATGGTCATTTTAGCCACGTCCATTGCGATATCCGAACCTTTACCCATTGCGATACTTACATCGGCGGTCGCCAGTGCAGTACTATCGTTGATACCGTCGCCAACCATTGCTACTACTTTGCCTTGCTGTTGCAGTTCTTTCACAAAATCAGCTTTGTGCTGTGGCAAAACTTCGGCTTTGTAATGCTTGATACCAGTTTGCTCGGCGATAGCTTTGGCGGTAGCCTCATTATCTCCCGTCAACATATACAGTTCGATATCCGCATCCTGCATTTCTTTGATAGCCTGTACCGATGTCTCTTTAATTTTGTCGGAAATAGCGATTACAGAAAGAGCTTGTTTACTGTTTGCAAACCATATAACGGTTTTAGACTGTGTGCCCCATTCGTCTGCCTGCTGTTGCAGTTGGTCGGCAATGGTAATGTTGTTTTCGGCTAACAGTTTTTTATTACCTACATAGTAAGTGTCGTTGTTGTAATCGGCTTTTGCGCCTTTACCTGTGATACTGTCGAAGTTTGATAATACCGTTGTAGAAACGCCCTCCAAATTTTTCACAACGGCTTCCGCTAATGGGTGCTCCGATTGCTTTTCAATGCTCAATAAAACATCTTTCGTCGCATCGTCATTGTTCAGCCATTGGATGCCTGTAACCTGTGGTCTTCCCTCGGTAATCGTACCTGTTTTATCCAGTACGATAGCGTTTACTTTCTTCGCTAATTCCAAACTTTCCGCATCTTTAATCAGGATGCCGTTTTCTGCACCCTTACCAACGCCTACCATAATAGCGGTAGGAGTAGCCAAGCCTAAAGCACAAGGACAAGCGATAACCAATACAGTAACGGCTGCTAAAAGACCTTGTACAACACCATTCTCGCCTCCTAAGAAGAACCAAAGAATAAATGTCAGGATAGCAATACCGATTACTACCGGAACGAAAATACCTGCGATTTTATCCACCAGTTTTTGTACGGGTGCTTTACTTCCCTGTGCATCCTGCACCATTTTGATGATTTGGGCAAGCATTGTTTCTTTACCCACTTTTACCGCTTTGAACTGGAAGCTACCTTTTTGGTTGATGGTTCCGGCAAATACCTTTTCGTTTTCCTTTTTCAGTACCGGAACAGGTTCGCCGCTTAGCATACTTTCATCTACATACGAATTGCCCGATACAACTGTACCATCCACCGCAATTTTTTCGCCCGGCTTAACCAAAATAATGTCGCCTGCGTTTACATCTTCGATGGCTTTTTGTCTTTCCGTGCCGTCTGCTTCTATTACGATAACCGTTTTCGGTTGCAAGCCCATCAGCTTTTTAATGGCTGATGAGGTATTGCCTTTGGCTTTTTCTTCCAATAGCTTACCCAATAAAATAAAGGCAACGATTACGGCTGCGGCTTCAAAGTACACGTGTGCGTGTAAACCTCTTTGATGCCAAAAGTCCATAAACAGCATATTGAATACACTGAACAGATAAGCGATACCTGTACTTAATGCGACCAACGTGTCCATATTGGCAGAACGGTGTTTTGCCTGCTTCCACGCATTGATAAAGAAGTCTTTACCTAACCATAAAACTACCGGAGTGGCGAATGCCCACATTATTTCATTACCGTAAGGCATATCCATAAAGAACATACCGATAATGACCACCGGTAGCGATAGGATTACCGCCCAAATGGTTTTGTTTTTAAGTTTTCTGAATTTTTCGGCGTGGATAGCTTCTAAAGTTTCCTGTTGCTTGCTCTCGTCTTCGAGCAATAGGTCATAACCGCCGTCCTGTACCGCTTTCCTGATTTGCTCGGAACTGGTTATATTCGGCAGGAATTCAACGTTAAGGTTTCCCGTACCGTAATTCACTTCGGCACTTACTACGCCCGGCGTATATTTTGCCATACTCTCGGCACTGCCTGCACAAGATGCACAGGTCATACCTAAAACGGGATAAGTCTTTTTAACAGTGGGAACGCCGTAGCCTAAATCTTTAATTGCTTTTACAGCTTCGCCTACTACCTCGTTATCATTAACGGTAATAGCCGCCCGGCGGTTATTTAGCTCTACTTTGTGGGTTTCTACGCCTTTTACCTGTGCCAGTCCTTTTTCGACAATTAATGCACAGTGCTCGCTTTCTACATCCTCTAAAGGAATGTAAATTGTTTCTCTATTGGTTGCCATATTTCGATTGCTTTATTTTCATAATGCAAAGGTGGCAACAAAAAAGAGGAGTTCTATTGTGAAATTCTGGGTTTGATTTGTAAGATTTACTTAAACCTTATCCAGTGGCTTGCGCTTGTCTTCCCGTATCTGCTTGAAATGGCTCGGTGTAAGCCCTGTTACTTTCTTGAACTGGTTGCTCAAATATGCCACGCTCGAATAATTCATACGGTCGGCAATCTCGCTTAACGACAGCTCATCGTACACCAACAGTTCTTTTATCTTTTCTACTTTCTGTGCGATAAAGTACTTCTCAATGGTCGTACCCTCAATATCGGAAAACAGGTTGCTAAGGTAATTGTAATCGTGGTGCAGCGCATCGCTCAACACGTCCGAAAGATTGGTTTTCGCATCGTTGTCCTGATAGTGTACCAGGTCAATGATAACGTTCTTTATTTTCTCAATCATCCGGCTCTTCTTGTCGTCGATGACCTGAAAACCCAAAGGGTCTAAAACGTTTTCCAACGCCTCACGCTCTGCTGTGGTTAAATCTTTTTTAAGGATTATTTCGCCCAGTTTTATATTGGTAGCCTCTATGCCGAGCCTGTCGAGTTCGTTCTGAACTACGAGAATGCAACGGTTGCAGACCATATTTTTGATAAATAATGTACTCATATTTCGCTAAATCACAATTCATTTTGTTGCATCAATACGCAACCACAAATTTAAGATTAAAAATTAAGTATTTGTTGATTATGAGTGACTAAGTGATGCAAATGACGGTTTTCATAGGGGGAAATAGCTAAAATATTCCCCATTGTAGGGGAATATTGGCGGTTAAAGTGCTGTTTATTAATAACCTTTGCTAAGGTACTCTGATATTGATAACGTAATCCTCCCTACTATGAGAAAGTTATTAGGAACTATTGTTACCGAAATTCAGGAGCAGGAGCGGAAACTTTCAATTACGTGCTCGGGGCTAATTGAAGAGGCTTTTCAAATGACGGTCTTTCTTCAGGAGCTATTGGTTTCGGCAAAAGAATGTGTGCTAAGTTCGGGATTTGAGAACGATGCAAAAGAGATTGAGTTCTTTAAAATGATTAAGCCCCAAATCCTGGGCAAACTCATCTATTATAACAAGCTCTACCGGATAGAAACCTCGTGCCCGGTCAATAACGGGAAAATGTATCATAACTATTTCTCGAACCATTTAACGGAGCTAAAGATTGAGTTTAGGGAACACATCTGCAACTCCCATTTTTATCGCTACTACCGTTCGGGCAGGGTGGATAAAGACCACGAATATTTTAAGCGTGGGCAGATAAATTACCTTGATGGGCTTAACAGCTACGTTTTTGAAATCGACCCGCAATTCTCTACATATTACGATTACAAATTAGCCCGCATCCTCGCCAACGACCTGTTATACGCCTATCTCTTAACCAAAATCAGCCCCGAAGAAAATCCCAACACCTTTTTTCAGAACGTAGACGACATCAAAGAACTTTCCTGGACGGACAGCAAAAACGCCCTGATTGAGTTGATGTATGCCCTGTATGCTTCGGGTGCTATATCGGGCGGTAAGGTCGGCATCCGAAAGCTCGCCGCCATTTCACAGGTCTTGTTCCGAATTTCACTGACCGACGTGCATCACGCATTCCACCGTATGAAAACCCGTTCAGGTTGCCGCACCTTGTTTTTAGACCAGTTGAAGCAGGCACTTGAAGAGTATATGGATAAGGACTTATAAATAGCCCGTCCGTAAAGGCTTTGAAAGCAATACGCATTCCGTATTGCTTTTTTTTGTGCCTGCGTTCGCCAATATATGGCAATTGGCGAACGGGTATATTTCCTTATCCCAAAAATTGGAAAATCTGCCGAAACGCTTATTTAATAAGGTTGTCTGGGAAATTGTAAAATTTTCAAAAAACCGCTTTTTCAATTGGCAAGCATTGGCGGACAAACACTGCCACACTTCTGAATTTTGTCTTGTGAACATTTAACATTATTGCTATGAATATTATAACAGTTGACGAAGAAGTGTGGCAGCACCTTAACGAACGGTTGAAAGCCATCAGCGAATATATCCTCAAACTGGAAGATACAAGCTACGATAGTTTGTGGCTAAACAATCACGAAGTCTGCCAGTACCTCCACATCAGCGAAAAAACATTGTGGCGTATGCGCACCAACGGGCAGATAGCCTTTTCAAAAATGTACGGGCAGTATTACTATACGATTGGCGCAATCAAGGAAATGCTGAACGCCAATGCCGTGCAGACCACCGATGAGTATGTGGAGCAGCTTATGGCGAAAGGCAAAAGCTACATCGAACAAGGCAGAAAAATGAAATCAGGTAATAAGTAAAAGTTTAGGGTATGAATATTGACAAAATGGAATTTGTGGCGTGGATGGAACGCATAATGGATAGGCTTGACATTCTCGGCAACCACATAGACGATTTGCAAAAGAAGCGCAATAGTATAGACGGCGAAGAATTATTGGATAATCAGGATTTATTACAAATGCTGAAAATCAGCAACCGTTCCCTGCAACGGTATCGCTCCATAGGTAAGCTGCCTTACTATACTATCAGCGGAAAATTGTATTACAAACTATCCGATGTGCATCAGTTCATCAGGGAAAGTTTTAACCCGCCTTTACCCAAACTGAATGCCAATAAGTGACAAACACTGCCTTTGAGTGCCACATAGTGCAATTCGGTGCAGGCTTCCTTTACATTCGACAGCGAACTTTTAAAATTTTCAGAATATGAGTGAAGAAACAACCAATAAACAGGAAATGCCCGAACAGCTTTCGGACATATTACTCGTACTGGATAAAGAGAAAATGAAAATCCAGGCAGTAAAGAGTATCGACGAAAACGGGAAAATGGAAACCGTGGAACCCACAAAGAAAAACCAAAACCAGTTTATGCGTGTGGACAAAAGCGGCGATTTCTTTTCCAACTTCTTTTCCAATTTTTTCAGCCAGTTGAAGAACCCTACAAACTTTACTTTCTTCAAAGTACCCGCCCCTATTGGTGCTGAAAAAGCACAAGAATTACAAAAGCACGTGGATAAGCCCAGTCCCGACGGCGAAAAAGTGCTGAAAGAACTCGAAGTAAAGGCAGAACCGCAACAGGACAAAAAACAAGAAAATCAAAATAATATGGCAACAGCACAAACAACAACGGAAACGAGCGAATATCGCTACAAGCCGGAGCAGATTGATTGGGACACAATGAAAAACCTCGGATTAAGCAAAGAGTATCTTGAAAAAAGAAACTTGCTTGACCCTCTATTAAGAGGTTACAAAACCAATGAACTCTTACCGATAGGTATTAACCTCGGCGGTTCTATTCTGCGCACGGATGCCCGCTTGTCTTTACAGCAAGCGGAAGACGGCAATGTTATCGTGGCAATACACGGTATCAAAAAAGAGCCTAACCTCCATTTTGAGTTTTTCGGTCACAAGTTTACGGACGAAGACAAGAAAAACCTGCTTGAAACGGGCAATATGGGGCGTGTAGTCAATTTGGTAAATTCTAAAACAGGCGAACTGATGCCGTCTATTATCAGCATTGACAGGCTTACCAATGACGTGGTGGCATTACGAACTGATTTCATAAAAATACCTGATGAGTTAAAAGGTGTGAAACTGAATGACGAGCAAAAGCAAACCTTAATGGAAGGCAAACCGCTTTATCTGGAAGGTATGATTTCTACCAAAGGAACAGAGTTTTCTGCAACGGTACAGTTTAATGCGGACAAACGATATGTAGAGTTCCTGTTTGACAGAAGCAATAACCATCAGCAGGCGCAAACCAACCAACAAAACAATCAACAGGGTAATCAGCAGAATAATCAGCAAAGCCAACCGCAGGAAGCCCCAAAAACTTTCAGGGGCAAAGAACTCGATGATGAGCAGTACAACAAGTTCAAAGCCGGGCAAACCATATATGTGGAATTGAAAGATAAAAAAGACCAACCTTACAAGGGTTATATCACTTTCGACAAAGATACCGGAAAGACCAACTTTGAATTTCCCGGTCAGTATAAAGCACGGGTAGAAACTGCCGAAGCCCATAAAACACAGACAGCCGTTAATTCAGAGGGTAAGACAATTGAAGCAACCAAGAACATCAAAGAGCCTTTGAAGTCCGGGCAACAAAGACCGAAAAATGAAAAGCAGCAGGAACAACAGGAAAAGCCTGAAACTCCTGCAAAATCCAAAGGCAGAAAAATGTAATACAGTATGAAAACAATTATTGCAGAAAAACCAAGCGTAGCAAGGGAGATAGCTGTCTTGTTGGGAGCATCTGAAAAAAAGGACGGCTACCTGACAGGTAACGGCTATTTAGTTACGTGGGCATTCGGTCATTTAATAGGACTGGGAATGCCCGAAGATTATGGGAATACGGGATTTGACAAAGCCGCTTTGCCAATATTGCCTAACCCGTTTTTATTGACCGTTCGCAAGGTCAAAAAAGATAAAGGCTATACTGCCGATACTGGCGCATTAAAGCAACTGAAAGTAATCAAAGAACTGTTCAATAAAAGCGATAGCATTATCGTGGCGACCGATGCAGGTCGTGAGGGCGAACTCATTTTCAGGTACATTTATGAATACCTGAAATGCAACAAGCCGTTTGAACGCCTTTGGATTAGTTCGCTTACAGAAAAGGCAATTAAGCAGGGCTTTGACAACCTGAAAAATGGAAAAGAATTTGACGGGTTATATCAGGCTGCACAAGGCAGAAGCCGTGCCGATTGGCTTGTAGGCATCAACGCTACACAGGCGTTGAGCATTGCCGCAGGCAATGGCATTTACTCGCTCGGAAGAGTGCAAACGCCAACATTAGCTTTGATATGCAAACGCTATCTCGAAAACAAAAATTTCTCTGTAAAGAAATACTGGCAGATACAATTGCTCCATCACAAAGCACAGGTTGATTTCAAAAGTATTTCCGTTACCAAGTGGGATGAAAAGCATCTTGCTGATGATACGCTGAAAGCCATTCAGCGCAGTGAAATTGCAACTGTTACATCGGTAGAAACCAAAAGCGTTACAGAACAACCGCCCTTGCTTTTTGATTTGACGGGCTTGCAAAAGGAAGCCAACAAAAGACTGAAATTATCCGCTGAAGCAACGCTCAATATTGCGCAAAGCCTGTACGAAAAGAAGTTTATTACTTATCCCCGTACCGGGAGCAAATACATACCTGAAGATATGTGGGCAGAAATTCCCAACCTTGTGCGGGCATTGCAGAACCGTGAAGATTGCAAACAAGCCCTTAGCAAAATCAAATGGGGACGGTTCAATAAACGTATCGTGAATGACCTCCGTGTAACGGACCATCACGGTTTATTGATTACCGACAAAGTGCCGTCTGTACTGAATGCAGATGAAGATAAGATTTACAATATGATTGCACTTCGCCTGCTCGAAGCCATATCACAAGCCTGTGTCAAAGAAATAACCGATGTATCATTGCAGGTGTTGCACTATGATTTTACAGCAAAAGGCTGTAAAATTCAGGAAGCGGGTTGGCGTTCCATCAAAGGAAGTTTTACCGATGATGGCGAAGAGCCAGTACAGGAACTACCCGAACTGACTAAAGGCGACGAACTTAAAATAAAGGAAGCTGCCGTTTTGGAAAAGCAAACCAAACCACCAGTGCTTTATACAGAAGCCGGACTTTTATCGGCTATGGAAACCGCCGGAAAAGAAATTGAAAACGAGGAAGAACGGAAAGCCCTGAAAAATATTGGTATTGGTACTCCTGCAACAAGAGCCGCCATTATCGAAACCTTGTTTACCCGTAATTATATCCAAAGGGATAAGCGTTCCTTAATACCTACGGAAAAAGGATTGCAGGTGTACGGGCTTGTTAAAGAACGCAAGATTGCAGATGTAGCTATGACCGCAGAATGGGAACTGGCATTGCAGAAAATTGAAAACAACGAAGCGGATGCAGGAACATTTCAAAAAGAAATGGAAACCTATGCGAAATCTATTACCAATGAACTGCTGCAAACTTCCATTGCAAATACTAATCAGCCAAAATTGACCTGTCCGAAATGCAAAAGTCAGCAACTCATCATTCGTGATAAGATTGTGAAATGTGCTGATGAGGCTTGTAACTGGGTGCAGTTCCGTACCGTCTGCGGGGTACAAATCAGTATCGAAAATATTGTAAGCCTTGTCAATAAAGGCAAAACGGCTTTAATCAAAGGAATGACAAGCAAAGCAGGAAAGAAATTCGATGCTTACATCGTGCTGAAAGAAAATGCAGAAACCTCCTTTGAGTTTGAAAAAAACAAAAGCAATAAGCGTAATGGAAAATAAGCAGCCTATAGTACCCAAAGAAATAAGGAACCTGATTTATACTATTCGGGGCAAACAAGTGATGTTGGATAGCGACCTTGCTTCCTTGTATCAGGTGGAAACAAAGAACCTTAACAAAGCCGTAAAACGGAATATCGAGCGTTTTCCTGCTTCGTTCTGCTTTCAATTGACTGAAAAGGAAGTTGAAAACTTGAGGTTCCAATTTGGAACCTCAAGTTTAAACTACGGGGGAAGACGTTATTTACCCTATGTTTTTACTGAACAAGGGGTTGCAATGGCATCTGCCATACTCCGTTCCGATATAGCGGTAAAAATGAGCGTTCAAATAATGGAAGCCTTTGTAGAAATGCGGCGTATGCTCATTAGCAATGCTTCTTTGTTCCATCGGTTAGATAGTATTGAATTGAAGCAACTGGAAGCCGACCAAAAATTTGAAGAGATTTTTAAGGCTTTGGAAAGCGACAAGCTGCACAGCGAAAAAGGTATCTTTTACAACGGACAGGTCTTTGATGCCAATGCTTTTGTTTCCGATATTATCCGTAAAGCCGGAAGTTCCATTATCCTGCTTGACAATTATGTGGATGATACGGTGCTTACTTTATTGGGTAAGCGCAATGATAATGTAACTGCCACTATCCTTACCAAAAGTATCAGTCACCAGTTACGGTTGGATTTACAACGCTACAACAGCCAATATACTGTAATAGATATTGAGATTTTCTCCGATGCCCACGACCGTTTTTTAATTATTGACAATACACAGCTTTACCATATTGGGGCATCACTCAAAGACCTGGGCAAAAAATGGTTTGCTTTTTCTCGAATGGATATTGAAGTAGGCAGGATGCTCCAAATATTGGGTAGGCAGTAAGTGTGTTAGCAATTTAAGTGGATTTAATATTTTTATCCTTTACAAATTGTTTATTTATGATTTCCATTGAGTTCACTTAAGCGTTTTCCTTGGTGATTTGAAAATCTGCGGTTCTTTGGTTCGCCAATCATTTGTTTACCGTAAATACTAGTGTGGCCTGACAAGAGATACGAAATTACACAAGCGATGGCTACATATACACCACATTCAACACCAAATAGTTCAATTGCCATAATAATACAAGCTAATGGTGTATTGGTTGCTCCTGCAAATACGGCAACAAATCCCATTCCTGCCAAAAGTCCTGTTGGTAACGGAATGAATAAACTTATAGCATTTCCCAAAGTTGCTCCGATAAAGAATAAAGGCGTTACTTCGCCGCCTTTGAAACCTGCCGAAAGTGTGATAATAGTAAAAGCCATTTTCAACGCAAAATCATATGGAGGTAATTGTTGGTCAAACGAGTGAACAATAGTTGGAATACCTAACCCAATGAATTTTGTTGTGCCGATTGCCCAAAACGCAAAAGCCACAATCACTCCGCCAACTAAGGGACGAAAAGGAGCAAATTCAATTTTTGATTTAAAAATTGCACTTGTTTTATGAATGACCTTGCTAAATGTTGCGGAACATAACCCAAAAATAATCCCTGCAATAATTGCATATATAATATTTAGAAATGAAATGTTGGGTACAAAATTGATGTGATAATGTGTGTGATGTGTCTGCCAAAGTTTGGTAACTAAATCGGCAATAATTCCTGCGGCAAATGCAGGAAAAATAGCATCATATTTCAGTCGTCCGATTAGAAAAACTTCCAAACCAAAGACTGCACCTGCTAATGGTGTTCCGAATACGGAGCCGAAACCTGCGGAAATAGCCGAAATAATTAAAATTTTTCGTTCGCTCTCTGTCAACCGAAAAGGTTTGACAAATTGGTCGGCAATAGCACCCGCCATTTGTAAAGCCGTTCCCTCACGTCCTGCCGAGCCGCCAAAAAAATGCGTAGCAATAGTTCCGATATACACAAACGGAGCCATTCGGAACGAAATAATTTCTTTGGGGTTGTGAATGGTGTCAATAAGCAAATTATTTCCTGCTTCAATGTCTTTGCCCAAATAGTAATAGAGCAAACCGATGAAAAAACCACCAATTGGCAATAATGCAATTAACCATAAATGATTTTCACGATAATTTGTAACCCAGTCCAATGATTGCAGAAAACCTGCTGAAGCACTACCAACACAAAGTCCGATAAGCAAACATAAAAATGTCCATTTAAGGATGTAGGGAATTGAAGGATACTTTCTGAAAAATACTTTCGTAGATAAATTGATTTTTTGACCGAATGACTTTTTGTTATTTATTGACATAACCAACCTGATTAAAATGTTAAACATTTAATTTAATCAGGCGTCATCAGCTTTTAAAAGCGGTTGGGTAAGGAAGAACACCATTTCCTTTTGGAACGACAAATGTATTAAAAAAATATTATAATATATCTGCCGTAAAGAAATATCCTTTTGTCTTTTCATTCTATTACGCCAAATACCGCCTCTCAACGCCAAACCCTGCAACATTCACAAAGGTATTTGCTTCCGCTTATAATTTTAGGATTTAAGTAAAATTCTAAACAAAATATAGTATGGACGTACATCAAAAAGACCTATCGTATTTCAGATTACGACTGCAAGAATTATTAAACAGCAGCTTCCCCGAAAAGGTACACGACCAAAAATTTATAGACCAACGGTCTTCGTGGGCTGCCAACGCTTATGAGGGGGCGTTCCGGTCGGGAAACGCCGTAGAGCAATGCAATGAAATAGCTAATTACATATTGTTTGAGGGCTTACACTTCTCCAAGTTCGACACGGTTTTTAAAGTGGTATGCAATGAGTTTGATACCATAATGGCAGATGAGGAACTGCGACCGTTCGCCCTGAAAATGTTTCCTGTTTGCGAACCTGTATTTGCAGGATATGAATTAACCGATGATTTCATCCACGGGTTTGAGTTCGATTTACTCTATACCGAACTGACCGGAACCATCGCAATATGGATTGAGGAAAATGGGCTTCAGTAAGCGGTTCCATCTCCAACAGAATATTGATGCCCTGCGAATTGTTTTTAAACTGGAAAAGGAGAAACGGCAAGCCACCGTAGGCGAAAGACTGCTAATGATGCAATACAGCGGATTTGGCGGTCTTAAATTCGTTCTGAACCCCTTTGAAAATGAAATAGACATCAATAATTGGAGAAAAACGGAACACGACCTCTTTCCGATTACGCAGGAACTCCACCAACTACTCAAAGAAAATTCCGAAGACGATAAGCAATACCGCAGGTATGTGGATAGTATGAAAAGTTCTGTTTTAACGGCTTTTTATACCCCGCCAGAGGTCATAGATGCCATTTCATCAGCCTTGCGGGATAGCGGTCTGCATATTGATAAATTCCTCGAACCCTCCGCAGGTATCGGCTCATTCATACAATCCTTTTCGGAAAGTCAAAAAGCCAATGTTACTGCCTATGAAAAGGACTTGCTGACAGGCAAGATTTTAAAGCAGCTTTATCCCGAAAGCAATGTACGTGTAAGCGGTTTTGAGGAAATTCCCGAAAGGGAACAAAACAGCTATGATGTAGTAGCCAGTAACATTCCTTTTGGCGATACTTCCGTATTCGACCTTTCTTATTCCCGAAGCAAGGACAATGCAAAAATACAGGCTGCCCGAAGCATACACAATTACTTCTTTCTGAAAGGTGCTGATATGCTCCGTGAGGGTGGTTTGTTAGTTTATATCACTTCACAAGGCATATTGAACAGCCCTAAAAACGAACCCATACGCAGGGCGTTAATGCAGGATAATAATTTGGTATCGGTTGTAAGATTACCTAACAACCTGTTTACAGAATATGCAGGTACGGAAGTGGGAAGCGACCTGATTATCCTGCAAAAAAATACGGCAAAAGAAAATCTGACCGACAGGGAAGATCTGTTTTGCCGAAGCAATCCAACCGAATACAATACACCAGGCAATGCCTTGTTTCAAAACAGTGCAAGGATTGTGCATACAGACTACAAATTAGATACTGACCCATACGGACAGCCTGCCTTAATCTATACGCATAAAAATGGTGTTGATGGGATTGCCAAAGATTTGAAACAAATGCTTTCCGAAGATTTCGGTAAGCATCTGAATTTGGGTTTATACAAAGGCAAACGGAACGATGAGCCTATTATACAAATTCCGATTGAGCCAAAGGTTATACCTCCGGTAATAGAGCCTGTAACCATTCGGCAAAAACTACAACCCGAACCAACTCCGGTAGTCCGTCAGGAAAGCCCGCAGGAATTGAAACAACTAAGCATTTTCGACCTGTTTGAAAGTGCGGGCGAACCTGTTGCCGTAATTGCGTTACCCAAAAGAACTACCCGAAGCAAAAAGCAAAGCACCCGAAAAAGCAGAGATACAATAGGTCGCCAGCCCGACTTGTTCAGTAGCGCAAGGCAGCAACCTTATACACCGCTAAAATCTAATGGTGCTGCCAATGTAACCAACCAAGTAAACGGCAAAAAACAGGAAGCTATCGGCGACCTGTTTTCACAAATAAACGGTAATGGCCAGTCTGATAAGACAGTCATTACCGCTAACAATATTAATGCTATTCCTGAACCGGCTCCGTATAGTGGCGAACTGCAATCGTTCTACCGAAACGATTGCCTTGTGGTGGATAATGGCTGGGTAGGTTATCTGCAAGAGGTGGAAAAGGAAGACAAAAAAGCAATCTTTCATCCATTGCAATTGCCGACCTCACAGAAAGCAAGAGCCGAAGCTTATATTGCCGTAAGGGACAGTTATATCAACCTGTACCAAAAAGAAGCTGAAAAGCAGACCGAACACAAGGAAGAACGGGAAACCCTTAACCTCCTGTACGATGCCTTTACCAAAAAATACGGCAATCTCAATGCTGCCGACAATGCCAAGCTGATAAAGACGGACAGTACAGGCAAAGAAATTCCTTATCTGGAGCGCATCATTGGTGGCGTAATCCACAAAGCAGATATTTTCAGCCGTCCCGTTAGCTTTTCTACCACCACGTTAGCAACCGATAATCCTGAAGAGGCTTTAGCCGCCTCGCTGAACAAATACGGAAACGTGGATTTGGACTTTATGTCAGAAATCAGCAGCCTCCCTGCCGATACCCTGAAAGAAGCCCTACACGGTAGGTTGTTCTACAATCCGCTACAACAGGAATACGAAATAGCCGAATGTTGGATAGCAGGCAACGTAGTTGAGAAAGCCGATGAAGTAAGAGCCTATCTCGAAAACAATCCTGATGATACCGAAGCCAAAGAAAGCCTTGCCGCTTTAGAGGAAGCCCGACCAAAACGTATTGAATTTGAGGAACTGGATTTTAACCTCGGCGAACGGTGGATACCTACCGGAATTTATGCCCGTTTTGCTTTGCACTTGTTCGATGCGGACGTACTCGTTCATTATTCCGAAAGCTCTGACGACTTTTCCGTAAAGTGTCATCAGGGCAATATGCACATTTGGGAAAAATATGCGGTCAAAGCGGAAAGCCGCACGTTTGACGGTATTGCCCTGCTCAAACACGCCCTTGTCAACACTACGCCTGATATTACCAAAAAAATAATGGTTGGCGACCAAGAGGTCAAAGTACGGGATATGGAAGCCATACAAATGGAAAATACCAAGATTGACGAAATCCGTACCGCCTTTACCGACTGGCTACACGCACAGAACGATGAGTTTAAAAACAGGCTGACCGACCAGTACAACGATACCTTTAACTGTTTCGTTCGCCCGAACTACGACGGAAGACATCAGGAATTTCCGGGATTAGACCGTAAGGGAGCAGGCATTGAAGACCTGTATTCAAGCCAAAAGGACACCGTTTGGATGATAAAGCTGAACAACGGTGCTATCTGCGACCACGAAGTAGGCGCAGGAAAAACGCTGATAATGTGTACCGCAGCGCAGGAAATAAAGCGTTTGGGATTAGCCCATAAGCCGATGATTATAGGGCTGAAAGCAAATATACCCGCCATTGCAGAAGACTATCGAAAAGCCTATCCACACGCTAAAATCCTTTATCCAGGTATTGATGACTTTACGCCGAAAAAACGCCTGCGGATTTTCGGGGATATTAAAAATAACGATTGGGATTGCGTGATACTCACACACGACCAGTTCGGAATGATACCGCAATCGCCCGAAATACAAAAGGAAATCCTCGAAATAGAATTAGACAGCGTAGAGCGTAACCTCGATGCCCTGAAATCGCAAGGCAAGGAAGTTACAAAGGGAATGCTCGCCGGGGTAATTAAACGCAAAGAAAATCTTGAAGTAAAGCTGAAAACGCTGCAACACGATATTGAAAATCGCAAAGATGATATTGTGGACTTTAAGATGATGGGCATAGACCATTTGTTTGTGGACGAAAGCCACCAGTTCAAAAACCTGATGTTCAACACCCGTCATACACGGGTAGCCGGACTGGGCAACGTGGACGGTAGTCAAAAGGCACTGAACCTACTTTTTGCAATCCGCACCATTCAGGAGCGTACCAATGCAGATATGGGCGCAACCTTTCTTTCGGGTACAACTATCAGCAATTCATTAACGGAGCTATACCTGCTGTTTAAATACTTGCGCCCCCGTGCATTGGAAAAGCAGGGCATCCATTCATTTGATGCGTGGGCAGCTATCTATGCAAGGAAAACGACCGATTATGAATTTTCGGTAGCTAACAATATTGTCGCCAAAGAGCGTTTCCGCTATTTTATCAAAGTGCCGGAACTGGCGCAGTTCTATTCAGAAATTACGGATTACAGGACGGCTAAGGATATTGGTATCGACCGCCCCAATAAGAACGAGGTATTGTACAATATACCGCCTACGCCTGACCAGGAAGATTTTATACAAAGCTTGATGCAGTTTGCTAAAACGGGCGATGCTACTTTGCTCGGAAGATTACCACTATCGCAAAGGGAAGAAAAAGCAAAGATGCTCATTGCAACGGACTATGCCCGTAAGATGTCGCTTGATATGCGAATGGTAAGCGGAATATATGATGACCATCCCGACAACAAGGCTTCGCATTGTGCGGCAAATATTGCCAAATATTACAACCAGTTCAATGCACAAAAAGGAACACAGTTCGTGTTTTCCGATTTAGGAACCTACAAGCCCGGCGAATGGAATGTGTACTCCGAAATCAAACGCAAGCTCGTAGAAGAGCACGGCATACCTGCAAACGAAGTGCGGTTTATTCAGGAAGCCAAAAATGATAAGCAGCGTAAAGACCTTATCAATGGAATGAACGAGGGTAAAATCCGTGTGCTGTTCGGTTCTACCAGTATGTTGGGAACTGGTGTTAATGCACAGAAAAGAGCCGTTGCAGTTCATCATTTAGATACGCCGTGGCGACCGTCAGACCTTGCACAAAGGGACGGGCGGGCTATCCGAAAAGGCAACGAGATAGCCAAATTCTTCGCCGACAATAAAGTTGCTGTGATTATCTATGCCGTTGAAAAATCTTTGGATAGTTATAAGTTCAACCTGCTGTATAACAAGCAACTTTTCATCGACCAGTTAAAGACTAATAACCTAAGTAAAAGAACGATTGACGAGGGAAGTATGGACGAAAAATCGGGAATGAACTTCTCGGAATATGTGGCAATCCTGTCAGGAAATACAGACCTGTTGTATAAAGCCAAACTGGAGAAACAGATTGCCGGACTGGAAAGTGAAAAGCAGGCGTTCAACCGTTCTAAATCCAGTGCCAAATTTAAGGTGCAGGATTATACGGAAATGTTGCAAAGTACCCAATCCCGTTTGAACCGGATGAGTACAGACTGGGAAAACTTGCAGCAACGCCTACAAAATCATTCAGACGGAACAATCGCAAATCCGGTGCTGTTGGATGGCTTACCGCCGAATGCAAACCCGAAACAAATCGGTACGAAACTCAACCAGATTGCGGATAAAGCTCGTACCGCAGGGCGATATGAAGAAATCGGCAGCTTGTATGGTTTTACGCTGTTGGTTAAAACTGAAATCTCTGAAAAAGAAGGGGCAGATATTAGGGTAAACCGTTTTTTGGTTCAGGGCGAGGGCAACATCAAATACACCTACAACAACGGCATAATGGCGAAAGACCCTGAAACCGCAGCAATGAATTTTTTGAGGGCTTTAGAAAAGCTGCCGGGCTTTATTAAGCAGGAGCAGGAGAAAATTTCTGAAATACAAAAAGACCTGCCCATACTTCAGGAAGTGGTTAACGGTACGTGGGCTAGGGAAAGCCGATTGAGCGAACTTAAAACGGAACTGGCTGCTGTTGAGAGGAAAATACAGCTATCCATTACACCGGAAACAAAAGCAGATACTCCGGAACAAGTGGAAAAGCAGAAAGAAACCCCAATGGTTCAGGAAAGCATTGTACGGGCAAAAGGTATTCATATACCTCGTGGTATATTGTAGTAATATAGCATACGGGCAAAATAAAAGGGAGGTGTTAGACGGTGTTAGACTTCCCTTTTATTTTATCACTCCTGTACCAAATGCTGTAAATCGGGGTCATTCTTGATGCGTTCCATTTCACTTACAACAATATTTAGTATATCTGATTTTATCTGTTTGTAATTGGCTTCAATTTCCTGCTTCATTTTATCTTCACCCTGCTTATCAACAAAGGACAGGATTTCCGGTATTTTCTGATAGGCTTTTGTTTCGGCAGCAACTGTTTCATTATCTACCACAATTTCGGCGTGAAATATTTTTTGCTCGATACGTTCATCAAAGTTATCCGATACAGAACCTACAAACATACCTTGTGTCAAAGTTGAGATTTTTGATGCAGGTATGAGGCTGTCTAACTGTGTGGATATCGAAGTAGATTTATCATTTCTGTTAATGGTCATACTTTGGCGTTTCTGCAACACCTTGCCGAAGCGTTCAGATAAACTTTTTGCCGTTTCTCCAACCACCTGACCACTGAATATATTACCAACCGTGTTCTGTATTACCTTGCTCTCTTTGTCGCCGTAATCCCTCGTTAATTGCGAAAAGTCCTGAAAGCCCAGGCAAACGGCTACCTTATTACTTCTCGCCGTTGCGATAAGGTTATCCAGTCCCCTAAAATAAATTGTGGGCAACTCATCTATGATAACCGAACTCTTTAACTGCCCTTTTTTATTGATGAGTTTTACAATCCTTGAATTGTACAAACCCAAAGCTGCGGAGTAAATATTTTGACGGTCAGGATTGTTACCAACGCATAAAATCTTCGGCTCGTTCGGGTTGTTGATGTCGAGCGTGAAGTCGTCGCCAGTCATTACCCAATAAAGCTGCGGGCTTATCATTCTTGATAAAGGAATTTTTGCAGAAGCAATTTGCCCCTGTAACTGGTCTTGTGCGCCGCCTTGCCAAGCATCCATAAAGGGCGATAAATAATTCTCTAAATCAGGGTATGAGGTAAGAATTGTGAATACGTCCGAATACTTTTTATTCAGTAATTCAATGGCGTGCGGGAATGTGCAATACTTGCCGTTTTCATAGATTTTCAGATACCAAATAATAGCTGCAAGCAAGATAATTGGGCTTTCCACGAAAAAATCCCCTTGCTTCTGTATCCAGGACCTGTTGAGGTTCAGCATTATGGTATAAGCTGCTTCGTAAGCATCGGAAATATCCGTCATAAAGTCGGGATTGAGTGGATTGCAACGATGGCTCTTGCGTGGGTCGTCAAAATTTATCACATAGAATTTCGGCTGAATTTTATACTTGTCGCGATGCTTCAGTAAGTGATTGTAGGCAATGGTAGAAAGGTCGTCGAATTTGAAATCGTAGATATACATACTAAAGCCTTTCTCAATCTGCTGCTTGATGTAGTTATTTACGATAGCATAGGATTTTCCTGAACCCGGAGTACCCAACACGATAGATGCCCTGAAAGGATTTACGATGTTTATCCAACCGTTGTTCCATTTGCCCTTGTAGTAAAATTTGGTGG
Organism: Dysgonomonas sp. UBA7710; assembly: GCF_002482385.1. Lineage (GTDB taxonomy): Bacteria > Bacteroidota > Bacteroidia > Bacteroidales > Dysgonomonadaceae > Dysgonomonas. The sequence goes on along the minus strand of NZ_DLFW01000035.1, from coordinate 111,035 downwards.
GCAAGTTGACGGAGTATTCATTTTCCATCAGCTTGGTTTCCTGTTGGAAGCTCTCGTTTTCATTATTGAAAACGTCGTCCATAAGGTTAGTACGGAGCAAACGGCTCATCCATACACCTGCCATCAATAAGGAGATATAACCTAAAGAGATGGTAAGGATATACAGAAATGTGCCTGTTGCCGGAGATAGCTTTAATAATGAGGTATTAAGAAAAAACAGCACAAAGCCTACCCCCAAAGCCACATAAATTTTAGACCAGGTTATCTTCTCATTTTTTACGCCTTTCGTTCCTAAGCAACTCAAAGCCAACAAAACCAAAGCAAATGCTTTGGTGTATAAGGTATGTGAGAACAAACCTGCCGTTCTGTCGAAATTGCCCAGTATTTTGTTGATTACTTCCAACGTCCACCCACGTTCTAAAAAGAAACCGTAGCAGAACCAATAAAGGTGCATCAGTACCAAAAGAATACTGACTGCCCGCATAAAAGCCATTATCTTGGCAAGCCCTCTTAAATCGTCTTCTCCCTGCATTATTTTAAGTTTTAATGTTCGGGCGTGAATTTAAAGGCTCTATGGAGTGGCTATAAGAAAGTGGCAGCCAGTGGCGTTGTGTGGCAGTATTTGGCTGATTACTATTTCTGACCTCTTTGGCGTTTGCGTTTCTTCTTCATCTTGTTAGCAAAATCCAATTCTTCATAATCCTCGCCCTGGGCTTCGGGTAGCAAACCGCCCAATGCTTCAATCAAACCGTCTTCGTGTTTTTCCGTAGTTAAGAAATCGAACAAATGGTGTGGTTCTTCCGCAGGAAGATCCGCATCATTTGATATGGATATTTTGGGTTGCTGTAAAGCAGGTTCTTTTATCTCCGGTTTGATGTTATTGTTCCAATAATCATTAAAGACATTGGCAGAAAGTTCCTTTGCTAAGCGTGAACCGTTCCAAACCGTTTTAGAATTATGGTCTATAAAAGTCATTCCGTAAATGCGACCTGTATCATTCCGGCGTACCACTACGTTAATGCCCTGTTCAGCCAATTGCTTTTTGAAAGCCTGCTCATCGCTCGTTGTTTTCAGGGCAATGGTAGCGGCAGCTTTTAGGGTTTGCTTGCTTGGGTGGTCTTTTAAAGCTGTTTTGCATTTCGCAAAATGCAATTCCAAAGCAGGTAGCCCTGCGCCCTTGCCGAAGAGGGAAGCCTTAAACGGATGCCCGGCTCTTTCGCCTTTTTCATTTAATGGAATGTACAATAAACCCTGCTGCATTTTTCCCTGCAATTCTCCTTCGATTTTCTCGGCGGTAATATTGAAAAGAGATAGCAAGGCATTGTATTCGCCCAAACTTTGGTACTGGTAATAGTTCGGCAGGTGTCGGACTACCGAAGCGATTTGGCTTTTTACATCGCCTGCCCTATAATCTACCGGACGGAAAACCTTATCATTCTGATTGCGCTCTTTATCTGTTGCGGGTATCAACCCGTGTTTTTTTTCCAACTCCCGGCACAGGTTCATAGACCGCATTTTCTCGAACTTATCCGAAATTTTTTTGCCCTGCTCATCAACACAAACCGATACAATATGGATGTGGCTGCGGTCAATATCGGTGTGTTTGAATACTACAAAAGGCTGTTCGCCGTAACCCATTTCACGCATATATTCCTCTGCTATTTCCCGAAATTTATCATCGCTTACCTTGTCATTCGGGTCGGGGTTGAGCGAAATATGCAAAGTATGTTTCTCGGTATTTCGGTTGGCAATCAGATAGGGCGCAAAAGATTGGGCTAATTGTGCAACGGAATAATGCCCGTTAGCGGTTTCAATTATCTTATTGGCGAACAAAATTTGTCCGTTTTCATTTTCTACTTTGAGCTGATTGTACGCCAATGCTCCGTATAAATTCCCGCTTCTGCCAATCTTTGCTATCATTTCTACCGCTATTTTTTGAGGTATTTTGCATCAAATTCCTCGCTCATCTGAATGATTTTTTGACAGAGCATCGCCATTTCAGCCGTTTGTTTTTCCAGTTTGTACAGGAATGCTGCGGCTTTTTTCTCCGAAAAATTCTTGTACAACAGCTTTACAATTTGGTTGTAGTTCACGCCTATGGAACGGAACTGGCTGTGAAAAGAGGTCAGCCGCATATAAAAATCAACTGTTCCTTTGTCAATCTGAATGGTCTTTATGGTCTTGTCAAAGATGCAGGACGTAATAAAATGCGCCTTTACCTGCATACCTGATTTGTCAAAAAGAGCAAGAAAACGGGCGTGTTCCTGCTCGTTAAAGGAAATCGTGTATCGGATGTTCGCCGGGTCTTTTTTCGGGCGGCGTCCGGTCTTCTTCTGTTGCTTATTGTTATTATCATTCATCACTAATCCATTTTAAATCCATACAAAACCCTGACTTCGGAAGGTGTTTTCTGCCCCTGCAAAGGGCAAGTTGTTTTGAGCATCGGAAATCATTCCGAGATGCTCAAAACACAACTTGCCGTGTTCCGGTGAACACAAAAATCCGCCCTGCGGGACGGATTAAAAGTAGCAGGGAAAAACGGCTCGATGCCGTTCCCGTTACCCTCCGATTTGTGAAAAGACTTTTGCATAAATCCGTTAATAAAAATCATTTTACAAAGTAACCCCCTCTTTACGAAAGGATTGTAATGTATGGCAGTGCCAAACACTGCCTTTGAACGCCAAACAGTGCCACGTTAATGAAAGCACCTATATATCTGCATTTCTTTGTGCCTATCAACAGATATAAGGGCATAGATAGCTATGCAGGTAACAGCGTAACTACGCAAGTACCGATATAAAAAAGTGCAGTTGTGCAGATGTGAAAAAGTACAGACGGAAGCACCTGTTTATGGGGTTAGGTACATAGAGTTTTAAGCACCTAAGCAAGCAGGTATATTGGTAAGAACCTGCGTACCTGCCTACGGACATAAATGCGTATTGGGGTATATAGATAACTCGCCGCATACTCGCTTACCTGACTATTGCTGTACACGACTATGAACCTATATACAATGGTGCATAACCAACTGCGGATAAACGGACATAGGTATTTGGATATATAAATAATTAAATAAGTAGAAATATGAACGCAAAACACAAAACAACATTTATCGCCTTTTCTTCTCAAAAAGGCGGTGTAGGCAAAAGCACATTTACAACGCTTGTTGCGAGTACTATGCACTATCGGTTAGGCTACAATGTAGCCGTATTTGATGCGGATTTTCCGCAGCACAGCCTGATGAAAATGAAGACGAGGGATTTGGCAATGGTAATGGAAAATGAGGCTTTGAAAAAGCTGGCGTATAAGCAATTTACCACCATCAACAAAAAAGCCTACCCGATTATGCAGCATAAAGCGGATAGTGTATTGGATGCGGCTCACGAATTTGTAAACACTTCTTCGGTTCCGGTTGATGTGATATTCTTTGACCTGCCCGGAACTGTGAACACACCAGGCATCCTGAAAGCACTGGCAGGGATGCACCACATTTTCACGCCCATTACCGCAGACCGTGTGGTAATGGAAAGTACGCTCATTTTCACACAGCTTTTACAGGATGTGATTATGAAAAAAGGGGAAACTTCCATAGAAACCATTAACCTGTTTTGGAACCAGGTGGACGGCAGGGAAAGCACACCCTTATATGATGTGTATAACCAACTTATCGAACAATTGGGGTTAAGCCTGATGCAAAGCCAAATCAAGAACAGCACCCGTTTTCGTAAAGAGAGTGAAGCAGATAGCAAAACCGTTTTCCGCTCTACCGTGATGCCTCCCGATGAACGTTTGATGAAAGCCTGTCAGTTAGACCTGTTCATAGACGAGTTTTTAAAAATCATTCAATTGTAGCCTTATGGAGAAAGATAATAAAAGAAAAGCCACGCCGGATATTAACGAGGAACTGATGATGAACCTGATGGTGGACGGCATTAAAAAGGACGGGTTACAGCTTCCTCCGGAACCTGCGGAAAAACCGGAGAAACAAGATATAAAGCCCGATGAATTGCCAAAGGAGAAACCTGTGGTTAAAGAAAAAAGCAGGGTTAAAAAGGCAAACGAAACCGATTATGAAAGTATCTTTTTCAGAAGACCGGACACCAATGCCCGTGATGGAAAAACGGTTTATATCCGACCAGACTTTCACGAAAAACTAACACGTATCGTACAGGTAATAGGCGAAGATAAAATAACCATTTACGCCTACTTAGACAATTTGCTTGATTACCATTTTCAGGAATTTGGCGAGCAAATTACCAAGAGTTTTAATGATAAGTACAAACCCATTTTATAAGCTATGGAAACAGTAATTGTGATATGCTTGCTGATAGTCATTGCTCTGCTTTTGCAGGACAAGATTGTCATTAAAAAAAGGTCGGAACAAAAGCAAAAGCAGGAAAAAGTGAACCCAAACCTGCCGAATATTATGGGGCAGCCCAAGCCTGTAAGAAGCCTTTCAGTGCCAAACAGTGCCAACGAAAGCCAAATAATGGAACAGGAGATAAACCCCGATAATTTAGACATAGAATACGACGAAAATGAAAACGTAGGTATTCAGGTTCCGCAGGAAGAGCTGGACGAAGTTTTCAGTAATATACCTGATTGGGAGGAAGAGGAAGAAGAATGGAATAGGTATGGAATATCCAGTGGCGATAACAGTCTTGCCCAGGGGGTTACCTATGATGAACTAAGCTCTATAGGGGCGTTGCTCCAAAAGGAAAATTTGGAACAATCCCAAAAAGAAACAGCGGTAGCGATAGTTCAAAGATTACAAGGTACTGAATTATTCAGCCTGCTGGAAAATTCCATTGAGGGTGCATCCCGAAAAATTGCCGAGCTTTTGGATAGTACGCTCTCATCTGAAGCTGAAGCCAGTTCTTCCACCTTGCGGAAAAGTGATTTGGGTGATTTTGACATTGGGGAGTTTGTTTAGGCAAATTCCCCTTTTTATTTTTTCTGTTCTAAAAATTCTTCGTAGGTTATTGATTTAGCATAGTCAGGAATGTCATCAGCATTGCTCAACCAAGAATAATCAGCATCTATTTCTACATCAAATTTGGAGGGAACAGTAATGAAAGTTAATTGTTCATATTCTTCTATTTCTAAAGGAAAGAAAGCACCGCCAGGTTCTGAATGTAGAAAAAAGTCGCCTTGCAAAGCTCCACAATTCTCACAATGATTTGCCCAATAACTACTTTCCGCCGTCTTAGAATACGCAATTTTATAATTTGGAAATAATCTATTGATTTTGCCTGCAAGTTCATTTTCGATAAATATCGGCATACTAAAAAAAGACAACCCATCCGCTCGAAACCATTTTTCATCCTCATTGTCGTCAGTACTCAAATAATAAAAATTATTTGAAGCTAAGGATATGACAGCAGTTTTGTTTGCACATTTATAACAATCACTACTATTTAAAGCAATTGATACAGGCGATTTTATAATAACCGATGCTTTTGATTTGTCTATCCATTGTTAGAAATCATTAATATCCTTATGGTCAGGAACAAACCAAGTTTTTTGTTCCACATCCCAAAAAGCGCCTTTTGATTTGGCAACATCTTTATCGCTATAGGGTACATTTATTTTTAATGGCATAGTGTTAAATCTTCAGATATTTTAGATTTAAGTTTCCGAGAACTCTTCAAACACAGAATAGTTTTTTATTCCTTTAGACTTGTTTACTTTTCCCATTATTGTACCATCAATCCGGCTTTTTAGATATGATGCCAAATCATCAAAGTGTCGAACATCAATATAATTCATTCCTGATGCTTTATATCTTTTGGATAATGAAATGGTGAAAGCAGCCCAATTAAATTTTTCTCCTTTTTTGTTTAATTCAATCTGTTTCCAATCGCCATACCGTTTTTTTAAATAGTCAATATAGTTCTTCTTAGAAAGCTCTTTTCCCAATGCTCCGTCCGGTAATTCAATTTTTGGCTTTACAGGCTTAGACTTTTTTACAAATTTTGGAAAATATTTATGTAATAAAGCCTCTGATTGCTCAATATGTTTTGTTATAGTATCCCATCCCCAATAATACAAATGAAATGGTAGTCCCTGTTCTCTTTTAATTTGATTTAGGTATTCCTGTATTTGAGCATCGTCACGAAATGTAGAAGCAAAAACAAATTTGTCAAAATCAATTGCTAAATCCCTTGCTTTTTCTAAGTCTGCATTTATATCCTGAATTAGATTTTTCCTGATAGTTTCGTCTTTTCTTCCAATGCTTTTCAATTTGCATTGTATTACCGTTTTGGTTTTAGTAGAAAAGACATCAATACCTTTCTGATTTTGCCCTTTCACGCCAAATGTCTGAAAGTCTGTATTTTCATATGACGAAGTATTCTCTACAAAATTGAATAAATCACAAGTGAGTTCCTCGAATAACCTTTCATCTTTTAAAGGGGGTAATTGATATTTCGCCATTTAAAAAAAACGTTTAAAAATTGTTTCCTGCTCTGTATCTGAATATTCAGCAATTACTTGTTTAGACCAATCAAAATCAAACTTTCCGAACTTACTTTCGTCCCCGTTTAAATCAATTTCATCCTCATTGAAAGTAACGATATATTGAAAGTTATGTAGCTCATTTGATTTATGGTACATATAGTTCAGGACATTGGATATTGTTCTGTATGATATGGCGTGAAATACACCATCGTGTACAAGAAAATCCGGGATGTTCCGTTTGTCAATCCTGCTTTTTAAGAATACCATTAAATCATATGCTACAATTTTTAAACGTTCTTGTCCTAAAGCATCCGCTTTGGGAATTTCCAGACTTATTTTAAAAGGCAATTGATTTCTTGGCGAAGTAGAGTTTAATGTGATATTAAAATAAGAATTATCAAATTCTTCATCCAAATAGATAGCATTTTCAAGAATTTGTTGAAATAACAATCGCAACTCATCAAGATAGGTTTGTTGCTTGTTTAGTTCGCTAACAATATCCCTCTTTAATTCAGCTATTACAATATTTGAGTTCCCTAATATTTCTTCGATTTCGTCAATTTCTCTTACAATAGAGGTGTTTCGTTCTAAAAGCGTTTTTTCATTCACTAATCTTTCATAGGTACTCTCAATCCTATCCAACGCACCTCTCTCTTTCAACAATGAAAATAATTGGCTCCTATTTTTTTCTAATTTTTCAAGTTGTATTAAACTTTGGTCTATTGAGGATTGTAATTTCTTTTCTTCCTCTAACAAATATTTATTCCTATTCGCCAAAAGTTGCTTTTTAAAGTCTATAACTTCATCTAAACTTCTTTTTACAAAGTTGCCAAACGTTGCTACCGTTTCATTGTAGAGTTTACGAATTTTGTCCAGGTCAATAGATGACACCTCGTTATAAGAGGATTTTAGTTTATCTAATTTCCGATTTGTATTATGATATATGATAGATTGCTCATTAATTTCAGAAATGACCTGATTTAATTTTTGCTCTATCTCTTTATGATTGGCAAGAAAATTATACTCCTTCAGACTGCTTTCGAGTGCTGCAATATCTTTTTCAATTTTTAGGCGCTCGGTTCTAAACTCCTGAATATCTTTACCTGTATCTGCTTTGACCTTTTCTGAAAGGGATTTTACTGTATTATTATACCTTTCGTATTCCGAAGAAACCTCATTATATTTTAAAAGCGTTTTAGTTGGAAGGTTAAGCAAATAAAAATTATATAATGCCTTTTCTCTTGCATTGGCATTGTAGGAAACAAAATTTAAAGGGTCAGCCCTTTGCTGGCTTTGCAAATCATCCTTAACAAAAAATTCCATTAACGTTCCATACCTTTTTCCTTCAAAGAACACTTCGTTGTTCTCTGTCGGGAAAAATATCCCTTCCAGTACTTTGGGCATTTCAGGTTTTTCATATTCATCAAGAGCATCTGGTCGTTTTCCAAAAAAGATTTTTTTTGTATCGGAAAAACCCCTCTTAATAAAATACTTTTGTCCCTGTATGTCAAATTCTAAAGTAATGGTGTGGTCATCATCCCGTAAAAAATCATACTTTTTTTGAGCAAATCTTTTCTCTGCTTTACCACTTAATAAGGTAAAATCAACAAGCCTAACCAACGTGGACTTGCCAATACCATTAATACCTCTTGCTTCTTTATCCCCAGAGTATTTACCCAATATGATGTTTATTCCATTGTGAAATGGAACAGTATCTATAAGGTTCGTTTCTGAATATATTTTAATTAACATTGTCGAATAAACTTGTTTGATTTTCCTCTTGGATTTCCTTCTTCACTAATTTGATTTTATACCCTTTTTTCTCAATACTACCAATCGTATGCAAAAATGTCAAAGCATATAGAAAAAGGTCGGGCGTTCTATCTTTATCCCTGTTTAAAAACTTATTCATTATATCATCAACGATGGCATATTTGTTTTTAAATGGAGAATTGCCCATAATACTTATAATATCCGCCCCCAATACCATAAGGTTGGTTTTAAGATTGCTTTCCGGCTGTGGTAATATCATAGTTCATTTTCTGTTTTTCTACCTATTAAACACTGTTCAAACATATACAGCAGAATAGATTTTACGCATTTCACATATTCATCGTCTTTAATGTTTCCATATGCCGTTGTATATTGGTCAGTCAGATTATATAACCTCTCCTTAAAACTTCCTGAAAGTTTATTGTAATCGTTTATAATCCTTCTTTTCAGCGTATTGATTTCATCGTCATTATACCCCGAAAGTATATTGGTAATTGTATTAAATTCCTCCATAACCAATACCATTTCCGAGTTCATCCCGTCCCAATCTTCCTGCGCAAAATTGAGTTCAATTTTCTGTTGAGGGGGAACTAATGATTTTCTGTCAAAATGCAAAGCCTTATCTTCTTCACTGGAAGCATTCAACAAATCGTTAATGATGTCTTGAATATAGTCCTGAATAAAGAAGTTTTCAATACCCAAATAGGCTGCAAGTTTTCGCTTTTTACTTGATACAAGCTCATCAATAGTTGAAAGGATTTGGTCTATGCCCTTTATCGAAGTATTACCGTCCAAATCCTGAATTAACGTAAACTGCTCCGGCGATACTTCGTGATTTACATACATTTCCCAATTTGGAAATTTGTCTTTCCAGTTTTTCTGATATTTTTCAAAATCTCCTTCTTTGTTTGTTGCCCCTAAAACTTTCGTTTCAAAATCAGTTTTGTTATATTTTCTTGGTGCGTAACAAGCCAATATTTTTTGTTCGGGTAAAATAGTACCGTCATTGCCTTTATCCTTATTCCTTCTGATGGGCGTATAGTTATCGACGCCATATTTCAAAAGAAACAGTTCATCAATAAATTCTTCGAACTCAAATCCTTCTTTGGATTGAATTTGCATTTTAAAAGCATTCTTTAATAATTTATCCATATACAAATCAGAGTTCCAAATTAATTTTAACCGTACCGTCAAATCCTTTTTCTACTATCTCTTTAAGGGTTTGAAGTTTGATATTATTTCCATAATCAGTTTCGACCTTAGAAATATAACTCCTTTTCTTACCTACTTTTTGAGCTAATTGTTCTTGAGTTAATTGCCTTTGTTCTCTGGCTTCCTTCAGCATTTCTCCAATATGTCTGCCTGATATCTTCATCTCAAAAATGATTAAAATTAACTTTATTATGAATGTACAAATGTAATTTAAAAGTTGCATTGAACCAACTGTTAATTGCATAAAAAGCATCTGGTTATTAGTGCTTCTGCCCTAAAGATTTCCACCCCAAAAGCCACTCACAGCCAAACACTTCCTTTGACTGCCACATTCTTATAACACCTCTTTTTCCATAAGACATTTGTCCCGAAAACTCGCAAGGTGCGGGATAAACAGTAACAAATTAATGTGTTTCAATTATGGAAAAACAAAGAAAAAAAGTTTTGCTGACGGCAGCGGCTATGCTGTCAGCAATTGGTGTGTTTGCACAGGGAAACGGCTCGGCAGGCATCAACGAGGCTACCCAAATGGTAACGTCTTATTTCGACCCCGCAACCCAATTAATTTACGCCATCGGTGCGGTCGTGGGGTTAATCGGAGGTGTTAAGGTGTACAACAAATTCAGTAGTGGCGACCCTGACACATCGAAGACTGCGGCAAGCTGGTTCGGTGCGTGTATCTTCTTAATCGTAGCGGCTACCATCCTGCGTTCATTCTTCCTTTAATCCTTTGCTTTATGAACAGTTACAACATAAACAAAGGCATTGGCAGAACAGTGGAATTTAAAGGGCTGAAGGCACAATACCTGTTCATCTTCGCTGGCGGACTGCTCGGTACGCTCATCCTTGTGATGATACTGTATATGGCAGGCGTAAACTCCTACATCTGCCTGTTCCTCGGAGCAGGCGGTGCTTCGCTTATTGTGTGGCAGACCTTTTCACTCAACAGGAAGTATGGTGAACACGGGCTAATGAAAATCGGGGCAAATAAAAGACATCCCCGATACATCATTTGTCGCAAGCCTGTACACCGCTATTTAAAATTCACTCCTAAATCGAATGCCCTATGAGAAACGTTTCAAAGACAACAACGCTGGAAAACAAATTTCCTTTGTTGGCAGTAGAAAACAACTGCATCCTTTCCAAAGATGCAGACATTACTGCCTGCTTTGAAGTGCGTTTGCCGGAACTGTTTACGGTAGCTTCTGCGGAATATGAAGCCATTCATTCCGCCTGGCACAAGGCTATCAAAACTTTGCCCGATTTTACGGTTATCCATAAACAGGATTGGTACATCAAGGAAAGCTACGCTCCCGATTTAGCAAAGGAAGACCAAAGTTTTTTGGCTAAATCCTACCAACGCCATTTTAATGAGCGACCATTCCTTAACCATTATTGTTACCTGTTCCTTACCAAGACCACAAAGGAAAGAATGCGTATGCAAAGCAACTTCAGTTCGCTTTGCAAAGGTACGCTGATACCAAAGGAAATCAGGAACAAGGAAACGATACACCGTTTTATGGAGGCAGTCGCTCAATTTGAGCGTATCGTGAACGATAGTGGTTTCATAACCCTGCAACGCCTTACTGAAGACGACATTATCGGAACAGACGAAAAGCAGGGATTGTTGGAACAATACCTAACCCTGTCAAGGGAAAGCGGAACACCGATGCAGGACATCGCACTCGGAACAGAAGAAGTCCGTATAGGGAACAAAAGATTGAGCCTGCACACTTTGTCCGATACGGACGATTTGCCTGGAACGGTATCGGCTGATACCCGTTTTGAAAAACTATCTACCGACCGGAGCGATTGCCGTTTATCGTTCGCCGCTCCTGTGGGACTACTCCTTAGCTGTAACCATATCTACAACCAATATTTGTTTTTAGATAACAGCGAAGACAACCTGCAAAAGTTTGAAAAGTCCGCAAGGAATATGCACTCGCTGGCAAGGTATAGCAGGGCTAACCAAATCAACAAAGAGTGGATAGAAAAGTACCTGAACGAAGCCCACAGCTTCGGGCTGTCTTCCATAAGGGCGCACTTCAACATTATGGCGTGGTCGGAAGACCCTGCCGAATTGAAACAGTTGAAGAACGATTGCGGTAGTGCGTTGGCACTAATGGAGTGTAAGCCCAGACACAACACTACGGACGTAGCCACTTTGTATTGGGCAGGAATGCCGGGCAATGCTGGCGATTTTCCGAGTGAGGAAAGTTTTTACACTTTTATCGAACCTGCTTTGTGCTTCTTCACGGAAGAAACCAACTACCATAATTCGCCCTCTCCGTTCGGCATTAAAATGGCTGACCGCTTGACCGGAAAGCCTATCCATTTGGATATATCGGATTTGCCAATGAAACGTGGGATTATCACGAACCGCAACAAATTTATTTTGGGGCCATCTGGTTCGGGAAAATCGTTCTTCACAAACCATATGGTAAGACAATATTACGAGCAGGGCGCTCACGTTCTGCTCGTAGATACAGGTAATTCCTATCAGGGTTTGTGCGAACTTATCAAAGGAAAGACCAGAGGCGAAGACGGCGTTTACTTCACTTATACTGAAGACAACCCGATTGCCTTTAATCCTTTCTATACGGACGATGGTGTTTTCGACATCGAAAAGCGTGAAAGTATCAAGACCTTGATACTTACGCTTTGGAAGCGTGACGATGAACCGCCAACCCGTTCGGAAGAAGTAGCATTGTCAAATGCTGTAAGCGGTTACATCGAACGTATCAAACAGGACGATATTTATCCGTCATTCAATGGTTTCTATGAGTATGTAAAAGGCGACTACCGTAAGGTACTCGAAGAAAAACAGGTAAGGGAAAAAGACTTTGACATCGCCAATTTTTTAAACGTTCTCGAACCCTACTACAAAGGTGGCGAGTACGATTATCTGTTGAACTCCGATAAGCAGTTAGACCTGCTTTCCAAACGCTTTATTGTGTTTGAAATTGATGCAATTAAAGACCACAAAATCCTCTTTCCTATAGTTACCATCATCATTATGGAAGTCTTCATCAACAAGATGAGGCGACTTAAAGGTATCCGAAAGCTCATTCTGATTGAAGAAGCGTGGAAAGCGATTGCCAAAGAAGGTATGGCTGAATACATCAAGTACCTATTTAAAACTGTAAGGAAGTTTTTTGGAGAAGCAATTGTCGTAACGCAGGAGGTTGACGACATCATCCAGTCGCCCATTGTCAAAGAAAGTATCATCAATAATTCCGACTGTAAAATCCTATTAGACCAACGCAAGTATATGAACAAGTTTGATGATATACAGGCAATGTTGGGACTTACAGATAAAGAAAAAGGTCAGGTGCTTTCCATCAATATGAACAACGACGCTTCACGGCTTTACAAAGAAGTGTGGATAGGTTTAGGTGGTACGAACTCGGCAGTCTATGCCACCGAAGTAAGTCTCGAAGAATACTTAGCCTACACCACTGAAGAAACCGAAAAAATGGAAGTGATGCAGCTCGCCCAAGAGCTGGACGGTAACGTCGAACTCGCCATCAAGCATATCTCTATGCAAAGGCGTGACAAGGCAAATCAATAGTCATTAACAATTTAAAATTCAGAAACAATGAAAAAAGTATTGTATCTGGTGTGTACGGCACTAATGCTTGCCGTAGTACCGTCAGCAAAAGCCCAATGGGTAGTAACCGACCCTACAAACCTGGCATCGGGTATTCTCAATAGTGCAAACGAAATCGTACAGACTTCCTCTACCGTGAGTAATGTGATTAAGAACTTCAACGAGGTAAAGAAAGTGTATGAGCAAGGTAAAGAATACTACGACAAGCTTAAAGCCATCAACAACCTTGTGAAAGATGCCCGCAAAGTACAGCAAACGGTTTTGCTGGTAGGCGATGTGTCCGAAATGTATGTGCAAAATTTCGGCAAGATGATGAACGACCCCAATTTTTCGCCGCAGGAATTGGTAGCTATCGGTAACGGTTATTCAGCGTTGCTGAATGAAAGTACAGAACTGCTGAAAGAACTCAAACAGATTGTAACAGCATCAAGCCTTTCTCTGAACGACAAGGAGCGTATGGATATTATTGACCGTGTGTACAAAGAAGTAAAGGACTACCATAGCCTTGTACGCTATTACACCAATAAGAATATTTCTGTCAGCTACCTGAGAGCGAAAAAGAAAAATGATGCCAAAAGAGTGCTTGAACTCTATGGAACTGCTAACCAAAAATACTGGTAAAAATGGAATGGGATAATCTTCACGAACTCTTACGTTCACTCTATGATGATATGATGCCACTTGCCGGAGATATGGCGGCAGTGGCTAAAGGTCTTGCGGGATTGGGTGCGTTGTTCTATGTGGCATTAAAGGTTTGGCAGGCGTTAAGCCGTGCCGAACCTATTGATATGTTCCCGCTGTTACGTCCATTCGCTTTGGGGCTTTGCATTATGTTTTTCCCAACTATAGTATTAGGAACTATCAATGCGGTATTAAGTCCGGTGGTTACAGGAACACACGCCATACTTGAAGACCAGGTGCTTGACCTGAATAAGCTCCAACAGCAGAAAGACCAATTGGAATACGAGGCAATGGTCAGAAATCCCGAAACCGCTTATATGGTATCAGATGAAGAGTTTGATAAAAAGCTGGACGAATTGGGCTGGTCGCCCTCCGACATTGGAACAATGGCGGGAATGTATATGGACAGGCAAGCCTACAAGATAGAAAAAGCCATAAAAGATTGGTTCCGCAATTTGCTGGAAATACTTTTTCAGGCGGCTGCTTTGGTTATTGATACCATACGAACATTTTTCCTCATAGTCTTATCCATACTCGGGCCGATAGCCTTTGCGATAAGCGTATGGGATGGTTTTCAGTCCACGCTCACGCAATGGCTGACCCGATATGTTAGTGTTTACCTGTGGCTTCCCGTTTCGGATTTGTTCAGCTCGATGTTGGCAAGAATACAATCTCTCATATTGGAAAGGGATATAGCAATGCTGGCTGACCCCACCTTCATTCCCGATACCAGCAATACGGTGTACATCATTTTTATGATTATAGGCATCATCGGGTACTTCACGATACCGACCGTAACAGGTTGGGTAATCCAAGCCGGAGGCGCAGGAAACTTTACCCGAAATGTAAATCAAGCTGCAATGAAAACCGGAAACATCGCCGGAGCTGGTGCGGGTTCTACGGTTGGAAATATTGGCGGAAAGCTAATGAACAAATAAACAATTAATCATTAAAAAAATGGAATTTAAAACGCTAAGAAATATCGAAAACAGCTTTAGGCAGATACGTTTGTATGCCATTGTGTTTGCGGTTCTCTGCATTGGCGTGGTAGGATATGCCGTATGGCAGTCCTACCGCTTTGCAGAAGAACAACGCCAAAAAATTTATGTACTGGATAACGGTAAATCTTTAATGCTTGCTTTATCCCAGGATGCAAGCATCAACCGCCCGGTTGAGGCGAGGGAACACGTCAGACGTTTTCACGAACTATTCTTTACGCTCGCTCCCGATAAGAACGCCATCGAAAGCAATATGAGCAGGGCTTTTAACCTTGCAGACAAAAGTGCTTTTGATTATTACAAAGATTTAACGGAAAAGGGTTACTACAGTCGTATTATTTCGGGGAACGTACAACAACGCATAGAGGTGGATAGTGTTGTGTGCAATTTCGATAACTATCCGTATGCGGTGCGAACCTATGCCAAACAATTCATCATTCGTTCGAGCAATGTAACCAAGCGTAATCTGATTACCTCTTGCTATCTCGTGAACTCTGTTCGCTCAGACAACAACCCGCAGGGTTTCAATATCGAAAAGTTTGCAGTCGTAGAAAACAGGGATATCGAAGTTATCGAACGCTAAAACAAATCTTATGGAAGCATTATCAGATTTAAACACATTCGCAAAAATCCTTACTGAAAAAGGATACAACGGCTATTTCCATACGCAGGGTGCGTATGCTGGAAAGCTAAAAGATAGCATCAGCGAATATCTTGAAAACTGCCAAAAAGGTGCAGACAGCCTGCCTAAGCAGGACTTGTTATTGACTGGCTACCTGCAATGGTCGGGAGAAAATAAGCCTCGTGTAGAATGCAATATGTGGGTAAAATACCTGAACGGCAAATTCTCTCTTAACAGAATGGACGTAATAAAGACGGACGGTTTTGGGCAACTGCTGAAAAAGTCGGAGCTGACAAACCTGTCTATAATATCCGTACCCAAAGCAGTTGAAGCGGTCGCATTGGTCAAGGATGAGCCGAAGCAAAAAGCAGGGAAAAGTCCTAAGCGTTTCAAGCTATAACAACAGAAATAGTAAGGCTATGAAAAAATTAAGAGCAAATATGGATAGGTATTTCGATAAGCTGGACGAACATTGGCAGGCATTGCCAGTTCGTAAACAGCATCAATATACCCTGTATTTTTTTGTGGGTTATCTCTTGCTTACCGCAGGGGTTATCGGCAAAGTAGTGTACGATACAGGTAAGCCCAATGATGCCATCAACATCAGGCATATCGAAAACCCTATTCTCAAAAAAAATGAAAGTCCAGCAAGGTTGCAGGACACAGTATCAACAATTTTAAAAAATAGGATTTATGAAAGAAAATGAGAACAAAAAATCGGTTGTTCGGGTAACAGAGGGAAACCCGACATCAACTGCTGATGTACTGCAAGATGGTACACAGAACAAAGCCGAAAAGCTCAAAAAGCCACTCATTTTTGGCTTAATGGCAGTTGTCTTCTTAGGTTGTATGTACCTCATATTTAAACCGTCTGAAGATAAAAAGGCAATTGAAAACGTAGGGCTTAACGATGCAGTTCCACAGGCAACGGGTGCAGGAATGCCTGCCGACAAGGGCAAGGCTTACGAACAGGAAATGCTCGAACGAAAAGAACAGGAAAAGCGAAATTCTTTAGCTACGCTTTCTCACTATTGGGATACGGAAGATAAAGATGAGCCGACTGACGAACAATTTTCTGACGAAGATGAAAATAACGGCTATGGTAATAGTAAAAGTTCGGTAAGAAACGGTAGTCCAGCGTTGAGCAGCTACAGAAATGCGCAAAGTACATTAGGGTCATTTTATCAGAGTGAAAATTCGGAAACAACGGAACTACGCAGGCAATTGGACGAATTGAAAGAACGA
This sequence comes from Dysgonomonas sp. UBA7710, assembly GCF_002482385.1. GTDB lineage: Bacteria > Bacteroidota > Bacteroidia > Bacteroidales > Dysgonomonadaceae > Dysgonomonas. The sequence continues at coordinate 94,435 of NZ_DLFW01000035.1, read as the reverse complement.
TTAGCAGAGAAAGATGTACCTAAACCCGTTACTGTTAATGACCAGCTTGCCCTGATGGAGAAATCCTATCAGATGGCGGCAAAGTATCTTCCACAAGGTACTGCGAACACAGGAGAAGCACCTCAAACTAATGGTACAGCATCAAAGGCTTCGGGTGCTAATCAAAAAGAGCATTTTGTAGCTTTTACCCCTACAAAGAAAAACACCGTATCAGCCCTGTACCGTGAGCCAAGCGACAGTGCTTTTTTAGCCGATTGGAGCGAAACAAAAAATCGTGGGTTTTATACTGCTGGTTCTACTGAGCAAACAGTGCAGCCGAAAAACAGTATTAAAGCCTGCGTTCACGAAACGCAGACTGTTATCGGGGAAACAGGCGTAAGGCTGCGTTTATTGGAACCTGCTAAAACACCTAACCGAACCATTCCCAAAGGGACGATTGTAACGGCGAATGCCAAATTTCACGGAGGACGTTTACAGCTAAAAATAACATCCATTGAATTAGAGGGCAACATCATCCCGGTTGACATTACCATTTACGATTTGGACGGACAGCAAGGTTTATACGTTCCATATTCGCCCGAAATGAACGCCCTAACCGAAATGGCGGGTAATATGAGCCAGACTTCAGGAACAAGTATAATGCTTACGCAGAATGCCGGACAACAGGTTGCTGCTGATTTAAGCCGTGGCGTGGTACAGGGTATTTCGGGTTATTTCGCCAAAAAAGTAAGAACTCCAAAAGTTACCCTGAAGACAGGGCATCAGGTCTTCCTTGTTTCCAAACAATAATGTTGAACTCAAATAAATAAAATAATGAAAAATCTTTTTAAAACCTTTTGGGCATTCGCTCTGACTGTCGGCATTGCCGCAACCTCTTTTGCACAGGATAGTGCAAAGGCAAAAACACCGCTTGCCTTGGGCAAGATAGAACCGTACCATATGGAAGTTACCTATGATAAAACTTCGCACCTGATTTTCCCAACTGCCATTCGTTACGTGGATTTGGGCAGCGAATACCTGATTGCAGGGAAAGCGGAAGATGCGGAAAATGTTTTGCGTGTAAAAGCATCTGTGAGAAACTTTGAGCCGGAAACCAATTTCTCTGTGATTACTAATGACGGACGTTTTTACAGCTTCAATGTATATTATAGTTCCTATCCGGAGGCGATAAGCTATGACCTGCTAACGATGCAAAAAGCGGTAGATAAAGCAAACGGAAACGATGTGCTTTTTGAAGAATTGGGCAACAATTCCCCGTCATTGGCAGGCTTGCTTTTGGAAACCATTTATAAAAAGGATAAACGTATAGTAAAACATATCGGGGCTAAGAGTTTCGGAATACAATTCATTCTGAAAGGTATTTACATTCACAATGGCAAATACTATTTCCATACGGAATTGAGAAACCGTACCAATGTACCTTTCGAGATTGATTTTGTGAATTTCAAGGTGGTAGATAAGAAAGTAGCCAAACGCACCGTAGTACAGGAACGCCCGATGATACCACTTAGGACTTACAAACCATTGGACGGCATTGCCGGAAAAGCGACCGAACAAAATGTGTTCCTGCTTGACCAATTTACCATTGCCGATGATAAGGTACTGCTGATTGAGATTTTCGAGAAAAACGGCGGCAGACATCAAACACTTCAGGTAGAAAATTCCGACTTAATTAAAGCCCGTTTGATTAACGATATGCACCTGAAATTTTAATAACCTCTTAAAGCAAATAATATGAAAAAGTATATCTATACCGTGATGCTCATCTTTATGGCCATCACGGTTACACAGGCACAAAGAATGCTGCCTAAGCAGAAAGGATTGGAAGTGAGTACAGGTGTACTATCCGATGATAAAATCGGGAATGATTATTATATCAATATAGCAATGACCGTAAACGGTAAGAACGGTAATTACCAGCTTTGGGCGTTGGAATATACGCATCAATATCACGATTATAAAGACCTCCGCATACCACAGGAAACCTATACCGCAGAGGGCGGTTATAGTTTCTTCCTGCTGGGCGATACCCGTAAGAACATCACATTGAACTTCGGAATAACAAGTGTAGTCGGTTATGAAAGCATCAACCGGGGCGAAACGATGTTGTATGACGGGGCGAAAATATTAGACGAGGACAATTTCGTTTATGGTGCTGGTGGTCGGCTGACTTTTGAAACCTACCTGTCAGACCGATTTGTGTTAATCCTGCAAGGGCGAACAAAAGTTCTTTGGGGTACAGACCTGGAGCAGTTTCGACCATCCGCAGGCATAGGATTAAGGTTTAACTTTTAAAACGTAGAACAATGATAGCAATATTTAATAAATTCAGAATGGGGCTACTGCCTGTATATGTACTCTTGGCAATCCTCACAGCTTCGGTTTCGCTGGTATCTTGTAGCAAAGATGATGAACTCGAAATACAGAATGATTTTCCTTTCGAGGTTAAAGTGATGCCAGTACCTAAAGATGTTGCCAACGGACAGACCGTTGAGATACGCATTACTATACAGCGCACTGGAAATTACAGCAACACGCAGTATTTTCTTCGTTATTTCCAATTTGACGGACAAGGCACATTACAGTATTATGATGAACCACCGTATTTGCCAAATGACTTGTACCCATTACCCACAGAGCAATTCAGATTGTATTATAACTCGACTTCTGCCGTATCGCAATCTTTTGACGTTTGGATTTCGGACAGTTTTGGAAACGAGAAGCAGGTAAGTTTTCAGTTTAACAGTAGTGATTAGGACAATGTATGTATTCAGAGCGAACGGCTTATCTTTTCGATAAGCCGTTTTAGCATTCAGCGTATTCGCATAGGAATAATTTTAGAGGTTAATCAATATTTTTTAAATTTATCATCGGTAAAAATTAAAAGTAAGGGCTATGGTGGCATCATTGGTTATAGGAATAATATTCTTGGTTTTGGGGTTGGGTCTTCGTTATTGGATTAACCGTCGGAAGTTTTACAGACGAAGCGACACCGGAGCAGAGGGCTTTTCGTCCTATGAAAAGCAGGTCGCCATTAAGTTTATTGAACGAGTTGGTAAATGGATAGCTTATGCACTGATTATTTTCGGGCTGTTGTCATTGTGGGTTTATTCCCGTGAGAAAAAAGATAAAGAAAAAACAGAAGTGGAAATTCAAAATCCTCGATAATCAATCTGTTTATTCAACCTCCCGCCTAATAAATTTGCATAATTTTGTAGTATGTTAAACAGCAAAATTGGCAAAATATAATTTGAATGAAATTACGAATTGAAAATTGGATTGAGAATAATAATTTTTCAGAAGATGTAAACGTACTATTTACTGATGCCGTTACTTGTTATAAAGCAAGAGCGAACAGAGCATCATTATTGTTTTCATATTTGGCTTTTCTGACAATACTGAAGGAAAGAATAATAGAAGGAACTAAACCAAACCTATTTCCGCAAGGAGAATGGGATAAACTAATCTCTAAATTACAAAATGAAGACCTGTGGGAAGCAAATGTATTTGATGCTACACAACAACAAGAAAAAATTGACCAGGCTACAAAGCAACGTATTAAAGACCCAATTTTTAGCCTTAATGACAATCTACGATTGCAAATAAAATATTGGAAAGACAGGAGGAATGATTGCGCTCATTATAAAGATAACATTATAGACACTTTCCATATCGAAAACTTCTGGGCATTTATGGAGAGTAATATGTCAAAAATAACGATAGAGGGCGGAATGCAATCTTTGATAAATAAAATTTATAAGCACTTTGACCCAACTATTACTCCACCGGATAAAGATATTACTCCATTAATTCAAGAGGTTGAATATTCCGTAGAAAGGTCAAAATTGAAACATTTTTGGGAAACATTGCTAAATAATGGAGAGTGGGATTTTGACTTATCTAAAAGGAAACAGGAACTAATTAGTAAAAGTTTAGAGGTAAATAAAGATTTCGTAAACGATAGTTTAATTGCAATTGTCAAAGCCAATAAATTTTATTTAAAAGATTTTCTATCGAACCATACGGATAAGATTTTAAGATTTAATTTTAACGAAGAAGAAGTCAGAAAATTTTGGAAAACTCAATTGCCATCCTGTAATAATATTTTAGGATTATATACCTCTTTTTTAAGAAATGGTTTAATTCCACAAAATGAAATAGCTGAAGCAAATAGGACTATAATAAGTGCTATACGAGAGTATTCTCCAACTATCAATGAACATCAAATATTGTTAGGAAATGGCTTCTTAAATACGTTTAAAGAAGAGGTTTTAAACAATAGCAGTTTTGTGGGATATAAGTCATATTTATGGGTAAATGATAGAGCCGATATTATTTCCGGAGTAATTAAAAATTATCCCCCTGACAATGATATAATTAACAGATTGGTTGAGCATTATAATCAACGAGATAATTCTGATTGGTTATTGGAAAGATTTAATAATATATTTATTGAAGGAAGTACCATTACCAATGAATATAAAAGTATTTTACAATCTAATAATGTAGAAATACCGGAGAAATTAAAAAAGTATTTTCCTTAAATTGTGAATGAACAATATCAAATCGGATAGCTTAAATAACTATCCGATTTTTTTATTTAAGACAAAAGTAAACTGCCAAATACTGCCTTTCAAAGCCAACGGGCGCAACCTTTCCCAACCGCACAAAAAGCCTTTATAAATTCGACTTCCACAGAAAAATAATGCAAACTATGGAAGTTATTGCACTGCAAAAATCCGCATTGGACGGAATGAAGAATGATATAAAGGAGCTTTTGGAACTGACCGAAAATGCTACTCATAAATATACCTCGATTTTCAAAGAAGAACAATGGCTCGATAACCAGGAGGTGTGCCTGATGATGAACATTACTAAACGGACTTTACAAAGCTACAAGGATAAAGGCATACTGCCTTACTCCAAACTGAACCGCAAGAATTACTATAAACTTTCGGATGTGCAGGCTTTGCTCGAAGCCGGACAGCCGTACAATACAAATGACAATGGATTTACTTACGAATGAAGCCGAAGAAATCATCGCCTATCAGGAAATGATAACACGGTTGCGAAGCCGTATTGAAGAAATATTGAAAAACTACCGTCCTGTAATGAACGGAGAAATTTACCTTTCGGGCGAAGATATGTGCGGATTGCTACATATCAGCAAACGAACTTTACAACAATACCGTGATGATAATATCCTGCCATTTATCCAGATTGGGGGCAAAATAATCTATAAGGAAAGTGATATTCTGAAAATTTTGGAACAGAACTATATATCCAATAAGCCCAACACAGTATAACCATTTTTTACACTTATTATGTTCCGGCATCGGAACGAGTTTAGTATCTTTGCATCTGAAAATATAGAAAATCTTAAAGTGTTTTTGCTTTAGGTTCCGCATTAGAAACTGGTAATTTTTAAAACCCCGGAACAGATAAGTAAGAACGCTCACGTCACAGGCGTGGGCGCTCGCTTATTTGGGGGTCAGGCGTACCAGTGCCTTAATGCCAATAAGTGTAGTTGCCTGCGCCTTCTTTTTTAGTGCAGTCTGCCACTAACTTTAAAAATTGATAGTTATGGAAACTGTAAACAATCTCGACCAAACCAGCATTGCCTTTATCAATGATAAAAGCCCAATTTTGGATTTGACCAACAACGACCTCGTTGCTTCAGGAATTAATGTATTGTTTCGTTCGGAAAACATTGAGGACGGAATATCTCAATTATCCTCTTTAAAGACACTTCCCAAAGTCTTTATTATTGACCTTGATTTTCACGATATGATTGTGCTTACCCAGCTTCGGGAATTAAGGACAAAATATCCAAACATTAAACTTATTGCCTATAGTGATATTGATGTAGATAAAACGGTAAAAGCCGTCTTAGAAATTGGCTTTGAAAGTTATCTGCTTATCGGTAGCGATACAGACGATTTTAAAAAAGCCATTGAAGTTATTATCAATGGCGGTAGATATTTTAGTGTGGGAATAGCAAAAATTGCACAAGAATACTTTACTGATAATTAAAGCTGCTTTTTTAAATCTGTAATTTTTATTTGAATAATATTGTTATCATTTATTCCAAGTTGCAACAATGTTTCCTTGTGTGCTTGCTTTTCAAGCTCACTATAATATGAAACATTCCAAATTACATTTTCATTTAGTTTGGCTTTTAATATTTCAAAATATTTTAAATCAACTTCTGAAATGGAATGTCCCAAAACAATAACTTTTTCAACCTCCGTAAGATTTGTAAAAAAATCAATATTGTGTTCTATAATTGAAGTTGTATTTTTAAATGCCTTTGTATAATAAGATAGTATTTCTTGTTTAGCACTTTCATAAGAAAAGTCATATTCATCAGCCTTTTGCTCACGCCATTCATAGAGTTCTTCTTCGCTTAAACCTTGTGGCGGTTCTTCTTCTTTCTCAATAAAATTCGATGGGTCGGTTCCGTGTCCTAAAATTAGTGTACAGTTGTCTGCATTGGCTCTGTTATGAATATAGGTTATTCGCTCCTCGGGAATATTGTAGCTTTCTTGTAATGTTTCAGTGTAATTGAAGTTTAAAAAATGACTATCATCTTCCAAGTCAATTAGTATGTCTTTTGGAATATTTTCGTATTCAACTTCAAGGATAAAATTATTAAAGTCGTTAATCAGAGTTGTAGTTAAATCTTTGATGATTTCTTCCATCTCTATCTGATAACTATGCCAATCTCTATCTCGAAAATCCTCAGCACCAGGGCGAGCAATTAGGTCAGAATTATCGTCCAATACTGTTAAGTAATCTAAATCAGCTAACGCTTGCTCAAATCTTGACCATAACGCATATTCTTCATCTGTCAATTCGGGGTTTGTAATATCAGGAAGTCCATAATAATTTAATAAAAGGTCATAGACTTCGCTGTCATTTCCAGCCAAGTAGTTTGCAAAACTTTGATATCTTGTGTCTAATCTATGATGGATGTCAAATCCATTACCGATAATGTATAATGTTTTCATAATTCAGTTGCTCAATTTATTCTTGTAGGTTTATAAACCACTGCGTTTGCCAAATATTGGGCTTAGTTTATCCCAAAACTGCTGTTCAAGAATTTCGACAATGAAACGCTCGATAGTTTCATTACTTTCCGAAATGACTTCGTATGCAAAAATATTCAAATCATATTCTAAACAATTGTCCCACTTGCATAAATGTAAACTATAAACTCTCGTTCCCTCTGTACCAAGATGATTTTTAATTCTTGTCCTGAAATCTGTTGTTGAGCTTCCAACGTATAATACATCCGATGAAGTTTTGTTGTATCGGGAAAGATTAACTCTATCTTTATTCTTTGTTTTTAGCTTGTTTGCAGAATGATAGTTTTCAAAATATTCAATTAATCTTTTTACCTTTTTTGGGGACTGAACTCGTAATATATAGATAAGTGGATTATCACTTTTGGGTATTTTATCTATGTGCTTTTTTAGTGTTGCTTTATCTCTAAACTGCAAGGAATGAAAAGATATTTCACAAAATGGTTGAACCGTAATTTTAGAAATTTGGTCAGCTACATTTAATGCGAATTTTTCAGATTGCTTTACGATGTCTTTTGTGTCAATTTTCATTTAAATGATTTTCCTCCGTTCTAATTTATTCAATTTTACCTTTTCTTTACTTAATTCGTCATCCCAAAAAAACACTGCCGATTTCTGATTTCTATTTTGTGAAGAGGGGTAAATAATTCCCGATATTTTATTCTTTCTATTTTTATTAAATGGATACCTTAAAAATTCAGTAACAACTTGCGTTGGAACATATTCGGTATGCTCTTTTCCATCTTTAGTAATTTGTTGAGTTATATCTCTTACAAATGAGTAAAGGAATAAGATAAGGTAGTATCGTTTCTTATCTCTAATTCCGAAAATGCTTGGGATTTTAGGCAACTTATTAAAATCAACAACAATCTGATTTTCTAATGTTTCAAATTCTGCAATCGTAACATACTTTTTGTATTTATCTGTCCTGCTTATTGTTTCCAAAATTGCTGTATCAATATCAAACGCAGAATAAAACATTGATATTCCTGAAGGACTAAACCTATTCGGATAAATTGCTTTTTTATTTGGTGGAGCCGAAATTTCGTCAAATTCAGTAAAATGTGTTTTGAAGTCGTGCTGTCTGCAACGATAAAGTTTTGTTCCTGCCGGGATTTCCCTTATTATATTTAATTTTGATATTAGCTTGCCAACCTCTTGTAATATGTGTAATGCTTTAGGTTGGTCACTATCTCCAGACGAAAAAAGATAACGGGATTTATGTTTAATAATATCCTTAAAGTATTTCCACTGAAATTCTAAATCATCTTTAATATTGTCATAATACAAGTCCGGTTGAGCCCAAGCAATATCTTCAATTGAGTTAACGATGTCTTCTATAACTTCAAACGGCTCAGCGTTTAATTCGATGTGTTCTTGAATGAGTTCGTCAGGAGTATAAATTTCTCCAAGATAACCGCCCTCTCTTGAATTGTAACTCATAAAATTGGCAGCATCTTCGTAGAAATTTGAAATGCCATCCATAATAAATTCCATTAAATCTTCAAGGGGAACGACTTTTAATTCCTTGCCACAATAATCGCAAAAGCCATCTTGATAGTTTTTTTTAATGAAACGGTTAATACTTTTGTATTCAAAATGCTTGATACAAATGTTCTTATCTGGAATACTACTTAAATTTCTACTTTCCAATTCAAGCCACCTCTGTTTTACACCTCCCATATATCTGATTTGTTAGAATACAAATTTAGTGAATTTAAAAAAGTGCTTCTACTCCCATAATCGAAATCAAAACCAATATAGCGACGTTCTTTTGCTTCTTTTCTTTGGTCGCTTATGTAGAAAGAAAAGAAGTTGTTATGATACAAAAAATGGGATAAAGAATATCCCACGCAATAATGCTGCAACCTGTTTGCTAAAATGAAGAAGAAGGAATTGTGTGTGGTGCATTTTGGCAATGGAGTTGCACCTATCTAAAGCAAAAAGACTGCCCGACCATCGGGAGGATCTGTCTTTTTGCCGCCCGACTTTTCGGGTCAGGCGATTTTTATCGGGTGGGTTCGGAAGTCTTTCAGATTGTGAAAAAAACCTTTGTATTCGGTCATTCCCCTGCGAAACAAATTCCACAATAAGGAGCAACCCATTTGTGTCAATGATGAATTGATAAACAAATCTTGATGTTCCAATGCTTCGGCAAGTGAGCAACTTGGTGTGTTGTCCTCTTGTTCGGATTGCATCAGCAATTCGCCAAATTCTTCTGTAACAAATGGCAGGCTTGCCACCGTTTGGTACTTTTCTGAGTTGGGTTGTTTAATTTCCCCGATTGTAGATAACAGCACTTGTCCTGTATTTTGGCTATTGCCGAAATCCAGCCAATACTTTGGGGTATCTCGGTAATTTCTGCGGTTGCTTAATGCTTTCAGTATTTCAGCAACACCAAACCTTGCCTGTACATTATCTACGCAAGTAATTGTAATGGTCGCCTGTGCTTCTTCGGGTATCTGTCCGAAATTATCCTTTTCAAATTTTCGGTTCTCGGCTTTCCAATTCGTACCGATACAACGGTTTACACGGTTAATTAAAGCAACGGATTTATACAATCCTGTTTCACTTTCAAAAAAACGCTGTCTGCCTAAATTTGCAGTCGTGATAATATCATCATCCCACAACCTTACGGACAATCCTGCGTGTCCCAAAGCCGTCAGACTTTCGTTTATCTCTAACAAGGCTGTCAATACTTTTGAGCCTGTGCCACCTGCTCCGATAAGGTTTACTGTAATCGGGTTGGTTGGGTTTAACAGATAGTTATCTGTGAAATGTATTTTTGTTTTCTCGTTATTCATCACAATAGATTTTTAAGGGTTTTACTGTTCTTTTTTAATGCTTCTTTCGGAAAGGGTTTGTTTGTATGAACAAGGTCTTTCCAAAGGGTTACGATGTTCTTTTTGGTCAAGTTCTCGCACAATGAATGGCTGAAATAAGAATTGAAAAAATAATGCTCCCAAGCCTGTATAAATTCTTCAACCGAAGCCGAATTTTTAATGTCAATGCTTACTGTTCCCATACATACGTTGCCTTTTTCGTAGATATTGAAAAATGGGGCGTAATGCAAAGGTGTTTTCTCGGTGGGTCTTCTGTCGTTTGCCAAAGCAAATACAGTCAGACTGCTTTTACTCGCTAACCAAAGCATTGCAGGTACTTGTGCCATTCCGTTGGGAATGTCCAAACCGTCCACAAAATACAGTTGCCTTTGCTGTGCTTTGGTGTACCATAGCACAGTGCCTTTATCAAGGTTCGGATTGATATGCAGAACATTGGTAGGCAAAATTCCTTTTGACTTTAAAAAGGCGGTGTTCTTTTCTTCATCGGTCTGTAAACACTTTGCCAAAACATTGGCTTCTTTTACGGTCAATGGGTGGGCATTGATAGGGTTGCCATCCTTATCCATATCGAAATGCTCTACATAGGTTTCTTTCTCTGTGCTGTTGGTTTCGTAAAAAACCAATGCTGATTTAGGAAAATAAAGCGTTCCGAAATTTGCTGTTATGTCGGTTGCATTGTTCATTATTCTGTGGTTTTATAATTATTCAATAGGTATGAAAGGTCGTCCAATAGTTCAAACATTCGGTTCTCAAAATCAAGGTTTCCAACCGATATTTTCTTGCCGTCAAAGGCTTTGCTAATGGTCGGTTCTTCCAATACTCCGCACTCGTTAAACTCGTTGTTGATGCAGTCTTTAACGCTTTCATACAACCAACCTTTAGTATCTGCGATAAAGGAAATATACTTTTCCATTCCGATAACTTCGTTTTCGCAATCATCGGTATAGGGGTCTTGTTCGGGCATTGGTTCGTTTCGGAAAATACTTGCTGTCGGGTATTCCGTGTAAAGAGCAAAGGCATTACAAGCCACTTTCCAACATTCGTGGTCAAATGTATCACGGCTTTTAAAACGGCTTAAACGCTGTTCAAATACCGTTAGATTGATACGGTTGTATAACTTCTGCTCAATCTTGTCGCCAATGGTTTCCGCTTTCCTCAATTCATTTTTATAACTTTCGGTTTCTTCCGTTTCATCGTCATTATCTATCCAATCTTTATGCGTTTCATACAGCCAATACAAATAACTGTCCTCCTGTCTGTAATACGGTATTCGGGCAATATGGTACAGATAACTGCAAACCGAAGTCAGTAAATGTGCGGTGTGTTTTCGCTGTTTGTCGTGCAACATTTCAAAGAGTGGAACAATAGGAATGTAAAACAGCGTTGTACCTGTGTCGTATCTTTCCTCACTCGTTAAAAAGGTTTTCTTACTGTCCAGTATCAATTTAAAACCGTCCCAATTTCTAAGGCTTCGTTTCATTTTAGTGTCCATATCCCACATAGCCAGTACCATATTGTAGGGATAACCGTAATCCTGTTGGGTTGGCATTGGCTCAATGCTGTAATGCGCGGCAAGTTTGGAAAGGGACTGATAAAAATCCCTTTCCGATTTCTTACAAGCCTGTACAGATTGTGCTGTTTTCAATTTAGGCAGAAACGTACATTTTAAAAAACCATTGGTAGCATTGCTATCGGTACGGATTTCCGTTTGTCTTTTTGTACTTGGTCTGCGTCTTTTGGTCTTTGCATCCATTGTGCGAACTCGCCCAACTGTTGGTGCAACTTCTGTTGCCTTTGCTGTTCGGGTATATGGATTGTTCCCGATATTTTGTTGCGTTGCATAGTTCATTGCTTTACGGTTTTAAATTATCCTTTTGTCCCCATTACGCTTTCAAATCTGTACTCGACTGCATCGTCCTTAATCTTCGGTGCTGATACCTTTGCAGTTGTCAAAATCGGGTACATATTGGCGTAAAAATTCATTACTGCTTCCACGCTCCAACCTGTTTCGGGGTCGGTCAATGTGATTTCCTGTCCTTTATCTTTGAGTATAAAAACTCTCGGTAATACTGTTGCTAATAACATAAATTCGATTTTAAGGGTTAATACTGTTCTTCGTTCTCGTCTGCTTCATCAATGGGATAATCGGCAGTAGCTTCTACCGTTTGTAGTGGCTCTGCGGTTGGTTCTTCCATTGCTCCGAAAAGGCTCGGTGTTGCAAACTTGTCGGACAATGATGTTTTGCGTTTGCGTATCTCATCTGCTTTTTCGGGAAACTCCGTAATGTCAGGTACTTTCATCCACGCTTCACGGAATTTGCCCTCTTTCTCCAGCTCGTCCACCTTTGCCATACCGTCTTTGTATTTCTTGTCTTTGGCTTCTTTTTCCTTTTTGGCTTTCTCGGCTTTCTGCTTCTCCATTTCGGATTGCATTTTGACTGCTTCCATTTGCTTCATAAAGGCTTCCATATCGACCATTAAACCCGAAACGGTTTGTATAGGTGCGGTTATCTGCTGAAAAAATCCCTCGTCAAACTCTTGGGGCGTGGCGTTAAATGTCAATGGGGGAATGAGGTTTTTGGCACTATCTCCGCATTGCTCATTGTTGAGAATAATCGATACAATTAGGTTATTTTCTACTCCCTTAGAAATGTTCAGTTGCAATACTCCTGTAAAATCCAATTGCTGTATCTGATTGAAAAAATTTGTGTTCATTGCTCTTAAATTTTAATGTGTTGTTACTTGTTCTTTGATTGCTGTCAGTTTCTCGTACATATCCACCCAATAGGCTTTTTGCCTTTTGTCAAACTCCGAAAAACTTTTATCCTTATGCCTGTATTCCTTGTAGTCTGCCGTTATTCTTATGGCTTCGTCAAGGTCTGTTACTTCAATTAGGCAACCGTTTAAATCTGTGATGTACATTGCTTTGCTGTTAAGAGTTTAATTTTTCGGAGGTATAAATCCCATTTACATAGTAGCCGAATGATTGTTCCCAAAGGCGTATTAAACCGTTAGTATCTACATAGAATTTTTCTGTTCTATTGCAGTAAATAATGTGTATGGTTTCGTCTATGTGCTTCTTTTCAAGGCTCTGTGCTTTAGCCAGATTTTTTGCTTCTTCTATTGTATTCGCTTCCATATTGATTTTTTATAGTAGGCTACCACCGTTTAAGGCGGTAGCCTGTTATTATTTAATTAAGGTTTAGGATTTCCGCACCGTCCAAAGCAAATGCAGTACATAATTCAAATGCTTTCTGTGATTTGAGTTGTGCAGTTCCACCCAATACAATGCTCTGTAATTTGGCTTCATCATTCTTATAATTTCTTACGTTCTGATAGTAGCCTGTAACAGCGTTATAAGCTCCGAACAATGTACCTTTGGTGGTATCCATTTGCTGTGTGTCGCTTATCATAGCGTATGCAAATGCGTCCTCAACGGTGTTTTTGAACACGGTGGAAATTTCATCGTCTGCACCTTTTTTGATAAGGTCAAGCGTTTCCTTGTTTGGGCAAAGTGCCAACTGGATTAGCTTTCTTACTTCTCGGTCATTCACTTTTACTTTTGTCCACTCGTTGAAAATACCCTCTAATTGGTTGCTCAAAGTATTGGCAAGTCCCATAATCTTGTGGGCGTTCTCGATACGTTGTTTTGCTCCCGAAGTGTGTTTGATACGAACTACATTGGTCATACTGCGTAGTGAGGCATTCAGTGTGTTTTGGCATACAATCCTGATAGGAGTAAATGCGGCTGTGATACTTCCGCTACCATCGTGCGAAGTGGTTAAGAAAATGTACTTTTCCGTTACATCATCGCCATTGCCTACACGGATATAGTCGGGTAGTTTCGCTGTGATAAAAATGCGTTCTCCGTTGCCTAACGCTCCTGCGGTTTCATATAGAATGCCCTCGCCACCACCTACAATAGCATCAAAGAAATTAAAGGCTTCACGGTTTTGTACAATGTGGTAATCCTTGCCGACTACGCCCAATACTGCATTGTTATCGGTGCGTATGTTGGCGAAATAGTTAGGTACAGCTAATTCGCTACTGCCTATCTCTATGCCGTTGGCAGTTTCGATAATGCCCGAACCTTTGGTAAATAGAGGGGATTTTTCGACCTCATAATCTAACCCTGCGTGTATAATAGCTTCTTCGCTTGTTGGGTATTGCTCCACGATTTGCCCTAAACCGTGCCACGCTTTTTGTTGAACGCTAAAGAATGAATAACGTCCTGTTCTCTCGTTGAAATTGATATTATGTGCCATAATGTTTGAAATTTTGATAGTTAAAAAATGATTGAATGTTAGTTGTTAAAATGGGAGGTCGTCATTTACTCCCTGCGATGTAAATCCGTTGCTTTCAGATTGTGCAGCAGTAGCCTGTACGGTTTCTACTTTCTTGCTACCTCCGTGTAATTTGATTTGTGAGGTATTGAAGTTTAGCCCCGAACGTGCTTCGCCGTCTTTGCCTATCCACGCCCTTGTGCTTACCCTGCCCGTGAGTTCTACCAATGTGCCTTTTGTAAGCAGGTTTGCTACTTTTGCCGATAGCCAGTAGGCACAATCGAAATAGGTTGTTTGCTCTACACGTTCGCCCTGTTTGTTACGGTAGCTTTCGTTGGTCGCAACTGAGAAGTTTACTACCTGTTTTTCGTTCGACAATGTGCGTACTTCCGCATCTTTTGTCAGTCTTCCAATGATGTTCATAATCGTCCTGTTTTAAAAGTTTTACATTTTGTTACGTTCGCTTTCTTCGCTTCCTGCTCCCTGTTAGTGGCTTTCTCCGCTTCGCTTCGCAAATCATTTTTCCAAAAGAAAAACCGGAAAAAAGAAAGCAGATAATCCAAGCGGGCTATGCGGAAAAACCAAAAGGAAACGGAATAAGTCCCGGAGGGTGGCAAGGCAACACACTACAACCGGCGAAGCCATCATTTTGCCTTGCCATTATGCCGTAGTCTTTTGGTTGGGGAGGTGCGATGGCAGCCCGCTATAACTTAGCTGCCTTTTTACCGGTTGATTGTGGAAAATTTATTATCTAATAAACCTTTTAGAATAAATGACCAGGCTATGAAAGCCTGTGATAGAGATTTGAAAATGGATTAATGAGGGCATAAAAAAAGCAGAACCGTTAAGTTCTGCTCGCTTATGAAGTAATAAAGATTAATCAGATTGCTGTTAAAAATGCTTCTTCCATAGCTTGAAATTTTGGGGCAACTAAGTCCATATCCTTACTGATTTTCTGGCTTGTGATTTTAGCATAAATCTGAGTAGTAGCAATATTTTTATGTCCCATCATTTTGCTAAGGCTTTCAAGTGGTACACCCTCGGTCAAGAACATTGTTCCAAAAGTATGTCTTGCCGTATGAAAGGTTACTTTTTGTTCTGTAATAATTTCTGCTTTTCCAATCAATTTACCTACGTGGGTATTACAGGTTGCATTGGTCGGAACGGGGAAGATAAATTCATTTCTTGTTGTGCCCTGATATTTTTCAATGATGCGTTTTGGTATTTCCATTAGTCGAACATTGGATGCAACATCTGATTTTTTCCTCTTGCTGATAATCCACTGATGTCCATCAAAGAATGATTGAATATTGTTTCTTGTCAATTTTTTAATATCTGCGTATGCAAGTCCGGTAAAGCAACTGAAAATAAAAAGGTCTTTTACAAGTTCATAGCGTGGGTGCGATGGTACGCATAGCATAAATCTTTCAACATCTTCTTTAAGAATGTACCCTCTGTCGGTTTCTTCCATACTAATTTCATAATCCTGAAACGGATTATCACGTATCAAACCTTTCTTAATAGCCAATTCAACCAGACTTAATACAGGCATTGTGTAAACCCAGACCGTATTATGAGAGGACTGTAAATCATATCGAAGATAAAAATCAAACTCACGAATAAAGTCGGCAGTCAATTCCCGAAAAGCCATATCATCACGATGATAACGCTCTTTTATAAATGTGGTAAGATGATTGTAAACAGTGATATATTTATTATAGGTACTCTGGGAGCGTTCTTCCTTTTCAACCAATTTTTTAAAATCTTCATTTTGGTCGTTAAAGACTTTTAGTATTGCATCATCCATTACACCTACACCCAAAAAAGATAATTTTACTTTTTGGGCAGTAGCAAAGCCCTCGTGCTTCAGCATATCTTCATATATCTTGTCAATACGCCCTCGTATATTGTCCAGTTTTTTGTTAATGCTCAAAGCTGTGGCACTTTTGCCCTCAACTCTTCCGTATTTTAAATCCCAATTATTAGGGTCAATTTCTAACTTTGTTCCCAAAGTTTTAGGTGTTCCATCAATGGTAATACGTGCCATAATTGGGGCGTTACCATTCTTTTTCAGTTCGTTCTTTTTCAGATAGAAAAGCAGTTTGAACGTCGATTTTTTTGTCTGCTCCATAACTCGAATGTTTAATGTTTAAAATTAAATTACATTGAGTTACAAGGAAATAGAGAAAACAGAGCAAAAGACTGAAGTATAATCAGTTAAGTTGTATTGTTACCGTTGTCAATCGGTAACGAATTAGTAACCTAACCTTGTCATTTTAAGCACAAAACCTATCAGACACCGAGTTCCAAACTAAGACTACAATTTTACAAAGCTTTGTATAACAACGGTTTTAACCGTTTTGCTTATTTTTGCTTTTTACTAACCTTTTTTTGTAAAAAAAATTAAATTTCGATATACAAACAAGGAATTGTATTTTGTCCTCTACCAGAAGATATGTAAGAGGACTCAAAAGAAGGTATTGAAGAGATCCATAACACTATCTCACGAACAATTAGTTTTCACTTACTGTTTATAATACATAGAATATCTAATTAAAAAAAATATTTTATGCCTGCAAAAAGTGAAAAACAGAGACGATTAATGGGTGCTGCCCTTGCCTATAAAAGGGGAGAAACCAAAAATGTGAGTGATGAAGTGAAAAAAGTCGCAGATAGTATGACTGAAAAGGAGCTGGAAGACTTTGCCTCTAAACCTATATCGAACAAGAAAGGGAAAAAGTAGAGATACTCTCAGTTTATTATCTGAGAATCTGTTTGCGTCATAACGTAATAAAATCCAAAAAGTAAAAAGCACCTTTGCTATACGGTATAATTTTATACTGATCTAATAAAACAGTAACAGTTGATGTATAATTAAAAATTGAAATATTATGGAAGGATTAGGAATTCTTTGGACCATTATTATTGGTATCGCAGCCGGAGCAATCGCCGGATGGATAATGAAAGGCAGAGGTTTTGGCCTGATAATAAACCTTATAGTCGGATTAGTGGGAAGTTTCTTGGGCGGATGGATTTATGGGTTGTTAGGTATAACCACCGGTGGAATATTAGGCGTGCTATTAATGTCTGTCATAGGAGCTGTTGTTTTACTTTGGATAATATCATTATTCAAAAAATCAGCGGATTAGTGCGTTATAACTTAAATATATTTGTCTCTTTATAAGACTGACAACAGAAGGAAAACCTATTCAGTAAAAAAGGATTAGCTACATATAAATAATCTTATAAATCAAATACATATTTATGGACTTATATTCGGGCTTACCGTATTGGATCGCTAAAAATCCACTTTACAACTATTTCAATCCTTTAGAATCGGATTTCAATACAGATGTTATAATTATAGGCGCCGGGATTACCGGTGCTTAGTTGTTCATGAATTATGCAATGCCGGGATAAAATGTGCTATAGTAGATAAACGAAGTATAACCACGGGCAGTTCTACTGCCAGCACAGCCCTGCTACAGTATGAAATAGATACGCCTTTGTGCGATATGGTGAAAATTATTGATGAAGATTTAGCTGTACAGGCTTACCGATCCTGCCTTCAATCAATAACGGATATAGAAAATGTATTTAAAGGTATTGGCTTTGATCCTGATTTTGAAAGAGTACCCAGCGTTTTTTTTGCGAGTGATAAGAAGGGTGTAAAACTTATAGAAAGAGAATATGAAATAAGGGAAAAATATAAATTGCCGGTAACCCTTTTAGATAAAAAAGTATTGTCTGATAAATATGGTTTTCGGGCATCCTGTGCACTTGAAAATAACGAATCGGCACAGATAGATGCTTATAAGGCTGCTACTCATTTAATCGATTTCCATATTCATAAAAGTGGTTTAAAGGTTTTTACGAATACCGAAGTTACCAAAATTAAGGAAAAATCCGCCGGTTATGAATTACAAACAACCAACGGATATAAGATAAGCTCCAAGTATGTAATAATTGCAGCCGGATTTGAAGCTGGTAAATTCCTGCCAAAACAGGTTATGAAACTGACTTCTACTTATGCATTAGTATCAGAACCTGTCGATGAAAAATATATATGGCATAAAAAGAGCCTTATATGGGAAACAAAAGAACCATATATATACATCCGTACCGATAATGAGAACCGTATTATTGTAGGAGGAGAAGACGAAGACTTCAAAGACCCTGTAAAAAGGGATAGTTTATTGAGAAAGAAAGTATCCATCCTTGAAAAGAAATTTAAAAAATTATTCCCTGATATTCCTTTCAAAACAGATATGGCCTGGTGTGGTACCTTTAGTTCTACCGACGATGGCCTGCCATATATAGGTACATGGCCGGGAGCAGATAGAATGTTTTATGCATTGGGCTATGGCGGAAATGGAATTACATTCAGCATGATAGCGGCCCAACTTATAAAAAATAAATTGAAAGGCATCAGGGACGAAAGAGAAAATGTCTTCGGTTTCAACCGAAAACGGAAATAAAGATTGCAGTTTTTCACCAATCCGGATCATAAAGAAGGCATTAAGACCCGGACGTCAAATAAATAGGAAAACTCTTTACGATCAATCCTGCGGGGAAAATATATAAAAATTTTAGAATAGTAAAATTTTAATTTACTACTACTTATCCTTTGCTTAATGAGAGAATGGTAGAACCATGAAACCGGAGTAATGCCCTTATTTTATCAGTCAAATCCGTAATGTCAGAGTCTGCTTCGGCAGTAAAGGTAAATACGAAAGAATATGGATCTTCATCATTCAGTTCAATTAACGAAATACCTGCAAATTTTGAAATTTCTTCAATGATGAGAGACGTTTTGGTTTTAATTACAGGATTTAAAGCTTTTATCTTAATACTAACTTGCTCCACTATATTTAATTTTGATGTAAAGCTATGAAATAATCGCTTAGCAAATAGTTAAAATGTATTTTTATACTTCACCCGAGAAGTTAATATTAGCTAGTATAGCCTGTTCTGGGACATAATGTTGTCCTCTTCATTTATTCTGTACTACGAAACTTATTTCCAGACTTTTTATGAAGATAATCGAGTTTGCCTTGAAATATATCAGCGATATTATAGGCTCTATTCTTAGCTTCATCTGCCACAGGTCCGGAAAACAGATCATCCACTGTCTCTGTGAAAAGAGATAGCCATCTGTCAAAGTGCGTTTTATTGATAGGCAGTTGCGCATGAGGGGGAAATGGGTATCCGAAATACGTCTGTTCCTTGAGCAAAATACTTTGCCAAAAAGAATGTAATTTATTGAGATGCTCATCCCAATGGTTTTGTATTTTATCATTAAATATAGGTCCTATCAAATTATCTTTACGGACTTTACCATAAAATGTATTAACCATTCTCTTAATATCATTTATGTTTTCAATATCTTTAGTAGAAGCCATATCTGTTTGTCTATTATGTGAGAGTTAAATAATTCATCATATCAAAGATACAAAAAAGAAATAGCCGGATGTTTACATCTGGCTTTAGTAGTAATTAGTTTTCTTAAAAATTGGGTTTTCAGACTGAATTCTCATTATATCTTTCAGTTCAAGGAAAGATATTGGTTCGAAATTATTATTATCCACTCCAACATCATATTGTGAAGCAAATAATCTGGTCTTTAATGTGGTAAACTCAACCAAATCTCTTGTATGTAAATGACCGAAAAGCTGCCACGAACCTTTAAAAGATCCTTGCCAGTCCAGTAAAGGATAATGACATAATACCATATACAAATATTTCAAAGTAATACTATCCTGTATTCTGACGTATAGTAAGTCATGAACCTCGTCGAAAATAGATAATAATATATTCTCAGAATAATTGCTGTCGTGATTTCCTCTTATTAATATTTTACGGCCGTTTAGCCGGGTGAAGATATCTACAATACAGGTCTTATCACAAAAACCAATGTCCCCTAATACAAAGGTTAATCCATCTGATGGAACAATTTTATTCCAGTTATGAATAAGGGTTTCATCCATTTCTTTGAGACTTTTAAATGGCCGGTTAGCAAACTTTATAATTCCATCATGTCCGAAATGGTGATCTGAAGTAAAAAATATCTTATCTGATGTCTGGCTTATTTTTCTCATTTAAAATTGATCTATTACACTTTTCTTATCTTTTATTTATTCCACTACCCTACTCTATTCATGCCCTGTCTTCTCAAAGTTCTTGCTACTCATACTTGACCTTTTGTAGATATTCTGTTCAGGCTAAATAAAGTGAATCATCACACATACAAATATAGAGTGATTTTTCATTTTTACTGTATCTATTAACCATTTATACCTATATGGTTTGAGTATGTATAATTCTGTGTAGGATTTATAATATAAATTAATTAATCATCTTTATTGCAACAGCTTAGATGTTTGACATGTTTTTTAACTATAAGCCGGCATTGAGTGTTTTTTTATTAACTAAATAAATATCCATCATGAAAGCAATCTATTTTAGAAAAAGTATCGTGTTAGTATTCACGATATTACTATCTACAACGGTGGGGTTCGCCCAGAACGACAAGCGAACGGAAGCGGCAAAAGAAGCTGCAACTCTACTAACGAATACAATGGCAGAGAGTCTTGATCTCACTCAGGACCAGAAAGAGGCTGTTGCGAATTATAATACAGCCTACACTATGGTTCTCTTCACTACCACACCATTATCCGATGATATGGTGAAAGAGTTTGATTCGACATTGGATACCAATTTAAAAGGAGTACTCAATGATGAACAATATACAATATGGAGTGAAAAGAAAAATGACTGGCTAAATATCATTAAACAAAAAGTTCCAAAAGAGGAATTACCTGAGTAATAATATCATACTAAATTTTTAACGTTATGAAGAAAATATTAATTCTCTTACCCGTAGTTATAGCGATTTTCTCTTTGAGTTGTACTAATAACAAAAAAGTAGAGACGCCTAGTGATCCTGTAGAAGTAAAAGATTCTACTTTGATAAATAAAAGTGGTAACGATTCTTTGAAATATTAATTGGTCAATCTATATACAATTAATGTTTAGGAAAATCCCCTTTAT
The DNA here is from genome assembly GCF_002482385.1 of Dysgonomonas sp. UBA7710. Lineage (GTDB taxonomy): Bacteria > Bacteroidota > Bacteroidia > Bacteroidales > Dysgonomonadaceae > Dysgonomonas. The sequence goes on along the minus strand of NZ_DLFW01000035.1, from coordinate 73,175 downwards.
ATTTCTATAAAGAGGATTTTTCACGTTCCTGAGGGTCGGATATAAGGTGAAGTAAATTGGCGGATTATCCTTTTTCTAAAAATCAATGGTTTTATGCTTCCCGCCCTCATCATAATACTGGAATAGCTCTTTACCGGGAATTTCCTTACATTATTGGATAATTCTTGCTAATTTCGAATTTCGCAGACTTATATCGTGGTAGATACCTTTCTTCCCTTTAAAAGAAAACCTTATTTTATTTCCTTTTACCTCTGTGTGTTTGTTTTATGAATACAGCTTAGTTTAGCAATAATCATATCTATATAGCTCAATATTAAACAATAATTTATTATCTATTGTTAGAAATAAAATGCAGTGGATAATCAACGGACTTAAATTAAAAATGAAGGAACTATGAATTGGCAAAATATTTTTTTCGGTACTGAAAACTTTATTTTTCTTGCGGAAATAGCCATCCGCTCCATGATAATGTTTCTCCTTCTTTTCGCTGGCCTGCGCCTCACCGGAAAACGGGCTGTGAAGCAGCTCTCTATTTTTGAATTACTGATTATTATCGCACTTGGCTCTGCCGCGGGTGATCCCATGATATATAAAGAAGTCGGAATTCTGTATGCTCTAATCGTTTTCATTATTGTTTTCCTTTCCTACTGGCTCATTACCAAACTGATTGAGCATTCAGAAAAAATGGAAACAATCCTTGAAGGGAAACCGTTTTGCATTATCCATGAGGGGAAAGCATCAAAAGAATCATTAAAACATAAAGAACTGGCAATGGATGAATTCTTTTCAATACTTCGACACCAGCATATTTTTCATTTGGGGCAAGTGGAAAGCGCCATATTGGAAACAAGTGGAGAACTAAGCATTTTATTCTATAATTCTCCGGATATTAAAGCCGGATTACCTATATGGCCGGACTATCTGGAGAAGAAGACCAAGCACATAAAACACTCCGGTATATATGCCTGCACTTATTGTGGATATACAGGAATAATAAATGCAGGAGAAAAGAATATATGCCAATACTGTAATTGCAATGACGAATGGGTGGAAGCCGAAACCGGAAATCGTGAAAAATAAGTCTATAAGAAATAATTGCCAATAAAAAGAGTGGGATAAAGAGGGTGTCGTATAAGAACACCCTCTCTTTTTAGTCATAATCTCTCTCTATAGTCATCCATAATCGCGGAAAATAACTTTCCGGTTGTAGGCGGTGTATACGTTATCAAATTCGCTCCGGCTTCTATCGTGCTGAGAATACTTTCCGCAGTAGGTCCTCCTGTTGCTATTATGGGAAACTCGGGATGTTTCTTCCTGATATTACGAACAATATTTGCAGTGTTCGAGCCTCCTGAAACATTAAATATCGATACCCCTGCCTCAATTCTCGATTCGATGTCTTCTTTTCCAGATACCACCGTTATAACAATAGGGATGTCCAGTCTCGCTTTCATTTCGGATATAAGATTGTTGGGTGCGGGCGCGTTCAGAACTACACCATAAGCCCCGTTTAATTCTGCATTAATTGCAATATCAATCGAGCGCTGCCCACTGGTAATCCCCCCTCCTACACCACAAAACACCGGCGTGGGAGAGATTTCTATAATTGCTTGATTAATCGCAATCTGAGGAGTAAAAGGATAAACAGCAATCACTCCGTCTGCATTATTATTTTTAATAATAGCCAAGTCGGTAGAAAAGACCAATGACTTCAATCGTTTACCAAAAATATTAATACCACTCGCATTATATATTTCTTCAGGCATTTTGATCGGCTTCTTACGCAGTGCCGATTCAATTATTGGGATAGGCATTTTGTTCATAAAGCATAAGTATTATCTTTTTAAAATCCTTTATAAAGATAAAACCCCAATGTAGCGAGAGAAGTTTATTCAGACAGTCAATAAAGACTACTTGTTACTTTTTATATAGATATTTTCACTAAATTTAGATATGAAAGCCAGTCTTACAGGGGCTTTCCAGCAATAAGTTCCTTTAATCAGCTATTATCAAACAAAGTGTCTGGAATTAATTCATAAATTCTTTTCTTAAAAGGCTTTCAGACTCAGATCAATATTCGGAGCAGCATATATTATTGCACCCGAAGAGATATAGTCCACGCCCGTCTCAGCTATTGCATGCACGGATTCTTTCGTAATACCGCCTGATGCTTCTACTTTAACAGCGCCATTGATGAGTTGCACAGCGGCTGCCATTTCAAAGATAGACATATTGTCGAGCATAATCACATCCACGGCTTTGGTTGCCAACGCTTCTTCCACTTCTTTCAGGTTACGGGTCTCCACTTCTATTTGCAGATCTTTTCCTATCTCTTTCAGATATTTCACTGTAGCTTCCACGGCTTTGGTAATACTTCCGGCATAATCGTTATGATTGTCTTTCAGCATTATCATATCAAAAAGCCCGTAACGGTGATTCTTTCCCCCGCCGATATACACAGCCCATTTCTCGCACATGCGGAAAATAGGCGATGTTTTGCGGGTGTCGAGTATGCGGGTATCGGTATCGGCCAATAGCTCCACCATTTCGTGCGTATAAGTGGCTATACCGCTCATCCGTTGCATACAATTCAGTACCAATCGCTCCATTGTAAGAATGGAACGGGCCGAACCGGATACTATGAAAGCAATATCGCCTTCTTTTACGCTATCTCCATCATTTTTATATACTTCTATTTCCAGGCTCTTATCATAATAATGGAATATTTCCTGAGCAAGGTCTACCCCTGCCAAAATGCAATCATGCTTGATAAGCAGGCGGGCTTTTCGCTGTAGATCGGCCGGAACACTGGCTAAAGTAGAGTGGTCACCGTCGCCTATATCTTCTTTTATAGCTTCATCTATAAAATGATATAGCCTTTCATCTGTAACATAAGGCGGTCTATTCATTTCTTATCCAAATCTTTATTATAAAATGTACCTCTGTTTTCTGTTTGTTCCATACTTTGGGTTATTATCAGGAATGCGACACTAACCAGATTCCGCAATTCTGATAACTGAGGCGACAAGATGGAAAAGTTATATATTTCTTTCACCGACTTATATATTTCCTCTTCCTTTTGCTTCGCCAGTTTTAGGCGTCTGTTACTGCGAACTATACCCACCAGATCGCTCATCAGTGTTTGCAATTCCTTGCGCAGATAATTCAGCAGAACCATTTCTTCGTTTACCTTCATTCCTTCCTGATCCCATTCCGGAATTTTAAGAAGCTGTTCATAGTTAAAATTGTCTTCACTGAGTCGTTCCAACGTTTTTACGGCTGCACGATGACCAAAAACCAATGCTTCGAGCAGGGAATTTGATGCCAGGCGGTTTGCTCCGTGCAATCCCGTATTGGAACATTCGCCCACGGCAAACATATTTTTGATTGTGCTTTGTCCGAATAAGTCTACATCAATACCTCCGCACAGGTAATGACTGGCAGGAACAACCGGAATCAGATCCCTGAACATATCCAGTCCCGCATCTTTGCACTGCTTGTAAATATTGGGGAAATGTTCCATAAACTTTCGCTGATCGAGATGGCGGCAATCGAGGCATACATAATCATCTCCCCTCAGCTTCATTTCGCTATCGATAGCACGGGCCACAATATCGCGCGAAGCAAGTTCTTCCCGGTTATCGTATTTGTGCATAAACGGTTCGCCGGATGCTGTACACAACTTTGCCCCGAATCCTCTTACAGCTTCCGATATCAACGGCAGTTGCCCGGTGGTGAGACTGTAAAACGCTGTCGGGTGAAACTGGATGAACTGCATATTGCTGATCCTTGCCTTTGCCCTGTGTGCCAGACCAATACCATCTCCCGTAGCAATTATCGGATTGGTTGTATTCTTATATACATGCCCGCATCCGCCTGTTGCCATAAGTGTTATTTTGGCCGACATCTTCTTTATGCGTTGCGTCTTCAGGTCGAGAACGTAGGCCCCATAACAATTCAGATTGTATTTATCGAATGATTCACCGGGTATATGATGTTCCGTAATAAGGTCTATCACATAGTGGTGATTGAGTAGTTCCACGTTCGGCAGCCGCTCGATAGCTTTCAATAAGGCCCTCTCTATTTCTGCTCCGGTAATATCTTTATAATGCACTACACGGTTTTCAGTGTGACCGCCTTCACGCCCCAGATCATACGTCTGAAACTCATTTTTATCGAAGTTAGCCCCCCACTCGACTATTTCGCGGATACGTTCAGGGCCTTCCGTTACCACTACTTCCACAGCTTCTCTCTTGCATAATCCGTCTCCGGCACGCAGGGTATCTTCAATATGTTTTTCGAAACTGTCTTTTGTAAAGTCTGTTACTACAGCTACACCTCCCTGGGCATACTTTGTATTCGACTCTTCATCATCCGATTTGGTTATAACCGTAACTTTGGCTCCGGGCTTCTGCTGCGCTATTTTCATTGCATAAGAAAGTCCGGATATGCCAGAGCCGATTACCAGAACATCTGTATATATCATTCTATAAATTAAAAAATTATGAATGAAGAATTATGAATTATGAATTACTAAGCATCTGTGCCATTTTTCATTCTTAATTCTTAATTCTTAATTTCCTATTATCTATTTAATTGCTTTCGAAAGTTCCAGCATCTTATTTATCGGACGCAGGGCTTTAATTCGTATTTCTTCATCCATCAGGATTTCAGGAAGCTCGTATTTCATACACAGATACAATTTTTCCATTGTATTCAATTTCATGAAATGGCATTCACTGCAATTACATTTATCATCGATAGTAAGTGCCGGAATAAGTTTCTTTCCGGGTGCCCGTTTACGCATCTCGTGCAATATACCTTCTTCGGTGGCTACTATAAACTCTTCTGCCGCATCATTTACAACATAGTTCAACAGGTTAGCTGTGGAACCAATATAGTGAGCAACCTGCAATACCGGTTTCTGAGCCTCCGGATGCGCTATCAACTTCGCTTTCGGATGATTGAGCATTTGCTCTGCTATCCGTTCCAGTGAAAATGCTTCATGCACAATACAGGCACCATCCCAAAGTATCATATTACGACCTGTCACCTGATTGATATATCGCCCGAGGTTCTTATCCGGAGCAAATATTATTTTTTGCTCTTCGGGGAGCGAATTGATGATATGCTCGGCGTTGGATGAAGTTACTATGATGTCGCTTTCGGCTTTTACTCCCGAATCGCAATTAATATAGCTTACCACAATAGCTCCGGGATGCTTCTTTTTCAATTCTCTCAAGCCTTCGCCCGAACAGGAATCGGCCAAAGAACAGCCAGCCAGTAAATCGGGTAATACGACTTTCTTGGTTGGATTAAGAATTTTCGCAGTCTCTGCCATGAAATGAACACCGCAAAATACAATCATGTCTGCATCCGTTTTTTCGGCTGCACGCGCCAGTTGCAGGCTATCGCCTAAAAAGTCAGCAATATCCTGAATATCGCCTGTCTGATAGTAGTGCGCGAGAATAATAGCATTCTTCTCTTTCCGCATACGGTTGATCTCCTCTATCAGATTGATTCCTTTTGGTATCTCCATATTCAGATAACCTTTGGCAGGTAGCAATTCAACCGCTTTATCGAATGTTGTCATATCTTTCGTGAAATAGAATTACTCGTTTTTTTAGTAAATAAGTATTGTAAAATATTTATTATAAAGCTATTTAGCCATAACCAACTATTGTTGTTACACTTACAAAATAACAACCAGGCCCGCGACCTTAATTTCCAAATTCCGCAAGCAAAAATACTTATAAAAACTGATTTATCCGAAAATCGGGTATATAAATGAAAGACTTGTGTCTTAGTACCTGTTACTATTACTCGCAAAAAGTAACATCTCTAATATATCCGCAATTAAATTTTAACTAAAATACGATAAAAAGCCCCATTGAATTAACCTTTATTTTAGATATATAGTTAAAAGGTAACAAATGTAACAGTTTTTCCTAACTTTCTTACCTGTTACTTTCTCCATTATTAAAACACCACAATAAAATTTCAAATCATTTCAAAGAACCTTCCTGTATATAGCTTCTATGTATAGATAAACAAAAAGAAATATTATAAATCATTCTGTGGGTTATTATAGAGATTAAATAGTTGTATTTAAACGTTCTGTTTTTAGTTACAAGTTACTACGCCCTGCGGGCAGTTACAAGTTACGAGTTGGCTGATGCACATATGGCTAAAGCCTGAAGAGCCTTTGTCTTGTCGCCGCGTCGCGATTCCGGCCTCGTCCCGCAGGCGGGGTACCCAATCCGTAAAGCGCCCGCTCGCGCAGACGTCCCGTCTGTGTGTTGCGTAGCAAACATTTTGCCCTGTCAACAAGACACGGACTGGAAATCCGCGCCAGCGGGGGATAATCCGGCTAAAGATGATTCCGTATTATTTTGCCCCACCGAAGCTGCGGTTTCGGGTCGCCGGGGGATGCAGCCTTGATTAATTATTTCAGCTACAAATTGAAACGATTACTTATTATAAAAAAAGAAGCTGCCCCATCGGGACAGCTTCCTTCTTTTATTTAGGCTTATTGATATTAAGCTTTTCCTGCACTGCCAAGCACTGCTTCGATTTTGTGCTTGTATAGTTTTTTCATATTATCACGAGCTGGTCCAAGATATTTACGAGGATCAAACTCAGCAGGTTTAGTAGCAAATACTTCACGTACAGCAGCAGTCATAGCCAGACGGCTGTCAGAGTCGATATTGATTTTGCATACTGCTGATTTTGCAGCTTTGCGAAGTTGTTCTTCAGGGATACCGATTGCATCTTTAAGTGCACCACCATATTTGTTGATAGTTTCAACTTCCTCTTGTGGTACAGAAGATGCTCCGTGAAGTACGATAGGGAATCCCGGAAGTTCTTTTTCGCATTCTTCCAATACGTCGAAACGCAATGGAGGCGGAACAAGGTGACCGTTAGCGTCTCTTGTACATTGTTCCGGAGTAAATTTGTTTGCTCCATGAGAAGTACCGATAGAAATAGCCAATGAATCACATCCTGTTTTTGTAACGAAGTCTACTACTTCTTCAGGTTTTGTATAGGTGTGGTGTTCTGCAGACACTTCGTCTTCTACACCGGCTAATACTCCTAGTTCACCTTCAACTGTTACATCGAACTGATGAGCGTATTCCACTACTTTTTTAGTAAGTGCTACATTTTCATCATATGGAAGGTGAGAACCGTCGATCATCACAGAAGAAAATCCTGAATCGATACAGTCTTTACAAGTTTCGAAAGTATCGCCATGGTCTAAGTGAAGTACGATTTGCGGTTTTTCCCAACCTAAGCTTTTTGCATATTCTACAGCACCTTGAAGCATATAACGCAACAAGATAGGATTTGCATATTGACGGGCACCTTTAGATGCCTGTACGATAACCGGTGACTTTGTTTCAGCAGCAGCCTGTACGATAGCCTGCAACTGCTCCATGTTGTTAACATTGAACGCAGGAATTGCATATCCGCCTTTTACTGCTTTAGCAAACATTTCTTTAGTGTTCACTAATCCCAAGTCTTTGTAACTTACCATTGTTTTTGAATTTTTTATTTATAATAATTATGAATAGAATAAATCCTTTAATCGTTACAAAAGTAACAAATTTATACGATATTAAGTACCTAAAAAAGATAAAATAACCTAATCCGCATTATTTCCACAATGGGCTTGGATACTCTCCTTTTTCTACCAGCTTTTGTAATTTTTCCACTACCCCTGCCCTGTCTTCGGCATATGTGACACCAAACCATTTGGAAGGAGTATCCAAAACCTTCACATCGGCTGTCTTATTTACTATAAGGTGGTCCACCATCAACGGGATAAAATATTCAGCCTTGTGATTACCGGCGTTTTGTTCGAGGAATTTGATAAAATATTTTTCGGAATGTTCGAAATAATCCGGTGTGAATCCCCACATATTCATCGATACAGGAGCATTTTCAGGCAGTTCGAACCAATAATTTTCGGCATCTTTATATTGAATCTTTCCGTCTTTACGTTCGATATGCGTACGTTCAACCACGCTTTTCAGAAAATGATTGTCATCTGTTTCACAAACACCTCTGGCTACTGCCCCGCTTTCAGACAATGTATTGCTCAAACGATAGCCTACCATGCAATAATGGTTTTCGGTACCGTTCATTTTATTTAACTGCTCAGCCAGAATAGCATAACTCTCACGGCCGTAAAAGTCGTCGGCATTAATCACAGCAAATGGTTCTTTGATAACATCTTTAGCCATCATTACGGCATGATTCGTACCCCATGGCTTTTGTCTGTCGGGATGCAGTTCAAATCCTTCCGGCAGATTGTCCAGTTCCTGATAAACTACTTCTACCGGAATATGGTTTTCATATTTAGAAACGATTTTTTCACGGAAGTCCTTGTCAAATGATTTACGGATGACAAAAACAACTTTCCCGAATCCCGCTCTAAGGGCGTCATAAATGGAATAATCCATGATCGTTTCGCCGTTAGGCCCGAGCCCGTCCATTTGTTTAAGGCTGCCATAGCGGCTTCCCATACCGGCAGCTAGTACATACAAAGTAGGTTTCATAATAAATATTTTCAGTTAAATTTTTGAAGTCACAAAGATAAACTTTTAAGGTTTAAATCTGATAAATTTCCACAATTATTGAACTTTCATCTGTCAAAAAGGTAAATATTATTCTTATAAAATATTGATAAAACTGTCTTTTACGCTTTTGCGGGTATAACTACTTTTATTATTTAACAGTTGATCCGCATAGATAAAATAATGACAATAATATAAGCCTGTTTACTTTTCAACATCACATTAATTTTTAATATTATTTGATACAAATCTGTCATCTTAAATGCTTTTCTTTGTAATAAGATGAATGATAATGTACTCGAAAAACTAAAAGTATTGGCAGAATCGGCGAAGTACGATGTTTCCTGTTCTTCCAGTGGCACTGTCCGCAAAAACAAAGCGGGCGGGCTGGGAAATACTGTTGGCGGAATGGGTATTTGTCATAGTTTTACAGAAGATGGACGATGTGTTTCCCTGCTCAAAATCATGCTTACAAACTTTTGTATCTATGATTGTGCATACTGCATAAACCGCAGGACAAACGACATTCGCCGGGCAACGTTTACCGTACAGGAATTGGTGGAACTCACCATCGAATTCTACCGTCGCAATTATATAGAGGGGCTTTTCCTTAGTTCGGGCGTCATCAATAATCCCGACTATACAATGGAGCGTATGGTGCGGGTGGTCAAAGACCTGCGCACAGTACACCGCTTCAACGGGTACATACATATGAAAAGTATCCCCGGAGCAAGCCAGGAGCTGATAAGTGAAGCCGGGCTTTATGCCGATCGTATGAGTGTGAATCTGGAAATACCCACCGAAGCAAACCTGAAACTGCTGGCTCCCGAAAAAGACCACCGTAGCGTATATAAACCGATGCGTTATATACAAATAGGTATGCAGCAAAGTATTGAAGACCGTCGCAAATTCCGTTCTGCACCCCGTTTTGTTCCGGCAGGACAAAGCACACAGATGATTGTGGGTGCCACAAACGAAAAGGATAAGGACATTCTGCGTGTATCGTCCATCCTCTATCAGCAGACGCAGATGCGGAGGGTTTATTATTCGGGGTTCATTCCGGTGAATAGCTACGACAGCCGTTTACCTGCCCTGAAACAGGCTCCCCTGGTGAGAGAAAACCGTCTCTATCAGGCCGACTGGCTTATGCGGTTTTATCAATACCGTGCCGATGAAATTGTAGATGATGCTTATCCCGACCTCGACTTAGAAATCGATCCTAAACTGTCTTGGGCGCTCCGGCATCCCGAAGCATTCCCGATAGATATAAATAAGGCGGATTATGCAATGATTCTGCGTGTGCCGGGTATCGGCGTAAAGTCCGCGCAATTTATCGTGATGTCGCGCAGGCATGGCCGGATAAATGCATCGCAACTGAAAAAGATAGGTGTGGTAATGAAGAAGGCACAATATTTTATTACATGCAATGAACTGCCAATGTACACTGTCAATGAAGCGACACCGGAATATATTCGCAAAATCCTTACAGAACCGAAGAAAAAGAAAATAGATGATAAACAGTTGTCAATTCTTTTTCCGGATTAGGATCATACTAACAATCTTAATTCTTAATTAAAAAATTGCTCGTTTTTTTTTACGATAAAACATTTGAAGGTTTGCTTACCGCAATCTTCGACGCCTATAGCCGGAAAACTTTTCCCGACAGACTATTAGGTGAAGGAGAGATTGCACCTATGTTTACGGAAGACTGTCATACCATAACCACTCAGGAAGATAAAGCTACCCGCGTATGGACTTCCCTGCAAAATAAACTGAGTAAAGGAGCGCAGAATATGGTCACATATGCCTGGTTATCGGAAGAAGAAGGAAGTGACGAACTACTGTTCCGGTTTATCCGAAAATCATTTGACAGTAAAATATCAATCGAAACCAATTTTGGGGATGAGGATGTCCTCAAACTGCATCAACTGGCCAGAAAGGTCTCTCATGAACAATTGTATATAAAACAATTCGTACGCTTTCAGAAGGCAGCTGACGATATTTTCTTCTCTGCTATATCGCCCCGTCATAATGCACTGCCTCTGGCGATAGAACATTTCAGAGACCGTTTTTCGGACCAGAAATGGGTTATTTACGATCTGAAACGCAGATATGGTTTTTACTACGATCTGCACACAGTAGTGGAAATGACTCTCGATAATGACGAACATCTGTTAAGCGGCAAACTGGATGAAAACTTAATGGCAGAAGATGAGAAGATGTTTCAGGAATTATGGAAAGGATACTTCAAATCAATGACAATAAAAGAACGGATCAACCTGAAACTGCAACGTCAGCATATGCCAAAGCGTTTTTGGAAATATCTGACCGAAAAACAATGATCTGCACATTCGCAAACCCTATCTATTCTAAAGCGCTCAAATTTAAGGTCAATTACCAGAATCCATATACTTCAAAACCTGACCACTGATTTGCATCAGGGAAATTTCACACAGTTTCGTATTGAATTCAGCCTGAACCAAACGTTCTTCAGCTTCCAGCAAACTGTTTTGCGCCTCCCGGAGTTCTATCCCGGACAAGTCTCCAAGCTTATAGCGTTCTATTGCTATCTCGTGGTTCTCACGGGCGGTTTCTACATTCTCCTTTTCCAGATTGGTCAACTCTATATTGTTACGGTAAGCCATCCACATATTAGCCAGATCAGCCTTCAGTGAAAGGGTCGTTTGTTCGTATTCCAATTGCCTGTTTTCTATTTCGATTTTGGCATTTCGCTGCTTTCTCTTGCGGTTGAAACCACTGAATAAGTTAAGCCCTACAGTAAATCCATAATTAAGGCCTAATATCCGCTGATTATCAATGGTTCCCGTATTGTAAATATTCTTTGTAATCCCATACCCGGCGTTGAACTTCAGATATGGATAATTCTCGCTCCGGGCAGTCTTCAAATCCAATACACTTAGTTTCTTATTTTTGTCGGATAGCAGCAGGAATGTATTGTTCGAAAGCATACCCTGCATTATATCGTTCTGATCGAGAAACTCGTTGTATATAATGACTGAATCTTTGGTCTCTATCATCTGGTCTATCTTTTCCTGAGCCATCAATTTATTCAGCAATACACGGGATGTGTATAGCACCTCATATTGCTTGATAAGCTGAGAACTGTCACTGTTGAAGTCTACACGCGCCTGTTGCATATCCAACCGTGAGCCTGCTCCTATTTCGTAACGGGCTTCTACTATCCGCAAGCGTTCTTTCGATAGTTTTACTGCCGATTTCAGGTTTTTCAGGCGGATGGTTTGCTGTATATAATTATAATACTCGGAGGTAATGTCTGCGATAAAAGTTTCGATAGTGAGCTGTGTATCAAGTTTGCCCACTTGCTGTAACTCTTTCAGACGGTTGTAATTTGTCTGTATATTAAATCCGTCAAAGATAGTCCAGTTAAGGTTTATACCCGCGTTGAGATTCTGATTATTCACTCCGTTGTTTGTATTCGACTCTCCCGACTCCAGTTTCTGCTTTACATTGTTCGATGTACCCGAGTAGCCGCTTGTAAGATCTACCGTGGGTAAATATCCGGCATTACCGATAGTCATATTATTATCGGATACTTCCTGATTATTTCTTGATATACGGATATCATAGTTATTCATCAACCCCTCCTGTATACACCTGTTCAGATCATATATATTCTGGGCTTCAGATACAGCAGGCAATATAAATAGCAGTAATATAGCAGATAAATATTTTTTCATATACAATTGTAATATAATACATTAACCATTAAGAGCAATCTTTGCGTCTTCTTTTTCTTTCTTCTTTCCCCTGTCTGTCGAAATATACAAATACATGGCAGGCACAATAAATATGGTTAGCAACGTAGATACCAACATCCCGCCGATAACAGCCACTCCCATCGCCATACGCCCGTTTGCACCTTCAGCACTTGCAAATACAAGAGGCAACAGCCCCAGCACAGTACAAAAACTAGTCATAAGGATCGGACGGAGACGCTGCACAGATGCTCCCTGTATAGCTTCCAGTTTGCTCATACCGGCTTCCTGCCGCTGGTTAGCAAACTCAACGATAAGAATACCATTTTTGGCTACCAGACCAATAAGCATGATGATCCCGATCTGGCTGAAAATATTCATCGATATGTCTTTTATATACATAAACAGCAGCGCCCCGGCAATAGCCAGCGGAACTGTAAGCATGATAACAAACGGGTCCTTAAAACTTTCGAACTGCGCCGCCAGAATAAGGAATATTAGCAATATAGCCAATACAAATGCAAACATCAGACTGGATGAGCTTTCCCTGAAATCTTTCGAGTCTCCGGCCAATGCTGTACGGAAAGTATCATCGAGTGTTTCTTTGGCTATGCGGTCCATTTCGTTGAGTCCGGCACCTATAGTCACACCCGGAGAGAGTCCGGCGGATATTGTGGCCGAGTTGAATCGATTGTAACGATAAAGCTGCGGAGGAGCCACGCTTTCTTCCAATTTTACCAGATTGCCCAACTGAATCATACTGCCCGTAAGGTTTTTGAGGTATATCGATTTCAAATCAACCGGTGTATTCCGTTGCTGGCGGTTTATCTCGCCGAGTATCTGGTATTGTTTTCCATTCATATAGAAATAGCCCATACGCTGCCCGCTGAGCGCATACTGGAGTGTTTGCCCGATATCTCTCGTGCTGACACCCAATACGGCAGCTTTATTACGGTCGATGATTATCCGCGTTTCGGGTTTCGTGAATTTGAGGTTTACATCGGCCATTTGGAATAAAGGACTTTCCTGCACCTTCTGCATAAATACAGGGATAAATTCTTCCAGTTTGGCAATATTAGGCGCCTGCAGCACATATTGTATAGGCATACTGGAACGCCGGCCTCCGAATGTAGATTGCTGCTGAACAAAGGTACGGGCACCCGTTTCCTTCCTTACAGCTTTGGAGAGTTCGTCAGCTATTTCCATCTGGCTCCTGTCCCTGTCTTTGATACCGGACAGGTTGAGGTTCACGTTACCCCCTCCGGTCCATACACGCATCGTATTTATAAGTCTTTCGGGTGCTACGGAATCGGCTATAGTAGCTATTTTTTCCGTATAGTTTCTCATATATTCATAAGTAGAGCCTTCCGGCCCGCTGGTTCTGATTGTTATTTGTGAACGGTCTTCCAAAGGAGCCATTTCGGAAGGGATGACCTTCATCAGATATACAATTGACACCAATGTAATGATAATAATAGGCCATATGATAACTTTGATGCTCAGAAACTTATGCAGGGCATTATGGTATCCGTTCATCAACCCGTTGAAAAACGGTTCGGTCTTCCGATAAAACCAATTAGGCTTGTCCTCTTTCTTCAACAATTTGGTAGAGAGCATCGGGGTAAATGTCAGGGCTACGAATGCTGAAATCAGCACGGCCCCAGCAATTACGAAGCTAAATTCACGGAAAAGCCGCCCTGTCATTCCTTCAAGGAATACGATAGGAAAAAACACGGCTACAACACTAATAGTCGTAGATATCACAGCAAAGAATATTTCCTTCGAGCCTTCTATCCCGGCCTCTTTAGGGGACATTCCTTCTTCTATTTTCAGATATATGTTCTCCGTGACCACAATAGCATCGTCAACCACCAGCCCCACGGCAAGCACTACGGCAAGCATGGATAGTACATTGATGGAAAATCCGGCTATATACATAACGAAAAATGCACCTACCAGCGATACGGGTATCACCACGCATGGTACAAGGGTCACACGCCAGTCGCGCAGAAAGAGGAAGATAATGATAACCACAAGGGCAAAAGCGATATATACGGTTTCTTCCACTTCGGCTATCGACGCGCGTATAAATTTAGTATTATCAAAAGCCACATCGATAAATACATCTTCAGGCAAGTCTTTTTTCAGTTGTTCGAGACGTACCATTGCTTCGTCAGATATTTCTATCTGATTTGCACCCGGTTGAGGTATGATGACGGTGCTCACAGCCGGTACCCCATTGCGGCGCATGAGGCTGCGCTGATCTTCCGTTCCCAGTTCGGCAGTACCCACATCCTTGAAGCGCACCACATTAAAATTATCTTCCTTGATAATCATGTTATTAAACTCTTCCGGTGTCTGCATCAAACCCAGTGTACGGATAGTAAGCTCCAGGGCATCGCCCTCTATACTTCCCGAAGGTAATTCCACGTTTTCGCGGTCTACGGCATTTTTTACATCCATAGGAGTAATACCATACGCAGCCATCTTTACAGGATCGAGCCAAAGACGCATCGAATAACGGTTTTGCCCCCATATTTCCACGGCACTCACATTTGGTATTGTCTGCAAACGTTCTTTTACTGTAAGTTCAGCGATTTCACTGAGTTCCAGTAATGAACGTTTTTCACTCTGGATACTGATCTGAATAATCGGGTTCGCATCGGCATCTGCTTTCGATACGGTAGGCGGATCACAATCGCGGGGCAGATAACGCTGTGCACGTGATACTTTGTCACGCACATCGTTAGCCGCCGTTTCCAAATCCACCGTAAGTTCAAATTCTACTGTAATACGACACGAGCCCTGACTACTGCTACTGGTCAGCGACCTGATACCCGGAATACCGTTTATATTCTGTTCCAGCGGTTCAGTTATCTGATTCTCTATAATTTCGGCATTCGCTCCGGGATAGGTAACGTTAACCGAGATAATGGGATTGTCTATATTAGGATATTCACGTACGCCCAGATATGTGTACCCAATCATCCCCAAGAGGAAGATGACCAGTACAAATACTGTTGCCAGTACGGGGCGTTTGATACTTATTTCGGATATTGTCATATTTTAAATTCAATTAGCAAATTAGCAGATTATTTATATGTTCCTGTATCTGTTGCTTTGCACCATTTATATATCTGCTAATTCTCAAATTTGCCGATTAATTATTGTCCACAAAATTATCTATTGTCACAGGTAATCCGTCACGCAACTGCATCACCCCCGTAACAAGTAAAGTATCGCCTACATTCAAGCCATTGAGTATCTGCACCGAAGCGGCTGTACGCATTCCTTTTTTCAATGTCACCTGATGGGCTTTTCCGCCTTTGTACACATATGCTATATCACGCCCCATTTCCGCAATAGTTGACAAACTGGGCACAACAATAGTATTCTTTATTTCCTGTAATCTTATTTCTACGTTTGTAGATAAGCCGGGTTTGAGACGCCCTCCGACATTGGGATATAAGGCACGGGCTTTTAGCGTCAGCGTAACTCTGTCGAGATTCGACTCCACTGCGTACACGGTAGCCCCGTATGTACTCAGATCGTTGTCGAATGTAAAAGTAATAGGGGTTCCGGCTTTTATATTGTTTACATAGGCTTCACCCACTGAAAACTCGACTTTCAGTGGTGATATTTTAGTCAGGCGCGTCACAATCGTCGAAGGAGAGGCGTATGTACCTTCACTGACCAGACGTAAACCAACAATACCATCGAATGGAGCACGCAGTTCGGTTTGCGCAATTCGCGATTCGGTAAGTTCGATATCAGCCATCAGCTTATCCAGTTCCGTATTTACAGACTCATATGCTTCCTGACTCACTGCATCTTTAGCCAGCAGGGCTTTTTGACGGAATACACGGTCTTGTGCCAAAGGAATCTGCGCTTTCAGTTTTTTTAGTTCAGCCTGTAATGGCTTGTCGTTTACTTTAGCCAGCAATTGCCCTTTCCGGACATTAGAGCCTTCGTTAAAATGTATTTCCGTGATTTTCCCGGAAGTTTCAAACGACAGATCTACCTCCTCGTCGGGTATCAGCAGCCCTTTTTCCCGAATCGTTTCCGTCAGGTTATCGGGCTTCAGTATCATCGCGTTTACATTCAAAGTATTTCGTACCCTGTTGCCCCCCGGACTATTGTCTTGTATAGTAGCGGTTATTTTTTCTTCAGGCGATACGATTTCCTTTATTTTAGAATAAAATGCCATTCCGGCAATAAGCAGCACAATGATAATGATAAGTGCTATTTTCGTTTTTTTATTCATAGTAAGTATTCAATTTCATCTGTCGTTTTTTCACAATGACATAATCAAAATGAATTTTGCTTATGCCCATTGCTTAATAAAAACACTCTTTATTTCGGACCTCTAAATTCTGCTCTTGGAAAATGTGACAGCAAGTAATTGAAAAGGTTTAATTACAAAATGCAATTTTAGTTTTTATTCACATTGGTAAACAGAATTTACATAAAAGGTTTTATCTGAAAATATAAAAGCTCAATGAAGTTTTTCATTAAGCCTTTATTCTGTGACTGTTAACTGTATTTCATATTTAAAGTGCTCCGGCTACCTTTTCCAGAATACTATCGGTTCCAACTATCTTATCTCCGTTTTCGGAAAATATACCTATTATATACCGTCCTTTCCAGATAGCAGGTATGTCTCCATTATAACGGTCCTTTATTATTAGATTTCCTTCTGCAAAGTCTAAAGGTTGTTTTGTAAAGGTGAAATATTTATTCAAAATATCTTTTGCTCCATCTACCGACTTAGCATCGACAACAAAAACCTGAAACGTTTTGTTATCTATCTTGTATTTAGCTGTATAAACCATATTGAGAAAAGTATGGCCTATATAATTGGCTGTAACATATGCCTCTGTATACGGGATCATATCTTCTTTAGGGAAAGCATTTACAACAGGGGGATAATCTGCTGTTGCATCAATACTTCCGGCCAAATGTGTTGCTATCGCTCTCATCGTTTCCGAAACGTTTTCCTGTGCACTGCTCCACATTTTTACATATATATTGCCTGCAAAAAAGAAAATACCGGAGTCATCCCCCTGCGCCTCTCCCCCGATAGGGAAAAATGTCAGTTCAGACGAACGTTCCGAAGCATACATACCGAAAGCATCTTCAGGACTTGCATGACGGTATGCCTGTATGGAGATATAGTCATCCCCCCTGGTGTATTCCATCTGTGTCATTTCCCTGAAATTGTTCTCTATATATAAAGGTGCCGCACCGTTTATACGGTCGAACAGGTTTTCGGGACTGAAAACTTCAACTTTATCCGAAATTGTCCAACCATCGATTGCAGGAAGCCACGATTTCAACTCGGCAGGTGTCTGAGCCGAAAGGGAATATAGCGCACAGTAAAAGAGGATAATAGTATACTTAAATATTTTCATATATTGTCTAATATAATTAGGTTAAGAATTCGTTGGGCACACGCATCACAGGAGTAATCGCCGCTATCTTTTGCGCTACATTGAAACCCGATGGGCAGTCTACAGCACATGAGTTACAACCTGAGCATATATTTTCCGCCAGATTTAACTCTGTAAGCGTCTCTTTCGATAGTTGTGAATATTTATATCCGTAGGTGTACATATACGCACGCATAATATCGGGAATAGGAAGATGCTCGGAGCATTGCGCCACACATTTATTACACTGCTGGCAAAACATCATTTCCTTATCGCATAGGGCCGCCAGATATTCCTGTTCGCCCGATGTCAGTTGCGGACTTTGCGCTGCGGCCAGACATTCGTCGAATTCATCATAATTGGAAAATCCCGGGATTGCCGTCGTAATATGTTCATTCTGCCATGCCCATTTCAAACATGCCTGCGCGTTTATTTTTTTCTTTCCCCTGGCGTCTTCCACACCTCCGGTCATCGTCTTCATGGCTACAATGCCGATACCCGCTTCGGCGGCACGTTTGACAGCGTCTTGTGTTTCTTTCAGATTATTCAACTTAAAATTATAACTGATGAGTAACACATCATATATTCCCGCCTTTATGGCTGCATCTATTAATTCCGGTTTATGTGCGTGAGTAGAAAAACCTATAAAACGCGCTTTGCCGTCTTCTTTTATTTTACTGAGAGCTGCAATTATCCTTTCGTCCAAAACTTCTTCTACATTGCTGTAAGCATGAGCATAAAAGATATCAACATATTCCATTTTGAGGCGCTTGAGGCTCAATTCTATCTTAGCATAAAGGTCTTGTTCAAAATCGTCTTTCAAAGGATAATCGAATTTAACTTTTGTCCCCAGAAAATAGCTTTCGCGCGGTTTCCCTTCGAAGAAATTGCCAAGCATTTCTTCGTTCCGTCCGTTCTGATAACCGTGCGCGGTGTCGAAATGGAAAATGCCCGAATTATAAGCAGCTCTCACTACATTCGGATTGTCGGCACGCATGACACCCATACTCAGAATCGGTAGTTTAATGCCTGTACGGCCTAATGTGCGCACGGGTATCTCGTCCATTTTAACCTGTGAGGTTTTACTTAATGTAGACGCTGTGGTTCCGGGAACAATCAGGGCACCTGCACCCACCGTTGCCGAAAGCCGGAGGAAATCTCTTCTGTTAACACCTTTCTTTTCCATGTTGGTAGTCGAATATTTTAAGGTTTTAAATATATGTGCCGGAATGTGTATCTTGTGATTAATAGGTCTTCACAAATATAGCAATATTTTTTAAATCAATACATTACGATATAAAAAATATAGCAATAGATTTCTTTTTTACATAAAAAAACAGTAAGTTCGGTGTTAAATCGTAATAAAAATAGTTATTCATTTGCCAATATGTTTATATAAATGATCAATATTCAAGATAGATTTATACTTTTGTAGAACGATTTAATCCGCCTATTTTAACGATAAATATACCCTATGAAGAAAAACATCTTTAAACTGAAAACAAAGCAATTGAAAGAAATTGCCCAATCGCTCCAAACCAAAGTAGAAAACGGCTTAGGAAAAGACAATACCGAAATACAATGTATTCCTACTTATATCAATCCCAAAACATCGGGAATAGAAGGTTCGGCGCTGGTACTCGACTTAGGAGGAACCAATTATCGTGTTGCCACAATTGATTTTATTGACGGAAAGGCATCTATACATCCCGAGAACGGATGGAAAAAAGACTTGTCCGTAATGAAAACACCGGGCTTCACAGAAGCTGATCTGTTCAAAGAGCAAGCTGATCCAATCGGCGAAATAAAAATGGAAGGAAAGATGCCAATCGGTTATTGCTTCTCTTATCCGGCAGAATCGATGCTCAATGGAGATGCTTCCCTTATCCGTTGGACAAAGGGGGTGGATATCAAAGAGATGTTGGGCAAACCTGTAGGTCAGCCACTTCGTGATTATCTGAACAAAGAGAACGGAGATAAGTTTACCGAAGTAAAAGTCATAAACGATACTGTAGCCAGTCTTTTTGCAGGACTTACCGATAGCAGCTACGATGCTTATATCGGATTGATAGTAGGTACAGGAACAAA
Source organism: Dysgonomonas sp. UBA7710 (assembly GCF_002482385.1). Taxonomy (GTDB): domain Bacteria; phylum Bacteroidota; class Bacteroidia; order Bacteroidales; family Dysgonomonadaceae; genus Dysgonomonas. The sequence continues at coordinate 53,345 of NZ_DLFW01000035.1, read as the reverse complement.
TATGGCTACATTTATCCGTCCTGATAAAATCAAAAAACTGAATCCCGATTATAAAGGTGAAGGACTGATTCCTGTAAATCTGGAATCGGGTAACTTCTATCCGCCGCATCTAACTGTTATAGATGATAAAGTGGATGCCTGTTCGGACAGTAAAGGAGCACAACGGTTCGAAAAAGCCGTTTCGGGCATGTATCTGGGTGAAATCCTGAAATCGGTTTTTCCTTGTGATGAATTTGAAGAAAGATTTGATGCTCAGAAACTGACCAACATCATGAATTACCCTGATATCCATAAGAAAAGATATGTAGATGTATCCCGCTGGATATATAAACGTTCGGCTCAACTGGTAGCTGCATCGCTTGCCGGATTGGTGATGGTACTTGTATCACATGACAAATCGATAAAGAAAATCCATCTGGTAGCTGAAGGAAGCCTTTTCTGGAGTGAAGACCGTAAAGGAAAGAACTACAAAGACCTGGTATCGGAAGAACTTCGTAAGCTGTTGATCGAATTTAATCTTAGCGATGTACATGTTCATATCAGCAAGATGAAGAATGCCAACCTTATAGGATCGGCCATAGCAGCATTGTCCTGATTGGATTATAAAGATACAGATATATTACAGGATGCTGATATGATGTCAGCATCCTGTTCTTTATTTATTATAAATCTTATTCTCAATTAAATATTCATATTCTCCAACTGGCAGAAAACTGCGGATATCTTTATTTTCCTTTATTGCATTTCTTATAAAGGTAGAAGATATTTCAATCAGCGGAGCATTTACTTTTCGTACATTTTCGGGTAGATTGTCACCAGCTTTACTATCTTTTCTTGGATAAATCAATATAGGCACTTCTTTTCTTATCTGCTCACTCCGATACCAATAATGAAAGTTCGACCAATTATCTTCACCTAATAATAAAACAAATTCACGTTCGGGATGCAGCTCTTTCAGCGCAATTATTGTATTTATCGTATAATAGGGCGGGGACAGACGAAACTCTATATCACAAGGCCGTATGCGTTGATCCCGGAGACAAAAACGCATTAAGATATCCAATCGTATTGCAGCATCTGCCATCTCGGTATTCTTATCAGAGGGGCAACGGGGAGTGACTATCAGCCATACTTCATCCAGATTCCCGAAAGCATACATATAATTGGCTATCATAACATGCCCCATATGTAAAGGATTGAATGATCCGCACATAATACCTGTCTGTATTTTTTTAGCTGTTTCTTTTTTATGCATGAATGTAGATATTGATACAAATGCAACAGAAACAAATATATGAATCTTATAATGAAAAAGAAAGAGTCAGATCGGTTTTATGCATCATCTTCTTCAAATTCAAAATCATCGGAACATAGTTCTTCCAGAGCTATAGCCAGTTTTACATACGGACTGTCTGTATTTTCGGAAGGCTTCGTTTTCAGTTTTTTCTTTTTGTCTGCTTTATTGTCGTCCTTTTTGTCTTTATAACCACTCATCTTCGTATCGTTTCAAATGTTAAATCACCTATTTATTTAGACGGATGAAACAGAAAAATATTTTAAGTATTCTGTTTTTATTTTTATGAATAATGTAAATTCTCTAATAATATATAATGATTTTGCAGCAATGATAAATATTTCTCCTGCTATATCTGTCTGTCACTAATTGTTTGTTTCTTTTTCCTACCTTTGCAGCTCTAAAAAATAAAAAGGTAAATTTAGATGTTAATTGTAGACAGTTTAAAGGTAGAATTAGGCGACAGAGTATTATTTGATAATATCAGCTATATAATAAACGATAAAGATAAAATTGCTTTAGTCGGTAAAAACGGAGCAGGAAAAAGTACGATGCTCAAAATACTGGCCGGAGTGAATACTCATTATAAAGGCTCGGTAACAGGACCTGACGGTGTAACAGTAGGATATTTACCTCAGGTTATGAAAATTACCGACGAGCGTACGGTAAGAGAAGAAGCCTCTTTGGCATTCTCCCATATTTTCGATTTGCAGGCCGACATAGAAGATATGAACAGGCAATTGGAAACCCGTACCGACTACGAATCAGATGATTATGCCAAACTGATAGACGACTTTACCCATGCACATGAACGTCTGGCAATGGTAGAGGGTATCAGTTTCGAAGGGGAAGTGGAAAAGGCATTGCTCGGACTTGGCTTTAAGCGTACCGACCTGGACCGTATGACAAGTGAATTCAGTGGCGGATGGCGTATGCGTATCGAACTGGCCAAACTTCTATTACGGAATCCTGATGTAATGCTTCTTGATGAGCCTACCAACCATCTTGATATAGAGTCTATCGGGTGGCTCGAAGAGTTTATCAATACTCAGGCCAAAGCTGTAGTACTCATTTCTCACGACAGGGCATTTATTGATGCTGTTACCACGCGTACGATAGAACTTACTATGGGACGTATTTACGACTATAAAGTCAATTATTCTAAATATGTGGAACTCCGTCAGGAACGCCGCCTGCAACAAATACATGCATGGGAAGCCCAACAAAAGCAAATTGCCGAAATAGAAGAATTTATCGAACGCTTCCGTGCACAGGCAGCCAAAGCAGTATTGGTGCAAAGCCGTATCCGCCAATTGGAAAAAATGGAGCGGGTAGAAATAGACGAAGAAGATAAGTCACAGATACGCATCCGTTTTCAGCCGGCTACCCGTTCGGGAAACTATCCGCTGACAGTGGATATGGTAACAAAGAAATATGATGATTATCTGGTATTCGAAAATGCCAACCTGATGATAGAACGAGGCGAAAAGATAGCTCTGGCAGGAAAGAACGGAGAAGGTAAATCGACATTTGTAAAATGCGTAATGGGCGAAACGCCATATGGAGGCAATATTATGCTGGGACACAATGTGGAAGTCGGATACTTTGCTCAGAACCAAGCTGACCTATTGGATGAAGACCTCACCGTTTTTGAAACTATCGACAGGGTTGCCGAGGGGGATATCCGCACACAGATACGCAATATATTAGGCGCGTTTATGTTCAACAGAGACGACTCCGAGAAAAAAGTCAAAGTACTTTCGGGAGGAGAACGCACAAGATTGGCTATGATAAAATTATTACTTGAACCCGTCAACCTCCTTATTCTCGATGAGCCAACCAACCATCTCGACCTGAAGACAAAAGAGGTTTTGAAAAATGCATTGTCAGATTATGACGGTACAGTTATATTAGTTTCCCATGACCGTGATTTTCTTGACGGCCTCGTGACCAAAGTATTTGAATTTTCTGATAAAAAAGTAAGAGAGCATATCGGAGGCATAAAAGATTTTCTGGCGAAGAAAAAGGCTTTAACATCTTAACTCGTTGTTTTTCCGGCTATTTTATTTATTTTTACCGAAAGTCATAAAAAAACTACTATAGCTTAACCCGGTATGAAAAAAATCTTATTTTCTTTTTTGGCTGTATTACTTGTTCTGACCTCTTGTGGTCCTGACCCGGTGAAATTTAATAATACGATAACCAAAGCAAATGCCACAATCACAGAAATAAGCGTTTCTTACGACAGTGATCTGAGCAACGCTGTCAGCAATGGAAACTTCGCAGCTATTGCAGCCAAGACCGACAGCGCTCTGGCTAAAATAGACACAGAGATAACAATTGTGAAAGCTTTGGATATACCCAAAGGCGGTGACAAATTTAAAGAAGCCGCGTTGAAAACATACGAAAGCCTTAGAGGAGTTGTAGAAGCCGGAAAGGGTTTTGCTACCTTGACTCAGGAATCCGCAATAGAAGATGTTACTAAGTTGCAGGAAACATATCAGGCCAAAGTGGATGAGTATTCAAAATCATTCCAGGATTTAGCTACGGCTCAGATGGAATATGCTGCTGAAGCAGGTTATCAGGTAAAGAAATAAGGTTCTGTAATATTTAGTCAATACAAGATACAAGCCAATAAGTTATACGAATCAGTAGTTGAATTAATCAGTTCTATTGTTTTCTACTACGCGCAATCAGAGATTGCTTGTGTCCCTTTTGGGCAATGCCAAAAGAATGGACAAGCCCGGAAGGGCGCGGCAGATATGAGCGAATGTTTCAGGCATAACTGAGGATAGTTATTATGTGTAAAAGAATCCAATAATTTTATACTATAATAATCCCCGCTGGCGCGGACTTCCAGTCGTGTCTTGTTGACAAGGCAAAATGTTTGCTACGAAACATACAGACGGGACGTCTGCGCGAGCAGGCGGGACGAGGCTACAAGACAAAAGCTCTTCAGGCTTTAACCAAAAGATCTCTTTGGAGATGGGAGACGTTTCTCTAAAAGTCTGATATTTCAGGACAAAAGCACGAAATCAGGTTTTAGTAAACAATGAACTTTCCCGCTTACACCATTGGCAAGGCTTTTTTTAAGTTCATTCTTATATTTATTTTATAACTTTGCCCTGATTTTTATTAATTAAAATAACAAAAGACATGTCTACATACACAGAGGATAACCGCAAGGTTACAACACGCCGCCTGATAGAAATGAAACAGCGTGGTGAAAAGATCTCAATGCTTACAGCCTACGATTACTCTATGGCATCTATTCTGGACCAGGCCGGACTGGATGTTATTCTCGTCGGCGACTCAGCATCCAATGTTATGGTGGGTAACATTACCACTTTACCTATGACCCTCGATCAGATGATATACCATGGACGTTCGGTGATGAATGGCGCAAAACGTGCTTTGGTAATCGTAGATATGCCTTTCGGTACAGTATCGGGTAATCCGCTCAAATCGCTGGAATACGCTATCCGTATGATGAAAGAGACAGGGGCAGATGCCTTGAAAATCGAAGGAGGTGAAGAAGTGATACCCGACATAAAGAAGATTATAGACGCAGGCATCCCCGTAATGGGGCATCTGGGCCTGATGCCGCAGTCTATCAATAAATACGGCACATACAATGTCCGTGCTAAAGATAGTGCAGAAGCAGACAAGCTGATAAAAGATGCACTCCTGCTTCAGGAAGTAGGTTGTTTTGGTATGGTATTGGAGAAGATACCTGCTGAATTAACAAAGACTGTAAGCTCGCAACTAACAATACCAACTATCGGTATTGGCGCCGGTCCGCATGCGGATGGACAGGTGCTTGTCGTACACGATATGCTCGGTATCAATAAAAATTTCTCACCCAAATTCTTACGCCGTTATGCCGACCTGCATACAGTAATGACTGAGGCCGTGCAGGGATATATCAAGGATGTGAAGTCTACCGATTTCCCGAATGATAACGAAAGTTATTAAACTTTATCTATATATTAGCGGTAGCCTTTAGCTATTAGCTGATACTTCTTGCAAGTATTGAGTTATAGTAATAAGAGAAACTGACAAATAAAAATATAGTAAAAAAGTGTCAAGTTTGTCAAGTTTTAACAAGTAATGAATTTCAAGTAATGGATAGTAAGTTGAAAGTTATATGAGATACGAGTTATTAACTGATGACTGCTAACTGTAAAAACTGTTACTTTTGTTACTTTTTAACTATATACAGTTAAAAAATGTAAATAAAATTATGGATTATAAGTTATGAATAAAATGTGCGTGAGAATACTCCTGACAGCTAACTGACGAGATGCTTCGCTCCACTCAGCATGACAAGGGATATTTAATCGATTCATTTGCTAATATACTAATCTTCAAATTTGCTAATTAATAATTTATATGAAAGTCTGCATAGCCGAAAAACCAAGCGTAGCACGTGAAATAGCCGGAATACTGGGGGCAAATGCCCGTAGGGATGGATATTTTGAGGGCAACGGCTATCAGGTGACATGGACGTTCGGGCATTTCTGCACGCTCAAAGAACCGCACGAATATGCCCCCCAATGGAAACAATGGTCTCTGGATTTGTTACCGATGATTCCTCCCCGTTTTGGCATCAGGCTTATCGAGAACGAAGGAGTGAAAAAGCAGTTCGCAGTAATAGAAAAACTAATGTCTGAAGCGGATGAAGTAATTAACTGCGGTGATGCCGGGCAAGAAGGAGAACTTATCCAGCGATGGGTGATGCAGAAAGCGCAGAATAAAGCTCCGGTAAAGCGTTTGTGGATATCTTCACTGACAGAAGACTCTATCCGCGAAGGGTTCAATAATCTAAAAGATCAGAACGCATTCGATAAACTTTATGAAGCCGGATTGTCCCGGGCTATCGGCGACTGGTTGCTGGGTATGAATGCAACACGGCTATATACGGTAAAATACGGACAAAATCGTTCCGTATTATCTATAGGAAGGGTACAAACTCCTACCCTCGCACTGATTGTAAACCGTCAGCTTGAAATAGAAAACTTCAAACCCGAACCGTATTGGGAACTGAAAACTGTTTACAGGGAAACAATATTTTCGGCGACAAAAGGACGTTTTACTTCGAAAGAAGAAGGGGAAAAGTTCCTTGAAGAAATAAAGCTGTCTGAATTTGAAGTAACGGACGTTACCACAAAGAATGGAGAAGAACTGGCCCCCCGCCTGTTCGACCTCACAGCTTTGCAGGTGGAATGCAATAAGAAATTCGCCTTTTCGGCCGAAGATACATTGAAAACCATACAATCGCTGTACGAAAAGAAACTAACCACCTATCCCCGCGTAGATACTACTTACCTGAGCGACGATATGTATCCGAAAGTACCCGCTATATTGAGAGGCTTAGCAGGGTATGAAGGGTTGGTTAATCCTGTATTGTCATTGCCGAAAATACCAAAGTCGAAAAAAGTATTCGATAACAGTAAAGTGACCGACCACCATGCCATTATCCCCACAGGAGTAAGGGCAAACGCTATATCGGCCGAGGAGCGCAAAGTGTACGATCTTATCACCCGCCGGTTTATTGCGGCATTTTACCCGAATTGTAAGATTTCAACCACTACTGTATTGGGCGAAGCTGCCAAAGTGGAATTTAAAGTAACAGGCAAGCAAATACTCGAACCCGGATGGCGTGTGGTATTCGAAAGACCTGCCAATAGTCCGAATAACCCGAATCAGGAAGAAGAGGAAACAGACAAGGAAGATGATAATATACTTCCTCCGTTCGTAAAAGGGGAAAAAGGCCCGCATGAGCCTGCACTGAACGAAAAGTGGACACAGCCGCCTAAGTATTATACCGAAGCAACCCTGCTGCGGGCGATGGAAACCGCGGGTAAGCTGGTAGAAGATGATGAACTGCGTGATACCCTGAAAGAGAACGGCATCGGACGTCCGTCGACACGTGCCGCTATAATAGAAACATTATTCAAACGCAACTATATCCGTAAGGAACGGAAAAACCTCTATGCTACACAAACAGGGGTGGAACTGATAGGCACGATTAAAGAAGAGTTATTGAAATCGGCTGAACTTACCGGACTATGGGAAAAGAAACTCCGCCAGATAGAGAAGAGTGAATACGACCCGCGCCAGTTTATTGAAGAACTGAAACAGATGCTTACCGAGATAGTAACCAATGTAAAAAGTGACTGGGGCAGCCGGATAACAATAGAAGCGGCAGTGAAAGAAGACGCGGAGAAGCCGAAACAAAAAGCACCAAAAGAGAAAAAGTCTGCTTCGGAACGAAAACCGAGAGCCAAAAAGGAGAAAGCGGAGAAAGCCGCCCAAACAGAAGCCGTACAACAGCCTCTTCTTTGTCCTCTATGTAAAAAAGGGACGATATTGAGAGGAAAAACGGCCTATGGCTGTTCGGAATGGAAAGCAGGATGTACATTCAGGCTAGCATTCAATGAAGCGGGAGAAAACCTGACTGACGAGGAACTAAAAAAAATCTTATATAAATGAAAAAGGTCTTGTGTGTATTTTTGATGAGTATAGCGCTGTCTGTGCATGCACAGACCAATTGCAGTGCTGACGAATGGATAAAGGATTTTATATTGGAAGCGGAAACCGTTTCTCCGGAACCGGATTTTCTTGACGATCTTGATTTTTCTCCCTTGTTGCTCGATAGTCAGACGTGTTATCTCGGATATATCGGGAATGACTTTCAACGCTTGCATATCTATTTCACAGAGATAGAGCGTGCCTCGGCAAATACTTACCGAGTGAAAGGCAATTCGAAAGTAAAAACCAATACTTGCGATTTCGAAGGCACAATAAGAATCACAGGCATCAGGGAATACAAAAATATAGACGAGGATACAGACGAGGAAGCGGAAGCGGCACCCGTTAGCCAAGGTTATATTATGGCCGATTTTTCTTTTAGCGAAAATAAGGAGCAAAAATACAGTGGTATATTTTCGGGTAAACTGGTTACATACTGGTATATAGATGAAGACGGAAATCTTTTGTACGACGATCTGATGTCCGATGCCGACGGCTATTGCAACAACCAGTTTCTTGGTACATGGACAAGTTATAATCCCGCGACAAAATCATCGAAACGTTGTGCATGGGGACATTACAGAATCCCGTGTTCAGATGATCTGGATATCGGCGCTGCTGAATTTTCGGTTGATCCCAGATACGTTAAGAACGGATGGGAAACGGTCTTGGAATATGATTATTGCGCAGAATAGAGTAAATAATCTTTCGACATATTTTCGATTATATAGAGTTTGTCCAGCCCTCTGAAATGGGAAGCTAAAATATAAAAAAAGCCTGCAAATATTTTGCAGGCTGTATAATCAAAGTAGGAATAATATTATTCTCTGTCCTGGAATTTATAGTCAGCTAATAATTCCTGAAGGCGTTTTCTGGCGAAGAAAATACGGCTCTTTACAGTACCTATGGGCAGGCTTAACTGTTGAGCTATTTCTTCGTATTTAAATCCTGTAACATGCATTGAGAAAGGAACTTTATATTCATCTGAAAAGCTGTTTATTACTCTGGATATTTCAGATACAGTGTACGCACCTTCCGGTGTATCGAATCCGGAATCCTGAGGCATATTCAGATGGTATAAATTCTCTGTTTGATCGATCATTGTCTGGCTGCGAACCACACGGCGATAGTTGTTTACAAATATATTATGCATAATAGTAAACACCCAGCCTTTGAAATTAACATTTTCGTAATACTTCTCCCTGTTATCCAAAGCTCTCAGAGTTGTTTCCTGCAACAGATCTTTAGCTTCTTCTCTATTTGATGTAAGGGTTAGCGCAAAATTCATCATATTGTTTTGTAAGTCTATCAACTTATCTTCAAAACCTTTATTATTCTTATCTAGTGTTGCCATCGTATATAAGTATTAAGTTGGCGAAATATAGTTTAATTTATTTTATAGTTGCAGCAGGTATTTCATATTTTCCTGTTGTTAAAACAAAGGTAAATACTTTTTCTCATTTTAGTTAAATATTAGTTTATTTGTTAAATAAAAATGTTAATTGTTGATTTTTTTATTTTTAATTCTTTGATAACCAGAAATCTAAAAAATAATCTAAGAGAATATATGTATTATAAATAATTTCTATTAACTAAAAATGTATATAAATAATACTTTTAGGCCTCCGACAAAATGTCACAACGAATATATTTGGCACTTATTTTGTCTCCCTATACTACAAAAACAAATATACGAATTAAAATATTAATAACATGCAACAAAATGGTAAAATTGGGGTTACAACTGAGAATATCTTCCCAATTATAAAGAAATTTTTATATAGCGATCATGAAATTTTTCTTCGTGAACTAGTTTCTAATGCGGTAGATGCCTCCCAAAAGTTAAAAACATATGCTTCTTTGGGAGAATTCAAAGGTGAACTGGGAAACCTTTCAGTAAAAATTAAAATAGATAAGGATAACGGGACACTTACAATATCCGACAACGGTATTGGTATGACAAATGAAGAGATAGATAAGTATATAAATCAGATTGCATTCTCTTCGGCAAATGAATTCCTTGATAAATATAAGAAAGATGCCAATTCCATAATCGGTCATTTTGGCCTTGGATTCTATTCATCTTTCATGGTATCTAAGAAAGTGGAGATTATCACCAAATCATTCAAAGAAGGTGCAGAAGCTGTTAAATGGAGCTGTGACGGTTCTCCGGAATATACTATAGAAGCGGCAGAAAAGGCCGAACGGGGTACAGACATAATATTATATATAGATGACGAAAACAAGAATTTTCTTGAACAGGGAGAGGTTGATAAATTACTCAAAAAATACTGTCGCTTCCTGCCTGTACCGATTGTATTCGGAAAAAAAACCGAATGGAAAGACGGAAAATCAGTCGAAACAGAAGAAGACAATGTAATAAATGATACCAATCCGCTTTGGACACGCAAACCTGCAGATCTGAAAGACGAGGATTATAAGAAATTCTATCAGGAACTTTATCCATTTTCTGACGAACCGATGTTCTGGATACACCTGAATGTAGACTACCCGTTCAAACTGACAGGTGTGCTTTATTTCCCGCAAATAAAGAGCAATGTGGATATGAACCGCAACAAGATTCAACTTTATAGCAATCAGGTATTCGTTACCGATTCAGTAGAAGGTATTGTTCCGGAGTTTCTCACATTGATGCACGGGGTTCTCGACTCTCCGGATATTCCGCTCAACGTTTCACGTTCTTATCTGCAAAGTGACCAGAATGTGAAGAAAATATCGAATCATATTACAAAAAAAGTAGCCGACCGTCTGGAAGAAATATTCAAGAACGACCGTTCCCGGTTTGAAGAAAAATGGGATAGTCTGAAAATATTCATAGAATATGGCATGCTCACTGACGATAAATTCTATGAACGGGCACAGAAAATCTGCCTGTTAAAAAATACGGATGCGAAAGCATTTACATTCGAAGAATATAAGACATTGATCTCATCTAACCAAACAGATAAAGACGGTAACCTTATATATTTATATGCAAGTAATAAAGACGAACAATATTCTTATATCAATACGGCTAAAGACAAAGGCTACGATGTAATTCTCTTCGACGGGCAACTCGATGTACATATGGCCGGGATGCTGGAACAAAAATTCGAAAAAAGTAAATTTGTCAGGGTAGATGCCGATACTATCGACAACCTTATCCAAAAAGAAGACAGCAAAGAAGTAAATCTGACCGACAAGCAAAAAGAAGAGTTGAATGAAGCCTTCACATCCCAGCTTCCAAAGATAGAGAAAACTGAATTTATCGTGGATTATAAAGCTTTGGATGAAAAGGCTCAGCCGATACAGATAACTCAAAACGAATTTATGCGCCGGATGAAAGAAATGTCGGCTATGCAAACCGGAATGGGATTTTATGGAGAGATGCCTAACAGCTACAATCTGGTACTGAATATAGAACATCCGCTTATCAAAAAAATCATGGGTGACATTGATGGCAAAGACAAGGAAGCTGTAGGCTTATATGCTACCGAGAGCACAAATATCCGTCAACTGATAGACCTCGCACTCTTGTCAAACGGTATGCTCAAAGGTGAAGCATTGAATAACTTTGTGAAAAGAAATATGGATAATATCTGATAAGGCAGATATTATATAAATATAAGAAAGGCTTCGGATGAAATATACGAAGCCTTTCTTCTGTTTGTAAATAAATAATTAATCGTTCGATACGAACAACTTCAATTTGTGATTCCCAATTTGGCTTTCACCTGCCCGTTGGCGTCTTTAGCATCTGCACCGACATGAAGCAAAGTGCTCGAATTGAGGATATAGGTATAACCATTCTCTTCTCCAACATCCTTTATTGCTTTCATCAATTTTTGTTGCAATGGAGCCAGAAGGGTTTGCTGTTCTTTTTCCAATTCCTGTTGGCTATTGTTTGAAAACACACGATATCTCTCCTGAAAATCCATCATTTGTTTTTGTCTGTCTTCAGCAATTGCCTGAGTTATACTATCGGTAGGTGTTTTTCCATACCTTTCGAGCATCTGATTGTATTCGGTTTGCATAGCGGTCAGGCTCTTTTTTACCGCCTCGTTCTTTGTTGATAGTTTTGTCTCCACATCTTTTAATTCCGGCATTTTGGAGAAAACTTCGTCAACATTGACATATGCAAGTTTATTTTGAGCAAAAAAAGTCAGCGGTAAAAGCAGGAATAGTGTAAACAATAAAGGTTTCATAGTGGATGTTTTAAGTAAATAATTAATATATCTTTTCGCAAATGTAAGATACTTTTCTAAATTAACTTATCAATTTGAATCCAATAAATCTAAGTTTACACATTATTAATAATAGTGTTTATTTGTGTGATAATTTAGGACAATTCCGACTTATTTATTAAAAATCATTATTTTAAAAGGATGGTCAACACTCTATTATTTTTTTCACATACATCGTTCCTATTTTATAAGTTGAAGGGATATAAAATAGTTAGGGACAGAAAGAGTTAAACCGCATATCTATTTTTTATATCTTTGCAGAAAATAAATTAACGGACTTGTGATCTTAATCGCAGAAAGTGGCTCTACAAAAACCGAATGGTGTTTGGTAGACAGGGAAGGCATAGCAGCCCATTTCCTGTCGGATGGTATTAATCCCTTTTTTCAGTCACGGAAAGAGATTAGCCGCCTAATTCGAATACAGCTTCCACAAATATTTTTCAGAGCAAAGTTTAATACCATTTATTTTTATGGCGCGGGTTGCTCTTCCCCCGAAAAAAAGGGTATAGTAAAAGCTTCGTTTGAGGCGCAATTCAGAACTCCTGCCGTGATAGAAAGTGACCTTTTGGGATCGGCAAGGGCATTATTTCAGGATAAGGCCGGAATAGCCTGTATATTAGGAACAGGATCTAACTCATGTTTCTATGACGGGACTGACATAATAAAAAATATCAAATCGCTTGGATATATTCTCGGCGACGAAGGTAGCGGCGCTTCGATGGGAAAAACATTCGTTGCCGATTGTCTGAAAGGCCTTGCTCCTGCAATGCTAGCGGAATTATTCTACGAAAAATATAAGATCACCCCCGACGAGATAATAGACTATGTATATACAAAACCCTTCCCAAACAAACTGCTATCCGTCATGTCTTACTTTTTACACGATCATATGGATAACCCTTATGTGGAAAATCTGGTATATCGCAACTTACGCTCCTTCTTCGAACGAAATATCCTGCAATACGATTACACCCAGTATCCAGTCAGGCTGGTAGGCACTATTGCCAATATGTACGCCGGCATCATCAGAGAGATAGCCGACGAACTGAATATTCACATAGATATAATAATAGAGAATCCCATCAAAGGCTTGATTGAATATCATAAGAGTGATAAATATTTGTGAAAATATGTATCTAACATATAATAAATATTAATTGAATTATAATTTAACACCTCTCATCATCTTATTTGAGATATAGAATATAAATTTGTGATAAGTGATTCACGACCTTAAAAGAATGCTGAAAAAGGATTTATTAATCTATACGCACAACAACCTGTTTATCGGTTATATAAAACATAGGTATCACTTGCTTCTAATTTCAATAAACCAGATATATAACATATAACTAATATATAACAATAAAACCGGCATAAAAATGAAAATCAATTGTTTTATACCTTTCCAAAGCGCTGAACAGGCCAAAAACACAGTTATCTCCCTGAAACAATCGTCTTTATCAAACAAGATTTATTTGTTAACAGACAATGACACTAAAGATATTATAAATGGCTGTGAAACAATCGGCATTGATTCTCTACGTTCAACTGCCACAATAAAAAAGATTGCAGCAAAAGCGGATACTGAGTACACATTGATTTACACCAAATCAGCCGACCTTCGTCTGGGCATGTTTGCTCTCGACCGCATGTTACAGATAATCAAAGATTCAGATGCCGGGCTTGTTTATGCCGACCATTATCAGGTAATTGGCGAAGAAAAGAGAAACAATCCCCTTATCGCTTATCAGAAAGGTAGTTTGAGGGATGATTTCAATTTCGGGTCCCTTATACTATATAAGACAAGCGAATTGAAAAAAGCTGTGGATAAGATGGATAAAGAATACAAATTTGCCGGAATTTACGACTTGCGTCTGAAAGTATCTCAAACTGCCAACCTGGTACATATTAATGAATATTTATATACCGAAATAGAGAACGACACGCGTAAAAGCGGTGAAAAGATATTCGATTATGTAGACCCGAAAAACCGTCAGGTACAGATAGAAATGGAAGAGGCCTGCACAGACCATCTGAAGAAAACCGGCGGCTATCTGGCTCCCCGCTTTAAGAAAGTTGAATTTAATAAATTTGATTTCGAATATGAAGCATCTGTCATTATTCCGGTCCGTAATCGTATACGAACTATCGGGGATGCCATAAAATCGGTTCTGGATCAGAAGGCCAATTTTAAATTTAATCTCATCGTTATCGACAATTACTCTACCGATGGAACAACAGAAGCCATTGATAAATTTGCTTCCGACAATCGCCTGATACATATCATACCCGAAAATAAAGAATTGGGAATAGGCGGCTGCTGGAATGCAGGCGTACATCACCCCAAATGTGGAAAATTCGCGATACAGCTCGACAGCGATGATGTATATTCGGACGAAAATACTCTGCAAAAAATAGTGGATGCTTTCTACGAACAGAATTGTGCTATGGTAGTAGGCACATATATGCTAACTGACTTCGACATGAAAATGATACCACCGGGTATTATCGATCACAAGGAATGGACTCCCGAAAACGGTCGCAATAATGCATTGCGTATCAATGGGCTCGGTGCTCCCCGCGCATTCTACACTCCTGTACTAAGGGAGATAAAGGTACCGAACACCAGCTACGGAGAAGATTATGCCTTAGGCTTGCATTTCTCGCGTGAATACCAGATTGGACGTATTTATGACGTTTTATATCTGTGCCGTCGCTGGGACGACAATTCAGATGCTTCGCTCGATATAGTAAAGATGAATAGCCATAACACCTATAAAGACAGGATACGCACATGGGAACTGGAAGCCCGCATCGCTTTGAATAAAAAATAAAAGACATGACTGTATCTTCTCTCAAGATAAGGGAACTGTTCCGTTCGCAACTGGAAAAATGGGAACTGGCCCGGACGAATTATAAGGCTTTAGAAAAAGTGAAGTCCAGGGATTTTTCTTTTGGCGACTTCTCAATCAGGGTACAGTTCAATCCCGCGCGTATCCTGTCATCTGCTGCAAAAGTAGACGCAAAATCTATTCAGGAAAGGAAATGCTTTCTTTGTCCGCAGAATTTACCTGTAGAGCAAGAAGGCATTCCATTTGGCACGGACTATCAGATACTGGTGAACCCCTACCCTATTTTTCCCGAACACTTCACAATACCGACATACAGTCATGTAGACCAACTGATAGTGAACAGGTATGGGGATATGCTCGATCTGGCTAAATGTCTCGGTGAATATACCTTGTTTTACAATGGCCCGAAATGTGGTGCATCTGCTCCCGACCATGCCCATTTTCAGGCAGGAATAAAAGGGTTTCTGCCCATCGAGAAAGACATTTGGAGTATAACTAAAGAGGAAATCCACAAATCGGAGGGGCTAACCATATATGCTGCAAAGGAGTATCTTCGCAATTTCTTTTTGCTGGAGGCCACAAATAAAGACAATGCTGTTATCTTTTTCAAAAAACTACATGCTTTACTCGATTGGAACGACGGAGATAAAGAACCTATGATGAATATCCTTTGCTGGTACGAAGAAGATAAGTATTATAGTTGTATATTTCCCCGTGAGAAACACCGGCCAGACTGCTTCTTTGCTGAAGGCGACGATAATTTACTTATCAGTCCGGCTGCAGTAGACCTGGGAGGCGTGTTTATCACTCCGTTAGAAAAAGATTATGACAAGATAACGGCAAAAGATATAGAAGCTATCCTGAAAGAAATATGCATCAGTAAAGAAAAGATGCAAGCTATATGTGAATTAATTAAGAATTAAGAATGCACAAGTTTTTGTAACTCGTAATTAAACTAATGATATGGAACCTGAAGTAAGTGTTGGTATTTTATGGAATAAAGAGATAACCTTCGTCCTCGAGAAGCAATACATCTGTCAGAAAAATGGAGTTACAGGCCGACAATCCGCATCCTGTAAACACGGGCTAATATCTTGGAACGGCAATTTATATAGAGAGTTATTCTTTATTCCTGAGGATGACGAGGCATCATTCACTCTAAAAAATGTAACTATCGGAATCAATTTCCACTGGGAGCGAAAAGAAGATCAGCGGTTTCAGGGTGCATTGAAACTGATTGTGGAAAACGACGAAATTACAGCTATCAATATAATCAGAACAGAAGATTATCTCACCAGCGTCATATCGTCCGAAATGAGTGCAACAGCTTCCCTGGAACTCTTAAAGGCTCATGCTGTTATATCCCGGAGCTGGCTGTTAGCCCAGATCGAAAAGAACAAGGAAATAGTGGCAAACAAAGAAAAATATACCACTTTCACTGAAACCGAAGATGAAATGATCCGTTGGTACGACCGCGAAGACCACCTTAATTTTGATGTATGTGCCGACGACCATTGCCAGCGATATCAGGGTATAACCCGCGCCTCGGCGAATATTGATACTGTCAGAGAGGCTATAAATGAGACAAGGGGACAGGTATTGATATCGGAAAACAAGATATGCGATGCGCGCTTCTCCAAATGTTGCGGTGGTGTTGTGGAAGAATTCCAGAATTGCTGGGAGGATATAAAATATCCTTATCTGGTAAAATTACGGGACAGCGAGAACAGTACGGATATTCCCGATCTTACCATGGAACAAGAATCTGTAAAATGGATAGAATCGCGCCCTGCCGCATTTTGTAATACACAGGACAAAAAAATACTAGAGCAGGTATTGAATAACTATGACCAGGAAACAACAGACTTCTACCGTTGGCAGGTCACATACTCACAAGATGAAATATCGGCACTTATTCATAAACGCTCCGGTATCGACTTCGGTACTATTCACGAACTCATCCCTATCGAAAGAGGAACTTCAGGCCGCCTGGTAAAATTGAAGATCGTAGGGTCTAAAAAGACAGTGATTATAGGTAAAGAACTGGAGATACGCCGTATTTTGTCCACTTCACATCTTTATAGTTCGGCTTTTATTGTGGATAAGACGGACGATAGCTTCACCCTCACTGGTGCAGGCTGGGGTCATGGTGTAGGACTTTGCCAGATAGGAGCAGCAGTGATGGGAGAAAAAGGATATTCTTATGATAAAATATTATTGCATTATTATGTGGGTGCAAGAATAGAAAAAAGTTATAAATGAAAAACGAAGAGTGAAAAGTGAATAATACTCAAAACTCACCTCTATGAAAAACAACAAAAAATCGCCATGGGCATGGATTCCAACGCTCTACTTAGCTGAAGGATTACCATATGTTGCAGTGCAAACGATATCCATCATTATGTACAAGCGGATGGGTATATCGAATACCGACATAGCTTTATACACCAGCTGGTTATATCTGCCATGGGTAATAAAATTTCTATGGAGTCCATTCGTAGATTTGCTAAAGACAAAACGCTGGTGGATTGTAACTATGCAACTGCTCATCGGTGCAGGCTTTGCAGGTATTGCATTTACTATACCGGTTCCTTTCTTCTTTCAGGCTACTCTGGCAATCTTCGCACTACTGGCATTTAGTTCCGCTACACACGATATTGCAGCCGACGGTTTTTATATGCTGGGACTTGATACGAACCAGCAGGCCAAATATGTAGGTATCAGAAGTACTTTCTACCGCATAGCGACGGTATTCGGACAGGGAATACTGATTATTCTTGCCGGCTTCCTTGAAAGCAGCACCGGCTGTGAGCCTGTAAAGATAAATATAGACGCATCCCCACAATACACCCAGTCTACATTATATATTCCTCAGATTCAGAATACTGCTCCTCAGGACGGGGAGATCCACTTTATTGTCCAAAATGACAACCTGCAAATAGGGACACATGGTGTAAACAAAGACAGTCTGAAAATATTTCTCGACAGCATATCCACCCTGAACCTGAATAATGGCTTTGTTATAAAAGACGAGGAAACAAAAAAGGATAGTGACGGATGGTGGAAAACAAACGTCTCCAAACCTCTTGGCAGCTGGATAAAAAACACATTCGGAGAGAAAAGATATGTAGCCAAATCGGAACATGTAGGTAACGTTGCGGTCGCAATTGTCACCTTATCAAAAGAGCCGGAACATGGTAAAAATATGGTATTGAATACAACGATGAACAGAGGGGATAAAAGTATCGCCCTTATAGAAGGTGACCGCTTATCTTTCAATGAAAATAACTGGGACAGGCCTGCATATATGGTATTTCAGGTAGATTCCAAGCTGGCAACTAACAGTTCGGTGGAATATAAAGGATTATCGGGTAATATTCCGTTTGCATGGTCTATTACATTCCTTGTTCTGGCCGGCCTGTTTGTCTTTTTTGGTTTCTACCATAAAGTAATGTTACCCAAACCCGATTCGGATAAACCACATACTCATGTAACTGCAAAATCAATATTTGAAGAATTCGGTATCACATTCGCCACTTTTTTCAAAAAGCCGCAGGTATGGACGGCGATATTCTTCATGCTTACATTCCGCTTCTCGGAAGCACAGGTTATCAAACTTATCAATCCGTTTCTCCTCGACCCTAAAGATGTGGGAGGACTCGGACTCACCACAGGAGAAGTCGGTCTGGTATATGGTACGGTAGGTATCATAGGGCTTACTCTCGGCGGGATAATCGGAGGTTTTATTGCAGCGCGTGGCGGTCTGAAAAAATGGCTATGGCCTATGACACTAAGCATGCTGCTGACTATAGCAACATTCCTGTATCTTAGTTTCTCGCAAACGGACAATCTGCTTATAATCAACATATGCGTATTTATAGAGCAATTTGGTTACGGGTTCGGATTCACCGCTTATATGCTTTATCTGATGTATTTCTCCGAAGGGAAACACAAAACAGCACACTATGCATTCTGTACAGGACTGATGGCTGCCGGAATGATGTTTCCGGGCATGTTTGCCGGATGGCTACAGGAACAGCTGGGGTACAATCATTTCTTTATCTGGGTGATGATATGCAGCATAATTCCTATTATAGCAGTATCCTTACTGAAAATAGATCCTGACTACGGAAAAGCTAAAGGCGAAGTAAAAGAAGAAAATTAGTATAATAATAGAGTTAACCTTTTTCTAATGGGTGATTGATAAGTAAAACGGCTTTTGGCGTTCCCTTTATTTATAAAGCCGTTTTACTTTAATTGTTTTATGTGAATGAGAACTTAATAATTTTATCTATACAGTAAGCTATTGTGATAGCTTATAGTATTCTTTGAACTATTGATTGGCTGATAAGTATATTAGCAGATGAGCGAAGAAAGTGTAACCTTTGTTACCTTTTAACAGTTACGAGTAAACGAGATACGAGTAGATAAGACACGAGATACAAGTTGTTAACTGATAACTGTTGACTGTTTACTGAAAAATGTGTTACATCTGTTACCTTTTAACTAAATATAGTTAATATATATAAAATATAAGAATTATGAAAAAAGCATTCGTTATATTATTTATTCTGCTGTTGATCCCTACCTTATCTTTCTCTCAAAAAATAAGGATAAAAACAGGTATTGAAGTTCTGAAAGAGCAAAACTTTAAAATACTGGAAGGGAAACGCGTAGGTCTGATTACAAATCCTACAGGAGTCGATAACAACATGAAGTCTGTTATCGATATACTCTATGAGACCCCGAATGTAAATCTGACAGCACTTTTTGCACCTGAACATGGCGTACGTGGCGACAGACATGCCGGAGACTATGTAGAAACCGTCACAGACCCCAAGACCGGGCTGACAGTTTATTCCCTTCATGGTAAAACACGCAAAGCAACACCCGATATGCTGAAAGATATCGATGTACTTGTATATGACATACAGGATATAGGCAGCCGTTCGTTCACATACATAAGCACAATGGGGCTGGCTATGGAATCTGCCGCAGAAAATAATATCGAATTTATCGTCCTCGACAGGCCTAATCCGCTGGGCGGACAAAAGGTAGAAGGCTGTCTGGTAGAAGACGGCTTTATATCATTCGTGAGTCAGTTCAAAATACCATATGTATATGGACTAACCTGCGGAGAACTGGCATTGCTTCTCAATGGAGAAAATATGCTAAAAGGTAAGTGTAAGTTACAGGTAGTAAAAATGAAAGGCTGGAAACGAAAAATGACATACGACCAAACAGGTCTGCAATGGATACCATCATCACCCCACATTCCCCAGCCGGTTTCTGCTATGTTTTATCCGGTTTCGGGCATATTGGGAGAACTGGGATATATGTCTATCGGCGTAGGTTATACAATCCCTTTTCAGATGTTTGCAACAGAGTGGATAGATGCTGACGATTTGGCTGGCAGCCTGAATCGTTTACGGCTGCCCGGAGTATATTTCAGGCCTATACACCTAAAACCATTCTATTCGGTAGGACAAGGCAAACTGTATCAAGGGGTACAAGTACATATTATGGACTACGAAAAGGCAAGATTGTCCGAAATCCAGTTCTACGTTATGCAGGAAGTAGCAAAGTTATACCCGGACAAAGCAGTATTCGACAATGCTGACCAGAAGCGTTTCAGGATGTTCGACCAGGTTGCGGGAAGTGATTATATCAGATTGACCTTCGCAAGAAATAACAATTTCGACGATATTAAAGATTTTTGGTATAAAGACACTGAGACTTTTAAACGACTATCAAAAAAGTATTATTTATATAAATAAAATAAATAGGCATCAATATTTACATATCTTATATCAACAAACAATCTTTTATTTCACAGCATTTTTATTATCTTTGTTGAAATAGTTAATTATTTTATTAATACCAAAGTCCTAATTTAATGAAACCAAAAATCAAAAACTTTGTTGCATCATGTGCTATCTTATCTATAGCATTGACTTCCTGCAGCAGTACACAACCCGAAAACACCTTATCAGAAAAGGAAAAATCCGAAGGATGGCAATTGCTATTTGACGGAAAAACAATGGCCGGATGGAAAGATTACAATGGTACAACCCTTACACAGCCGTGGCATGTTGTAGAAGGCTGTATCCAGGCTAAGGGCGATGGCAGCGATGCCAGCGGCTATATTGTAACTGATAAGCAATACGAGAACTTCGAACTTTCGTGGGACTGGAAGCTATCGAAAGGAGGCAATAGTGGTATGTTGTACCATGTAGTAGAACGTCCTCAATATAGTGTTCCTTATGTTACAGGCCCCGAATACCAATTGATAGATGCGCCTAATTTCCCTGATAAACTGGAAGACTGGCAAAATATGGGTGCAGACTATGCGATGCATATTCCTGATACCTCTCTGATGAAAGTAAACCCGCAGGGAGAATGGAACAATTCTAAAATTGTATTCGACAATGGCCATGTAGAACATTGGCTCAATGGTATAAAGATACTTGAATTTGAGGCATGGACCGACGACTGGTATGCACGTAAGAACAGCGGGAAATGGCACAATGCACCGGAATACGGACTGGCAAAGAAAGGTGTGCTATGCCTGCAGGATCACGGATACCCGGCATCGTTCCGCAATATCAAGATAAAAGAGCTTCCCCGCAAGACAAAAGAGGTAACGCTCTTCAATGGTACAGACCTTACTGGATGGGATGTATACGGAACCGAAAAATGGTATGTACAGGACGGACTGCTGGTATGCGAAAGTGGCCCCGACAAACAATACGGTTACTTAGCCACACGCGAATATTATGATGATTTCGACCTGACTGTAGAATTTAAGCAGGAAGCCGATGGGAACTCCGGTGTATTTATCCGCTCTTTTATAGAAAAGGATGTGAAAGTAAACGGATGGCAAGTGGAAGTAGCTCCTAAAGGTCATGGTACAGGCGGTATTTATGAATCTTACGGACGCGGATGGATCATAGAAGCTCCAAAAGAAAAAGATAACGTGCTGAAAGTCGGAGACTGGAATACAATGCGCATTCTGGTTCAGGGAGATAAAGTTACGACCTGGCTCAACGGTGAAGAAATGGTAAATCTCGTGGACGAAAAAATCGGACAGGGACAAGGCCGTATCGCTCTTCAAATACACGATGGCGGAGGAATTAAAGTATTGTGGCGCAATCTGAAGCTGAAAACACTATAATAAAAAACACTACTTTTTCTGCAATAGCTTCTTATATTGCACCATATACTAAAAGGGGTTGCCAGAGATTCGAGCAGCCTCTTGGTTTTTATATAATCCGAATGATATTTATTATTTCTGGCAAGATGGACAATAATATATTGTACCACCCAGATATGCTTCTTTCACAATTTCGCCTCCACAATTAGGGCAAGGTAGCTTATATGTATTTTTGGAGAGGAGACATTTATATCCTCCAAAATTGCCATAGAAATCCTTTTCTGTATCGCGCCCTCCTTTGTCGGTCATGCTTTGCAGCGTAACTTTCAGACAATGGAACAGGTCACCCCTTTCAAAATCGGAAATAGTTGATATTTTTCGCTTCGGATGGAGTCCTGCCTTGAATAGTATATCCTGCAATACGCCATTGCCCAGCCCCGGTATGCGTTGTTCGGTAGCCAGCAGGGCTTTTACTGACATATCTTTTTTCACGCTGCTGAATATATTATCAAAATACTGCCTGTCAAACTTATCAGTCAGAGGAGAGATACTATTGAGGCTATTACGATGATAGAAGTTATCCATCTCACCCTTATAGGCATAGATGGCACCGTACATAGACACAGTAAAAGCCATAAAACTTTTATCGTCGAACTCTATCAATAACTGATGCTTGATAGGATGACTTTCGATAGAAGGATAGTATTTCAGATTTGTACCATCACCGATAGAAATTTTCACATCCTCGTCGCAAAGTATATCCAAGTAAGCGCCGTGCCCTCTTACCCCCTCAATCTCTCGTCCGACAAGTATATCGGGATATAAGAGAGGATCACCATTATACCATGTAAATTTATGCGGGCTGGTAGCTTGCACTACCTTTGCAATCCGCTTCCCTGCCAGAATCGTTTCGGCCTGACGGCTGATTGTATTTGATTCGGGTATCTCAATCATGATCTTTAGATTTAATATTCCATGATAAAAAAAATCTATCAAGGTATAATCGGCTGTAAATCACCAATATTTTCTTCAAAAGAATTCAATTTGTCCTTTTCGCCGGCGAGCCATATGATATCTCCTTCTTCAAACATAAAATTAGGAGTAAACTGTATAATAGACT
Source organism: Dysgonomonas sp. UBA7710 (assembly GCF_002482385.1). GTDB lineage: Bacteria > Bacteroidota > Bacteroidia > Bacteroidales > Dysgonomonadaceae > Dysgonomonas. The sequence goes on along the minus strand of NZ_DLFW01000035.1, from coordinate 30,145 downwards.
CATCATTCCGGTCTATCCCAATTACCATACATTCAGTCTTTTCCCGTATTCCGGCACTAGCTATAGTCTTACCAATAAGAGGTGAGCCAAGTTCGACCAGAAATTGGGACAAACTAATATGATGCTGGGCTTCTTCTTCCATTTGTGATGCCTGCGCTTTTCTATCTTGAAGATATTGAGCTAAAGTTTGCATTTCTTCATCAGAACCTGAAACCACAAGTTTATCAAAAGGATACAAGCGTTCATTCCCATCTGGGATATTTATCTTCTTACTGCCACGTATTATGGTCACAATATTCACTCCTGTCTTTTGTCTGAAATTGAGTTCACGCAAAGTCTTTCCTATGCTAGGTGACGATTGTGATATTTCAAATTCCTCTATATGTATATCTTTTGAACGTAAGTCATTGGCTACTGTTGGTAGCAATGCGGCTTTTTTCTCATCGTATTTTTGCTTCAGATTCAGGTTCTCAAGGAAACGGGCCTCTATTTTACGCGACTGCTTCTTGAATCCCTGGGAAAATACAATCAATATAACTACAGCCAGTGATATTATCACCATCAGTATTGTAAGCCTTGGGAACAATGGAATCAGAACCATCAGTACCAACGCCACACAGATAATGATGCGGAAAGCAATAAGAGAAATCAATGCTCCTCTGTTGAAACGGTTGTCTCTCCAGAGATTCTTGAACTCTTCCGAACGGTTTTTCTTCATCATGATAGCACGCAGGAACGGAGCCATCAGTGTAAGTGTAATCACTGCCGCCAGTATATTTCCCCAGATACTACCTGGTACATATTCAACTATATATGGATTTATAAAATTCTGAAATACAAGGAGTATTGCAATAGAAATTGTACTGTAAATAGCAACTAATTTGAGGATGCTTTGGAGTAGTTTTTTCCAGTCGTTTTGTTTGTTTACCGTATTATAGCTTGACATACCATATCCCTCTATCAGTTTATTCCATTTCTTAGGAATGCGTTTTTCGAGCCAATTATAAGCAGGTTCCGCCCCCTTGATACAATACGGCGTTGTAAATGTAGTTATCACCGATACGGCAACAATAATAGGGTAAAGCGTTTCGGTAATAACGCCCAGTCCCATTCCCAGCGAAGCAATAATAAATGAGAACTCACCAATCTGAGCCAGGCTGAAGCCTGATTGCAAGGCCACCTTTAGGCCTTCTCCGGATGCCAATACTCCAACAGTAGCAAAAAGAGTACGTCCGATAAGGATAACTAACGTCAGTATCAGAATAAGCACGGCATATTCACCGATTACCGCCGGATCTATCATCATACCCACCGACACGAAGAAAACAGCGCCGAACAGATTTTTCAGTGGTTCAATAAGATGTTCTATATGTTTAGACTCAATTGTTTCAGCCAAAATTGATCCCATAATAAATGCACCCAAGGCTGCAGAGAAACCAACACTTGTTGCAAACAGTACCATACCCAGACACAGGCCGATAGCAACAATAAGCAATGTTTCATCATTCAGGTATTTTTTCAGTTTCTTCAGCATTGTCGGTATCATATAAATACCTACTACAAACCAGATAAGCATAAAAAAGACCAGTTTGACCACACTATTTGCTACCTCGCCACTCTCGAAATGCTGGCTGGAAGCAAATGTGGTAAGCAATACCATCATTACAATGGCAGCAATATCTTCCACGATAAGCATCCCGAATACTATGCCTGCAAATTTTTTCTTTTGCAGCCCCATATCGTTAAAGGCCTTTATTATAATAGTAGTGGAAGACATGGACAACATACAGCCCAGATAAATACTATCCATTGAGGTCCAGTCATCTATAAGATTAACAATGAATAGCTCACCTGCCAGATAACCTATTATTATCATCGATCCCAAATTGATGAGCGTAGCTATTGAGGCCTTTCCCCCTACATCTATCAATTTCTTGAAACTGAATTCCAAACCAAGCGCAAAGAGAAGAAATATGACCCCTATTTCGGCCCAGATACTGACATTAGCCATATCCGATATTTCCGGCAATACCTTAAACACATTAGCAACCTGCCCTTCGGGGATGTCTGTTACTTTTACAACCAGGTTTTCTATAAATTTTTTGAAATGAAGACTCGCGAGGAATCCCGCAACAATGTACCCGAGTACGACGGGTTGTTTCAACCATTTAAATACAATGGTTACAAACCCGGCTGTAATAAGTATTATAGCCAAGTCACTTATAAAATCTGGAAGATGCGCCATATATTTATAATAATCTATTTTTTGTGTATATTTCTCTATTCCCTGAAAGGATATTGCCTACAGATGTTTTTGGCACTTAAAAGTAACAAAAAAAAATGATTTTAGAAATAAAAAATCAAATTGTCACTAAAATTTATCAATTTGCCTCTTTTTTCAGTTTCTTTTCTCTTTGCTGTCAATTAAGCATTTAGCTTATTGATTTTTATATTTTTTATTTAACAAATTATTTTCTTAACAATTTATTCTACTTTTGTATTTGAACAATGTGATGTTCACATTCGTTTAAAAAAGATAGTAACTAAATTTTATAAAATGAAAAAGGTTCTTTTAACTATCGCAGCAGTTGCTATATCTGCAGCTCCTGCACTGGCACAAGAAAAAGCCATTGTTCCGTCAAAATTTGGCGATAATTGGTTTTTACAATTACAAGGCGGCGCATCCTACACAATCAGTGAGTATCACAAAGATGCATCTTTCGGAGATGTTGTAACTCCACATGCAGCTATATCTCTAGGTAAATATTTCTCACCGAAAACAGGGGCACGTCTACAAGTTGGCGGATGGGAATCCAAAAACTACTATAAATTGAATAATACAGATGGCACATACAAATCTAAGTATTTCCAAATCAATGCTGATGGATTACTTAACCTCACCAACCTGGTGCTTCCTTACAAAGAAGACAGGATGTTCAATCTTATTGGCTTTGCCGGTCTTGGTTATGTACATGTATTTAAAGACTCTGAAAATGGTATTCATACTGTAAATAGTATTGTTCCCCGTGCAGGTTTGCAAGCGGATTTCCGTGTAAGCGAAATAGCTAGTATCAATCTGGAAGTTGCCGGTAACCTTATGCGTGACGATTTTAACGGACGTGAAGAAGGTTCACACTACGATGGTACAGTTAATGCATTACTGGGAGTTTCTTTCAAATTATCGAAAGGCGGATTCAAAGTTGTGGATGCGGCAGACCCGGCTGAATTACAACGTTTGAATAACCAAATCAATGATCAGAGAGCTTTACTTGGCAATAAAGATTCGGAAATCAGCAGGCTGAAAACAGAATTGGCTAACAAACCTGAGCCTCAGGTAATAGTACAGGAAACCAAAGAAATTAAAGAACAGACCGAAGTATTGATGAATGCTGTTGTAGTATTCCGCATTGGTAGTGCAAAACTTGAGCAAAACCAGGATATCAATATCTTCAATGCTGCCCGTTACCTGAAAGATAACCCTAGCGTGAATGTAGTCGTTACAGGTTATGCCGATAGAAGCACCGGTACTCCGGCCATCAACCAGAGACTGTCTGAACAACGTGCAGAGGCAGTTGCTAAAGTACTGATCGACAAATACGATATTGCTCCTAGCCGTATCACAACAAAAGCCAGCGGCGACAAAGAACAATTGTTCCCTACCGACCAATGGAACCGTGTGGTAGTATTTACAGCTGTAACTAAGTAATAGTATAATACAGAGTTATATATGATAAGGATGTCTTTCGAGGCATCCTTATTTTTATTTAGTCGAGCCAAGATGTTTAATAAGAGTATATCTGCAAAAATGCATTGTATCTATCGGATATAAAGAAAGAAAAATGTATTTTTGTACTCGTTTCTTTGAAAATACGATAATTAAGATATGATTGACAAAATTAACCAGTTGCTGTCTGAAATAGACAACCTGAAAGCCGCTAAAGCAGAGGAAATAGAAGCCCTGCGCATTAAATATCTGAGTAAGAAAGGTGAAGTTTCAATGTTAATGAACGATTTCCGTAACGTTGCTGCCGAGCAGAAACGCGAAGTAGGAATGAGACTCAACGAGCTAAAAGAAAAAGCACAGGAGAAAATCAACCAGCTGAAAGATTCTCTCGAGAACTCGCAAACAGGCGATTCTTCTATAGACCTTACCCGCACTGCGGCTCCAATAGCATTGGGTACCCGTCATCCCTTATCAATCGTTAAGAAAGAAATCTGTGATATATTTCGCCGTCTCGGATTTTCTATTGCCGAAGGGCCGGAAATAGAAGACGACTGGCACGTATTCTCATCCCTCAACTTTGCTGAAGACCATCCCGCCCGTGATATGCAGGACACATTCTTCATTGCACGAAACCCCGAAATAGTACTCCGCACACATACATCATCCGTACAGACCCGTGTTATGGAAAAGCAGCAACCTCCTATCCGCATCATCTGTCCGGGACGTGTGTACCGTAACGAAGCTATTTCATACCGTGCACACTGTTTCTTTCATCAGGTAGAAGCCCTATATATAGATAAAAATGTGTCATTCGCCGATCTTAAACAGGCATTACTGTTTTTTGCCAAAGAAATGTTCGGTACCGATACTAAAATTCGTTTGCGCCCCTCTTACTTCCCATTCACGGAGCCAAGTGCGGAAATGGATATATCATGTAATATCTGCGGAGGCAAGGGTTGCCCATTCTGTAAACATACAGGTTGGGTGGAAATATTGGGTTGTGGTATGGTAGACCCTAATGTACTGGAAAACTGTGGCATTGATAGTAAAGTATATACCGGTTATGCTTTAGGAATGGGTATAGAACGTATTACTAATCTCAAATATAGAGTAAAAGACCTGCGGATGTTCTCAGAAAATGACAAGCGATTTCTGGAACAGTTCGAAAGTGCGCATTGATTATACTATAATCTGAGATTTAATATAAAGTCTGTTTCCCGGTAAGAGAAGCAGGCTTTACTATTTTCAATCATATTTGTATCAGAAACATCTAACCAATCCGGCACGGATGCATGAGGATAATTGATATATTTATCAATTAATGACATTTTGTCATTACAACTAGATAAAACACATTATCTCACTATTCTACTCAAATATCTAATTACAAAATAATTAGTCCAACATATTTAATATTTAAAATAATTTAACACAATCAATAACTGCCATTAAGTCATTTTGCATACTTTTTGCAACCTACTTTATAGATACGGAAATGTATAATATAAAGATTAAACTAAAGATAAATTTAAGGAGGACAAGATTATGAAAAATCAACTTAGAAGGTACGACAGAAGCGGAAGTTTTTTTCCAACATTTTTTTCTAATTACATTAGTGATGAAGTATTGAACGGTTTCGGAAATACATACCTTCCGGCCACCAATGTTTCGGAAAATGAAAAAGCATTCAACATTGAATTATCTGTTCCGGGATTCGACAAAGAAGACATTAAAATAGAAATAGAAAAAGATGTACTTAAAATTTCGGCTCAGAATGAAGTGAAAAGTGAAGAAAAAGACGAGAACGAAAAAGTACTTCGCCGCGAATTCAAAAAATCTTCTTTCGCCCGTAGTTTCACTATTCCGGAAGACGTAGACACTGACAATATTTCAGCTATACAAAAAGACGGAATTCTACAAATCACACTGCCTAAACAAGATAAGGCTATCGAAGACAAGGTAAAGAAGATAGAAATACAATAACTACATAGGTTTTAATTTAGGTTTTTAGGTGAATCAAAAAGGTTACTCTCACTATGAGGGTAACCTTTTTTGATTTTCACACCATAACTTCCAACTTGTTCTTCATAAAAAGTAACAGATGTAACAAATATTACGTCTGCCCGTTCCACCGAAAACAGTCGCAAAGCTCGCCCCATACAGAAAGCCTAAAAAAGTAACACTTCCCAGAATAACAGATAACCCGTATCTAACAATCAATATATCAAAGACCGCTTAAAATTAACCTATATTCACAATATATAGTTAAAAGGTAACAGATGTAACACATTTTTCAGTAAACAGTCATCAGTAAACAACTCGTATCTCGTATCTTGTCTACTTGTATCTCGTTTACTCGTAGCTGTTAAAAGGTAACACATGTAACATATTTTTCTAACTGTTACTTTTACCCTTTCATCAAACATAAAAAGCATTACGGATATTCGCTAATACCCGCAGATATAGATAAATATAATCTGTAATAATTATTTGTTCTCCGGAAATATATCCATAAATTTGTTATTTATAAAACCAAACGCTAAACAATGGCTAAAAAACAATTCCTGTTATTACTCTTTTTAATTTCGGTTTCTTCCTATGCACAGAAAGTAAAAATTGCAGGAATAGTTACAGATAAGGATTTCCGCCCCTTGGAACAAGTGTCGGTATCGCAACCGAACACAAGCAATGGAGTATATACGAATAACTACGGATTCTACGAACTGGAGGTATTTCCCGGAGATTCCGTCAAACTCATTTTCTCTCTGATCGGCTACCGGAAACACCTCTACGTTATACCTGAATTGACAAAAGATTTCAATCTGAGTGTTACACTCTACGAAGACGATAACAGCCTTGCACCTGTCACAGTGGAAGGCGAACGCATGGTAACTACCGTAATCGGACGAATCGACTATATAGCTGCCAAACGACCATCAAACCCATGGAATAGCATCGAGTCCCTCCTGGCTACTATGGGAGGTGTAAGTTCTACAAATGAACTGAGTAGCCAATATTCGGTACGTGGCGGCAACTTTGATGAAAACATTGTATATGTAAACGGGATAGAGATATATCGCCCCCTGCTTGTACGTTCAGCACAGCAGGAAGGGCTGAGCTTTATCAATCCCAATATGGTTCAATCAGTGGGTTTCTCTGCCGGAGGCTTCAGCGCCGAGTATGGAGATAAGATGTCGTCGGTATTGGATATCACTTATAAAAGACCGCAACGATTCGAAGGCGCTGTTTCGGCAGGACTACTCGGCGGAGAGATATATGCAGGTAATTCCACCGAAAAATTTTCACAGGTTACCAGTGTCAGGTATAAGACATTGCGCTCCCTGTTGAGCACCACCGATACAAAAGCCGAGTATGACCCTTCTTTTCTCGATTTCCAGACATATATCACCTATAAGCTGGGCTCTAAATGGGAAGCCGGTTTCTTAGGCAACTATTCCTATAATAAATATGAATTTACACCCGAAACACGGGAAACATCATTTGGTACATTAACGTCCCCCCGCACATTTACGGTCCATTTCAACGGCTGGGAAAATGACAAATTCCTCACTTATCAGGGAGCTTTAACCTTAAAAGGAAAAGTTGCCGACAATCTGAATATCGGACTCACAGCTTCCGCTTTTTCATCAGACGAACAGGAACGATACGACATAGACGGCCGTTATCTTTTACGGGAAACAAGTCTAACAGGCGATGATGAAAATATCGGGTCAAAACTGGCTATAGGCACCTACCATGAACATGCGCGAAATAAATTGAAGTCGGACGTATATACTTTCACTCATTCCGGCAATCTGAAGATAGACCGGAACATGCTGAAATGGAGTATCAGCTACCAAAAGGAAAAAATAAACGATAAGATAAAGGAATGGGAAATGCGCGACTCGGCAGGATTCTCCTTACCAAGTACCGGAACAGATGTAAATGTATATTCAAACCTGAAATCGAATAATAAAATCAACCCTACCCGTATTTCAGGATATATACAAGATACTTACAACTTTGATACAGACGCAGGCTTGTTCATTCTCAATGCAGGTGTGCGCGCCGGCTACTGGACTTTCAACGAAGAACTGATTATAAGTCCGCGCGGAGCTTTGGCTTTTGTTCCTGCAGGGCTGGATAATCTTTCATTGCGGGTAGCGGGAGGAGTGTATTACCAGGCTCCTTTTTATAAAGAATTCCAGCGCATTGTTAATATAGATGGTAATAATGTCATAGAACTGAATAAAGATATTAAGTCACAGAAGTCGATACATATTGTATTGGGTGCCGACTATTACTTCGGACGGGATATACAGAAGAATATTCCCCCGTTCAAATTATCAGGTGAAGTATATTACAAGAAATTATCCGACCTTGTACCGTATACTGTCAACAATGTAAAGATAAGATACACAGGCGAGAACTCCTCCAAAGGCTATTCGATGGGGGCTGACCTAAAATTATACGGTGAATTTATTCCCGGGGCAGATAGTTGGATAAGCCTGTCATTCATGAAGACCGAACAGGATATAAACGGGGTAAAAGTGCCTCTGCCTACCGACCAGCGGTTCAACCTCGCACTCTTCTATCAGGATTACTTCCCGGGATACGAACGTTTGAAAATGAGCTTACGCGGTCTATGGTCGCAAGGATTGCCTGTATCCGCCCCGTACAAAGGGTACGAAACCGGATATTTCCGCACACCGGATTATAAACGTATCGACATCGGCTTCTCATGGCTCGTACTGGGAGAGGATTTTGCTATCCGTGACAGGAATTCATTCTGTAAAGCCTTTAAAAATATATGGCTGGGACTGGATGCGTTTAACATCTTCGACATGCAGAACACAAATACTTATTACTGGATAACAGATGTGAATAATCAACACCATGCCGTACCTAATTACCTGACGGGAAGACAGCTGAACGTACGATTGCTGGCAGAATTTTAAGAGCCTACTCCATTTCTATGGAGCACTCGTTTATTATAGTTATATCACCATTGGTAACTACCTTTTGCATAATACTGTAAATAATCCAGCCCGAATCGTGAAGAGCTGAATAAGTAGTAGTTTCGTTTTCAAATTGCATATTCCGCACTGCTTCCATGTCAAAACTTTTGCCGGCCGATTCCGAAAGCTTCTTTAAATATTCAAGTGTCGCCACCGTCAGTTGTTCTTTATCTATGCTTTGTACCGATTTCAGCAAGTATTCTTCATCCGATACAATCTCTTCCAGACCAAAATAAGTATTGGCCATAAAGGGTTTAGAGCCCAATACATTCGGCACTTCAATTTCGCCCTCCATATAATCACCTGGCTTATAGGTGATACCGTGAAACATATGATATTGAATAATTTCGTTCACTCCTACCGACTCGATTGCTTCTTTGGTTGAAAATGTAGATGTAATTTCATTTTCCTGCTTATTCAGTGATTCATCATTGATTTCTCCTTTTTTAAAACCCTGTAGAATACTATTTGCCGCATTGTTTACAAAATCCCTTATTTCTGCCCAGTTCAGAACTTCCTCAAATTCACCCAGTTCGTTCGTTTTATATATCACTTTCAGGCCTTTATTAGCATTATTCTTATAAAGCCATTGCATTGTATAGGAATTTGCAGTGGAGTCCAGCACCGATAATTCCACATTATAAACAACCGAGTCTGAAGAAACTATTTCCCCATTTTTCAATTGGGTACTCTTGTTTATGACCTTATAATTGTAAGTATCTCCTTTATCCCAGTAAGCAATGGCCTGTACTGTAGAATCCTCCGGATTGATTTGCGCGAAAATAGAAAAACTACAGAGTAACAGAAGTACCAGTACCGAAAGTTTTTTCATTGTTCTTGTATTTAGATGGATAAAAGTAAGTAAAAAGATCGGGGTTATTCCTTCTGAAAAAATATATTATTGTATTGACCGTATCCATTTAGAATGGTTTTTAACAACTTTAATAATTAAAGCATATATAATTCTATCAAATGATATACCTTTGTCCCAATTACAAAAGATACAATTATGAACAACTTCACTTATGCAAATCCCGTTAAAATCATATTCGGGAAAGATACAATCAAGGAAATAACAAACGAAATACCACAAAATAGTAAAATATTGATTACTTACGGTGGTGGCAGTATCAAAAAGAACGGAGTATACGACCAGACTGTGAAAGCCCTCGAAGGCTTTGAATGGTACGAATTCGCAGGAATAGAACCTAATCCGCACTATGAGACTTGCATGAAAGCTGTGGAGTTCATCAAGGAAAAAGGAATAACTTTCCTTCTGTCCGTTGGTGGAGGCTCGGTACTGGATGCGACTAAATTTATCGCGGCAGCAGCCCTTTTTGATGGTAACGAACCATGGGATATCCTGTCGAAAGGCAGTGAAATAAAAAAGGCGATGCCATTTGCCGATATTATCACTTTACCGGCCACAGGCTCTGAAATGAACAACGGGGGCGTTATCACCCGTGTATCCACAGAGGAAAAACTGGCTTTTTCTTCCGATTTCACTTATCCTTTATTCTCTGTACTCGATCCTACAGTAACATTCAGTCTTCCTGTACGTCAGGTAGGGAATGGTGTTGTAGACGCGTTTGTACATGTGATGGAGCAATACCTCACATACAGCGAGAGTAATTCCTTATTGCAGGATAATATGGCCGAAGCCATCGTAAAAACACTGGTAGAAGAAGGGCCGAAGGCTTTGAGCGATCCCCATAACTATGATGTACGCGCAAACCTGATGTGGGCTTCAACATGGGCCCTGAACGGATGGATAAACTGTGGTGTTCCTCAGGACTGGGCTACACATATGATCGGACATGAAATTACGGCATTCTACGGCTTAGACCATGCGCAAACATTAGCTATCGTATTGCCGGGAGTAATGACCGTACTGAAAGAACAGAAGTCGAAGAAAATAATCCGCCTTGGCCGTGAAGTATTCGGCATACAAGGTGACGGAGCTATAGAAAAGACAATAAAGGCTGTCGAAAACTTCTTTGAAACAATGGGTGTTAAAACACATCTGTCTGACTATAAGCTCGGTGACGAAGCCGTGGAAAAGGTAAGCAAACGGCTTGCCGACCGTGGCTGGAAATTAGGCGAATGCCATAATATAACAGCTGATACAATAAAGGAAATACTGACATTGAGAAAATAATATCATATTTGATTTAATAGAAAGAGTGAGGACTATGATTCTCACTCTTTTGTTATTGATACCCCTGATTAATTCGGATCAGAATTAAGCTTTGGTATAGAATTTGTTGTATGTTTTTACTATTTTTGTATCCCGAAGATTAAATAAGTTTACTACATTGAAATTAGCTGCTTTACAAGAGGTTTTCGAGTCTCACAAAAACATATCCGCTGTTGTTAATATTTTGCCAAAGCATAAGAGCCTTTATGCAAAAGGACTACAAGGCTCATCTGCTGCGATGTTTGCTGCAGCCATCTATCATAAAACGAACGATTGTTTCCTGTATATCCTGAATGATCTTGAAAGTGCAGGCTATTTTTATCACGATCTGATACAGATACTGGATACGGACAAAGTGCTATTCTTCCCGTCAGCCTATAAACGTGCGATCAAATACGGGCAGATAGATGCTGCAAATGAAATACTCCGTACCGAAGTGATGGGTAAATTGCAAACTGATAACAAGCATCTGATTATAGTCACATACCCGGAAGCGCTTGCAGAGAAAGTTGTTGCAAAAAGCATTCTGGAAAAAAATACAATACACATCAATGTAAATGAAGAAGTAGACCGCAGCTTTGTATCGGAAATGCTGGATAGCTTCGGATTCGAGTATGTAGACTATGTTTACGAACCGGGGCAGTATGCTATTCGTGGGAGTATTCTCGATGTATTTTCATTTTCTTACGAATTTCCGTACCGCATCGACTTTTTCGGCGATGAAGTGAATACAATACGCACATTCGATATAGAAACACAATTGTCAAAAGAACATTTACAGCAGATACAGATTATACCCGACATGCAAAAATCCGACCTGGACAGGGATTCTTTATTAAAGCTGATTCCTAAAGACAGTATAATCGGATTCAAAGATTTTGCATGGGCGGAAGAAAAAATAGAGTCTGTCTACAATGACTCTGCAATTCTCGATAATCCCGAATATGAAAAAGATATACAGAATAAATTATCCGACAGGGAAGAATATGCAAACCTGATAAACGGATTCAGACATATTCATTTCGGAGCAAGAGCAGGTGGTGTACCCCAAGCAACCATAGAGTTTGAGACAAACCTGCAACCACCCTTCCATAAAAACTTTGACCTGATAAGTGAAACCTTTCACAAGGATATAGAGAAAGGCTTTAAAATATATATCCTGAGCGATAGTGAAAAGCAGCACAAACGCCTGCAGTCTATCTTCGAAGACAGGGGCGACGATATTACCTTCATACCTGTAGAAAGGACATTATCGGAAGGATTCAGTGACGAAACATTGAAAATATGTTGTTTTACCGACCACCAGTTATTTGACCGCTATCATAAATATAATCTGAAATCGGACAGGGTACGCTCCGGTAAGTTCGCACTATCGCTGAAAGAATTGCAGCAATTTCAGATAGGCGACTACATTGTGCATATCGACCACGGTGTAGGGCAATTCGGCGGGCTTGTCCGCTCCGACATGAACGGAAAGATGCAGGAGCTTATCAAGTTGATATATCTCAACAACGACTCCATCTTTGTATCACTGCATGCCCTGCATAAAATATCCAAATACAGAGGCAAAGAAGGAGAACCACCCCGTATCAATAAACTGGGAACCGGTGCATGGAACAAGATAAAGGAGAAGACTAAAAGCAAAGTAAAAGATATTGCCCGCGACCTGATAGAGTTATATGCTAAGAGACGTCAGGAAGAAGGGTTCAAGTTTTCTCCCGATTCATTCTTGCAGCATGAATTGGAAGCATCCTTCATCTATGAAGATACTCCCGACCAGGTAAAGGCTACTTCCGACGTAAAGCAGGATATGGAGAACAGTAAACCAATGGACCGCCTCATATGCGGAGATGTAGGTTTCGGTAAAACGGAAGTGGCTATCCGGGGGGCTTTCAAGGCTGTATCAGACAATAAACAAGTAGCTGTACTAGTACCTACCACCGTACTGGCATACCAGCATTACCAGACATTCAGGGAACGGTTGAAAGATTTTCCGTGTCGTGTAGAATACATCAGCCGTGCCCGCAGTGCAAACCAAATAAAGGAAACCCTGAATGATCTGAAAGAAGGTAAGGTAAATATACTGATAGGAACTCACCGCATAGTGAGCAAGGACATACAGTTTAAAGACCTCGGATTACTGATAATAGACGAAGAACAAAAATTCGGAGTAGCAGTAAAAGAAAAGTTGAAACAGATGAAATCGAATGTGGATACGCTCACAATGACAGCCACTCCTATACCACGCACATTACAGTTCTCTTTGATGGGTGCACGGGATTTATCAGCTATCACTACCCCACCGCCAAACCGTTATCCTATCCAGACCGAGGTGCATACATTCGATCCGCAGATAATACGTGAAGCCATCGAATTTGAAATGAGCCGCAATGGTCAGGTATTCTTTATCAACAATCGTATTAAAAACATTTACGAACTGGAAGATATTATCCGTCGCGAAGTTCCCGATGCGCGGGTGGTAGTCGGCCATGGACAAATGGACCCGGCGAAACTGGAATCGGTTATTATAGATTTCGTAAACCATGAATACGATGTATTGATCGCCACATCTATTATAGAATCGGGAATAGATATCCCGAATGCAAATACAATCATCGTAAACAATGCCCAGAACTTCGGACTGAGTGATTTGCATCAACTCCGCGGACGCGTGGGACGAAGCAATAAAAAAGCTTTTGCATACCTCCTTGCTCCTCCCCTCCATACATTAACACCCGAAGCCAGAAGACGTTTACAGGCAATAGAGAACTTTTCCGAACTTGGTCATGGATTCCATATAGCCATGCAGGATCTGGATATACGGGGTGCAGGAAACTTACTCGGAGCAGAGCAAAGCGGATTCATCGCCGATTTAGGATATGAGGTATATCAAAAAATATTGACGGAAGCCGTTAACGAACTGAAGAATGACGAATTCGCCGATATTTACCATGAAGCTGATGGTGATGAAAAAATAGCCGGAGATAACTTTGTGGACGACGTACAGATAGAAAGCGATCTGGAATTACTGTTCCCTGCCACATATATCCCCAACGATTCGGAACGTATCACGCTTTATCGCGAACTGGATAATATGGAACGCGAAACAGATGTGCAGAACTTTGTATTGCGGCTTGAAGACCGCTTCGGTAAAATACCGCCCGAAGGCCGCGAACTAATTATGGTTGTTCGTTTACGAATACTGGCAAAAACACTCGGTATAGAAAAGGTAGTACTGAAAGGCGGGCGTATGAGCCTGTTCCTCATATCCAATCCGGAATCTCCTTACTATCAGTCGAAAGCCTTTGATAAACTACTGGATTATATACAGAAATATCCGCGCAGTTGCGAACTGAAAGAACGGAATGGCAAACGCTCGGTAAGTATCCAGCATATTCCGAATGTAGAAACGGCTTGTATGGCTTTGATGGAGATAATAGGGTAAAAACGTGTCCATATATTAAAAAGACGAATCCGTACGTCCAAAATGAATAATTATTCTACATTTATTTATAAAAAATAATAATACCTTGCAGTTCTAAATTTTGTAACTGATTATCATGATTAAAACACAACAGCGAATCGATGTCGCAGATGCCCTGAGAGGATTCTCCATTATGGGGATTTTTCTCCTTCACAGTATTGAACATTTCAATTTTTATTCATTTCCGGAGATTGACAGTCCCTGGTTACAGTTTACAGACAAATCCATATGGGATTCCCTTTTCTTTATTTTTGGAGGGAAAGCCTATGGCATTTTTGCCCTCTTATTTGGATTCAGCTTCTTTATACAGGACAACAACCAATTGCAACGAGGAAATGATTTCAGGCTGCGTTTCCTATGGCGGCTATTCCTGTTGTTTATATGGGGAAATATAAATGCCATGTTCTTTACGGGTGAAATACTTGTTCTTTACTCCATAGTGGGTATATCACTTATCTTTGTCGCGCGGCTAAAGATTAAGACTGTCGTTATCATTGCCACAATACTTATGTTGCAACCGATGGAATGGGGTAAACTCATATATGCGCTAGTCAATCCTGATTATGTCCCTGACGCGCCTCTGGCCGGTAAATATTTTAAAATAGCCTATGAGGTACAGACTAACGGTACATTTTTGGAAACAGCGAAAATGAATCTTTGGGACGGACAACTGGCCAGTCTTACATGGGCATGGGAGAACGCACGATTCTTTCAGACTCCGGCCTTGTTTATGTTTGGCATGGTGATCGGAAAAGCCGGCTTACTGCTATATAATGAAAAGAACAGCCGTTTCTGGATGAAGGCTTTGGTCACAGGTATTATTTGCTTCTTCCCACTGAATGGATTGGCAGGTATGCTCTCCGGATTTATAGAAAACGAGGCGATACTGACACCATTAAGATTAATTATCAGATCGCTTGCCAATATGGGCTTTATGGCCTTCCTTGTTTCTTTGGTAATCCTTATCTATTACCATACTACTAAAGGACATAACCTGCTGGATAAATTACGCCCTTACGGGAAAATGACATTGACTAATTACATTATGCAATCTATAATAGGCTCCTTTATTTTCTATAACTGGGGATTGGGAATGCATAATAAACTGGGCATTACTTATTCGTTCCTGCTGGGAATAGTATTATTTATACTGCAATATTTCTTCTGCTACTGGTGGATGAAAAACCACAAACATGGGCCACTTGAATATATATGGAAGAAACTGACATGGATAGGTGCAAAGAAAAAATAATCATATAACACAAAAAAGGAGAAGATTGAAATCTTCTCCTTTTTTAATTATTTCTTATTTATTACCGTATACGATCCAATGATTTCACCAGCTTTTCATCTTTCTTTATCCGCGAAATAGCCAACAGATCAAAAATAAGCGCTACAACCGGAAGTATAATGCCAAACTGGAGATTCATAGTATAAGCACTATCTATTTTTGCTAAAAAAGCATTCATATATACCAGAGCTGTGATATAATACACAACTATCATAATAGCTGTCAAATAGCCTATATTTATCTGCAACTTTCTTTTCTTATAAAGAAAAATATTGACGAATGCCAATAATCCGCTTGCAATAGCGAAAATCAAAACTCCCCATGTAGGAAAATCAACTCCTATCCCGTAAGAGTGGAAAGCAGTGGACAACTGAGGGGTCCCGTTTACGATTTCAACCAATGGGCAAAAAGCCGTGGCCCCCATCAATACCACTACCAAAAGTAGAAATACTGTCTGTATACGTTGTATCATTCGTATTTTTTAGAAATTGTCTTTATCCTTATTTGGATTTCTGTAGTAAAGTTTACCTTCTGTATATTCCTGGGCAGCGATCAGCGTTGCTTTAGGTAGCTTCTCATAATAACGGGAAATCTCGATTTGTTCCCTGTTTTCGAAAACTTCTTCCAAATTATCATTATATGAAGCAAATTCCTGCAGCTTTTTATCCAAATCCTGTTTCATTTCAACAGAGATCTGATTAGCACGTTTTGATATGATTCTCACAGTTTCATATACATTACCTGTATCTTCCGACAAAGTCATCATGTCTCTGGTAACTGTATTACTGGCTGCATTTGATTTTCTGTAATCCATTTTAATCCTTATATTTATATTAGTAGAATATTTTGCTTATTTACTTAATTCCTGTTGTACTGCCTCATTTGTAACCTGATCTACTTCCTGTCCGAGAGCTTTTAAAGCCTGGCGGTAGTATCTTTCGCTTTCTTTCAAGTATTTTCCGCTGGGGAACATATTCTTGTAATTGAAATGTTCGTCCATCAATTCACGATAGCGGGTCGGTTTCTTTTCTTCAATACTATAATATGCCAGTTCGTACCTCGATCTCACAATTAATATCTGAAATTCTTCAGAAAATTCCGAAAACGGGTAATTCTTTAACGCCTCACGGGATGTAACGATACAGGCTTCATAATTATTTCCCATATACAACCCTAAGTTGAAATAAAGACGGGCAGCCAAGAACTCTTTGTATGATAATTTTTCCTGCAGTTTGAACATCAAATCCTGCGCTTCGGGAGCCTTCTCACTTTGAGGAAAATACTCAAGGAAACTCTGGAATTCCTGGATTCCCTTTATCGTACTTGTCTGATCCAAACGGGCATCGGGTGAATCTAAATACAAACCGTACGCGGCATTAAATCTTGCCAGTTCGGTATAATCTCCTTTAGGAAATTTGTTATAGTATCTTGTATAATATTGAGTAGCAGTGGTATAATCTTTATCGTAGAAATAGGCTTGCGCCATCAAAAATAAAATCTCCTGCTCTTTGGAGGAGCCTGTGTATGTAGAAAGAATTTCGTCCAGCAAGGTAGTAGTCCTACCATATTTTTTTTCATCGAAATATTTCTTGGCATATGTGTATTTCAGCTCGGCATCGCGGCTTTTCAGTATTTTATTATACTCTCCGCACGAAGCTAGTAATAAGGCCAATAACAGTGTACACAGAATTTTAATCTTCATTCTACTCAAAAATTAGTTTGCAAATTTACACAAAGCTTTTATAATTTGAAAATAAACTTTTACAATTATGTTTTTTTGAGATTCATAGCTATCATTAGCCAAACATGGCTACTACCCGTTTTATGCCTTCAATAAGCTTATCTATCTCCTCCTTTGTATTATAAAATGCAATCGAAACCCTTACAGTACCTTCTATACCAAGCTCCTCCATAAGCGGCTGGGCACAATGGTGGCCTGTACGAACAGCTATTCCCATTTTATCCAAAAGCATTCCCATATCGTAATGATGAATATTTCCTATAAGAAACGAAATAACGCTGCTCTTATTGTCAGAAGTGCCGAAAATACGGATATTTTCTATTTTCTTCAATTCATCGGTACAATAGCTTAATAACTGATCTTCGTATTCTTTTATTGAGTCCAGTCCTATATTTTTTATATAGTTTATAGCTTTTGCGAAGGCTATTACATCCGGATAATTGGGTGTACCTGCTTCAAATTTGAATGGTAATTCATTGAATGTCGTCTTCTTAAATGAAACCTGACTTATCATTTCCCCACCTCCCTGATAAGGCGGCATGAGGTTCAGCCACTTCTCTTTTCCGTAAAGCACCCCTACTCCATTCGGCCCATACACTTTGTGTGCAGAGAAAGCCAGAAAATCGCAATCGAGCTTTTGCACATCCACTTCCATGTGCTGCACCGATTGTGCCGCATCTATAAGCACCGGAATATCGTGTCTATGTGCAATTTCGATAATATCTTCTATCGGATTCACCGTACCTAACACATTGGATATGTGCATAACAGATACTAAGCGTGTTTTGGGTGATATGAGTTTTTTAAATTCATCCATCCTCAACTCACCTTTTTCGTTAATCGGAATAACCCTTAGTCTAATACCTCTTATCTCTTCCTGTAATTGCCACGAAACAATATTGGCATGATGCTCCATGGCGGAAATAATGATTTCATCGCCTTCTTTACAAAACTGCCGGCAAAAACTATGCGCCACCAGATTGATGGATTCGGTAGTACCTTTGGTAAAGATGACTTCCCTACTATGCTTTGCATTAATGAATTGCTGCACTACAGCACGGGATTCTTCTGCCAGATCAGTGGCCTGTTGGCTTAAATGATGTACACCACGATGCACATTTGCATTCGTGGTGTAATATACTTTTTCTATTTCTTCTACTACGCATTTGGGTTTTTGAGTGGTAGCACCATTATCGAAATAGATAAGCGGTTTACCATAAACAGTAGTGGAAAGAATAGGAAAGTCGGCTCTTATTTTTTCAATGTTCATTTTTTTCAGTTAGCAGTTAGCAGTTAGCAGTCAACAGGATAAGTACCTGCGACTTATAACTCATAACTTAAATTTATAACTACTAATCTTATTTGCATACCAGGCAGTTGCCACAGCGCGCACTTTCTCCGCGGAAACGTTTTTCAACGAGATCCTGCAATCTTTCTCTCAGGCGCGGAATACGCACATGCTCCAAAACTCCTGCTGTAAAGGCCTGCATCAACATCAGCTTTGCAGCATCATATCCTATACCACGCGAACGGAGATAGAACAGCGCTTCCTCATCCAGTTGTCCGGTAGTCAGTCCGTGAGAACATTTTACATCGTCAGCATATATTTCGAGCTGGGGCTTAGCATACATTTTTGCATTTGGCGATATACAAAGATTGTTATTAGACTGGTATGCCATTGTTTTCTGAGCATCTTTCTCTACCAGAATACGTCCGCAAAAAGAACCTTTAGCTTCATCCTGCAATACATATTTAAACAACTGCGTACTAGTACAGTGTGGTTTAGCATGATCGAGGAATGCAAAATTATCTACATATTGCTGCCTGTCGGCGATAACCATTCCGCATACATATGCTTCGGCATGTTCACCGTTCAGTTTTACATTGTAGTTATTACGGCTTACACCTGTATTCAAAGTCATGTTATTCACCAACACGTTCGAAGATTCCTCTTGTAATACAAATGTATTTGTCAACCGAGTCACCTTATCCGAGTTTTCTTCCAGGTCATAACAGTCTACAATAGCATTCCGTCCGGCATATATTTCGGTTACCTGAGTAGCCAGAAAGTGGGATTCGTCTACCGTATGGTCACAAATAAGCAATTTCACCTGAGTATCGTCCTCCGCAATAATCAATATACGGCGATTTACGAGATAATTGAACTCGCTTTTCAGAATGTTGATTAATTGTATCGGCTCTTCAACGATCATTCCCTTAGGCACATATATCACAAAGCCATCCTGAGCAAACATAGTATTGAATGCAATGATACCATTGTTATTCACATCTGCTATTTGTCCGTAATATTTACTGCAAACTTCGGGTTTCTGCTCTGCAAATTCTTTCAGGCTACCTACAAATACACCTTTAGGGTATTCTACGTGTGGACTGTGTTCCTGATGAAACAAATCGTTCAGTACAAAATACAGATTCGTTGTCATATTAGGAATCTCGCACTTGAATGCCACGTATGGATTTCCCTGAAACGGAACACGGTTCAAGTTGAGACCAAAATCAGGCATAAACTCCGCCGCCACATCCAAATAAAGGTAATCCTCCAGTTTCTTTGTGGGGAAACCTTGTTTCTGAAAGGCTTCGAATGCTTTATCGCGTTGGCTGTTCAGCCCCGGCGCAGATTTAGCATCGATCTTATCCCTGTACTGGTTGAATATATCTATATATTGATTCTCTATCATTATTCCTGAAATTCTTTAATAATCCAATCGTAACCTTTTTCTTCAAGCTCCAAAGCTAATTCTGCCCCGGCACTTTTTACAATGCGTCCCTTGTAAAGAACGTGCACAAAGTCCGGTTTAATATAGTCCAGCAATCGTTGGTAGTGAGTAATCACCACTGTAGCGTTGTCTTTACGTCTCAGCTTGTTAACGCCGGCTGCAACGATACGAAGAGCATCGATATCAAGCCCCGAATCGGTTTCGTCCAGGATTGCGAGCTTTGGCTCAAGCATAGCCATCTGAAATATCTCGTTACGTTTTTTCTCTCCACCCGAAAAACCTTCATTTACCGAACGTCCGGCAAGGTCTTTATCCAGTTCTACAAGCTCTCTTTTTTCTTTTATCATTTTCAGAAAATCAGAAGCCGATATCGGTTCCTGTTCCCTGTGTTTCCGAATTTCATTAAGGGAAGCGCGCATGAAGTTAGTCATACTCACGCCCGGTATTTCCACAGGATACTGGAAGCTTAGAAAAAGGCCTTCACGTGCCCTGTCTTCCGGGTCCATATCGAGCAAGTCGTGTCCTCTGTAATCTATTTCTCCCTCTGTTACTTCAAAGTTAGGGTTACCTACAAGTACAGAAGCAAGTGTGCTTTTACCTGCTCCGTTAGGTCCCATTATTGCATGAATTTCGCCCTCGTTAACCTCAAGGTTCAATCCTGTTAGTATTTCCTTGCCTTCAACATTGGCGTGCAAGTCTTTTATGTTTAATAAGTTTGCCATTATAAATTTTATGTTGTTTAAATAATAATCCCAGTGTTTACTAACCTTTTTAACACTAAGAAATAATATATGTTCAAGTCGTAACGACTTCCGGACACAAAATTAATAAATAAAAAGCAAAATAGCTTGTTTATGACAAGCTATTAGTTATTTATTAAATCTATATCTCCAAAGATATAATTCAGACTATTTATTTTAAAAATCCATCTCCACCGCTATCGGGCAATGATCCGAAAAATCTATATCGCTCAATATTGCCGCTCCATTAAGGCGGGGTCTGGCTTCTTCCGATATGATATGATAGTCGATGCGCCAGCCCAGATTCTTTCCTCTGGCTCCGGCCCGGTAGCTCCACCAACTGTATTTATCGGGACTTTCGTCATATACACGGAAAGTATCTATCAATCCTGTAGCAATATATTCGTCAAACCACTGACGCTCTTCAGGCAAGAAGCCTGAGTCTTTGGTATGACGCTCAGGATGGCTTATATCTATTGGCTTGTGACAAATATTATAATCACCGCAGATAAGTATCTGAGGCCTTTCTTTCCGTAGTTCATTTATGAAATGGGTGAAATCGGCCAGAAATTTCATTTTTATATCCTGACGTATATCGCCCATTGTTCCGGAAGGGATATAGACACAGATCACTGTCATATCACCATAATCGGCACGAAGTACCCTACCCTCTCTATCATATACAGGCATATCCATACCTGATTTTACAAAGTCCGGTTTCTTTTTTGTCAGGATGCCGACTCCGCTATATCCTTTTTTCTCTGCAGAATGAAAATAATAATGATATCCCAATGATTGAATGGTCAATACATCTATCTGTTCTTCCATCGCCTTTATCTCCTGTAGACAAAGAATATCCGGCGATTCTTTTTCCATCCATTCGTATAACCCTTTATTTACGGCAGCACGTATACCGTTAACGTTGTATGATATTATTTTCATAGTTTATTAATCCAGCGAATTAGCATATTTGTCAATTAGTTAATAACATCATATCCAAATTTACCAATTTCCGAATTTGCCAATTTTTATGTTAGTTTTATTCCTTCGTTTTCTGCAGCCTTGACTTTCTTGAATAAATCCGAAGCAAAGACAAAATCATTGAAATCTTCATTTGTCGAAGACATTACATCGGCACTGGTGCCCTGCCACTCCAGATTTCCCTCTTTAATATAATTGATACGCTCACCGATCCCCATCACCGAATTCATATCATGGGTATTGATAATCGTTGTCATATTATACTCTTTTGTGATATCGTGTATCAGGTCGTCTATAACCAATGAAGTCTGAGGGTCAAGTCCTGAATTGGGCTCATCACAGAACAGATACTTCGGGTTGAGCGCAATAGCGCGGGCAATAGCAGAACGCTTCATCATACCTCCACTTATTTCGGAAGGATATAAATGGCCTGAATCGGCAAGATTTACCCTTTCGAGGCAGAATTGTGTACGCTTTGCCTGTTCGGCTCTCGACATATCGGAAAACATCATCAATGGAAAGTTGACATTTTCGAATACTGTCATGGAATCAAATAATGCGGACCCCTGAAATATCATTCCCATCTCCTGACGCAATGCTTTTACCTCAGCCGTTTTCATTTTTGTAAGGTCCCGCCCGTCATATAGAATCTGCCCGCTGGTAGGTCGCATCAAACCTACCAAGTTCTTGAGAAGTACAGTTTTTCCCGAACCACTCCGACCTATTATAAGATTGGTTTTCCCTGCTTCGAATACAATATTTATATCTTTCAGCACTTCCCTGCCATCGAACGACTTATCTAAATTTTTTACTTCTATCATGACATCATCAATTGAGTGATTAACAAGTCTGACACGAGCACAAGTATACTACTCATTACAACAGAATCCGTACTGGCTTTACCCACATCCAGCGAGCCTCCTCTGGCCGAATAACCGTAAAAAGAAGCTACGGAGGCTATGATGAAAGCAAATACTATCGTTTTTATAATTGCATACCATACATAGAACTCTTTAAAGAATGATTGCAGACCATATTGAAATGTATCGGCAGGCATTATCTGCCCTATTATACAAACAGAAAAACCACCAATAACACCAAACACCATACTTAATACCACCAGCACGGGAATAAAAGCCATTAAAGCCATGATTTTAGGAAGGATAATATAATTCGCCGAGTTTACACCCATGATTTCAAGGGCGTCTATCTGTTCGGTCACCTGCATAGTTCCTATTTCGGAGGCAATATTAGATCCTACTTTTCCGGCTAGTATAAGACACATGATAGTGGACGAGAATTCCAGAATCAGGATTTCACGGGATACATATCCCACTGTATATCGCGGCATAAAAGGAGAATCTATATTCAACTTAATCTGTACTACGATTACGGCTCCGATAAAGAATGAGATAATGATAACTATCCAGATGGAATTTACTCCAAGCTTGCTCATTTCGGTAAAGAACTGACGAAAAAATACATTCCATTTCTGAGGCCTGGTAAAAACCTTTTGCATGAGAAGCGTATATCGTCCCAATTTTTCTAAAAGAGATGTCAACATATATTGATTATTTCTTTGTGCAATAATATAAAACTCCGACAAAGATACATCTTTTTAATAAATGTAAGTTTGTATCATTCTAAAATTTCCCTAAGCATAGCAAACATAGGCTGCTGAATGAGTTCGCTTTATTTATATTATAACATTAACAAAAATCCACCGAGACTTGTTGTCCGGATAACGATCATTTTAGCTAAAATTAGCAGGCACATGGTATGGATCAATATTTCTTCACAGCGACACCTTTATTGGTTTTGATAATGATAATCGTATTCCTGAACGGTTTTTCCATCTACATCTTTGGTGCGTTTCAGGCGGCCGAAGGTATCGTACTCGTAATAAACAGTGATACCGGATGGGTTTGTTGCCGTCAATAGGCCAACAAGAGGCTGGTAAGTGTAGGTGGTAACATGAGCATCAGGTAATGCTCGCTGCAGGCTGCCGTCCTTCAACTTTCCTTCGTTTGGCGTGGTTAATGCGGATAATGCATCGACACTGTTTACACCAAAAATAGAATTCAGAACCGCGGTAACTTCGGTTAGTGTGGCGTTCTTAATTTCTGCTATAGGATATTGGCCCGAGTATGACCAAAGATAGACGATTGGAAATGTAGCCTGTGGCATTATATTTTTTATATTGCCATAGCTATCATAAGTCAGAGCAAATTTTTGCTTATAGCGATTATCTTTATTTATGATGGTATTAGGAGTATCCGGGGTATATTTACCATTAGTTCCTTTATTTGATAACTTAAAATCGGTAATAGCAATATTATCCTCCAAATGATCGACTGTAGATATCTGACCTGATATATTGTAATTTAAAAATTCTCCTGAAATAATGTTTCCATTACGATACGAAATCTTTTCAATTGGAAAAGATGTCATGTTCTTACTAAGTAAATCAGCAATAAAATTCCCGGATAAGTAATCTTCCGGATAAGTAGTCTGCTCAGTCAACACCGTTCCATCACTTAGCTTTTTAATTTTTCTGCCAGTCGTATATTTATTAGGATTATCGTAGTAGTACTCTGTTTCTTCGATCAGTATATTTTCTTTTTCTTTAATATACTCTACTTCTTTAATAAGTTGCATCACCCCTGTTTTCAGGCCATCATATTTATGATAAAAGGCTGCAAGATCGGTCAGAACATCCAAATAATGTCTGGTAAATCCGTTTATTACCTCAGGAACTTCATGCATCCATACTTTCTCCCTGAATATTTGAACAGGCTGATAATATGCATTATACACATACTTCTTTCTTTTTTGCCACTCATATTTATTTAAACTGCTATTATATTTGTAAATAATAACAGAATCCAGCATTCCCATATCCCATTCTTCTTGTTCAAACGGGTAAGGATCAGTTGGTGAAGCATAAGCAGGTATATAATTCTTTAAATCGTATTTATATACTGTTTTACCAGTTTCTTTCCCCATATCAGATTCATATTCAGAAACCTCATTATAATTAACAGGCGAACCATTACCAAAAGTCATAGCTCTGGTACTTGTTCCTAAAAAAACGCGCTTACGTTCTGTTTGAAAGAGGGATGATGGATTATTATCTGACAAATAGTATTTTATAAGCTGTTCTGTATAATCGGTTTTAGGATAATAAGAAAATGATGGTTCATCTCTTATTATACCTGTTCCATCTTCATCTGGCCCATATTTATATATTTTTTCTTTAATCGGATTGGTATTTATTCCGTCATAAAATTTTATCCGTTGTATTCTATAACCTCCCGCACCTTTGATCTGGCTATCAAACTTACTCCGGAATAAATTCTGACCTACAATAAACTCGGTGCTGCCTCCTGTCGGGTACTTAATTTTCAGCAATGTAAAGTCCGGCCTGACATAAAAGATATCACTAGATGTTTTTCCTAAAAGATGATACCAGACATAAGGGTCGCTAACCGGTTCACACCCCCAAAAGGATTTTACCCCCCAAGGATTCTGCCCCCATTGTACATCTATATCTTGTTCTAAGTTAGCTATAGAGCCCGCACCTCCATATCCACTCCCCGGGTAGTATCCGTTATATCCCCAGAAATCAGCTTCCACATATCCTTTCCTTTGATAACCATAATGAAAAGAGTAAGTTTCATCATTAATTTTCAGCGTCTTTAATATCCTATTATAAAATTGGTCACTATATACCTGATTATTTCCCCCTCCTTCTTGTTCTAATGTAATTGCTTTTGTTACTTTTCCTTGATTATCTACAATTTTTATAGAAGTCATTATTGAGTTATCCTCATATGTAAACAACACTTTTCCTCCTCTGAACCTGATCTCATCAAGGTAATCCGAACTCATATACCAATAAGTAGCGGACGGGGAGCCTCCCACCGGATAGTCGGAAAAAGAATCTTCAAAAGCACCACCGGCATTCATAGTTTTCAGATCGTTCCCAAAACCGGCATAACGCTTCATCTTAGGCCCGATTATTTTCCAGAAAGGAGTTTCTTTTACCAACAAATAATTTCCACCATTACATTGACTATACCGGTCATCATAGGGCCCGGCATAATTTCGTTGATCATCATATAGTTCCAGGCGCGAACTAAACTCTACAATACTTCCCCCGTTAGGCTTATATACCGTATTGTATATAAATTCGATCTCGTCCCCATTAGGACTAACTATTTTTTTACATTTCCATGTTATAACACTTTCGTCATAATAATTTGTAGGTGTTCTGTAGTCTCGTCCCCCGCCTTCAAATAAATATTTAGTTCCATCGGTATCTATGATTGTAAATACCCAAGGTTTTACTAATATTATTTTCACACCATCTAAAGGGACCGAAATACATTTAATTTCATTGGGTTTATCTTTTACCCTTTGCAGATAAAAGGTTCCGCTTTTGCCGAGTATATTGTAATAGTATTTATCCGATTCACCGTCAATACCTCCCATTCCTCCTTCCACAGATAATTTTGATTTATACAAATTGTCTCTTATGACATCCTTATTGCTTCCTTGATCGTTGTAGTCGAAAGGACCGGGATATGTAGTGACATTACAATATCCCCCTGCTTTAAAATCATCTTTCCCGTTTATACTCCTGCTGATTTGTATATTTGTATTTAAAGTCCATCCTGCTCCTGTAGATTCAGGGATTTGATTCGAGCGCATAAAATTGTCTATATGAAAACTCAATTCGATAGGAATTATCTTATCTCCGGCCTTTAATGTATGTAGTGGAATTCTAATATCAGGAATTCCGGTTTTATGACTTACAGGATAATCAGTATACCGCATTAAAGATGTAGCAGTGGGCATTTGTATATCAACTTTATCGTATTGAGGAAATACAGATAATGAACAGAAGAACATTATAATTACATGTGCAGTATATTTTCTCATAGCACTATTATATTTAGCTGCTGTTTAATTAACACATCGCCGAGGTACAGATGATTGTGAGAACTGTTCAATTGACAAAAACCAGGTAACGCCATCCACAGGGACAGCAAGAAGAGAATCTGGGCAGGCTTCATAGTTAAGATATTTAATATTCGTCTTTAAATTACAATTTCAGGCACTTTGTATAAGGAAAAATGCTTCTTCCTTATTATATAGATAAATATTATCTTCAGATTTCACAAACAAAACATAAAAATAACATAATTTAATTAATATTGGATATTCAAGCAGTTTTTTAATACAAAAATCACTGAGATATTTCATGCTTTCAATTTAAAATTCAGTTTTATCTTAAAACATAAGCGAACTGATTTCTTGCATAGAAAAATATAAAGAAGAGGCGAAGCTCAATTTTATAATAATATCATAACTTTGCTGCAAAATAGGATGACGATTATGGATGAAATATCATTTAAACATATCATACCTCTACAATTGAGAGCTAACGACATTGATCGGTTCGGACATATCAATAATGCAGTTTATTTTACCTTCTATGATTTGGGGAAAACGAATTATATTGAAACAATTTGTCCGGGTGTAAATTGGGAAGAAGAAGCTATTGTTGTAGTTGAAATCAATGTAGTATTTAAATCTCAGATATTTGGAACCGACCATATCGCAACACAAACCGCAGTAACGGCTATTGGCACAAAAAGCTTTGAACTGGCTCAACGTGTTATCGATGTTAGGACCGGGGAAGAAAAATGTTTTTGCCGTTCAACAATGGTTACTTACGACTTGATTCAGCATAAGTCCAAGCCGGTACCACAAGAGTGGGTTGAAGCTATTTGCAATTTTGAAGGAAAAGATTTAAGAAAAAAGTAATTTCCTAATTATACAACTTACTGTAGATGCATTAGGAAATAAAACCTGTCTTAGAAGTACTTGGAACAAAAAGTGTGTAAACCAAGCTTGAATCACCGTAACTGACGATCCTCCTATAAAGATAGGCGATACCATTATCATTGGTTTAACCTCTTCTTTTTAATATGGATGGCCCTATTGAAACTAAAAAGGTAAATAGAGCAGGCCATAAAAATGACCGGACAATTAAGTTATCGTAAGAATTTACGGCTCGTGAGGATTTGCAGTCATGTCTCCTGTATCCTTGGGTGGCTTAGGACTGCCTCCAGAACCACCAGAACCTCCGATATTAAAATAGAAACCATCATACAATCCATTTAAGGCCCCATCATAATATCTTATCATGTTGAAATCTCCACTATTCTTTATTTTTGCCTGATAGAGCGCATTACCCATAGCATCATAGTAATCTTTCAGAGGCATGATTCTTTTTACTGTTGTAAACTTCATTTTACCATTTGCATCTGTACCTGTATAGACTATTATAGTTTCTTTCAACCCTGAAGTTGCATAATATTTACCTAATTTAAATCCATAATCATATCCTTCTTGCCAATAATCTCCTATAGGTATGTTAGGTTCTTCAGGGAAAGGTACGTTATTTTTATCTATGCTTTGGGCAGAAAGACTGTCAATTGACATAAAATTAAGTATCATCAAAAACGAGAAAAAATATAAAAATAAGTTGGGTTTCGTTCTCATAAATATTAAAATTAAAATGGTTAGTAACTAAGAAATATAATTTATCCGGTCATTTATTTTCCAGGTATGGTAGGTTTGAACCAAGGACAATTAATAGAGACAAAGATATACATATTGTGTGCTTTACAACGATATTCATTAAAGTAGTTCAAATATACATATTTAATCTAATATCAACTATAGTTAAAAGGTAACAAACGTAACAGATCTTTTCAATAGTTTTCATTCTGTATTTTTTCTGCTCCGCTGAATAAAAATGT
This sequence comes from Dysgonomonas sp. UBA7710, assembly GCF_002482385.1. GTDB lineage: Bacteria > Bacteroidota > Bacteroidia > Bacteroidales > Dysgonomonadaceae > Dysgonomonas. The sequence continues at coordinate 1,398 of NZ_DLFW01000035.1, read as the reverse complement.
ATATGATATAGATAAAGAATCCTGCCGATGATGACACCAACAGGATTATAATTATTGCTACGCAACACTCAGACGGGACGTCTGCGCGAACGGGCTACCAATAAATATATCAGTAGCCGATAGACAAATTATGTGTATAAATTATTATTAAATTTATGTTCTGACTCCTATTCTCTTTTTATAATACATAGTCCTTTTAAATTATTTGCTCTATATAACGAGCGGTTAGAGCGTTCTTCCACTTCAACCATCACACCGTTAATATTTAATCCTTTGATTGTCGTATAATATGATCCTGATAGATTAACCCCAAGAAGACTTTTGTACGGGAAGATTAATGTCAAATCAAAGAATTCTATATCTTTCTCTCTTATCTGTTTACATGGTATAAGTGAACTTTCTTCTTTTTCTGATATTATTTTATAAATAGAGTCTCCTTTTTGAGCATAAATTATGTATAGCCTGTTTTTTATTTCATCTATCTTAATGATCTTATAGTAAGTCAACACAGAATCACGATTGATGTTCTTATCATGATTTAATAATGTAGCTTGACGACTGCCACAACAATACATAATAATCAGAATGAAAACTAAAAATATATATTTCATATTATAACATTTTATTGTAATGTCTGAATCACTTTATCCTTATCTTGAATAGTCTTTACAGACCATTCTACTTTAACTGCTTTTAATGGATCTGTAGTTATCTTTCCCTTTGCATCATACATCGTTTGATATATAGGGCTTTGACTAGTTGCAGCGTTGTGAGCTTGTTCATATACACTGTTAGTTGCAGATGAATTTCCGCTTGAAACACCTGATTTTTGGGAAATTTTAGCTCCTTCATATGCTTCTGTTGTTTCATGCATAATTAATTCACCTGGCATTCCTGTATGCTTATCTGCCGTTCCTAAAACTTTCGGGTTTATTTCTTGATTTGCGACAACAATCTTATTACCATCTTGATCTGTATATACTTGGTTCCCCATAAAGGCACCTCCAATAAATAGGTTTCCTGTGGAAGTCTTATCTCCATCTATGGTGTTCAGATTAACAATAATAGAACTGTTGTCTATCATGCTTGCTATTTTTTGTGCATTAAATGATAAATTACCTTCAATATTTTTCGTGTAGCAAACATTGCCATTACCAGTCATAGTCAAAGTAATACTTGATCCAGCACCAGCTTGTAATTGCTTTAGTGCATCTTGATTTAAAGCTCCAGATATTACAATATCTCCTCCTGTCGGATCAATATATTTCAATGGATTATTCATTACATACGCATATGGACTAATATTATAATATTTCTCTGCCAACGGATCAACACTCGTAAACCTTCCTAACGCACTCTCATAATACCTCGCACTATAATCATACATATTCAACCCGT
>NZ_DLFW01000017.1 GCF_002482385.1 Dysgonomonas sp. UBA7710 | reverse complement strand
ACGCACGACAAGGCTAGCGCATATTTGATCTAAGGGCTTTGCCTTCACTATGGCGTCAGCCTCTGCGCATTAGTTCCGCAGGCGGGGTACCCACACGGTGCAGACGGCGTAGAAAGGGATTGGGCGATAGCCCGTTTGTCCCTTTCAGCCGGCAAAACGGTTGTGGGTCGCCGAGGAACGGAGCGCTAGCCTTTTGCTTACTTTTGGGCAATGCCAAAAGTGAGGACAAGCCCGGGAGGGCGCGGCAGGTTTGAACTGAATGATAAAAGTTTTTCCAAAGAACACTTACCAAGATTAGAAAAATCCAACGTTTAATTTACAGGCACTTCATTCCTATAATCACTAATTCAAACACAGATTCGCATGTATAATAAGAATTTATTCGTTAATTTGTGCTTGATACTTATTATTTATGATCAGATACGTTCACATCATCGTTTTATTCATCACCGGATACCTCTTTTGCTGTTGTACCCCTTACAATGCAGATAAGGTAAATAACTCACTGATACAGGGAAAATGGATATTGACAGATGTGGACAGAGCGGTCTACGACAGTATCAATGTCGATTATAATAAGGAACGTACATACCTTATTTTCGACGGTGATAAATGCGCCCAGCATATGTCAGACTGGGAAGACACCTTAAACTTCAGATTTACAATACATAATTACGAATTGAATCTATATAAAGACGATACTCCTTTCCGAAGTCTGGATATCGATGCCCTGTCAAAGGACTCACTCGTTCTTTCCATTGCTGATAATAAATGGGTATATAAAAAAGCAGAGCGATAACATTTCTATTATTGCTCCGTCCCTATCTATCATTAATTTTTTCTCTGAACAAGGTATTGATCCGTTGTTACTATCACAGATATATCATTCCCTAGCCTTTCATTTTTCTTATCTACAAAAGTAAGCGATCCGTTTTTCGTCTTCCAATCTGTCACCCAGATATAAAGACTCTCCGTTTTTCCAGTCTTCGAATCTGTGTAAAAGCGATAGATAACATCATCTACGATAATTATCGGGTAGGGAGAATCCTTATCTTCCTCTATCTGATTGGTCTCCGGATTTAGGGAACTAACAGAACAGAACTTATTCCCCTGAGCATCTTTATAAAATCTATAGGAAGTCTGGGTTTTCACTAGTGCATCATTCATTATCTTCGTCTCATCGGGTTGATACAAGCTATTGTAATAATAGGCACATCCGGTTATATCCCATGGAGCTTTAGACAATTCATCGAAATAGGAATCGACCATCACTTTCGACTCGTCTGTATATGTAGGGGCAATCGCAACATTACGATTGGCTTTCATGTCTGTTACTTTAAATTTTGCACCCGTACTTCCAATAGTTCCCGGATAAACATCTTCAGTTTTAAATATTCCTTTCGACGGGTCTAATTTGCGAATGATTTGTTTTGTTGTGGTATCTTTCGGTGCACCTGCCAAATAGGTAAATTTAAAATGGACTGTATCGCTACTTGCGGAGTATGTCCCCTCATCAATTAGATGATCGATCACATTATAACTTTTAAATTTATATTTATTATCTTCCGAATCGTGGTAAAATTCTGTCCTAAAACCATCATATTCAATAAGCCTCAAACCGGGAAATATCTGTTGTTCGCCTGACGGGTAAATATAAATTATATCCTTCTGGTAATAATATGTTTCCCAAACACCTATCAGATCATCTTCTGTCGCATTTACCGGAGGTTCCGGTTCAGGTACTACAATCGGATCAGGCTCATCATTATTATTGACGCAACTGGATAATCCCAGTATTGAGAAAAACAGAAGATAGAAGATTTTTTTCATCGTTTTGTAGTAATGGACCATTGTGTAATATTAGAGTGCAAAGATATATAATTCTCTCACAAGATTAGTCTGTGTATAGTTTTTTTATATTATTCCGATACTTAAGCATCTATTTTTAACAGCTTTACATGGATATCAACGGTGGAATCCTTAATATATTGCATCATTGAGACTGCTTGTTCAGCAACATTCTATATTCATAATCATAATCTTTCACCACAACATGCATCCCATCACCAGAAACAGAGAGTACTTTAAACTGAATTTTCTTTGGTTTCAGCCTGTTTAGTCTATCCAGCAGATAATTATTATAGTAGATGGTTATAAAATTACCCTCCACCTCATACTTTCCGGTTATATTGAATACAATCACTCCTTCTGCAGCTTCGCCTTTATGAAACACCATATTATCACGGAATATATACGCATCGGGAAATTCTCCGGCAGGTTTAGTCTTTTCCCCTTCTGTACGTTCAACCTCAATCCATCTGCCTACAATATTTTCTTTTTGGAAAGATTGTATAGATAGACTATCCTGTGATTTCATCAGCTGCGTAAAGCTAAGAAAAAAGGCTATTATCAATAGATATTTTCTCATTATTGGGGTTTGTGCTATTTGTATTTATATATGCAAAGATATAATAAGCTTTTCAATTTTATAAAGATTAAGGTGTATATCCTGATAGATATACACCCGTCACTTTCATTCACAAAAACCATTCACCTAAACCTATATTTAATTACCTTCTGCTACTTCTTTCCGAGCCTGTATTCGATACCATCCTGAAGTCACTCCTACCCGAAGAAGACTGAGTAGCCTTACTGTTACGATTATCGTCGCGGCTCATAGATGGACGGCTCTTTGCATTGTCATTCCTGCTGGAACGGTTATCCCGGCTACCATAGTCGGAACGCTTATTATCATTCTTCCTTTGGCTGTTGTTGTAATTCTTATCCTTGTTATAACTATCCTTGCGGTTATTATCTTTTCTGTTATTGTTATAATTGTTGTCCGGTCGATAACTATTGTCCTTACGGTTACTATTATAATTACTATTCGGACGGCCACTATTGTATTTATTATCTTTTCTATTATCGGAATACCAAGCGACCCTGTTATTACGGCTATCACGATAACGGAAATCGCGGCTGTCACGAATTACTATCTGGTTACGGTGCCCTCTGTAACGGGCATAATCCCTGTAGTGAATATGATGATATCTCCATGGCTCACGCACATTCAATACCACTTTATATAGTCCGTACAAGTCATAATTACGGTATCCGTATGGTAAGTAACGTGCAGAGATCCATCTTCCCCTGTCGAAATAATAGAACAAGCCTACATTCACGTCGTAGTAACAATCTATATCAGGAAAATAATAATATCCTACATAATCATATCCCACAGGACCCCATGCCGGCTGACGGCCTATATTGATACTTATATTTATATTTTGGGCTTCAACTGTGTTATAAAATGATGTAACACCTATAAATAATGCGAACGCCAATAAAAACTTTTTCATAACTTTAAGTATTAAAAGGTGAATACTGAATTTCATCTCTTTGTATCTTTGATATGATAACGGTAAAAAGGATTAATTGCAACAACCCCGTTTAACTTTAATTAACCGGCCGGACAAAAATATACTAATTTAGCAAGAATGGATAACCTGATATGTTGTATAAATTCTTTTATTTGCATTAAGATTATTAACCATTAAAACAAAACATTATGAACCAAAAATTTTGCCAAAGTTGTGGTATGCCTCTGAATGTCAGCGAAGATTTCGGAACAAATTCAGATCAAAGCAAGAATGATGAATACTGCACATATTGCTTCAAAAACGGTGAGTTCACCGAAGGTATCACAATGGACGAAATGATAGAGCATTGTGTGCAATATCTGGACGATTTTAACAAAGATACGGAGCAAAAACTAACGAAAGAACAGGCTGTTGCCCAGATGAAAGAGTATTTCCCGACTTTAAAACGCTGGGCATCTGCATAAAATGGGGACAATTCGGAAAGAATAGCAATCTGTCGTTTCTATGCCTGCTTCACAGTAGAAGAAGAGGTCAAACCCTCCGGTGCTTTTGGAATACAGCATTTAGACGGAGGTTTATATGCTGTGTTTACTCTTAAAGGCTCTTATGACAGATTGTTGGATATGTACTATAATATTTATATGATATGGTTACCCCAAAGCGGCTATAAATTGAGAGGCGGCGGCTCTTTCGAAAAATACCTGAATAATCCCGGTCATATGAAAGAAGAAAATATTCTGACAGAAATATACGTTCCGGTATCGAAAGGTAATCGGACAATTAAACTCACAGAGTGATACCAGTATGAAAAGACTTTCGGGGAACAATATATAATATATGTCACAACAGCAATTATGACTCACTCCTGAAGAAAAAAATAGCAATAAACCTTATTCTAAAACAAAAAAGTATGAACATAATTACACTGTCTCCCGAAAATATTGCAACCGAACATATCTGCTGCTCGATAAGCAGCAAATCGACCGAAACAGGCGTTGCTGCTAAAAAAGAATGGCTCAGTTGCCGTATGCAGGAAGGACTGAGGTTTAAGAAACTCGATGCCCGGGGGAAAGTATTTATAGAATATCTTCCCGCCGAAAATGCATGGGTACCGATAATAGCAGACGGATACTTATATATTAATTGCTTCTGGGTATCCGGTTCTTTTAAAGGGAAAGGCTACGGGAAACAATTACTCGCCGGGTGTGAGGCCGATGCACTCAAAAACGGGCATAAAGGTGTAGTATTGATTGTCGGACAAAAGAAGAAGCCATTCCTTTCCGACAAGGCGTTCATGTTGCGCCATGGATATGAGATAACCGATAGCTGCCCTCCTTTTTTCGAACTGGCTGTAAAGCGTTTCGACGAGTCAGTTCCCCTACCCCGTTTCAAAGATTCCGCACGGCAAGGGATGGGACAAGACATAAAAGGCATTGATATTTTTTATACGGCACAATGTCCGTTCACCATACCATACACTAATTTACTAAAACCGGTCATTTTAGCTTCCGATTATCCGGTACGGCTACATCAGATCACTACAAAAGAAATGGCTCAAAACCATTTAGCCCCGGTAACAAGCTATTGTGTTTTCATCAATGGAAAATTCTTTACAAATGAAATACTGACTCCGGATAAGTTAAAAAAAATAATAGAGAATGAACAGTAAGGCTTTACAGTTCCTCAAATTCCCGGGCATACTTTACTGTCCCCTTAATATCCGACAAACCTCCATCAATTAATTCTTTTGCCATAAACACATTAGCAGGAACATTAAACGGAGGCTTTATCCCCCATTTACTGGTAGGAACAAAACCAAAACGCGGATAATATTCAGTGTGTCCCAAAACAACAACAGATTTATATCCAAGTTCACGAGCCTTATTCAACCCGTAGCGAACCAGCTGTTGGCCGATACCTTTACGCTGCATACCGGGACTAACTGCCATAGGGGCAAGAGCCAGGCTATCCTGGGATCTGTCCTCGTCCACAATACTGATTTTAGTAAACAGAATATGCCCTACAACCTTATTCTCCACTATCGCGACGAGTGAAAGTTCGGGTATAAATCCGTCACTCAGGCGTAGCCGGTCGGCAAGCCGCGCCTCTTCTTTTCTGTTGAATGCTTTTAGATTAATATCGTAAACCGCCGGAAAGTCACATGCTTCTTCCTGTCTTATTTCGACTTTCATGTTTTTATCTTCCATGGTAACAAGAAATTATGTATTGCATAAAGATAATGAATTAATAATGAACAGAAAAGAAGTTATGTAAAAATAACTATCAGAGCATGTTTAAATTTTGCTCATTCAAATCTTAGGGCTATTTATATAATGTCAGACCGGTAATATGATCTTTATCTATGGCTCTCTAAATATATTTCGGCAATCTCTTCAGATTCGTAAATATGATAGCCTACCGTATTTTCCTGTGCAATATTAAACATAGCATATGCCACTTTCTTTACGTCTACCGGTTTATATCTTTTCAACTTGCCAACAAAAAAAATACCAAATATCTTCATGGCATATTCGCCCAGCTTCTCCCCAAGTCTGAATTCTTTCCTATTCCCCAGCAGCAACGAAGGACGAAATATGGAAATAGACTGGAATGGCAGTTTTCTTAATTCTTCTTCACACCTGCCTTTTGTCCGCAAATAGAAATTGCCGGATTTTGCATTCGCCCCAATCGACGAAATTATCGAATACTGCTTTATACCTCTGTTTACTGCAACCTTGGCAAATTGAACGGGATAGTGCAGGTCTACTTTTTCAAAAGCCTCTTCGGTCCCGGCTTTCTTAATTGTTGTTCCCATACAGCAAAACATATCATTTCCCTCTATCAAATCCTGATACGATTCAGGATTATCAAAATCGACAACATGCTGTATCAGTTTAGGATGCGATATTTTCGATCCTTTACGCACAAAACTGATAACTTTCTCATATACATTACTGGTTAGTAATGCTTTTAGTAGTTGTGAGCCTGTGAGTCCTGAACTTCCTATTATAATTGCTGTCTTGGTCATCTACAATATTTTGGGTTTAAAATGCGGCAAAGATAACATTATTATAATAAATCCGAGTTTCCTTTTTCTATTTATGCTTACTTATCTGCTTTAATTATGTATAGATAATCAAAAAAACGGAATTTTCATATCTCCAGACTCCTAATTAAACTTAATTACATGATAATACCAATCAGCAGTTGGATTTTAATGTTCGTTTTCTCTAACGCGCCTGCCGTCTTGTATTTGGCTAACGCCGATTTGGCTCCGCCGATTTTCAATTCCGCTTCGCTCCAATTCATTTTGCCTTGATGCAAAACGAAACAAAAAATCAAGGCTGCATCCCCCGGCGACCCAAAGCCGCAGCTTCGGTGGGCAAAATAATACGGAATCATCTTTAGCCGGATTATCAGCAGGGTATAGCAGCTACCGTATTTTGCCCTACACCTCCGCTTTACGGATTGGGTACCCCGCCTGCGGGACGAGGCCGGAATCGCGATGCGACGACAGGACAAAGGTTCTCCGGGCTTTAGCCGCACGTGCGTCAGCAGCGCCGTTAGCTTTAAGTACGGGGTACCCGTAGGATGAAAAGACGAAAAAATGGAAACGTGTTTGAGCTAATTGGTTGATTCGGATTATACAATATTTCCAGCGAGTTTTTCCGTTTCGTCTTTTAGTCCGTTACGGCTCCCTCTCCCTTTGGAGAGGGCGGGGGGTGAGGTTGAAGCGGGGCGCTAAAGCGTTTTTGGTTCCTTTTGGGGCTTAGGCCAAAAGGAACGCAAGCAATTTTAATTGCGCGCAGTAGAAAAAACGACTAATGTAATTGAACGTTAAAACTCAACTACTAATTCGCATTAATAATTGGAGCATTTGATCTGCTATACTCTATTGCTTGATAATATAATTAAAGCCTATTCCTATCTGTATAGGTGTTGCGTTTTTATATTCAATAACTTCCGGTTTCACTTTCGAAAAATCAAATGTGTTATATCCCAGCCAACAACTCATAGCCCATCTGTCATCTATGGGGAACTGATAACCTAACCTTATTTCGTATATCAGGCGATACTTATGGACGGCGGCATCCATTCCTTTTGCTTTATTCAGATTGATGCGGGTATATGAAAACCTGTTTTCTATAAAAATATATTTAGCCCGGTCCTTTTTATCGTCATATGCTATCGGGAGATATAGCTTCGGGGCTATATACGGAGCCCAGTATGTTCCTTTATAGGATGTTTCGGTATAACTGTAAGGATTATCAAAACCATCAATCCCTATATTAGGATCATAATAACGGATGCTCTGGTTAAAGCCTCCGCCTCTGAATCCGGCTTCTATACCAAAGAACATATTCAGATCATATTCATACCCCAAGCTCATTCCCAGGGCAACAGGATCTCTGATCCCATCCTTATCATCAAATACATAATTCAGATTGAAAGATGCATCTATATCAATATTCAACTTATGTCCCTCTTGTCCTAGTACAGAGATATACATAGTGATTGACAATATAAGAAAATACAGCTTTTTCATATCCGGCGATTTTATTATTCAACATCCAGAAGCACCTTCTAAAAGATGTGCATATACACCTGATTATGAGAATATAATAAGGATAGATACATTCTTTATTCTCATGGTATATAGATTAGGTACTATACAAATCTAAGAAAAAAATATGATAAAATAACAGATATTTTATATATTGCATCACTTTTCACCGAATGAAAAAAATAATGAAGAAACTAGTATTTTGCTGTTTATGTATTCTTGCCTTGATGGCTTGTGGTGAACGAAATACCATTACCGGACGATGGGCAATGGAGATAGACGGTACGGATGAAACCTCTATCAAAATGCCTGATGATACGATTGTATCACCGGAACTCCGTTTCGAATACGATACGGTATATATGGATGTACGGACAAGTGAAGGTTCCGTCAGAAGCCAGTGCATCGGCATCTACACCATTAAAGATGACTATGTAATAATAACAGACAGCTATGGAAAACAGCGGAAATGTAAATTTATATTGAAAGACGATATCCTTACTGTTATGGATAAAGACAATCCGGAGAAGATAGTTATGAGGCTGCGAAGAATAAAAGAATAGGAAGTATTATAAAAGGTTTCCCCTGTTAACAGAAAGCTCCCTTATGGGAGTTTTTTTATTATGCATTGTAAAAATTATCGTACTTTTATGCCTGTTAAACTACAAGTTATAAAATGTCCAACAAAAAAATCCTTTATTTTCAGATAAATGCAACTTTTGGAAATAATATTGCATCAATGTAAGTAGAGAGTATAGTTAGCCGATGAACGAACAGTTATTAATAGCGGGATGTAAACGTGGCGAATCATGGGCTCGTAAGCAATTATACGAGTTACATGCACCGGTCATGATGGGAGTTTGCATGCGCTATACTAACGACAGGGAGACGGCTAAAGATATACTTCAGGATGGGTTTATCAAGGTTTTTACCAAAATAGGCACCTATTCCGAAACAGGTTCGCTGGGCGGTTGGATGCGACGGGTTTTTGTAACCACAGCGCTCGAATATCTCCGGCGAAACGACGCTCTTAAATTAAGTGTAAGCATTGACGATTACAATGAAGCGATGGAGAATGTCGATGCTTCGGCTCTGGATCAGATTTCGGCAGATGAGCTAATGGCTTGTGTAGCTGCATTACCGGAAGGTTACCGGACAGTATTCAACCTTTTTGCAATAGAAGGCTATACACATAGCGAAATAGCAAATATGCTGAATATCAAAGAAAGTACCTCGCGTTCTCAATTTATCAGGGCGCGAAAAGTTTTACAAAATAAAGTGGAATCTCTATTAATGCATGAAAATGCCAGACAAGAAAAACCATAACGAACAACCTGACGAGTTCAGCAGGCTGATAAGGCAAAAACTGGAAGATTACCGGGTGCCTGTAGAAGCAGGCTGCTGGAACGAGATTGAGCTTCAGATGAAGCCCAAACAGAGGAAGTCTGTCTGGTGGATCGGGGGCTCTGTTGCAGCAATAGCTGTCATCGTGATTTTACTACTCTCTATACCCAAAAATGACGAGCCCCCTTTCAATCCGCTAGCAGGAATAAATAATTTCAATACTGCTGATATTATAATATCAGAACCGGAGAAACAAACAACCGCAGTTGTTAGTCCCACCAACAGCCATATACTACAACTACAAGCCAGAAGTTATCCGGCATCTATATACAGTAAACCTGATAAAGACAAACAATTAGCTGAAGAAAGCAATATTTTGAACGAGTCATTGCCTGTAACGATTGCGGACACCATCAATCTGGCACATGTTGAAGAAATCGTAAAGGAAGTAGTTGCTGAGAACAACAATCCGGCCGAGACTAACGTCAACATAACCGATACTGTTTCCAGTATTCCGACTATACATGAGAAGAAACCAGTAGAGAAAACACCGTATAAAGAACCAGCCAGGCTATTAATCGCAAAGGCCGATAACGGAGGCAGCAGATGGCAGATGTCTGCATCAGTTTCATCAGGAGGAGGCTCATCATCCAATGGAAATATGTATAAGGGTCTTATGTATGACTACGCTACATCGGCAAACATTGCGGATTCATATTCGGACACGAAGACCCTGTTAAGCAAGGATCTCAGTGCAAATGATTTTTCAGAAATGGATCACTCTTTACCATTATCATTCGGTGTTAATGTCCGCAAAGATATTAACAAATACATCGGTATTGAAACCGGATTAACATATACATACTTATCATCAAAATTCCGGAAGAAAGCGATCAAATCGTTAGAAGCCCGTCAGGAACTCCATTATCTGGGTATTCCTGTCAATGTAGTCCTTTATCTGTGGAACAGTTCAAACTGGAATATCTACCTATCTGCCGGAGGCATGGTAGAAAAAGGCTTAAGATATAAATATACAGAAGATATATATGATAAAAACAATAATACTGCTGCCGTTCACGACAAGGGAAGTATAAGCGGGCTGCAATGGTCTTTAAATGCATCGCTTGGAGCATCTTACATGTTCTATGATGACTGGAGTATATATTTTGAACCTAGATTCTCTTACTATTTTGAAAATAAACAACCAATTAGCATCAGAACAGAAAAACCTTCAGTATTTGGTCTTGGCGCCGGACTCAGATACAAATTTTAAAACAACACGGAAATTTTTTAATAACTTAAATCTTTAAACAATGAAAAAACTATTGTATTTATTATACATTAGCACATTCTGTGTATTGTATAGCTGTAGCGACAATGACAATACTGAAACCATCACCTACAAAATCCACGAACCGGTATTCATGAATGCCACCACTTTCCGCAATTCCGTAAAGGTATCAGTCACACCTCAAAAGATTACACAAAAAGGCAAAATCTGCTTCTATGGAGATTATCTATATATATCTGAGCCGGACAAAGGTATCCACATCATTGACAACCGCATTCCTTCCTCTCCCAAAAATGCCGGGTTCATAGAACTTATGGGGAATGCAGACCTGAGTATCCGTAATAATATGCTCTATGCAGATTCCTACATAGACCTCGTATGGTTTGATATAAGCAATCCTGCAAAACCTGAATTGAAAGGACGGTTAGAAAACGTCTTTGAAAAAGCCTTGCCTCCAATGGAAGACTTCCGGTTTGGATATGATTATGCAATGTGTTATCTTAACAATGACAATAAAGATATCATAATAGGCTGGACATTGGTGGAAAGAACCGAGACTGTTAAACGGGATATGATTGGGTGCTATGATTATGCATATATGCAAAATAGCAGTAATAGCGGTAGCGGAGCAAACGGTCTAAATGGCTCCATGTCCCGCTTCGGATTATACCAGGACTACCTATACACTGTAATTAACAATACGATGAATATATTTAACCTGTCCGGGGACAAACCTGTAAAAGCTGCAGATAATATTTATATTGGGGGAAATGTGGAAACAATTTTCAGCTACAAGGATAACATGTTTATGGGTACACCGACCGGAATGTTGATATATTCGGTAAAAGATCCGCTGAAACCCGATTATCAATCATCCTTACAGCACGTTTATGGTTGCGATCCGGTGGTTGTGGAAGACGATCTGGCCTATGTCACCATCCATTCGGGAAATATGTGCGGACAGAATGCAAATGAATTGTTTATTGTGGATGTCAGCGATGTGAAAATGCCTAAACAGATAGTATCTTATACAATGACCGGCCCTAAGGGATTGGGAATAGACAATGGTACATTATTTCTTTGTGATGACGGCCTGAAAGTTTATAAATCGGACGATCCTCAAAAACTGATATCTAATCAACTCGCTCATCATAAAGGTATGAACGGGTATGATGTGATACCGCATGACAATACCCTGATGATGATTGCTGAAGACGGCCTGTATCAATACGATTACAGTGATTTACAGAATATCAGGCAGATCAGCGTCTTAACTATTGGAAAATAGGAGGAAAAAAGCTAAACGGTAAAAAAATGAGCCGGAAATATATTCCCGGCTCATTTTTATATGCTATATATACAATTAACGCTCATCAGCTTTAGGATCGGGGCCATATTGATTATCGCCTTTTTCCCCTTCAGTGATTAACAAAATGAGTAACCAAATTCCACCAATCACCGGAATCAATGATACAAGTAACATCCAACCGCTTTTGCCCACATCATGCAGTCGTCTGGCACCTACTGCTAATGTAGGGATAATCAGACCTAACACAGCCAACCCCATGATGCCGAAAACAATACCACCTAATACGTCTGAGATACTCATAAGTATAAGGGCTATAATTTCCAACGCGATTATTCCAATCACATAGAAAAGGTAATACATCCAGAACTCCTTACGTCTTGCCCGTCCGTTAAAATCGGCATAATGTTCTTTTACTACTTTTAAAAACCACTCCATATAAATTTGTATATTTATTAGATTCCTACTCATATGGCTTTTCGGATCCGCCTCGTTTGTGTATGGTCTCTGAACTCCATATTTTTTGTGTGTTTTGCGAATATATATAAAAAAACTAATAATTTATGTATGTTGGCTAAATTTTAGCAAGGTTAACCTTTATCGCATCCGATGTATGGTGTAAACAAAAAGCAAGAGACACATTCATAATCTTATCTATCTTAAATGCGGTGAAAAAATAAAGCGGTGTAATCTTGTGATTACACCGCTATCAAAAACTCTGTACTCGGAGCGGGACTTGAACCCGCACAACCTAATGGTCACAAGATTTTAAGTCTTGCGTGTCTACCATTCCACCATCCGAGCAGCCTAAAAACGAAAGACGGGACTTAACCCTTTTCGCTATATCCTGATGATAAACATTTTCCAGAATCAATTTACAGATCAGATACAGTCCGGTATCTTTTTCTGTCTCAAATTGTCATACAAGCGCCCTCCGGCAACCTGTTTTTCTTTTCGGGTTCAAAAATAGTCTCTTTTTTTTAATTACACAAGTTTCAATGTCAGATTTATTTTTACTTCTACAACTATATATGCCCGCTTATAAAACATAAATCTTAATAATCATTTCTTTTTTATATGTTTAGGCTCTGTTAAGAATATGATTGAATGATTAACTTTCTTTTTCCGCCACGCTTCCTACTCTAAAAACAGTGATAAATCACTATTGACAGCATTATCTTTTTTATGTCTCTTTGCAAAAGATTTACACATTCTTGTATTCATATATGTATCATTGTTGCAGGGTTATTTATCGGGTTTTTTGTGAAGGGATTTTTACAATATACAATTTTATTATCTCTCATTGTAGTAATTGATTTAGCTTTTTCATACTATCAATATTGTAAATCCGTCAGTTGTAGCAAAAAACTCATTTCTCTGATATTGGTATATTTATTGTGTTAAGTTTAAAAAAGTCTGTCGTGACGACAGGCTTTTTTATTTTCGCCCCTGTGTAAATAAAACTTATATACCATATCAAAAACAAAGGACACATAGAAAATAAGAAATTTTTGTCATGCACTATGCCGTCTCCTCAAAAAACAGTGATAAATCACTATTGACAGCTTTTGTTTTTTATTTCACTTTTGTAAAGAAATTTTACAGACACTCAATAATGGGGGTGCTTTACTCATTTTCAGTGCTTTATTATCGGTAGAACAAACGGTAATAATGAAGAGGCTGCCCCAAAAGTATTTTTTCATATCATTTTGTCATGTTGAACGGAGTGAAACATCTCGTATCCGGAGGGTCGGGATTCTTCGTTACACTCAGAATGACAAAGAGGGTAACACTTTAATAGTGTAATATTACTTTTGGGACAGCCTCTTCTATTAAGTTAAATTGAATACATTGTTTTTTAATCATTCTACCAAGTAAGTAAATTTAAAATATATGAAGTTAAGTCTATTAAAAATGAATCGAATTTTAAAAAACTTAAAAACGCGCGCGATATTAATTGCAGCTTGCTTTTTTGCCGTAAATAACCTTACGGCTCAGGTGACAATAGGGGCCGGTACTCCCCCGAAAGATTTTTCCATTCTGGAGATGGTATCCAATAAAACCGGCGGTATGCGCCTGCCGCATCTGACAACAAAAGAACGCGATGCCGTGATGAAAATCCAAGATTTCGAGGACGAAAAGCACCGTGGCGACAAGAATGCCAAGCCCACAGCAAAAAATCCCGGGCTGGCGCTGGGACTGACCATCTACAATACCGACACCAACAGTACCGAGTACTGGAACGGATACAAATGGGTATGCCTCAGCCTCGGCACAGCGGATATCGTGCTTACATCGCAGGCAGGCGACAAATATTCCGACCCCCTGAGCGTACCCGCCGAAACTGCCGACGGCAACTTCTCGGGAAATACATACACGCCCGAAGACAAGCCCGCCTGTATTGTCTCCGCAGGTAAGGCATACGAAGTCTACCTCACCGCAGGAAGCGCTTACGCCGTCCTTACGGCAGACCCGCTCACTTCGGCCTTTACCGTCGAATTCCAGCCTAACAACAGCAGCCTGCAACGCAATGCCGTAGTGAGGATAGTAAACAACTGCACAGGCGAGTTCAAAGACTTTATCGTTCCGCAAGAGGGCGCCGTTTGCCCCGGAGCGGACAATCCGGAACTGAACAGCACCAGCCTATCCCTTTGTGCGGGAGGCAGTGTGTTCGCACACGTAAAAAATGCGCAGGACGATGTGGATTATATATGGACATATGGCGGAGTAATCGTTAATACAGGTAACTGGTATGAAATCAAACGCGCGGGCACATATAAAGTATATGCAGGGCTGTTGGGTTGCGGCAGCGCAGCCACCCTCACCGTAGCGGACAACAACTCTTCGACGGCGCCCGCCAACGTGACTATCTCCGCCACCAACGGGGGAATGATCTGCGACGGCGGCAATGTGATCCTTACCGCCAATACCACCGGAACCGTACTCTGGTATCACAACGGCGTGCCACTAACGGCAACAAACAAGAACGACAATCCCCTGACCCTCACAGGAGCAGGCTCGGCCGGAGAATGGTTTGCAGTCGTTCTGGACGGTGCATGCTCCTCGGCTTCAAGCAATGTACTCATCCTGCTCGACAACACGGGCAATGGCGTGGCGGCGTTACCCGCACCCGACGCGGAAGTCAACGGGCAGTCATTGACCGGCGGCAGCCTTATTGTATGCAAGGACGGGACACTGAAACTGGAAGTGAAGAACGCCGCCGCCTATCCTGCCGGAACAGAATACGAATGGTTCAACAACGGGTTCAGCATCGGCAAGGGAACAGCCCCGGTCATGTACCTCGTCGCCTCCAACGCCAGCAATATGGTGCTGTCGGTAACGGCCAGCGACCAGAGCGGCAGTTGCCCGAACACTGCCGTGTCGCAGAACGTCAATGTAAGCTTTACCTCTCCCGCTACTACCAGTATCAACAACGGGGCATTGTCCGCGCCCATCTGCGGAGGAACACCCGCCAGCCTGACAGCCGACTTCTCGGGAGCGCAAAGCTACGAATGGATGCAGAACGAATTTACGGTGCCGAACCAGAACGGCCAGACCCTGCTGGTTTCGCAACCCGGAAGCTACTCGGTGCGCTATCAGGATGCCAATGGCTGCTGGAGCAGGGTATCGGGTAAGATAGACGTGGTACAGAGCGCGCCTATCAGTATGGAATGGAAAGCGGCTCCGGCAGCCGAAACGGTAAGGAAAGAAACGCACACATACAGCGTCAGCGCGTCGCCGTATCCCGCCGGTGGGTTCGAATGGTTCTATTCTTATCCCGATTCGGCTACCCCCGACCAGATGTATAAGGACGGGGACACAGACGCCACGGGCGCGGTCGTTTCCATCAAGCCTATCGGCGACGGCAGTTCGGCCGTGGTGGTTTACGGCGACCCTGCCGCCACGAGCACCAATGTAACCATTTGGGTAAAGACGGTAGGCCACCCCTGCGGGGATGTAGCCCTGAGCGGAACCACCAAAGTGGGGGACGGTTGTACCAAAGCCACATCGGTAACAATAACGCCAAGTACGACGGTGACAATAAAGGAAGGCGAAACGTATAAATTCACGGCGGGAACCAATGCCTCAAACAACAAAAACGACCTGCAATACCAGTGGAAAGTGAATGGTACAGATCAAGGCGCTGCTTCTCCAACCAACACATTCGAATATAAACCAACGGCAACAGGAAGCTATAAGATATCGGTGGAGGTAACCAACGAATGTACCACCACCCCGTTGAAATCGCAGGAAGTGACGCTGAATGTAACCCCCAACCCTGCCAGCTTTACACCGAATACGAGCGGCAACTATAAACTGACGGGTAAGGATTGCTACGACGTAGCGCAAGATAACTTTAACACGACCTGCGGCACGCAAGCAAACCGTCCGGGCGACTTCCTCGACGGCAGCCGCAACTGGGTCGAGAACAGGACGTTTACATACACCTTTACCGCAACAGGCGCCTACACGGAACTGCAATTTATTACCGACGACCCCAATGTATTGCTCAAGACGACCAATAAGCCTACCGGTACCACGTTTACCCTTACTTTCGACAAAGCCGTATTGGACAAAGCCAAAGGAAAGGACAAAGCCAGCGCGCTGAAACTGACCGTTTACGCGCTCTTCAAAGACGCGGGTGGAAATAACAGCAGGCTGGAAGTAAATATAAAGGTGCAGGACTGCATGTGTGGCTGCGGCGCGTATATTGCCAAAGGCACATGGAAGGAATTTATGTGCCATAACCTCGGAGCCGATGTAACCTCCAACCCGTTTACACCAAGCAAGGGATTATATGGCGACTTCTACCAGTGGGGAAGCAAGACCCCAGCGGCTTTTGGCCCGAACGCGGCATCGCCGGATGCTAAAAACGGTACATGGAATAGTAATACCAGTAGTTTTCCCACAGCGTGGATCAGTACTAATACTCCATGCCCAACGGGATACCGTGTACCGACAATCGCTGAACTGGCGGGTCTGTTTACAAATAATACAGTTACCTCTGTGGGAACAAGCTGGGCCTACAACGCTAGTACAAACCCCACAAACTTCAACAACGGCGTAAAAATCGGCGATTATCTGTTCTTGCCGGCTAGCGGCTACAGGAATAATTCCGATGGGAGTCTTGTTTACCGCAGTGTGTATGGCTATTACTGGAGTAGTAGTAATAAAAATAGAGGCTCTAGTTACAATCTGCAATTTCAGACTACTACTGCTAAAACAGACCAAAGCTTATATGTTACATACGGCATGGCGGTCAGGTGTATAAAAGAATAAATGGCATAGACTTTTTTGAAAAAGTTTATCTATATAATTAGAGCCGGTAGCCTTTAGCTGTTAGCTTATAGCTCTTTGAAATAATGATTAGCTCCCGTACTTTACAGCACTGTCCCAAAGGGGACTTACAGAGAGGAAAAAAGTGTGACCTTTGTTACCTTTTGCGTCTT
>NZ_DLFW01000011.1 GCF_002482385.1 Dysgonomonas sp. UBA7710 | reverse complement strand
GAACAAAGGATGTTTATCCGGAAACCTGAAAGTTCCGGATAAACATCCTTTGTTCTGCATTTATACTTAAGTAACCTTAGAATTTCCAGTATTCATAACCCGAAATGATACCAAAATTCATTTATCTTATTAAATCTATGTTATATGAAACATTTATCAAAAAAGAAGTATGTTATTGAATTATCCTCTGGTAGGATATTCATGTTACTGTTATTCACTTTTATGTCGATAGCTTGTATCAAAGCCCAGACAATTAGCGGAACGGTAACGGACGATAAGAACGAACCTCTCATAGGGGTCAGTGTCGCCGTAAAGAATACGACTAAAGGAACGATGACCGATGTTGATGGGAAATATAATATCACCGTTAACGATCAAAACGCCGTTTTGGTATTCTCACTGGTCGGATATGCGAAGCAGGAGATTCAGACAGGCTCTAAGACTGTGATTAATGTGCAGCTTGCGGAAGATTCAAAGCTGTTGGATGAGGTTGTAGTTGTGGGGTTCGGTACCCAAAAGAAAGTGAATCTTACCGGAGCTGTAAGTGCGGTAGGAGCCGAAGCTTTCGAAAACCGGCCCGTGACAAGTGTGGGACAGGCATTACAAGGTGTTGTCCCTAACCTGAATATTACTATGGGTGATGGAAAGCCCTCCACTGTGCCAAACTTTAATATCCGCGGAACTACTTCGATTGATTACAATTCAACTGACAATAGATGGGAATTAAAAAATGGAGAACCATTGATTCTGGTTGATGGAGTAGAGATGAGTTCTACATTGGTAAATCAAATGAACCCAAACGACATAGAGGGTATGAGCGTCATCAAAGACGCATCGGCTTCTGCTATTTACGGGACAAAAGCGAGCCGTGGCGTTGTGCTGATTACCACCAAGTCTGGTAAGTTCAATCAGAAAGGAAAAATAAGTTACAGTTACGATATTTCATGGGATAAACCTTCGGCTCTTCCCGATATTATGAATGCATACGAAATTCAACGCTTTGTGATGCAAAACTCAGAATGGACGCTTGGTACTGTCAGTGATCTGGATAAGAGAAAAATGGAAGCCATAGAGAAATATATGGCAGACCCGAACAATCCAGATAATCGTTATATGATGAATGGAAATTCTATCGTATGGGTAGGAGATATGAATCCTTACAAATTGGTTGTGCGTGACTGGACTCCGACACAAAAACACAACCTGAGCATATCGGGTGGTACTGAAAAAGTTGCCTATCATCTTTCGCTGGGTTACCTCTCCGAAGATGGTATGTATAAGATAGGCGAAGACAAATATAACCGCTACAATATAGCTACCCGCTTTAACGCGAAAGTAACAAACTGGTTTAACCTCGAAACAAAGGTTAATTATAACCGTTACAGTTATGACGAGCCATATGTACCTAGTTACAAGGGGAATATCTGGTCTGTATTGAAACAGGATGCCGACAAGAATATCAATATGCCTATCAAAACACTGGCTTCCGATCCGAGCGGTGAACAATGGACGGATAATTACCTCGCATGGCTGGATTATGGCAACAGGACGGTTACAAACAGATGGACTACAGCTTTATCCGTATCTCCGGAATTTATTGTTATCCCGAATACGTTGAAACTCAAGGCGGATCTTTCCTATCTACCGCAAGGGCGCACAATGAGGCGCAAAGACCCTTCGCATTACTATATTACTTATACATGGTCACCGGTAAGCGAACAGCAAGAATATAAAGAAAACCGCGGAAGATTTGAGAAAGATGTTACCGACAATTACCAAATCAATGTGTATGCAGATTTTAACAAAACATTCAAAGAAAAGCATACACTTTCGGCTATACTCGGGTTCAATCAGGAATATGTGGAATACAGCCAGTCTGTTCTTAACCTTCGTAATTTATTTTCACCGGATGTCTTAAATCCTAATGCAACGGAAGACCCGACTTTAAATACAATGGAAACCTCGGCACAAAAGAGAACCGGAAGAGCAGTGTTTGGCAGGATCAACTATAATTATGCTAATAAATACTTGTTCGAAGTAAACGGACGCTACGATGGCAGCAGCCGTTTTACACAGGACGGACGCTACTTTTTCTTTCCTTCTTTCTCTGCCGGATGGAGGATATCGGAAGAACAATTCATGGATGTTTTGAAAGAATGGCTCTCAAACCTGAAAATAAGGGTTTCGTATGGTAAACTTGGTAGCCAACCCGATTCCTATTACCCGTATCAGCCATCAATGAGCTCAACAAGTTCCAATTACTGGATTAGTGGGAATTGGAGTAACACAGTTAATGCGCCTAATTTGGTGTCTCCTTATCTGACTTGGGAAAAAACGGCAACCACCAACTTTGGGCTGGATGCGACCTTCCTTGACCGTTTGAATTTTTCATTGGACATATTTGAACGCAAAGTTTCCGATATTCTTGTAGAAGGAAGTGCCGCATATCCGAATTTGCTGGGTGCGACACCACCTCGTGAAAATTCCGGCGTCATCAGGGGGAGAGGATGGGAACTTACATTGGAATGGAAAGATAAATTAGCCAACGGTTTGCAGTATAATGCAGGACTTGTCCTGTCAGATGCTGTGACCAAAGTGCTGAACTATCCGTCCAATGCTATAAAAACACTAGGAGACTATATGTACTATAACGGTATGACCGTAGGCGAAATCTGGGGATATGAGACAGGAGGCATTTTGCAGGCGGAAGACCTTGTGCTAAATGGCAATCAATATGTTTTCTATGGCCCCCGGCATTCGGGCAATCTTTATCCGGGCGATCCGTGGCTGAAAGACCTGAATGGCGACGGAGTCATCAACACAGGCTCCAACACTGCCGACGATCCGGGAGACAGGAAAATTATAGGGAACAATACACCGCGTTATAAATTCGGTGTCACACTGGGAGCTTCATGGAAAGGTTTCGACCTCAGTATGTTGTTACAGGGAGTAGTTAAACGTGATTTATGGATCGGCAGTACAACTTACTGGGGTGGAGGTACTAACAATGCCGGTAGTAAATGGATGTACGAGCGCTCATGGAAACCCGATCAGACAGACGCGAAGTTTCCTCGTTACAGGTCTGCGGCAGGAGCACCATCCGTCCAGACCGGATGGTTGGTAAACGGAGCCTACTTGCGTATGAAGCAGGCAGTATTAGGTTATACCGTTCCGGCGTCTTTGCTGAAAAAATTGCATGTCGAAAAGTTACGCTTTACATTGTCGGGATACAACCTGTTTGAGATTACGGAAGTACCATCAATTTTCGACCCGGACCAGATTTCGGACAGCTATCCTCAGAAAAGGACGATTGCTCTGGGTGCTCAGATTACTTTTTAAACATTAATAATGAACCAAGTTATGAAAAAAATAATAAAATATATTGCAATCGGTTGTGTTTCGATAGGCTTTTCGTTAAGCTCGTGTAACGATGGTTTTATGCAGCAAGATCCTATCCAGAGCCTCGCCGAAGGTGTGTTTTTGAAGAATGAAGGCGACCTGCCTTTGTACCTTAATCAGCTGTATAACGTATATGCTCAAGGGCATCAGACAGGCAACGCCTATTCTTATAGTCCGCCGTTTTTTATTACACGCGGAAGCCAGATTATATATGGTGATATATTTACCGACAATGCCATAGGATTCAGCAACACTTCCGGCGATATTGTAAATCGTATGCAAGGTACCTGGCAGGTACCTTCCAGCGCGACATCTTCGCTTGATAATGCAGACAACACAGGCTGGAGATGGAATAACCTGCGTACCATTAATTATTTTCTCAACCACTATCGTGAGGCGGAAGCATCAGTGAGCAGCCCGGAACTTTTAAATAAATATGCGGCGGAAGCTTATTTCTTCAAGGCATGGGACTATTACCAGAAAATAGTCGCTTTTGGTGAAGTACCATGGCTGGAGAAGGATTTGAATATAGATTCTCCCGAATTGTATTCCCCGCGTACTCCCCGTGCGGAACTTGCCGATAAGATACTGGAATGCCTTAACTATGCCGTACAGCACATAAGTACTGAAAGCGGGGCAACCGGGCGCATCAACCGTGACATGGCAAATTTCCTGAAAGCGCGTTTTTGTCTGTTTGAAGGCACTTTCCGCAAATATCATACCGAATTGAACCTGCAAGCTACTGCCAACAAGTTCCTCGAAGAATGTGCCGCAGCATGTAATGAAATTATATCTTCCGGTAAATATCAATTATACAATGTACCGAGCGAGGTAGGGAATGATCCTTACTGGCACTTGTTCAAATTGAATGGTATGACAGGTGGCGATCACAAAGAAGCGATTCTCGCGCGTGTATATGATGGCTCTAAACTTGGGCACGGAACTTCCCGCTATTTCAATATGAACAGGGGAAACGCCAGCGGACGTTATTGTAAAGGGGCGACGAAAGACCTGATAGACGAATATTTATGTATAGACGGATTACCGATTACCTCAAGCCCGCTTTTCAAAGGTTATGACGGCGACGACTGGCGCGAACTGGATAATCGCGATCCACGCCTGCGGCAAACGGTCGTGAAACCGGGTGAATACATTACTATTTTCAACAGGGACGAAAATGGTGGTGTAATTAATCAGGCGCTTCAAGGCCTTAAATATCCCGAGATCACTTACAATTGTCCTACTGCCAACCAGACGCCGACCGGCGGTCCTTGTGCCACCGGTTATATGTTTGTCAAACACTGGACGAATGAACAAATAGATAACGGTTCAACAACAAGTGGAACGCAGACAGCCCTGATTTTCCGTTATGCGGAGGCTTTGCTGATGTATGCGGAAGCCAAAGCGGAATTGGGTACAATTACTAATGAAGACCTCGATCTTACTGTCAATGCTTTACGCCTGCGAGCCGGTTTTGACTTCACTAAATATCCTAACAGCAAGCTGGCTTTGCAGAATATCCCTGCTGATGCCCGTCTGGACAATCTGTATCAGCAATATGCCGGATATGTTCCTGGTCCGATCCTTCGCGAAATACGCCGCGAACGCCGCATAGAAATGGCTATGGAAGGTCTTCGCCGCGAAGACTTGGTGCGCTGGAAAGCCGGTAAATTTATAGAAAAACCTATACGGGGTATGAAGTTTACGGCAGAAAAACAAAAGCTATATGACGGAACAAACACAAGTAAAGCTAAGAATGCGCCGAAAGCGACACTTAATTCGGATGTCTTTGTAGACAGTGAAGGCTTTATCATTGGTTATCCGAAAAGTCCGAATGTAACAAATGGAATTGTAAAATGGGACGACAAATATTATTATAATCCGATTCCTTTGCAGGAACTTGAGTTAAACAAGAATTTGACGCAAAGTCCCCAATGGCAAGATATAAAACGTTAATTAGTAACCGTCAAATAATAAAACATGAAGAAAATTATATATTTATCAGTTCTGGCAGTTATTATGCTGGTTAGCGGTTGTGATCCGCAGGGGTTCGAACCGGATAATGATGGAAAAGTTACTTCAATAGCCGTAAAGGAAGCCGTTTATGTAAGTACGGGAACGCCGTCTATGCAAATCTCGTTCAAAGATAACGAAGAACTACAGCTTAATGTGGTAATCTTACCTCAAAGTGCTAAAAACCAAAAAGTAACCTTTACTAATAAGCATCCGGAATTAATGACTGTTACCGAAACCGGACTTCTTAAACCGAAGGCTTTTGGAACAGATACCCTGATAGTCAGCGCGACGGACGGGTCGGGGGTAAGCACACGGTTTATAGTGAATATTGTCGATCATATGGTGAAAGCCACTGCTATCAATATAGCTGCGGCAGCACAGAATAAGCAACTGAAAATAGGAGGCGCACCTTTCGATTTGGCCGCGAATGTAACACTCGCTCCGGCAGACACATGGAATAAAGCCCTTTCCTATGCATCCAATGATGAAGCTATTGTTACGGTTGATGCGGCTGGTATTGTAACTACTGTTAGTGTTGGCTCTACAACGGTAACGATCAGGACAACCGACGGCAGTAACCTGTCGGTAAACTGGAATGTAAGCGTATTAGATGTGACAAGGACACCGGTGGATATAGACCGGACGAGTTGGACGGTAACTACGCAGACCCACAATGGTTATGGTTATGCATGGGATGGTAATACAAAAGAAAGTCCCGTAACAGGCTTACCCGAACATATGTTCGACGGTCAATCCGGTTCATACCTGTCATTAGTGAAACCTGGCGGCAATGCAGCCGGACAACAACCTCCGGCAGATTCCGAAGCACCGTCGTTTATTGTTGATATGAAAACAGCGCAAGAGTTTGAGTATATCAAATGGGCACACCGGAGTGGAGCTTATACTAATCCGGATAACGGAAAAGCTGTATCAACCAATAATTACAATTATTTACGGGTATACGGCATTTATTTATACGGTAGTAATGACGGTACTAATTTCACCGCAATAACTCCTGCCGAACCTGCCGGAAATGATGCGAATATAGTCTGGATTCCGCAAAAAGTTTCGTATGTAGGCGGAGTTACATCGGTTGAAGACAAGCCTTATATTATTCCAATAACCCCATCTACCTATCGTTATGTCAAGGTAATCTTGACTGTGCAAAGTAGGACTTATGATGTTGATAAGTACCAGCATCCGGATTATCCCGGTAAAGGAGAACCTTCGAGCGGCAATACGATGCAAATAGCCGAATTCGGTTTAGGAAAAATTGTAATCGAATAAATATTCTTTACATAAATAGGGCAAGGTTATAATCGCCTTGCCCTATGTCTTTCTTGTTCAATTATATAAAAATATACCATGAATAAAAAGAACAAACTCTACCGGTTGCTTACTTTGGGGATTTTATTCTGCGTTTTTTTTTCGTGTAGCGATAATAATGAAGAACCGGAAAACCCACCGGTGTATGCCGACCTGACAGACGTCAGCCTGAAACAAACGGTTAATGGCAAAGAATCCTTTGAATTGACAGAGATTGACGAAGAACTTAACTTCTCTTCCCAATTAGAATTCAACGGGAAAACGATCAACTGGTCAAAACCTTCTCTGGAACTGTCTTTCAGCAGTTTGTTCGTATTGTCGGCAGACAATATTACTGTTACCGACTCGAAGGGTGCGACGGTTACTCAGGCAGAGGTCACAATCGACCAAAATACGATAAAGGTTTCGTTTACAAAAATCAGTGGTTCGTACAGTTACCTGAGTTCGTCCACCATTACTATAAGCATAAAAACAAGCCTAAAGCCCGGTATTACCGATGAAGAACTATCCGATCTGAATTACAGCGGATTCAATACCCAAAGTATATTTTATGGCGAGACACAGGCCCGGAATATAAAATCGAATACAGTAACTGTTGTTTCAAAAATAAATCCCGATGTGCTTTATGATGTAAAAGGCGATCCTAATAACGATAATTATTCGTACAAACTGAATGTGGTTTACTTCGTTCCGTCCGATATTATAGAAAATCCGGGTTATAAAAAGCGGATCAGTACATTGTTGTTAAGACATCAGTTGTTTGTACGTAAATGGATGAAATATTGGGGATATGCGGAGAAAAGTTTTGGCCTTCCATTAGATGAGAACGGCATGGTGGATATTGTTAAGATAAATGCCAAGGGTAAAAAAGCAGACTATCCTTATGACGGAGGCGGGAGTAAGATGATTACGGAAATAAATGAGTACTATACACAGAATAGCCTGACAAAATATAGTGAGCATACACTTGTACTCACCGCCATAAACGGGTCAAACGAAGATACGCCTTTCTATGGACTCGGTAAGTGGTGCTTTGCCTATGAATATGAAGGCATGGCATACGAAAATATGCAAAGAGATCCTATTACCGGTAACCCGATAAAACCAGTTGGCGGCATTACTAACAATTCTATTGGTGGTATGTTTCATGAACTCGGTCATGCGCTAAACGAACCGCATGTGGGGCCAACCAATTCTCAAAAAAACAATGTGGATTTCGGAATGTCATTGATGGGAGCGGGAAATCAGACTTATGGTAAGACTGCTACGTTTATGCATCACGCAAGCGCAGCTATCATGAATAATTGCCAGCTATCTTCATTTACGAAGAAAACGTTTTATGAGACTGTTACCGCCTCATTAAAAATATCAGGCGTGGAAATAAACGGCGGTACCTGCACGGTGAAAGGCAACTTCATCGCATCTGTTCCGGTAACGGATGTAATCATCAGATTTTACAATGCATCCGAAACATTTTTGGGAGGGTCGCATGGTTATACAAGCGTGGCTTTTGTGGCCAAGCCTGTAGGAAACACCTTTCAACTGGATATTCCAATCGAAGAAATGAGGGTGAACAACTTTGATTACCGACTAGGCGTAACTATCCTAATGGAGAACGGGACAGCCAAAAGTGTATCACGCCCTTATACGTACCATTTGGTAAATACCGGAGGAACATATACTTTCGAAAGCGAAGATATTATAAATGACGGAAGCTGGTCGGTAACAACATCACATCCTCTTCCAACGGACGATGCAATATCAAATGCACCGGGTAGTCTTGTAGACGGAGACCTGTCGACTTGCTTGTCGATGGTGAAACCGGGTAAAAGTTATGGGGGAGTTTCAGTACCGGCCACAGGTCAGGAAGTATGGGCTGTCATAGATTTTGGGAAGCAAATGACATTTAACACAATTGTTCTGACCAACAGAAATTTTCAGGCATTTCTGAATACAAAAGCCGTATCGTTTTATGGAAGCGACGACGGAAGTACCTTCATCCCGGTTAAGGAACATGTCGGACTTCCTAATGCTACGGTAAATGAAATCACTCTGGACGCAGCAGCCCGTTACCGGTATCTAAAAATGAGGTTTGATGAATGGGATAACTCCGGCGGAAGCACAATGCAGTTTGCAGAGCTTGGCCTGAAAAATAAAAAATAAACGTTTTTAGGTTAGATAGATTGAAGTATCAGCAGGGTCCTTTCAGGTTTGGCTTACCTCATCTGAAAGGATTCTTTATCAAGAATATTAATTAGAGCAAAAAGAAAGTCAATAAGAGCAAAGCCAAACCGAATAACAACCTATCCGGTTTTTATATATTTATCATCCAAATTCGATTAAACTAAAACTATATCATGAAAAGATTTCTTCTAAGTCTACTTTGTATATTTATGTTGATTCAGGCCTATGGTCGCGATAGCCAGCCGTTCAATGACGGCTGGTTATTCAAGAAGGCCGAAGATTTACCCAAAACATTGAACGAAGACTGGCTGCCTGTTAAAATCCCACACACTTGGAACGCTGAAGACATGCAGGTGAAGAAGAATACGTTTTATGCGGGCGAAGCCTATTATAGAAAAACATATACTCCCGATCCGTCATTAGGCGATAAACGGGTGTTCCTACGATTTGAAGGAGTAGCGGCGGTAGCCGAGGTTTATATAAACGGAGTGTTTGCGGGAAACCACAAGGGAGGATATTCCGCTTTCGTAATCGAAATGACAAAGCTGTTACGATACGGACAGGAAAATGAGATACTGGTAAAAGTGGACAACAATTCCAGACCGGATGTTATACCCGTAAATCATACTTTATTCGGTGTTTATGGCGGAATTTACCGTCCTGTGGAGCTTATTGTAACGGAAAAGCTGAATATTACCGTTACCGATTATGCTTCGCCGGGAATTTATATAAGCCAGAAGAATGTTTCGGATAAGTCAGCCGAAATAAGCGTAAAAATTAAACTGGAAAACAAGAATCACGACACAAAAAATGTCCGTTTACTGACTACTATATATGAAATGGACGGAAAAGTCAAATCAAAGCAGGAAATGCCTGTTACCGTCCTGCCCCAGGGAAGACAATTTTTTGTACAGGGGTTTGCATTAAAGAGCCCGCATTTGTGGCAGGGACTTGAAGACCCATACCTGTACAAAGTCGTTATACAACTGGTATCGGATAATAAGGTCATAGATGAAGTGATACAACCTTTGGGATTACGGCATTTTGAATTGAAAGCCGGCGACGGTATGTACCTGAATGGCAAAAAGGTTCCCATGTATGGGGTATGCCGCCATCAGGACTGGTGGGGTACAGGCAGCGCCCTGACCGATGAGCAGCACGATACTGACCTGGCAATCATAAAGGAAATCGGCGCAACGACAATCCGCTTTGCCCACTATCAGCAGGCCGAAAGGATTTATGCAAAATGCGACAGTATAGGGTTCATTGTCTGGGCTGAAATACCTTTTGTGAACAGGGTAAGTACCCGGGAATCCGGGAACGCCAGACAACAGCTTACGGAACTTATCCGTCAGAATTACAATCATCCTTCCATTTATGTCTGGGGTTTGCATAACGAAGTCTACACACCTTACGATTATACAGTTTCCCTTACCACAGACCTGAATGATCTGGCAAAAACAGAAGATCCGGACAGATATACGGTTTCGGTAAGCGGTTATTCGAAGGTTGGCCAGGCATCCAATCTGAACGCCGATATACAAGGGATAAATCATTATTTCGGATGGTACAGCGGGGAGATAAGCGATGTGGAAAAATGGATCAAAGGTATGGAAAAAGATTTTCCGGGTTACAAAGTAATATTTTCCGAATATGGTGCAGAAGCCAATGTAGACCAGCAGGAAGAAGTAGTAGGCGAGTTCGGGAGGTATTTTTCCCAGTTCTATCCTGAAACGTTTTCAACTAAGTTTCACGAGATACAGTGGGGTTTTATATCCAAACATCCTTACCTGCTCGCTTCTTATGTATGGAATACATTTGATTTTGCTACGCCTGTCAATACACAGGGAGGTGTAGAAGCGCGTAATATGAAAGGTCTCGTGACGTTTGACCGTAAGATAAAAAAAGACCCCTTTTACTGGTATAAAGCAAACTGGAGCAAGGAACCTGTTTTATACCTGACTCAACGCAGGGCTATCGAGCGGGAAAATGAAGTGACTCCGGTTACCGTATACTCTAATATAGGTGTTCCGCGATTGTTTGTCAACGGATTGGAAATCACCAATTTTAAAGAAGGAACGACCCCGGTGCATTATATTTTTAACAATATAAAATTAAATACAGGGGAGAACGTAATAGAAGCCAAGGCAGTGAAAGACGGAAAAGAATATAGCGACAAGATTATATGGAATTATTCACCGGATAGTAAAAAAGCAGCGAATACTAAACAGCCTGAGAAAAAAACGACGGAGCATACCGGCTTGTAGATAATAACTGAATAATTAAAAATATCAACATAATGAAAAAAATACATTTTTTCACACTTTTATTTTGCATGCTGTTCTTCTTACAAAGCATTGCTCAATCTCCTGAAAAAAAAATGCGAATACCCTTAAAATATGGGGCACACCGTGTCGGAAAACGTACCGATGCCGATATGCAGCGCTGGCGCGAGTACGGATTGGGGCAATTTATCCACTGGGGCGTTTATGCGATCCCCGGCGGCCAGTGGAACGGTAAAACGACACATTATGCTGCCGAATGGTTTCGTACATCGGGATTAATAACAAAAGAAGAATACGATAATCTGTACAAACAGTTCAATCCTGCAAAATTCGATGCAAAAAAATGGGCGAAACAAGCCAAACAGATGGGTGCCAAGTATATGATATTTACCACAAAACACCATGATGGCTTTTGCATGTGGCCGAGCAAATATACTGACTATACCATAGAGAATACCCCGTATAAGAGCGATATAGTCAAGGAACTGGTAGATGCATATACAGCCGAAGGCATCGATGTATATCTTTATTTTTCCATTATTGACTGGAGCCATCCCGGCTATCAGGCGGGAACAGCAATCACGAACGACGACAGGCTTAACTGGGCAGGATATACAGCGATTTCAAATGAAAAAGACAAGGCTGGCTACGAAACATTTAAGGAATTTACACGGAATCAGTTGATAGAATTATTGACAAATTACCCAACTGTCAAAGGGCTTTGGTTCGACGGTTCCTGGGATGGCGCATGGATGAAAGAAGCCGCCTGGGTGGATGCGCTCGGTACGGAATTGCGGGATATGCACCCGGGGTTGATTATCGGTAGCCGTTTCCGTGCGGATGAAAACGGGAAACGCCATGAGGATACGAACGGAGATCTGATAGACGACTACGACCAGCGTTTTGAGCGTAATCTTCCCAACAGCCTGGCGGAAACCAAAGGCTTCGACTGGGATTGTGTAATGACTATACCCGAAAATCAGTGGGGATACCACCGTGACTGGTCCCTGACTTACGTGAAGACGCCTTATGATCTGATTGAAATGACTGTGAAAGCCAATTCCCTGGATGGAAATTTCGTGATTAATTTCGGGCCTGACGGAGACGGTAATATCCGTCAGGAAGAAACGGATATTGCCAAGAGTATAGGAAACTGGATGTCAGTAAATGGAGACGCCGTGTACGGAGTACAACATTCCGTACTTGAAAAACAGGACTGGGGACATTCGACCGCAAAAGGTGATATTACTTATCTTACAGTGTTTAATAAACCAATGAATAATCTTCTGAAAATAAAAGTCCCGAGAAGCAAAGAAAAAGACATGATTTATGTGATAGAGAGTGCTATGTTTAAATCGACTAAAAAAGCTGCAGTTGTTAGGGATGGAGGACGGGATAAATCCGGCTCCGTTTATTATGACATAGTCCTTCCGGCTGACATTCAGAAACTAAGTGAACCTTTTGTAATCGAGATAAAACTAAAACAGGTTAATAAGGGTGAGAAGGCTGCTTATCAGCAGGCTTTGACTTAAAAAAATAGTCTGTAAATAGAGAGCAGCCTGACGTCTGCATAGAACCGGCAGGTAAAGACATCGGAAGAGAAAGAACAAGAACAACAATAAAAATACGAATGAATATAGCATTGGAAACAATCGTGCCTCATTT
>NZ_DLFW01000005.1 GCF_002482385.1 Dysgonomonas sp. UBA7710 | reverse complement strand
CTTTGCGCCTTTGCGTCTTTGCGTGATACAAAACAGGGCGCCAGCCAACCCGTAACTCGTAACTCTTAAAAAAGGTAACACTTTTTTCAGTGAACAGTTATCAGTCATCAGTTAACAACTCGTATCTCGTATCTTGTCTACTTGTAACTATTCCCCAAAAAGTAACAAAGGTGACAACTTTTACGCATTTTAATTATTGAATCCTTAAACATTAAATTTTTAAATCCTAAATCCAACACTTCAAAGAACGATCAACTATAATATAGATAAAGTAATAAGAAAATGCCAACAGAATATATCTGTCCCTGAAAATAAAATTTATCATTTTTTCAAGGTTGTATATCATTTTGTGCAATTCACAGGATTAGTTAAAACTTAAATTTGTATCATGAAAATTAATCTGAAATCATGAGCAACACGTACAATTTTCTCGCATTCGATATTGGCGCCACCAGCGGACGCAGTATTATCGGCACATTATGTAACGGCAAAGTAGAACTAAAAGAACTTACGCGCTTTCCGAACAAGATAATACACATCCATGATAAATATTACTGGGATGTATTTGCCCTGTATGAAGCATTGAAGGATGGCATGCGCGCCGCCTCGTCCCAAAATATAAAAATAGATGCTATAGGTATCGACACATGGGGTGTAGACTTCGTATATCTGGGCGAAGACGGTTCCGTTCTAGGCACAGCACGTTCATACCGTGATCCTTATACGGTAGGCATACCCGACGAGTATTTCAAAATCATACCCCGCAAGGAAGTATATGAACTGACAGGCATTCAAATAATGAATTTCAATAGCCTGTTCCAGTTATATGCTGCTAAAAGAGAAGGCTCATCCGCGCTAAAAGCTGCCAAGGAAATATTATTTATGCCCGATGCGTTATCCTATCTGCTCACAGGGAAAAAAGTATGTGAGTACACCATTGCATCCACTGCACAGCTGTTAAACCCTACGACGAAAAAGATTGAAAATAAATTACTGGAAGCAATAGACCTCAGTCCTTCTATTATTCCTCCGGTTGTTATGCCGGGACAGATAATCGGTAATCTGAACAGTATTTTAGCGAACGAATGCGGAATAACCAATGCGCCTGTCATTGCCATTGCGGGACACGATACGGGCTCGGCCGTAGTATCCGTACCTGCCGAAAATGAAAATTTCGCATACCTGAGTTCAGGCACATGGTCGCTGATGGGTATCGAAGTCAATGACCCTATCGTGACCGGAGATTCGTTCGCGATGAACTTCACCAACGAAGGAGGTGTAGACGGCACAGTACGTTTTCTCAAAAATATTACCGGCATGTGGCTTCTGGAGCAATGCCGTAAAGAATGGGAGATAGCCGGCAAGCAATACACTTATCCTGAAATTGTAGCCCTATCCGGTTCTGTAAATGGTTTTCAATCATTGGTAGACCCTGACCATCCGTCATTTGCCAATCCCGAGTGTATGACAAAGGCAATAGTTGACTTCTGTAAGAAAACGAACCAGAAATCACCCCAAAGCGACGCGGAATTTATCCGTTGCATCTTCGACAGTCTGGCCCTTAAATATAAATATGTATTGGGTTGCCTGCAAAAGGTAGCGCCTTTCCCAATAGAGAAACTGCATGTGATTGGCGGCGGTTCGCAAAACAAATTGCTGAACCAGATGACAGCCAATGCAATCGGTATGCCCGTAGTAGCAGGTCCCGGGGAAGCCACGGCAATAGGAAATATAATGATGCAGGCAAAAGGACTTGGGCTGGTCGGTTCTTTACAGGAGATAAGGGACGTTATCCGCAGCAGTGTGAGCCCCGAAACCTTCTATCCGCATGATACCGGACAGTGGGATGACAAATATCAATACTTCCTCACCATCCTGGCCCCCTGAATCCCCCGGAGGAGGACTTTGGCAAAGCCTCGAAGAATCTTGAAATCTTGAAACATGAAATTTTGAAATTTTTAAATAATATAATCATGAAAAAAAATGAACTGGTACAAAAATCGTACGAAATAGCAAAAGAACGTTATGCGGCAATCGGAGTAGATGTAGACGCCACACTCGAAAAACTGCAAAAGATACAAATATCCATCCACTGCTGGCAGGCGGATGATGTCACAGGATTTGAAAACCTGGGCAATCTCGGTGGTGGTGGGATTCAGGCTACGGGAAACTATCCGGGGAAAGCCCGCAACATTGACGAACTGCGTGCCGATATTGAAAAGGTGCAGACACTGGTAGGCGGCAAACACCGTCTCAACCTGCACGAAATATATGGCGATTTCGGAGGGAAGGTCGTAGACCGTGACGAAGTTGAGCCTTCTCATTTTACAAGCTGGATGCAATGGGCGAAAGAGAAAGACCTGAAACTGGACTTCAACTCCACATCATTCGGACATCCCAAGAGTGGCGACCTCACTCTGGCCAATCCCGACAAATCTATCCGCGATTTCTGGATCGAGCATACTAAACGTTGCCGTGCCATTTCGGAAGAAATGGGTAAATTCCAGAACGATCCGTGTATTATGAATATTTGGGTACACGACGGATCGAAAGATGTAACTGTAAACCGTTATCTGTACCGTTCATTACTGGAAAACTCTTTAGACCAGATATTTGCGAAAGAGTATAAAAATATGAAAGACTGTATAGAGTCTAAATTATTCGGTATCGCTCTCGAAAGTTATACAGTAGGTTCACATGACTTCTATTTGGGCTATGGGGCTAAAAAACAAAAAATGGTTACACTGGATATGGGACACTTCCATCTGACAGAGAGTGTAGCCGACAAAATTTCATCTTTACTTCTCTTCACTCCTGAAATCATGTTACATGTCAGCCGCGCTGTCCGCTGGGATTCTGACCATGTTGTATTACTTAATGATGAGACTATCGACCTGGCAAAAGAAATCGTACGTGCCGATGCACTGGACAAAGTGCATATCGGACTGGATTTCTTCGATGCTTCTATCAATCGTATCGGTGCTTATGCAATCGGTATCCGCTCTACTCAGAAAGCATTCCTGCAAGGATTACTCGAGCCGATCGCCAAACTTCGCGAGTACGAAGCCAACGGACAATACTTTGAACGTCTCGCATTGCTCGAAGAAGCTAAGGGCTTGCCTTGGAATGCCGTATGGGATTACTTCTGCCTGAAAAACAATATTGCTGTCGGCGAAGATTATATCGGCGAAATACAGCAGTATGAAAAGGACGTAACATCGAAACGTTAAACACCCCTCCCGACCTCCCCAAAAGGGAGGAGTAAGAATGTTTAAATGAATAATAATTAATTAAAACAAATACTCTCACCCCCCTCTTTTGGAGGGGGTAAGGGGGAGGTGGAATATATATGAATACAATCATAGGATTAATAATAATTGCAATAGGAAGCCTCGGGCAGTCCAGTTCCTATGTACCGATCAATAAAGTAAAAAATTGGTCGTGGGAATGCTTTTGGCTTATACAAGGAATTTTTGCTTGGTTGATTTTTCCTTTAATAGGAGCATTATTGGCTGTTCCCTCCGGTTTCTCGCTTACCGAACTATTGTTTTCCGGAGGGGACGCCATACTGAAACCAATAGGATATGGCATTCTCTGGGGAATAGGGGGACTTACGTTCGGCCTTAGTATGCGTTATCTGGGTATTGCTTTGGGGCAATCGCTGGCACTGGGCACCTGCTCGGCCTTCGGGACATTGATTCCGGCTCTGCTGAAAGGAGAGAACCTTTTTGAAGGCAACGGGCTTATTCTCCTTATCGGAGTATCGATAGCCATTGCCGGCATTGCGATAATCGGATATGCCGGAGCATTGAAATCGCGCAATATGTCGGAGGAGGAAAAGAAAAAGGCGGTAAAAGATTTTGCATTAAAAAAAGGTATCCTTATTGCGCTTCTCGCAGGAGTAATGAGTGCCTGCTTCAACCTCGGGCTGGAAGCCGGGGCACCGATCAAGGCTCAATTGCTGGAAGCCGGAGCAAGCAGCCTGCTGGCTCTTAACCCGGTTATATTACTTGTTACCACGGGCGGTTTCATCACAAATGCGGTCTATTGCCTTTATCAGAATTATAAGAATAAATCGTTTAAGGATTACACGTCCATCACAGGTGCGAACTGGATAAATAACCTTATGTTCTGCGCCTTGGCCGGATTGCTTTGGTATTCTCAGTTTTTCGGATTGGGTATCGGTCAGAGCTTCTTTGAGCCGGGTAGTGTAATGATGGCATTCTCGTGGAGTATCCTGATGTCGCTGAACGTACTGTTCAGTAACCTGTGGGGTATTATACTGAAAGAATGGAAAGGTTCGGGACAGAAGACGATCACTATACTGGTTATAGGGTTGCTTGTCTTGATAATTTCTATAATTTTACCTCAGATATTGAAATAAACAGCATCAAAGATCACAGGTATGAAAATTATAAAGTTTTTATATTTAATTGCCGGAGCATTTTTAATATGTTTCTTTCTGACAAGCTGCTTGTCTTCTGAAAATGAAGAAAATTCCGTTGTAAGTTTTTCAGAAATAGAAAAAAACTTTAAAGATATACCCGGGGAGGTACAAACCTCTGTATATTGGTACTGGATATCGGACAACATCTCAAAAGAGGGTGTTATAAAAGATCTTGAAGCCATGAAGAAGGTCGGCATCAACAGAGCTTTTATTGGAAATATAGGATTAGGTCCTAATGATATTCCCTACGGGAATGTAAAACTGCTCTCCGACGAGTGGTGGGATATAATGCACACTGCTCTGAAAAAGGCTACAGAATTAGATATAGAAATAGGAATATTCAATGGCCCGGGCTGGAGCCAGTCGGGAGGCCCTTGGGTAACACCCGGTCAGTCGATGCGCTATCTTGCCGTATCGGAACTGTCCGTTACAGGCCCGCTTGCATTAAGCACAAAACTGGAAAAGCCGGATGGCGATTTTCAGGATGTAAAAGTTTTGGCTTTTCCTTACGACAAATCACTTCTGCCGTTGAACTCTACGATTGCTAAAATAAAATCGACGCCTCAGATCAAAGATATATCCTATATTGCAGACGGAAATCCTGATACGGGGATCAATTTGGAATCGTTCGGAACCGTTACAGTAGATTTTGAAAATCCGGAACCTTATGTATTAAGGTCTATATCGGTTTTGCCCACCCGGCATCCCATAAACGCGGATATTGAATTACTCGTAAAAGACAGTAACGGGCAATACAACGCAGTCCGAAAATTCAATATCAACCGCACGAATGCAAGCGTACAGGTCGGATTCAACCCATATGGCCCGGTGGTAATAGCCGTTCCGGAAACAGAGAGTAAAGATTTCAGGGTAATATTTACAAACGCGAACCAAAACTGTGGCATAGCGGAACTTTCGTTATCTGCCGAAACATTAGAGGAACGCTATGTAGAAAAAACGTTAGGTAAAATGTTCCAAAGCCCGCTTCCGTACTGGCATGAATATATGTGGGATAAACAACCCGAAACCGGCAAC
Organism: Dysgonomonas sp. UBA7710; assembly: GCF_002482385.1. Classification (GTDB taxonomy): domain Bacteria; phylum Bacteroidota; class Bacteroidia; order Bacteroidales; family Dysgonomonadaceae; genus Dysgonomonas. The sequence continues at coordinate 10,732 of NZ_DLFW01000005.1, read as the reverse complement.
AAATCGTCTCTTGTCGATCCGGCCAAAATCATTGATATTACCCGGTATATGGATAAAGATGGTAATCTGGAGTGGAAAGTCCCGGAAGGAGACTGGAAGATCATCCGTTCGGGAATGGTTCCGACGGGCACACGCAATTCCCCTGCATCGGCTGAAGGTGAAGGCCTGGAAATTGACAAAATGAGTAAAAAGCATGTTGCGGCTCATTTCGACGCATTCATGGGTGAGATAATACGCCGCATTCCTGCCGAAGACAGGAAGACCTGGAAAGTTATAGTGCAGGATAGCTATGAAGTAGGAGGGCAGAACTGGACCGACGGTTTTATTGAAGACTTCAAAAAGAGATATAATTATGATCCCGTTCCTTTTATTCCTGCATTCAGCGGCTATGTAGTCGGCAGCCGCGACATCACAGATCGTTTCCTGTGGGATTTAAGACGGCTTGTGGCAGATAAAGTAGCCTATGACTTTGTGGGAGGATTCCGTGAAGCAGGTAGCAAACATGGCTTAAAAACATGGCTCGAAAATTATGGTCATTGGGGATTTCCCGGTGAATTTTTGCAGTATGGCGGCCAGTCGGACGAGATAGGAGGCGAATTCTGGAGCGAAGGCACCCTTGGCGATATAGAAAACAAGGCGGCTTCTTCCTGTGGACATATTTATGGCAAAAAGAAAATCTTCGCGGAATCCTTTACTGCGGGAGGCGCCCATTTTGCCCGTTATCCGGAATTGCTGAAACAGCGTGGCGACCGTTTTTTTACAGAAGGTATAAATAGTACACTGTTGCATGTGTATGTTCATCAGCCTTACGAGGATAAAAACCCGGGTATGAACGCATGGTTTGGAAATGAATTTAACCGTAAGAATACATGGTTCTATGATATGGATATATTTCTCCGGTACCTGAAACGGTGTAATTATATGTTACAGCAGGGCACTTATGTCGCCGATGTGGCTTATTTTATAGGTGAAGACGCCCCTAAAATGACCGGAGTCTGTGATCCTGCCTTGCCGAAAGGTTATTCTTTCGATTATATAAACGCGGAAGTTTTAATGACACGGGCTAAGGTAAAAGACGGCTATATCGTATTACCGGACGGGATGAAATATAAAGTGCTCGTTTTGCCCCGGCAGGAAACTATGCGACCTGAACTCTTAAAGAGAATATCCCAACTGGTGAATGACGGTGCAGTAGTTTTAGGTCCTGCACCAACACGATCTCCAAGCTACGAGAATTATCCTGCGGCGGACAATGAAGTGAAACAGCTTGCTGCTTCTCTATGGAAAGGTGTAGATGGAATAAATACCAGATATGCAAAAACAGGAAAAGGTATGATCGCCTCCGGTATGGAGATGCAGGAGTTATTTGATATGCTGAAAATAATTCCGGATTTTAAAACCGGTCTGGACGATCCTGTACTGTTTATCCATCGTACACAAAAGGACGGGGATATGTACTTTCTATCAAATCAGTCGGGACAAACAATCTCCATAAATCCTGAATTCCGGATAGAAGGAAAAATACCGGAATTGTGGGACCCTTTGACGGCTACTGTCCGGAAACTGAAAGCATATACAGTAAAAGACGGCAAGACCATATTACCCCTTAAACTGGAACCTACCGAAAGCGCTTTCATTATATTCCGTGAACCTTCGAAGGAATCACCGGGAGGAGACGTGAATATAAATTATCCGGCGCCGGAACCCGTACAGCCTGTTGTTTCCCCGTGGACTGTTACTTTCGACTCAAAAATGAGAGGCCCAGTAAAACCTGTGACAATGAATACGCTCCAGGATTGGACGCTATCAGATAATGACAGTATAAAATATTACTCGGGAACAGCCGTCTATAAGAATAATGTGACATTGGCAAACATTTCAAAAGACAAATCCTATTATCTCGATTTAGGTAAAACAATGGTAATTGCTAAAGTCTCCGTAAACGGCAAGTATGCAGGTGGAGTATGGACAGCGCCGTGGCGGGTAGAAATCAGCAATTATATAAACGAAGGAGAAAATAGTATAGAAATATCAGTTGTCAATAACTGGGTAAACCGTCTGACCGGGGACAGTATGCTTCCGGAAGATCAGCGTCAGACCTGGTGCCCTGTCAATCCGTATAATAAAGACAGTGGATTACAATCATCCGGTTTGCTGGGTCCCGTATCTGTCTATACTATCAGTTATTGAAAAGATAATTACAGAAATTATAATATTACAGAAATGAAATCAATATTAGAAAATCGTCCCGAACTCGCCAAACGGGTAAATGAAGTTGCCGAAGTAGCCGGCTACCTGTGGCAAAAAGGATGGGCTGAACGTAACGGTGGAAATATCACGATCAATATTACCGATGTGGTAGACGATGAAATACGGAATATGAAGTCCATAAGCGAAGTGATGCAGATAGGAAAACCCCTTCCGCATCTCAAAGGCTGCTATTTCTTCTGCAAAGGTACAAACAGGCGCATGCGCGACCTTGCTCGCTGGCCGATGGAAAATGCATCCGTTATACGGATTCTTGACGATTGCGCAAGCTATGTGATAATAGCGGATAATCCGGTGAAGCCGACCTCTGAGCTTCCGTCACATTTATCGATGCACAATTACCAGATAGGAATAGGCTCAGGTTATAAAGCGGCGTTACACACGCATCCTATCGACCTGATAGCAATGACTCATAACCCTGCTTTCCTCGAAAAAGACAAGCTTACATACCTGCTTTGGAGTATGATTCCCGAAACACGGGCGTTCTGTCCGAAAGGCCTGGGTATCATCCCGTACAAAATGCCAAGCTCGATGGAGCTGGCAGATGCCACGGTGGAAATGCTGAAAGACTACGATGTGGTGATGTGGGAAAAGCACGGAGTCTGCTCTGTCAGTGAAAACATAATGGAAGCTTTCGATATGGTGGATACCTTATCCAAATCCGCGCAGATTTACCTGACAGCCAAATCGATGGGATTTGAGCCGGAAGGTACGTCCATGAAGGATATGGAAGCGTTGAAAGTCGCTTTCAACCTGCCGAAGTAAAGAATTCAATGCATGTATAATAAGAAAAGTGCCTCAAAAAGGCACTTTTCTTATTATATAAAGGCAAGAATTACAATGTAATTTTCAGCGACGCCCCCCAGCGCATCGGCTTTCCTTTTTGTGCAAAATAGTCGCCCATAGATTCGAACAGGAATGTATTATAATCCCTGTCGAGGATATTCTTCCCCCACAATTCGAGTGTAAATATACTCTTATCCAACGCCAGATGAGCGTTCAACGTACCGTAGAAGCCCTGCGACATATTATTATCCTCGGCCCAGTACACTTTGCCCACACCGGCGAAATTAGTATCGAATGTGATCCTGTCAAGGATCGTATTATGTTTGAAATCGTAAGAAATACTGCCGCCTATGCTAAATGTGGAACCCGGAGCAAAAGGAATATGATTTCCTGTATAATCGTGGATAACAGTCCCTTCTTTATCCCTTACTTTATAATCCCTGAATGTGGCATCGGCTAATCCGTAGCTTGCATAAAGATAGAAACCATTGCACGGGCGGGCTTTTATTCCTACTTCCAGTCCCTTACTTTCTGCCTTACCGGCATTGCTTACCATACGTCCGCCCCCGGTCTTTATAAACTGGGTGATCTGTACGTCGCGGACATCCATATAATACAGGGCAATGTTGGCGGATAAGGTATTACTGATTATATCGGCCTGTCCTCCCAATTCGTAATTCCAGCTATACTCAGGGTCATATGAGATACGCTCATTTATCGGAGTATTATCTTCCGAAGGCTGGCTTCCCGGCATGCTGTTTTTCATCTTCGCCTCAAGTGCCTCTTGTAGCAAATCTGCAAATATCTGAATATTGTGCCCGCCTGCTTTATAGCCTCTGGAGGCCGATGCATACACATATGAATCGGGGTTGAACTGGTATTTCAGCACTCCTTTCGGCAGCAATTCCAGATAATCGGAAGAGGAACTTCCTACTACTGCTGTATCAACCCTGTGCGACATAACAGGCCTGCCCGGCCCTGTATTTATATCAAATCCGGCAGAAGTATAGGCATTATAATCCAGTTTTGTCTTTTCATAATCGAGGCGTAACCCCAACGTGACAGAAAAACCTTTAAGTCCGAACAGGTTATTGAATGTCGATTGATGAAAAGCGGCCAATCCGTAAATAGGGCGCTTGTACTCACCATTCAGATCAATTTGATTATCGGTAAAAGTAATGGGTGCCCCCGCGTTTGTCAGTGGGTCTTGCAGAAAACGCTTTATCCCGTCTTTCATCATATAGACGGGAGGTGTATTGTGCAGGTAATCGTAAAAACCATATCCGCCGAACGACCACTGATAATCGGAAGCACTCACCGATTTTACAGTGACTTCCTGACTCAATGAATTCTGGCGCTGACGCTGGTTTATCTGAAAAAGGGACAAAGGTGTATAATCCTGATCCATATTCATTTCATCATTCAGGTATTGATATCCGGTTGTGGAATTTATCTCGTAGTTGTTGCCCGTATATTTCAGAGCCAGTCCGTTTGTCACAAGCCTTCGCTTGTAATAGCCTTCCGAATCATAATTTATATCCCCTGTGGCTACATTCGCATAAGGAAAAGCCCCCTGATCTACATAATCGAAGCTCAAACTGTAATTCAATGAAAGACGTGGGGTTATATCCCAAACAAACTTAGCGCGGCCTCCTGCATTTTTAAGGTCATCAGCCTTCTTGCCCGTATATAGATTCGTGAAATACCCGTTATCCTGTCTGTAATATGCTCCGGCAGAGAATCTCATTTTACTGTTTAGTCTCTGATAATGGGATGCATTAGCAGTAAACAGTCCATAATTTCCACCTCCTATCTTAACACTTGTACCTTCATACGTCAACGGTGAATAGGTATAAATATTCATAATACCCCCCATTGCATTACGTCCGTATAGTGTGCCCTGTGTACCTCTGAGGACTTCGACACGCTGGATATCAAATAATTCGGTATCGAAAGAGGTTGTATTGAAGTAAGGAATATTATCCACATACATGCTCACTGTCTGGTCACCGGACCGTGCGCCTATTCCCCGTATATAAACCGGTGCTGTCATTTTGGAACCGTAATCGGCAGCGAAATAGTTAGGTACAATGGCACTCAGGTCTTTTAAGGAATGTACCTGCAGAGCATCGAGATTCTTTGGAGAGAAAACCGAAACTGCCGCCGGCAAAGATTTCAGGCTGTTGGTTTCCTTTGTTGTAGAAAGTATAACTATGTCATTTTTCAACTCTGTATACAATGTATCTTTTGGCAATTCATCTTTTGCAAAAACAGGAATTACAGATACAAACAGCAACATTATCAACAATGTATTTTTCATATAGGAATATCGTCTCATAAATAATATTTATTGGAATGCACAAAGTAATATATTCTCTTTATTTTCAACAATCACTAGATGTAGTGATTTGATGCAACATCAATAAAAAATCCCGGTTGCTCACCTACTCTTTTTGCATATTTTTTTTGAAAAACAAATAGTCCCCAGTATAAATAAATTCATGAATTTTCTACATCTTTGTTTACACAATATATAATAGAGTTTTTGTCGATCCATTTATTTTAACGATTCTCAAAACATTTTATCTGAAAACGGGTTATTATCTCATACAAGAAAACATTATGAAAAATATATTACTTAGCGACAAACTTATCGCTGCTATAAAAGACTATATGCCCGAGAACCAAAAAGCAGTTCCGTTCCTGATGGATATGCTGGATATAAGCAGAGAATCTGCTTATCGCAGAGTTAGAGGAGACATACCTCTTACACTGGAGGAAGCTGCAAGAATATCTGCTAAACTTGGGTTGTCCCTCGATGAATTAGTAGGACAGAGCAGTAAAAAACGTGCCTTTTTTGATTTGAATGTAAGCAAGAATCTGGAAGCCACAGAATCTTATTCGCAGATAATAAACAATATTAACAGTATTTATGAGAAGATACGGAAAGCAAAATCATCTGAAGTGATTATTGCAAATAACAGAGTATCCATTGTTCTGACAGCGAATTATGAATATATCAAAAAATTCAGATATTTCAAATGGGTGCATCAAACTCATAATGTGCCTCTCAATTTCTACTTTTCGGAATTAAAAGTCCCATCCCAACTGAATGCAGACTACAAAAAATATGCATACAATTATCTGAGGTTAAAGAATATAACCTTAATCATAGATAAAAATGTATTTTCATCTTTAATAGACGAAATGTTATATTATTATAGAAGGAACCTTGTAGACAAAGAGGAATTGAAAGCAATGCAGGAAGAGTTGCGACAAATAGTCAACGAACTGGAGCAGATATTACAAACCGGGACAAACAAGACAGGCGTAAATATGCTTATATATCTATCAGCACTAAACATCGAATCTAATTATTCTTATCTTGAATACGACGGGAACGTATGCTCACAGTTCTGGGTGTATACAGTAAACCCCATAATGGTATTCAATCATGAAGCCTGTGCTATCCAGAAAAAATGGCTAGAATCGTTAATGAAATATTCCACTCTGATAACAAAGTCCAACGAACTCCTACAGGCCGAATTTCTGAATACCCAAAGAGAACATATAGAGGCCATGATCTCTGATTGAAAAAGGTTACAAGGAGAACAATATAATAGGAAAATACTATCTCGGAACAAAACTTTTGCGACTTCTCAAATTCCAGATTAACAGGCTTGATAGGGATAACTTTAACAAAAACATTCTTTTGCAGATATCACATAATTTTAGTATTATTGCAATCTATTTGTCATCATCATACTTATCTGTTTATATATTTAAAGAATATATTTGCCGGTATGCATCATTTTGCAAATAAGTGCCCGAAAATTAACGATTAACATTTAATACCTGTGCTTAGGCCAGTTTCGGTTTTTATAGCATTATTTCACCTTTGTATAAAAAAATAGGAATAAACCAATGTCATATCCTTAGATATGCAAAACCTATTGAACAAAATATTTCAAGAAACAAAAATAAGTAAATGAAAAGGACATACATTTTTTTTAGCTTAATCATCAGCATCTGCGCTTTTAGCAACTGCAATAAAAAGGAAGTATCAAACACCCTCTCGAATCAGGAGAGAGCGCAAATCACACTGGACTCTCTCTACCGGAACTATTCGGCTCCCAATACCAGCCTGTTACGGGAAAATTATCCGTTCGACGAAGCATACACTGCCACGTATCTGGCTTCATCAGAACAGGCCAATACACCCAATCAATATTCTTATCTGTGGCCCTATTCGGGAACATTCTCGGCTGTGAATGCACTATTTGAAGCCACAAAGGATAAAAAATATCAGCAGATACTAGACAAAAAAGTGCTTCCGGGACTGGAAGAGTATTTCGATCTGAAACGGAATCCTCCGGGATATGCTTCATATATAAACACAGCTCCGCAGTCCGATCGCTTCTATGATGATAATGTATGGTTGGGTATTGACTTTACAGACACTTACATGATGACCAACGAGCCGAAATACCTTGACAAGGCAAAACTGATCTGGACTTTTGTTGCCAGTGGTATCGACGATAAACTGGACGGCGGCATTTATTGGTGCGAACAGAAAAAAGAATCTAAAAATACCTGTTCGAACGCCCCGGGTTCTGTCTTTGCATTAAAGCTCTTTGAAGCCACAAAAGACAGCACATATTTCCACTTGGGAAAAGACTTGTATGACTGGACAAAAAAACATTTACAGGATACATCTGACTATCTTTACTATGACAATGTAAGACTGGATGGAAAAATAGGCGAAGCCAAATATGCCTACAACAGCGGGCAAATGATGCAATCTGCGGCACTCTTATACAAGTTAACAAAGGATGAAGCCTACCTCTCCGAAGCTCAGAATATAGCCGGGTCGTGCTACAATCACTTCTTTGCTGACTTCACTGCACCAAGCGGCGAACAATTCAAATTACTAAAAAAAGGTGATGTGTGGTTTATAGCCGTTATGCTAAGAGGTTTTATAGAACTATATAATCTGGATAACAACAAGACCTATATAGATGCCTTCGGCAAGAATCTGGACTATGCATGGACACACACCCGCGATGATAACGGACTTTTTAATACAGACTGGAGCGGAAAAAAGAAGGATGACAAGAAATGGTTGTTGACACAGGCGGCCATGGTTGAAATGTATGCACGAATAGGAGCTATAAAATAATTAAGAATGAAGAATGAAGAATTAAGAATGAAGAATGAAGAATGAAGAATGAAGAGTAGTGTGAGTGGCATGTAACTTATAATTCTTAATTTATGACTTATAACTCAATAACACCCCTTATAATTTAACGACCAGAATGAAAAAGATTTTACTCACAGTTTTATTCATGAATTGTTTTGCATTGTGTATTCATGCACAGAAACAAACAGAACTAACCTCTCCGAACGGAGAGCTCAAAGTTTCTTTTAATATATCCGATAAGATATATTATGATGTTTCTTATAACAATGATGTATTATTAAAAAATAATTATCTGCAACTAAACCTGAGAAACGAAATACTGGGACAGAATCCCAAACTATCGAATCAGAAGCGGTCGCAGGTAAAATCGGAAAGCAAACCTGTTGTTCCATTGAAATTTTCAACGGTAAAGGATGAGTATAACCAGCTCCTGCTCACATTCAAGGGTGATTACTCAGTTGAATTCCGTGCATACAATGATGGGATCGCTTACCGTTTTATCACAAATAAGAAAACAGAAGTAGAAGTATTGGGTGAAGACTTCGTTGTGAATTTCCCAGCCGGCTACCTGCTGCATCTGCAACAACCGGGCAGTTTCAAAACTGCATATGAAGAACCCTATACACACATCGAAAGCCAAGAATGGAAAGCCACGGATAAGATGTCTGTTCTTCCGGTATTGATAGATACAAAAAAACAATACAAAATACTTATCTCGGAGTCTGATCTGACCGACTATCCATGCCTGTTTCTTAAAGGCACAGGCACTAACGGTATGCAATCGGTATTTCCCAAAGTCCCCCTCGAATTTGGTGACGATGGAGACCGCAGTGTAAAGCTGCTAAAAGAAGCTGATTATATAGCCAAGACGTCTGGAAAAAGAAATTACCCGTGGCGTTATTTTGTGATAACAAAAGACGATAAGCAACTGATAGAAAACACCATGACATATAATCTTGCTACCAAAAGTCAGTTGCAAGACATATCGTGGATTAAGCCGGGACAGGTAAGCTGGGAATGGTGGAACGATGCGTCGCCTTATGGCCCGGATGTAAATTTTGTAGCGGGCTACAATCTGGAAACATATAAGTATTATATAGATTTCGCTTCTGAATTCGGAATTCCTTATATTATTATGGATGAAGGCTGGGCAATGAGTACCCGCGATCCTTACACACCGAATCCGAAAGTAGATGTGCATGAGTTGATCCGATACGGAAAAGAAAAGAATGTAGGGATTGTGCTCTGGCTTACATGGCTGGTTGTAGAAAACAATTTCGAGATATTCAGGACATTTCAGGAATGGGGTGTAAAAGGTGTGAAGATCGATTTCATGGACAGGAGCGACCAATGGATGGTAAACTATTATGAAAGAGTGGCTAAAGAGGCCGCGAAGTACAATATCCTTGTCGATTTTCACGGCTCTTTCAAACCGGCAGGACTGGAATATAAATATCCGAATGTACTCTCTTATGAGGGCGTGAGAGGAATGGAACAGATGGGCGGCTGTACTCCCGACAACAGTGTTTACTTTCCGTTTATGCGTAATGCCGTAGGGCCTATGGATTATACACCGGGGGCTATGATAAGCATGCAACCGAATGTATATTGCGGACAAAGGCCGAATTCTGCGAGTATAGGAACACGCGCCTATCAGCTGGCGCTATTTGTAATCTTCGAAAGCGGGCTGCAAATGTTAGCGGATAATCCTACTTTATATTACCGCAACGAGGATTGCACCCGGTTTATCACACAGGTGCCTACTACATGGGATGAAACTAAAGCTTTAGCTGCGCAGGTAGGGGAATATACCATTGTAGCTAAGCGTAAAGGAGATAAATGGTATATCGGAGGTATGACTAACAATAAAGAAACCTCCCGAGAGTTTGAACTGGACCTGAGTTTTCTCAACAACGGAAAAACATATACAATGACATCATTTGAAGATGGTATCAATGCGGGGCGTCAGGCAATGGATTATCGTAAGAAATCATCAACCGTAAAATCAGGAGACAAAATTAAGATCAATATGGCAAGAAACGGAGGTTTTGCTGCCGTTATAGAATAAGATTATAAAACAAAGAGCAGTTAATCTTTTATTATTTACGATAGATAACCTCAGGCCTTTGGCTTGGGGTTATTTGTTTTATAAGAGATATAAGGTTGTTTATATAAACCCGGGATTTCTTTATCTATACATCACGGATCTTTAGTCGCCGGAGTTCTTTGAAAGATTGAACAAGCCCCCTAAATCCCCCAAGGGGGAATTACAATGAGGGTAAAAAGTAATAAGTAGAAAAAATGTAACCTTTGTTACTTTTTTGGGAATAGTTACAAGTAGACAAGATACGAGATACGAGTTGTTAACTGATGACTGATAACTGTTCACTGAAAAAAGTGTTACCTTTTTTAAGAGTTACGAGTTACGGGTTGGCTGGTGCCCTGTTTTGTATCACGCAAAGACGCAAAGGCGCAAAG
>NZ_DLFW01000020.1 GCF_002482385.1 Dysgonomonas sp. UBA7710 | reverse complement strand
TTGAAGTCCCCTCGGCCATGACCCTGGATGAGATATGGGCATTGGTCAATACCTCGGAACAAACCCGCAGGCACTGCATGCAACTCGAGAACTGCGTCTATGACTTCTTCGAGCTGACAACCCTCAACATGGTTCAGCAGGGACTGCTTGGTGAGATTGTACACGGGGAAGGAGCCTACATACACGGGCTTCAGCCATTCTGGGATCAGTACTGGAACAACTGGCGCATGGATTATAACAGGAAGCACAGGGGCGACCTCTACCCTACACATGGATTCGGGCCTGTATGCCAGGCCATGAATATACACCGCGGGGACAAGCTGAATTACCTCGTATCGGTTGATGCAAAGCAGCTATCAAGTGTAAACTTCATAAAGGAGAAGACAGGCGAAGAGGTAAAGGATTTCCGGAACGGAGAACATACCTCAACCCTTATCTCCACGGAAAAAGGCAAGTCCATCCTTATCGAGCACAATGTAAATTCGCCGCGCCCTTATAGCCGTATGTACCAGTTGACAGGCACAAAAGGCTTTGCCAATAAGTATCCGGTACAGGGATATGCCCTCGATGGAGGAGCGATAGACCCTGAGGTCGCAGCCAATCACGAAAATCTGAGCGCGCACAGCTTTGTTCCCGATGATGTACGCAAAGCCCTGATGCAGAAATATAAACATCCGATTGCAAAAGACATAGAAGAAAAGGCAAAACAGGTAGGAGGCCATGGGGGCATGGACTTTATCATGGACTACCGCCTGATCTACTGTCTCCAAAAAGGACTGCCGCTGGATATGGACGTCTATGACCTGGCCGAATGGTGCAGCCTGATACCCCTTACCGAGATTTCACTGGATAATAACTCGGCTCCTGTGGAAATCCCCGATTTTACCCGTGGGGCATGGAATAAGCTGGACGGACTTAAATTCGCAGAATAAAGAATAATATCTCAACTTTGGATAATGAAATAATCAAAAGAAAGATAGAATTTATAAAGCAGTAATCTAACAATTATAGGCAACCCACATCCATCATATCATATCAGATCAGGCTTTTGAAATATTGGATCTTCCATACAATCAGTTTGGGAAACAGGCTCCGGGAATAAACGATAAAATTACCTCCTTTTGCGAAATGAAGTATAAAACGACATTTACCACATTTGGAAAGATTGAGGTTAACGGAGATAATGCCGATCCTCTTTATAAATACCTGAAGTAAAATAGCAAAGGAATCCCATGGGATTCTATAAAATAGAATTTTACTAAATTCCTGATCGACAGAGAAGGATATGTCATTGACCGATATGTTCCGATAACTAATCCGTTAAAGATTGCCGGACTATCGAAACACTTTTGGCAAAATACTATATGCGACTATGGTCTTTACATCCTCAATATCTGGATTCGGCAGGGCTTAATGCCTCCTGGCGTGAAGGACTATTGGCAAAGAATGTGCTTCTAGGTAATACAAAGGGATATACGAATCATCCTCAGTTGATCCGTTTCAAGAATAGCACCGATCCGTCTCTTTACATCGATGCCTTCCTTACTGAAATATACAAAGAAGCTGTAAGAAGGAATTTTTCATACAGTAAAGAAAAGATCCGTATGATTGAGGGTATTCCTTCAATTCCTGTTACGGAAGGTCAATTGGAGTATGAGCTTGAACATCTGAGGCGAAAACTCCAGAAACGAAGTCCGGAATTTTTAGTGAAGTTACCTTCATTAACTGGTCTAAAACCACATCCTCTATTTAAGACAATAGAAGGAGAAGTTGAGGACTGGGAGATCATAATATAATGCTAATAATAACTAATATCCATAAATATGAGAAAATCCCTATACGTGTTACTCCCTGTAATTATCTGTTTTTTAGTAGGATTTACGGCCAGCTATTTTCAATCGGAATCTATACAGACATGGTATCCGACATTGAATAAACCGGAAATAACTCCTCCCAATATAGCTTTTCCTATCGCATGGGGTATAATATACCTATGCATGGGTATTTCTATTGGCTTGATATTAAATTCAAAAGAGGGTAACAAGAAATTTCTTACAGCATTATTTGCGGTTCAGTTATTTCTTAATTTTACATGGAGCATTTCATTCTTCTATCTACAAAATCCTCTTTTAGGTTTTATCAATATTATCTTGTTGGATCTGGGTGTTTTATACTATGCTTTCAAATGTTATCCGACACAAAAAGTTAGTGGAATCTTGTTTGTTCCTTATATCCTTTGGCTATCCTTAGCAACATATTTAAATGCTTATATCCTTATATACAACTAACAAAGGTCAATCTGGCAATAAAGTCTTTTGAAAAGAGGCTAATAAATTATATACCAGTATCTTTGTATTGCAATAAAACTATTGAATTATGTCACAACAATTAAAAATCGCATTAGTAACAGGCGATAGCCGTGGACTAGGCAAGAATATGGCTATAAACACAGCCCGAAAAAGGACTGGATATAGTCCTTACCTACAATAGTAAAAAAGAAAGAGCTTTAGAAACAATAGCAGAGATAGAGCAACCCGGACAAACAGCTATTGCTCTCCAACTCAATACTGCCGATATAAAAAGCTTCCATTCTTTTTTTGAACTTCTCAAGCGAGAATTATCTAACAACTTTGGTCCTCAGAAAATAAATTATCGGGTAAATAACGCAGGTATTGGAATTAATTCGCCTTTTGCCGAAACAACAGAAGAGTATTCTGGTCCTCTTTTCAGAATGTATTAATGTCCTTACTTATATATTTATTGATCGTAAATATGTGTTTTTACTCTATTCTTATCTATTAATAAATACTATAAAAATTAGGTTTGATACATATTCCAATCCGTACATTCATTGAATACCTGTTGTAGTCTTGAAAACTATCTCCGTAGCCGTCCTGCAATCGGAGAAACAAATATTGGTTTGAACTCTTCGAAACCTTAAAGGCAATACTTGCCACAGTATTTATATTACCAAAACCCTTACGTTGGTTCAATTGTATTTCAAACCACCATTTTTGATTATTATCCACACAATTAATATTTATTTGCCCTAAGCCTTTGTAATCCAATAGATCTTTATTGTTTCCCCCATCCACATAAGGAATCCAAAACTCTCCTGAAATATTTAATCTGGAATTGATATAGTATTTTGCTGCTATACTCAGGTAATTCCAACTCCGGGAATCTGTTTTTTCTTTGCCGTTAGATTCGTGTTTGACCTGAAAAAAGATTGTTCCTAATAATTGATTTCCACGTAGAATGGATTTAGCAAGTCCAATCCCCGGATTATAATTCGTATCACGAAAAGGGCTGGATTCAGCATAAATATTCCAGAATGATTTCTGAGTATAAGTTATATAAGCAAAAGTTTTAAATGGTAGTATACTTTTAGTCAGGCGATGCCTTATACTTACCTGGAACATGGCATCTGCAGTGCTATTTGTCACTTTCTCGTTCAAGGGAATGCCGGTAATAAAATAATTGTCTTTGTATATACCAAATGCCGGTGTTCTATCCAAGGCTACCAGTGTTTCTTTCTCAGAATTGTATATTATCTCCCGTTTAAATATACTCAATAAGTCATGTTTTTTATGGATGCTATCATTCTCTGTCTGAGCTGATAGAATGAGTGGTGTAAACAAACAGACAAATAATACATATATTAAAGATCTATCCATCTCTTATTAAATTTATAAAAGAATCGGAAGACAAAATTGAATGACGTTTCCCAATCCTTTAAAATTTATCAATAAATGCCTCCTCCAAGTGCCTTATAAAGATCTACCGAGTATTGAAGCTGTTCGAGCTTATCACTTACCTTTCCTAACTGAGCCTGTAATAAGTTCTGCTCAGCAGTTAATACTTCCGTATAATTGGCTTCTCCTGCTTTTAGCAACTCTTGCGTAAAATCAACAGCATTATTCAATGAAGAAATCTGAGATTCCCTGATTTCATTCTTGCTGATAGATGCTTTGTAGGAATATAATATATTTGAAACTTCTTCTCCGGCTGATAATACAGTCTTTTCAAATGCCAGCAAGGCTTCCTGCTGTTGGGCTTTTGTTATCTTGAGGTTTCCGGTCAGCTGTTTTCTTGCAAAAAGCGGTTGTGTTAACCCTCCGATAATACTGGCAAAGATATTTTCCGGTTTAAAGAAATTAGACAACGTATTAGCTCCATAACCAATCATTCCCGAGGTAAGTGTAATGGAAGGATAAAAAGCTGCACGGACTGCATTGGTCAATTCAAATGCCGAACGAAAATCCAGTTCTGCCTGCTCTACATCAGGACGCTTGGCTAACAATTGAATGGGAACTCCATAGGCCAGCTGAGATACAATTACTTGATCTGAAATAGTAGTACGTGCCACATGAGCGGATTTTCGGCCGAGCAATGTACTGATGGAGTTTTCCATTTGCCAGATCTGACTTTCGAGGTCGGGTATTGTAATCCGGGTACTGTGTAGCAAAGATTTACTTTGTTCTACGGATGCAGCATTAAGCATACCTGCATCCATCAAATCTTGCATGGTTGCCGTACTCTCATCTAATAAAACAACAGTTTCTTTTGTTATTTTAAGCTGTTCATCCAGTGCCAGTAAGGAATAATAACTTGTGGCAATATTGGCAATCAATGATGTCTTTATCAAATTATGATAAGCATGACTGTTCAGAAATTGAGCATATTTAGCTTTCGACTGACGATTTAGTTTTCCCCAGATATCCAACTCCCAGCTTGTACTGACTCCCAGTGTATAGGTTGTTGAGTGGTAACCCAAAACATCTTTACCGTTATTCCCCTTACTGGAGCGGGAGTGTTCTACCTGCCCGACTAAAGAAACGTTCGGGAAATAAGCAGCCTTAGCCATCCCTAAGTTTGCTTCTGCCTGCTGTATACGGGTTACTGCAATCCGCAAATCGAAATTGTTCTGCAGACCCTCTTCTATCAATCCCTGCAAGACTGCATCTTTAAAATATTCCCTCCAGGGAATATCAGCGATTGTGGTTGTATCTGCCGAAAGTTTGTCTCTGAATAAGCTATCAGTATTTACTTCCGGCGATTTATATTGATTTGATACCTGGCAGGAAGTCAGTCCTATTGAGACTATAAGCCCCAACAGAACCAATCCTTTTATATATATATTCTTCATCTGATTATTTATTATCATCGTTTTCTTCTGAATTAACCAACCCTGATTTACTGAACTTTTCCTGTAAAGTCTGGAATATGATATAGAGGGAAGGTATTACAAGGATACCGAGTATCGTTCCCACAAACATTCCTCCGACAGCACTGATACCGATAGAGCGGTTACCTATTGCTCCGGCTCCGCTGGCAAACATCAATGGCAGCAGTCCACAGATAAAAGCAAAAGATGTCATTAATATCGGCCGTAACCGGGCAACTGCTCCATTAACGGCAGCATCCACAATACCCATCCCCGCCTGTCTCCGTTGTATGGCATATTCCACAATTAAAATTGCATTTTTAGCCAATAGGCCGATAAGCATAATCAGGGATATTTGCACATAGATATTATTGACAATGCCATCTTTTAACCCGAAGATCAGAATGAAGATATAAATTCCGGCAAGCCCAACCGGGAGGGATAGAATTACACTTAAAGGAATTATATAGCTTTCATACAATGCCGCTAACAAGAGATAAACAAAGATCAGGCATAAGCCGAAAACAAGCATTGTCTGGCTACTACTGTTAGCCTCCTCCCTAGTCATTCCCGAGTACTCATATCCGTATCCATCAGGCAGTGTTGTTGCGGCAACTTCTTCAACAGCCTTCAACGCATCACCGGTACTATATCCTTCCGAGAAGTTTGGAATAATCATGGCATCGATAGAGGTAAACATATTGAAGCGGGATAAGGCCTGTGGTCCCGTTACATCTTTTATTGTTATAAATTCAGTAATAGAGGCCATTTCCCCATTGGCAGTCTTAACGGACAGTTTATTCAGATCATCTAATTTAGTCCTGTATTTAGGATCAGCCTGCACCATGACCCGGAACTGTTTGCCATACAAATTAAAGTTAGACACATACATACTTCCCACATAAGCCTGCATGGAGATCATTACATCATTCAGTGTAATACCTGCTTCTTTAATTTTAGCAATGTTGGCATGTATCTCCTTTTGAGGAAAGTTAGGGTTAAAATTAGTCATGGCAATCATTACTTCTTTTCGTTGCTGCATGGCTGACAGGAAATCTTGTGCTACACTATAAAATTTATGAATATCCCCTCCGGTCTTATCTTGTAAACGCATATCCACACCTGTACTTAATCCAAATCCCTGTAAAGTTGGAGCGGGACTAAATAAGAATGTCGCATTATGTATGCTTTTAGTTTTCTGAGTCAAAATAGCTCCGACTTCCTGTACTGTTTTCTTGCGTTTACCCCAGGGCTTAAGCTTCACAACAACCGAGCCATAAGAACTTCCCACACCATTCATCAGGTTAAGCCCGGACAATTTCATGATATGTTCCACCTCTTCCATTTCACTGATGATCCCAGCAACCTCAGTCATTACAGAATCAGACCTTTCAAGGGATGCTCCCGGTGGTAAGGTTACCATTCCCATAAGAGCTCCGCTATCTTCCTGCGGAACAAAACCGGTCGGAATAAACTTCATAATTGCAATAAGTACAATAATGCTTATACCTATGATAGCTCCCGTAATCCAACGATGCCCTTTTCTTCCCAAAAAGTGCAGAGATTTCTTGTATTTGGATGTTCCACCATAAAAAAATGTATTGAAATTATAATAGAAACGCTTTATGAAACTTTTCCTTTTAGAGGATTCTTCTTCGTGAGGTTTTAAAAATAAGGCGCAAAGAGCAGGACTGAGAGTTAAGGCATTGACTGCTGATATAATGATGGCAATAGCCAGTGTAAGCCCGAACTGTTTATAAAATACACCTGTTGTACCTCCAAGAAAACTGACAGGGATAAAAACCGAAGCCATCACCAGAGTTATTGAGACTATAGCCGGAGCAATTTCTTTCATTGCATCGTTTGCAGCACGTTTTGGATCTTTCTCTCCTGCTTCCATCCGGGCATGTACAGCCTCGACGACGACGATAGCGTCATCGACCACAATCCCGATAGCCAGAACCAGGGCAAAAAGAGTAAGCAGGTTTATTGAAAATCCGAATAAAAGCAAGAAAAAGAATGTTCCGATAATAGCTACAGGAACTGTTATGGCCGGAATCAATGTAGAGCGTACATCCTGAAGAAATATAAACACAACAAGGAATACCAGAATAAAGGCTTCAATTAAAGTGGTTACGACTTTATTTATCGATACATCGAGGAATTCGCTGGAATCCATCACGTAAGTTACTTTCAATCCGGGAGGGAAAGATTTTGAAGCTTCATCGACTGTTGATTTTATATTTTTTATTAATTCACGAGCATTTGATCCTGCCGTTTGATTGACTGTTATAGCAACGGTTGCTTTTCCATCAAGATCACTTAATACCGAATAATTTAATGCGCCAAGCTCTACATCTGCAATATCTTTTAATTTTAATATTTGCCCGTCAACCGATCGGATTATAATATTGGAAAACTCTTCTGTAGTACTTAGTCTCCCGGTATATTTTAAGGTATATTGAAAACTCTGGTCACTATTCTGCCCGAGTTCACCGGGAGCAGCTTCTATATTCTGGTCACTCAGGGCGGCTATAGCTTCCGACGGATTTATCTTATATGTATTCATTTTATCCGGTTTGAACCAGATGCGCATTGAATAGTCTTTGGCCCCGAATACACTGGCATTACCAACTCCATAAACCCTTTTTATCTGAGGCAGGAGATTTATATTGGCATAATTCTGAATAAACTTATCATCATATTGTTTGTTGTCTGATGAAAAAGCAATCATCATAATGGTACTAGTCTGTTGCTTTTGTACGGTTACCCCAACCTGAGTTACCTCCTGAGGGAGTAATGGTACTGCTTTAGATACCAGATTCTGAACATTGACAGCGGCAATATCTGGATTTATTCCCTGTTTAAAATATACGGTTATAGTGGCAGCTCCACTATTGGAAGCAGACGAAGTCATATAGGTCATTCCTTCCACTCCGTTTACGGCTTCTTCAATAGGAACAATGACTGATTTCATTATCACATCCGCATTGGCTCCGGCATATGTAGTCTGTACCTGTACTGTAGAAGGAGCAATGTCAGGATATTGCTCTATAGGGAGTGACATAAGACCAATCAACCCTAATACTACAATTAAGATGGATATTACAGTAGATAATACCGGCCTTTCTATAAATATCTTTAACATTGTTATAATAAATATTTTAATTTATACTCCGGTTGTTTAATTCTTGATACTGATTTTTTTACCATCATTCAGCGTCGCAATCCCATCTGATATAATCAGGTCTCCATCCGAGAGGCCATCCGTAACCATATAATTCTTCCCGTCAGACAGTTCTGTAACAAAAACAATTGTCTGTTTCACAGAATCTCCCTGCAACTTATATACGAGAATTTTATCCTGTTGAGCAAAGGTTGCTTTTTGAGGAATGATAACAGATTCCCTGATTTGTTCCGGAATGATAACTTTTCCGCTGGCTCCACTCCTCAACTTTCCCTGATGATTTGGAAACTCGGCTCTGAAATTGGCTGATCCGGTGGAAATGTCGATAATACCGGATATAGTCTGAATTTTTCCTTTTTCAGAATAAAGGCTTTCATCGGATAGTCGCAGATTCACGTGAGGTAGATTCTTTATCTTTTCAGCCTGAGTTTTTCCTTGTGCTTTATTCAGAAAATCTTTCAGTTCATTTTCACTGAGAGAAAAGTAGGCAAATACATTTCCTGTACTGGCCACAGTAGTCAAAATGTCATCTTTATTAACCAGACTTCCTATACGGAATGACACAGTACCTACGACTCCGTCTACCGGGCTCGTTACATTAATCCAGGACACCGTCGCTTGCGCACTCTTTAAAGTGGCTTCAGATTGTTTCAATCTTGCTAAAGCTGTTTTATAAGCATTCTCATATGTCAATAGCTGGGTACTGCTGATAATATTCTTTTCAGCCAGCGGACGGATTCTCTCAACATTGAGTTCTGCCGTATTAAGTTCTGCTTGTGCACTGTTTAGGGCTGCTTCAGCGGTAGATAGCTTTTCTTCTGATTCCGGGGAGTCAACTTTGAACAGAACCTGTCCTTTTCTCACAGTTGCCCCTTCATCTACATAAATAGCGTTGATGAATCCTTCAAGACGGGGCCTTATTTCTACATCTTCCTGACCTTTTATCGTTGCCGGATATACAGACTCCAGAACAGCTTCCTGTTTGATGATTTTCAGTACAGGATACTCCTGACGTGAAGCATCTATCTTATTTTCATTTTTTTTACTGCACGCTGCAAGGAATAGCAGAATAGATATTCCACATAGAAATTGGTTGATTCTCATATGATTTTAATTATTGATTTTACCTAATTCGCTAGATAAGAGTAGTAATTCTTTAGTCAGGTTGTTAGAATTGATTCTTCTGTAAAGGGATTTGTTCAATACGATAATCTCTTTTGAAGCCTTTTTATAAACAGTGTATCCATTCGGAGATAATTCAACAAAAACAACGCGAGTATTCTGAATACCCCTAACCCGTGTAATCAATCCTTTCTTTTCAAGATTGCGTAATATGGTGGAGGTAGTCATCGGGTCTATTCCTGTTTTTTCGGAAAGATGTATCTGTATTATTTCATGCCGGCTTGCCGTAAAATGATAAATAGCCGATAGAATCTCGAATTGAGAATGAGTGAGTCCACAGTTATCCAGAATTTGCTTTTTAGTCCTTGTCCAGAGTTTAGTTATCCGGCCAAGAAGTAAGTCTATTTTTATACCGCTGTTTTCTCTCATAAATGATATTTTTTAATGTGGTTTTTAGACAATAAGTACACATATTTAAGAGTAAATAAGTTTTACTTGTATTGAAATTATTTGAAGAACCCAATTGAGTTACAAAAATGAGAGATTTTCATTTCTCGTAATTGTTCAAAAAAGCACTTTAATTGTTCTATTATGTAGTTATTTACATTGTTTTGATCTTTTTATATCATTTAGAATTGTTCCAAATTTTTATTTTTATACTTTAGTAAGCAGGAAACTGAATATTCAATAATTATAATTGATTATGAATAAAAAAGAGATATGGAAGTCGAAACAAACCACAAGGTTGGACTTAAAGAAACTAGGTTATCTGAATAATTTTATTCTATTAAAAAATCCAAATGCGGAATATCGAATAAATGAACCTTACGTGTTTGAGGAAATTACTTTTGCTTTGTGCACAAATGGTTATGCAAGTATTAGAATAAATATGGAGGAATATGCCATAGAAGAAGAGTCCATCCTCATTATACC
Organism: Dysgonomonas sp. UBA7710; assembly: GCF_002482385.1. Classification (GTDB taxonomy): domain Bacteria; phylum Bacteroidota; class Bacteroidia; order Bacteroidales; family Dysgonomonadaceae; genus Dysgonomonas. Next base: position 84,508 of record NZ_DLFW01000020.1, on the reverse strand, counting down.
ATCTGACCATTTAATAGAATTGGTTGCAAAGAGTGATAATCTGGAGCTAAAAACTTTATTCTTTTCTTTTGATTTTATATCTGACCTTAGTTTACATAACCGTTATGAGGCTATTGAAAAAACACTTAGAGTCCCGTGTTTAAAAGTTTCACAAAAAGATATGTCTATCCTGGCAGAGTTTCACTCTCTAATATTGCATTTATATGACAGCGATGATGATGTAATTATTCGGGAGAATATGATAAAAGGGGTATTGTCCGGGTATCTGACTAAAATTAGCAGCCTGTATCTGTCCATCGATTTGAATCAATATAAAGTTCCGGTATATAAAAACAATGTCATGAAGCAATTCATAGACTTAATCGGATTATACCACAAAGAAGATCGAACGGTTAATTTTTATGCAGATAAAATGAATATGACAGCACGAGGTCTTTCTCAAAATGTTTATAAGGCAACAGGAAAGATGGCATTAGTTTGGATTAATGATTTTGTTATAACGAAAATAAAAGTTTTATTAAGAACAACCAACCTGACGGCAACACAGATTTCAGATGAATATAATTTTCCTACGCCATCTTTATTCGGGCGATTCTTTAAAAAACATACAGGTATGACTCCTAATGATTTCAGGCGCAATTGAATTTTTGTAGTACGGTTTTATAAAAAAAGAAGACAAAAAGATTGAGTTGAATAACAACTAACCTTTTGTCTTGTTTTGGGTTTCTAATTAAATATTTTTAGAAAATATAAAATATACTAGCCTGTAATACACTGTTCTTAAAATCAGGCTTTATATTAGAAGAGTCAAACTTTCCAACTTTAGTCAGACCGGCATAGTATCTTGCTCCAATTCCAATTTTATGGAACTGATAACCGATTCCACCTGTAATACCTAAATCGACCTTGTCCGCAAATTTATCAAATCCGGTATCTTTTACATCAGAGACTAACATATTGAATTGAGGTCCGGCTTCAATATAAATACCTATACTGGTTTTATATTTTAATAAAATAGGAACTGAGATATATGACAATTCCAGTTTATCTTTATCGAAAAGATTGTTATCATCTTTAATTTCCGCACCTTGCGTTGAGAAGAGGAATTCCTGCTGAACCGACAAACCCTTAATCAAATCAAAGCCAACGATAGCCCCTGCATGAAAACCCATCAAAGGATCTGTTCCAAAATCTGCATTTGTGAAATTACTGTAGTTACCACCGGCTTTAATTCCGAAATGAAGCCGACTCAAAATACCTTGAGCCGAGGCTCCGGTTGATACCATTACTAAAAGAATTAAAAGAATTTTTTTCATAACATCTCTTTTTTATTAATTACTTATTGATATTGGATTAATCCATTTCAGAAAAGTTATATCTTTTCCTGATTGCAAAGATCAATCCTTTCGCTCGATCTTTTTCGTTCTAAAAACGTCGTTTTTTGTTCCAAAAAGACATTTAGAATAAATCTTGAATGTTCAATAAGTATTATTTCTTCTAATTCAATTATATGCGTATAAATTACAACCCGAATCTGTCTAATTTCTGTTTGGCCTCATTCAATGTTTTATTAACGAACTTATTACCCCAGTTAAATCGTTTTATAAATGTAAGTTGTATGTTGAATTCATTTACACTCAGGTTATCTTTTCCATCAATAAATAAATACACACGGTTATAATAAGAAGATAGACCGAAAGACCATGAATCCAGATTATAGCCTGCAGCTATACGGCTATTTAGCGTCGGATAAATCTTCATTTTCTCATTAAATATTTGTTTGGGATTATTATGTCCCAAATTGACTCCCAGATCGATAGAACCTGTAACAAACCAAGATTTGCCCAAGACCCATGAGTATGCATATCCTCCTGTGATTCCTAATTGTATATTTTCATGTATATTCTCCATATTTGAGAATAATTTCACGGTGTCTGTATTAAGTTTTGTGTAATAGACAGCTGCTCCCAGAAGAAAGCTCCCGGCAGACTTTAGTTGTCGCTCATTTTGATTGAACGCAGCTTTGTAAGAAAATTTCTTATTATTAAAAACCCATTGAAAAGTCCCACCATACATATGGAGCTTCATTTTGGAGTATGTTGTATAACTTCCATCCGGGTTGATTATTTCATTATAAAATCCACTATGTTTTTGTAAAGATAAACTGTATGCAAACTTACGTCTATAACCATAATACTGAAATTCTAGTGAATTTGTTTTTCCTTTTTTAGGATCCCTTAGAAATCCAATCCTACGACTAAAGGCAAATGCATAATTCTTCCATGACGCACCAACACCTATCCCTACAGGAGCATTGATCCGGTATATGAATCCGGCGTATTCTTGTTTTGTCATTTTATCCAGGCCTGAAATCTTTGTTGTTATATAAGAACGTGCGGAGAAATCCCGATCAAAAGAGCTTATGTATGTACTGTCCGTCTGAGAAGAGACCTTGATACCGGACAATAATATTGGGAGAAGAAATAATAAACGGATTCGCAACATATATCAGAGAGTTTTTATTCTTTATAAAACGCAAAGATTAATTATTCTCTCTTCTCTAGAACTGTTCAATAAATGTCTTTTTTTGTTCCAAAACGGACTTTGTTAACAAGGTCTCATACCATTACATAATGGCCCTTTCTATAACTAAACCTACTTTTTATATTAATCTCATCACCAGAAGAGGATAATTCTTTGCAATATAAAATCTTCTCATAGGGACTTAATCTGTCAAAAATCATTCAGGAACATAGATAATTTCACCATTTTCAAGTTCGTAAGCAATCCCTACTTTACGTCCTTTCTGCTGAGATGATGATTGATCCTGTGACGGTGTGTATTTATTTATCTTGCCTCCTTCTTTGGTTATTATTTCCATATTTTCTTTTCCCGGATTCTTTACAATAGTATAGTCTTCCTTCGTAAATACCTCCGTCATACTCATATGCATTACCATAGCAACCATCAATGCTACGGCAAAAACCATTGCTACATCAAATAGATTGACTACTACACTTAGCGGATCCGTGTCCTCTTCCTGCGAAAACTTACTCATTCTTCTATGTCGACGACGCATAATTATTCTTCCCTTTCTTCTCTTTTTATTAATATTCTTGCCACGTAATCTAGATTATTTACATCACAAGCATACCAACGCTGTTTAAACTGTAACGTTACCAGTCCAACGGCACTTACCACTAAACCCACAACTGTTGTAGCAAATACTACTTGCATATTGTAAGCCATGCTTGAAATATCTCCTGTAGATAAGCCGACTAATGCAGGGCTCATCGCAATCAATGTACCTATTAAACCTAATACTGGCCCCATCTTTGCTAATAATTTAGATAGGGATATATCTTTTTCCGCTTCATTTTCAAAATTAGATATAAGGAAATCTGAGTAAGCCTCACTGGGTGGAATCGTTAGTAAGTCTCTCATATAGCTAATAAACAGAGAATTGTCTTGTTGGGGCAAGGCAGCCTTCAGTAATCCTATAGAAGAATAATTTAGATTCTTTATTTTATCCGTTAGCGCCTTATCATTTTTTCTTTTCACCATATATTGATTATAAAAACCGCCGATTAACAGCAATGAACGGGCGAAAAGAAACAGCAAAATGATAATATCAGGAATAAGCAGGCTATTGGCCACCCAGAATAATACTTTTGAAATAATCTCCATTTGTTAGTGTTTTATTTTAGTTGTTTTTAATATTTTCCGTCTCTGCCTAAGAGTCCATTTAATTTTATTCCATAAAAAACCGATAGAAAAAGCAAGGATAAAAAGAGCAAAGGATAATACCAAGGCTCTAATATTGACAGGTCCATCGACAGCAGCATAAGTCACATTGCCATTTACTGTAGTAATAAGACCGACAATACAAATAAATAGGCTTACAAGAAAATGAATTTCCAGTCGAAGTTCCTTCTCAGGATAAAGATACTTTATCAGAAAACTCAGAGCCGGTAATCCGACCAATAAACCTCCTGCCAACAGATAAGAAATAAGCCCGAAATCTGTTCCCGGCATAGTAAAAATGATTTGCGTCAATAAATAGAATATTACAGGAAAAATAAGCAGAGTAGGGTACCAGAACAAAGGTTGTATCCATTTTTTTAATTTTGTCCCGAATATCTCGCGCAAAGCTGTAAAACAAAAAGTGAAACAGATGGCAGATTCGATTGAGATAAGTACTGCAGCATCCTGTAAAATCTTAGTGTGCGTTAGGAAGTCTGCCAATTGTGTTTTAGACTGTAAAATCGCATATGGACACATTTTAATAATAAAAACGGAACAAATTGAACTGAAGATTATCGATTGCCACGGCTTCCAAAAACTTAGTTTCAGAATACAGTTTACAAAAATGAAAAGCATCAATATCCGGATAATAAGTTCCATTTTTTCTATAGCTTATATTTAAAATAAGTGGATGGCAGGATGCCTATCATCCACTTACTCAGATTGCTCTTTTTGTCTCTTTTTACGTAAAATAACCAGTAATACCACGAATATTACAAGCACCATTGATACGACAACTATACCGTTCAATGAATTTTCTTTTCCATCCTCAGACTGAGAAACCCCTTCTTTCTTCAAAACAGTGCCCTGCTTCATAATTTCGGAAGAGGCATCTGCCGATTTCATTTTCTGAAGTTGCTGCTTATAAGCATTTGTATTTTCCGACTTCGCTTTCTTTGCTATAAAATCCTGTAATTTAATATTTGAGCCTGAGAAGTTAGAACCTGTCGCTCCAAATTCTTTTACAAGGTCGGTATGCAAATTAGCAATATCCATCAGCTGTTGATCTGTAGCTTTCCATAAGCCTTTACGGGCTGTCTCTAACATTACAGCAGTAATCTCCTGCATGGCTGCCGGATTTTGCTGTCTGAAGAAGGATTGTATTCCCAGATTATGAGAATCCTTAACATATACTTCATATAACTGGTTCCACATTTCATTGTCGATAACATCAGGCTTCATCACATTCCATGCATATGTATTCGTAAAAGTCTTAGTAAACACCTGAGCCGAAGAACTCCCTCCTTTCATCTTTTCCTTAATAAAAGCAGGATTGAGCAATGTTGTGCGGCTTTCGACTCCGATTGCCTCTCTTAGCTCCTGCATCCGGATTTTATTCCGGTTACGATAATCGGATAAATAAGTATCAGGTTCTTTTCCTGTCACATTCTTAACGGCCAGATTTACGCCTCCCATAAATTCATACATATGATCGAGGCTCAAAGAACCCCAAGTATTATTCTGACGTGGCTGAACAACTATATCGGTTTTATTGAGGGCAATTTGAAACAAATCTTTAGTAAAAGCACCCCAATTTTTATCATCTCCATATATAGCACCCATATTATGCATATAAGTTTCGGCGACTTCGGTTGTATTTTCCCATGCATCACCCTTCTCTACCAAATCCATTATACCTGTTCCATAATGACCATTCACTCCGCCAAACACTCTCATGGTTGATAATTCGCGTGCAGTCTGAGGACTAACTCCTTTGTCAACCAACATTCTTTCCGAATCTACTGTACCTTGCGCTACATAATTATCAAAAACATCATCTTTTGCTCTGGCTGCCATAGATACGGCTTTAGTTATCATTATCAGTCTGGATGCAGCTAAATCCCTAAGCTGCCCGGAGGTTTGCACCACAATATCTATACGCGGACGCCCCAATTCTTCTGATGGAATAAGCCGTAAATCCGTAACACGATTCATCCGGTCTCTGACAGGTTCTACTCCTAACATATATAGTGCCTGAGCAACAGTTGCCCCTTCACTTTCTATAAATTCACCTGCCCAGAAAGTATAACTTACTTTGCGCGGATATTCTCCATGCTTTTTTTGATATAGAGATAGTGTAGCTTCTACCAACATTTTACCATTATCCCAGGCTCTCAAAGAAGGAGTAGCCTCGGCATTAATCGAATACAAGTTGCGGCCGGTAGGTAATGCATTGGGATTTCTTACAGCATCTCCTCCGGGAGAAGGTGCAATATATCCTCCATTAAGAGAGTTTAAAAGGGAATTCATCTCAGCTTCCGGAGATGTCTCTAATAATTTTTTATAATTAAATATATTTCGTATTGTTCTCTCTATCTCTAATACAGCTATGCTAAAATCTTTATCTTCCAGAGAAACAGATGGTCTTCCTTTGTCTTCTTTTCTATCTACTATTTGTTGATTTTTTTTCTCTTCTTCAATTTTTTTCTTTACAAAGTCAGGCATTTTTCCTGTCTTAGGCATATTAGCTGGCATCTTTATTTTAGACGCTGAGTTTTTATCTTCGGAAGAAGTGGGCATTTCATTCATCATCGATGTCATCGTCATCTCTCGGGGATTCAGTATTCGGTCTATATTATTAGCCTTTTTTATATCATTTTCTGAAAGATCTACGAGTGAATAGAGCGAAGAAGCATCCTCATCCTTCCCACTTAAGAGGGGCTGTATCTTTATTTTAATGGGGTTTAGATATTTTTGAGTGATGAAAGAATTATTCTCATATTGTTGCTTTGTTATTCGCTTCTTCAGCAAATCCAGTTTAGCCAGGCTGTATGCCAATGGATCTGCGCTGATAGCTACAGTAGTAGATATTATATCCTCTCTGCTGTATAGCTGCCCTAGGGTATACAATTTACCTGTCATTTTTTCATTGGCGACTTCTTCGGCAAAATTTTCAATATAACTGATATCGTCAGATGTATATGGTTTAGAAGGATTACCATCTAACTGTAAATCGCGATGAATACCCATATCAATAGCTATTGATTTTATCTTTAACGAAATTCCTGCCTGTTCCCTTTCTGATGATGCGTGATATTTTTCAATAGTTCGAAGTAGTCCATCAAATTGGTTACGGGTTTTACTTTCCATAAAAGGAGGGGTCAGGTATGAAATAAGTGCGGCGTGAAGACGTCGTTTCGCAATAATTCCTTCCCCCACATTCGAAATAGTATAATAATAAAAATGAGGCATAGTTCCCATTAGGCAATCAGACCAATCATTTTGGGATAAAGCAGTTTGTTTTCCGGGAGTGAATTCCAAACTGCCATGCGTACCAAAATGAATAAACGCATTTGCTTTGAATCCTTTCTGTGCCCATAAATAAGGAGCAATATAAGAATGCGGAGGCGCAACATCTGCTCCATGTATTATTTTAAAATCATCATCTCCTACAGCAGCTTTGGGTTGCGGAAAGATCGCAATATTTCCGAATCTAATACATGATACAGCCAATGCAGATTCATTATCATGTACTCCATTCATAAATTCTCCCGGAGCTTCTCCGTATTTATTCACAACCTCGTTGTATTTCTCAGAAGGAATTACCTCACTAGCCCAGTTTTCATAATCAGTCTTCTTTATCCATAAAGGATTTCCGTTTGTCATAAAGTTAGAAATCTCTCCTTTTGCATAATTTCCAAATAAACAACCTTGCTTATTTAGTAACTCTATAAAATCATTGAGTGACTCTGGTAGTCCATCTACTTTATAACCTTCACTTTTGAGACGTTTTAGAAATTCATAAAGAGATGGTGCAACTTCAAGTCCTGTAGCCACTAACGAACTTTGTCCCGGACCTTTAAAATATGCAATCGCTATCCGCTTATCTTTATTAGATATTTTCTTTAATTTCAGATAGTTGTCAACATTGGCTATAAAGTTCTTTAGACGTTCCGGCTCCGGATCAAACACAAAATACTGGTTGCTATGCTGATTCTGCGTAGAAATAGGCAGTGGATATATTCCTCCGTCTATTTCCGGCAATACAATACGCGCAGTAAGAAATCCCCCAACTTGTCCCCGTTTGTCATTTACCCATTCATCATGACTCTGCATAACAGGATAAGGACAAAACAGTGGTATGTTTTGTTGTTTCATCCATTCTACCAGATCATCCCCTCCCAACCGTCCCATTGGGAGATAGACTACTGCGTCGGGATTAATTTCTTTCAGAAAGGTCAGGCGTTTAGCTGATGCCGAAATAGGATATATGTTATATCCGGCTACCTCTAAGCCCACAATAAGACTGTCTATATAACTTCGGTTTCCTTCGAGGGGAGAAGTCATCCCTGATATAAAAGCAATTCGTGGAGCTCCTTCCTTATAGATATCGTTCTCTTTCAAATAAGAAGTGAGTTCTTCGGCTGTGTTATAGTATTTCTTATCATCCAGATAGTACAGGATATCGGAAGGAATAATAATTGGTTTTTCTGCTTGTTTGGCTGTTAGTTTCTTATTGTCAAATTCTTTACGAATATAATGCAGCATATTTTTGAAATTTTCTTTACATCTGTTCCCGTAATAAGTATCGAGTTCATTTTGCTGCAAGCTATCTATATTTTGATTTTTTATTATGTCAGATGAAAACACAAAAGTATATACTGCCGCCCCTTTTTTTCCTGCGATCTCTATGTTTTTCACTTGTCCTTCAGTCAGTCTCAATCCCGGTCCAAATAATAAAACCGCATCATAATTTTTCAGATCGGAAGCATTTTCTTCTCCGACTTCATCTACACAGATAAAACGGCTATCATTGGATAGGATAATATTAGAGACTTGATAAGACGGGAAATTAACTAAAGCTATTTTCGTCGGAGAAAGAAGAGTATTGTATAGCAGATATAATACTATTACAAGAAGTATAGCTGAAATACCTTTAACTAGTATTTTCCTTTTCAATAAATTTCTGGCTGACATAAAACTAAAAGATTGAATCCTTATAACCGGATATACCGGTTATAAGGATGAAAATTAATTATTGAAGAAAAGCTATTAATAGAAAGGATAAATATATTCGAACGTGATGTTTCCGGACTTATCTTTATCATCTAAGAAAGTTTTCATAATCACTTTTGCATATTTTCCACTTGCTGTGCGAATAATGAATACATTGTTATTGAAAGACCATACTGCAGATTTATTGTCGTACCATGCCCAACCTTGATTGTCGCCTACTTTAAATGCCGAGTTACCCGGCGTTGTTACATATTTAGGAGGCATGCCACCCGAAGCCATTACTTTAATTTCCGAATCTTCAATGAATCCACTTGAAGGAACGGTTGCCACATCTTCAAATTTTTTCTTGTCTGTACTTAATACAGCCCCTTGCCCTTTCCCGGACAATCCACCATTGGTTCTGATGTTAAAACGAAGAAAACCTAGATCCCAATTGGAATCATCGGCGTACTTCTCCTGATCCACAGTAACAAAATCTCCCTTGTCAAATGAGAAATATGTCCATTCTGTAAAACTCTGAGCCTCAAATTTCACTTCTTTTATGCCAGGAATGATTCCTGCAATCTGCGAGACCTCAATAACAATAGGTGCTAGCCCTGTTGCTGACAATAATATTTCAGCCTTACGAGCTTCTTTATAGTTGTCATATTCTGTAACGGTCACATTAACCTCCGACGTTCCATTTCCTGATGTTGGAGTGACTATGCACCAAGATTGGTCTGAAACAATTGTCCAATTGACATTTGAGGAAACCTGAAAAGTCTTATTCAATGTTTGAGAATCAAAAGATAGACTTTCTACTGAAACCTTTAATTTGTCATCGTCTTCATCACTACACGATGTAAATATCCCTATGGCAAAGAATATCGCAACAAGCGTAAGGGAATACTTAAAAAAACTAACTCTTTTCATTTTGATAATTTTTAAAATTGATTTTATTTAAGATTATTAAAATTTGAACATTACAGAACCAAACAGACGGCGTCCCGGGTCATATGTAGTAAATTTTTTAGCATCAGTATAATTGAAAATATTCTGAATACCTCCCGAGACATTAACTTCCATATGATCTTTTTTCCACGGAGTAAGTAGTACTGTCAGCTTCCACAGACTAAAGGCTGATTGAGGATTCGTTGTAATTATCTGGACAGTTTCTCCCGTTTCCGGATCAAGAGAAGTTTCTTCCGCATCATTAATTTTAGGTGAAGACCAATGACCTGCTAGTGAGATGGAAAAATCTTTTTTGAATAGTTGATCTTTATAAGTCGTACTATAACTAAAGGCATGCCGGGTATTTCCTTTTAACTGCAACTTTGTGTTCATGTTTCTGGCATCAGTATAAGCATAGCTTCCATGAAAATATAATTGTCTTAGAGGGTAATAATCTATACTCAATTCTGCACCTCGTATACGGGCCTTGTCAACATTACTATAACGCATTTCAGTACTTTCAATACCGTTTTCATCTTTTACGAGGACGTATGCCGATTGAATTTTGTTGTTGATATTATTTTGATAAATATCTACACTAATATTAAAAAATTGTGCTCTATATTCGGAAGAAATATAGAAATAGTCCGATTTCTCAGGCTTTAGATCCGGATTTCCAATATTATGAGAAACTGAACCCATCATAAAATCTGAGTATAGTTCGGTTGCATCAGGTGCCTTAAATCCCCGACTGTACCCACCTCTGAATCTCCAGTCTCCCGGACTAACCATTATATTTATCTTCGGACTGAATGCATTACCAAAAACAGAATGATGAGTATAACGGAATCCTCCAACAACATTAAATAAAGGTATAATTTGCCAATCGAACTGGCCGAAACCATTTACATCGTTTACTTTACGAGTCTTAACTTCCTCTCCATACTGAATTTCATTATAATCTTTGTTCCAGTTAAATTCCCCTCCGAAAACAGCCTGTAAATTAACCAAAGGGCTATATATATCTATCAGACGAATATTCTGGACATGAGACGTCGCATTTTTTTCAGATTCATTGAGTTTCTCAAATACGGTTTCCCTTGTGTAAAAATCTCCGTAGTAAGACATTCTCAATTGGTTGTAATTTCCAACTTTCTGATCTACTGAAGCTCTAAGAGTTTTATTGTTACTTTTATAATGGGTATTCTTGGTACTCTCTTCTGGATTAGTCACTTCGTTTAAGTATAGAATTCCTGATGCCATAACTTTTGTCAGATTATTACTCCATCCCAATTTCTGCTCTACATTCATATTCTCACCCGGGTTCTTTGTGTATGCTTGTGGAGTTTCAGGTGTTAGATCATATCCATCGTAAGAGTTTCTATAAAACAAAGTCTGGGAAGTTATATTCTTGAATTTAGTACCAACACTAGCATCAAATACCAAATCGTTAAACTTTGAATAACGGGCTTTAGCCCATCCCTCTAATTTTCTCTCAGGAGTTTTAGTTATTATATTTATTGTCATGCCAATTGCGCTAGACCCATATAAGGCTGACGCAGCTCCTTTAATCACTTCAATTTGTTTAACATTCGACATACTCAGACGTTCAAAATCAATCGGTCCTCCGGGAGTATTAGATAGACGCTCTCCATCGACAAGAATAAGGATATATTTATTCTCAAGGCCCTGTATGCGTATATTATCTCCACGAGGGTCACTGTTGAATTGTAATCCTGGGATATTATACTCCAAAGCGTCCATGATATTCTCAAAATCATTTTGGAGTAATTGCGAGGAAGATATCACACGGGTTAAGACAGGAGTATTAGCTAATGTTTTTTCTGTTCGGGTCCCTGTAACCACAACTTCTTGTAAGTTATGTGTATTCTGTGTCAATTTTATTTTTTCATATATAGAAGCTGAAGAAGATCCGATATCCTGTATTTTTTCCTGATATCCTGTAGAACGAACAATTACTTCATAGCTTAATGAATCCGGTAAATTCAGTTCATAATATCCATCTTCATTACAAGATACCCCAATATCTAAGTTTTTGACAAATAAGGTTGCATATGGGATTCCCCTGCCACTAATATTATCGACAACTTGTCCTTTTATAGCAATAGAGCTTAAAGTTCTTGTAGTCTGATCCGGTGTTTGGTTCTGGATGTTTTGAGCACATAGCCCTCCGCTCACAGACAAGCACACCAAGAACAATGCAATAAACGCATACTTTGGTTTCATAGTTATAATAAATATATTGGAAATGATTTTATCATTTCTTAATCATGTCCTAACCCCGGGACTAATGATTTAATATGATTAAGGCAGGTTTTCTGACTCTCCCAACTCACAAGCCTTCCCGATATTCATCAGTGGCTGAGGATTGTAATCTCTTCATATTTGTCTAAATATAAAGATGGGATCACAGCAACGGGTATTGTTCCGGATTTTCACCGGATTCCCTCTCATCAATTTACAGGATGTAAATGATTCACCATAATCGAGCGCAAAGGTATTGTTTTTTTTGTAAAATATACTAATAAAGAAGAATATTGATATCTTTTAGTCTATATAAAAAGGATTTACGACACCTTGTAAATCCTTAATTTTCAAAAAGTGTTTGTAATACTATAAAAGTATTAACCTAAATTATTTATAAAAATCAGCAAAACCTTTTTTTAATTCAGTCCATTTGATTGGATCATGCCCTGTTACTACCAATGCATTTGTTCGGTTGGCAATTGCTCTTAGTTTGGCTACAGACCGGGCGGTATCCTGAGCAGAAGTCAAAAATCCGGGCAAGACTTTGTTTTCCCAATGATCCGTTGTATAAGCTGCGTCAGCTGTTAAAATAATAGAACCACTTTGGGGTAAGTTAACGATAAAGCTACAATGTCCGGGCGAATGGCCAGGGGTTGGAGCCATAATAACGCTACCATCTCCCATAATATCATATATATCATGGTTGTTAATATTGATGATGTCCCAATTAAGATTCGGCCGATCGAAATCATTCCTTATATAACCACCCTTTGCAAACCAATCGGCTGTATAAGCATATTCATATTCTTTACGGTGTACGATATGTGTTGCATTTGCAAATCTTCCGACTGCACCTGTATGATCTAAATGTAAATGTGATTGTAATACATATTTTATGGAGTCAGGATCAATTCCTAAGTTCTTTACTGTATTATAACACCCCTCCTCTTCTGCCATTTCGGGCCAATATACATCACAAATGTCTCCCCAGTACTCTCTGGCTTTTGTAGCGCATTCTACTGCATTTCCTCCATCGATGATGATATTTCCTTTGGGGTGTGTAATAAGGAACCAAGGTACAGGTATTTCATATGGGGTTAAGGATGCATTCATCTTAATATTATTCTCTCTGCATTTCAATACTCCTGTATTGAACATATATAATCTGACGGATTGTTCTTTTTCCATTTTTTTATTTCTGTTTTTTAATCTATAAAATACCAGCCCCGGGAAATGAGCATTAGCCCCGGGGCCGGTAAGGCTCATACATATAGAACATCTCTTACGAATGCCATATTTCTTCATCCGTAGGTACACGCATACGCGTAGAAAGCGGAGCTATACGAGTGATGTTTAAAAGGTGTTTGTATGTGAAATTTTCAGATATGGAATTATTCCCCCAGCTACCACAACCCAACGTATTGGTTACAGGTAAGCCGTTTTGTAATGATCCTCCGGCCGTTGTTGCACTTGGCGCATTAACAATAAGACGGGAAACAGATAACTCGCTTCCTGCTTTAATTATATTTGCTTGGTTGTTTGAATGAATAGCTGCTGTATGTCCACTTCCTTCCATATTTAAATTTGTTTTGGCAATTTGAATAGCCTCTTCAAAAAAATCATAGGGAAAGGCTGCAAGTACAGGACACATTTTTTCTTTGCTGACAATATCCTCTTTTCCGATACCCTTGGCTTCGACGATCATTACCCTTGTGGTTCCCGGAATCGATATTCCAGCTTTTTGAGCAATAACAAATACATCCTGCCCTACGATATCACGATTGATATTTCCGTTTATAAATAATGTATTTACTAATTTCTCCCGATCCGTTTCCGGTACAAAATAAGCACCATGGCGAACAAAGGCTTCGAAAACATCAGACTTCTCCGCTCTTGGATAGATGATACTCTGCTCACCTGAACAGATAATGCCATTGTCAAAACTACGTCCGGTGATTACCTTTTCCGCTGCGTCGTCCAAATCAATATAACGATCCAGAATCACCTGTACATTCCCTGCACCCACACCGAAAGATGGTTTTCCCGAAGAATATGCCGATTTAACCATAGGCATACCTCCTGTTGCAACAATTACGTCACATTCTCTCATCAGTTCCTGTGTTTTGTCTAGTGTTGGTTCTTCTATTATTTGAATCAAATCTTCCGGTACACCATGAGGGCAAACAGCTTTTCTAATAAGGTCTACCGTATGTATACAAGTGTTTTTTGCTTTGGGATGTGGAGAGATAATAATCGCATTTTTAGTTTTCAATGCAAACATTACTTTTGACATGATGGTGACCACCGGATTAGTCATCGGGATGATACCCGCCACTACGCCGATCGGCTTTGCTATCTCAATCAAGTTTGTAACTTCGTCGATGCCGATAATCCCCATTGATTTCTTTCCTTTCAGGTCTTGCCATAAGCCTTTTGACTTATTCAAGACCTTGGCTCTTTTGTCCTGGTAATTTCCCATTTCGGTTTCGGTATGTCCACGATGGGCTAAATCATCAGCATTGTCGAACATTGCTTTTGCAGTAAGTCTTACGACAAGATCTGCTTTTTCCTGATCGAAATATTCGTCATAGATAACCTGTGCTTTCCTGGCAGCAACAACCATTTCTTTAATTTCCATTGTTTTTATTTTTAATATAGTTCTCGAAATATTCCTCTTATGTCCTCCCGAGCAAATGCGACATAATTATTTGCTAGCAATCGTTGTTGTGTTTTTTCAACGTTAGCGGTAAATGTCTCTATATCGGATTCAGTCATTCCATATTCCCGGAGTGTTTTTTTAGGGAGCATTCTTCCCAGAATGTAATCTAACTGTTCGTAAACATTATAGGTCGATACATGTAGGCCGTCAGCGAGTATCTGATTGAGTTCTATAATATCTCCTCCCGGCTTTTTCTGTTGATATACGTGCAGCACTTTGGTAAAAAACTGGTAATTGGCTTCCCCGTGAGGTACGTGATATGTTCCGCCAAGGGGATAGGAGAGAGCATGTATAGCACCCACTCCGGCATTCCCGAAAGCAATGCCTGCGTAATTGCTTGCTATAAGCATATCTCTCAGCCGGGTGAAACGATATTCTTCTCCCTGCATAGCGATATTGCGAAAGATATCAAGACTAATGCGGATTGACTCTTTACTGAATAGCTGGCTGTAAGCAGTTGCTTTGGGAGACAAATATGACTCTACGGCATGTATGAGGGCATCGATAGCACTAGCGGCATAGAACCTGAAAGGAAGTCCTTTTAGTAATTCAGGAATTAAGACAGCTTCGTCTGCCAATAACGCATCGTCCGCTAAGCCTAATTTTGTATGTTTCGATTTCAGCTCAGCGATAGAGATGTTAGTCACTTCACTTCCTGTACCGCAAGTGGTAGGTATAATGATTAATTGTTTATCTTTTACGATTGGTATCTTTCTTTCAAAAGCATCACAGACATCATCCACATCTTTAAGGACAAAGAGTTTGGATATATCGATCACGGTTCCGCCACCTACTGCGATAATCCGGTCATAGTTAATATTTTGAACATCTTTCAAAATACTGTTCATCATTTCGTCCGAGGGTTCACCCAATCCGTATTTTTCCTGCATAATATAATGGCAGGAGAGATTAAGCGGTTTCATAAATGGAGTGAAAAGAAACTCATTGGTTATCACCAAGTCATTTGGTCCGAGATCAAATTCTTTCGCAAATTGCATGAAAGAATTGAACTCGTGGAGCCTTGTTTTTAATTTAAATAGCTGCATACCATATATTTATTAATGTTTTTATAACAGTCTATTTCATTCGGGCATGGACGTAAAAAGCTATATGTTAAAATATAACATATCCTCATCAGGTAATTCTATTACCCGAAAAAGCAAAACAGGATAATAAAAGTATTACCTATGCCAAAACACGTCTATGCAAATCATTCATTTTGCATATGCCTAAATACTGCGGATACCAAGTATCCAAAATTGTGATTAATAAAAAGTGCATTTCTAATGTTCCTCTACCCCGAAACATAAGACAACGACTACCTTGGCAGGTCTTCTGACTTGTTCCGGATTTTGCAGTCTTCCCATTTTTACAAAATAGTGACTATTTGATTGCAAAATCCCATTGACGGAACTTACAGCTGAGGGGACAGTCCCGGACTTGCACCGGATTCCCTTTTCAATTCTTTCCTCCGATAAGAGGTTGAATCACCAAGACGGCACAAAGGTAAGAAAAGTTTGATATAAAAAATCTTTCCAATGACTTTTTATATATTTTCAAACGTGTTAAATAAAGGAGAAAAGAAATTTGTATATAAAGATATTCTAAATAAATATGGACGTCACTTTTTGCTATTGTAGAAACCCAAGACACTCTTTTGATTGTGAATCTAATGACGGGCGTATCAACTCTGGATGGCAGTAAGCCCTGTTTTCCGGTATGATGCATTCCTTCCGTGCAATACTGTCAGGTGCCCGTATAAGCAAAAGACTTTCCATTATACAGCGGCTCCATTTCATGTAATCTCTTTTGAATTTGCTTTTGTTCAGAAAGTAAAAAAGCTCGGGATTTAGAAAAAGGGATGTTTTTTTCTTCAGAAAGCTCTAATATAAATTATAATAGTTGATAACTGATTAATTATATAAATCAACTGAACTCGAGTATTCAATTAACTATTTGAATAAACTTGTTTTTATATATCTTTCTCCAACTCTATCAGTAAATCACTTTTGCTGGTCGTATCTCCATCTTTGAACCGTCCTTCCCATTCTTATTCGAACAGTGGATTTGAGTATTGTTCAAAGATTTCTGGCGGAACTTACAGCAGCGGGTACTGTTCAGGATTTGCACCTGATTCCCTCTTTCATTTTTCCGTGGATCGGAAGCATGATACCAAAATCCAGACAAAGATATTAATCTCTTTCAATAAGAGGTCAAGTTTTCAATAAGTCATTTTAAGTATATTTTGATCTGATAGGAATGGATAATTTCATCAGACGAACATATTGGTATTATTCACTGGAAAAAGGAATAAAAATAAAACTAACCATGAGCATTTTATCTTCATGGTTAGTTTAGTTACGTTCAATTGATCTCTTTTCTTAATATTCTTGCTGCCTCTACCATGTTTGTGAGGGCAGTCTTCGTTTCATTCCAACCTCTTGTCTTTAATCCGCAATCGGGATTTACCCACAGTTGCTCTGAAAGGATTACTTTTGCTGCTTTCCTTATCAGGTTAACCATTTCCTCAACAGATGGTATACGAGGGGAATGAATGTCATATACTCCGGGACCGATATCATTTGGATATTTGAATTCAGCAAAAGCATCCAGCAATTCCATTTGCGATCGGGAGCATTCGATGGTAATTACATCAGCATCCATCAGTGCAATATATTCAATGATGTCATTAAACTCTGAATAACACATGTGTGTATGTATCTGTGTCTCGTCATTAACAACACTCGCCGATAAGCAGAAACAATTAACGGCCCAGTCAAGATAAATTTTCCAGTCTTTTTTTCGTAAAGGTAGTCCTTCCCTGATAGCGGGTTCGTCTATCTGAATTACACTGATTCCTGCCTGTTGCAGATTGTCAACTTCTTTTCTTATGGCCAATGCAATTTGCTTGCAAGTTTCGGAACGAGGCTGATCGTTTCTCACAAAAGACCACTGTAGAATAGTTACAGGACCAGTTAACATCCCTTTCACAGGTTTGTCCGTAAGGGCATTAGCATAGGTAGTCCAATATATAGTCATAGGATCGGGGCGTGAGACATCACCATAAATGATGGGAGGTTTTACGCAGCGTGAACCATAGCTTTGTACCCAACCATTTTGAGAGAATGTAAACCCGGCCAATTGTTCTCCGAAATATTCAACCATGTCGTTACGTTCAAATTCGCCATGTACCAACACGTCCAATCCAATACTTTCTTGCCACTGAATAGCTTTTTGAGTTTCAGCCCGAAGCAGATCATTGTATTCTTTTTCAGACAAGTTTCCTTTCTTAAACTGTGCTCTCCACGAACGAACTTCTTTTGTTTGGGGAAAAGAGCCGATTGTTGTTGTCGGGAATAATGGTAAGTTCAATATGTCTTGTTGTTTTTTACGACGGATAGCAAATGGATTTTTGCGTCTGCTATCATCTGCAGATATATTCTCTAATTGTTTTTTAACATCCGCATTATGTATCAAACTCGAACTTTGCTTCTTCCGAATAGATTTTTTATTAGCTTCTAATTTTTCTAAAGTCTGATTTGATGGCCTTTCTTGTAATAACTCTTTCAAGGTTGCCAGTTCTTTTACTTTCTGCTCGGCAAATGCCATCCATTGTTTAATTTCAGGGGTCAATATATTTTCCTTTGTCTCTAACTCCAAATCGCATGGCACATGCAGGAAAGAAGATGACGCTGCAATAAAAATACGATCTCGTTCTAATTGGTCTGATGCCCTTTGTATCATTTTCAGAGATGCTTCAAAGTCATTTTTCCAAATATTACGCCCATCAACAATACCTAAAGAAAGTTTTTTATCAGAAGAAAATAAATTTAGAATGGTATCCAATTGCTGCGGACAACGAACCAAATCAACATGAAGTGTATCAAAAGGTAAGCTCAAAGCTAATTCTGTATTATCCTTTAACCCCTCAAAGTATGTAGTGAGTATTATTTTCAATTTTGGACAAGAATCTTTTATTTGCTGATAGACAATTGGATATAGCTGTTTAGCTTTTTCTTCTATATCCATAGATAAGAATGGTTCATCTATTTGAATATATTCTACTCCGGCGTCTTCCAACTCTTTCAACATCCGGGTGTAAACAGGGACAAGGCGTTCTGTTATATCTAATTTGTCAAATCCAGACTCTTTTTCTTTGCCTAATAAGAGAAAAGAAACTGGGCCGATAATTACAGGTTTTGTTTCAATACCCAAAGCTTTGGCTTCTTTATATTCTTCTAGAGCTTTATTATGGAATAGCGAGAATTGTTGTTCTTTTGTAAATTCGGGAACAATGTAATGATAATTTGTGTCGAACCATTTTGTCATTTCCATTGCAATGATATCATGGGCGTTTTTTTGATACCCACGAGCCATTGCAAAATAAAGATCTGTCTTTTTACTTAATAGAGGTATGTATCGTTGTGGTATGGCTCCTAATGAAAGAGTAAGATCTAAAACATGGTCATAGAATGAAAAATCATTCGAGGGAATGAAGTCTGTTTTATACTCTCTTTGCAAATACCAGTTTAAGACTCTGATCGATGCCCCTTCTTCGAGCAATTGTTCTTCACTGATTTTTCCTGCCCAATAATTTTCGCAGGCCTTTTTTAATTCACGATGGCTACCAATACGCGGATAACCAAGAATGTTCGTTTTCATTTTTTGTAAATTTAAATTATGAAAAATTAAAGGCTCTATCTTTACTCTTTAATCTAAAGGCAGGTCTCCTGACTTCCACAATTCTGCTTTCCTTCCCATTCCCTATATTGGAACAGTGGATAAACTAAACAGAATCTTTATAAGTGGTTACAGTTGCGCGACAGCTCATGATTTGCACAAGATTTCCTATTCTCCTATTTTACGAGGCACCTCTTGATTGCTGAAATAAAACAAAAGAGCTTCATATTGAAATATTTATCTAAACAAAGGTATAAATATTAGTTATATTTTCTTATCAGCATATAATATTTAGATATATATTCTAACTTTGAGAACAAAAGGGCAGTTTGATGGATTTTTATTCTTCAAACAGACATATTTAAAGAATTTCTATCTATGGAAAAATTAGATGCTACAGATATTAAGATATTGAAGATCTTGCAAGACAATGCAAAGCTAACAACAAAAGAGATTGCCGAAATGGTAAATTTATCACCAACTCCTGTTTTTGAACGTCAAAGACGGTTAGAGCGAGACGGTTATATCAAACGCTATACCGCAGAATTAGACCCCGAGAAATTAGGATGTAATCTAATTGTCTTTTGTAGTATAAAATTGAAACAACATACCCGGAAAAATGGGGCTTCATTTATGAAGGCAATAGATAAGATTGAAACAATAACCAACTGTTACAATATTTCCGGAGATTATGATTTTATGATGAAAATTTATGTTCAGAACATGAAACATTATCAGGATTTTGTTTTAAATACTTTGGGTGAGATTGATTGTATAGGAAGTTTGCATAGCATTTTCGTAATCGGAGAAGTAAAATATTCAAGAGCTATTCCAATTTATCTGTAAGAATCTTACCTATCCACCCGATTTCGTCTAATCCTTGTTTATAAAAACTTGCTTTCATATCTTTAAGGCATTCTAAACACACACATTCTGGATACAACTGATCTATATAATATGGCAATACCGCTCGGTTACTCAAAGGAAGATAGCCTCAACTAACAGATTAATTTATGGTACAATTGACAAAAGAATACCTCAAAGCGATGAATACAAGGTATATCCTTCAAAAAAGGAGATTATTTTTTCAAAGGCTCTGACATCGACAGAAACTTCAGTTATTCCAGACTGAATAAACAAGTTGAAATATATAAGAGCAGTAACAATTTCACTTTGACAATTTGTGCTGTTTATCTTAAATAATGAACTTTTTTGTGTTTTAATTTATATTTTATTATCTTTTTTGTGTTTTATTATAGAAAATAATATAAATTTACAATCTGAAAAAATTGATTATTGTAATTCTTCTTATAAAAGTAGTGTTTGGCAATGAATCTAAAGGTGCAGAAATTATCAAAATATACAACATTAAATCACATTTTTCTTCTTGAAAATTTGGGAGTTAGTGCTATTTTGCTAGAGAGAGAGAGAGAGAGAGAGAGAGAGAGAGAGAGAGAGAGAGAGAGAGAGAGACACACACAATTTATTAAGAAATAAAAAATATATAACTTTTTTTAAAGTACAATCCTTGTACAGTCTTTTCCGGACTGTACAGGGATTTTTTGTTCTTCGGCTGGGATATTTAGATTCCGGCCTTGCATGGCTTACTGCATATGGGACGATACTAGCCTATCTCTCTATAAAAATAAAAAGCGAACCTCACGGGTATGCTGGTATTAATATTAATAAAATTGTGGATCAAGTATGAAGAAAAGAGTAGTGTTAATTTTATCCTGCTTATTACTAAGCGTCGGATTTACAGTAGCACAGACAACGAGGATTTCCGGTACTGTTGTAGATAGTAACGGCGAGCCAGTGATAAGTGCTTCAGTTGTAGTAAAAGGAACTACCGTAGGTACAGTAACCGATTTAGACGGAAAGTTTTCTATTAATGTGCCTGTTGGAAGCAATACACTGGTATTTTCATTGGTGGGAATGCAAACAGTCGAAGCCAAACCTGCTCAGGGTATGAGGGTGATAATGGAAAATGACGATAAAGTTTTGGACGAAGTAGTCGTTGTCGGATATGGTACCCAAAAGAAAAAAGATGTAACAAGTGCTATTGCAAGAGTCAGTGGAGACGACATTAGTAATCTGGCTACTCCGTCTTTTGAATCTCAGCTAGCCGGTCGCGCAGCCGGAGTACAGGTTACGACTCCGAACGGAATGTTAGGTCAGGCTCCTACATTCAATATTCGCGGGTTTAGTACGATTTCGTCGGGAACCCAACCCCTGATCGTAATTGATGGTATACCTGTTACATCAGGGCAGAAACAGGAATTATATGGCAGGTATAACCCGCTTGCGGAAATCAATCCGAATGACATTGAATCGTATGAAGTATTAAAAGATGGTGCGGCAACTGCAATTTACGGTTCAAGGGCGGCTAATGGCGTTGTGCTAATCACCACAAAATCAGGAGGAAAATCTAAGACCAAAGTAACTTATGATGTTCAGACCAGCTGGGCTTCTCCAACAAAGCTTCATGACCTCCTGAACGCTACGGAATTTGTAGAAATAGCGAATGAAAAATATTCGAACTGGGACTCGGAAGGCCCTGCGGTATTAGATCCTAACGGGGTTAATACAAACTGGAACGATTATATATTTCAAACAGGTTTTCAACAAACTCATACACTTGCCGCCAGTGGAGGTACTGAAAAAAGCCAGTATTACGCCTCATTGGGTTATACCAATCAGAATGGTATTATAAGAAATAATGAACAGGAACGCTATTCCGTTAATGCCAAATTGACACAAACTGCAAATAGTTGGTTGAAACTGGGTATTAATGTATCTGCTTCGAAATCTACTCTGGAGGGAGTGATGAATGAAGAAAATTCTTTGGGAAGCGTTGGCTTTGCAAGCGTGCGTATGTTACCGAATGTTTCTGTATTCAATCCGGATGATATTACAGGATATAATATCGATGCGGCCAACAGGAAGGCTTTGGGACGCGGTGCTAACAAAGTATACATAGATAATGGAATCCAGAACATTGTATGGGCTATGGACAATAACGTGAACCGCTCACAGAGCCTTCATATTACCGGGGGAGGATTTGCAGAAGTCACTCTTGCGAAAGGTCTTTCATTCCGCACACAGGCTGGTATCGATTATACTACCCTTAATGATTTCACAAAATGGAATAGTGAATCGGGTGACGGATATGGATATGGGGGTCTGATGATGGATAACAGAGCTACTTTTTACAATTGGAACTGGCAAAATATATTGACTTACAATCAGACTTTCAACGCGCTTCACAATCTGAACCTTACTGCCGTTCAGGAGTATACTCATACCGATTACGAATACCTGTATGCAGATGTAACTCAATTGTCGGATAAATTTTTCTCCGATCACATCATTACCGGAACATTCGGTGATAAAAGCGTTTCGGGAAGCAAAACATATAATGGTCTGGCTTCCTATCTATTCAGGGCCAATTACAATTACGACAGCAAGTATTATATTGGTGGTTCTGTCCGTAGGGACGGCCTGTCCAAATTACCGAAAGACACCCGATGGGGGACATTCTACGGCGGCTCTCTCGCCTGGCGTGCTTCAAGGGAGAATTTCTGGGTTAACTCGTCATTAAATGAGTTGTTCGATGATTTACGCCTGAGAGCCAGCTTTGCGACTATCGGGAACTCTGATCTTGGCTCCAATAATTTCCCTTATTTAGGAACATATTCTGCAAAACGCTATGGTGCGCAAACCGGTATTGCCTGGAGCAATATGGGTAATAACAGGTTGAAATGGGAATCTACAACAACTTATGATATAGGATTGGATGGAAGCCTTCTTGATAATCGTCTGTCTTTTGAACTGGCTTATTTTAATAAGAATACGAAAGACCTGGTGCTGGAAGTTCCGACTGCTCCGACTTTAGGAATTCCGGGTAACAGTTATTATGACAACAGAGGTAAAATCAAAAACACGGGATTTGAGATTACTATCGGAGGCACACCTGTTATAGGAACCTTTACATGGAAAACAGATATTAACTTCACAACTGTATCCAATAAAGTAGTTGAGTTGGTCAACCATGAGCCGATAATTAACAGATATACCATAAATGAGGAAGGGAAATCATTCGAATCTATTTATGGCTATGAATTTTATGGTGTAAATAAAGTCAATGGAAATCCTATTTGGGTAAAAGGAGACGGATCGCTGGTTCAATTCGATACCTTCGGAGATTATGATTATAAAGTTTATGATCCGGCAAACCCCGGTGATGTTTCACAAGCATCTTCATTATCACCGACCAAAGACCGGAAAATATTAGGGTCGTCATTACCGACATGGTACGGTGGTTTTAATAATACCTTTACTTATAAAGATTTTGACCTGAATGTTTTCTTCCGTTTTTCAGGAGGAAATAAATTAATGAATGCTTCTGCTCAGGAGTCATTATTAAATATGGACTTTTCGAATAATGGTAAAATCGTTCTCGGAAGATGGCAAAGTCCGGACAAACCGGGTGATGGACAAATTCCGAAAATCGGTTACGGGGATAGCCAGGTATTATTTAATACAGGTTCTGCCGATTCAAGATTCGTTGAAGACGCCAGCTTCCTGAAACTGACAAACCTATCTCTGGGATACACTCTACCTAAAAATCTGGTTTCGAAACTGGATATGACAAAAATACGCTTATATGTGCAAGCTCAGAATCTGTTTACCATTACAAAATACTCAGGACTCGACCCGGAAACATCGACACGCAGAGGAACAGACTGGGATGGTATGCCGCAACAACGTGTTTTCAGTCTGGGCGCAAATGTTACATTCTAATTCAAGTTTAAAAACAGATACCGATTATGTTACAAAATAAGATATTAAAAATAACAATAAGCCTGTTTACTATTGTAGCGGCTTTGATCTTCACTTCATGTGAAAAGGATGTGATCGACCTTTCTCCGGTCGATAAACTGACTGATATCACGGCTTATGAAACGCCTGAACGTTGCGAATTATCTGTGATCGGCGCTTATGATGCTATACAATGCGGATTGTATAATGGTTCTTATTCGAGAGGATATCCTTTTGGAGCCGCAAGTATTATACAGGGTGAAATGCGGGGAGAAGATATGAATCTCACAGCAGTTTTTTATGACATTACTTATTCATCGACTTATACACCTTCCACTGCGAATAATCAATATTTCTGGGAAGCCTCATTCGAAGCTATCAACCGCATTAATACAGTAATAAGAGGGATTGAAGGTGCTATCGAGAATAATATTATAAGTGAAGAAAAAGGGAAATCGTACAAAGGTGAATTATTATTTCTTCGTGCTTTGACTTATCATGCACTGTTGATACATTTCGCTTATCCGGTAAATGTAGATGCTAATAATAATTATGGTTTGCCTCTTTATCTGACAGCTATTAATACTCCGGCGGAAATTGAAGAAGCTTTAAAAATAGGCCGTTCGTCGGTTACTGACACTTATGCACAAATACTCAAAGACCTTAATGATGCGGAGAGTTCTTTCTCTGGGAATGACAAAAATAGCGTAAACGGTATTACCCGCGCATCAAAAGGTTCCGTAATTGCTCTTAAGACACGTGTCTATCTTCATAAACGCGATTGGGATAATGTGATAAATGAAGCGAAAAAACTTGTACCGGGTACAACCGCTCCTTTCGAGAGTGCAATAGGAGGTTACAAACTCGAAGCTTCTCCAGCTACCCCATTCCTATCTTTTGCCAGCAATACTGAATCTATTTTCTCTGTTGAAAACAGTGCGGACGATGAGGCCAGTGTGAACGGAGCCATGGCTGCTATGATGTCGGCCCGTCCAAGCGGTCGCGCTATAGTAACATCGTCACCTACCTTGTATAATACATCATTCTGGCTTGCTGATGACAAGCGTCGTGATCTGCTATATTACAGTTCAGCTTACGATTATTATTATTGCGATAAATATCAGAATGTTCAGACGAGAGATGAATATGCCCCTATTATGCGTTATGCAGAGGTACTTTTAAATTATTCGGAAGCCGTTCTTAGAAAAGGAGGGAACGATGCTTTGGCTCTCGAATTATTAAATGCCGTAAGAAACCGTTCGTTGGCAACCCCGGCAACTCAGGCATATACGGCAAGTAACTTTGCTACTAAGAAGGCTTTTCTTGATGCTATTTTATGGGAAAGACGCATAGAGTTCCATGGTGAAGGCCGTCGCTGGGAAGATATACAACGTTTGGCAAATGACGATCTTTCTCCATCCGGAGGTATTCCTGCAAAAATAGATTATGCACGGGCTAAAGGCAAGGCAAATTTTGTTGTTGGAGGTGAAGTTAAATCTGCATGGTTTTCGCCAAGCAGACCGCTTATTCCATATTCAGATAAGCGATTCTTATGGCCTATTCCTGTAAATGATTTGGTACGTAACCCAACTTTGGCCGCCCAACAAAATGCAGGATGGAGTAATTAATAGCAATTTATGAAATAGGGGACAGGATACACTCCTTATAATGTTGCATCCAATTCATACAAACACACTCTTAATGCAGTGATGCATCGACATTGAAAGAGTCCGGGCCCGGGCTCTTTCGTTTTTATAAAATTACGCTTGGTCGTATGGTAAAACTTTAGAAGGAATAATGAAGGAATTACACATATGGGGAACTAATCACAGAAAGGAATTATTCAGTAAGTAATTTTTTTTTGCGATAATTATAAATAAGATTTCTCTAGGATTAGTTTGCAAACGGTTAAATATCAGTCGTCTTAAAATTCATTTGTCTTTCCATTCCGATCTTCACGAGCGAGAAAATTTTTGAGAAAATACAAGGCTTTAGATATATCAATGAAAGTGACGGGTTTACCTCTTTCATAGACGAACTGATCAGACAGTTTAAGGCTAACAGCAAATTCTCCCATATTGTCAATCCCTAAACCTTTCAACTTAGGGATAAAATATATTTCTGTTCTTGTAGATTGGTTTATTTCAGAGAATAATAATCGGTATTGCCAAACTTGTAGCTTTAGAAGCTCTATCCCAGAGTCAAGCAGCAAAATTCCTTTTTGTAAATACAGTTTTTTTAACGCATTTTTTCCCTGCTCGTATAAAACCTGTGTTCGTAATAATTGATACTCTATATAAGTAAAATTTAATAACCGATAGACGGTTGGATTATCTATTTCGGTTTGATTTAAGGTTTGTGCTTATTCTATAAAGTCTTCATAAGCATGTAGCATTTCATAGTTTGTAATTCCTCAATGATATAATTAATAACCGTTCCGTCCAAATCATATTCATATGTTGAAAATGGATTCACCTCTTTTTATAGATAATATTATTTTTTCTTACCAATAAGCGAAGACGGACTAAATGATATCCCAATATTAACGTAGAATGCCGGATCAGCACTCATTTTCAATACAGGATCACTATATGAATCCTGCTTTCTGAACAATCTGCCTGACGGAGTGAATCTCACACCTGTTTTACCAGTAACCAGAAAGGAGTTTGCAATAAGATGTTCATAAACAAATCCGGAATTGATATCCAATTGCCTGTACTGATACTTTTGATCCGTACCGTCTATATTATAGAGATAAAAGGTTGTTCCATCCATTTCTGCGCCTAATGAAAATCTGCCATTATCGAAGACATGTTTTCTCAGATACAGATTTTTTGGAAGGAGAATATCCACTATGAGTCCGTTTCTGAGTTTATGTTCATATGAGAAAGTCGGGATGAAAGGTACCTCAGACAGTGGATCGATGGGAATTGCAAACCCAATACTCATTTTTGTCCGTTCATTCGCTTTGAGCACCATTGTACCTGATAGCAATCCTCTTATACGCTCAAAATGCTTCTCACTACCATCAACAATTATACTGGAGGTAAAAACTGTCCTTTTTTTGAACAAGGTTGATATGTAAGTAATATTAGCTGCCGCATGGAAATAATGAAAATCATTATCGACATTCTTTGTTGTTTGCGAAAAAGACTCTGTCATATCAGCTTTTGCCGAGATATAATTATATCCGAGAGTAGTCCCGAAAAGCCAATTCTTTTTCTTTATAATATTGATATTGGTGTTGATTTTTGCTTGTGATAGTCCTTTGACTTTGCTTTCAGGGTATGAATTGTTTCCGTCCTTCAGGGTGAAGTTATATGGCATCAATTGAGTAAACTCGATGTTTAAAGGGCGAGCTATCGTGAATTTTGCGGCAGCAATAGCCGCAGCTCTCTGAGAAGGGTGCAAGCCTTCTTTTACTATTGGAGGTATACTGTCATTGTTCTGAGAGAAAGATTGAATAGAGAGAATTAGAATGCTAAGGACTAAGACCATTCTTTTAAACACTTCCATAAATATGTTATTAAATAAGATGAGTATATTGCCCGCTAAATATTATCACGTGGCAAAGAAAGAGATAATGCTAAAACCTTTTTTTTATTTTATACCAAACCTGCTTCATTTTATACTAAAGCCTTTTTAGTCTGCTTTCTAATTCGGATTTTGTATATCTATCAGGTTGTTTCGTATAATATTTAGATAACAGGGATATTATTCTTTTATCTTTGTTTAAATTTTATTTTTATAGAATATATGGGGCATGCACCGATTGTAATAAAGAATACAAAGATTCTCCAATTAATGGTTAATCCCCGATATAGGTTACTACGGCATGTAGTACTCTTATTGGGAGTTTTCATCCTTATATTCTGTTCCGGTCAGTTTTCAGAGCATTCAGGTATTTACAGATATATTCGATTATTCTTTGTCTATATTGTTATGATAATAACATTTTATGTCAATATGAATATTTTGGTACCCCGATTCTTCTTTAAAAATCGGTATATCATTTACATATTATTGTTGTTCCTGATCGTACAAATTGATCTCCTTATCATGAGATTTTTCTTTGATAATTTTTTCAATCCGATACAACCTCTAAACTCTAACCAAAATTCAGGGAACGAACATGCCTATCAAGGTATAATCACAATCGGAGCTGTTATATTAGTGACCACGATGATAAAACTCTTTCAAAGATGGGTGCATGATAATGAAAAAATAACTGAGCTGAATAATATTACATTAACAATGGAACTGAGTGAATTGCAAAATCAAATCAATCCTCATTTTCTATTTAATATGCTCAATGGTATCAAAGCTTTGGTGCGTACCGATCAGGAGAAAGCAATTATTGTTATTATGAAATTGTCGGAGTTCCTTCGATACCAATTATATGAAAATAATGAAGAAAAAATATTGCTTAAGTCTGAGATTGTTTTTCTCACTAACTTTCTCGACTTGGAGAAACTCAGGAGAGATAACCTATCAGTAGATATAAGTCCGAGTAAAGATGATCCCCTTATTTTCAGAAGCATATTTATTCCCCCGAACCTTTTTACCACATTTGTAGAGAATGCTGTAAAGCACAGTATAAATATTACTGGAACTGAATCTTACATTAGGATTAATATTGTAGTTGAAAAGGATAAACTGTATTTTACCTGTATTAATTCGATAGATCCTGAATATATTCCATCGAAAGGAAAAAGTAATGGATTGGGGCTGGCAAATATAAAAAGACGTCTGGAACTTTTATATGGAGAAAACCATTCTCTTGAGATTGATGTCTCAGAGAAAGAGTATAACGTTAAATTGATAATTCCGCTATGAATTGTATTATTGTAGACGACGAACCTCTAGCAAGAGAAGAACTGCAAGCGCAGATAAGAGAAATATCCAAAGTTGAAATACTAGGAAAGTTCTCTAATGCCCCAAGTGCATTGATATTCTTAGAAGAAAATGATGTAGACCTTATTTTCCTCGATATAGAAATGCCAATGGTCAATGGGTTAGAATTTGCGGCTCAGCTGCCGAAGAAAGCTCTGATCATTTTTACAACGGCATATTCACAATATGCATTGGATAGTTATGAACTGGATGCAATCGATTACCTTCTCAAACCAATTGCCAAAGAACGACTCGAAAAGGCAATAAACAAGGCTGAAACATATAAGAACCTTCTGTCGGATGATACTGAAAAAAGTATTATAGAAGGAGGAACGGATGATTTTTTAATTGTCAAATCAGAACGCAGGTTTCATAGAATCAATTTTTCTGATATCAGGTATATTGAAGGCCTGAAAGATTATGTTGTCATATATACAACCAGTCAAAAACTTATTACGGCAATGAATTTGAAGAATATTCATCAGAAGATGCCACAGAATATCTTTTTACGTGTAAGTAAATCATATATAGTAAATACAAACTACGTGGAATCATTTGACCATCACAGTATATTTATTGGTGGTTACGAAATCTCGTTGGGTGAGGTTTATAAGAAAGAATTCTTTTCAATATATTCTGGGGGAACCCTTAATCTTGAATAAATAGATATAGTGCTGATATTAAGATCAATAACTATGCTCTGTCATTTAGCTTAATAACCAATCCATCGTCTGTTTCCCAGTAGCTGATGATATCCTCTTTTGACAGCCACCCAAGAACGAGGCATATATAATCATTTCTATATCCGGTTATTTCTACTAGTTCTTCAATTGCCAATCCTCGACCTGAAGAAAGCAATTCTTGTATATATTTTGCATCGATACTTATCGCTTCTTTCAACATAGTGCAATAAAACTTATTCAGGTAATACAATATACTGTTGAGATTGTCGGTAGAATGCTAAAGTAGTACATATGATAATTGATATTCGAACTATTATACATATGCTTCTATTTTTTATACCAAGCTTGTATTTACAGCTACTTAAAAGTAGAATAGGGTAAAATGCAGTCTTATTAATTGAACATATTTTTCTTTCCAACTGATAAACCAACCCTTTAAAAAGAGAATAATAAAAGCAAGGTTTTGCCAAAAAATACTCTTTCTGAGAAAGGAAGATTCTTTGAGTAAATCCGAAGGACTTGACCTTGATTAAATTATTCTCTTGATATATCTTCGTGGTTCAGATGAAAGAAAACTTAGTTCGCTTGTTTATAATACTCTTGAAAAGCATCGAACTCACCTCTAACCTTATTGACCTCAACATAAATCTTCTCATTTAGTATCTTGGCATAAATCTGAGTTGTAGTAATGTTTGTATGCCCAAGCATTTTAGAAACACTTTCTATAGATACGCCTTTGGTCAGCATAATCGTTCCGAATGTGTGGCGTGCGCAATGCGTCGTCAGCTTCTTCTTTATTCCGCACAAATTTGCGATCTCTTTTAAGTATTCATTGATCTTTTGGTTAGTGTGCATCGGGAGCAATTTATCTCTTCCCAATTTCCTATATTTACGAATAATGCTCAAAGGAATTTCCAATAATGGAATATTGGCTTCTACATCTGATTTTTGTCGGCTGTTACGTAACCATCTTTTTCAAGAATGGACTTATAATGCTTGTCTAAGGCTATCCTTATTTTATCTAAAGCATCATTGATCGTTACAGCTTCTTTTGTTCTGCCGATTGCTCTGCCTGTTTGGCTCCACATTTCAGGTTTTACAAATTGCAGGGAGCTAAACTCAGATTTATCTCCACTAATAGAGATTCTAACGCTGATACTTGTTAGTCCATCTTTGTTTACATTCTTCCTTCTGACTAAAAAAAGGATTCGATAGGTACTGTTCATAACTCAAAATTTTCACGATTCGACAAAATTATTGACTATCGCTTAAAGATTCAGCACCTCGAATAAAGCCAAGTTAGGTCATTGTAAGTCATTTAAAACCAGTGAGTAACTTGTTAAAAAGTGACTGACTTTTAATTTTTGAAATTCAGTCACTTATTTTTCACTCCACTACTGTCTTTCTTTGACTTTTGTTGGCCTCGATGAAAAAGAAAAAAGTCCGTTAATCTACTGACTAACAGACTTTATGTCTTTGTTTGGCATTTTGTGGCTTTTGACCTTTTTGCCTTTCGGTGGGCGTTGACGGATTCGAACCGCCGACCCTCTGCTTGTAAGGCAGATGCTCTGAACCAGCTGAGCTAAACGCCCTATTAGGGTTGCATTTTCTCTCAAATGCGATGCAAAGATATAGCTTTTTTCAATATTACAAAACATTTGAAATCTTTTTTTGAAAAATATTTTGAAACGAAATGACTTCAAGCATTTTAAAATCTTAATTTTTATCAATTAGCTAAATAGATTGCAAAGATTTAACTAATTTCGCAGCAATATAAATATATGACTTTAAAACGATGAACGTAAAAATTATAAATAAATCACACCATCCGCTACCCGAATATGCAACACCTTACTCTGCCGGAGTGGACCTGAGAGCAAATATTACCGAACCTGTAACATTGAAGCCGCTGGAGCGGACTCTTATTCCAACCGGCCTGTATTTGGAATTACCTCAAGGATACGAAGCTCAGATACGCCCCCGCAGCGGGCTGGCTTTCAAGCACGGTCTGACGGTATTAAACTCACCCGGTACTATCGACGCAGACTATCGTGGCGAAATCCGTGTCATACTTGTCAACTTATCAAATGATGATTTTGTTATAAACGACGGAGAACGTATATGTCAAATGGTTATTGCTTCACATGAGCAAGTACTTTGGGACGAAGTAGAGACAATTAACGAAACAGAGCGCGGAGCGGGAGGTTTTGGCCACACAGGCAAACAGTAATATTTAGAAACGTCATTTTTGATATGCATAAAAAAGCACGTGTTTTTTATTTAGTCTTACTTGTTATTGCAGGTAATCTTTTCTCTTTTGCTCAAAACAGTGGAATATCCGGTCCGATTACAACAAAGCTCTCTGTTGACGATAGCCGTAAATTCGACTACTTCTTTTATGAAGCAATGAATGCCAAAGCTACCAATCAATACGATGCGGTTTTCGACTACCTCAAATACTGTATGGCTATCGATTCTACGAATGCAAACGTATTGTATGAGCTCGGCAATTATTATAATTCCATTGAAAGTAAAAATAAGGCTATCGATTATTATCGCAGAGCCACGGTATACGATGGCGACAACTACTATTACAATATGGCATACGGAAGCATGTGCCTCGAATTTAAGCAATACAGCGATGCAATAGAACAATTCGAAAAGTTGATTGCCAAAGACCCGGATAATACAGAGCTATACATCTACTTATCGGAGTCATACCGTATGGATGGCACTTTTAAAAGTGCCATATCAACGCTGGACAAACTAGAGCAGATAGTGGGAATGAACGAAAAAATAAGCCTGCAAAAGTACCAATTATATACGATGATGAAGCAGGAGAAACAGGCTTTTGCTGAAATACAGAAATATATAGACAAATATCCACACGAAATCAAATACCAGATCCTTCTCGGGGATTTATATTTACAGGCAGGGAAACCACAGGAAGCGTACATGGTTTATAGCCGTGCCAAATCGATTGACCCCGATGATCCCTACCTCATCTCATCTATGGCTGAATACTACCAGCAGATAGGGAACAAGGATGCTGCAGAAAACGAATTACACATTGCTCTTGTTAGCCCTAAAATGGACATTGATACTAAACTGTCCATCCTCGCGCAGTATGTAGGTACGCTGCAAAGGACTCAAAAAGATACGCAGGCAGCTAACGCCCTGTTCGATACCCTGATGATACAGCATCCGCAGGAACCGAAACTCAACCTGATGTATGGAAACCTTTTGATGATGCAGAATAAAAAGGAGGAATCCCGTTTTCAATATCAGCTGTTTGCAGAAGCTAACCCCACAAACCCTGTTGGGTGGGAGCAGATGTTGTATACCACTTTCCCTGACAGTATCGATTTATCTATAAAGGTATGCGAACAAGCGCTTTCCTATATCACCGACCAGCCACAGTTCTATTTCTATCTGGGAGTTTCCCAATATATGAAGGAGAACTATAAGGATGCACTCACGGCCCTGCAAAAAGGGGTTGTGTATGTAGACGAAAATAACACAAAACTCCTGTCTGATTTCTACGGGCAGATAGGAGACCTTTATTATCAGCTGGAAAAACGAGACAGCGCCTTTGTTATCTATGATAAGGCACTTTCCTATGACCCGAATAATCTCGGCGTATTGAACAATTATAGCTATTATTTGTCTTTAGTAAAAAAGGATCTAGACAAAGCGGAACGGATGAGTAGTATTACGGTGAAAGCCGAGCCCTCAAATCCTACCTACCTCGATACATATGGGTGGGTATTATTCGAACAGGGAGCTTATACAATTGCCAAAATTTATATCGAGAATGCAATAAAATACAGCCAGGAAAAGAAGGAAGAGGTCAGCGCTGAAGTGCTGGAGCATTATGGCGACGTGTTATATAAAACGAATGAGCCTGAAAAGGCCTTGGAATACTGGGAAAAAGCGAAAGCAAAAGGAGATAGCAAGTCCAAAACCCTTGAGAAGAAAATAGAAACCAAAACTTTTATTGCTGAATAATGAACCTAAACGGATTAAATAAAATAGCTATACTACTGTTCATCATATCCGCATTATTTGCAGGAAGCAGTTGTAAATCGAAGAAAATAATTACCACCGGTGGAACTTTGGAGGAAAAATCGCATAAGCAGGTAATTGAAGATGCGTTATCTTCGCAAGTTAAGTTCAAAACGCTAACGACTAAAGGGAATGTCGAATTCAAGGCAGGAAACTCTTCCCAAAAAGTACCCGCCGTATTCAAAATGGTAAAAGATAGTATCTTGCAGGTATCAATTCGTATTCCAATCCTTGGAGGAGAAGCCATGAGGCTGACCATCACCCCTGATAGTATCTTTATGGTAGACAGGATGAAAAAACAATATATCGCCGAACGTTTCAAAGATTCGGAAGCTATTGCCAGTTTCGACTTTAACTTCTACAATTTGCAGGCTTTATTTACCAATAAACTATTTATTCCGGGCAATAGGGAAGTAACTGAAAAAGATTTTCAGAAGTATGATATATCATCGGTAAACGATGTCTATATGCTGAAAACAAAAGGAAAAGGCGATTTATTATACAACTTTGCCGTAGATGCCACCAATCATATCGCGTCAACATTGATTTACAACGAAAAGAAAAAGATAACCCTGCAATGGTCTTACAATGATTTCATCAAAGACAACAATCTGGTATATCCGACCAACATGCAGGCTAAGGTCGATGTTGCAAAAAGACGTGTCGATATTAATATCACATATGACAAATTGGAAATAGACAAAAGTTTCAGCATAGATAATTCCATATCACCCAAATACACCAAAGTGGATTTTTCTGATCTTATAGGCACATATATCAAAAAGAAATGAGAGTAGCAGTTTTTCTCTTTATTCTCCTTATCAGCATTTGTTCTTTCGCTCAAAATTCGAAAATAAAAGAACTCGAACAGCAAAGGAAGAACGCCCTGCGTGAAATATCGAATACCGACAAGCTGCTGAAAGAGACTAAAAGAAGCACTACTACCTTGCTGGACAGGATACAGCTTATATCCAATCAAATATTCTCGCGGCAAAAAGTATTAGATCTTCTGGGACAGGAAATAGCAGGTATAAATGCAGAGGAGAAACGGATTGAAGCCGAAATAACAATACTGGAAGCCGAGCTTAAAGACAAGCAGAGAAACTACTCGAAAGCCATTGACGGAATGCTTCAAAATCGCCAAAGTGAGAATAAAATGCTGTTTGTTCTCTCTGGGAAATCTTTGACAGAATCATACCGGAGGCTACGCTATCTGCGCGATTACTCGGAATGGAGAAAAGAACAGGCCTCAGAGATTAAGGATAAAAGCGCAAAACTAAAAGAACGGAAAGAAGCCCTCATAAAAACGCGGCATGAAAAAACCGCTTTACTCAGTCAACGCACTACCGAACAGGAAAACCTGAAACGCGAAGAAACAAACTATCAGGAAGAGGTCAGTGAAGCTCAGAAAAAGCAAAAAGACCTGCAAAAGATACTGACTCAAAAGCGCCAGCAGGCAGAAGCACTCGACAGGCAGATAGCTAAACTGATAGCCGAAGAGGTAGCCCGTCAGGAGCGGGAAGCAAAACGCATAGCAGCTGAAAAAGCCCGGGCTGAAGCGGCAAAAAGGGCTTCAAAGAAAAGTGGCTCTTTAACAACGCCTGTAACACCTCCTGAAGATGACGCGGCAAAAGTCGTAGCTACACCTGAAAATATAGCTTTGTCAAATAATTTTGCGTCGAACAGGGGGAGGCTCCCTTACCCGATAACAGGCAATTATACCATAACCACACGATTCGGCTCCCATCAGCACAGCCGTTTCGTTACCACATCGAGCAGCGGGATAGATATTCAATCGCAATCGGGAGCGGAAGCCAAATCTGTCTTCAACGGCGAAGTGACTTATGTAGCGGCCATACCGGGCTATAACACTTGTATTATTGTGCGTCACGGAAACTACTATACATTCTACGGAAACATACAGAGTATATATGTAAAGCAAGGCGACAAAGTTAAAACAGGCCAGTCCCTTGGCAAAGTATATACAGATGCGGATACGGGCCTTTCGCAACTGCATTTCCAGTTGTGGCAGGGAACCAACAAACTCAATCCCGAGCCTTGGTTGAGATAACGTAACCGGACTGCTATGAAAAGAGAACAATTCATCGAATTACCGAGAATCACAGACCGGAGGGGAACCCTCTCTTTCATAGAAGCCGGAAATCAGATTCCTTTTCCTATTGCGTCCGTCTGTTGGAAATATGGCAGTCAGTACAATGACTGCGACATATACAAAGCCCGGGATAAAGTAATAGTCGCTTTATCGGGAAGCTTTACCTTTTTGCTTGACAATGGTAAAGACGAGCGAAGGTGCATACTAAACAATCCGGCTCAAGCCCTTTATATCCCGTCCATAATGAGTTGCAGGCTTGAAGGCTTTTCAGCCAACTCCATATATCTGGTTATTTCGTCAGCTTCTTCTCCTGCCGGGTTACCCGGTGAAACAGAGAAAAATCAGTTAAAGACGTTCTCTGTAGAAGATTGTACTCTCATTAAATTTCCTCTGATACAGAATAGCGCCGAAAACATTCCATTCGATATAAAACGCATATTTTATATATACGACATCCCACCGGAACAGACAAGAGGTATGCATGCCCATAAATATTGCCACGAAGTATTGGTTGCTACAAGTGGTAGCTTTCAGGTAGAGCTGGATGACGGGACAAGTAAAAAAAATATAGTACTCGACCGGCCTGACCACGGACTGTATATACCGCCCGGTATATGGGCAACAGAAACAGAGTATTCATCCGGGACTGTCTGCCTGGCTTTAGCATCTGATGTATATGACGCAGAAAATTATATACATACCTATTCGGAATTTAAAAAATACCGGCAACATGAAAATTAAACTCTATAGTTCAGAATATAAGGACGCGTGGGACAAATTTGTACGTGACTCCAAAAATGGGACATTTCTTTTCTATCGTGATTTTATTGAGTATCATGCCGGCCATTTCAGAGATTACTCCCTGATGTTTTATCTGAACGATGTACTGGTGGCATTAATGCCCGGACATATGGAGGATAGGATATTTTATTCGCACAAAGGGCTTACATACGGAGGCCTTATTACGGGCGATAAGACTACTGCTGCAGATGTACTTTCCATATTCGAATATCTTACAACGACATTCCGGCATCAGGGAATCAGGAAGATTGTGTATAAGGCTGTTCCGCATATTTATCATATTCGTCCTGCCGAAGAGGATTTATACGCGTTGTTCAGACATAAGGCGATACTCACATCATGCAATATATCTTCTACCCTATTACTTCCGGACAGAACAAAATATTCGGACTTGCGTAAACGGGGCGTAAAAAAAGCCCTAAAGAACAATTTGGCCGTAAAAAAAGCCACAGACTATTCCGGTTTCTGGCAAATACTTTCCCGGAATCTGAAAGATAAATACGAAACAGAGCCTGTTCATTCTTTAGCTGAAATAGATTATCTGAAAAGTAAATTTCCGCGTAACATACATCTGTTCACTGTCGGGAATACAGATAGTAACATAATAGGCGGCTGTCTTGTCTTCGAAACAGAAAGAGTAGCGCACGTTCAGTATGTAGCGGCAACGGAAGAAGGGAAAAAACTCGGAGCTATAGATTTAGTTGTCGACCATATAATAAATACAGCATTCGCTCACAAAACATACTTCGATTATGGCACATCGACAGAAAACGGCGGCTGGCACCTGAACGAAAACCTGATACACCAAAAAGAGGGATTCGGAGCACGGGGGACTGTATATAATATTTATACAATTGATTTATCTATATAGCGTAATTGACAACCTTCGACTCATAGTTTTTTTGAGAAAAAGGGCAGATGAAAAATAGTGTAAAATGTGTTAGGTTTGTAACCTTTTTGGATTGCTCCTACAAGAAAGAGAAAAGTAACAATAAGAAATTGTGTAAAAAGTGTCAAGTTTGTCAAC
Organism: Dysgonomonas sp. UBA7710; assembly: GCF_002482385.1. Lineage (GTDB taxonomy): Bacteria > Bacteroidota > Bacteroidia > Bacteroidales > Dysgonomonadaceae > Dysgonomonas. Next base: position 46,748 of record NZ_DLFW01000020.1, on the reverse strand, counting down.
TTTTAGAATGAATCGAAAACCCTCTTTAGAGTTATCACATAAATAGAATGAGTTTAAATTCCTTTTTTAGAAAGAAGAGTATCGATAGTATATCCGGAGATGGAGACTCTATCGGGTCAGGAATGAAAAGAGTATTAGGCGTGAGAGACCTCACTCTTTTCGGTATTGCCGCCATTGTTGGCGCGGGTATTTTCAGCACTATCGGGCGGGCGGCATTTCACGGAGGGCCGGCAGTATCGCTTCTCTTTGTATTTGTGGCTATCGCCTGTGTGTTTACAGCCTTGTGTTATGCACAATTTGCATCCATGATCTCGGTCAGTGGCAGCGCCTATACATATACATATGTATCACTGGGTGAGATATTCGCGTGGGTGATCGGGTGGGCGTTGATACTGGAATATGCCGTATCGAATATGGTGATCGCCATTTCCTGGTCGGAATATTTCACTACCCTGCTCGAAGGTTTTGGCATTATATGGCCCGACTGGCTTGGCATCGGATATTCGACAGCTTACAAAGCGTATAACATAGTATCACAAGGCGTTACAGATTTACCGTATCACACCATCAAAGCAGCGCAGACATACCAGAATGCACCCGAGCTTTTCGGTACGAAAATACTGATAAACCTGCCTGCCGGATTGGTTGTTACAGCCCTCACATTCCTTGTTTTCATCGGCATTAAGGAATCCAGGTTTGTGAACAACCTGTTGGTGTATCTCAAAATCGGTATCATACTATTGGTTATCGGAGTAGGAGTTTTCTTCGTAAAGCCTGAGAACTGGTCGCCATTTGCACCTAACGGGCTGCAAGGAGTGCTGGGAGGAGTCGCTGCCGTATTCTTCGCCTTTATCGGATTCGATTCTATATCTACTACAGCCGAAGAAAGTAAGAATCCGCAACGGGATATGCCCCGTGCCATGCTCTACTGCCTGGGTATCTGTACCGTACTTTATGTAACGATAGCACTGGTCCTGACAGGAATGGTCAACTACAAAGAGTTAGGAGTGGACGATCCTCTGGCGTACGTATTTCAGGTGGTGAATATGGACTTTGTAGCAGGTGTTATTTCCGCGACTGCAATTATTGCGATCACGAGCGCCATCCTTGTTTTTCAGATAGGACAGCCGCGCATATGGATGAATATGAGCCGCGACGGACTCCTTTGGCCTAAGTTTGGAAAGATTCATCCGAAATATAAGACCCCCGCTTTCTCTACCATTATTACGGGAATAGTCGTCTGCGTGCCGTCGTTGTTTCTGGATATGCAGTTTGTTGTAGACCTTACCAGTGTGGGCACATTCTTCGCTTTCATCCTTGTATGTGCGGGAGTGTTGTTCCTCGATCATAAAGGAGACAGTAAAAAGGCGAAATTCAAGGTGCCTTATATAAATGGACAGTATATCATTTTCATATTACTCATAGTTGCAGTATATTTGTTCGTCAGTAAGACCGATTTCCGGACAGTCATAAGCGAGAAACCGCTGTTGATTGTTTTCTGGGCTGTATGGCTGGGATTATCGGCGGCGGCATTCAAGTATAAGTTTTCGCTATTGCCTGTCATGGGGATTCTTACCAACTTATACCTGATGACAGAGCTTGGCTGGTCCAATTGGGTCATGTTCATCATCTGGCTGGCAATAGGATTAGTCATATATCTGGGATACGGATATCATAAAAGTAAACTGGCTGCTGCTAAAACAGTAGCGACACATATAAAAGAATAAGAAGAATGAAGGAAAAGGAAATGATTTTCGGCATACGTGCTGTAATAGAAGCGATCGAAGCCGGAAAAGAAATAGATAAAGTAATAATCAGGCGCGAACTACAAGGCGACTTGTCGAAAGAATTACTCGCACTCCTGAAATCCCATGATGTCGCTGTGCAACGTGTGCCGAACGAACGGTTGGACAGATTTACCCGGAAAAATCATCAGGGTGTTATCGCGTTCCTTTCGGCGATCACTTACGAAAAGATTGAAGATATCGTTCCTTTCCTTTACGAAAATGGGAAAGATCCCTTTATCCTTATACTGGACGGTATCACCGATGTCCGCAACTTCGGAGCCATTGCCCGTACCTGCGAAGTGGCGGGTGTTAATGCAATTGTTATTCCGGCAAAGGGGAGCGTAACCGTAAATGCGGATGCGGTAAAAACATCGGCAGGGGCATTACTCAAAATTCCGGTTTGCAAAGAACCGAATCTTACTTCTGCAATTCAATTCCTGAGAAACAGCGGAATAAAAGTTGTGGCCGCAAGCGAAAGAGGAGCAGACATCTACACCGAGGTAGATTATACAGGCCCCATAGCCTTTGTGATGGGCGCTGAAGATGTCGGTGTAGCGAACGAAAATCTGCGCATAGCCGATAATCTGGTAAAAATTCCTCAATTCGGCACTATTGGTTCACTGAACGTATCGGTGGCCGCGGGGGTGCTCATCTATGAAGTTATCCGCCAAAAAGGACTGAAATAAGTAAATGAGAGGATTTAATGCAATATTTTTTAGTTCTAACTAGCTATTAATGTTTCAGATATAAAAATAATAAAAAGGTCTGAGACCTTAAAACATAATCTTAAAATATAAAGCGATGAAGAAAGTAATAGCCACAGATAAGGCTCCTGCAGCAATAGGCCCATACAGCCAGGCGATAGAAGTAAACGGACTAATATTTATTTCGGGACAGTTACCGATCGACCCGGCTACCGGGGATTTTCCTTCCGAAGACATTAAGGAGCAGACAGCGCAATCCTTCAAGAATATCAAAGCCATACTTGCCGAAGCAGGGCTAACAGCAGATAATATCGTGAAAACAACCGTATTATTAAATGATATAGCAAATTTCGCCGGGATGAACGAGGTATATAACGCACAGTTTACCGGCACATTTCCTGCCCGTTCAGCTTTTGCCGTAAAGGATCTTCCGAAAGGCGCTTTGGTGGAGATAGAAGTGATTGCTGCACGGTAATCGTGGAATAAAAAATAGTTGAAATGAAATATCCTTTCGATTATTGCGTTTCTCATTGTGAAGAAACTCAGGAAAATGACTTTTGAAGAGAAATATATGTACCGTTGCCTGCAATTGGCTCAGAATGGGAGAGGCTTTACAAGCCCCAACCCGATGGTAGGTGCGGTTATAGTCCATCAGGGCAAAATTATTGGCGAAGGTTACCATCGTCAGTATGGCAAGGCACATGCCGAAGTAAATGCAGTAAAGAGCGTTGAAAACAAAGCATTGCTAAAGGATTCTACAATTTATGTTTCTCTTGAACCTTGTTCTCATCACGGAAAAACCCCTCCCTGCGCCCAGCTCATAATAGACAATAAAATACCTAAAGTGGTGGTTGCATGCCTCGATCCTTATCCTGCCGTATCTGGCCGGGGAATAAAGATGCTGCAAGAGGCAGGCATAGAGGTCGTTGTGGGAGTGTTGGAGAAAGAGGCTCAGGCTCTCAACAGAGCGTTTTTTACTGCGCAAACCCGGAACCGGCCTTATATATATCTGAAATGGGCACAGACTCTGGACGGCTTTATAGATAAAGAACGATGTGACGGGGAGAAGCCGCAGCCCACTCCTATTTCAAATGAATTTTCACGCATGCTCGTGCATAAGAAAAGGGCCGAGACCACAGGTATTATGATAGGAACTAATACAGCGGTAAACGACAATCCATCTCTGACAACACGCTTCTGGTATGGGAAAAATCCTGTACGGATCGTGATAGACAGACAAGGCAGAATACCTTCGGATTACCACTTATTTGATGGAAAAGTAAAAACAATCATATTTACAGAGAAGGATTTATACGAAAAAGAATCCGACAACGTTATTTATATCCGGACGAACTTTAATGAAAGTCTCCTTGAAAATATATTCTCCATATTGAAAAGTTACAAGATAGACTCGGTCCTTGTCGAAGGCGGACGCGAATTGCTACAAAGCCTGATAGATATACAAATGTGGGATGAGGCATATATTGAAACCTCAAAAGTCTGTTTTGGTAAAGGAGTAAAGGCTCCGGATATTAGAGGATATGTCTTAAACAAAGGATATTGGGGAACATCTGAATATGTGCATTTACGCACTACAGATACTTATAAAATTATATAAATATTAGATTTATTGAGGCGTAAGCCGAAATTCTTTCTATTTTTGCACATTGATACTGAATAAATCTGTTTAAACTAATGAGATTGAAGCAAATTACTAAATTATTATTCATCTTTTTATCTGTCTTTGCACTAAGTTCATGTAATGACAGTTCATCTGATTACGATACTTCCGGATTATCGGGAGACTCACAGATTTCGAGCTTCAAAATAGCGGCATTGCCCTATACTGCTATAGATACGGTAAATTATCCGTCGCTGGCGACAACAAGGTTCTCTATAGACCAGATTAGCCGGCTGATATACAATGCCGACTCACTACCCTACCAGACCACTCTGAGGAAATGCGCAGTTACTCTATCGTATGCGGCCGGAAGTATAGGAAAAGTAGAATTAGTATACCCTAAGGACTCTGTCGTTGATTGGAATACTACCGATTCGGTAGATTTTTCGACTTATCTGTATCCTAAATTCAGGATTACTCCTCTTAATGGTAAAGAACCAAGGGAATACACTATAAAGATATTGATACATAAGGAAGATCCGGATACATTGATATGGAAAGAAAATGTGCCAACAGGTTATCCGGCCTCCTTCGATAAACAAAAAACCTTACTGGTGAACGGGACATTCTATACATTCACCGCCCGCACAGATAATAAAATATATTTATCTAAGGCGAATAAGCCTGATAACATAGAGGCAGCTCTGTCTTACGGAGATAATCAGGCTCTATCCGGCGAGCTTGATGCATCTGCTCTGGAAAGCATAACATTCTTCAACAATAAATTCTATGCTGTCGATAAAAATAAACAAGGTTATACAGCAGGTATAGAGGGCATTTCATGGAGTAAAGACGGAATAAGCAACGATGTGACAAGCATTGTTGGAGTAGTGCCTACTTTAAATGCCGCTACTGACTTACTTCTTGTTGTTACTCGTGACTCGTTAGCAACAACTACCGACCTGAAAACATTGAAACCTATATACGAAATAGATAGCGATTTCCCGACAACAGGATATTCATCACTGACTCATAACGACAGAAGTAATCTGAATAATTGCGTATTAACTGTTACAAAGAATATTAGCGGCTTAGGTTATGTAAAGACATGGTCTATAAAGACAACCAGTGATAATAGCCTTCAGGTTACTTTTAATCAGTCTAATCCGGTAATTCCTAAAAAAGATGGAATTGTAACTTTCTTATATGATGGGTATATGTATGCCCTGACCGGAAACAGCTTTTACAAAACAGTAAGCTACGGATACAAATGGATTACTGCACCTAACAAGGAGATGTTAGACACAAGAATTCCTAAAGCATCGGGACAATCGGTTATTGTAGATGAAAAAAATTATATCTGGGTATTCGGCGGAGTACCGGATTCGGGAACAAGCCCTATACAAAAGGTTTGGATAGGCAGAATAAATAAACTTAGAACAAAACTCTAGGATCTGAGATTTGAGTGATATACTTTTAGTCCTGCTTTCTGCGTTAGATAAATAAGAACAGAATACAGATTAATAAATGAGTAAAAGGAAGATATTATTTACTTTACTATTGATTATCATCTATTCTCCCCTCTCATTCATCGAACTTAAAGCACAAGATGATTATAAGTATGAGATAGGAGGGATGGCCGGTACATCCTTTTATATGGGGGATGCCAATAAGAGTAAATTGTATCAGAACCCGGGATTGTCGGCAGGTGTTGTCTTCAGATACAACAAAGATCTGAGATGGTCTGTGAAAAGTAATTTTGTAATTGGAAAAGTTTCGGGTGACACCCGCGATTCGGGGAATAAATATCCGTTCGGGCAGGAAATCTCTTTTAGCCGGATGTTTTATGAACTGGGTAGTCAGATAGAGTTTAACTTCTTCAATTATAGTGATAAATTCGGTTACTTAGGAGCTAAACGCATATCTCCATATATATTTACAGGAATAGGCTTTACGTTAGGCTCGGGCAGTAAGACATTTTTTGACGCTAATATTCCAATCGGGATTGGAGTAAAATATAAATTGAAGGACAGACTGAATCTTGGATTTGAATTCTCTTTCAGAAAACTATTCAGTGATTCTTTCGATGTTACAAAGGATGGGGATGGACTGAGTCTGGATGCACCTTACAAAATAAATGGAGGCGCCTTTAAGAACAACGACTGGTATTCTCTTACTATGATAAGTTTAACATGGGATTTTGGAGCAAGAATATGTCCTTGCCTGAATATTGATTAATTATTAAACCAAAATACAGATGTCATATCTTGACCAAATAGATAAAACGCGGGTACCTAAGCATATTGCCGTCATAATGGATGGTAACGGGCGATGGGCCAAACGGCAGAATCTGGACCGTACATTCGGTCATAAAGAAGGGATTTCGGCCGTACGCAGAGCTATTGAAGGCGCATCAAGAGCAGAGGTCCGTTATCTTACGCTTTATACATTTTCTACCGAAAACTGGAAACGTCCGGAAGAAGAGGTGAAAGCCCTGATGAGCCTGATGGTACAGGCTGTAGCAAATGAAACACCGGAACTGGTTAAGAATAACGTCCGTGTAAAAGTTATCGGAGATATTGACCGGTTACCGGAAGATACAAAAAAAGCATTGGATCACTGCCTTGAAACAACATCTGTATGTACCGGTACAACCGTTATTTTAGCTTTAAGCTATTCTTCCAAATGGGAGTTAACCAGAGCAATGAAAAACATAGCTATTGACGTTAAGTCCGGAAAGATAAAACCAGATGAAATAACAGAAGACCTTGTCACATCTTATCTGGAAACAAAAAACATTCCTGATCCTGATATATTGGTAAGGACCGGAGGAGAATTACGCATAAGCAATTTTCTTCTTTGGCAAATCGCTTATTCCGAACTCTTTTTCTCCGATGAATTGTGGCCTGATTTTAATGAAGAATCCTTGTATAAAGCGATTGTTGACTTCCAGAACAGAGAAAGACGATTCGGAAAAACCAGTGAACAAATTTCAGGCAAATCCTGATCTTTTTGTGTCAACCCTATATTATAGATAATAAAAACAGGTTTAAAATATTAGAAAGTAACTACGAAACAAAATATGTTCAAAAAAAGTTTATTTTTTCTATTCATTATCTTCTTCTGCTCAATTTCAGTAGCCGTAAAAGCTCAGGGAATTACAGACAGCGCAGAAATTAAAAATGTGAATAAAGCCCTTCAGGTAAATGTGGACAGCCTGCCGGTTATCTCTTACAACACCAGTAAGAAATACGAAATAGCAGATATGAAGCTTTCCGGAATCGTAAATCCCATGTATGAAGACTTCACGTTGTTTGGCTTTGCCCAGCTACAGGTTGGAGACAAGATTGAAATCCCCGGACCGGAAATAACAAATGCAGTTAAACGCTTCTGGAGACAAGGCCTATTCTCTGATGTGAAAATCCTGGCAACCAAGATTGAAGGTAATAAAATATGGTTAGAAATAAACCTGAAGGAACGCCCTCGTATATCGGACATAGTATATACCGGGATGAAAAAAAGTGAGCGGCAGGATATTGAGGCCAAGATAGGGATGGTAAAGAACCTGCAAATCACACCGAACCAAATGGATCGGGCTAAAACTATCATAAAGAAATATTTTGATGAAAAAGGGTTTACCAAAGCTGAAATCACATTAAGTGACAAGCCCGACTTATCAAAGGAAAATCACGTTATCCTTAATATTGACGTAGTTAAGAAGAACAAGACAAAAGTCAACAAGATCACGATAGAAGGTAATACTGAAGTTAAAGCCAGAATACTGGAGAAAGCCATGAAAAAGACTCGCCACAAGAGTAATTTTAAGTCTTGGATAGCAAACTTCCTCCGCTCTACCAAATTCGTATCCGAAAGTTATGAAGAAGACAAAGAACTCTTAGTAGAGAAGTATAACGAGCTTGGCTACCGGGATGCTATAATCACATGGGACACCGTATATGCCGATGTGCAGAAACCGGACAAAGTGAACATAGAAATCAAAGTGGATGAAGGGAAACAATACTTTCTCAAAGATATTAAATGGGTTGGAAATACCGTGTATCCTACCTGGCAGTTGCAGCAATTGCTAAATATGAAACCGGGAGATGTATATAATCAGAAGAAACTGACTGAACAGTTGTCCGCTAATGAGGAATCTGTAATGAACTACTTCTATCAGAACCATGGTTACATATTCTCTAACGCCGACCCTGTGGAAGTAAACATAGCAAACGACTCTATTGACCTGGAAATACGTGTCTCTGAAGGGCCGAAGGCTTCTATCAGAAAAGTAACTATTGCAGGTAATGACCGTGTATATGAAGATGTTGTGCGTCGCGAATTACGGGTTAAGCCCGGAGCACTTTATAGCCGCGACGACATTGTGCGTTCACTGCGTGAAATCGCTCAAACAGGACACTTCGACCCTGAAAACTTAAATCCGGGCATTGTACCGGATCCTGAATCTGGAACTGTTGATATCAGCCTGCCATTAGTGTCCAAGGCAAATGACCAGGTAGAATTCTCTGCCGGATGGGGACAGACAGGTATTATAGGTAAATTAAGTTTGAAATTCTCAAACTTCTCATTAAAGAATATGTTGAACCCTAAATCTTATAAAGGGATTATTCCTCAGGGAGAAGGCCAGACACTTACATTGAGCGCTCAGACAAATGCTAAATACTATCAATCATATTCTGCATCATTTATGGACCCTTGGTTTGGAGGCAAGCGTCCAAACTCTTTATCAGTAGGAGTATATTATTCAAGGCAAACGGACATTAACAGCCGCTATATCAACAATAATTATGGATATGGATACGGGTATGGGTACGGATATGGATACGGAAGCGGATACGGAAGCGGCTATAGCGACTACAGCTTCGCAGCCGACCCTAATAAGTCTATACAGATGATTGGAGCCTCGGTAGGATATGGAAAACGCTTGAGTTGGCCGGATGACTACTTCTTTGTACAAGCTGAACTATCTTATCAGTTATACAGAATGAAAGACTGGGCATACTTTATTGTAAAAGATGGAGTTTGTAACAACCTAAGTGTGAATCTTTCATTGAACAGACGTTCTATCGACAATCCGGTATATACCCGCCGCGGTACGGATATATCCCTTAGCTTACAGATAACACCTCCATTCTCGGCTTTTGATGGCAAAGACTATGCCAGCATGAAAGCAGATGAATATGGTTATCAACCGGGCGAAAAGTTCAAATGGATAGAATATCATAAGTGGAAATTTAAAGCGAAGACTTTTACATCTTTATATGATACTAAAAAGACTCCGGTCCTGATGACCCGTACAGAATATGGATTTGTCGGATATTTCAACAAAAATAAGAAATCTCCATTCGAAACATTCTATATGGGGGGTGATGGTATGTCAGGATATTCAAGTACATATGCGACAGAAACAATCGGACTACGCGGTTACGAAAACGGTTCATTGGGTACACAGGCAAGTGCATACTCACGTTTGGCCCTTGAATTGAGATATCCTCTTATCCTGGAACCATCGTCAACGATTTACTTGCTTACATTTGTTGAAGCCGGTAACGCATGGAATGACCTGAAAAAATTCAATCCATTCGATCTTAAACGTTCTGCCGGCGTAGGCGCACGTATCATGCTCCCTATGATTGGACTGATGGGTATAGACTGGGCATATGGATTTGATTCAGTTAGCAGTACAGGAGAGAAGAGTGGTAGTCAATTCCACTTTATTATCGGACAAGAATTTTAATCAGGCCGGAATTAACATTATTTATAGAACCCGCAATAAACAAATGCATAAACTGTGTGTCTAATATATATCATCAAAAATCAACAGTTATGAAAAGAATTTTATTATTATTCGCTTTATTTATAGGTATAACCGCTGGAAGCTATGCTCAAAAGTTTGCTCTTATAGATATGGAATACATATTGAAAAATATAAGTAGTTATGAGACTGCACAGGAACAACTTAACGTAATGTCCCAAAAATGGCAAGGCGAAGTAGAGAAAGTGCAACTCGACGTAAAGAACATGTACAAGAAATATCAGGCCGATCTTGTTTTCCTGTCTGCTGAACAGAAGACCAAAAGGGAAAATGAAATAGTAGAGACAGAAAAAAACCTGCAGGAACTAAACAAGAAATATTTTGGACCTGAGGGGGAACTCTTCAAGAAGAGGGAAGCTTTGGTGAAACCCATTCAGGATGATATATATAATGCTATAAAAGAGATATCCGAAGCCAAAGGCTATCAGCTTGTTCTCGATAGGGCATCGGCGGAGAGCGTTATTTTTGCATCTCCAAGAATAGACATTAGCAATGAAGTTCTTGCAAAGCTCGGATATTCAAAATAATTATTTATATTTGTCCTCAATAATATAGAATTAACCACTTAAAAGAACTTATAACTATGTTTAAAAAGCTAATCCTATTGCTTATAGTAATAGCGCCTATGTCAATGTTCGCTCAGGATAAAATTGCATACATCAATGCAAATGAAATCTTCTCCAAGATGCCTGAACTAAAAGACGTTGAAACTAAACTTGCAGCAAAAAGCGAAACAATTAAAAAGAATGCAGCAGCTATAGAAGCCGAATACACTAAGAAAGTAGAAGAGTTCCAAAAAGACACCACAAATTTAACCGAAAGCATTCTTCTCGACAGACAAACTCAATTGGATGGACTAAGAGACAGATACCAAAACTTTATTCAAACCAGCCAGGCTGAATTTGAGAAAGAGCAGCAAACGCTAATCACTCCCATTCAACAAAAAATGAGACAAGCAATTAAGGAAGTTGGCGATGAAAACAACTATGCATATATCTTAGATGCCGCCACTTTATTGCACATAGGCTCACATGCGACAGATGCGAGCAAAATGGTAAAAACTAAATTAGGAATTACAGACTAATAGTCTCATACATAATAAGAATAGGCTAACCCGATAAGGATTAGCCTATTCTTATTTTATTTTGCTGGTCCGAATCTTTATATCTTAGCCAACGCTTGTTCCAGATCGGCCTTAATATCGTTGACATTCTCAATACCGACCGAAATACGGAGTAAGCCCGGTATAGCTCCCGTAGCCACTTTTTCTTCATCCGACAACTGTTCATGAGTAGTTGCCGCAGGGTGAATAATCAAAGACTTAGCATCTCCCACATTCGCCAAATGGCTTATCAGTTCAAGAGAGTTTATCACTTTATCGGCATTTTCCCCCGGGCCTTTTACCTTGAAAGACAGAACACCTCCAAATCCATTCTTAAAATACTTTTTAGCCAAAGTATGATAAGGGCTGCTTTCAAGTCCCGGATAGTTCACATATTCCACTTTCGGGTGCTGTTCCAGCCATTTTGCAATAACCAACGTATTTTCTACATGCCGTTCAACACGCAAGGACAATGTTTCCAAACCCTGTAACAAAAGGAAGGAATTAAATGGGCTGATTGTATTTCCCCAATCACGAAGTCCTTCTACACGGGCACGGATAGTAAAGGCAATATTACCGAACGGGCCATTTGCCCCAAAGACATCCCAAAACACCAAACCATGATAGCTTTCGGAAGGAGCTGTAAATTCAGGAAACTTACCATTGCCCCAGTTAAACTTTCCACTATCTACAATAACGCCCCCCAGGGAAGTACCATGTCCGCCAATCCACTTGGTAGCACTCTCTACTACGATGGTAGCCCCATGTTCCAAAGGACGGAACAAATAGCCTCCTGCCCCAAAAGTATTATCTACAATCAACGGAATATCGTGTTTTTCCGCCACAGCTGCAATAGCCTCAAAATCGGGTATATTCAAGTCAGGATTACCGATTGTCTCCAGATAGATCGCTTTTGTCTTACTGTCCACCAGCTTCTCGAAAGAAGCAGGCTCGTCATCCGGTGTAAAACGCGCTTCTACACCCAAACGCTTGAACTGCGATTTGAACTGATTATATGTACCACCGTAAAGATGAGATGTAGTGACAAAATTATCCCCGGCCGACAATATATTATTTAACGCGATGAATTGTGCAGACTGACCGGAAGAAGTGGCCAGCGCGGAGGCTCCACCCTCAAGGGCTGCGATACGCTTTTCGAAAACATCTGTTGTCGGATTCATCAGACGGGTATAGATATTCCCAAACTTGCGCAGACCGAACAAATCGGCTCCGTACTGCGCATCGTCAAATGTATACGAACTTGTCTGATAGATAGGAACTGCGCGTGAACGCGTTACCGGCTCTTTTTCCTGTCCGGCATGTACCTGAAGGGTTTCAAATTTATACTTACTCATCTCTACAATTTTTATATGATATATACTATTTAAAAAGTAACACAGGAAATAATTAATAATGAAAGAACAACGTTCGGCGAAGTCAATCAGGGGGTTCGTCCTGCCAGTTAAAAGCTGTACGCTAATAACTCGTAGGTATATAGATAAATATTTATCCGATAATAATTATTATAAGTATGAGTAACCGGCAGATAATGCCAATTACTCAACTAAATTTAATAACCAAACAATTTAACTATATACATGATTAAAGGGGATACTCCTCAAAGGCATACAGGACTGTAGATAAGTAGCGCTCGCCTGTATCGGGTAAGATAACAACAATGTTCTTACCTTTATTTTCAGGTTTCCTGGCCAACAAGGTTGCTGCATAAGCCGCAGCTCCTGAAGATATTCCCACAAGCAGGCCTTCTTCTCTGGCCAACTCACGGCTTGTGCGTATTGCATCATCATTACTAACCTGAATTATTCCATCTACAACAGAGGCATCATATGTTTTAGGAACAAAACCTGCTCCGATGCCTTGTATTTTGTGTGGTCCCGGTGTGCCTCCCGACAGGACAGGGGAATCAGCCGGTTCAACGGCTATAATCTTCACATTCGGATTGTATTTTTTCAACGCCTCTCCTACTCCGCTTACTGTTCCACCTGTACCGACTCCAGATACAAAAATATCGACTTTTCCATCTGTATCACGCCAGATTTCTTCAGCGGTAGTACGTTTGTGAACTGCAGGGTTAGCAGGATTGGCAAACTGCTGCAAGATCACCGCTTTCGGATTTTCTTTCTGCAATTCTTCAGCCTTCGCAATAGCACCTTTCATACCCTCAGGTCCTGGTGTTAAAACGATATTAGCACCTAATGCTTTCAACAAATTGCGACGTTCGATACTCATTGTCTCCGGCATCGTCAACGTCAGCTTATATCCTTTAGCCGCAGCTACAAAAGCAAGTCCTATACCGGTATTACCACTGGTTGGCTCTATCAACTCGCTGTCAGGCCTTAGGATACCCGATGCCTCTGCATCTTCTATCATCGCTTTGGCAATACGGTCTTTTACGCTGGAAGCAGGATTGAAATATTCCAGTTTTCCAATCACAGAAGCTTCAAGCCCGTGTTTCTTATTATAATTTGAAAGCTCCAGCAATGGAGTGTTACCAATAAGGTCTGTTAGTTTTTTAGCAATTTTTCCCATAAGATTATAATTTTAATATCTGATTTTCAATAATACAAAGGTATATGCTATTCTACATTTATGAAATCGCTAAAGTAAGGTATTTTCATACCATAAACATGGTATATTTCAGATTAAATGGGCTCTAAGTGAATAATAACGGTACATGGTAAAAATTTCACCTGTTCATACAGCCTATTTATTCTCCTGCCCTTACAGAATGTCCGGCCTATTAACTGACTATCTATCGGCAGATTATTAATCCATGATATTTCCGAAGATTTGTTGTTTATTATATTCACTTCTGTATTCTGAAGGAGTCCTGCCTACATGCTGTTTAAACATCCGGTTGAAATATGAAATGTTATCTATCGCCAATTCGAGAGCAATATCCCTGATGGAAATATCGGTAGTAAGTAACAGCAATTGAGCCTTTTCTATCTTTTTCAGATTTATATACTTCAAGGGTGTGCATTTCATTTCTTTCTTGAATATCCGGATAAAATGATCCTTGGTTATACAGGCTATATCCGCCAGTTGGTCTATAGATATATCTTTATCCGTATTTTCATGGATATATTTTAATCCGCTGATTATCCGGCTATCCTTATTATCCGATTTAACCTTGGCCGTTTCAAAAAACTTAGCTATCAACTGGTATAATATACCTTGCGTTTCGATGATGAAATGCGGGGGTATCTTATTGTTATCGGCTACATATTGCGAAAAATTCGGTAAGTTGTCATATAACTCCGGATCGATATTTCTTAAATGACGCTCAGGGTTAATCTTTAGTAACCTCTCTGTCAGCAATAGATCCAATGATTCAGCTTTTATTCCTACCGGGAAATCATATTTGTCGAATACCGATTCCTTATTCACTGCTTTTTCATAGAAATGAATGTAGTATAGCGAAAAATAGCCGTCACATTCATCATTATGCAGGGTAAAAGGCGGTGTCAGATAGATATGATCCGGTTTTAGTGTATATAATTTACCCCCGATCTTTGTACGTGCTTCTCCCCCTTTCACATAATATATTCTGGCAAAAGGACTATAGACATTTTTCCAGTTCCAATTTGCATTGAGCTCCGAATAGCCAATATTCAGGAGTATAAAATCAAGGTTACCGGTAATAGTATACATGGATATGTATCGCTTTAATGTTATTTAAACAGATCATAAATATACTTATTTATAATATATAATAGATTATTTCCGACAAAATATATCGATATAATACCATCCATCTATCGAAAAAGTGAAAGTAATTCTTGTATTTTATCTATAAATTCGCATTATGACCTGAATCAACTTTCTTAGACAAGAAGTAACTAAGATATACCGAACATAATAATTTAAAATCTAAATCAATATCATGACAGCAAAAAGATTTCAAGGCCAATGGCCGAAAATTGGCATCCGTCCTACTATCGACGGTCGTATGGGTGGCGTCCGCGAATCACTCGAAACTCAGACAATGAACATGGCGAAAAGCGTAGTCTCCTTATTGACCTCAACGCTGAAATACCCGGATGGCTCTCCTGTAGAGTGTGTTATAGCAGATTCAACTATCGGACGTGTCGCCGAAAGCGCCGCTTGTGCCGAAAAATTCCGGAAAGAAGGTGTCGGCGTTACTATTACCGTTACTCCATGCTGGTGCTATGGTAGTGAAACGATGGATATGGAACAACACACGGTAAAAGCTGTTTGGGGATTCAATGGAACGGAACGCCCCGGAGCGGTATATCTTGCGGCGGTATTAGCCGGACACGCACAAAAAGGATTGCCCGCATTCGGCATCTACGGACGCGATGTACAGGACGCAGGAACAACGGAAATCCCTGCCGATGTGAAAGAAAAATTACTTCGTTTTGCAAAAGCCGGCCTGGCTGTAGCTACCATGCGGGGTAAATCATATTTATCTATCGGGGCGGTTTGCATGGGTATCGCAGGTTCCATAGTGAATACCGATTTCTTCGAAGATTATTTGGGTATGCGTTGCGAAGGGGTCGACGAAGTGGAAATAATCCGCCGTATGACCGAAGGTATATATGATAAAGAAGAATATGAAAAAGCGCTGATCTGGGCAAAAGCTAACTGCAAGGAAGGCGAAGATAATATCAACCGGGCCGATTTGAAAAAAGATCAGGCCGGAAGGGATAAAGACTGGGAATTTATTGTGAAGATGACATTGATAGTCCGGGATCTGATGATCGGTAATCCGAAGCTGAAAGAAATGGGATTCGGCGAAGAGGCTCTGGGGCATAATGCGATTGCAGGAGGATTTCAGGGGCAACGCCAATGGACGGATTTTTACGCGAACGGTGATTTTACCGAAGCAATTCTGAATTCATCTTTCGACTGGACCGGAATCCGCTCTCCTTATATATTAGCTACCGAAAATGATGCACTGAACGGCACAGCTATGTTATTCGGCTATTTACTGACCAATACGGCACAGATATTTGCAGACGTACGGACATACTGGAGCCCCGAAGCTGTGGAGCGTGTAACCGGAAAGAAACTGGAAGGGCTGGCCTCCGCGGGAATGATTCACCTGATTAATTCGGGTGCGGCAACTCTGGATGGCAGCGGATGTCAGAACGATAAGGATGGAAAACCTACGATGAAGCCATTCTGGAATATTACAGAGGCGGAAGCAAAAGCCTGTCTGGATGCGACAACATGGATGCCGGCCAACCGTGAATATTTCAGAGGGGGAGGCTTTTCTTCCAAATTCCTGACACGTGGGGGCATGCCTTGTACAATGGTTCGCCTGAATCTGGTAAAGGGTTTAGGCCCTGTATTGCAAATCGCCGAAGGCTGGACAGTAGATCTGGACCCGGCAGTGCACAAAATACTCGATGAACGCACCGATAAGGGCTGGCCTACAACATGGTTTGTCCCTCGCCTGACAGATGATTCTAATTTTAAAGATGTATATTCGGTGATGAACAACTGGGGGGCTAATCATGGATCTATCAGTTGCGGGCATATCGGAGCCGATCTGATTACATTAGCTTCTATGCTTCGCATCCCTGTTTGCATGCATAACGTAAGCGCCGACGATATTTACCGTCCGTCTTCATGGAACGCGTTCGGTATGGATAAAGAAAGTGCTGATTACCGGGCGTGCCAGACATACGGCCCTCTTTATAAGAAATAAAAAGAATAATGAAAGACCTGAAAGAAGGGTATAAAAAAGAACCGGCAGGGGCGACAAAACGCTTCTGCCAGTTCCTGAAACTGAGTCCGGATACCTTAGAACAATATAAATATTGGCATAACAGCCATAATATATGGAAGGAAATTCCTCTGGGCATCCGTAAGGCGGGCATTCTGGATATGGAGATCTATATGATAAATGATATAGCCTTCATGTTATTGGAAACAGCTCCCGATTTCGACTGGGATGCTTCTTTCGGTAAACTGGCTACATACGAAAGACAAACCGAATGGGAAGAATTTGTATCTCAGTTCCAGATAGTGGGAGAAGGGCAACGTTCGGAAGAAAAATGGCAGCTTGCAGAGCGCATATTTTCCCTTACGGACGCCCTGAAGTAATCCGTATATAAACTAAATATTAAAATGATAACAAAAGAACATATTGCAAAATTTATAGAACAGGCTCATCGTGTCGGAAAAGAGCGATTGCAGCTTTGCAGCAGCGGTAATCTTTCGTGGCGTGTGGAAGAGCATACAGCATTGGTATCGGGTACAGGATCATGGCTTCCACGTCTGGCAGAAGAAAATGTAGCCATATGTGATATATCAACAGGATTGCGGATAGATGGCCCGAAACCCTCTATGGAAAGTGTTTTCCATCTTGGAGTATTGCGCGAGCGAAAAGACATGAATGTGGTGCTGCATTTCCAGTCGGAATATGCCACAATTGTTTCATGTATGAAAAACAAGCCGGAGAATTTCAACGTCGTGGCCGAAGTTCCCTGCTATTGCGGCCGTGAAATTCCGGTGATACCCTATTTCCGTCCCGGCTCTAAAGAATTGGCGGATGCTGTGACAAACGCCCTGAGAGAGCATGACTGCGTATTGATGAGCAAGCATGGCCAGGCAGTTTGCGGAAAAGATTTCGATGATGCCTTCCAGAAGGCGGTCTTTTTCGAATTTGCCTGCGGCATAATTGTACGTGCAGGTGAAGGCAATTATCAGACTTTGAGTGATGAGGAAATCCGCGACCTGGAGGTCTATATCCTAGGAAAAGCAGGATCATAATAGTTATGAGTCATAAGTGTTGCACTATTTGCTAATTAATTGGCACATTGGCATATTAATCAATTAGATCATTACCATGGCATATCTGGCTTTAGACCTTGGCGCAGGAAGCGGCAGGGCTATCGTAGGCTTCATTGAAAACGGAAAGGTTCATTTGGATGAAGTCCATCGTTTCAGCAATCCTCCCATCGGGTTAGGAGATACACTTTATTGGGATTTCCTGTCACTGTTCTCAAACATAAAAGAGGGTATCCGGTTAGCCGTAAAAAAAGGATATACGTTGAGAGGTATTGGAATAGATACCTGGGGTGTCGATTTCGGGCTGATAGACAAATCGGGGCATTTACTATCCAATCCTGTTTGCTATCGTGATCGCCGTACCGAAGGCATGTCTGCCGTAGCATCCGGCTCTGTATCTGCAGAAGAACTGTATGCAATTACAGGTATCCAGCAGATGGAAATAAATTCCGTTTTCCAGCTTTTAAGTCTTAAACAAAAAGAAGACCCGGTATTGTCAATCGCCGATAAATTGCTGTTTACTCCTGATCTCATCAATTATTTCCTTACGGGAGTCGCCTGTAATGAATATACTATAGCTTCTACGTCCCAATTATTAGACGCACGGACACGACATTGGAGTAAAGCTGTCTTTGATAAGCTGCAATTGCCATACCGATTGATGGAAAATATCATATATCCCTGCAATCTTATTGGTAAGCTGAGGAATGAAATTGCAGAAGAAACAGGCGCTGATGGTATTAATGTATTTTCAGTCGGCTCGCACGATACGGCCAGCGCTATAGCCACTATTCCGGCAAATGGTAAAGATTGGGCATTTCTGAGTTCGGGAACATGGTCCCTGTTGGGTGTGACAACAGACAAACCTGTCCTTACGGAAGAAGCCCGAAAAAATGACTTTACAAATGAGGGCGGTGTAGACGATAAGATTCTCTTTATGCGAAACATTACAGGGCTTTGGCTTTTACAAAGACTGATTGACGAATGGGAGAAGGCCGGCGAAGAATGTGCGTATGATTATTTGTTTTCCGAATGTGGCAAAGCCATACCTTTTTGCAGTATTATAAACAGTGATAATCCTGCGTTCACCCATCCCGTTTCCATGACGGAGGCTATCCGGGAATACTGCCGGAATACCGGCCAGGCTATTCCCGTATCGAAAGGGGAACTGGTACGCTGTGTACTGGAATCCCTCGCCGTTAAATATTATTTTGTAATGGCCAGGTTGCAGGAATGCACAGGTTTGGAAATAAAACATATCTTTGTGGTGGGTGGCGGAAGCCGCAATGAATTACTGAATCAATACATAGCCGATGCGTTGAATATGGAGGTGATAGCAGGCCTCACAGAAGCAACGGCAACGGGTAATATTATTCAGCAGGCTATAGCCGACAAACAAATACAGGACTTGAAAGAAGGACATAATATTATAAAAAACAGCTTTGAACAAAAAATATATTATCCCGCTAATACAAAAAAATGGACTGATGCAATAACTGAAAAAAAATATCTGTTCCAATAAATTTGAATCAATTTAACCTTTTTAATATCAATACATACCATGCAAAATAATATGAAGAACAGTTCTATGTTCAGGGGAAAAGATGGGCAAAACTACCTGTTCCCATTTATACTTGTCACCAGCCTGTTTTTTCTCTGGGGATTCGCACATGCTTTATTGGATGTGTTAAACGCGCATTTTCAGGAGATATTGCAAATCTCCAAGGCGCGCTCGGCGTTGGTACAGTTTGCCCTCTATGGCGGTTATTTTGTGATGGGTATTCCTGCCGGACTGATAATTAAAAGATATGGGTATAAGAAAGGAATTGTTTTCGGATTATTAGTTTTCGCCATCGGAGCTTTTCTTTTCTATCCGGCAACGTTAATCAAGACATTCTTTCCTTTCCTCATAGCGCTGTTTGTTATTGCCTGTGGGCTGACCTGCCTCGAAACCGCAGCTAATCCTTACACAACGGTTTTAGGGCCGGCCAAATCGGGAGCAAGGCGTATCAATCTGGCTCAATCCTTTAATGGTCTGGGCTGGATATTAGGACCTCTGGTGGGAGGATTACTTATCTTTTCGGATAAAGGTGATCCTTTTTCCGCGTTAGCTACGCCTTATATCGGCATTGGCGTGGTTGTATTGATTATTGCCGTATTGTTTATACGTACCCCTTTGCCTCAAATAGCGGCAGAAGGTACGGAGTTATCCGGAAGTGTTGTATCTGCAAATACTAAAAGCCGTTATAAAGACCTGTTGAAACATCCCCTTTTTATATTCGCTGTCGTTGCCCAGTTCTTTTATGTGGCCGGTCAGACAGGCATAGGCAGTTTCTTTATCAATTATGTAATTGAGGTGCGCCCCGACATATCCCATCTGGAGGCTTCCCAGATACTTGCATTCGGTGGAATGGGTATGTTTATGATCGGCCGTATATCGGGAAGTTATATGATGAAGTTCTTTAATCCCAGGAAGCTGCTGGCAATATATGCTTCGATGAATATTTTGTTGATGGTTGTTGTGGTTATGGGATTGGGTATGATATCGGTAGTTTGTCTTTTTGCGTCGTATTTCTTTATGTCTATCATGTATCCTACAATCTTTGCGATAGGCATAAGCGGATTGAAAGAAAATACGGAAAAAGGCTCCTCCCTTATCGTTATGGCCGTGGCCGGAGGGGCTGTTATTCCCATGTTGATGGGGCGTATAGCCGATTTGTATTCTATGGCTGCCGGATTTGTAATTCCGCTGGTCTGTTTTGCCGTGATATTAGCTTTCGGGGTAAGTAAGTTAAAGAATTAAAGGTTTATCTCTTTCATCGGGTTCCAGAATACAGCTTTCCAGTTCTTTATCCTGTCATTGACAACAGTGATTCCTTCGGCTTCGAGCAGTTTCTGCATTTCACCCGAATTGCCGAAAGCTTCTTTGGCCGATAATACCCCGCTGCTATTGACTACACGATGGGCAGGAATACCGCTTTTAGCGGAGTCGCATTGCCCCATAACACGCCCTACTATCCTCGACATATTGGGATAGCTGATGGCTTTGGCTATGGCTCCATAGCTGGTTGCCCGCCCGTAAGGTATCATTCTGACAATCTCATAGACGGCTTCGGTAAAATCTTCTTTATCCAGTTTAGACATGGTTTAATATTTATACAAATATAAGATTAAAATCGAATGGATAAATGATGATGTTTTCATAAGAAGTTTATCTATATAATCAGAGCCGATAGCCTTTAGCTGTTAGCTTATAGTTCTTTGAAGTATTGATTGGCCCCCTTAATCCCCGGAGGGGGACTTACAATGAGGGTAATAAGTAATAAGTAGAAAAAGTGTAACCTTTGTTACTTTTTAACAGTTACAAGTTACAAGTTGGCTGGCGCCTTATTTTGTTTCACGCAGAGACGCAAAGGCGCAAAGTTTTTACATCTTACCAGTTGTTGATTGCCAACTACCAACTGTTGACTGTAAATAGTGTTACCTTTGTTACCTTTTTTTAAGAGTTACGGATTACGAGTTGTTAACTGCTAACTGTTTACTGTTAACTGAAAAGGTTGTTACCTTTTTTTAAGATAAAGAAGGCATGGGCTTTTCCGCCCCCTCAAACATTAAAGGAAACAGGGGCGTCGTATTATGACCACCCCTGCAAACAGACTATATTTGTGTACTTTACTTTCTTGTTATTTTGATTATATAACCTCCACCCGGAGCCATAGATACCTGCAGCTGCTTATTCGCCGGAATATCTATTGTTTCTTTCTTGTAGTCACGGGCGGCACGGTCGGCATTTATCCCGTCTTTGAACACTTCACCTTTGAAGTTGCCTTCTCCTAAGAAGGACAGGTCTAATTGCATATTGCGGGCATCCCAGTTTGTCATAGCACCTACATACCAGGTGTTATCTTTTTGGCGGGCGACAGATACATACTTTCCGATTTCCCCATCCAATGAGATGGTATTATCCCACACGGTGGGTACAGCAGCGATAAACTCTGTACATTCCTGCTCCGACATGTAGTTGGACGGACTATCACATAGCATGTTCAGAGGCGATTCGAATATGATGTATCCGGCCAGTTGACGACAGCGTGTGCCCTGGCTCATGGCTTCATTATATACGTTTCTGTAATTGCCTTTTGTCGCGTTACGCATCGCGCCTTGCGTATAGTCCATCGGACCTGCTACCTGACGGATGAATGGGATAGTAACATCATAGGTGACCTGATCGAGTTCGGGACCGGACCATTTCAACTGCTCCAGCCCATTTACTCCTTCAAAGTTGATAACATTCGGATAGGTACGTTGCAATCCGGTCGGCTTATATGTACCGTGGAAATCTATAAGTACTTTGTATTTAGCCCCCATTTCGGCTGCCCTGCGGTGAAAGTCTACCATGATCTGGTCATCCCTATCCATAAAATCGACTTTAAATCCTTTGATGCCCATCTCGCTATAGTGCTTGCAAACCTTTTCCAAGTCTCTGTCGAAAGCATGATATCCGGCCCAGAGGATAAGGTCTACATTCTTTGCTTTGGCATAACTGACCAGTTCCGGAAGGTTGATCTCAGGTATTACCTGAAACAGATCGGCTTTTTTGTTGACAGCCCATCCTTCATCGAGGATTACATATTCAATACCATATTTAGATGCAAAATCAATATAGTATTTGTATGTCTCATTGTTTATACCTGCACGGAAGTCAACACCATACAGGTTCCAGTCGTTCCACCAGTCCCAGGCTACTTTTCCGGGTTTTACCCAAGAATAATCCCCTTGAGACGGAGTTGCTAGTTTGTACACCATATCACTGTCGGCGAGTTCCGAATCTTTTTCGGCAACAATAATCACTCTCCATGGGAAGTTTGTCAGGCCATCGGATTTTGCTATAAATGATTCACGGGAATCGACCAATATCTGGAGTTCGTTATGCCCTCCCTGACGGGTATCTTTGGGGTAAGGGGCAAATACACCCTTCAGGCCGTTTGCCGTTTCAGCCGGATATAGGAACATTCCCGGATAATCCATCAGGTCAGCTTCTGTGATACAAACCTTTTTTCCTTTCGCTCCTTCAACTACCAACGGTGAAATACCAAGGCGCTTTTTGTTCCATGCAGATAGAGCTATATTGTGATATGGCTGCTCGAACGAGTTGGAGAACTGGCCCTCAAGAGGCGTGGTTTCCGGTTTGTTGGCATAGGCAACAAATACTTTCTGATCGGCAGGGAAGTTAAACTCAGCTTGTTCATTCTCTATAATAAACGGCTTCTTTGAAGTAGAGACAAAGCGATAAGCAATACCATCGTTGTAGGCCCGGAATATGATATTGTAATCACCTTTGAACTTTAGGGTGAGTTCATTGTAGTTATCCGCGATCTTATTCCGTTTATAAACAGAGGCGTCAATGGTTTGGTTTACAGCTTTTTCGGATGAGCCGGACAGCCTGGCATTAATACCAAAGGCACTGCCATCAGCCAAGGTGATGGAAACAGGCGATCTGGAAAGCATTATGTCTCCTTCGTGAGATACGGAATATTCGACTGTTTTACCTACGCTGATACTGGTTTCCAGCTTGCCGTTAGGAGATTTCAGAGTGAATTGTTTCTGAGCAGAAACTGTCATTGTATAACAGAATAAAAGACAGAATAAAGACAGGATTACCGAATTGTTTTTTCTCATTATTAGTTATATTTGAAGGTTTATTATCCAATTTCTTTCTTTCAGATGACTGGTTACCTTACGGATGTTATCCATCATAGCTGAAACGTCCTTGAAGATATTCTTGTTTTTCTTTTGCAGTATATACTTCGGGCTATTTCCTACAATCTTTACAAAAAAAGTATCATTGATAAGTCCTGCACCTAAGGGGTGTATTTCCTTTACAGCCCCGTCGAAAGCAAAGTATTTCCCTACAGTCATCGGCTAATGGCGTTAATTTAGATATATAATGCTGGATGCATTTTAAGCTAAAGAATAGAACGAAGATAGAGGTTTCATTTATATTAACATCTATTTTTTATATTTTTTCTTAGAGTCTGTTTAAAAATTAATTGAGAGAAGAATAAAGGGCTTCTATATTCTATAGTATTTGAAGCTGTACCAACAAGATTGTAGATACAATCCTCAATGATTAATGAAGGCTACAGAGATAAAATAAAAAGACTGACTTCCATTACTGAAAGTCAGTTGCATCAAGTGATCCGGAAATCTTCTGAAATGTTATCCCTCATTTGTTATCATATTCTGGTTTTCAAATTTGTGGCAGTATTTTGGTTTCTGCCATGTTTTATAAGAGGTTGATATGTGTTTTTTACAAGCTTTTGTTTCTGAGAGAAGCAAAAAACTACAGGTATTAAATAAAATATTGAATATCAGAATATTGTGATATTTTTAGTTTTTTTATTTTTCTTCTAAAAGTCGTGAAGAAGAAATAACACTTAAATTAAAAGCAAATAATCAAATTGTACATATTTCTGCTTTTGTATATTAAATTTGTTAATTAAGATAGATTACACAGTTAAATAGTTTCTTTTTGTTGCTTATTGCTTCTAACCTGCATAGCTTTGTAAAATGGATGTAATTCCAACAATTTTTATAAGTTTGCATAAAGAATTGTATAACTGCGTAAATATTCACCTATGAATAAAGATAATTCTGTTTGGATGGATTTTTTGAATGGCGATACATATGCCTATGCAAAAATTTATGAGCTATACGCAAAGCAGATGTATATATACGCTTTACATTTTACTACTAACAAGGAGTTGATAGAAGACTCTATTCATGATATTTTCGTCAAACTTTACAATAATCGGTCAAAACTATCTCATATACACAATATAAAGTTGTACCTCTTCATTGCTCTTAAAAACGATTTAATAAACCAACTAAACTATTCACGCACAATAGCTTTTGAGCCTATCGAAAATATGGACTCATCCATAAAAAAGGGACCTGATACCGAAGAAGAGTATATTAAGCAAGAATCATCTCTATATAGAAAAGAATTAATACTTAAATATTATTCTATTTTGTCATTACGTCAAAAGGAGGCTATTCGCTATAAATTCGAAGATGATTTATGCTATAGCCAAATAAGTAAGCTAATGAACATTAATATACAATCAGTGAAAAACATTGTACAAAGTGCAATAAAAAAAATAAAGTCCGAGTTTTCGGCTGATTAACAATATTCTACTTTTTTATAAAAAAGACATATTCCTGTCTTTTATAATGCCCCTGAAAGTATTTTCTTGAAAAAAACAAAAAATAATGAGTACTTTTTGACGTTTTTTTTGTCCTATTAAGAAAAAGGGGTAACAATCGTAATTATTACTAATGACAAAAAAATATCAGTACAATAATATCTCGGATTTTCTGAAGGACGATTTCTTTATCGCTTCGACACTAAACCCAACTGATAAAACAGATCTTTTTTGGAATAAGTTAATTGAAGATGGATTGGTAGACATAGATGAATTTAATAAG
Source organism: Dysgonomonas sp. UBA7710 (assembly GCF_002482385.1). GTDB lineage: Bacteria > Bacteroidota > Bacteroidia > Bacteroidales > Dysgonomonadaceae > Dysgonomonas. Next base: position 21,430 of record NZ_DLFW01000020.1, on the reverse strand, counting down.
GCTAAGAATGCATTAATAAATCCATCTTATAGCAGCAGTCCTAAGGATATAGACAATGAAGTCAATGCTTTGTGGAATAGAATAAATACCACAAATACTATTAACTCCCAGAAGAAGAAGGTAAAACTATATATAGCCTATTCGGCTGCAGCCGTTGCATGTTTCATTGGCCTATTTTTATTCGTTGACAAACAAATCCCGCTTCAGAATAATACTGAAATATTGGCAAGCGACTATAATTTTAGTAAAGCGTCAAGGATATCACCTTCGGGCAACGAAGTTGAGCTTATTGTAAATGATAGTAACGAAATAAAGATAGTATCAGATAGTGTGCACATAAAAAACACCCAAGGAGGAGTTCATGTAAATAATGACCTTATTGTGGAATATGATTTGTACAAAGTAAACTATCTGCAATTGATTGTACCTCGCGGAAAACGATCCAAAATAGACTTAATAGACGGAAGCTCAATTATAGTCAATGCCGGTACCCGAGTTATTTATCCCGATAAGTTCATCGGTAACAAGAGAGAAATATATGTAGATGGTGAAATCTATGCAAAAATAGCACACGATGAAGATAAACCGTTTATAGTTAGAACTAATAACCTCTCATTACAAGTACTGGGGACAACCTTTGATATAAGTGCATACGAAAGTGAAACTAGCAAATCAATTGTTTTGGTAGAGGGTTCTGTGAAAGTTATATCTCATCAACCGAATGTTTCAGATGTTATACTAAAACCGAATCAACAATATTATATTGACAGAGATGAATCTACAATTACGACAGTCAACCCTGAAAACCATATATCTTGGACGGAAGGTATCTACCGATTCAAAAAAGAATTTTTAAAAAACATTTTGTCTCGTGTTGCAAAATACTATGGTGTTACCATCCGTTGCGATTCACTATCTCAAGATAAAATTTGTTCGGGAAGTCTTGATCTTAAGGACGATATCAATGCGGTTCTTTATGATATCTCGTTAACGACATCGCTAACGTGTATATATGTAGACAACGAATATCAGTTTAAATAAAATATAACCCCCAAAATAGAATTAAGTAAGAAACAGAAAGAAAACCTAACGTAACAAAGAGGCATTTAGAGAAAAAGGCGAGTAATACTCCCAATATTACCCGCCAAATCTTAATTATACAATAATTGTATAACAAATTAGAAATCATACAAATTTATGAATTATTTTAGGAAAAAAAACTTTAGACCTTCCTTTCTTTTCAGGAAGATGGTCATTAAGACTTTATTTCTATTTTGCTGTCTATTTTTCAGTACACTTTCTATAGACGCAAATGAAAGTCAGACCGTTTCGAAAATTACAATCGAATTTAAAAACCAATCGTTAGAATCAGCTCTGAACAAACTCGAAAAGCAGAGTGGATATTTGTTCTTTTATGAAGACAACGTTGTAAAAGAATCTTCTAAGATCAATCAGAAATTTGAAGATAAAACTATCTCCCAAATCCTGGATGTGCTCTTTGCCAATTCAGCCAATAGTTACGCTATCAGCGGACGGCAGGTTATTATCTATAAAAAATCAACTACATCTACAGCCAATACAATGAGCCCAAGGCAAACACCGTTTACAGTAAAAGGCGTTGTAGTAGACGAATCCAGCGAATTACTTATTGGTGCAACCATTCATGTAGAAGGTTCGAATATCGGAACTGTAACAGATGATAACGGAGCTTTTACTGTTTTAACAAATGACATTGGGGCGCAACTAATAGTTAGTTATATGGGCTACAAGCCTAAGATAGTAAAGATTCGGGATGCGGGTCTGATTAGATTAGAACCGAATACACTAGAGTTGAAAGACATGGTTGTTACAGGTATGTTCGAACGTACGGCTGAAAGTTTTACCGGATCAGTGACAACCCTATCGAATAAAGATTTAGCTCGTGTAGGAAATCAGAACGTACTTCAAAGTTTGAAACTATTAGACCCATCGGTACATATCCCCGACAATCTTACAATGGGATCGGACCCAAACTCTATGCCCACAATATCTATGCGTGGTACATCCAGCCTGCCTTTGACCGAAACTAATTCGTTCAGAAGTAAATATCAGAACCAGCCTAATCAACCCCTGTTTATCCTCGATGGTTTCGAAACATCGGTGGAAAACATCGTAGACCTGGATATGAATCGGGTAGAAAGCATGACAATTCTTCGAGACGCCTCGGCAAAAGCGATGTATGGTTCTAAAGCTGCAAATGGAGTGATTGTAATAGAAACAAAGCGTGTTGAAGGAAATCAGCAACTTGTAACATATAACGGAAGTATCTCTTTGGAGGTCCCTGATTTGAATAGTTATAATTTGACCAATTCTCTCGAGAAATTGGACGTAGAATTAGCTGAAGGACTTTATACAAGTTCCGATGATGCTACTCAAGCGCAACTGACTCAACTATACAATAGCCGCAAAAAACTTGCAATGGAAGGATTTGATACTTACTGGTTATCTAAACCTTTACGGACAGGAGTTGGCCAAAAACATAATATAAGCTTAGAATTAGGAGACTCACGTAGCCTTCGTGCATATCTCGATATGACATATAATCAAGTAGATGGGGTAATGAAAGATTCGTATCGCCGTAATATTTCAGGTAGTGCAAATATTTCTTACCGAAAGAATAGTTTATTGTTCCGAAATATATTTACAATCTTATCGAACAAAGGACAAGCCTCCCCATATGGAGATTTTTCTGCTTACACAGTCCTTAATCCTTATTGGAGAGCTACTGACGAGAATGGGCAGATATTGCGTTGGGCTTCAATAGACGGACAAACGAAAGTAGCTAACCCATTATACGACGGCACTATAGGCACAAGTCTTGTTTCCACCTACCTTGAATTTATTAATAATTTCGAAACCGAATGGAGAGTAAATCCAGACCTGAAGGCAACACTACGTATTGGCATATCAAATAAACGAAACGATGCGGACAGTTTTTACCCGGCTCTACATTCCAAGTTTGCAAACTATTTGGGAGACAATTTAGTCAGGCGAGGTTCTTACACTATGGAGAATGGGAAAAACAGTTCAGTGTCGGGTGATTTTGCCTTACACTTCAACAAATCTTTCGACAAACATTCAGTGTTTGCAGTTGGTAGAGCTGAGATAGCATCCAGACAATATGAGGGATACGAATACTCCGCCGAAGGTTTCTCAAACAATCAGACCGCAGATATTACATTTGCCAGGCAGTTTGCTCTCGGCACTACGCCTAATGGGATATCAGGAATTAACAGAGAAGCCAGTTTCCTTATATCGGCATCTTACGACTATGACACCCGCTATACAACAGACGTTACAGTTCGTCAAAGTGCTTCATCGCTTTATGGGGCAGATAAAAGATGGGCTAATAGTTGGTCTTTTGGATTAGGATGGAATCTACATAACGAAGGCTTCTTCAAAGGAGTAGATCCTGTTAAGTTTATGAAATTACGTGGTTCGGTAGGTACCACCGGTAATCAGAAATTTAACACCAACGAATCTATAGCAACATATAAATATAATACAAATGTAGTATATGGAGGCATAACAGGATCTTATCTGAGCAATATGGCTAACCCATATTTACAATGGGAACAAAAGAAAGATTATGATATGGGGCTCGATCTTAAGATTTACGGGTTAAATCTAACTTTTGACTACTATGTAGGAGATACCAAGAATTTATTGACAGATGTAACAACGCCGACATCTACCGGCTTCTCTACAGTGAAAGGCAATTTAGGTGCAGTAAGAAATACGGGTATAGAGGCTAAGGTCAACTATACTGTATGGCAAAATAACAAAGGTTTCCTAAACATTTATGGAACGTTGTCTCACAACAAGAATAAGGTGGTTAATCTGTCTGAAAGTTTGAAAGATTACAACACTACCGTAAAAGAGCAAACAAAAACGTCACGTCCATTAACATTATATGAGGATGGATATTCCATGAATACCTTGTGGGTTGTGCCATCGGCCGGGATAGATCCTGCAACAGGACGTGAAATCTTTATAAAGAAAGATGGAACATACACCTATACACATAGTAATGATGATCTGGTTGCGATAGGAGATCAAGATCCGAAATTTAGAGGAACTCTTGGATTCACAGCCGAATATAGCGGTATAGGAGTGAATGCTACCTTAAGTTATTGGACAGGAGGGAAAATGTATAATTACACTCTGGTTCAACGGGTTGACGAAGCTGATATCTCTTATAATGTAGACCAAAGGGTATTTCTTGGTCGTTGGCAAACACCTGGACAGGTAACGCAATTTAAGAAATTTCAAGCGGATCAGATTACATATCCTACCAGCCGCTTTGTTCAAGACCGAAAAGAGTTAAGTATATCATCTCTAAGTGTATATTATGAAGTTCCATCATCATTTTACGAAAAACTTAAGATGAAGAGGCTCAGACTTACTTTTTATATGAATGATGTTGCGACATTCTCTTCTATAAAGATAGAAAGAGGATTATCATATCCCTTTGCTCGGAATATGTCATTACAATTAACCGGAACATTTTAATAAACGATCTCAAAATGAAAAAAATAACATTAAGCATATTGGTTACAATAATCTTCTCATTCTCTTCGTGTAACGATTGGTTTGACGTAACACCTAAATCAGAAATTAGAGGGGAGGATCATTATAGTACAGTTACGGGTTTTCAACAATCTCTCATTGGTTGTTATGTAGCAATGACAGACGATAACTTGTATGGAAAATATCTGTCATGGCATATGGTTGAAATATTGGCGCACCAGTTTCAGTCGGTTCCCGTTACCAGCATTACTACTTTCGATTACCGCCTGTTCAACTATACTTATGGGACAACAGATGTTAACGAAGCCTTTAGTAATATATGGGCAAAATCGTATAATGTTATTGTAAATGCAAATGAAGCCCTTATATATATAGAAAAAAATCGCCCGGTACTTGACGATATCAACTATCACGTGATAAAAGGTGAATTACTTGCTATTCGCGCTTATATGCATTTCGACCTCTTAAGATTATACGGATATGGAGATTGGGAAAACAGAGCATCCGAGTTAAACGAAAAGTTAACTATACCATATGTAAAAACGGTATCTCCAAACGCGACACAGCGATTATCCGGAAGAGAAACATTTAATCTCATAATGGCTGACCTGAATGAAGCTGAATCGTTGCTCAAAGAGTATGATCCGATAACAAAAGTTCACGACGAATCGTTTTATTCGGAAGTAAACAGCGATCTCTTTTTCAGTAATAGAACTCTACGGATGAATTATTACGCTGTAAAAGGATTACAAGCGAGAGTATTACTTTGGGAAGGGAGTAACGACAGTAAGGCCAAAGCTCTGAGTGCTGCCACGGAAGTTATATCTTTAGTTGAAAACGGAGGAGTAGTATTAAACACATTGCTAACAACTCTTATTCCTTTGGATGCTAATGAAATTGGGGCTTCCAATTCATCGTTAGCGGTTGAAAACCTATTTGGATTAAATGTATCCACCCTTCAGAATAAGATTTTAAACTATATCCGTCCTGTATATCAAGATACAGATTATTCTGCAATGTATATATCGGAAAGTGAAGCCCCTGCAATATATGAAAATGAAGTATCTGATGTTCGCTATTCAAAATTATTAGTTCAAAATACCAATCCTAATACATCTTCGCGTGGTTATGTACCTTTAAAAGTCTATCAATCTAATTTGAGCGATTCTTATAAAAGCAAAGTGTCGATGATACGTATCCCTGAACTATATTATATAGCTGCGGAATGCTATGCAACAAAGACAACTCCTGATCTGAATGAAGCTATGTCTCTCCTTAATACAATGAGAGAAAGGCGCGGAGTTTATCTGAAATTAGAAGACTTAGATAAAGATGAGGTAGTAAGCGAAATAAGGAAAGAATATAGAAAAGAATACTTGTCGGAAGGGGTAATGTTTTACTACTATAAAAGAACGGGTACTATAGATGTGCCTAATAAACCTGAGATAATGACGGATAACGAATATGTACTTCCAAATCCGGAATTTCAATAAACATCGGACAAGTTCAATGACTTATATAAACAGATAATTATGGAGAAAATACATAAATTAGTCTTTTTGCTTTTCTCATGCTGTATATTGATCAGCTGTGAAAAAGACGATATAAAATATTACGAAGAAAAGCATAACGCTATCAGATTTCCGGTAAATGCTCTTTCAAACTCAGAACCTTCAGGTTATGATAGTCAAACGCAACAATTTATTGCAGCATGTTCTTTTGTGGAAGATCCTTTTGCTACAGATTCCATATATGATCTGCCGGTAATGCTTATCGGGACAACAACGGATTACGACCGTAAAATTACGTTTAAGGTTAATGAAGAATCTTCCGCTCCCACAGATTCTTACGAAATCTTAGAAGCTGTGATCCCTGCTAAAGAAATAAAAGGATATATACGTTTTAAGTTGTACAATCTCGAGGCTTTGAATGAAGAAACATATGCAGTATCATTAACTCTTGAGGCATCAGATGGATTACATGTCGGCCCGGCCCAATATCTAAAAGCTTACTTTTCGTGGAATAACTCAATACCTGCGCCGACTAATACCAATTTCATCAGAACATATAATATGTTGATATTAAGCAGTCTTAATTTTGTTAGTACCAGCACGGTAAACTATAGTCCTAATGCTCTTAAGGCCATTGTTGCAGCTCTTAGCTGGAACGATTGGGATGATTATAGCGTACACGGAAGTAAATACAACTCTACGGCCTATGGTTCTTATAAATATTTACCCCGTTATAATATGATATATAGCGACAATTCATACAAGTCTTACGCGTTGAAACTGAAAACCTATATTGAGAAATATAATGCGGAACATCCCGATAGCCCTCTGGTTCATGATGCTGGAGGACTGAAAGGGCAACTGATAGAAGCTCGAACTTATTAAAAGAAATATTATGGGAAAAAGTAAACTTATATATATAGTCTTCGCATTATGGATAGTAACTTTCTATTCATGTTATGACGATAAAAGCACTTTTGCTACAGATAACATTGGTGAGGTAGTAATAGACGTATCAGGAACAAGTCCTAATATATACGTTGGGTATCAAGAAGAATTGTCGTTAACTCCTGCAATATCTGTCGGGAATAACAGCAATGTAGATTATCTTAACTATAAATGGTATCTGTCGAGAACATCCGGGAACGCAAACCCCGATTATGAATTACTTAGTACAGAAAAAGAGTTACATGCCATTATTTCAAGGCCTATCGACATAGAATATTATGTCCTGAAATTAACTGTAACTGATACGGAAAATAATAATCTTCAATACGAAAACAGGTGGTATATACATGTGCAAAGCTCTTTTATTGACGGACTATTAATAGCTGACAGTAAAGACGGAGTAAGCTCTGATCTTTCATTAATCCTCAATCGCACATTTACTACAAATTATAATAAGGATGAAACCATTTATAGAACAATATTAACGAATGCTAACGGGGAGGCTTATAATGGGTTGATATCTTCTTTGACCTACGAAGTATTGGGCTACCCTGAGATGAGTTCACATACAAATCAGGTTTGGGCGGTTACCGAAGACGGAGATGCCTGTAGATTCGATTGTCAGGATTTCTCGATAACCGGTAATACCCGGGATGAATCAATTATTACATATAAACCTGATAATCTGGAATTCAAGTCTTTCTTTTGTGCATCACAAATGCTTTTTGCCAATACTACTACAGGATTCTACAATTTGATGCGGACTTCCACAAATAGTTTTGGTTGGTACGACGCGATTGCCAGCAATAGTAAGCCAAATAATAATATTATTGCTTCGAATTCTTCCAGAAATATATCATACAATCACACAATCTGGTACGATAAGGAGCAGGCACGATTTGTATCTTATACAGGTATTCCAGCCTTTGGTAGTGCGCAGCTTTCATATTATCAGGCAAACAGCCAGTTCGACCCAAATGCACTGACAGGTAAAAGCGCTATAGCCGGTATTATATCCGAAGATGAAAAGATAGGAACATTCCTGCTTAAGGATGATGTGACAGGGCAATATACCATATACACATTAAATCAGTATAAGGAACAAGAAGGCTACTGGAATGACGATTGGACAGAATATACCGAAATTTCACCCGAGGTACCGGCTTCGGCGGGAAACAGATATTACATTCCAAATGAAGGCAAAACGCTACTGGACAATGCTATTTCGGTTTTCTTTTTCCAAAACTCATACGTACTTTATGTAGCTACTGAGAGTGGAATATATGCCATAACCTATGGAGCGGGAAATAACGCTGTTGTACAGACTGTTGCAAAATATACCGCAACAGGAGGTGAAAAGATTACTAAAGCCAAATTATATCAACAGGGGCACTTTACCAACGACATGTCTATGACAAGCGGTTCGGAACCGTCTGTGCAACCACTGCCATGGCATAATAAGGCTCTTATTGTAACAACACAAAATGCCAATTCAGAAGGCAAAGTATATGTTATTCCTATTACCCAGACTGGTATTGGAACTCTCGACCCGTCACAGGCGCTTTCATATGCAGGTTTCGGTAAAATACTAGACGTTATTACAATCGGTTATTGACACTTATCCAACGGCAATTCATTTTGCACATCACTCTATACTTCAACTCATTGGGGTAGAATACAAGTAAGAGATTTTACCCCAATACATTTAAAATTACATGGAAAAAACAATTGTAAAAGTAGAGAACTTATCGCACCGCTACAATCTGCAATGGGCTATAAAGGACATTAATTTCGAAATAGATCAAAAAGGCATACTCGGCCTGTTAGGCTCGAATGGTGCAGGAAAATCAACGACAATGAATATTATATGTGGGGTGCTAAACCAGACAGAAGGTAATGTTTTCATTGATGGCATCAACACGAAAGAGAATCCGGTAGAGGCAAGAAAAAATATCGGTTTTTTGCCACAAAAGCCGCCATTATATGGAGATCTTAATGTAGATGAATACCTTACATATAGCGCAAAGCTACGTCTGATGGATAAATCTCAGATAAAAAGAGCAGTAGAAGAAGTCAAGGAAAAATGTGGAATATCGCATTTTAGCCGGCGTTTGATACGCAATTTATCGGGAGGATACCAACAACGGTTAGGTATTGCACAAGCCATTATACATAATCCTAAATTTGTTGTATTGGATGAACCAACAAACGGACTCGATCCTAATCAGATATTAGAAGTACGTCATCTGATAGGCAATATAGCTAAAGAACATGCTGTATTGCTGTCAACACACATATTATCTGAAGTTCATGCCATATGCGACCAGATATTAATGATAGAGAATGGTAGTCTCATATTCTCAGGAACAATCAACGATTTCGACAATTATTTACAGCCTAATACTTTTGTAGTTTCTTTTCTACACACCCCGTCTATCGATGAACTGGAGTCAATCCCCGGAATAATACAAGTAGAAAGTATCTCTGATTTCGAGTCACGATTTCGAGTCTCTTTTGATGGCGATCCGGATATTACCGCACGTGTAGTAGAAAAGAGTGTACATAAAGGTTGGATATTGAATGAGATAACCTTAGAAAAAATATCAATGGATGAGATATTTGCTGAATTATCTAATAAAGCAAAGAAACCATGATCCAATCATAAATAATTAAAGCTGAATGAAAATCATATTTACAATAGCGAAAAATGAGCTCAAGATAATGTTTTACTCACCTATTGCATGGCTGATGCTCATTGTCTTTATTATTCAGAGTAGTATATTTTTTTCAGATATTGTTGAGAATATAGCTACTACGGTTGCTGCATCGGGACGAAAAATAAGTTATCTGTCTTACATCTTTTTCAACGACAGCACATACGGATTGTTCCCCAAAGTCCAGCAATATTTATTTCTTTACATTCCATTACTCACAATGGGCTTAATGAGCAGGGAAGTTAGCGAAGGTTCAATAAAGCTACTATACTCTTCCCCCATCAATAATACCAAAATAGTACTGGGTAAGTATCTGTCCATAATGATATATCTATTGATACTTATATCATCTTTATTTGCATTCGTCATATTAGGGCCCCTTACAATCAATAATTTTGACTATCCTCAAGTACTTGTCGGAATGTTAGGGTTGTATCTGCTGGCTGCAACTTATGCCGCCATTGGATTGTATATGTCATCATTAACCTCGTACCAACCTGTAGCCGCTATAGCTACAATGGCTCTTTTTGCCATCCTCAATTTTGTAGGAGGCTTAGGGCAGCAATATCTTTGGCTTCGGGACATAACCTACTGGTTGTCCATCAATGGGAGATGCGATGAATTTATAAATGGCCTGGTGTGTAGCGAAGATATTATTTACTTTATTACCATTTCGGTTCTATTCCTGATCCTTACCATACTACGAATGTATAATCAACGAAATAGCTTAAGCAAGTCGCGTAGGTTCAATCAATATGTTTTGCTATATATTGTCGTTATAATAATAGGATACATTTCTTCCACCCCTCAATTTATGGTATACTATGACTCTTCACGGACAAAACGCAATACCTTGTCGGAGAATAGTCAGAAAATAATGCGCGAAATAGGGAAAAATACGCAAATAACTACTTATGTCAACCTGATGGATAAGTATTTTAACTACGGAACTCCTGAGAATATGAATAATGACATTCGTAGATTCAGGAAATACCTGCGTTTCAGGCCCGATCTGAAGATGAAGTATGTATACTACTACATGAATGCCGACAAAGAAGGACTAGCTGCACGTTTTCCGGGAAAAACAGACAAAGAGATTGTTGAAAACCTTGCCGAAACATATGAGGTAGATAGCGAAATGTTTTTATCACCCGATCAAATTAAAGAAGAGGCAGACCTATCGAGTGAGAAATATCGCTTCGTAAGGAAGCTGGAAACACAAGATGGGAAATCGGCTTTTCTTCGTTTATATGACGATATGGAGGTATTTCCTCGCGAAAATCAGATATCTAATGCTTTCAAGCGATTAATAGAACCACCTTCTAAGGTTGGTTTTCTTACAGGACATGGAGAAAGAGATATCGTAAAAACGGGAGACCGCAATTATTCATTATATGCCAATGATATTACATTCAGATATTCGCTAATCAATAACGGATTCGAATGTGAAGAAATATCATTGTCCGGTTCCAAAAAAATTCCAGGCGAAATAGATATTCTTGTTATAGCAGACTTAAGAATACCTTTGGATAGTGCCGAACTGAAAGCAGTAGAAGAATATATTGCCAAGGGAGGAAATCTTTTTATTGCCGGCGATGTAGGCAGACAAAAAAATATGAATCCTCTTATTGAGTCTTTAGGTGTACGCTTTCTGGACGGTATATTGGCTAACAATGTTTCAACTGATGCCCAAAATCTTATCTACAATAAGATTACCAAGATAGCAGCCGACTCTTCGAAACAATATAAGGCATTAGCTACACCTAATAGCCAAATAACCATGTTAGGAGCAGTAGCTTTGGAATATGTTACCGACAAGGGATTTGATGTATTACCGATTCTAACATCAGACACAACTAAAAGCTGGATTGAATTGAATACAACGAATTTTATAGAGGAGAAAGCTACGCTAAATCCGGAAAAAGGAGAAGAGATAAAACCTTATACGACACTATTACAGCTAACACGTGAGATAAACAATAAAAAACAGGTAATAGTGATCTCCGGAGATGCCGACTTTTGTAGTAATAGCGAATTGATAAGAGGCAGAGGAGGTAGCCTTTCCAGAAACTTTGAGATGACTATCGAAAACTATCGGAAACTGTCAGGCGAAAGATACCCTGTATCAACATCATCCAAACCATCTATAGACAATGTTTTTAGCATGGATGTGGAGCATATACCTCATATCAGAATAGCATACATCGGTATTTATCCTTTCATATTTCTTGTATTGGGTTTAATAATATTAGTGAGAAGAAAATCTAGATAAAAGAATGAAAACAATATTTGAAATAGCCAAAAACGAATTAAAGATTCTTTTTTACTCTCCCATCGCATGGTTGATGTTAATTGTCTTCACGGTACAAACCGGTATACAGTTTTCAGACATATTTAACTCCATTGTAAAGTCCTTTGGGTTAGGGTTTGCTATAGGAGGAGGTATTACCGAAGCCATATACTCTAATGACCTGATGGGCTTTTTGCCCCGAATACAACAATACCTGTATCTCTACATCCCTCTTCTGACAATGGGTATAATGAGCCGGGAGTCAAACACAGGCTCTATAAAGCTGTTATTTTCATCTCCGATAAATAATTATCAGATAGTTATCGGGAAATATGTTGCTCTCGCAGTCTATAACTCTGTCTTGATGATACCATTGTTGATTTATGCACTATTTGGTTTTTTCACAATAGAGTCGATAGACATATTTCTGGTACTTACAGGTATACTCGGTCTGTACTTATTGGCATGTACCTATTCTGCTATAGGCTTATTCATGTCGGGGCTTACCTCATACCAAACGGTAGCAGCGATAGGGACATTAGCTGTATTGGCAGCCTTGACCTATGTGGGAACAGTAGGACAGGCCATACCATTGGTCAGAGACATAACATTCTGGTTATGTATTTCAGGCAGGGCGTCAGAATTTATTCGCGGACTGATATGCTCCGAGCATCTTTTATATTTTATAATTATTAGTTCAATGTTTTTATCTTTTGCTGTTCTGCAACTAAGATATAAAAGGAGTAAGATTGCATCATTATATAAAGCTCTGAGCTACATTGGAGTAATATTCGTCATCGTTGTAGTCGGATATATAAGTTCCCGTCCTTCACTGATGGCATATCACGATTCTACTCAAATGAAGTCCCAGACATTGACCAAAAATAGTCAGGAGGTCATTTCAAAATTGAAAGGGGGACTAACCATAACAACGTATGTAAATCTCTTTGCTAACGACTATACGTCGGTGCTTCCTCAGTACTATAACTCGGACTTGAATGCATATCGATCATATATGCGATTTAAGCCGGATATAAAAATGAATTATCAATATTATTACCACGACTCCCCGGGTTTTCCGGCAACAAACCCAAAGGATGCGGGTTTGACAAGCAAAGAGAGAGCCGAACGCCTGGCAAATGTTTATAAACTGAATTTTAGGTACTTCATGTCAGATAAAGAGAGTGAGCAAATACAAGGGCTCGCCGAAGAAGATTATCGCTTCACTCGTATTATTGAAACTGAAGATGGTCGTACTGTGCGTCTTCGCAACTATCTTGATAATATGAGAGTACCTCTCGAATCGGAGATAACAGCGGCAATGAAAAGACTGACGGTAAAACCTCCAAAAGTAGGGTTTCTGACCGGACATAACGAACGCAGTATCGATGGACAGACAGATGCCGATTATTTCACCTTTGCAAAAAGCCTTACATTCAGGTATGCACTCATTAGCCAGGGCTTTGATACCGAAGCTTTATCCATAAGCGATGGTAGTAAAATTCCTTCAGATGTGGATATTTTGGTTATCTCCGATCCTAAATCCGAGTATAATGAAACTGAGGTAGCTGAAATAAATAGATATATCGCTGAAGGAGGGAACTTATTAATAGCCACAAAACCTAATCGTACTCATTTTCTGAAACCTATCATAGAACAGCTAGGCATAGAATTTATGGATGGAGTATTGGTACAAAAAAGCGAAAACTTTGCACCTGATCTCATTTTCGGGAATATAACAAAAGAAGGGGCGTCGCTTTCTAAAACATTTATGGCAATGTCTGCGAAGAAAGAGAAAATAACATTTCCCGGCACGTCAGGTATAAGCTATCAGACCGATAAAGGATTCACTTTAATTCCGTTAGTTGCAACGGATAGCATTATCTCCGATTCAACCCTCTGCTGGAATGAACGAAATATAAGAAATTTCGATGATGAGATCCCTGAATTGAATGCTAACGACGGAGAAAAAGCGTTGACCTCAGTACCACTTGCTTTGGCGATGGAACGTAACATTAATGAAAAACGACAACGAATTATCGTGATGGGTAGTGCCGACTGTATAAGTAATGGTGAATTTGCCGTCAACAGGTTAGGTATGAATACTAACAATTATGCTCTTATCACAGAATCGTTCAGATGGTTTACAAATGGGGAATTTCCTATTGATACAAGTCGCGAAAGTGGCCCTGATAATGAGCTGAAACTCGTTGATACTTCGGATCGAAAAATAATAAAGAACGTATTTAGTTTTATTATTCCGGGCATACTTGCTCTTATGGGTATCATTCTCATTGTAAGGAGGAAAAATCATTAACTATTAGGTTAAGTAACTAACTTAAATAAACAAAAAGGATGAGTTTTATAATAGATAAACAGACACAAGAAGATTTGAACCTGCTTGGTAAGTTCAAAAAGAATTCAATAATTAATCTGTTTAATCAAACACATACACGACGGGGCGAACTTTTATTAGAGAGAATGTTTATGACCCCTCTTCAAGATACGGAGCAGATAAATCAAAGAAGTAGCATTATTAAATACTTCGAAGATATAGATATCGAATTTCCGGTTCCCAATTCGTTATATAGCGATGTTATCTCGTATATCGAAAGCTCTTCGGGTAGTAAGTTAAGTACAGTTTTAGGAACAATAAGTAAAAAGATAAATTTCTTTATTGTAGGAGATAATAGTTTCGAGATCATCCAAAAAGGTATTGTTTCTATGGCCAAGATGCTTAATATAGTTAAGGAATTCATAGACAAGATAAATTTATCCGACAATCCTTACCAAGCACAATCAGACGAAATAAAGTCTATATTCGACAATAAATTATCTGCCATAATAGCCAATCAAAATTTCGGACATCTGTCTTTTATCCAAACTCTTAGGTATGACAAATTGTTCCGGTACAGCTATAGATACCAGCTCGGTCGTTTAATCGAAATTCTGAGCGAAATAGATGTCTTTATAGCAGTATCAAAGACTGCCCGTGTGAAGAAAATGAGTTACGCCCGTGCCATCCCTAAAGAAGAACATTCCACTCAGATTAAGGACTTGTTTCACCCGTCACTGAAAACCCCTGTCTCGAACTCTGTCTCAATAAATCGTAATAAGAATATCATTTTCCTTACCGGCGCCAATATGGCAGGTAAATCGACATTCATGAAGTCGTATGGTATAGCAACCTATCTGGCTCACATGGGATTTCCTGTTCCTGCAAAGGATATGACATTTTCTGTGTTGGATGGAATGTACACTTCGATAAATGTACCTGACAATATCGCTCTCGGATACAGCCACTTCTATGCTGAAGTGTTACGAGTAAAACATGTAGCAGAAGAAGTAAGTAAATCGAAGAATATGCTTATCATATTCGATGAGTTGTTTAAAGGGACTAATGTAAAGGATGCATTTGATGCAACAGTGTCTGTTACCGAAGCCTTTGGCAAATGGGATAATTGTGCATATATAATATCGACCCATATCGTAGAGGCCGGCGAAGTATTGCTAAACAATAATAATATACAATTCCTTTATCTACCAACAAAACTCGACAATAACAGACCTCTATATACCTACAAATTAGAACAGGGAATATCGAGTGACAGACATGGTATGATGATTATCAATAACGAGCGTATTGTAGAAATCATAAAGGATAAATCAGAGACGATTAAGTTCGATAAATAAATTATATAAGGACATGAGTTTTATAATCGACAAACAAACAATAGATGACTTGAATATCTTTCCTAAAAACGGGAAGAATTCAGTTTTCAATATCTATAACAATACTCAAACAAGAGGGGGCAGCATATTGTTGGAAGAAATGTTTCGCCATCCTCTGGACAATCTTGATGTCATAAATAAGAGACAGGCTATTATTCGTTATTTTTATAAACTCCAAATAGACTTCCCTTTTCACGGCTCAATATTCGACGCAATAGAATATTACTTGAGCAATACGGATACCCGTACACAGATTAATGCAAGCGAAAATAAATTGAAAAAACAACTTCAACGCTTGATACAAACTGATACGGAATTTCAGACAATTCAAAAAAGTATTCTAGGTCTTATCGATGTAATTAATATTCTCGACGACTTTCTTAAAGGAATGACAAGCGGAGAATTAGCAGACACAGACATTTCTGAAATAGAAGACGTAAAAAGAATTATATCGGACGAGAAATTGCAATTCGTAAAAAGCGAATCAGGGACAAAAAAGCTATCACTCGAAAAAGCAGAGATATACGATACTATATTTCGTTATGACATGAATAAAGATATGCGGAAGATATTGTCATTTATTTATAAACTAGATATATACATTTCGCTAGCAAAAGTGGCTCAGAAGAAGGATTTAGCGTTTGCCGAAGCTCAACCGGCAGATAATAATATTCTTGATATGAAAGGGTTGTTCCACCCCTTACTAACCAGTCCGAAAGCGAATACGATAAAAGTTATATCCGAAAATAACGTCATTTTTCTTACAGGTGCAAATATGGCCGGAAAATCTACTTTCATGAAGTCTTTTGGAATCGCTGTGTTCTTAGCGCATCTGGGATTTCCTGTTCCCGCGGAAGAAATGACTTTTTCGATACGGAATGGCATGTATACAACGATTAACCTTCCAGACAATCTGAATCAGGGATATAGCCATTTCTACGCAGAGGTACTACGGTTGAAAAAGGTTGCCGGTAATATCAATCATTATAAAAATATGATTGTGATTTTTGACGAATTATTCCGCGGGACGAATGTAAAGGATGCCTATGATGCCACTATAGCCATCACGGAAGCTTTTGCCGAAAATAGAAACAGTATATTCATCATATCCACTCATATTATAGAATCGGCTGATATCCTGAAAGAAAGATGCAGCAACATAAATTTTGTTTATTTGCCAACGGGAATAGAGGATGGAAAGCCAAAGTATACATATACATTATCTCAAGGAATCACAAACGACAGACATGGTATGATGATCATAAACAACGAAAACATATTAGATATACTAATCAAAAACAATACACATGAAAAATAATATGAGAAGGCTCTTAATTGGTTTATTTGCTCTATTTGTATTTTCATATGCTCAAGGGCAGGATTTAATTCAATTGCCAGTAGATACAGCTGTCATTTATGGCAAGCTGGACAATGGTATGACATATTATATCAGAAAAAATTCTTATCCCGAAAATCAAGCGGATTTCTATATTGCCCAAAAAGTCGGTTCTATGCAAGAAGAAGATTCACAGGCAGGATTAGCACACTTTCTGGAACATATGGCCTTCAACGGGACGAAACATTATCCCGGAAGAAAAACGATGCTCGACTATTTAGAAAAAAATGGGGTGCAATTCGGATCTAATGTAAATGCCTATACCTCTTTCGACGAAACAGTTTACAACCTTTCGAATGTACCAATCACCCGCAGCGGCATTCTCGATTCATGCTTGCTTATTCTCCACGACTGGTCAGGGTTCATTTCACTCGAGAATAAAGAAATAGACCAGGAACGCAAAATAATCAAAGAGGAATGGCGAAACCGTAGCGGAGCAGGATCACGCATATGGGATAAAATACTACCCGTTTTGTTCGAAGGCAGTAAATATGCTAATCGCATGCCAATAGGAAGCATGGACGTTGTGGAGAATTTCGAATACCAGGAACTGAAAGATTATTATAAAGAATGGTATCGCCCCGATCTGCAAGGAATCATTGTTGTCGGTGATTTTGATGCCAAAGAAGTGGAAACTAAGATTAAGAATCTTTTCTCCGATATTCCTAAACTGAAAGAGGCAAAAGAACGTATTTATTATACCGTACCTGACAATGAGGAGCCAATAACAATAATAGCAACTGATCCTGAGCTAACATCTACCAGTATAGCGTTGCATTTCAAATATAACACTAAAAGTAAGGAATTTAAGCAATCGATTCAAGGCGTCTATTCCTCTATTCTTGATATGTTTATTTCACATATTCTTAGTGCCCGATATAGTGAAATTGCACAAAAGAGTGATGCCCCTTTTCTCCGCGCATCAGTTTCAAACGGGGCTTTTCTGGTATCCCGAACCAAAATGGCATGGAATATTAGCGCAAGCTGCAAAGAAGGCCAAATAACACAAGCCTTGGAGGCTCTGATAAGGGAAAGTGAGCGTGCAAAGAAATTTGGGTTTCTCGATTCGGAAGTAGACCGCATAAAAGAGAATCTGCTGCAAGCATACGAAAACTCATATAATAATAGAGACAAACAACGAACCGGAACTTATTCTAACGAATACGTTAACAGCTTTATAACGGATGGGCCAATCCCGGGTATTGAAACAATGTACAGTTTGATGAAACAGTTACTACCTCAAATCAATGCAGAAGTGCTAAACAACTATTTTAAATCTATCAATCTGACAAACAATTTATCAATCGTAGTAACCGGACCCGAGAAAAACCAATTAGTATACCCTTCGGCAGAAGAATTAGTAGCTTTAATAAAGAAAACGAAACTAGGAAATCTCACTCCTTATCAGGAGGAATCTTTAGATGAACCATTAATAAGCCAATTACCGGAAAAAGGCAAAATTGTGAAAATAGAAGAATCGGAATTCGACACAAAAACATGGACACTCTCAAATGGAGTAAAAGTAGTTCTCAAAAACACCGATTTTAAAGACGATCAGATATTGATGAGGTCTGTTTCTCCAGGAGGAATATCCTTATTCGACGATCACGAAATATTCAATGCTGCACTTATCCCAAATATTCCGTCTATCGGAGGACTTGGAAACTTCAACAATGTAAATATCGGCAAAAAACTGGCGGGCAAATCGGTAGATGCAGCATGCTCAATAACACAGATTACACAAGGTGTTAACATGAGTTCGAACAAGAAGGATATTGAGACAGCGCTACAGTTAGTTTATTTAATGTACACATCGCCACGACAAGACAAACAGGCTTTTGATGCTTATACTGAACAATTGAAAAATGCTCTCAGAAATGCAGGCATGCAGCCGTCTGTAGCCTTCAGAGACAGCATCAGCCATGCAATGTACGGAGACAACCCTCGTACAAAGAATATAGAGATCAAAGACATCGCGACTTTGGATTATAACCGAATGTTTGAAATGTATAAAGAATGTTTTGAGCACACGGCTCCTGCTATATTTACATTCGTGGGTACAATCGACGAAGAAACTTTACGCCCGCTAGTCGAACAATATCTGGCAACACTACCTGTAGGTGATAAGAATAAAGGTATAAAAGATCGCGATCTAAAAATTAACAAAGGAAAGACGATTGTGCATTTCACCCGAGATATGGAAACACCAAAAACATCAGTATACAACCTTTACTCCGGCATGTTGAATTATAATCAAAAGAACAAAATAGCACTCAATATTTTCAATCAGGTATTAGATCTTGTATTCACCCGCACGATTCGCGAAGAAGAAGGAGGAACATATGGCGTAAATTCAAATGCTGAAATATCACAATTCCCTTTAGGACAAACTACCCTGACAATGTCGTACACGACTGATTCAAGTAAAGTAGAAAATCTTAATAAAATAGCATTACAGGAAATTAAACGAATTGCAGAGGAAGGTCCCAAGCTTACTGACTTCGACAAGGTTCTGGAGTTTATTAAGAAAAATCACGCAGACAGAATAAAAACCAACAATTATTGGTTATCTATTATCAATACTTATAATTTCTATGGTGAAGATAATTATACGCTTTATCTCAATCTGCTAAATTCAATGACGCCCAATGACATAAAGAATATAGCAAAAGATATTCTGGATCAAGATAATTATATAGAAGTTATTATGTTCCCAATATAGTAAAGGAGATAAGAAAAGTAATAGTTTTCCTTGATATCCTCGAAACAGGAGTTAAGTACACTTACGCTCAGTATGTTTTGAGGATGGCTCTTCATCCCTTTTTTTAATATCCTAGACAATGTAGTTTTTGCTTATTCTGCAAATATTAGCAATTTCCTTCAAATAGCAGTTTTATTGATTTTATCTACTCTTTATCAATCAATTACAAATAGCAAAATTTATAGAGGTAACGATTTAGTAACAAGCCTATGTTTTTGAATTACTCCTCTCTGAATCAACTTGTTAAAGCGCAATAGATTCAGGATAGGTAACAGATAAGTAACGAGATAACTTCATCAATTTACTCCACTTAGAGCAGGTTGATTAGCTTGTGACAAAGATAAAAGAATATTTCTGTTCATTTGCAAATTCTTGTCAAAATACTACATGACCTTGTATTTTCTCGACTGGTAAATAATTAATAAACTATTGTCGATGTGAGAAACAAAAAGGGTATATTCAGATATTTTTAATACCCTCTTTGTAAATGCTGTTATCTCAATCCTTTAAACATTTGGTCAATACACTTCTTTTTTTGTTCCATATTAGGATGAACGTATAGATTCAGCGTTGTACTGATATTCGAATGTCCTAGAATTACGCTAACAGTTTTATAGTCACAATTACTCTCTATACACCTTGTTGCAAAGCTATGACGCAATCCATGAAATTTCAGTTCTGGCATATCCAACTCTTTCATCAATCGTTTGTAGTAATTTCTGTAAGTACGTGGTTCGGTAGGTTTCATGTCATTAGTTAAAACGTAAAAGGAGTTGTTCACTATTTTTTTTATCGGTTTTAGCATTTTTAAAAGATCTCGGCTCATTGGAATATCTCGAATAGAGTTCTTGGTTTTAGGACTATCGAGGATAAGTTCTGTATGCCTGTCAGAATCATCGATAATATAGATCCGCTGTATCGTTTTTCGAATGTGAATAACCCCCATATCCGTATCAATTTCGTTCCATGTCAAAGCACAAATTTCGCCAATACGTATTCCAGCACTCAAACAAATATAAATTCCTAAGTTTTTGAATGTAAAATGCTCTTGTACATAATTCATAATCTTTCTTTGGTTGCTTTTACTAAGCACCTCAATCCCATTATTTTCTCTTTCTGTTGGAAACTGGATATCAAATTGCTGATACTCGAAGACTTTATTCTTCATGCCGAACTTTAGGATCATTTTCAGTACAATCAAGATATCCTTAATCGTTTTTTGACTTAATCCCTCATCTAACTTAGCAAATACAAACTCCTGAACATCTGCTTCATGCACTTCATGCTTATGTCCAAAAGTTGGCAATAAATGATTCTCAATTAGAAGCATATAAGCCGAATAACTGGATTTTTTTACATAATGCTTTTTGTCTTCTTTCCATAGGTTGATAACTGTACTAATTTTTGTTTTTTCTGCCATATTAATCTGATTTTTATTATTAATCACAATAATATACACAAAAGGATTTGAGTATAAAATAAGATTAATGTTCCAAATTTGAGATTCCC
>NZ_DLFW01000018.1 GCF_002482385.1 Dysgonomonas sp. UBA7710 | reverse complement strand
AGAAACGGTCACGGCCTTCCCACCGCGGGTTCTTAGGGTCGTAAACCAGAAACCCGGTGAAAAGCACATTGATGAAGTCGGCGCCGCCCATGGCGCCACCCGGATGCCCCGATTTGGCTTTCTCTACCATCGAGGCCGATAAAATACGGATGTTGTCCGCGGATTTGTTTAATAGACTGATTGTGGTCATAAGTTATATTGTATATGATTATTTTAATTAATAATTGAAAAAGTAACAAAGGTAACACTTAGTTCAGTTAACAGTCAACAGTTAGCAGTTAACAACTTGAACTCTTATCTACTCATAACTGCCTGCAGGGCGAAGTTACTTGTAACCTAAAAATAGACTTACTATTTATTATTTTCAACTTAGCATTTATTAAAAGGTAACAAAGGTAACACTTTTTTCAGTGAACAGTCAACAATGTTAAGCTCTGTCATGCTGAGTGGAGCGAAGCATCCCATTTATTTAAAAACTCCGTATTACCCCTTTTACTCTGTGTTTATAAATAAAAGGTTACAAAAGTAACAACAAAATCAGTCATCTGTCAATAGTCATCAGTCAACAACTTGTATCTCGTATCTTGTCTACTTGTAACTATTCTCAAAAGGTAACAAAGGTTACATCTTTTTCACTCTTTCAGAATGTGTTACTTTTCCAAAATATATTTTTTCAAAGAACGACGAACTATAACTAATAGCTCCGTTATATAGATAAAATTATTGAAAAAGAATCTATCCCAAATTTAGTATAAATAAAAAGAATCCAAATACTATTTTCCGTCAAAGCAGAGAATATATTTGGATTCCTTCAAAATAATCTGATTGTTGATTTACAGCTTTATTTTATATACACCGAATGATTGACCCTGAGTCTGTATATTTAGTATATTTCCATCTATTTCTGCGGTTGTTTTCCCGGGAATAATATTTGTTGGACTATCGAGTGTATTTATCGCTTTCAAGTTATTATTCTTTATCACGATGCAATCACCGACGGTAAATACCGCATTCTTTTTAGTTCCTGTCAATGTTACTTTTACATTCTTTGCTTCGGTACTTGTATTTGCCACTTTCACAATGTAACAGTTCTGGTCTTTATCATAAACAGCAGAAGCATAAAGGTTATCCTGCCCTGTCACAGCCTTTTTATCCGGCCACAACAAAGTCATTGTATTTGTCCCTTTATTTTGCGCATAAAGTTGCTGCACATAATAGTTCGGAGTTTTCATCATCCGCAGATTATCGAACCAGATCATATCCGGACACCATTGCCATGCATCCACATGTGCAAAAAGAGGCGCATAAGTACACATATGTACAATATCGGCATTGCGTTCCAATCCGGTCATAAATGCAGCTTCGGAGAGAGCCGACAGAAAATTGTTCTGCTTACCTGTAGAATAGTCGTGTGAAGCGTATTCTCCTGCAAATACCGCAGGCCCTTTGCGGTCATAATTATCGTAACGTGCAGCGTTTTTGAAGAACCAATCCGGTTCTTTATAGTAATGTTCGTCCACTAAATCCACCTTCAGACGTTTCATTTCGGGCCACAGATAGTCGAATTGCTTTCCGTCAGCCGAAGGCCCCGAACTGCCGACTATCTTCATATCAGGATATTTCGCACGAATTTCTTTCACGAACGGAGCCAGATGTTCGGGATATTCCTCTCCCCATTGTTCGTTACCGATACCTATAAATTTGAGGTTGAAAGGTTCCGGATGTCCCATATCGGCTCGCACTTTTCCCCAAGTGGAAGTTACAGGGCCGTTTGCAAACTCGATCAGGTCGAGAGCATCCTGAATGTATGGTGCTAAATCGCTTACAGGCACATGTGCATGTTGATCTTCGTTCTGAAACTGACATGCCAGCCCGCAGCTTAATACAGGCAGTGGTTCTGCTCCCATATCTTCCGACAATAAGAAATACTCATAGAAGCCTAATCCATAACTCTGATAATAATCAGGGAAGAAACGGTGAGGGAAGGTATAATGCCAGCGGTTTTCATTTACCGGACGGTTTTCAACCGGACCTATAGTTTTTTTCCAGTCGTAACGGGTATCGAGGTCTGTTCCCTCAACAATACATCCTCCCGGAAAACGGAATATACCGGGAGTAATGTCCGTCAGCGCCTGAGCCAAATCTTTTCTCACTCCGTTTTCACGGCCTTTATATGTGTCGGTAGGAAATAATGAGACATGGTCTACGGCAATCGCACCCTTAGATGTAAAGAATATGCGTAAGCGCCCTTTTTCCTCTGTCGCCTTAGCTGTTATTATTACCTGATGCTTTTGCCAGTCCGATGAGTTTATAACCAATTCCTGACTGCCTATTATTTCATCTTTGGGATTGATAAATTCGACACGGATTTTCTGCTCTTCCGTTGTATTCACTTTCTTCGCCCAAACAGAAAAGCGGTAAGTCGCATCTTTCTTAAAGCCCATCCCACGGAAGCCTTCGTTCTCTATCCCTGTATGCTTATGCGCATGTCCGGGATTGGAAAGTACCAGATAATTCGGATTTTTATCAAAAGGGGGATTATCTTTCCGCACTTCCACTTTACCGAAAGTGTACCAGCCCATGAGTTCCTGCGGAAAATCAAAAGACCTGTTTTTCACCAGCTCGGCATACAATCCGCCATCGGCCCCGAAGTTTATATCTTCGAAGAAAAGGCCATACATGGTAGACTGAACAGGTGCTCCCATTTTCTTCGTGTCTAATGTAAATTCATAGGTCTGCTGTGCAACAGCCGACTGGCCAAAAGTCAATAATGAGGCCAGACCTAAAACTTTATATAAATTCTTTTTCATATTTAAAGAATTAAGGTCCCTCCCAGCCTCCCCAAACGGGAGGAATCAGAGAGAGCATATGTTTTTATAAAATTATTCATTCATCTTTCTATATACTAAAGTCCCCCTCCATGGAAACAACGTTTGACAGAGCGAAGCGGAGCCAAACAGCATTCGGCGGAGCCAGTTAGGAGGCCGAACTACTAAAATACTATTACAAATCCGCCATTCGGCTGAATTTCAACGCTTAGTTTTCCATTATTCAATGAAACCTGTTTTTGGCTGAATGTACGGTTAGTATCACCATCGGTAATCATTGTACCTTCTTTTGAGATATTCAGTTTCGACAAATCCAGTTCCAACGTTTTCACTGCGGTTTCGGCATTAATTCCGGCCACATACCATTTTTCTCCCGACTTACGTGCAAACACGGCATATTTGGCAGGGAAACCATCTATTAACTTTATATCATCCCATACCCTTGGTACATTCTTCATATACTCCTGTACATAGTCAGGTTGTTTCTCCATACTTTCAGGAATTTCCACATAATGCTGAATTCCGGATTGGAAAAGAACGGTCAATGCAATTTCGAATCCGTTGGACGTACGACGCTGGATATTCGGTATCTCGCCAAAACAAACCGGAGTAAAGTCCATAGGACCGACTACATTACGGGCAAAAACAGCCGTAGCACAATGTTGCGGAGCCAGATCAGCGGTCTCCTGAGCAAAGGTGATAAACTCAAATCCTTTGATAGATTCCAACGTCATCAGGTTAGGGAATGTACGACTCCAGCCACGGGGAACAGTAGTTCCGTGGAAGTTGAGCATCAACTTATAATCAGCAGCGTCCTGCATCATATCATAATAATACTGAATAGCCGAAGGCCCGTCCCCCGGCCAGAAATCGACTTTAAGACCGGCGATTCCCATCTTGCTCACCCGTTCAAATTCAGCTCTGCGAGCGTCCCTTGTTAATAGTGCATTCTTCGGGGTTTGGTAAGTTGTATTCCAATCTCCCGCGGAATTATACCACAGAAGAAGTTTAACATTCTTGGTCTTAGCGTAATCTATCAGCTCTTGTATTTTTTCATAACCTATTACCGTATCCCAAAGTCCATCTACCAGAACATATTCCCATGTCATTTTAGCGGCATAGTCGATATATTGTTTCTGACGGTCATAATTAACAGACGGGTCTTTTTCCACACCCCAGCTCCATGCTACGATTCCGGGTTTCACAAAACTTGCATCTTTCACACGACTTGGCTCGGAAACATCTGTTACCATCGAGCTTTCTACTATATCGTTTAACGCTCCCAGCATAATCACACGCCACGGAGAACGTAATGGCAGTTTCGATATCGGAGTAACAGGATCGGTGGGTTTTACAGTTTCCCCCTGTTGCGGAAACTCAATAAAATATTCGCCCTCAGGACTATGTTGAGCCAGACGTGTGCCACAATAAGGCGGTTCTAATCCCGCTTCTGTAAGTAACACCCATGTTTCTCCGTTATTGAATAAAGCCGGAAAACTCCATCCTGCTTTTTTAGGGGCTTCCGTTCCTACAGGGATGTCTGTAATATAATTATCCTCATAGCTCGGACATGTCTGTGCCCAGCAGTTTTTCACATCATCGTGCGGATGCAGCCACGCTTTAGTTGCAGTTGCAAAGCGGAACGATGTATTTTCTTTCTCTATTGTCTTTTCATCTGTAGAAGTTTCATCAAAGGCATAGCGGAAAGCAACACCATTGTCTCCGATATGGAAAGTAATTGTCATTTCTTCCCCTTCCGGATTTTTTACTTTCACATCCCATTCATTTGCCTTGAAACTATTGTTCAGCCTTTTTTCGGCAGGAGTGACATAAGTACCCTGTACATCGTGCCTGGCACCGATGCTTACAATTTCAAGAGAAGAGAAATCGGCATCGTTCCTTACCAGTCCTAAAACTGAAGGCTCGATAACTGTTATACCATTCTTTTTAATGGTATATTTCAAAACTTTTGCAGAATCCCGGTTCAATTGCACTGCTATTTTTCCATCAGGACTGGTTAAAGCATCTTGCTTTGGAGAACATGATACTAATAATCCGATAATAAAGAGAGGTAGGAATCCTCCCAATAATTTTTTCATGGTAATTAATTATTTAGATTGATTTAGCTTTTTCACTACTCTCGCAGGATTACCAACCACAAGACTATCGGCCGGAACATCTTTTGTCACTACTGCCCCTGCCCCGACAACAGAACGGTCACCGATAGTCACACCGGGACAAATCGTAGAATGCCCTCCTATCCAGCAGTCTTTTCCTATAACTACAGGCTTGCACGCTTCCCATTGTTTGCGGTCTTCAATATCGAGCGGATGACCGGCTGTATATATATGTACGCCGGGTGCAATCAACGTATTGGCACCTATCTTTACTGTTCCGCCATCAAGGATAACCGCTCCGGTATTGATAAAAACATTTTCTTCAGCATATATAAATTCACCATAATCGCAGAAAAAAGGAGGTTCGAGGTGGAGATCCTTTGCCGAATTAGGACATAATTCGTTTATTACATCATGAAATTTATCGGTATAATATTCCGTCACGTTCAATTTATGAAGTATTGGCTTTATCTTTGCCCGATGTCCGATCATCTCTTCTCCATGAGCCCAATAACGCTCTCCGGCAGCCATTTTCTCCTTCTCTGTTTTCATTTTTATATCAGCGATTTGTTTAGATATCCTGGAAACACCATATAAGTGTACCAAATACACTTGCAAGATAACAAATAAGTGTCTCAGAATACACTTATTTAGATATGTTATAAAACATGTTATTTCCTACAAATCTGGCTATCAGCTATACTTAAAAGGTAAAAACTGCATTGCCGCCAATTGACAACAAAGCAGTTTTTAGTACGAAAATGAAAAACTATTTTATTTTCTTCCCCCAGTAAGTTTTAAAATTACCACCATAAGCAGCATAAACTATAGTATGCGTTCTGGGATTAGCTTCCCAGTCCACCTCACGTTGCAGATATAATTCTACGCCATTTACTGTCAGTACTTGCTTACCGGCATCATAACTCCATGCAGCATTTTTCCATGTACCTTCCGAAACAGTATGCTCTGCCGTCAATGTCATTACAGACGATTCCTTTTGTTTTCCGTAGCTATATGACAAATCGATATGCTCCCAGTTGCCAACCAATTCTTCTTCAGTAATAGCTACTTGTGGTACAGCCCCGTAACGTTCAGGCATCACCAGTGGCCATCCGTCTTTTGTCCAGCGAATACTGCGGACATGTCCCATCATAATATAATTATCTACACTTTCAGGTAAACGCCCTTGCGAAGAATAGTACCAGTTGCCATTACCATCGTTGAATATAGCACAGTGTGAGATACCTACCCAGCCATTGCTATTAGCAAATTTATATGGATGAGTAACCACCGGAAGCATGTCCCCGCCAGCAGTCACATTCGTACCATCAATACCCAGATATGGTCCCGTAATACTCTTCGAACGGGCTACACGGGTATTATAAGGAACGCCGAGCGCGTCATAGGCCACAAACAGATAGTAATAACCTGTTTCGGGATTGTAGACTATTTCCGGGCCTTCACTAGCCTGCCAGCGATTACCTGCCTGACGTGTGTATATCAATTGTCCGTATCCGGCAGGGGCGCTGGTATCAGCCCATGGAACTCCTAAATTTTGTTTTGGCATGCCATCTGCAGCATTCAATTCCATAGCTACAATACCACTGTGCCATGAACCGTAGATAAGCCAGTGCGCTCCCTCAGGAGTGACTATATATGAAGGGTCGATAGCATTCCATTTGTAGTAGCAATTTGCCCAGTCGTTTGCCTGCACATTAAAATTAAGTCCTTTATCCGAAGCATTGGTGACTACATATCCTTTGTCTACCCAGCCATCATTATTTGCCGGATCGGTGTTTTCCATCATGCCGATAAAGGCACGTTCGCCCCAAGTACCCTCGCCATTAAGCAGCCCCGGACAAACAATCGAGTAATACATGCGGTACAAATCGTCATTTACCTTATGCACACTAGGCGCCCAATATCCGAACTCACTTTCACTGGTACTGGTAGTTTCTCCCAGCCCCATCTCCTTCCGGATTTCATTCAGTTTAGGAATAACCCACCCCGGTAGTTCTTTCATAGTTCCACCGAGATATTCCCAATACACAAGGTCTTTGGAACGGCGGACATGAAAATGTCCATGTCCGGCATGCGCATTTCCGTATGAAGCATCCGTCTGGTACATATAATAATAACCGTCTTTGGCCAACACCACCGAAGGATCGTGCACATTGGCCAGATTCCACTGGCTACGGTTGTCCCAAGCGGCAATACTTGCATAATTATCTGCATAGGCAGGAGCCTTATACTGAGCCAGTTGTTCATCGAGTGTCCCTTCGCCGGTCGATACCTCTATTTCGGGTGAATAAGCTACTCCCCCGTTATAGATGCTTACAAAGGCGCGTACATAATAGGTGGTATTGCCCTGTAAACCTGTAAGCGTAGCTGTAAAAGACTCATTGCCCGTAGCCACAACCGTTGCATCGTAAATATCCGGGTTGGCTTTAGTGCTATAGCAAAAACCACGTTTCGACAATATTACACTATTTGCAGAAGACAATGTTGCCTGTAACTGCACCGACGAATAGGTTATTTCCGACACAACAGGCGTTTCAATGATTACGCCTAGTTTCCCAAAATCCTTATCATCGTCACTGCACGCCCCAAGAAGGAGCGAGCAGATAACTAATAAGCTAAACCATTTATAGTATTTCATACATTTTTCGTTTTTAAAGTTTTCAACCTTTACATATCCTTCTATTCAGATGCCACAGATAATTCCCAACCCGGATTTTGCCTAAGATTCGGAGCCTTCTTCACTTCTGTATCAGGCAACGGGAAGTAATAGTTTTTCGGGCTGTTGAATGCTCGGGTAGGATGTTTCTGAGCTCCACCGTATGTGTAAACGGTTGAAAGTTCAGGAGTAACAGTTACACCATAAATATTGTACACCTGCTTGTAACGCGGCAGGCTCTTTTCACTGCTGACAGTCTGGCCCTCGAACAATTTCCAGCGACGCTCATCAAAGAAGCGATGGTCTTCGAAACAAAATTCTATGCGGCGTTCGTTACGGATACGCTCACGAAGCTGTTCCTTTGTCATACCTTTATAAGGCGGCATACCTACACGGGCACGCACCTGATTTACATACTGATAAGCCTGATCGGGCCCCGAAGCCTCATTTATCGCTTCCGCCGCATTCAACAAGATTTCTGCATACCGGAAGATAGGACAGGCATGGTTGTATGTAGAAGGGCTTTTGAACGACATATTGTTCAGGAACTTCTTTGTATAATATCCGGTCAGTGTACCGCCATGCAATTGTTGATAGTCTTTTCCGTCAGGATATGATACATCTACTGCACGTTGTTCTTCCTGCAAAGGATCACCCCAGATGGACCCGTTGTGCAGAATGGTCTGTTCCAGACGCGGGTCGCGGTTCGCATACGGATTCTGGTCGTTATAAGTAGGGTCCTGATCGATAGGCAGACCATTGATGGTTTCATAACTATCTACCAGATTCTGAGTCGGATTGGTACGTCCTGTGGAACTTGCTGTACCACTGAAACCGCAAGGTGCCAGGAACAACTCTATCTGATAGGTATTCCATACCGAACGGGTCAGAATGTATTCGTCATTATAGTACGGAGTGGTCACAAAACATTCGTAATAATTTTTATTCGGATTATTATCACTTGTCGTATATAACTTATAGCGGTTACTGTGCTTCGCATTTTCTGTAATTAAATCCAATGCTGCTGTAGCAGCTTCCTGCCAGTATTCAGCCTTATTGTCCGGATTATGGAGCGCGGATGCCCTGTACAATAAAGCTCTTGACTTTAAAGCATAAGCAGCGGCCCCATTCACACGGCCCCAGTTTTCATCCTCATTGCTATAACGGTACGGTAATTGATTTTTTATGGCGTCACACTCGTCGGCAATCCATTTCAATGCGTCCGCACAGTTCGTACGCGCCCTGTTCATAGCCTCTGTGTCGCTCGGATCGAATACGATAGGTATTCCATTCTCATCATTGCCGATAACAGGTACATCACCAAACCAGCAGGCTATGTCGAAATGGAAGATAGCGCGAAGCAGACGTGCCTCGGCTATATTACGATCGTACAGATGATTATCGTCTCCTGTTTTTTCCGAATTACCAATCACTGACGAACGGGCGTTCTTCATAAACTGGTTTGCCGCCCGGATACCTTTGAAGTTCTTCGGCCAGAAATCCCTGGCAAACGGATGATCTGCAGCCGAGTAACTGTCGGTAAGTACACTATGATAATAATGCACATCCCAGAAAGACAAAGAATTGTCGGTCATACAGTCGCGCGACGCGGCCAGAAATTGTCCATTATTATATCCTGCGAAGGCATCAGGCAAATAAGTATAAATATTTGCAAGGAAACCCCGCGTATTCTCAAAGCTACTGAATACCTGTTCGTCCGACAGGGACAAGTCCACTTCTTTGCCCAGATAATCACTACATGAATGATTACTTAATAGCAACAGTACTGTGGTTATATATATTGCAATCTTTTTCATTTTATATTCCTTGTTTATTCTTGAATTAAGGTCTCAGACCTTTTTATTGCTTTTGTATGTATAATAGCAATAATATATTATGTCTGAAAACAATGCTTTAAATATTTTACCTTACTTAGAAGCCAATGTTTATACCAAATGAGAACGAACGGGTTTTCGGATACCACCAGCAATAGCTCATCGGCTTCTCCGGGTCCAGGCCTTTCGGCAAATGGCTCCAGGTATATAAATTGTATCCGCTGAAATAGATACGGCATTTGGTAAGGTTAGCCTTAGCTATAAGCTTCTTAGGAAGGGAATAGCCGACTTCGATATTCCGCAGCGACAGGTAATCCCCGTTTACGATCCATATATCATTCTGATATGTGCCTGTACTGCGGTCACTGTCAATAGCGTTGAATCCGCCATAAGTAGGACGCGGATAAGTAGCGTTGATGTTACGCGGATCGGTAGGATCGTCATTATAATATCCCCATGCCTTGGTCACTTCATGGGTACCCATGTTACTCCAGCCCGAATAGCTGACAGCAGGAGACAGGAATACCGAACGGTTGAGGTAAGCCGTGAGTATGGCACGGGCATCGAAACCTGCATATTCGAAACCGAAAGTCATAGATGGAATCAATTCCGGAATAATGGTATAAGTATCGGGAACCATATCATTAGAGTCAATCTGACGGTCGCCGTTCAAATCTTTAAATACGGCAGTACCTAATTGTTGAGAACCATTCGAAGCCGTATTGTACGGATATTTCTCCGGATTATCTATAGCATCCTGCTGACTGGAGGCAATCAGGTTTGGATCGCTTGCCCAACCCTCAAATTTGTAAATATTCCAGCCTCCGATACTGTTATTAAACGGTATTTCGTAAAGTTCCGCAACTGAAGTATAATCACGGATACGGTCACCTGTTTTGCGCTGCCAAGGCACATTCGGCTCTGTCTCATCCATTTCGGTAATCTTATTGGTATTGTAAGACAGCATACCTTCGACAAAATAATTCACCTTACCTATATTACCACGATGACCAATAGATAATTCGAATCCTTTGGATTCAACTTTTCCGTAAGAGTCCTGAGCCACCGACACACCTACTATACTAGGGATAGTAGAACGGTCTATCAGAATATTCGAACGCCACTCTTTGAATGCATCGAACGAACCGTAAAGCTTCTTATTCCAGAAATCGAAGTCTAGGCCCACATTTAGCATTTCAGAAAGTTCCCACTTGTTGTTATTGCTGCCTGCCAGACTTTCATAAATACCACCGATGCTTGAACTGGAAGTACCAAAGTTATAACCGGTACCTGAGCCATAAGTGCTTTGATATGGATAACGGTTGGCTCCTGTGGTAGACTGCCCGGAAGTACCATATGATGCGCGGAGCTTCAGCAAATTAATATTCTTGTTTTTCAGCCATGATTCTTCCGAGGCTACCCAACCGATGGATGTTCCCCAGAAAGTACCCCAACGATCGTCAGGAGCAAAATTGTCACAACCCATATGAGAAAGGTTACCTGAGAAAATATACCTGCTGTCATACACATAAGTAGCCTGTCCGTTGTAGGACATGAAACGGTTGGAAGACTGATTGGCATAGTTGGTACTCTCAATCCGGTTCACTGCATTCTGATAGGTACGGAAGAAGGCTCGTGCTCCGACATTGTGTTTACCAAAAGTCTTATCGTAAGAAAATCCTGCATTGAAATTGAGATTGTAATAGTTACCGCGTTCGTTAGCCGTCGGGTCCGACAAGGCCGAGTAAGAGGTCATTTTTGACAGGGTAAACTCTGACGGATCGGTAACCGAAGCATTTGAATAATCGTAATAGTAAGAATTGATACTATTGGTCTGTGTAGATTCAAATACGTCGTAAGCATCGAAACTCACCATTGCATTTGCTTTCAGGCCGGGAACCAGTTCTCCCAGATCGCCTGTCACATTTACGGTCGAATACAGGTTACGGCGACGGTTCTTTTCCTGACCTGATGAAGCCAGCAATCGTGCCGGGTTATTAGCCGTATTGGATGAATATATCTGTCCTCCCGGAGTATATATCGGTTCCATAGGATTGGCTTCCACCGCACCGAAGGTCACGAGGCTGAATACACCTGTTGTGGGTTGCGTAATATTATCGATACGTCCCCCTAAATCCAATGATACGTTCAAATACTTATTCACATCTATATCCAGATTCGAGCGCAGGTTATAGCGGTTCAGCGTATGAGAAGTATTATAACCTTCGTTATAGCCCGTCCATTTGTCATTCCACATACCCTCCTGACGAAGATAAGAGAACGATACATAATAACGTGCACGGGCATTACCGCCACTGATCTGCATATTGGTCTTATATAACGGAGCTGTTTCGCGATACAGTTCTTCAAACCAGTTTGTATTGAAATACTTGTACTGGTCGATACCTGTCAGCTTCTCACCTGATGATACACGGCGGTACATCTCTACCTGAGCATTTGTGTACATAGGGTCAAGGCCATCGAGATATCTCACCTGATTGCGGGTCAGCGCCATATTGTAAGAGTTCTGTGTTTCAAACTTATTGCTCAGCATCTGAAAACCTATTTCCTGTGTAAAGTCTATCTTCGTTTTTCCTGCTAAACCACGTTTGGTCATCACCATAATCACTCCATTAGCTCCACGCATACCGTAAATAGCTGTCGCTGCGGCATCTTTCAGGACAGTGATATTCTCGATAGGAAACGCATCCAGAAATGAGAGGTCACGTTCTACATTATCTACAATTATCAGCGGACTACGGGCATTCTTATTCATTGTACGCAAGCCGCGGACATACATGGTTGTTTCCGTCCATCCCGGCTCACTCGACCATTCGTAGGTTTCCACTCCGGAAAGAGTAGAAGTGAAAGCATTCTGAAGCACTGAAATAGGGTGCTTTTGCAATTCTTCACCAGTTACTACCGAAGTGGCTTCCGTCATAAATTTCTTCGGCTTGCGGCCGAAAGGAACAGGCATAGTATGTAAATATTCATCTAAATCCGGTTCCATTACAATTTGGAAAGCGCCGCTAAATTCGGCTGTACCGGTAGCATTTTTATAACCAATACTGCTGACACACAATTCATCGTCCGGCTTTACATTCTTCAGACTGAAATACCCATCTTCACCGGACAGTGCTATGCGGCTCTGCTCCGCCACATTTACCACAGCTCCGGCAATAGGTTTGCCTTCGGAATCCACGATACGGCCTCTCAATACCTGTTCTTCTTGTGCCCAAGTATTGCAGGTTACGAATATCAGTACCCCCATCAACAGGAATTTACTTATTCCTGCCAACTTGTTTTTTATATTATTCATGCTTGTATACATATGTATTCAATTTAAGGATTACCAACCCGGATTATTTTCAATTCCTGTTTTCCAAACTTCCCCTTCAGGTATCGGATAGAGATACATCTTGTTCTCGAACACCCGGCTCTGGGCCACCTTACGCGTAATGGTTCCGTCTGCACTTACATTTACGCCATAGATAGGACGCGACAATGCTTCTACAGCAACATTCCAGCGGCGGACATCCCATGCGCGATGTTCCTCGAAAGCAAGTTCCACAGTACGTTCTTTATGAATGAAGTTGCGCATATTATCCTTAGAAGACGTCAAATCGCTACGGTCTGCTATCTTACCGCTAATGCCTGCGCGGTGACGGATTTTATCGAGCATATTATATACTTCCGTTCCCGGGCCTTGCGCCTCGTTCAACGCTTCGGCATAGTTGAGCAGGATTTCAGCGTAACGTATGATAGTCCACAGGCGGTAAGCGCTCTGAGAATGTTCTGCGCTCAGGATAGTTTCAGGAATATACTTGCGCACATAGTAACCTGTCGGAGTTGCATTCGTATTACCAATAGGATTGTCCCTCTGGCCCAGTACCACATTGATAGTAC
Organism: Dysgonomonas sp. UBA7710; assembly: GCF_002482385.1. GTDB lineage: Bacteria > Bacteroidota > Bacteroidia > Bacteroidales > Dysgonomonadaceae > Dysgonomonas. The sequence goes on along the minus strand of NZ_DLFW01000018.1, from coordinate 108,377 downwards.
CATTACCCCACTTCACTCCATTGCAGAGGACGGTTGCAGCCAGACGCGGGTCACGGTTCGCCCAAGGTTTGGCTTCATCATATCCGCTGGCGGTATTTATAGCCGGAGTATTATTAGTATATACCGGAGCACCTGTTTTATCATACTGAGCAAAAGGAGAAGAGCCATCTGCCATATCGTACATATCCACTAAGTTTTGCGACGGACAAAGTCCTCCGTTACCACCTTCGCCGACAGGAGTATCATTCTTGATCGCATCCCACCTTATAACTACATCATTGCGATAAAAAATCACTTCCTTGTTATTTCCCGAATAGGCAGTCCTCAACAGTGCATTGGTATAAGCCTCCACACCCAAAGCATTCCCATCGGCATCAGTAGTCGTAAACAGACTGAAGTTCGCGCCGTAATCATCAATAAAACTTTTGGCTGCATCAGCGGCCTGCTGCCATGTGATACCCGATTCGGTACTGAAACGCGGACTAGCCATATAAAGCATTATGCGTGAATACAGGGCCCGTGCCATAGGCTGGCCGATGCGTCCGGCCTGACTCGAATCCCAAGCTTCGTCATAGACCAGCAATCCGGCTTCGCATTCTTTCAGTTCTTTCAAGATAAAGTCTACAACATACTCCTTCACTGTCGGGCGATTAATATAATTACTCAGCAAATCACCATCCGGATCGAGAACTTCGGTTACAATTGGAATGGCCCCATAACGCAGGAACAACTCCCAATAAAAATAGGCACGCAGGAAACGGGCTTCCGATGTATAGTTCAATTTATCCTGCTTGTATTGAGTATCGCTCAGAGAAGGCTCCTTCGGGACACTTTCGATACGGGTAATAATCATGTTACATTTACGGATAGCACGATAATAATGTTCCCATGTACCTGTAAGTTCCGCTTCGCCAGCCGAACCATAATAGTTTCCAATATTAAAAGTAGTTCTCACACCACCTGTAGAATAACTGGTTTCTGCTAAATCCGTAGCCGAATCCAACCAGGAATCTTTAATACGACTAGCCCCGTGGCGTAAAAAATTATAAGTATCATAGTGGAATTTCACCATCATCTCCCAGTCGCTAAACACTTCCTCTTCCGTCAGTTCGTTACTGGGCTGCTTGTCCAGAAAATCACCGAAGGCGTCCTCGCATGAAGTCAGTATGAAAGCAGCGATGCACACAGCAAATAAGCTATATATAATTGTTTTCTTCATGTTCTATCAGAATTTAATATTTACACCAAAATTCAGAGTCTTCATAATCGGGTAACGGTTAGATCCATTGCTTTCCGGGTCGGTCAGGCCATCCAGATCATCCCATGTTATCAGGTTATTGGCATTAAAGAACAGCCGGCAGTCGCTCATTCCTACTTTCCGCGCCCAGTTGGTTGGCAGAGTATAACTTAACTCGATATTCTTCAAGCGGACAAATGCTCCGTTTTTCAAGAAGAATGAGTTTTGACGCTGATTATGGTCACCATAATTATTATAGTGCAATAATGGATATTTGGCATTTGCCAGATTATAGGCTTCACTTTGTGACGGATTCCAGCGATCGAGGTGATGCTCCTTCACCTTACCCCCGTTTACAAAAGCGAACATGGCCTCAGCATCATAATAACGGCTCACATTATCAACCCCCTGGAACATAACACTGAAGCCCCAGTTTTTCCAGTTGATACCCAATGTCAGCGCATATATATTTTCAGGAATATCGCTTCTGCCGATAAAGGTTTCATCCCTCTCGTCAATAAAGCCGTCTCCATTCATATCACGATATTTCAAATCACCGACCTGCACATTGCCAAAGGTCGAAACCGGAAGATCGCCACTGTCAATATCGGCTTGTGTAACGAATCCGTCACACATCAGTCCGAAGTATTGGTTGATAGGATGACCTTCCCGTTTACGGTATTCGGTTTTCAGGCTGGGTTCATCCATATCAAGAATTTCATTACGGGCATGAGAGTATGTCAGACCGACAGAATAATGAATATCTTTACCTATACGGTCGTTATATTTCAGTTCAAGCTCGTAACCGCTATTCTTTGTTTTACCTAAATTCCCGGCAGCCATTGCAACACCTACCCACTGCGGACGGATGAGGTATTCTGTCAATATATCGTTACGTTTTTCATAGAAAACATCTATATTGCCGTTCAGCCTGCTGCCAAACAAGCCAAACTCAAGTCCAAGGTTGTATTTGTGCGCGCGTTCCCAAGTAACGCCGTAGTTAGGATACTGAGATTCGTAGACACCACTTTTCCCGGTAGTTCCGAAATAATAGTCATTTGCGATCTGCGACCACTTTTGTTCATATAAGAAACGCTGTCTTACACCGTTGATCTGATATATATCATTACCTACCTGCCCGTAAGAAGCACGAAGCTTCAGGTTATCCAACCAATTCTCTGTACCCTTCATAAATTCTTCGTTGGCAATACGCCATCCTAATGAAAAAGACGGGAAAAAGCCAAAGCGTTTGCCACGCATAAAGTTTTCGGAACCGTTGTATCCGGCATTAAATTCGGCAAGATAACGATCGTCATAACCATAGGTGACGCGGCCCACCAAACCCTGGTAACGCTGTGCCAGATCCGACTTATAACGATAGTCATTCTGCATATAGAGCATCATGGCAGTCACATCATGCTTTCCGAACTTGCGGGCATAATTCAACTGAGCCTCCATGTAGAGTTTATAGATAGATTTAAACTTTTGCGAGTCTCTCAAACTCCCTTCCTCTGTAAACGCCAATTCGGTATCTTTATTAAACTGATTATAAGCATCGATAGATGTATAGTTGTCGCGGTCGTTCAGCTCGTAAGTAGCAAACCCTGCGGAATAAAGATTCGTATGGTAATTTTCATAGTCGAACGAAAGCATTGCTTTGGCGCTCAATCCTTCGGTCAGCCAGCCCAGTTTATAGTCGACGATAAAATTGGTTTCGTTGATGGTATTTACCGCACGGTAGTAACCACCCTCGGCCAGTGCGGCTACTATGTTGTTCTGGTACTGTGAGCTTCCTCCATAAAGGGTTTTGGTATCTTCACCGTTCTGTACCGTATATGATACAGGGAAGAGCCAGCCCGGAGTATGATTCAGTTCGTAAAATGTTTCGCTATAATCATTCCGTTCTTCGGTATTGGAACCTTTACGTTCTTCGAAACGGGTACCGAAATTTACCGAAAAAGTCAAATCCCTGGTCAGAAAGAAGTCGGTATTGGCCCGGAAAGAGTAACGGCGGTAATGAGGGCTTGAGCTATTACCATATACATTGTTACTTAAATTCTTAACCAAAGACGACTGATCGTAAAACTCGCCTGATGCGTAGTAACGCATGCGCTTGGTACCTCCACGTACACTTACATTGTAACGCTGTGCGGGAGCTGTACTTTTCAATACTTCGTCATACCAGTCTACATTTGGATAAAGCATGGCATCCAATCCATTCAATTGACCGGCACTCGATTTACGGTACATTTCAATATCGCTGGCAGAGAACTGAGAGGGTAGCCCGTCATTGGCCAACGCTTCTTCGAGTAATGTCACCGACTCATAAGAGTTCAGATAAGTATTTTTGCGTGTAGGGCTTTGTATCTGCCAGTTAGCAGTCAAACTTACTTCCGGTTTTTGCTCCTTACCTCTTTTGGTAGTAATCAACATAACACCATTTGCACCGCGCACACCGTATACGGCTGTGGCAGAGGCATCTTTCAGCACGGAAATAGTTTCGATATCATCCGGTGCAATTTGTGAGAACGGACGTTCAATACCATCCACAAGGATAAGCGGCTGTGCATCGCCCGCAAAGGTAGCACGTCCGCGGATATAGATTTGCGTATCATCCGCACCCGGCGCACCCGAAGTCTGCGAAGTGACAACACCGCTAATCTTACCGGCAATGGCTTGTGAAACGTTAGCAGAAGGCGACTGAAGTATATCTTTAGTATTTAACTGCGAAATAGCACCTATAACACTCTCTTTTTTCTGTGATCCATAGCCGACTACGACAACTTCACTCAACAATTCGGAGTCTTCCCTCATTGTCACATTTATTATCGTCTTGCCTTTTACACTAATTTCCTGAGCCTGAAAACCGATGAATGATATCACCAATATAGCATTATCACTGCTTACTCTCAGGCTAAAGCTGCCATCATCATCCGTAATTGTACCATTAGTAGTTCCTTTTTCAACGACACTGGCACCGATAACAGTCTCTCCGGTAATATCTTTTACGACACCTGTCACCTGTCTGGACTGCGCCCATGCATTTTGTCCAACCAGCATCAAAACAAGTATTGGCAGCAACCGCAGGAGCAAATTGCTCCACGGTGCTTTTCCATTTGTCCGTTTATTTTTCATATACAGTATTTTATTGATTTATTATTCAGCAGCATTCAGGAACGGATAGTATCCTACCGTACGCATATTCAGGCTGGCTCCCTCTACAGTAAGGAATGCGCCGACATCGGTAGTTGTAATTCCCTCATAGAAGAATGTATAGTCACCCAGCTTCTCTCCATTGGCTGTCGTTACTTTAGCTGTCATATCCAGACGGTCACCACTGCGTCTCAGTATTATCATACAATATGCTCCTTTCATTTGCGTGGTAAAACTATCCCAATCATAACTTGCAGAGATATTGCCTCCTGCATAGTTGCCGTCTCCCCATCCGAAAGCATCGGCCCGTAATACGAAATATTCCGCATAGCCGGCTTCACCTCTGTCTTTACCATTGGTAACAACCAGTAGCCAGTTGTTCCAGTTTGCGGCACCACTGGTATTGTTGATAAATGTATAAACAAAAGGATTAGTCTTAATCAGGGAGAAATTGGAGAAATACGACCACCAGCCCGCGCTTAAATCTGCCGGACCAACCAGATAGGTATCCGGTGCATATTGCTGGCCTACATATACCGTTTCGGGATCGATTGCCAGATATGAGCCTTCACAGGTCAGGAATGCACCGATATTATCAGCAAGACTTCCCTCATAGAAGAAGGTATAATTATATACTGTACCCGCGGTTGAGGTAACTACAGCCTTAATATCTATCCGGTTGCCTGTACGTTTGATAGTCAGATCTACATAAGCGCCTTTCATATCATTGACAAAGCTGCCATCATCAAAATTAAAGTTATGAGATATATTACCTCCTACATACTTGCTATCTCCCCATCCGTAAGCATCGGCACGCAATACGAAATATTCCGCATAACCGGCTTCATCCCTATTCTTTCCATTGGTGAGAACCACCAACCAGTTCTTCCAGTTATCAGTACCACTGGTGTAGTTATAGAAACCGAAATGCATAGTCTGGTCACCCTGCATTGTTACAAGATCGGAGAAAGCCGACCACCAAGGGGTAGACATATCTTCGTTACCAACAATGATGTAATTATTTTCTTCCTCTTCACCACCTGTTCCCGGTACTTTTATCTGACTGTCGGTAATCTGATTACGGTAGATAGTGAGGTCGTCCAGCATCCATTCCTGAGTTTCAGCGCCTGAGCCATAACCCAGATATAAAGAAGGTACGGAAGCCATGAACTGAACGATTTTAGAGAAATCAAATCCGGTGACTTCCTTATCTATTTTCTTTTGTCCGTCTACATATACAACATATCCGTTATCACGGATTGTCATAGCGACGTAATGCCATTCACCGGCTGTCAGCAATCCGGTTTTATACCCTGAAGGATTGTTGTCCTCGTATTTTCCGTCAACGCCATCATAACTTAACCAACCATTGGCTGTGAAAAAGAATTTCTGCGTGCCATTTTCGTTTTGAAAAGAGAAAAGCGCTCCTTCCAAATCCTGCGCGGAATTTTCACCTGTCTGAACAGCTTGTTTCATCCAGAAAGTGAGTGAAACTCCATTTTGAACTTTCACACTGTTGAGCGGATTATTAATATGTGCATATCCACCATTCAGATGAAGCACACTACTCTTGCGTTCTTCATCGTTTGCCAGCGCGGGCGTGTTTCCATCACTATAAGCATAGAGTTGAATAATTGCAGGGTCAATTTCCTCCTCGAAGGAATAAGTAACTATCTTTTCCAGTTTAGGATAAACCTGATTGCCTGAAGGGGGATCTGTTTCACCCCAATCCTGACATGAAGCACACAAAAGGATTGTAAATGCTGCCATAATCAACGGCGCCCATTTTTTTACTTTTTGCATATAACTTAGATTAATGATTAATAATTCTTTTTTGCGCAGTATATACTGCTCAGAAAACATTTCGGTTAACACAGTATATTACTGTTTTTCAATAGATTTAAAGTCACAAAGGCGTAAGATTATTTTTCTAATTTTTATTTCTTATTTTATTCTTTTTCCCCAAATGGAATATCCTTTGGAATTGAGTCCCGTAAACAAAATAGTCTGAGTCTGGTTTTCCCAGTCCTGTCCCATAAACACCTGTAGATTGCTGACAGAATCCGATATACTGAAACTCAATACACCATTCCTATCGAAAGACCACTTTCCTGACAAACCGCCACTCAGTGACAAATCTTTATTTAACGTAATTACATCGGATCTGTTTTCTTCCCCTTCTTTAAGATGGTTTTCACCCCACAATACTTGTCCCGCAAACAAGTCGCGGGCAGGCGCATCGCCTTGTATAACAAGCATTTCCCAGTCGCCTACAAGATCGTCCTCCTGTATTTTCTGTTGCGGGGTAGCCGCATATCTTTGAGGAGACACTACCGGCCAGCCGTCGGCAGTCCAGTACATATCCCTGACATGAAGATCCATCATATGGTTTTCGGGACGCAGGCGTGCCTGATGAGCCATATAATATTGCCCGTTTTTATCCGTGAATACACAGCAATGAGCAGTGCCGGCCCAGCCTATATGGTTGCGGAACTGATAAGGATAAGTCAGTATAGGGAAGTTATCTGTCTCTTCGCGCATATCAACTCCGAAGAAATCCGTGAAAGGGCCTTCGGGCTTATCGGAGCGGCCTACACGCACGTTATAAGTGGTCATTAACGGGTCATAGGAAACAAACAGGAAGTATTTCTTCAGCCCGGGGTTATAGATTATTTCCGGTGCTTCTATATTGTTCTTCTTACCGTCGAAACGACGGGCGGTAAGATGTCCCTGATCCCCGTCGTTAAGCGTAAGTCCTGTTTCGGGATTCAGTTGCACGCAATGCAGCCCGCCGAAATAAGAGCCGTAATGCATCCATTGCTCCCCATTTTCAAGATTGGTAACAATACTCGGATCGATGGCATTCATTACATCGCCTGTCTTCGTTTTCACCACACAGCCTTTTAGTTCCCAGGGGCCTTCGGGCGATACGGATTCAGCCATACCTATATAAGACACCTGTTTGGCAAAAGCCGAAACGCTGTAATATAAGCGGTATTTCCCTTTATATTCTACAATGTAGGGTGCCCATATATTGGTTGCGCCTTTACCGTTGTTATTATTCAAAACCCAGTCTTTGGCTTCCTGTGGAATTTCCTTAAAGGCCCATCCGGAAAATTCCCAGTTGACAAGATCTTTCGATTTACGGACTTGTATATAACCAAAAGGCAGATTATCTTTCTTCATTGCCGCGCTGTCTTCTTTATAAATAGCGTCGGTAGAATACATATAATATGTATCCCCTATCAGCAGGCACGACGGATCGTGTACATTGTAGGTACCCCATTGTTTATAATCCTTCATCCGGGAGATGCCGGAATAATCGTCAACCCACGGATTAACATTGGCTTTCGGCTCAAACGGTTTCTGAGCACAGGATACAATGAAAGTACAGCATCCTAAAAGCAGGATATTGAAAATTGTTTTCATAGTTAATTTAACCGCAAGTTTGTGAGTTAATTCAATTCTATTGTTACCACTGACTTAGCCGGAATCTTCACCGTTAATACATCATTCTTCACCGCTGCATCTTTGAAATCCTTCAACTCTACTTCGTTTGGCTTTTCGAATGTATTGTGAGAATCTGTTTTGGGTGCAGTAATTATATTACCTGAAACGAAACGGCCGTTTTTCAGGTCTTTAATAGTACATGTTATATCCACCGATTGGTTAGGATCGATATTCACAATTGATACATGTATTTTTCCGTTGCTATCTTTCGATGCCGAAGTCGATACCGAATTGATTTCCTTACCCAGACGGCTGTATGAAGGACTTATAATATCGAGCGGTAGCATGGTTGCATCCTGATGTACTTTATACATATCAAATACATGGTAAGTAGGAGTCAGCAACATTTTATCACCTTCTGTAAGGAACAAGGCCTGTAGCACGTTGACCAACTGTGCAATATTAGCGATACGCACCCTGTCGGCATGCTTGTGAAAAATGTTCAGAATAGTTCCTGCCAGTAAAGCGTCGCGCAGGGTATTTTGCTGATACAGGAATCCCGGATTTGTTCCCGGCTCCACATTGTACCATGCACCCCATTCGTCTACTATCATGGCTATTTTCTTCTCAGGATCGTATTTATCCATTATGGCAGCATGTTTTGTCACTATCTCGTCCATACGCATACCATGCTCCAGTAACGAGAAGTACTCATCTTCATTGAAGCCAAGCGCGTTTCCTTTATCCTCCCATCTGTAGGTAAATGTATAATTGTGAACCGATACACCCGACATCATGTGATGCGGTATGTTTTTCATCATCACTTCCATCCAGCGGTAATCGTCTACATTAGGGCCTCCGGCAACTTTGTACAATCTGTTTTCACCGTAGTTGCGGCAATAAGTAGCATACCTGCGGTAATTTTCGGCATAGCCTTCCGGAGTCATATTTCCTCCGCAGCCCCAGTTTTCATTACCAACGCCCCACAGAGTTACTTTCCATGGTTTCTCGCGTCCGTTCTTCTTACGAAGGTTCGACATAGGGCTCTCCCCGTCAAAAGTGATATACTCCACCCATTTAGACATTTCTTCTACCGTGCCGCTTCCCATATTTCCACAGATATATGGTTCTGTTCCCAGTGCTTCACACAGATTAAGGAATTCGTGCGTACCAAAACTATTGTCTTCTACTATCCCACCCCAGTGAGTATTCACCATTTTAGGGCGGTCTGCTCTTGCACCTATTCCGTCCATCCAGTGATACTCGTCGGCAAAGCATCCTCCCGGCCAGCGAAGGTTTGGTATTTTAATATGTTTTAACGCATCGATAATATCCTTGCGCACACCGTTCACATTAGGTATATGAGAATCCTCACCTACCCAGAGCCCATCATAAATACAACGTCCGAGATGCTCAGAAAAATGACCGTAAATATGTTTGTCGATCTTGTATTTTCCGGAATTCGTTTTAACGACTATCTCCGCCTTTTGCTGTGAGAATACCGTTATACAAACAAAAAGAGATAAATAAAACAGTAGATTTTTTTTCATGATAAGTTATAAGTTGTGATTTATTAGTTTTTTAGAAAGGAGAGGTATCCAAAAGTGAGGACAAGCCCATACAGGCTTTATCCTCACCACCTTATTTAACGCCTAAAACCCCTTCTGATGTCATTTGTATCCGTTTTATAGTATTATCTTCATTATAATACAGACGATCGATACAGACCGAACGGCGGAAACTCCCTCCTTGTGTCGGTATTGCCCCGTTGTGATATATGAAATACCACTGCCCTTTAAATTCGATTATTGCCTGATGATTGGTATTGGAATTGCCTGCTATCTCATTCAGTATGCCTTTATACTCCCAAGGTCCGTTTATATTCCGGCTCATAGCATATCCCAGTTTTTCGGGAAAGTACTGTGCGTATGACAGGTAATACCATCCGTTGTATTTGTGTATCCATGGCGCTTCTGTAAAGTTTGGCAAATCGACAGTCATTACCGGGCTATCCAGTTCAATCATGTTTTCCTTCAGTTTTGCATAGTAGCATTGTGTGTTCCCCCAGAACAAGTATGCCTGGCCATCATCGTCGATCCATACCGTAGGGTCTATATCGTCCCATCCTATCGAGGTGTAGGCTGTAGTCATATCGTTAGTTATCAGCGCTGAACCTCTGGCATCCTTAAACGGCCCGAGCGGATTGTCAGCGACCGCCACACCTATAGACTTGCCGGGTATAGTACCATGCTCTACGGTTACATACCAATAAAATTTACCGTCGCGCCCGATAACCTGTGAAGCCCACGCTTCACCTTTTGCCCATGCAAAATCTTTTGCCCGCAGCGGGACTGCGTGTTCTGTCCAGTTTACCATATCATCCGACGAGAATACAAGCCACTCATTCAGTTCATAATGATTATGGGGAGGGGGACATTCGTCGTGGCCCGCATATATGTATAGTCTGTCGTTATGTACCAGCGCTGCAGGATCGGCTGTGTATTTATGAGTAAAAACAGGATTGCCGGTTATCCGGAAAATCGAGTCCTGTACCGATCCATGTATATTAGACACGACAATGCAAAAAAGAAAGATAAGTTTTAATATTTTCATGGTTTTTAATACTTTATTTCTCAAAGAAGAAAGATTCTCTGGTTGGAATCAGGTTAACTTTTAATCACTCGCCTTTATTTCTTTGACAAATATATACATGTGCAGAGCTAAGAATGGTGGACAAAAAAATATTAAAGGTGGACAAAACAGTATTTAAGTGTAAAAAATACATTTTTTAATTTTTATTACTAACTTTACTCAACCAAAAATCAGTTATTATGAAAAATACACTTATAATTATAAGCAGTATCATTCTATTTTTATTATTCATACCGACAGCTAACGGACAAAATAATATATCATCAAAATACATATTCAGTACCATCAGCATAGATGAAGGACTTCCTGTAAATTTTGTAGATGACATATTCAAGGACAGTCACGGATTTATCTGGGTGGCTACTCAGGGAGGGGGCTTGTCGCGATATGATGGTTACGAATTCATAAATTTCAATGTAAACAGTTCTCCTCTCTTTCTTAAAAGTAATTTTATACGGAAGGTAGTGGAAGACAATTTCAACCGATTATGGACAACATCCAATAATGGTATAGACATTATAGATCTCAAAACCATGAAGAAGGCGACTATTTCGCACAAAGATAATTTACTCGATACTGTATTAGATACCCCGGCTATTACAATATTTAAAGACAGGAAAGGTGGTATATGGGTGGTTTCGACGGAAAACATGTACAAACTGGAATTCGATGCCAAAGGAAATATACAGCGCATATACACAACCGTGCAAAAAGGCTCTCCTTATAGATTTACCTGCATCAGTGAAATAGACAATGAAATATGGGCCGGAAACGACGGTGCTGTCTATAAAATAACGGAAGGCCAAAGTGAAAAGCTGAATTTACAACTCGTTTCCACACATTTCAGCATATCACCCAATCTTTTTATCTCAAGTATTCTGAAAAAGGATAACACAATATGGATGACCACAGAAGACGGACTGTTCAGATACAATGATATAAATCAGCCTCCGGCACATTACCTTCATAATGCTCTGAACCAATATTCCATTTCTCAGAATATGGTTACAGACCTAAACATTGTAAACGGGTCTATCATAGCAGGAACGCTTAGGGGGTTAAACATTTATAATCCTGTTACTGACGGATTCGAGCATATCACTCACAATAGTACCGCAGAATCACTAAACAGTGACTTTATAAATTGTCTGCTTGCTGATGGCGATAATCTCTGGATAGGAACAGAATCGGGAGGTATCAATAAAATGACTTTACGCAAACTGGCCGTAAAAAATTATATTCATAGCAATTCCGATAAGGGCAGTATATCGCCTAACCCTGTCAACGCGATTCTGGAAACCCGTAATGGCAACTTATGGGTAGGAAGCGTGGAAGGAGGTTTGAACCTGATGAAAAAAGGGGAATCATCTTTTACTCACTATATGGCCGGTCCGGGATTACTCAGTCATAATACCGTAAGTGTACTGGAAGAGGATAACGAGGGAAATTTATGGATAGGGACCTGGGGCGGGGCAATAAGCATTCTGAATGAAAACAAACTCCCAACCGTATCCTATAAATATATAACACCCAATTCCAGTTTTATTGGAATCCTCAAATATGACCCTGTGAATAATGGAATGTGGATAGGAACCAACAGGGCGATCTATTGGTATGACATACAGAATAACAACCTCATAAGTCCATTACCCGACAATATGAACCAAAATATATGGGGAACACTGGGCAGTGCCATAGATACAAAAAACAGGCTCTGGCTGGGCTGCTCCGAAGGTTTGATACAAGTAGACCTCAACACATATGATAAGCCGGCTAAAAAATTCGCAGCACGGTTTGTTTCTCTGAATGAACAGGAAGTCAACAAACTGTTTCTGAAAAATATTACATGCATCTTTCAGACACACGACAATACAATATGGGTAGGCAGTAACGGATATGGAATATGCAAAATAGAAGAAATAAACGGCAAATATGTCACCCGCACATATACTATGGTACAAGGTTTGGTTAACAATGCCGTATTCGGAATACTCGAAGACGAACAGGGGCTTCTCTGGATAAGTACGGGACGGGGCATGTCATCATTCAATCCGCAGACTGAAAGATTTGTAAACTATACCAAAGACGACGGACTTGCCAATCATCAGTTTTACTGGAATGCCTCTTTTAAATCACCTGTCAGCAAAAACCTGTATTTCGGGAGTATGACAGGGCTCACCGAACTACAAGGTAATTCCCGTTATGCATCGAAAGAGCAGAGAAGTGTAACATTTACCAAACTGCAAATACTAAATCAGACTGTATGGTACAATAGCGGCAATTACATAAGAGAGGATATCAGCTATGCAAAAAGGCTTGACCTGCATGAACAGGATAAATCTTTCTCGATAGAATTCTCGGCTCTCGATTATGATAACCCGTCGACTGTAGCCTATTCATACAGGCTTTTAGGGTTTGACGACAAATGGATAGACGTACCTTCTAACCGCCGCTTTGTAAGTTATACAAATCTCAGCCCCGGCACTTACAAACTTCAGGTAAGGTGCATGACCAAAGCCTCGGACTGGTCTGAAAACATAACAGAACTGGAAATAGAAGTCCATCCGTTTTTCTATAAAACAGTATGGTTTATCAGCTTATGCATTATATTACTGCTGGTACTGGGTATCCAGTTGTATAAATGGCGTATAAATTCATTAAAGAAACAACGCGAAATATTACATATAAAGGTAGAGGAACGGACACATGCACTCGAAAAGCAGAAAAAACTGCTGGAAGAACAGGCGGTAGAACTAAAATTACAGAATACCATCCTTGTAGACCAGAATGAGAAAATCTCTTATCAACGGAAACAATTGATAGGAATGTCGAAAAAAGTACAAGAAGCCATGGCCGACAGAATGTCTTTCTTTACGAATATCACCCATGAATTCCGCACACCTATTACTCTTATTATAGGACCTATAGAAAGGGCTTTAAAGTTGAGTACCAATCCTAAAGTGGTGGAACAATTACAATATGTGTCTCGTAATTCGAAACATCTCCTCTCGCTGGTCAATCAACTGATGGACTTCAGGAAAGTAGAATCGGACAGCATGAGTGTAAATCCGACTGCGGGGAATCTCATTAATTTCCTTGATGAACTCCTGATACCATTCGAATCGTTTGCAAATGAGCGAGGCATAAAAATAAGAAGAGTGTACAGGATGCCACAACCCCGTATAATGTTTGACGAAGAAGCCATACGGAAACTAGTTACCAACCTGCTGGCCAACTCCATCAAATTTACCCCTGACAATGGCAATGCAACCTTGTATGTAAGTTCTATTACAGGAAGTAACGGAGAAGATAAATTATATATCTGTGTACGAGATTCGGGTATAGGAATTAAGGATGAAGACCTCAACCGTATTTTTAACCGCTTTTACCAGTCGGATGCACGTACCAAATACCCCATTTACGGACAAAGTGGTACAGGCATAGGGCTCTATCTGTGCAAAAACATTGTCAACTTGCTCGAAGGAAGCATTGTAGCCAAGAACAACCATACAAAGGGAGCATCGTTCCGGATACTATTGCCTCTCATTCCCGCGTCTGCTGCTGAGCAACAGTTATTCGCAGAAAATTATATCCCTCCCGTAGCCGACAACAGGGAATATACTCCTGCAACAGAGCAAAAAGAGCAACGATTGACAATACTTGTTGTAGAGGATAATACGGACATGCGTAAATATATCAGTTCCATATTATCCGATTATTATAAAGTAGTAGAAGCCGAAAACGGGGTGGAAGCATTAAAGATATTGAAAGCAACATCTATAGATTTTATCATCAGCGACCTCATGATGCCTGTTATGGACGGGCTCGAATTATCACAGAAGGTTAAGTCCGACTTATCTACTTCCCATATTCCATTTCTGATGTTAACAGCAAAAACGTCAATCGAAACCCGGATCGGCAGCTATAAAATGGGTGCAGACGAATTTCTCACCAAGCCTTTTGATGAAGAATTACTACTTACAAGAATCAATAATATCCTGGAAATACGCAAACTATATCAACGTAAATTCAGTCTGTATATGAATGTGGAAGAACTGAATATCACAGAAGACTCGAACGACGAAAAGTTTCTCAAGAAAGCAATGGAAATCATAAAAGAGAATTATACAAATACAGAGTATGACGTGAGCGACTTTGTCAATGATATGGGGGTAAGTAAAAGCCTGCTCAATAAAAAGATGCAAATGCTTACGGGGCAACCCCCGAGCCACTTTATCCGTGATTTCCGGCTATCTATTGCCAGAGAATTGATTCTGAAAAGTAAAGGCAACAAAACTATTTCGGAAATAGCTTATGAAGTAGGCTTTAATGATCCGAAATATTTTACCCGTTGTTTTACCAAACATTTTGGTATTGCACCCAGCGCTATGTCGAAAGATACGGACTAGGATGTGATTATTCACAGGAAATTTATCTATGTATAGCTCTTTGAAGTATTGATCGTCCCCTCCAACCTCCCTATGGGGCAAGGCTGTTAAGTTCTCTACTTTGCTCCGTTATTTTCTGCTGTCATCCTGAGTGTAACGAAAGATCCCGACCCTGAGGAACGAGATGTTTCACTCCGTTCAACATGACACAGAGGCTATAAAAATCAGAACTTAACAGCCCTACCCCTTTGGGAGAGGGTAAAAGTTGGCAGATAGAAAATAGAGAAAAAAATGTAACCTTTGTTACCTTTTGAGAAAGTTACAAGTTACGGGTAGATAAGAAACGGGATACAAGTTGTTAACTGCTAACTGTTGACTGTTAACTGAATCAAGTGTTACCTTTGTTACCTTTTAGCAAGTAATGAGTTTTAAGTAATAAGTCATTGGTCTCTGTTAATTGATAAAAGCTGATTATTAATTTTTCATTATTAATTATTAATTGTTTTTTGTGTAACCTTTGTTACCTTTGTGATCGTAAAAAACTATAAACCATAATTACGGGAATTATTTCGGAATTATTCCCGCGCTAACAAAAATATAAACAGGTCTGCGACCTTAATTTTTTCACCTCATAAAAATTTCATTTGCTTATGAAAAGAGACACAGCCATTTTTGATATTATCGAAAGAGAGTATCAACGACAACTGAAAGGAATCGAACTGATCGCATCGGAAAACTTTGTCAGCCAACAGGTAATGGAGGCTATGGGTTCATGCCTTACCAACAAATATGCGGAAGGCTATCCGGGGAAAAGATATTATGGGGGATGTGAAATTGTAGACCTTAGTGAACAACTTGCCATCGACCGTTTAAAAGAAATATTCGGCGCGGAATGGGCGAATGTACAACCTCACTCGGGAGCGCAGGCCAATGCGGCTGTTTTTCTTGCCTGTATGCAGGCCGGAGATAAGTTTCTGGGACTGAACCTGTCACATGGAGGTCACCTTTCGCACGGTTCACCCGTAAACTTTTCCGGACTGATGTTCCACGCCCTTGAATACAATGTGCGTCAGGATACGGAACAGGTAGACTACGAACAAATGGAGCAGGTTGCGCGTACCGAAAAACCGAAAGTAATCATCGCCGGAGCTTCGGCTTATTCCCGCGACTGGGATTATGCGCGAATCCGTAAAATAGCTGATGAAGTAGGCGCAATCTTTATGGTAGATATGGCACATCCTGCCGGGCTTGTTGCCGCCGGATTACTGAATAATCCGCTGCCTCATGCCCATATAGTGACTACCACCACTCACAAGACTCTTCGTGGGCCTCGTGGGGGAGCAATCATGCTGGGTAAAGATTTTGAAAACCCATGGGGTAAGAAAACGCCTAAAGGCGAAGTGCGTATGATGTCCGCTTTGCTGGACTCTGCCGTATTCCCGGGAATACAGGGAGGCCCGCTGGAACACGTTATTGCCGCTAAAGCCGTTTCGTTTGCAGAAGCACTCGACCCTTCATATAAAGTATATCAGACACAGGTGAAGAAAAACGCTGCCGCTATGGCTCAGGCATTTATAGATAAAGGCTATAAGGTAGTATCGGGTGGTACGGATAATCACTCTATGCTAATAGACCTTCGTCCTAAATTCCCCGAGCTGACCGGTAAGCTGGCTGAAAAAGCGCTTGTAGAAGCGGATATCACAACGAATAAGAATATGGTTCCGTTCGATAGCCGTAGTCCTTTCCTTACTTCGGGGCTTCGTTTCGGAACACCTGCCATCACTACACGCGGTGCAAAAGAACCGCTGATGGCTGAGATCGTGGAAATGATAGATACTGTTCTTTCAAATCCGGAAAACGGGCAGACAGTAAAGGCTGTTCGTGAGAAAGTAAATTCAATTATGAAAGAATATCCACTATTCGCCTGGTAATCAAAAAAACCACCTCATACAAAAAGGAGCCTGCTATAATAACAGGCTCCTTTATATTTCTTATATCGTCTTGTCATCATTTATTCCACATACAATACCAAACCTTTGAGATATTCCCCTTCCGGATGATAAATATTAATCGGATGATCGGCAGGTTGACTCAACTGGTGTAGTATCCGCACTTTCCTGCCTGACATAGCTGCCGCACTGAATACAGCCAGGCGAAACGCCTCTTTGGTTATTACCTGCGAGCAGGAGAAGGTAAAGATAATTCCCCCCGGGGCTATTTTATCAAAGGCGACGGCATTCAAGCGTTTATATCCCTGCAATGCGTTCTTGATAGCTCCACGGTGTTTTGCAAAGGCAGGAGGATCGAGTATTATCAGGTCGTAATCGCCTTTATTTATGTTGCCGAGATATTTGAATGCATCTTCTGCGAAAGCCTCGTGCCGCTTATCATCAGGAAAGTTAATCTCCACATTCTTATTTGTCAGCATCACCGCTTTGGAGGAACTATCGACGGAATGTACCAGCTTTGCTTTTCCACGCATGGCATAGAACGAAAATCCACCTGTATAACAAAACATATTCAGTACCGAACGGTCTCTGGCATAGCGCTCCAGTAATGCCCTGTTATCCCGCTGATCGACAAAGAAACCGGTTTTTTGTCCCTTTACCCAGTCAGGATAGAATTTCAAACCGTTTTCAGAAGCAATTTCGGCGACATCCTTACCTCCGAACAGATATTCGTTTTCCGCTCCCAGATTGGCTTTATATGGTAATGTCGTTTCAGACTTATAGTATATATTCTTCAATGTGGCTCCCATTACGGCCTTTAGCGCGTCACAAATCATCATCCGCGATTCGTGCATACCTACAGAGTGCGATTGTATGACAGCAGTCTCGGCATATATATCTATAATCAGCCCGGGAAGCCCATCACCCTCGCCATGAACAAGACGGTATGAATTATTATCTGCTGACAGCAATCCTATCGACTTCCTTAGTTCTAAAGCGGAGTTCAATCGCTTTTTCCAGAAATCCGGATTGATCTCTTCCTCTTCGAAAGACAGGACGCGGACCTCGATACTTCCGACCTGATAATGCCCTACGGCAATAAATTCGTTACTGGCTGTATAGACGGCAACTACCTCTCCTTCGGTCAGGTTGTTATCTTTTTGTTGTACTGCTCCCGAAAATATCCACGGGTGAAAGCGTCTTAAAGATTCTTCTTTTTTGGGTTTTAGCTTTATTATCTTATAATCCATATTATGATACTCCAGCGATGAGTTGAAGTGGCACAAAATTACAACTTTATTTTCAAAGATAAAGTTTATCTGTATTGTATATATCAGAAGACAGGCCGACTCTTTAGAGCTTTTTATGCAATCTTTTCTTGTTATCTACATTCCGAATCATTTCCTTTGTGTTTATGAAAAAGATAATAAATCCTTGGGAAGGGCTGGACGGTTATATGTGCTTTGCCTGTTCGCCCGCTAACCCGTCGGGACTCCATATGGAATTCTATGAAGACGGCGATGATATAGTTGCACATTGGACGCCAAACGAGTATATGCAAGGTTGGCTAAACACTCTTCATGGAGGAATACAAAGCACCCTGATGGATGAAATCGGCGGATGGATTATCATCCGTAAATTACAAACGACAGGAGTGACTTCCCGTCTTGAAGCCAGATTTATAAAAAGCATCCCGACCAATGAACCCTTGTTGACAATCCGCGGAAGAATAAAAGACCAGAAACGAAATGCCATTTTCCTCGAAGCTGAAATATATAACTCACAAAACGAATTATGCGCGCGTGCCGACATGGTCTATTTCATTGTGAGCCAAGAACAGGCCCTGGAGCAATTTCATTTTTGCGGATGCAAGACGGAGGATGAATGACGGCTT
Organism: Dysgonomonas sp. UBA7710; assembly: GCF_002482385.1. Classification (GTDB taxonomy): domain Bacteria; phylum Bacteroidota; class Bacteroidia; order Bacteroidales; family Dysgonomonadaceae; genus Dysgonomonas. Next base: position 89,654 of record NZ_DLFW01000018.1, on the reverse strand, counting down.
TAATCACTTTTATAGTTTTAGTTTATTATAGTATTGGTCAATGCAGCAGCTATCAGATTTAACACAACAAAAAAACTCTATCTTTGTTATATTTTTTGATTACAACTAAAAAAATTCAGATATGAATTATTTCAATTATAAAAGGCGCTTGTCTTCCGAAACCAGGATCGGCGACACTCCGCTCGGAGGCAGCAATCCTGTACGGATTCAATCGATGACGAACACTAACACCAACGATACCGAAGCCAGTGCAGAACAAGTTATAAGAATCGTAAAGGCCGGAGCGGACTATGTACGCCTCACTGCACAGGGAGTACGCGAAGCCGAGAATCTCAGGAATATAAAAGAAGTGGTAAGGGCGCAGGGATACAACACACCTCTGATTGCCGATATACATTTCAATCCGCGTGCAGCTGAAGCGGCCGCAAAGATTGTAGAGAAAGTGCGAATCAATCCGGGAAATTTTGTTGACAGGGTAAAAACTTTCGAAACATTCGAATATACAGATGAAGAATATGCACAGGAAATAGAGAAAATACGGGCGAAACTCATTCCTCTGCTTGATATATGTAAAGAACACAAAACAGCTATCCGTATCGGGGTAAATCACGGTTCATTATCCGACCGTATTATGAGCCGTTATGGCGACACTCCTGAAGGCATGGTGGAGTCATGCATGGAGTTCCTTCATATTTGCATCGCCGAAGGATTCAGGGATATTGTAATTTCCATGAAGACTTCCAATACGGTAGTCATGTCAAAAGCTGTCCGCTTACTTATTGCCCGTATGGAAAAAGAAGATCTCAACTTTCCTCTGCATCTAGGAGTAACCGAAGCGGGAGATGGTGAAGACGGGCGCATAAAATCGGCTGTAGGTATCGGTTCACTTCTTTCCGACGGTATCGGCGATACCATCCGTGTGTCCCTGAGCGAAGATCCGGAATATGAGGTACCTGTGGCGCGTAAGCTGGTCGCTTATATCGGCCGGAAGGAGGATCATCCGGAGATAGTAGCGGAAGCCTGTGACAGATTCTCTCCGTTCTCTACCGACCGCAGGGAAACATATACAGTAGGGAATATCGGAGGCGATAGCCTGCCTGTTGTTATTTCAGACCGTTCGCAAGGCAACTTTGAATTTAACGTCCACTTCCTGCCCGATTATCTGTATGTCGGGAAAGAGTTACCCCTTAGCGCTCCACGTGCAATACCTTCTATTATAGATTTAGACGGATGGAAAGGGGAAAAGAATACATATCCTCTGTTCGATAAACCGAATTGGGAAAAGATAAGGGGCAATGATGCGGCAATCAAGTTCCTGCGCCTCTCATATCCAGAACTGGATAACAATATCATCTCTTTGCTGAAAGCAGACAAATCCATTGTTATTATTCTCACGACTAATCATATCAACGGTGTAGGAGAACAGCGCGCATTTATACATACCCTGATGAATAATGACTGTGATACTCCCGTAATACCCAACCGCAGATATGAAGAGAATGAAACGGAAGATCTTCAGATAAAAGCAGCAACCGATTTCGGTACTCTTTATCTCGACGGCTTCGGCAACGGTATTATGCTCGAAAACAAAGGAAACATTTCATTGAAAAATATAGATGCGTACATGTTCGGAATCTTACAGGCATCGCGCATCCGTACAAGTAAAACCGAATATATATCCTGTCCTAGCTGCGGACGTACATTATTCGACCTGCAAACAACTGTCGCATTGGTTAAAGGAGCGACCTCACATCTTAAACACTTAAAAATAGGTGTTATGGGCTGCATCGTTAACGGACCGGGAGAGATGGCGGATGCCGATTACGGTTATGTAGGGGCTGAGAAAGGGAAAATTTCTCTTTATAAAAAGAAACATCTGATAGAAAAGAATATTGCTTCGGAAGAGGCTGTGGAAAGGCTTGTCCAGCTCATTAAAGATAATGGTGACTGGATGGAGCCGGAGAATTAATCGTTATAAAGCATTTAAAGGAGCAGGATTTCAGAAAAACCTGCTCCTTTACTTTCTTAAAAACACCTTAATAATCGTAACAATTAATTAACAGACCGGCATTATATTTGTACTCTGATAACATTAACTTTATCTCTTTTTTTAAACAAGTACAAACGACTTATTGTTAAAGAAGTATATTTATTAATAGAATAATGGAAGGAAAAAAGAATTATACAGGGCTTACAGACAGTCAGGTAAAAGAAAGCAGGCAAAAGCACGGAGCGAATATACTCACCCCTCCTAAGAAAGAACCTCTATGGAAGCTTTTTCTGCAAAAGTTTGAAGACCCTATTATCCGCATCCTACTTATAGCAGCGTTTCTCTCTCTGGGAATATCCATCATACACAACGAATATATCGAAACCATCGGTATATTCTGTGCCATCCTGCTGGCTACCGGAGTATCCTTCTGGTTCGAGATGGATGCCAATAAAAAATTCGACGTACTCAATCAGGTAAATGATGAGGACATGATAACCGTGATGCGTAACGGCAATATCCGGCAGGTACCTAAAAAAGATATTGTGGTAGGCGACATTGTGTTCCTGGAGATGGGAAATGAAGTTCCTGCCGACGGAGAACTGTTCGACGCCGTATCCATGCAGATAGACGAATCCTGCCTTACAGGAGAGCTTAGTATCGACAAAACCATAGATCCCGACCATTTCGAAGAGGGTGTGGCTTATCCATCCAACTGGGTACTCCGTGGCACGAAAGTAATAAACGGACACGGAGTTTTCGAAGTCGCCCGTGTGGGTGATGCTACCGAGTTCGGTAAGGTTGCAGAAAAGTCTACTGAAAAGGTAGAAGGAGAAACACCTCTGAACCGGCAACTGGATTCCCTTGCCAAATTTATAGGGGTTATAGGGCTTATATTGGCTATGCTTACCTTTGCCGTCCTCTTTATAAAAAATATATTCAACGATCCTACTGTATATGTTTCACTTGGCGAACTCGGCCTCCTCGGAGCAGTTATGATAGGTGTAGCCATAGCAATGGTAAAAGTATGGTTGCCTATTATATATGACGGCCTTGAACTTGCAGGAAAAGATATTAAACTGCCGAAAGCCGTAGCCGAAGGCAGTTGGCTGAGGTGGCTGCTTACAGGGGCATTGGTTACTGTCGTTTTAGCTTTTTCGGGATATATCTTCGGGGTAAACCCTTTGGATGATGATTCCTGGATAAGTATCGATGTGGCCGCGAATATACTCCAGGCATTTATGGTGGCTGTTACACTGGTTGTAGTGGCCGTGCCGGAAGGTCTGCCGATGAGTGTTACGCTCAGTCTGGCATTGAGCATGCGCCGTATGTTGAAGATGAACAACCTTGTGCGTAAAATGCATGCCGTGGAAACGATGGGAGCCACTACTGTTATCTGTACTGATAAAACAGGGACACTCACCCAGAACCAGATGCAGGTAGCAAATACAAACTTCTACGGAGTTGCAGATCAAAACCTGACAGACAGTGAAGTGAGCAGACTGGTAATAGGCAATATTTCGGTAAATTCTACAGCATTTCTGGACTTCTCAAATAAGGAGAAGGTTTCAGCATTGGGTAATCCCACCGAAGGGGCTCTGTTATTATGGCTGAACAAAAGTAAGATATTATATAGCAATATCCGTAATAAGGAAGAGGTACTGGATCAGTTACCGTTCTCTACCGAACGTAAGTATATGGCAACCCTTGTCGATTCCCCGAAGCTGAAACGAAAAGTACTTTATGTAAAAGGCGCACCGGAAGTTGTCTTTGCAAAAAGTAAACATGTAGCAGGTATAAACGGAGAGGCTCCTGCCGGTGAATTCAAGGATATTGTAGACGAACAGTTACTCCAATACCAAAATCAGGCTATGCGTACCCTTGGGTTTGCATATAAATATATCGAAGAAGGAAACAATAAGTCTGTTGAAGAACTGGCTTCAGGCGATTTAATATTCTTGGGTATCGCGGGTATTTCCGACCCTGTGCGTACCGATGTGCCGGGAGCTGTAGAGCGCTGTCTGAATGCGGGTATCGGAGTTAAGATAGTGACAGGGGATACTTATGGCACCGCAAAAGAAATAGGGCGTCAGATCGGAATCTGGAAAGATGAGGAGGATACAGACCTGAATATAATAGGCGGTATCGATTTCGAAAATCTTTCCGATGACGAAGCATATGAAAGGGTAAAAGACCTGAAAATAATGTGCCGTGCCCGTCCTACGGATAAACAACGTCTCGTTCATTTACTGAAACAAAGAAACGAGATTGTCGCTGTTACCGGCGACGGAACAAACGATGCTCCCGCCCTCAACTATGCTGATGTAGGCCTGTCGATGGGTTCGGGAACATCCGTAGCCAAAGAGGCAAGCGATATAACCCTTCTCGACGACTCGTTCAGCAGTATTGCTACAGCCGTAATGTGGGGGCGTTCGCTCTACAAAAATATCCAGCGGTTTATATTGTTCCAGTTGACAATCAATGTGGCTGCCTTATTAATCGTATTCCTGGGTTCTATATTCGGTCAGGAATTACCGCTGACTGTAACACAGATGCTCTGGGTGAATCTGATAATGGATACATTCGCTGCCGGAGCTCTGGCCTCCCTTCCGCCCGACCCGAATGTAATGAACAGTAAACCAAGAAAGAACAGTGATTTTATTATAACCAGTTCTATCGGGAAACATATTCTGACCACAGGCATCCTGTTTGTCATACTGTTGTTGGGAATGATGTATTATTTTTCTTCTCCCGAACATCTCAATTCATTCTTTAGTTATGTACCTGAAGCGGACAGAAACGGATATTTCTTATCCTATTTCTTCACTGTATTTGTATTGTTACAATTCTGGAATATGTTTAATGCAAAAGCATACGCCACAGGCAAATCTGCTTTTGCAGGTTTAAATAAAAGCGCCGGATTTGAGATGGTAGCCCTGATAATACTTATAGGCCAGATATTAATAGTAACTTTTGGCGGTGAAGTATTCCGTACCATGCCTTTGACTATACAGGACTGGGGTATTATAATAGGCGGCACTTCGTTTGTGCTTTGGATAGGAGAATTGGTTCGCTTATTCAAAAAGAAGTAAGAATACGGAATATTAAAGAATAACTTTATCTATACCCTGTAAACTGATTGTAATTACAATCAGTTTACAGGGTTCTTTGATATGTTGATTGGCCCCTCCAAACTCCCCAAGGGGAGGCTACAAAGAGGGTAAAAAGTAATAGGTAGAAAAAGTGTTACCTTTGTTACTTTTTTAAGAGTTACGAGTTTGCCTCGCCTTCGCTTCGGCGAATGTTATTTCTGCGCCCTTCGGGCAGTTACAAGTTACGGGTTGGCTGGCGCCCTGTTTTGTTTCACGCAAAGACGCAAAGGCGCAGGGCAAAAATGTTTGCTACGCAACACACAGACGGGACGTCTGCGCGAGCGGGTGGCCCCGCTTCGCTCTGCCGAACGTTGTTTCTGAACGAAGTGAAGAATCCCGACTCTGAGAAACGAGATGTTTCACGCTGTTCAACATGACAAAGAGGGTAGTAGAATTCAGAACTTAACTGCCTTGCCAAAGGGGGAAAGAAAGAATGAAGAGTGAAAAATAAAAAAGCTGAAAAGACTGTTACCTTTGTTACCTTTTAACAAATAGTAAATTTTAAGTACTAAGTGGTAAGTCAAGTTTTTTAAGTTACGACTTACAAGACACTTTATTTTGTTTCACGCAAAGACGCTAAGGCGCAAAGTTTTTACATCTTACCTGTTGTTGACTGATGACTGATGACTGTAAATAGTGTTACCTTTGTTACCTTTCCCAAGTAGTAAGTATTGAGTAATAAGTATAAAGGAGTTCTAATTGTTAACTGTTGACTGCTTACTGTTTACTGACATATCTGTTACCTTTTAACATTTTCATAACAGGACGAAAAAGACAAAAACAAAAAAGCAAGTGCATTTTTCAATACACTTGCTTTTATTTAAGTATTTATTATAAATAGTCTTTTTTACCAGAAATACATATAGAATGCCACACAAAGAGCGACAACCCCGAGCGATGCAATAACATCCCATTTGTTCCAGCTCTTTCCGATAACTTTCTTGTAGTCGTCGGTGAAAGTGATAGCCTCTATCTGTTGTGCGGTTGGCTTCGCAGTGAAGAACGATACTACTACCATCAGCAACATGATGAAGACAAGCAGCCATATCTCAAAGATAAGCCAGTTGGTTTGCCAGAACCAGCTGGTGCATTCCCAGTACCAGCCGGTCATTATGTCTTTACCTGTATTTGTAAATATATTGGTCAGCAAACGAACCATACCGATAATAAAGCCCACGATCATACCTACTTCACCGGCTTTAGGCGTAATCCTTTTAGAGAATATACCCAGTGCGAATACAGCCACCATTGCAGGCGCGAGCAGCGATTGAATACCTTGCAGATAATCGTACAGACTACCAAGGCTCATCATAACAGGTATCCACACAATACCGAGTACTACGACGACAACTGTGGCAATACGACCTACCAGAACATAAGTATCCTCGCTCTTGCCTTTGAACATCGGTTTATAAAAGTCCTCTGTAAACAATGTAGCACAAGAGTTAAAGAATGCTGCCAAAGAAGCGACCAATGCCGATATAAAACCTATGGTAACAATACCTTTCACTCCGGCAGGCAATACAAATTTGACCATCGACCCGAAAGCTGTATCGGGATCGTCCAATGTAAATCCGCTGTCGGGACGCGCCGCCAATGCCGCAGCTACCATACCCGGTATCAGGAACATAAAAACAGGCAGCAATTTGAAATAACCGGCAGCGATAGTACCTCTGCGCGCACGCTTCATCACTACATCGTTATCTTCACCTTTGCGTTGTCCGAGTACACGCTGAACGATATGCTGGTCGGTACACCAATACCAGAAACCTATGATTGAAGCTCCGATAAATACCCAAAAGCCGGGATAGTCATCATACAACGGGTCGCCCGTACTGAAATGGAACATATGGTTTGTGCCGTATGCAACACCATCTTCTCCTACATTCAGCGTTTTAGCATAATCTATCATTGCTGTCCAACCTTCAGGGATACTGCCACCACCGAGCGCAGATAACCCAAGGAAAAGCACAAGGAATGAACCTGCTATAAGAATAGGAGTCTGAATCGCAGACAATGTCATCACACCTTTCATTCCTCCGAGAACAGTAAAGATACCCGTTAAGACGATTAAGCCGATAGCCCCGTACCAGAAAGGCAAGCCAAGAAGGCTCTCCATGAAGATACCTCCGGTAAACGCTGTTACGCTCACTTTGGTAAGCACGTATGCAATAAGAGTGATGATAGACAACCATGAGCCCGTAGCCGGGGTGTAACGATATTTGAGGAAATCGGGCATTGTGATGATTTTACCCATCTTATTGTTCATAAGCTGATAGAAAGGCACAAACAGCCAACCCAAGATAAGTATCATCCAGCCTTGCATTTCCCAGTGCGCCATACCCACACCTGCTTTTGCTCCTGTTCCGGCAAGTCCTACAAGATGCTCCGAACCAATGTTTGCGGCAAAGATAGCCGCACCGATGATGTACCATGGCTCGCCTTTACCGAACAGATAGTCTTCGCTACTGGCACCTTGTTGCAGGCGCTTATCTTTTTGTATCGAACGCCAGACGGCCCATGTCACCGCTAATATCCCGACTGCAATAATTACCCAGTCGAGCCAAATAAATTCATGTGAATTCCAGTTCATAGTATTTTATAATTAGAAGTGAAAAACTAAAAGTGAAAAATGAAAAATAAAGACCCAATCATTGTCGCTTCGCATAATTTTTCACTTTTCACTTTTCATTTTTCATTTAGTTAAATAATTCTGTTTCTGTGAATTTACCCAGCTTCTGATATTTAGCATATAATTTCATATATACCTCATGCTTGGCCATATCAGGTTTATATTCAAAAGCAAAACCTTGTCCCATTGCTTTTTGCGCGGCCTTAATATCAGGATGAATACCAGCAGCTACCGATGCGAACATAGCGGCACCGAACGCGCAAGCCTGCTCCGATTTAGCCACCTTAATAGGCATACCCAGCACATCAGCTAAAGTCTGCATAACAAGCGGCGACTTCAAAGATATACCACCGATTCCGATCACACTGTTTATTTCGATGCCATTTTCGAGAAAGCGGTCTACAATAGCTTTCGAACCGAATGCTGTAGCTTCTACTAATGCCTTAAATATAAGCGGCGCAGAACTGGCAAGGTTCAACCCTGTAATGGTACCTTTCACTAATTGATTGGCATCAGGTGTGCGGCGTCCGTTCATCCAGTCGATAGCCAGTACCGAGCTTTCCGATACAGGTATTTTCTCCGCTTCTTTCGATAAAGCAGGGATCATCTTATCCAAAACTTCTTCTATCAGTTTATCTTTTGTAGCCTGATCGACCAATGTAGATTCTTTCAGTATCTTTTCCAAAGGCCATGCCAGCACAGACTTAAACCACGCGTAGATATCTCCGAAACCCGATTGTCCGGCTTCAAGGCCGATCATACCCGGAATAACAGAACCGTCTACCTGTCCGCAAATACCCGGCACAAGTTTACCATGCATATCTTCATACGAAGCCACCATAATATCGCAAGTAGAAGTCCCGATGACACGGACGAACGTTTTAGGCTCGATCTCCGCTCCTACTGCACCCATATGACAGTCGAAAGCCCCGACACCTACCGCTACATTTGTTGTCAGGCCTAATCTTTCAGCCCATTCCGGCGTAAGGTTACCGACTTTCACATCACTTGTATATGTTTCGTGGAACAGTCTGTCTCTGAAACCTTTCAGTTCAGGAGCCACTTCCACAAGAAATTCTTCGGTAGGAAGTCCGTCCCATTCTTTCAGCCACATGGCTTTATGTCCGGCAGCACAACGGCCTCTTACTATATCGGCAGGCTTTGTAGTCCCTGTAATTAATGCAGGCATCCAGTCGCAATGTTCCACCCAACTGTATGCATCGTTTACAATGGATTTATCAGCTTTCAGTACATGAGCGATTTTTGCCCAAACCCATTCGCTGGAATAAATACCGCCTTCATATGCTGTATAATCGATAGGCCATCGTTTAGCCACTTCGTTGATTTTTGCCGCTTCTTTGATAGCAGTGTGGTCTTTCCATAAGATGAACATTGCATTCGGATTTTCTGCAAATTCGGGACACAATGACAATATCTGTCCGTCTTTGTCAATCAGGGCAGGAGTGGAACCGGTAGTATCGAACGACATGCCGACAACAGCTTCAGCGGTTCCTGCAGGTGATTTACTCAAGGCTTCCTTCACCGATTCTTCCAATGCCTCAACGTAGTCGAGCGGATGTTGCCTGTATTGATTGGCCTGAGGGTCGCAATACAGACCTTTCATCCATCTCTTATAATATTTTACAGACGAAGCTATTTCTTTTCCGGATTGAGCTTCGATGATTACTGCCCGACAGGAATCCGAGCCATAATCAAGTCCGATTGTATATTTCATATTTATATTAGTTTAGGCCCCCTCAATCCCCCAAAGGGGGAAGCCGGATAGGCTATAGTTTAATTTTTTCTCTTGTTATTTTTCCCCTTTTCTTGACTCCCCCTCCGGGGGACAGGGGACTAAAAAATAGGGTACCGAGAATAATCACTACTCACGGTACCCCAGAACCTTAATTTAACGATTTATTTAATAAGTAGTACACTTCATTTACTTTCAACTCAAACTTGAAGTTGTTTATAGTTGTATTTTCATCGATAGTCACCAGTTCGATACCTGCGATATCGGCATAGTCTTCCAACATCTCGGTAGTTACAGAGAATGAGAAACTTGAATGGTGAGTACCTCCGGCCAGAATCCATGCTCCTGCACCCACTTCGAGGTTAGGCATCGGTTTCCACAATGCACAGGCCACTGGTAATTTTGGCAGCGGTTTAGGTTCTACCACTTTCACTTCATTTACAATCATACGGAAACGATTTCCCATATCTACGATTGTCGCAGCTACACCTTCACCCTTATGAGCCTGGAATACCAGGCGGGCACAAGTGCGGGCATCGCCTATACCTAAGAAATGAACTTCGATACGTGGTTTTGTACCTGTTATATCGGGATTAATCTCGAGCATGTGAGATTGCAGAATAGTGCTGTTCTCACCGTCGAAATTCAATGTGTAATCTTCAAGGAATGACTGTCCGCCCGGCAGACCCTGTCCCATCACCCACATAGTGCGAACCAATGCAGCCGACTTCCAGTCTCCTTCGGCGCCGAATCCGTAGCCTTCCGCCATAAGACGCTGAGAAGCAAATCCCATCAATTGTTTCATGCCTGCCAGCTCGTTGAAGCTGGTCGTAAATCCTTTAGCTCCTTTATCCTGAAGGAAACGACGAAGACCTATTTCCTGAGCTGCCGCATCGCGCACAAACTGGTGTTTTTCGGCCCCTTTTTTACAATCGGCAGCAAAGTCATATATCTTTTCGTATTCGGTAATCAACGCATCTATTTCAGCATCTGTAACCGCTTCTACATATGGAACCAAAGTCGCAATCGGAGCATTGTCTACGTGATAACCCAGACGCATTTCAGCTTCTACCTTATCTCCGTCTGTTACAGCAACATTGTTCATATTGTCTCCAAAGCGGATGATAAGCATATCCTGAGAATCTGCCCATCCTGCGCAAACACGCATCCAGTTTGCTATCTTAGCCTGAACGCCTTCTTCGCTCCAGTGACCTACAACCACTTTGCGGTTTTTGCGCATACGGCTAACCATATGTCCGAATTCACGGTCTCCATGAGCCGACTGGTTCAGGTTCATAAAGTCCATATCTATTTCATTCCAAGGAATTTCTTTATTGAACTGTGTATGAAGGTGCATCAATGGTTTTCTCAGATTCTGAAGCCCTTTAATCCACATTTTAGCAGGCGAGAACGTATGCATCCAAGTGATAACACCGACACATTTTGTATCGTTATTTGCTTCTTTGAATACTTTCTCAACTTCCGGAGAAGAATTGGCCGTACCTTTGTAAACAATCTTTACAGGAAGTTTACCTGAATCATTCAGAGCCTTTACCATTTGTGTAGAATGGGAGTCTACTGCAACTACTGCATCTCCACCATATAACAATTGTGCGCCGGTTACAAACCAGACTTCTAAACCTTTGAAATCCATGATATTAATAAATTATGAGTTATAAATTATGAGTTATAAGTATTTACTGTTAGCTGTTAACTGACTCTTACTGTCCGTAATATGCACCCGGACCATGTTTTCTGAAAAAGTGCTTTTTAATAAGTTCCTCATTCATTTTTAGCTGAGGATTAATCGAATAGGCTATATATGCCATTTTTGCCACCTGCTCCAGTACCACAGCATTATGAACGGCATTATGAGCATCCTTACCCCAAGAGAAAGGGCCGTGATTATTCACCAACACTCCCGGTGTGTAATCGGCATTCAGTTCTGCAAAACGCTCCACAATCACATTTCCGGTTTCAAGTTCATACTTGCCTTCAACTTCAGCTTTTGTCATTTGCCGTGTACACGGAATTTCATCTTTGAAGTAGTCGGCATGGGTAGTACCAATGTTAGGAATATCACATCCCGCCTGGGCCCACGATGTAGCATATGTGGAATGAGTATGTACTATGCCTCCGATATTTGGAAAAGCTTTGTATAATACAAGATGGGTAGCGGTATCCGATGATGGTTTTAGCTTACCGTCCAGAATATTCCCGTCCAAATCGAGAATAACCATGTCTTCAACCTTCATTGTATCGTATGATACACCTGATGGCTTAATCACAACCAATCCCTTTTCGCGGTCGATTGCACTGACATTTCCCCAAGTGAAAATTACCAATCCGTGTTTTACTAGATCGAGATTAGCGTCAAATACTTCTTTTTTAAGTGATTCCAACATAATGGTATATATGGTTCAATTACTATTATAAGGTTCTTTTTTAATAAGTGTAGCGTTTACACTTGCAATATTAGCAATAAGTGTTCAAATGCACACTTATTTATCATATGTTGTAAAACATATTTAATAAAAAAAGAGAGTAAAATACTCTCTTTTAAGTCCTTGTTTAAATACTATTTTATTTTTACAATGAAAAGTAATATCCTTTTTGGAGCAACTGATCGTACTTCTCTTTATTAAAAGTATAATAAAAGGCTCCTCTCTTCGAACTCGATTTATCTTTATCATCCTGCTTTTCGAGGATTTCCATCTCCAGTATTTTTTTTCGGAAATTACGTTTATCCAACGTAGTCTGATAAATAGCTTCGTAAAGCGCCTGCAATTGCGGCAAAGTAAATTTTTCGGGCAACAAGTTAAAACCAATAGGCTGCGTTGCCGTTTTTTTCCTCAATATTTCTATAGTATCACGCAACATCTGGTTATGGTCAAATACGAGTTTTCCAACCTTTTCTACCTCTTCCCACCTTGCATTGTGAATCTCACATACACTTTCGTCGAACATCTCCAGGTCTATCAACGCATAATAGGCGATTGACACAACCCGCTCTCCCTCGTCACGGCCGATTTCTCCATAGGTACCCACCTGTTCCATATATACATCTTGTATACCTGTATATTCAAAAACCACGCGGGATACTGTTTCCGACAGACTTTCATCGGACCGTAAGAACCCTCCCATTAATGTATCCTGTCCTTCCTGCGGCTCAAATTTACGCTTTGAAATAAGCAAATATAGTTTACCATCCTTAAAGCCGAGGATTATACAATCGACTGAAACATAAAATTTTTCCTGTTCTCTATAAAATAATGGAGTCATGTATGTGTTTTTATATTATGCAAATATACGCATAATTTCAGTTTATTAAGTGTACTAAATACGTTTTATTTTTCAACCAGCAAATATAGCATATTTTTTCTTTTTGCAATATTTTAAATAATTTAATTTATAGCAGAGAATCGGATCACAACCCGAAAAAATTAGGAGAAAACTCTCTTGAACTCATTTCACAATCAGGTTTATCCAGCAAAAAAGTTTAACTTTAAGCCTGTTTTCTAAAAAATACTTATTGCTTAGTCCAAGTATATTTGTTTAATGCATATTATCATCATGAACCTGATATTGAAGCTTTCGGCCATCCTCCTTGTATTACTCTCCTTAATATCTTCATGTAAGAAGAAAGAAGCAAGTACAGAACAATCCGGCGACACCCCCACCGAAACATATACCAACCCATTATTACAGACAGGGGCACGTCCATGGGCCACATATCATAATGGCAACTATTATTACCTCCAGGATAGCGATGATAAGATCATACTATGGCAGACACAAGAGATTACCGACTTAAAAAATGCACCAAGCAAAGAAGTCTGGATACCCAAAGATAAGAATAATTCATTTCATATCTGGGGGCCGGAACTGCATCGCATAGATAATAAGTGGTATATCTATTTTGCTGCGGATGACGGAAATACGGACAATCACCAGATTTATGTCATTGAAAACACATCGGAGAATCCTTTTGATGGTGAGTTTATAATGAAAGGTCGTGTAAAAACGGATAAGGATAACAATTGGGCTATTCTTCCCAGTGTATTCTCTCATAATGGTGGCCTGTATATGATTTGGTCCGGCTGGCAAAAGCGAAGGATAGAGGCGGAAACCCAATGTATTTACATTGCCCGGATGGAGAATCCGTGGACATTGGCTTCGGACAGAATACTGATCTCCAAACCTGAATATGAATGGGAACGGCAATGGATAAACCCTGACGGGAGTAAAACCGGCTATCCGATCTATGTAAATGAAGATCCGCACTATTTCCACACAAAAAATAAAGATAAAGTTCTTATCTATTATTCGGCCAGCGGTACATGGACACCATATTATTCAGTAGGCATGTTATACGCCGATGCAAATAGCGACTTGCTAAATCCCTCGTCATGGACAAAATCGGAAAAGCCTGTTTTCGTCCAGAATCCCGAAAACCAGGTATTTGGCACGGGTAGCCCTTGTTTTATACCATCTCCTGACCAACAGGAAATATATTTTCTTTATCAGGCGCGGGCCATCGATAAAGAACCTTATGGTTCCCTCCCTTCCGGGGATATGGATACACGTTCGCCCCGGTTGCAAAAGATGGAATGGGGGGATGATGGTTTTCCGGTCTTAGGAGAAGCATTATCTGAAATAGAAAAAATAAAAAAACCATCCGGAACAAAGTGAGATACTCTACCCCATCAAGAAACATAATGAATAAACTTTGGATATTTCTCCTGTCGATATGCCTTTTACCTGGTACACTGCCTGCACAGCAGTTCTTTTTCAAAAAGTATCAGGTAGAGGACGGACTGTCTCACAATTCATCATGGTGCATATTGCAAGACAGCTATGGTTTTATGTGGTTCGGGACAAGTGACGGACTTAACCGGTTCGACGGCAGAAAATTTAAAGTCTACAGAAATGACATACAGGACAGCTTTTCATTAGGCAACAATTCGGTACAGGCATTATTCGAAGATAAAAACAGGGATATCTGGATAGGCACAAGTAGCGGTATGTATGTGTATGACAGAAAAGGAGACAGATTCAGGCATTTCGACAAAAAGACACAATATGGTGTTTCTATCAGCGGAGAGGTCAGGAAAATCATAAAAACAAGCAAAGGACTTATCTGGATAGCTACCCTTGGACAGGGCCTTTTCATTTACAACCCCGAAACGGATACTCTAAGCCAAAATAGCCAACATACTTCATTTACATGGGATATATGCGAAGATAGCTCTTCCCGTATCTATTCTTCTTCATTGCAGGAAGGATTGATATGTTATGATAAAGACGGTAAATATATAGAATCATTAGCGTTATTACCGGACAAAAAGGATTTAGGCAACCTGAAAATCAGCTGTATACAAACCATTGGCGACAAGGTCTGGTTCAGTGTGGGGACAAATAACCTGGGAGTGCTGAATAGTAATACAAAGCATATATCTTATTATAGCAGCGACCAGAATATAGGAACCATAAGGGCTATTTCCCAGTTTTCGGAATGGGAGCTTCTTGTCGGCTCGGATAATGGTTTGTATATATTCAATATACAGCATAATGAATTTATACGCATCGACAATCCTCTGGACCTTCGCAGCCTAAGCGACCAGTCTATCTACAGTATATTAAAGGATGTCGAAGGCGGCTTCTGGATTTCCACTTATCTGGGTGGAGTAAATTACCTGCCGCAACAAACCAAAGTATTCGAATACTATAGTCCCACCTATATACCTTCCCTGAGTACGGGCAAAGTAATCAGCCGCTTCTGTGAGGATAAGGACAGAAATATCTGGGTGGGCGCGCAAGACGGCTTGAAATTTCTTAATCACAGGACACAGCATCTGGAAACGCATATAATGCCCGGAAAAATACAAAAGCTGGATGTCCGCTCCTTATTGCTCGATGACGAAAACCTATGGATAGGAACCTATGCCGAAGGGCTGAAAGTATATAATCCCGAAACAAAGAAAATGACGGAATATTATCACGCCAGAGAATCGTCCGTTACCATCTGCAGCAATGATGTCCTGTCTCTTTACAAAGACAGCAGGAACGATATATACATCGGTACCAGTTGGGGACTTTGCAGATATGACCGGACAAAAGATAATTTCGAAACTCTCAATTTTGTCGGGACTATGACTTCCGTTTCGGACATATTGGAAGATAATGAAAATCAATTGTGGATAGCAACCTCCAACTCCGGTGCATTCCGATATAACCCTCAAAACAATCAGTGGAAGCATTATACACATGACGAAAAAATATCCAATTCAATTACAAGCAATGCTATAATCACCCTCTTCAAAGATACAGGAGGCAGGATCTGGTTTGGCACGAATGGTGGCGGCTTATGTTATTTTAATGCCGGTACCGGATCGTTTACCGATTTCGACCCCCATAATCAGACTTTACCCAACAATGTAATTTACTCCATGGAAGAAGATAATCAGGGTGATTTCTGGATATCGAGTAATGCCGGATTACTGAGAGTAAATCCCCAAAATAAAGCGATCAGAAAACTTTTCACACAAGAAGACGGACTGCAAAGCAATCAGTTCAATTATAAAGCCTCCCTGAAAGCCAGTACAGGGAAACTTTATTTTGGTGGCATTAACGGATTTAATGCCTTTTACCCGAACGAGTTTAAAGAAAACAACTATATACCACCCGTTTACATTGTGGATATCAGATTGTACAACACCGATGAGAGTAAGAGCAAAGAATTACTGAACTTGTCCGAGCCCATATATATGGCAAAACAAATAGCCCTACCCTATGACAATAATAGCATTGTCCTTGAGTTTGGCGCTCTCAGCTACGAAGAACCGAACAGAAACAGATATATGTATATGCTGGAAGGGTTTGACAAGGACTGGGTAAATAGTGAGAATTCAAATATAGCATCTTACACGAACCTGCCTCCCGGGCAATACACCTTCAAGGTAAAAGGCGCGAATAATGACAATAAATGGAATGAACAGGGTGCAAGCATCAAAGTAAGAATTTTACCCCCTTGGTGGAGGTCTGTACCTGCATATATTTTCTACTCATTATGCATCATTGCGTCTCTTTTCCTTATTGTCAGATATTTCATCACCCGGTCGGACAGAAAACTAAGCCGGCAGATGGAGGAATACCGCATAGAAAAAGAGAAAGAGGTCTATCAATCCAAGATCAGTTTTTTTATTAACCTGATACACGAAATAAGAACCCCGTTGAGTCTGATAAAGTTACCTTTGGATAAGTTGACGGAGAAACGGCAGGAAGATGCAAAATCATCTAATTACCTGACGGTTATCAACAAGAACGTAAATTATTTACTCGACATCGTCAACCAGCTTCTGGATTTCCAAAAAATAGAAAATCAAAATATACAACTTACACTTAAAGAGGAAAATATAAATAGCCTCTTACAGGAAATATATACCCAATTCACCCATTCGGCAGAGTTGAAGGATATCAAACTTAGTATTTCATTACCGGAAAATGAGATATTCGCTTTGGTCGACAGAGAAAAGATTACAAAGATCGTTGTTAATCTTTTAGGTAACGCGATCAAATTCACAAAGTTAAAAATAGAGCTTCGATTGGAATCTTTTGACGACCACTTTGAAATAAGTGTAACAGACGACGGGCCGGGTATCGGCGATGAAGAAAAAGCGAAAGTCTTTGATGCTTTTTATCAATCGGAAACAAAAAGCAATACCAGTACAGGAACAGGTATAGGGCTGGCCTTCTCTAAAATACTTACCGAAAATCATAAGGGTAATCTATCCCTGATTGATAATGCTTGGGGAGGGGCATCATTTATTCTGTCTATCCCTATATTGTATAACGAGGAGACTCTCGGAGAAACTGCTCAAACAGGGGAAATCTTAGAATCACCCGAAATCTTGGATACAGCAACCAATACGCCCGTTTCTTTCAAAGATTTCAGTGTTTTATTGGTAGAAGACAATATAGAACTACTTGATATGGTTGCGGATTCACTGGCTCCTTTCTTCTCGGTATTGAAATCCGGCAACGGGAAAGAAGCCTTAAAAATACTATCTGAAAATAGCATTGATCTTATTGTAAGTGATGTGATGATGCCAGAAATGGACGGATTCGAATTGTGCAGAACTATCAAATCCGACATTAACTACAGTCATATACCCGTTGTCTTACTAACAGCAAAAGTAACACTTGATGCGAAAATAGAAGGCATGGAATATGGAGCAGACGTGTATCTCGAAAAGCCTTTCTCAATCAAGCAATTACACAAACAGATAGAGAACCTGCTGAAACTCAGACTATCTCTCCAAAAAAGAATAACAACATCTCCTGCCTCCTCGGCTATCGACATGGCTATGCCTAAGAAAGATAAGGAATTTATTGAGAAGCTTCATGCCGAAATAGAAAAGCACATCACCGAGCCGGACTTCTCTATCGATACGATTGCTGAAACTATGTTTATGAGCCGCTCCAGCTTTTATCGTAAAATGAAGGGGGTCACAGGCTTATCTCCGAATGATTACCTGAAGACGTTCCGCCTGAATAAAGCGGCAGAATTGTTACGTGAAGGGGAATTACCTATCTCTGAGATATGCGAAAAAGTAGCTTTTAGCTCCTCATCCTATTTTGCAAAGTGCTTTAAGGCGCAGTTTGGAGTATTGCCGAAAGATTATCCGGGTAATTAAAAAGAACGCTTATATAAAAGAAAAGAACATTTTTATTTTTATCTTAGTGCACCGGAAACTCAGACTATAAATCAATTCATTAGTGAAGTTTTCGTTGTACTATTTTTAATTATAAAATCATTATTATGGAAAATCAAGAACAGTATGCTAAGGGCAATAAATCTGTGGTTAGTATGGGAGAATGGCTAATAACTATGCTTATAATGATCATTCCGGTAGTAAATTTCATAATGCTGTTCGTATGGGCCTTTGGGAGCAATACACCTGAAAGTAAGGCCAACTGGGCAAAAGCTCAGTTAGTATGGATGGTAATAGGTATTATACTTGTTGTCATTTTCTGGGGAACCATTGCCGCAATATTTGTCGGTGCTGCCTCCCGGTGACAAAAAGATTTTATAACGAAGCATGGAAGCCTTTTTTTTAAGGCTTCTTTTTTTATTACAAAATCGTCCCGCCTTTCTTATTAAACAATCGAAAGATTGGTGTGGTAACAGGGGAATTTAAAGTTTATTGAGAGTCTGGATATATTGGTAAATCCTGCACCGGATGTAAATTACTTTATCTATGTAGTAGTTTTTAACCCGGCTTATATTTATCCCGCCGGCAGGTGAAAAAGTTGTTACTTGTGTTACTTTTTAACTAAATACAGTTAAGAAAAGTAAAATACAGATATGGCTATTAGCTGATAGTTCTTTGATGTGTTGATTGGCCCCTCCAACCTCCCCTTGTGGCAGGGCTGTTAAGTTCTCTACTTTGTTCTGTTATTTTCTGCTGTCATCCTAAGTGGAACGAAGGATCCCGACCCTGAGAAACGAGATGTTTGCCTCGCCTTCGCTTCGGCGATTTTGGCTCCGCCGATTTTCAATTCAATTCACTCCGTTCAACATGACACAGAGGGTATAAAAAATCAGAACTTAACAGCCCTGCCCCTTGGGGAGGCTACAGAGAGGGTAAAAAGTAATAGGTAGAAATACTGTTACTTTTGTTACCTTTTGAAAGTAGTAAGTATTGAGTAATAAGTTGAA
Source organism: Dysgonomonas sp. UBA7710 (assembly GCF_002482385.1). GTDB lineage: Bacteria > Bacteroidota > Bacteroidia > Bacteroidales > Dysgonomonadaceae > Dysgonomonas. The sequence continues at coordinate 70,406 of NZ_DLFW01000018.1, read as the reverse complement.
AGTTATATGAGATACGAGTAGACAAGACACGAGGTACAAGTAATATTTTAAACGAAGAACGAATTGAAAATCGGCGGAGCCAAAAGCGATAAGTGATAAATATTTTTCACTCTTAGTTTTTCACTTTTCACTTAGAACTTACTGTTTACTGATATTTCTGTTACCTTTGTTACCTTTTGAAAAAGTTACAAGTTATTTCGCCCTGCCGACAGTTACAAGTAGACAAGAAACAAGTTGTTAACTGTTTACTGTTAACTGTAAATAGTGTTACCTTTTAACAAGTAATCAGCTCTAAGTTGTAAGTAAAAACAATTTGTAAATCTGCTAATCTCGAAGTTTGCTGATCGAATTGACACATTAAAATAAAGGTATATGTTTTTTCTTTTCGAAAAAGGTCGTACTTTTGCACACTAACTAAAAAAGTTACAATTAATAAACTAATTCGATGAATTTTGTTGAAGAACTAAGATGGAGAGGTATGATACAAGAGATCATGCCGGGTACGGAAGAACAACTGCAAAAGGAACTGACTTCGGGCTATGTGGGTATTGACCCTACTGCCGATTCGTTGCATATCGGACACCTTGTGAGTGTGATGATATTGAAGCACTTCCAGCGTGCAGGACATCGTCCCATCGCTCTTGTAGGCGGAGCAACAGGTATGATCGGAGACCCCTCTATGAAGTCGGCCGAACGTAATCTGCTGGATGAAGCTACTCTTCGCCACAATCAGGAATCGATTAAGAAACAGTTGGCTAAGTTTCTCGATTTCGAGTCTGACAAACCGAATGCGGCATTGTTGGTAAATAACTATGACTGGATGAAAGACTTCTCATTTTTGAACTTTATCCGCGACATAGGAAAACACATTACCGTAAACTATATGATGGCCAAGGATTCTGTAAAGAAACGCCTGAGCGGGGAAGCTTCGGAAGGCATGTCGTTTACAGAGTTTTCATATCAACTGATGCAGGCATACGATTATCTCCACTTATATGAAACATTAGGTTGTCGCATTCAGATGGGCGGTTCCGACCAATGGGGAAACATCACCACCGGAACAGAACTTATACGCCGCAAGGCTTCAGGCGAGGCTTTTGCCCTTGTTTGTCCGTTGATAACAAAAGCAGACGGAACTAAGTTCGGCAAGACCGAATCGGGTAACGTATGGCTCGAAAGAAAATATACATCGCCTTACAAGTTTTACCAGTTCTGGCTGAATGTAAGTGATGACGATGCAGAAAAATATATCAAAATATTCACAGCTCTCAGCAAAGAGGAAATAGAAGCATTGGTTGCAGAGCAAAAATCGGCCCCACATCTTCGTCCCTTACAGAAACGTCTGGCAAAGGAAGTTACTGTTATGGTCCACTCCGAAGAAGATTACGATCAGGCTGTTGAAGCTTCCAATATCTTATTTGGCAATGCGACTGCCGATGCTTTGAAAAAGCTGGATGAAGAGACATTCCTACAGGTATTTGAAGGTGTACCCACATTCGACATATCCAAAGATGAACTGACTGCGGGAATTAAAGCTGTAGATTTGCTGACCGAAAATGCAACTGTATTTCCATCGAAAGGAGAAATGCGTAAAACTGTACAGGCAGGCGGAGTAATGGTAAATAAAGTGAAGGTAGAAAACTTCGATGACATGATAGATTCATCATTTCTCATCGCCGGAAAATATATTATAGCACAAAAAGGAAAGAAAAACTACTTCCTATTGGTGGCTAAATAAAATTATTATTACTTTTGTACTCGCAAAAGTAATATTGTCTCATGGTGTAATGGTAGCACTGCAGATTCTGGTTCTGCCTGTCTAGGTTCGAGTCCTAGTGAGACAACAAAGAAATGAAAATTCAAGAATAAGAAAAGTCACTAAACCAGTGGCTTTTCTTATTATGGTTCTGAACAGCACATCCGGATAACGGTTAGACTATACAATCTGATATTTACCCAAGATATTCCATAATCTCATATTTGCTTATCGGGAAGAATAGCAGGATTCTTCTTCTGAAAAAAAATGAAACATTTTTACAGGTTCAATTGTTAAAATAAAGAATTGTACAAAGCTAATGTTCATTTTATAGGATGGTATTTTATATACCAATTCCGGAAAATCAAAATCAAAAACTATATGGTGAAAGAAAAAACATTTTATAATAAAAACTGGCATTCTCTCGAGGTCGGCGAAGTTTTAGAGATATTAACTACTAATGCGACAAAAGGCTTGTCTGAGAAAGATGCTAATGAGCGGCTCGCTCAATTTGGAGAAAATGTCCTTCCCGAGAAGAAGAAAGAAAGCAGGTTATTACGTTTTTTCAAACACTTTAATGATATTCTTATATACATATTGCTTATAGCCGCAGTTGTTACAGCTATTCTAGGCCATTGGGTAGATACGATTGTGATCGTAATTGTAGCCGTAGTTAATGCCAGCATCGGATATTTTCAGGAAAATAAGGCAGAGAAGGCTTTGGAGGACATAAAAAAGATGTTGTCTCATACGGCACAAATAGTAAGAGACGGAAAGAGACTGGAAATAGGAGCATCACATCTGGCTGTAGGAGATTTGGTTATTCTACATCCGGGAGATAAAATTCCGGCCGACCTCAGATTGATAAAATCAGATAACCTGAGAATAGAAGAATCTGCGTTGACAGGAGAGTCTATACCTTCACAGAAAAATGTCGGGGCAATATCCGCAGATACTCCTTTAGGAGACAGGAACAATATGGCTTTTTCTACAACCACAGTTAGTGCGGGAACAGGAATGGGAATAGTTGTAGCAACAGGACAGAATACAGAAATTGGTAAGATAAACCGTATGATGTCCGAGGTGAAACTTATCACAACACCTTTGCTGCGACAAACAGCTAAGTTTGGCAAAACCGTATCTTTCGTAATAATTGCCATTGCAGTAGTAGTTTTTATTTTCGGATATTTTTATCGCCATTATGATACAGGCGAGTTGTTAATGTCTGTAATCGGACTTGCGATCGCAGCTATTCCTGAAGGACTTCCTGCTATTTTGTCAATAATATTGGCTATAGGTGTACAAAATATGGCTAAACGCAAGGCTATAGTCCGGACATTGCCATCAGTAGAGACGCTGGGTTCGGTCGCAGTCATATGCTCTGACAAAACCGGAACTCTGACTAAAAATGAGATGACGGTCAAGACTCTTGTAACCGGTGATGATCAGTTTGATGTAACAGGCACAGGATATTCCCCCGTTGGAGATGTAGTGAAGAGCAATGAAATAGTTGATTTCAGTACTGAATCGGTACTGGATAGCCTGATAGGCTGTTTTTATATATGCAATGAAGCCTCTTTGGGTAAAGATGAAGAGGATAACTGGTATATAAAAGGAGATCCGACGGAAGGCGCTCTTATAACTTTGTATGAGAAAGCGGCTGTAGATCATCACGAAACAGATAGAATTGCAACGATTCCGTTCGACTCGGAGTATAAGTATATGGCAACTCTGGTTGAAGCAGAAGATAAAAATATTATATACATAAAAGGTGCCCCCGACCGTCTTCTGGATATGGCCGGAAAAGAATTGTCTTTGAGTGGAGAAAAACTATTTGATCGTAAAAGCTGGGAGGATGCAATAACCGGATTAGCCGGAAAAGGGCAGCGTGTAATCGGAGGAGCATACAAAATCGTAGCTAAAGACCAGAAAAACCTGTCGCATGAAGATTTACACGAAGGCATCACATTCCTCGGGCTAGCGGGAATCATTGACCCACCCAGAGAGGAAGCTATTGAAGCAATAAAGCAATGTTCTGAAGCCGGTATAACCGTAAAAATGATAACCGGAGACCATATCGAGACTGCAAAATCGATAGGACTGGAAATGGGAATTGGTGATGGAATCAAGGCTTTGGAAGGGAAAGCCATTGAACAGATGACTGATGAAGAATTAGAATCAGCGGCTGTCGAATATAACATTTTTGCACGTACCAGTCCCGAACACAAATTGCGTTTGGTGAAAGCTTTGCAAGCCCGTAATATAATATGTGCTATGACGGGAGACGGAGTAAATGATGCCCCGGCGTTAAAAAAAGCAGATGTAGGTATAGCGATGGGTATAAAAGGTACAGAGGTAACCAAAGATGCAGCGGAAATGGTATTGGCCGATGACAATTTCTCTACTATTGCTGCTGCGGTAGAGGAAGGAAGACGGGTATATGATAATCTCAAGAAGACAATCCTGTTCATATTGCCTACTAATGGGGCCGAGAGTTTTCTGATTATAGCCAGCATCCTGTTCGGAACGCTTATGCCGCTCACTCCTATACAAATACTTTGGGTTAATATGGTCACATCAGTGACTATTTCTCTGGCCCTTGCATTTGAAAAACTAGAGCCGGATACAATGAAACAACCGCCGCGTTCTCCCCAAACTCCATTATTAAACGGATACTTTATATGGCGTATTTTGTTCGTATCTGTTCTTATAGGGGGAGGGACCTTGTTATTGAATCTATATCTGTTGAATAATGGTGTAAGTGAAGATATTGTCAGAACTGTAACAATACAGACAATTGTAATCACCCAGATGTTTCACTTGTATAATAGCCGTAGCATCCGCAAGTCTGCTTTCTATGGAGATTTTTTCGGTAACAAAGCAGTATTTGTTGTCTCGGGGTTGCTTATCTTATTGCAACTATCCATAACATATATCCCGTTTATGAACCAAGTTTTCGGTACCGTTAAGTTACCATTACATTTCTGGATATATCCGTTCGTTTTTGGACTTATCATCTTTATCATAGTAGAGGGCGAAAAATGGGTCATGAGACTAATGGATAAAAAGACACATAAATAATTCAGATCCACAATCTCACATAAAAAGATAAAACTGTATATTGCAAAATATACAGTTTTATCTTTTTATCCTGTTGTCTCACTAAGATTCGAACTTAGACAGGCAGAACCAAAATCTGCAGTGCTACCATTACACCATGAGACAATCCTATTACCTTAAAAAGGCGGTACAAAAGTATATCATTTTTATTAAAAAACAAAGAAAATGCCCCCTTTTTCATTTTTTATATGCTAATTAACCGATTCAAAAGGGGTTGTGACCTGATATTTATATTTTTTGAACAATAAATTTCAGCCTTTTCAGGTACATCAGAGTACATTTGTAATATTCAGTTAAATGAGAAAATAGATAAAGCATCCAGATAAAGGATTGATGTAAAACCATAAAACGAAGGAGTAGTAAATGCCTGCATATATCAGAAAACATAATAGATTATAGTAAGTAATATCAAATTTAATTCAATGATAAAATCATATTGTATAATACCTAAAAGTAAACACCTTATTTAAATGAAGAAGATTCTTATTTTAGCTTTGGTCTTATCGAGCACCAGTTTATTTGCTCAATGGAAGCCTGTAGGAGATAAACTTAAAACCAAGTGGGCGGAAACCCTTAATCCGAACAATGTATTACCTGAATATCCCCGCCCGATCATGGAGCGCTCAGACTGGACGAATCTGAATGGGTTATGGGAATATGCTATACTGCCTGTAGGCAAACAAGAGCCTCAGCAATTCGACGGACAGATATTAGTTCCTTTTGCTGTGGAGTCAAGTTTGTCCGGAGTGCAAAAAGAACTGGGTAAAGAAAAAGAACTATGGTATAAACGTACTTTTACCGTTCCTTCAAATTGGAAAGGAAAGAATATCCTATTGCATTTTGGCGCGGTAGACTGGAAAACCGAAGTGTTTATAAATGACATCAAAATCGGTTCCCATACCGGAGGATATACTCCGTTCAGTTTCGACATCACACCTTATCTGACTTCCGGAAATCAAAAACTGGTAGTCAAAGTTTGGGACCCTACAGATGACGGCGACCAGGCCAGGGGAAAACAAATCAAGAATCCGCATGGCATCTGGTACACTCCTGTATCGGGCATCTGGCAGACTGTATGGATGGAACCTGTGGCGCAAAAGCACATTGCAGCCATCAAAACAATTCCAAATATAGACAACAACCAATTATCAATTGACATCTGTACAGAAGGCACTACCACCGGAGATATAGTAGAGGTGACAGTAAAAGACGGAGCGAAAACTGTAGCAACAAGCAAATTTGCCGCAGGACAGTCTACTGATATAAACATTCCCGATTTAAAGCTTTGGTCTCCCGAATCCCCGTTCCTGTATGATTTGGAAGTTACCCTATACAATAATGGCAAGGCGGCTGATAAAGTGAAAAGCTATGCTGCCATGCGTAAAATCTCATCGAAAAGAGACACCAATGGTATCTACCGTTTTCAGTTGAATAACAAAGATTATTTTCAGTTCGGCCCGTTAGACCAGGGTTGGTGGCCTGATGGACTATATACTGCTCCTACCGATGAAGCGCTGGCATATGATATTCAGAAAACAAAGGATTTCGGATTCAATATGATCCGCAAGCATGTAAAGGTTGAGCCTGCTCGCTGGTACACACATTGCGACCGTCTGGGAATCCTTGTATGGCAGGATATGCCTAATGGAGGGCCGTCTCCCCAGTGGCAAAGCCAAAAATATTTCGATGGCGTGGAAGTACAGCGCTCTATCGAGTCTGAAAACATATATCGCAAAGAATGGAGAGAAATAATGGATTATCTGATTTCATATCCTTCAATTGTAGCATGGGTTCCGTTTAATGAAGCATGGGGACAATTCAAAACGCCTGAAATTGTGGCATGGACAAAGAATCACGACCCTTCCCGTCTGGTAAATCCTGCCAGTGGCGGTAATCATTACCATGTAGGAGATATGATAGACCTGCACAACTATCCGGGACCGGATATGTATCTTTTTGATGCCAAAAGAGCGAATGTACTGGGAGAATACGGTGGTATCGGCTTACCTCTCGAAAATCACCTTTGGCAGACTGACAAAAACTGGGGATATGTTCAGTTTAAAAATTCGAAAGAAGTTACGGATGAATATATCAAATATGCAGAAGCATTGAAAGGCTTTATCAAAAGAGGATTCACAGCCGCAGTTTATACCCAGACAACCGATGTAGAAGGAGAGGTAAACGGATTGATGACATACGACCGTAAGGTTATCAAACTGGAAGAACCCCGACTAAGACAAATTAACCTGGAAATATGTAATTCATTGAAATAAATATATATAAATGAAAAATTTACTTTATCTCTTATGCCTCACCGGGCTATTCAGTTGCGGCGGCACTAAAGAACCGGCACAGATTATTAAAAACGATTTACGGGCGCCCGCTTACCCATTGGTAACGATTGACCCTTACACCTCAGCGTGGTCGGCAACCGATAATTTGTATGATGAATCAGTGAAACACTGGACAGGCAAGGAATTCCCTCTATTAGGGGTGATACGTGTCGATGGAGAAGCATATCGTTTTATGGGCGTAGAACAAACTCCTATAAAAGCTGTAGCAGGCATGTCTGTAACAACAGCCTGGACAGGCAAATATACATTCAATGCTCCGGCTAAAGGCTGGGAAAAAGCCGAATTTAACGATAATGCATGGAAAGAAGGACAAGCCGCATTCGGTACGCCGGAGGAAACCAATGTAAACACGCTATGGGAAACCAAAGACATATGGGTACGCCGGAATATAAATCTGGATAAAGACCTGTCCGATAAAAAAGTATTCCTTATATATTCACATGACGATATCTTCGAACTGTACATCAACGGCATACAGGTGGTAAAGACGGGATATGAATGGAGGAAAGATGTACAGATCACACTCAGCGATGAAGTGAAAAGTACGCTAAAAGCAGGCAAGAATGTCATTGCAGCACATTGTCACAACAAAATGGGAGGAGCTCTCGTGGATTTTGGCATCTATGTGGAAGATGACATTGAAACATTCCTGAGTACAACAGCTGTACAGAAATCGGCTGATGTACAGGCAACCCAGACCCATTATACTTTCGAGTGTGGAAATGTGGAACTGAAACTCTCTTTCCTTGCACCACTGCTCATGGATGACCTGAATCTCGTATCACGTCCGGTAAATTATATTTCGTATGATATCAATTCACTGGATGGTAAGGAACATGACGTTCAAATCTATTTCGAAGCCGCACCAAACTGGGCATTAAATATTCCATCTCAGGAAAGTAAAGCCGAAGGATTTGAAAAAGACGGGCTGCTGTTCCTCAAAACAGGAAGCACCAACCAGAAAGTCCTGGGAAAAAGAGGTGACGATATCCGTATCGACTGGGGTTATTTCTATCTAAGTGGAGAGAAAAACAACTCTACATATAATGTAGGTGACCCTTATCAGATGAGAAACGATTTTGTAAAGAACGGAAAACTTGCAGGGGATGTAAGTTCTAAAGACAATGCCAGCCTGGCTATATCGCAGACTCTTGGTAGCGGTAAATCCGCGTCAGGAAAAGTACTTATCGGATACGACGATATTTATTCTATCCAGTATTTTGAAGAAAATCTTCGCCCATACTGGAATAAGAAAGGCGACAAATCTATAGAGCAGGCTTTTGTTGAAGCCAATAAAGAGTTTACCAGCCTAAGCAACAAATGCAGCGACTTCGACTTCAAACTGATGAATGAAGCCGCTCAGGCCGGAGGAAAAGAATATGCCGAATTGTGTGCGCTGGCTTATCGTCAGGCCATATCCGCCCATAAGCTTGTAGAAGCGCCAAACGGAGACCTGTTATTTCTATCTAAAGAAAACAATAGTAACGGATCTATCGGAACGGTAGATGTAACTTATCCTTCCGCTCCGTTATTCCTGTACTACAATCCGGAACTGGCAAAAGGTTTGCTCAACCATATCTTCTATTACAGCGAAAGTGGTAAATGGGTTAAACCGTTTCCTGCACACGATGTTGGCACATATCCTTGGGCTAACGGACAAACATACGGTGGTGACATGCCTGTAGAAGAAGGTGGTAACATGCTTGCTCTGACTGCCGCTATAGCTGCTGTGGAAGGAAATGCAAAATATGCTGAAAAACACTGGGATGTACTGACCACATGGACAGATTACCTTGTAGAAAAAGGACTCGATCCGGAAAATCAACTTTGTACCGACGACTTTGCCGGTCACTTCGCCCACAATGTAAACCTTTCGGTGAAAGCAATTATGGGTATCGCTTCTTACGGGTACCTGGCAGATATGCTCGGAAAGAAAGACATCGCTGAAAAATATACAGCCAAAGCTAAGGAAATGGCGCAGGAATGGATGAAAATGGCTGATGATGGCGACCACTACCGCCTGACATTCGACCAGCCGGGAACATGGAGCCAGAAATACAATTTGATATGGAACAAGATACTCAAATTGAATATATTCCCTGAATCTGTGGCTCAGAAAGAACTTCCTTATTATCTGACCAAACAGAATGAATACGGTTTGCCGCTCGACAGCAGGAAAAACTATACGAAGGCCGACTGGATCATCTGGACTGCGACATTGGCTGATGATAACGCGACATTCCTGAAATTTATCACTCCATTGCATAAATTTATGAATGAAACGACCGACCGTGTACCTATGACCGACTGGTACAATACGGACAGTAAAACACATGTCGGATTCAAAGCCCGCTCGGTAGTCGGCGGATATTACATTAAAATGCTGAACGACAGAATGACAAAATAATTTTCTATAGTAATTAAATAAATACTTTTACATTGTACTGGGCTGTGACAGTCCGGTACAATTATTTTTCTTCAGCAAAACATTACCGGTTATATAAAATAAATTTTAAATAATACATATGAAAAATGGTCTTTTAAACAGCTTAATCGCAGTCATACTCCTTTTATGCAGTAATAGTATTTCTGCATCGGGAGGTGACACTGATGTTACAATCGTAAACCGCCCCTCAGTAAAGGCCCTTAACAGTCATTATACAAGTAACAGGGCTCCTTTACTACCTAATAATTTTATAAAATTACCTGTCGGAAAAGTACAACCTAAAGGCTGGACAAAACGTATGCTCGAACTACAGCGCGACGGACTAGCCGGGCAACTGGGCGAAATCAGCGCATGGCTCAACAAAAAGAACAATGCGTGGCTCAATGCCGGAGGAGAGTACGGATGGGAAGAAGTCCCTTACTGGCTCAAAGGATATGGCAATATGGCCTACATTCTTAATGATCCGAAAATGCTTGCCGAAACGAAAATATGGATAGAAGCAGCCATAAAAAGCCAGCAAGCCGACGGATATTTCGGTCCGGTCAATGAAAGAGACGGGAAGAGGGAGCTTTGGGCCAACATGATAATGTTATGGTGCCTGCAATCCTATTACGAATATTCGAATGACAAACGCGTAATAGACCTGATGACCAACTATTTCAAATGGCAACTGACTGTTCCTGACGAAAAATTCCTGAAAGACTACTGGGAAAATTCCAGAGGAGGGGACAATATTTATAGCGTATATTGGCTATACAATATCACCGGAGACTCTTTCCTCTTGGAACTGGTTCACAAAATACACCGCAATACTGCTAACTGGATGCTCGATTCCAGTCTTCCTAACTGGCATAACGTAAATATAGCGCAAGGCTTCCGGGAACCTGCGACCTACTATATGCTCACCAAAGACCCGGCGCATCTTCACGCCACCTACAACGTACATGATCTTATACGCCGCACATTCGGACAAGTATCGGGGGGTATGTTCGGCGCAGATGAGAATGCCCGGATGGGGTATATAGATCCCCGTCAGGGTACGGAAACATGCGGTTTTGTAGAACAAATGGCTTCGGATGAAATGATGTTGTGGTACACCGGAGACCCGTTGTGGGCGGAACATTGCGAAAATATCGCGTTCAATTCCTATCCCGCGTCCATGATGCCCGACCTGAAATCTTTACGTTATATTACCTGTCCGAACCATGTGCAGAGCGATTCGGAAAACCACAAACCGGGTATTGACAACGGAGGGCCTTTTCTTGCAATGAACCCGTTCAGCAGCCGTTGCTGTCAGCACAATCACGCGCAAGGCTGGCCTTATTTTATAGAGAACCTGATTCTTGCTACTCCTGATAATGGCGTTGCAGCAGCCATCTATGCAGCCTGCGAGGCAAAAGTAAAAGTAGGTGACGGCACTGAGATCACTATCGGTGAAGATACGCAATATCCGTTTGACGGAGCAATCCAGTTTAAAGTAAGCGCACCGAAGAAGGTGAGATTTCCATTCTATCTTCGTATCCCGTCATGGACAAAGGATGCACAACTGGAAATAAACGGTAAGAAAATCTCTGCCGATCTGGTTGCAGGTAAATATGCGTGTATTAACCGTGAATGGAGCAATGGGGATATCGTAAAAGTTACCTATCCGATGGAATTCTCGCTGAAAACATGGCAGGTGAACAAAAATAGCGTAAGCGTTAATTACGGTCCTTTGACTTTATCTCTCAATATTGATGAAGAATACAAGAAAGTGGATAGTAAAGAAAGCGCCATCTGGGACTCGAAATGGCAGGAAAGTGCCGACCCGTCCAAATGGCCGTCATACGAAATATATCCCAAGACAGCATGGAATTACGCCTTGGTTTTAGATCCGGAGAAACCATTCAGCAACCTTGTTGTTGAAAAGAGGGCATGGCCTGCGGATAACTATCCTTTTACCCAGCAAAACTCTCCTCTTGTAATAAAGGCAAAAGGGAGACAAGTACCGTCTTGGAAATTAGATCAATATAAGTTATGTGGAGTATTGCCCAACGAAGACTGTGAAAAATCATCCCGGGTGGATGATATTACGCTCGTACCTATGGGTACAGCCCGGTTAAGGATAACTTCTTTCCCGGCATCATACGAGTAACTTTGTATTTATTTGAGTTTTATTCGGAACGGGACTATCTATAGTAAGATAGTCCCGTTTTTATTTAACTTTATCAAAAATCTTTATCTATGTATTTGGCAGATCGCCTTTAGTTGATAGTTCTTTGAAGTATTGGATTTAGGATTTAAAAATTTAATGTTTAAGGATTCAATAATTGAAATGCGTAAAAGCTGTAACCTTTGTTACTTTTTTAAGAGTTACAAGTTACTGCGCCATGCGGGCCCCCGCTGGCGCGGACTTCCAGTCCGTGTCTTGTTGACAGGGCAAAAATGTTTGCTACGCAACACACAGACGGGACGTCTGCGCGAGCGCGTGTAGACAAGAAACGGGATAAAAGTTGTTAACTGATGACTGTTTACTGTTAACTGAAAAAAGTGTTGCCTTTTATACATCAAATATAGAAAGAACTGATTATCCTTTCAGAGTAAAAAAGGTTGCTAATTTTCTTTGTAATTGTTCGTCATATTAGTGAAAATAGGCAAAAGATATTCATTAAGAGAAGAATTATAGCTAACTTGCACCCGTTTTTGCAATAGCCTCTCCTGAGGCTATACTTTTTATTAACTAAACATCTTTTGATGAACGATTTTATTTCACTGATCAGGCGGTTTGTTCCGCCATACAAAAGGCAAGTAGGACTCAATATCTTGTTTAATATACTGAGCGCATTCCTCAATGTATTCTCCTTTGCTTTGATTGTTCCAATCCTTCAGATCCTGTTCAAGGTGAACGACAAAGTCTATGAATATATGCCAATGGACTCTTCCAGTATATTCAACTTTAAGATTTTAGAAAACAATGCATACTACTACCTTTCCCAAACTATGGATACTCATTCGGGAGCTGCCGTCCTGCTTATTCTGGGTTTGATTCTGGTAATAATGACTATCTTGAAAACAGGAACGACCTATCTCAGTGCTTATTTCATCACAGATGTACGCACGGGGGTGGTAAGGGATATACGCAAGCAGATTAATGATAAGGTCTTGTCTCTTCCTCTGGGTTTCTTCTCCAATGAACGCAAAGGTGATATCATGGCGCGTATGACCGGAGATGTGGGTGAGGTGGAAAACTCTGTAATGAGTTCCCTGGATATGATTAGTAAAAACCCGATTATGATTATGATATATCTGGGTACATTGCTATTCATCAGTTGGAAGCTTTCTATATTTGTTTTCATTCTGTTACCTATTTCCGGATATATCATGGGCAAAGTGGGTAAGAGCCTGAAAAGACAATCCGTAGAAGCCCAAAATCAATGGGGCGGTATGATGTCACAGATAGAGGAAACACTGGGCGGATTACGCATCATTAAGGCATTTAACGCCGAAGAAAAAATGATCGAACGTTTCGATAAAACAAGTAATGTATTCCGTAATATGTCGAACCGTATTGCCCGCAGGCAACAATTGGCCCATCCGATGAGCGAACTGTTGGGGACGATAACCATTGTTTTAGTACTATGGTATGGAGGATCACTCATTCTGGAAGGCAGTGGGTACATGGATGCGTCCAGGTTCATATATTACCTGACTATTTTCTATCTGATTATCAATCCGGCAAAAGACTTGTCTAAATCGGCCTATGCCATTCAAAAAGGTATGGCTTCGGTAGAACGTATAGACAAAATACTCAAGGCTGAAAATAACATCAAGAGTCCGGCTAATCCGAAACCAATACCTTTCAACAGGGAGATAACCTACCGGAATGTATTGTTCAGATATGAAACAAACTGGGTAATAAAAGACGTTAGCATCACAATACCAAAAGGAAAAACCGTGGCACTTGTAGGGCAATCCGGTTCCGGTAAATCAACAATGGCCGACCTCCTGCCCCGCTTCTATGATGTAAACGAAGGAGGTATCTACATCGACGACACCAATATTAAGGATGCTGATGTACACGACTTACGGGCACTGATGGGCAATGTGAATCAGGAAGCTATCCTGTTTAACGATACATTCTTCAATAATATATCATTCGGGGTGGAAAATGCGACAATGGAGCAGGTCATCGAAGCTGCTAAAGTTGCCAATGCTCACGACTTCATCATGGCTACTGAAAAAGGCTATGATTCCAGTATAGGAGACCGGGGCAGCAAACTGTCGGGTGGACAACGCCAACGGGTCAGCATTGCCCGCGCGATACTGAAAAACCCTCAGATACTGATTCTGGACGAAGCTACATCGGCCCTGGATACTGAATCGGAACGTCTTGTACAGGATGCTTTGGAAAAACTGATGAAGAACCGTACAACGCTGGTTATCGCTCACCGCTTATCCACAATCAAGAACGCGGATGAAATATGCGTAATGAGCGAAGGTATAGTTGTAGAACGCGGACATCATGACGAACTGTATGAGATGAACGGATATTACAGGAAGCTGTGTGATATGCAACAGTTCTAATATGCTGATTTGTCAATATACTAATTTGCTAATTTAAAGTAATGGGAAAGAATAAACTTGCCAAATTTGCCAACATGGAGGAATACCCGCACGTATTCCAGTATCCGTTTGCAGTTCTGCAAGAAAAAGGGTTTGCGATGAAAGGCAAATGGAACGAGTTGTTTTTCAAAAATGACAACCCGATTGTTCTTGAACTCGGTTGCGGCAAAGGCGAATACACAGTAGGCCTGGCTAAGCTGTTCCCTGATAAAAATTTCATCGGAATAGATATAAAAGGAGCAAGGATGTGGACAGGTGCAAAACAGTCATTCGAAGAAAAGTTGGCCAATGTAGCTTTCCTGCGTACGCACATAGAACTGGTTACCCATTTCTTTGCCAAAGGGGAAATTTCCGAGATCTGGATAACATTCCCCGACCCGCAAATGAGTAAGGTAAACAAACGGATGACTTCGACCCGTTTTATGAAGTTGTATCGCCAGATTCTGTCTGACAATGGTATCATACACCTGAAGACCGATAGCAATTTCATGTTTACATATACCTGTGAAATGGTGAAGGCTAATTCACTGCCTGTATTGTTCCAGTCTGCTGACTTATACCATTCGGGACTCGTAGATGATATTCTTAAAATACAGACATTCTATGAACAACAATGGCTTTCCCGTGGTTTAAATATCAAGTATATAAAATTTGAGTGCGCCGGACGTGATAACTGGACTGAACCGGATACTGAAATCGAAAAAGACCCGTATCGCAGTTACGGACGCAGTAACGAATTAAATCAATCAACTAAAAATGGCTAATATATATCCTAAACTGATTATCGACGCACTACGCAACGTGCGTTATCCCGGTACAGGGAAAGATATCGTAGAAATGGGGTTTGTATCCGACGATATACATATCGACGGTATGAAGGTTAGTTTCTCCATGATGTTTGACAAACCGAACGATCCATTTATCAAATCGGTTGTAAAAGCAGCCGAGACAGCTATACTTACTTATGCAGACCCTGACATTGAAATTAAAGGCAATATAGAAGTAAGAACCAAACAGGCAGAGCAACCAAAGCCTGCGACACTTCTTCCTCAGGTGAAAAATATCATTGCCATATCATCAGGCAAAGGCGGCGTGGGAAAAAGTACCGTATCTGTAAATCTGGCTGTATCATTAGCTAAAAAAGGCTATAAGGTAGGCCTACTGGATGCCGATATATTCGGCCCGTCGCTTCCCAAAATGTTTAATGAAGAAGAGTCTCAGCCATACTTAGAGCCTATAGACGGCAAGGAATATATTATTCCCGTTGAAAAATACGGTGTAAAGATGCTTTCCATAGGATTCTTCGTAAACAAGAACGATGCTGTGGTATGGCGTGGCGCAATGGCGGGAAATGCTTTGAAGCAACTTATAGCCGATGCAAATTGGGGAGACCTCGATTATTTCCTTATCGACTTTCCTCCCGGCACAAGTGATATACACCTTACATTGGTGCAGACACTGGCTATTACGGGAGCGGTAGTGGTAAGTACACCTCAGGAAGTGGCTCTGGCCGATGCGCGCAAGGGAATCAATATGTTTACCAATGATAAGGTCAATGTGCCAATATTAGGACTGGTAGAAAACATGGCATGGTTCACTCCTGCCGAACTACCGGAAAACAAGTATTACATCTTTGGTAAAGAAGGAGCTAAAAATCTGGCGGAAGATATGAATGTGCCTTTACTCGGGCAAATACCTATCGTCCAGAGCATTTGCGAAGGAGGTGACAAAGGTGTACCCGTGGCCCTGAATGAGAATACGATAACAGGCATGGCATTCGCTCATCTGGCCGATAACTTTATAGCTTCGGTAGACAAACGAAACAGTCAATTTGCACCCACAAAGAAAGTGGAGGTAAGCAACAAATAACAGGAATGGAGGGCACAGGGATGTCCTCTTTTCATTTAGATCATTAACTCTATTATATTCATATTTGTATATTTGCATTCAGGAAGCACTATCATACATTACTAAACCAATATCTATGCAACTAATCGACGGAAAAGCCATTTCGGCGCAGATGAAAAAGGAAATAGCAGAAGAAGTAGCGCAAATAAAAGCCGCAGGAGGAAAAACCCCACATCTGGCAGCAGTACTTGTCGGACATGATGGCGGTAGCGAAACCTATGTAGCCAGTAAAGTACGGACATGTGAAGAAGTAGGGTTTAAATCATCCCTTATCCGCTTCGAAGAGAATGTTAGTGAAGAGGAGTTACTAGCTTGTGTCGATAAGTTGAACAATGATGCTGACGTAGATGGTTTTATAGTTCAACTACCTCTGCCAAAGCATATTTCGGAGCAGAAAGTGATTGAAGCGATAGATTACCGTAAAGATGTGGATGGCTTCCACCCTATCAATGTGGGGCGGATGTCCATCGGCCTGCCTTGCTTTGTTTCGGCTACTCCGGCAGGTATATTGGAACTGCTGAAAAGATATGAAATACCAACTCAGGGGAAACATTGCGTCGTTCTTGGCCGTAGTAATATAGTAGGCAAACCTGTAGCCAATCTGATGATGCAGAAGGGTTATCCGGGCGACGCCACCGTAACGGTCTGCCACAGCCGTACGCCAAACATCAAGGAAGTATGTTTGAGCGCCGATATTATCATTGCCGCCCTTGGTGTTCCGGAGTTCCTGAAAGGCGATATGGTCAAAGACGGTGTTGTTGTTGTAGACGTAGGTACGACCCGCGTGCCATCTACCGGGACTAAATCCGGCTTCAGACTGAAAGGTGATGTGGCTTTCGACGAAGTTGCACCTAAAGCATCTTATATCACTCCCGTTCCCGGGGGGGTAGGCCCTATGACTATCATCTCATTGATGCGGAATACATTACTGGCAGGAAAGAAAGAGATATATGGTTAAAAACAAAATACTCCTGTAAACAATTGATTTACAGGAGTATTTAAATTCTGTGACCCTGGCGGTTTTAATCACTCTTTCCGTTGTTTTCTTTATTTTTTAATTTTAGTTTATTACCCCTCTGATTTTCAAATAGTCCGATTTGGAAGTTATCATTTAATTTTTTATATTAAGTAAAAACAGAATCAAATTTTGTTTTACCAATGTTTTACCAAAAATAAAACATGAATAATACCAATTGTAAACTAATTTGAAATAATAATTGAACTAAATATTAAAATCATGGCATATTCAATTACACCAATATTGAGGAAAGACAGAATAAACAAAAGAACAGAAGAATTTGCTTTAGTTATACGAGTAACTATTGATAGAAAACATGCATATTGCACTATTGATAAAATAAGAAAAGAAGACTGGAATTTCGAAAAACAAGAAGTCCGAAAATCTCATCCTAATCATGCAATTTTAAATACACGTATAACAAACGGCAAAGCAACGTATCAAAAAATAGTGAATGAGATTGAAGTTTATTATGAAGGAGGAGATAAAATTGAAGAATTCCGAAAAAGAATAAATAGAAAAAGCCAGTCAACAGACTTTTTTGAATTTGTTCAAAAATTAAATGAAGATTTATATACGCAAAGATCATATTCAACTTATAAAAGATATGTTTCAGTCATTAATAAATTTAAAGGCTTTTACAAAAAAGAGAGATTGTCTATTGGAGAGTTTAAGTTAGAACTTATACGAAAATTTGAATCCCATTTGATAAGCAATTTAAAAAACAATCAATCTACTGTAACTTCAAACATGAAGGTTCTTTCTTTTTATTTGAACCAGTTTTATATAGAACATGAGATTGATTTGATAAAAAGTCCTTTTACTCATTATTCGATGAAGCCAGAAGAATTTAATCCAACATTTCTAGAAATATCAGAAATTAAAAGCATAATGAACAAGTCTTATACCCCAATGAATCCTTTGAATGAAGTAAAAAAAGTATTTCTTTTTGAGTGCTTTAGTGGTATGAGAATTGGAGATATTTTAGAATTAAAATGGGAAAACTTTCATGTCGGGACTAAAGAACTACATTATATAGTAAGAAAAACAAAAAAAGAAACAATACATCCTTTGAATGATTTAGCTTTTAATATATTAAATATAAAATTGAAAAATCATAAACAGGATTACGGAAAAATCCAAAAAGGGAAATACATATTTGGCTTTCTGAAAAAAGATATTACTAACTTAAGTAAAGAAGAAGGGTTAAATGCGATAAGTTCCGCAACTGCATTAATAAATAGAAGATTAAAAAAGATTGCAGAAGAAGTAAATATAAACAAAAATCTATCAACGCATGTCGGAAGACACACTTATGCGACAATGCTTGTTTCCTTGGGAGGAAATACTCATTATGTAAAAGATTTACTGGGGCATAGTAGCCTAAAAATGACAGAACGATATGTTTCTATTGTAGAAAGTTCGAAAAGAAACACAAACAATTTGTGGAATAGTATATTTGATAAATCTAATAATATTCAACATTATGGTAGAAAACGAAAAAGAGCCGAAGAATCCATTTCTAACGACTAAAGAGGTTGCATATATATTTAGAGTTAGTCCTCGAACAATTCATAATTATAGGAAAGACTTAAAGCTTCCATTTTACCAGATTAGTAAAAAGAATATTCTTTACCGATTATCTGATGTTGTTACTTTGATGAGAAATAGCAATTCTTCAATTTATTTAAAAGAGAAATTAGAGAAATATGCAAATTCTTTCATCCAATTAGAGTAAAGTCATATTCTTTCGTTTTCTAGTTTTCTAGGATAACTCATTTATCTAAAAGTATATAGGTCTAAATTTGAGATTTTATTACTTTAATTAAGGAGTTGTTATTTGACACTCCTTTTTTATTTGAGATTATTATTTAGAGATGAATTAAACAGAAGTTATTAAACTTTTACCCACAAAAATTACTTCAAACCTAGCCCAAGTGGATTTTTGTATTTTTTTCTATCCTATTTTTTAGCGAAAAACAGCGTTTTTTGAAATTAGAAATAAAACTAGCTTCTAAGTCTTTCTACAAAACAGTTACATGAGAACTAAACCATTCCACTAAGGTAGCCTAAGTGAGAGAAAAACACCAAAAAAGGGGTACTTATGTCTAAATAGTGAAGTTGCACATAAAAAGATGTGTGGATAGTCATAAAAATTAAACAGATTCGCGGATAAATATTTTTCCTATTATTATATCTAACAATACATATAACTATACAGACTAATACAATCATATAACACAGATTATCCAAACCTATCCCATAGTGGCGTTTAGGTAAGGTGGGTATAAGAGTAGAATAGAAAGAAGAATTAGAACGAGACAGATAGAATTTACAATACTTCTACACAAATAGGGGGTACCCCTTAAATGGGATTTATATATTAGATAGCTTCGGGTAGTATGCTTAGATTAGAATAAGATTTTTCAGAATACGGACATATTAAATATACAGATATAAACTTTTTACTACATTTGCATATAAACCAATTAAAAAGTAATAACTATAAAAAAGATTTAAAACATACATATTTGATATAAAGCATTAGCTTTTTATTCTTGCTATTGAAAATCGCCAATTTTTAAGACAAACAGGGATAACAAGTTTTAATGTTCACGCATGGTGCGTGGACTTTACTTGTTTGTTTGTCGGGTGTTTGGCGATACCTCAATAGTGAGCATGATAAAGTTTCACGCACTTTTTATGTAATAACTATAAATTAAAACAATGTATTATGAGAAAACTAATTTTACTTTTTTTATTTCCTTTGATATTCTTTTCATGTGGAAATAATATTAAATCGCCAAATGAGAAAGAACAAACTGTGTCTGACAATCCAAAAGAGGAAAAAGAAAAATCCTTTAAGAGTAGCCATATCTTAGAAATCGGAGATAATTTAAAAATTGCTGGATTTGATATAAAAATAGAGTCTGCGAATATAGCGACTGAATTGCCAGCAATTTTTGATGATAAGATATATGCCGATGGCTATTTTTTGGTAATGTCATTTATTGTAAAAAATGAATCTTCAAGGTATAGAGCTGTCTCAAATGTAATAGGTATGCACGTTGTTAATTCTGATGGATTAGTTCAAAAATATTTAGATTCATTCTCTGCAAAGATGAAAGACGAATATGAGCATTTTGAGCTTTTGGTCGTACCCGAAGGCTTCTCAAAGCGAGCTTATGCCATTTTCGAGATTCCAGATAAATCTGAATATTATCTAAGTTTTATAGGGGATGGCGGTAGGTCAATGGCTTCTTTGGAGAATATTATTAAATAAGTTATAACATCATATGAGAAAAATTTTGACAATATTTGCAGCTCTATTAATCTATACAACATTACAAGCACAAGAATTATTTGTAGATGAAGTTGAATGTATAGAAAATAAGATTTTTGACCTTACGCCTAAAAATATGATTAATTACTTAGGGAAAGTAAACAAAGAAGAATTTGAAAAATTAGTCGGTCAGCCAGTAGGAGAAGAAGATGGATTTATAGTCTATGAAGTAAATAGTAAATACGAAGAAATTCCTATTGCTATCAGGTGTAACTACAATGAGAAAACAGGAAAACTCATTCATGTGCGTTTTCCTACCCCAAAACCATTAGGATATGACTTAGGTATGCTACATCTTGTAGGAAACAATAAGCAATATTTCAAATTATATAAAAATCAATTTAATAATACATATAGGGTTGATTATAAATATAAAGGTTTCGGAGCACAAATATTTTATTCTGGAATTGTAATTTATCATATAGTAAAATAAGAGGCAATGGAAAAAAATGAAGATTTCGTATATTTAATTGGTAACCTAAAAAATATTTATTTTAAAGAAAATCTAACCAACAAAAATTCGCAACAAGAATATTCCAATAAGCTAGATCGCATTATTGATGAAATTAATTTTTTGTATGAAAGGGAATCAGAATATACCTATAAGGAATGTATAATACCTTTTACAAATAAATATTCATTTCTGCAAACTCCATCTATTTTAGAAGCTATCAATAAATTGAAATATGAGACATTCCATTCTCTCATCTTAAAAGAATTATGGAATCCTCAACATGGTAAGCAACTATTGGCAAATTTCATTACTACAATAGATGATATTTCGACAAGTGATAAAATAAAACTTCAAGAATATATTATACAGGGTAATTATTCTATCGAGGAAGAACATACAATCAAGAATAATAAAAAACGGATTGATTTGCTTATTACGGATAATGCTAAAAAGTGGTTTGTTATAATTGAAAATAAAATTGAAGCTAGCGTAAGTATATCATCGGAGAATAAAACTCAGCTACAATATTATTATCAGTACGGAGAAAGAAAATTAAAAGAGTACACAGATAAATTTTATATTTTACTTAGCCATAGGAATAATAAAAAAAATGCTATTGAACCTTGGAAATACACTACATATAATAATGTGTTTCTGTCTTTAATAAAAACAAATTCCGACACACGGATAGTACAGGATTATTTATCTTCTCTATTTAGCTTATTATATCCGCATAACATATCACAAGAAGATATTGGCAATTCTTTATACAAGTCATACCAATTTTATCGTGAAACAATAAAACATCTAAAATAAATAACAATGAAAAGAATCACAGAATTAAACACCAAGTGTTTAGAAAATATGTCGATGCTATTAGAATCAATAGCAATAACTGCAAATAAAATAACGGCTTTAATAGAGCAAGAAGGAGAAAAACTTAACTCATTTATAGAAACCCATTTTTCAAACTCTCATTTATATACATCTCTAATAGACAATAATTCAATTAATATTTTCAGTGATGGTAATAGACGAAAACCCACATATGAACTAAAGCCAATATTACATATTCCTTATTCATTTACTTTATCTGAAAATAAAAAGAAAAGTGCTATCTCATTCTTTATAGAATGTGGTTATTTATGTAATGAAGAAGAAAATGTAATATATTTCGGTATTGGAGAAGAATCTGAAAATATATTATCTACTGAATTTATAAATGAATTGGAGCAAAGTATTCCCAATAAATGGAAAATATCAAAAGATGAATATTATATAGGTATTGAGTTTATTCCCGACAACTCTTTTTCCGAAGAAAAAATCAATGATTATACAGAAGATTTTAAAAATTATATTCTTACTCCAATATTATCAAGGCTCGAATAAGAGCCTTTTTTATTTAAAATTTCTACGTTCTGTAATTACATTTATCAAACGTTGAAAACATTTATTAGATATATGTTAAAAGCAATCTATCTGAAACTTTCTCAGATTCTAAAGATTGACCCTCCATCTGAAAGCGCTTTAGCATAGACTGTCCTATAGATATAAAATGTTCCTGCTCAAACAAACCATCTGGAATTGGCAGATCACAGATATAGTCTCCAGACTTTTTATTCCCATCAATACTAAGAGCAGTATATATTCCTCTTCTTTTTGCATTTTCAATACATTGTAATAGTTCCTCTAACTTGAAAGATTGGGCTCCATATAGTATATTCTGACTATGGCTATATGGGGGATCACAATAAATTAAATCTCCTGGTCTTGCCATTTCAAATATATTCTTATAGTCTGCATTTAGAAAATCTACATTCTTCAATCTCTCTTCCCATTCTTGGACACGTATTTTGAATGTATTTACAGGGATTGGGGTATGAGCTCCACATGGAGTACTCATAAAACCATCGGATTTTCTGAATCGTATTATACCGCCATAACAGGCACGTGTCAAATATAAAAAATCAGCACCATTATGATTTGTATTAAACTGAGTACGGATATCATTATAAACCTCTACACGGTCTTCTTCATCTAATCGGCTTCTCCTCTCTGCATACCATTCTATTAATTCATTTGGATTATCTTTTAAAGTTTGCCATATCTCCATTAATGGAGTAAATACATCAGATCCGACACCTTTTGTAGGAGACACAGTCGCTAAAATAGCTCCACTTCCTAAAAATGGTTCATAAAATGTATTAAAATACTTAGGAAATAAATTTGTTATTTCACATGCAAATTTCTGCTTGTTACCAACCCATTTTAAGAGTTGTGATCTTGGAGGAGTATATCTGGAGAGTTTACGACAATTCACTTTTTTCTAATTTTCAACAAAGTTAATCATTTTGTTCTTATATCCTATTTTGGGATATTCTATTTTAGGATATATCTTAGATGTATGAAAAAGAGTCATCACTCAAAAGAATATAAAATACTTCTTACAACCCTTTATCGCTTAAGGATTGGAAGTAATTTATCGCAGGCTGAATTATCTGAAAAACTAGATGTTCCTCAATCTTTTATAAGTAAAATAGAGACAGGAGAAAGAAGAATTGATATTGTAGAATTAAAAATGCTTGTGGAATGTATGGGTATGACGTTAGTCGATTTTATAATTGAATATCAAAATACTTTAGATGATACCAAATCCAAAATTTAAAAACTTAGACCTTGAATTCTGGGCAAATGTGAAGCTTTTGAATCAAAAATTAGGGTACACAATAAGAAAAACAAAAAACAATCCTAAATCTGGATTTGTCATACCTTCTGTTAGAGATATTATCTTCACTTTTAGGGAAGAGAATCTTTCCTATGAGCGACTAGTAAAAGATCACATGCAACTAACAGAATTGGGAGAACTCCTCATTCAATACATGCAGTATAGAGGGTATGTCTTAGAACAATATGTACGACCAAATCTAATGAATAAGGATCAAGCTAAGGCACTTTTCGAAAAAATCAAAGGAGAGTTAAACTCTCGATGTCCTCTCCCCTACAATAAGCAGAAAGGGGATAAAAAAGATTTTTCTTTTTTAACAGGATTGGTCAATATGCTTATTGAATCTAATATAGGAGATCAGCGATGTGATTATGACCCTCGAGAATTGACATCATTAACTATTGACGGCTATCCAGTGAGAACATTATCAAGGAGGGTTGATGGAGCTTTCCCATCGACAAAAGACCCTATTGCTATTTGGGAGATCAAGGAGTATTATTACACAACAACTTTTGGTAGTAGAGTTGCTGATGGTGTATATGAGACGCAACTTGATGGATGGGAGTTGTGGGAAGCATATACTAATTTAGGCCGTCAAATTAAACACTACCTTATAATTGATGATTATTATACGTGGTGGGATTGTGGTAAATCATATCTCTGTAGACTTATTGATTCTATGCATATGGGGCTTGTTTCAGAAGTTCTCTTTGGGAGAGAAGTTATTGATCGAATTCCGGTAATTGTCGAGGAATGGAAAAGTATTAACAAGAAGGGTTCTCTTTAATATTTTTTTACCCTTTTATGAGATTCATTCCATAATCATATGATAGACCGTATCACATTCCAAATCAAAGACTATGATTTAGAAGAATTAAAAAAACGATTGCCTTTAGACAAACCAATGTCAGTAAGCCCAGAAACAGGAGAGATCAATAAAGGTACACATTTGAGGAATCTCAGCCTTACTCTTGCGTCAAGTGGAGACTTATGGCTTAAGAACTCATTACATAAATTTAAGCAAGGTGGATACAATTACAACCCATTTACACCCAAAGAAGCACAGAAAGCAATAATTGAGATATATAAGACTCTAAAGATTCCTTTAGCTAATTTTATCGTTACCAATATCGAAATAGGGGTTAATATGCGAATGCCGGAAGACCCTATGAATTATATAAACACTATACGATATTACGAAGATACATATCGCTTCATACCGATGAAGCCTTTATATAAAACAAGTAAGATAAAAGGAATTTCCTGTAGCCTTTCTGAATACGAGATCAAATTCTATGATAAAACTTTTCACTCTAAGCATAGAAAGAGTAAAGTGGAACGAGATAAAGTTCGTGATAACATTCTCCGTTATGAAATAGGATTATCTTCAAAGCAATCCTCTATGCTAGGCTTTAAGAATTTTAAACCTTACAGGGCAACGAAATATCCTCTTACAGCAGAACATTTGTTAAATCCTCGCTTTTATTCAAGGTTTATAAGAGTATTACGAAATACCTTCTACAAAATTTCATTTCATGACATTGAAACAGATTATACAAAATTTTCTCCCGAAGAAGCTAAAAGATATATATTCGCAATGTCAGAAGATTATCAATACTATCTGGATTATCTCAAAAAATATCAAGGAGAAAAGGAATTCAGAAAGGAAATGCGGGCAAATGATATTTTCTTGAAAAAGATCGAACCTTTAAAAAACAGTAAGTACGAAAAAGAACTAAAAGAGATATTTGAAAAAACTATGTCTGAAATGATGGGTGCAAAATTAAGTAGTTCTGAAATAGAAAAATTGCTTTTATTCTAATAAAGGTATTCCTAAATCCAATAAGTAGGAAAATTTACATAGAAAATAAACAAAACACTTATAACCAGGGTATAACATAAAAATAGTAGCTTTAGCCAAACTTATGGGTATGCAAAAGTTATCTTAGATAACTCATGTGAATACATTTTAAAATATTCGGTTATAACGTATAGATGCATTATATAATGAAATTATAATATCAGAAGAAGAAATTATTTAAAAATTGATATTCTCTTAGGCATACCCATAAGTGAGGCTAAAGCGCATAACAAAGTTCAAACTTTAGTTTGTGATTAAGGTTGTTATCCGCACAATACAACTCTCTATATAGTTTTCCTACGGATGTAAAATTTTGCAGCAAATCAAAATACAACAACTCAAACGCACAAGCATCAATATAATCTACATCTTTGCGATAACCCGAAATAAACTGGCAATTTGTAGTTGCCAAAAAGTGTTGGATACTCTTTTCAGAAGTGCGCATAGTATGACAACTCCCGAAATGCACTATTTTATTGGCTAATTTGCCCTCTAAAGCTGTTGCAATCTCTTTTAGTGTTATGTATTGATTTTCTACAATTATGCGATTAGGTCGGCCATGAAATGCAAAATATAATATCGGATAGTTTTTATACGTTCCTTTTGTGAATTGCTGTAGCCGTTTGTAGAACTCTTCTTTAGTATCGCATTTATAATATACATATTTGATACTAGCAAAAGTGCGAAGTAATTCAAGCATCGGTTTTACACTCTGATGGCTTCGTGGATTCTTATTCCAGTTGCCCTCTAAACAATAAATATTCCTTTCGTATATCTTTGTGTCACTCATAGTGTAATATCGCTAAATACGTCATAAAAACGCGGCAAATCCTGCTCTCTTATTATCTCGTCATTGTAGACCTCTAACATTTGAATACTTCTATGACGGCTGTATTTAGAAACAGTCAGTAATTCACCCTTATATGATTTTATTAATTTGGTTATAAAAAAATGACGGAAGCCGTGGGTACTTCCGTCAATATTTAATTCGTTTAGGACTTTCTTTATTATCTCTCGTATGGATTTAGTCGTTAGCCGACTACCCGAAGAGAAATTACTTCCGCTTCGGAATAATGCGCCCTCTCGGATTCTATTTGTGTGTAGATATTCTTTTAAAACTTTAATGGTTGAGGGATGCAAATGTATAAGCTCTTTATCGTCCTGTCCTTTTCCGATAATAAAAGCGATTTTATCTTTCATATTAATATCGGTTACATTTAAGCGGGTAATTTCCACTTGGCGTAAACCTTGAAAAATAAGCAATGATAAAATAGACTTTAACCGTAGATTCTGAATTGTTGGTTCAAGTGAAAAACAATAATCTACAATCTTAGAAATATCCTCATCGCAAAGACCGTCTTTCTTATGCAGCTTGCTTTGTTTAAATCCTCTTACTTTTGTATTAATCTGGAAAGGAAATTGCTGTAAGTTATTCAACCCATCAATAAAAATCTTAGCAGAAATTAAATACTTATTTTTTGTGGAAACACTTAGTGTGTCGATAGAACTTAAATAGCGTTTATACTCTAAATAAGTATTGGAATTAATTCCATGTAGTTTTACAAAATGGATAAAGTGCTTAATTCGGGTCAGGTACTCTTTCCGTGTGTTTTCGGTTACATCTATACAATTAAAAATACTATTCTTTAATTGTGATACATCTTTGTAATTTACTAACTCCATAGTCTTTTTTATTTAAACATACTATGAAGTTACTAAAAATATCTTACATTTGCAATATATAAACATCTAATTATAAGGTTTTTAGCTAATTGTTTCACCTATGTTTCACCAACTGAAAATAAAAAACGCTGCAATCTATTTGATTACAACGTTTTATAACACTCTTTTCTGTGACCCTGGCGGGAATCGAACCCACAGCTAAGGAACCGGAATCCTTTATTTTATCCATTAAACTACAGGGCCATTCATTGGCGACACAAAAATATAAAAATATTCTCAGTTTTTAATATTATACCTGTAAAACAATTCACAAACGAGGCTGAAACTTCATCTCTCTCCTAAATCCATATACATATTCTGGAAGAATGCCTTTGCGCTCTTTTCCAGTCCTATATTTCCCGATTGGTGAATAATCTCCTGCCTGTCATTATCATAAGTAATTGTTCCTGTAGAATCTGTCATACAAAAGCCATTAACATAGGAGTAAAAAGCAAATTTGCGACTATCCGGATTCAGCATATCCGTACTAAATCTAAAGTCAGTGTATTTTAAGTTTAATTGAGACAGTAAAGTGGCTGCAAGATCGTTCTGCGATCCGAAATCAGACACAACCTTTGGTTCCTTTACTGCTCCACCCAACCAAATCATAGGAATATGAAATCTCCTGGGATCACTATTGTTCAGACCTACGGGATAAGACTGCATGGCATGGTCTGCAATAAATATAAGGAGTGTATTATCCCATAAGGCTGTTGATTTCAGCCGCTCTACAAAGCTACCCAGACATTCATCGGTATAAGACACTGCGTTCAGGAATGGCTCATTAAATTTATGCACAGGAACATCGAACGGCTCATGGCTGCTAAGTGTCAACACTGTTTTCATAAACGGTGTTTCCTGCTCCTGTGTCGTTATATCTTTATATGTCCTATCTATAAGAAACTTATCCGGTGCTCCCCACTTAGTCATTCGCTCACTTAGCGGAAAATCTTTATCCGAAACAACTTCTTTCATCGCACATGCTCCAACAAAATACGACCGCATATTTGCAAAGTCTGCATCACCCCCGTAATAAAATGAAAGGTTCTCATATCCTGCCTGTTTCAATGTTCTTGGAATAGTAGGCAGATTCTCTGTTTTTTGCGGATACTTCATAATAGCAACCGTTGGATGGGCGGGATAACCACTGAGAACGGAAACCAACCCCCTGTCTGTCCTGAAACTATTTGCATAAAAATTATCAAACAAGACGCCCTCTCTTGCAAAACGGCTCATATTAGGTGCAATAACGGAATCCAGAGCCGCTTCAGCAGAGAAACTCTCGAGAATAAACAATATTATATTGGGCCGGTCAGTATTCAGTAATTGCGGAATACTGTCTGCAGGCGGTTGTATCATTAGTGCATCAAAAATAGCCGTAGCTTGGGACTTATCATAGAACTGGTATTGCGAGCCGAAGTTATCCGATTTGAAGAAAGAATACATCAAATTGAATTGCGGATTGATAGCCGCATGGTTCAGGAACATATTATCACTGAAATAGGCCTTGCCCACGTTCATTGTGGAAACAGTAACTCCGCCGCGTATCGGTAAGAACAGAGCACCTGTCAAAAAGATCATAACCAGACAAGCTTTCCATATAGACTTCGGTACGGTTAATTTCAATATCTGCTTACGAATTATGAACACATAACCAATATATACAAGTATACAGAACACTATTGCAGCGAAAAATCCCAGGATAATCTCCAAGGCAGAAGCACTTGCAAAAGTTTCCTTAGGTTTTTGTAAATAAAGGAATACTGTGGAATCGAAATGGAAACCCCAATACGGATATACAATAAGGTCAACTACCGCTATAATTACTACCAGTGAAAGAATTATTCCAAAATACACATTCAATACCTTAGCTATGATGTTAGGTTCGATCCAGATGGAAGAAATAAGTATAAGTGCCGGAATAGCGGTAAGATATCCGCTCATAGACATATCGAGTGGTAAGCCATGATACAGTACTTGAAATATTTCAGAAAACGTAATTCCTCCTTCGGCAGAAGAATGCATCAACATGAAAGACAGTTTCTCTATACAAAATATAAATATAAAATAGACAAATATAGTGATAAGAAGTAATATTCTTTGTTTCATCAGATTAAGTATGTTTTTATATATTATAGTTAAAAAGATTGACAGGAGATCACTACTCAATAGTTAAAAAAAGTTACAAAAGTTACACTTTTTCCTCTATTCTTACCACTGTCACATTTCCCCTGGTTATTAAATTATTCGACCTTATATTGAAGAATACAATTAGTACGTCCTATATAGATAAAGATTTCCTTAATACGTTACAGACGACTTTATTTTCCGTCTAAAAAGTTGTTATTGACCGCTTACAAAACACAAAGATAAAATTTATCGGAAAAAAGTACGATCCTTTTATGGAATTTCAACACAATATTGCTCTATTAAGTAAAAATAGAAGTTTAATCCTTTAAAGATCAAATATTATGGCCAGTATAGATACAAACAGCGGAGGAAAGGATAAGAAAGGAAAACCTCAACGGAGAATTTTAAGAGTGGATTTTACCCCGATGGTGGATATGAATATGCTACTTATTACATTTTTCATGTTTTGCACCACCCTCAGCATACCACAAGTAATGGATATTGCACTACCTGCACCTGAAGGGGGAATAAAGATTCCCGGATCAAAATCTGTCACTGTTATCCTGGGAGAACAAGATAAGATATATTATTATGCGGACGTTGCCAATTATGATGATTATACATCGCTGAAAGAAACCGATTATATGGGTCTGCGGCAGATGCTTCTGGAACGGAACAGCTTTGTTGCTTCCAAGATACAGGATTTGAAAAAGAAATATTATAGAAAAGAAATAAATGAAAATCAGTTGAAAAGCCTGATCTCTGAAGCAAAAAAGTCTGATGAAGGATTGAATGTCGTTATTAAAGCGACTAAAGACTCCAACTATAAAAATCTTGTTGATGTTCTCGATGAGATGCAAATATGCGGGGTTGATAAATACTCTATCGTTGACTTGCAAGAAGAAGATAACTTCCTGATGGAAAACCTGAAACAAAAAGGGGCGCTGACCGCAATGGCCGAAAGGCCAAAATAAAGAATTAATGATCTAATATCCCAATGTCTTATTGTCGCTTGCATCATTGGCACATTGGCATATTAGCATATCGGCACATTAGACTATGGCACATTATTATTCCCTCTAAATCATAAAATGCAGGCGGTTCTGTAAATTCACTTCAGCTATACCGCCATCAATGTCCAGATAGAGGATATTCATATTCGGATAAATTTCCTTAATACGCTTCTCCACTCCTTTTGCCACAATATGGTTTGCAATACAACCAAACGGCTGCAAACATACCACCTTATTCACTCCTTTACGGGCATAGTGGGCAATCTCCCCGGGTATCAACCAGCCTTCCCCAAACTGATTGGAAAGGTTGAGGACTTCTGATGCAGCTTCTGCTTTGGCATATATGGATTCTGAGGCTTCATAGAATTTGAATTTGCTCAGAATCTTTTCCGATTTCTTTACCTTACCATTAATATACCACCAAATCAATGGTTTCAATGTTTTTGAGAAGATCGTTTCCTCGGTCAATCCATTCTCTACATTCACCTTGCTGTTCACAAAGAACTGCATCAGGAAGTCGAGAAGCGGAGGCGTGGAAACTTCTACATTCTTAGAGCGAAGCCACTCCGAGATATTTGCCTGCGCATAATTATTATACTTCACAAAGATTTCCCCGATAAGGCCTACTTTAGAATATTCCTTATCATAAATCGGCACATTATTGAAATCCTCGACAGCTTCTTTCAATAAACGAAACAATGTTTTCACATCTTTTGACCTAACGGCATCTATTCCTCGTTCGATATAGAAGTCAAATACTTCCTGCGAAGCACCTTCTTTCTTTTCCCTGACCGATATAGCTCCGTGCATTTGCTGTAAGCCATCGCCATAGAGTACCAGTGGAATAGCCAGCTTCGCAATCTTTTTCCATTCCAGAGTAAATTCACTTTCTCCGTTTTGATAGGTATCTCCCGAACTTAATGCTATGACGGGGATATCGTTAAACCCGGCATTTTGCAGTCCGGTCTTGATTTGCGCTATATAATTAGTTGCCCGGCACTGTCCTCCGGTTTGGGTTATTGCCAGAACAATATCCTTTACATCGTAATTTCCGGATTGCAGGGTGCTGATGATATCCCCCAGAACAAGGGTAGAAGGATAGCAAACTTCATTATTACCATACATCAAACCCAAGTCGGCAGATAATTTATTTGATTTGGGCAGATTTTCCACCTTTAAACCCAATATTTCACCCAATGCAGGAGCAAACGGAGATATAAAATCGCAAAGCCATGGAATAAGGATTGTTTTATTACCATCCTTAGCCTTTTTGTATGGAACAGAATAGCCCTTGTATTCGTGAGCAGTAGTTACATCGAATGATTTCACGGCTTTCAGCGATTCCACCAGGGAACGAAGACGCAAACGGATAGAGCCCGGACTGGCAATTTCGTCGATACGAAGCACTGTTATATTTTTACCAACGGCCTTCAGTATATCCCGTGTCTCATCCATAAAGAATGAATCGGGGCCACAACCGAACGAATTGAGCTGTATCAATTGTACATTCTGAGGCAGTTTCGCTACCTCCATAGCAGCCTGTACCACGCGGTTAGGATATGACCATTGGGATATGATATTTAATTTTCCAAAGCCATGACTTTCGGGCTTACGAAAGACATCATCCGTCAATACGATAACTCCGAGGTCGGAGAGTATTTGTCCAACTTTCTGATGTATCAGGGGATCTGTATGATAGGGGCGGCCTGCAACAACAAAAATCAGCTCTCCTGTTTCTATTGCCTTATCTAACAATTCTTTCTGATAATCATACAGTTCCTTTTTCAATCCGTTCTTTACCTCCAAGGCTTTTTGGAAGGCTTTCTCAAAATCAGATTTGGTTGCGCCCAGTCCTGATAAATAATTGAAACAGCCCTTCGCCAGAGCTTTATCATTACTGAAAGTAATCACAGGCTCGTCGAATGGGATACCATGACGGCCCGAAGGATCGATCGAACTTTGAATTACATCCGGATAGCCGCTGACAACAGGACAGTTGAATGAGTTGGATGCCTGTCCGAATTCCTTTTCCTCCTTTGGTACTATCGGATAAAATATCCTGTCTACTTTTTGCTCTATCAAAGCAAGGATATGCCCGTGAACCAGTTTGGCAGGAAAACATATATTGTCGGACATCACCCCTCCTACCCCTTTCTGATAAAGAGGGAATGTAGATTCGGGTGATAAACGGACATTAAATCCGCACTCTGATAACAATGTATGCCAAAACGGATAATTATCGAACATGTTCAGTACACGAGGGATACCGATAGTTTTTCCTTTTTCTATATTGTCTGCATTAACCGGACGTGCAAAAAGTATCTCGTTTTTCTTGTCAAAAGCATTATAACCAGCTTTTCGGTCATTGCTTTTGTTGTAAAATACCTTTTCGCATTTATTACCTGCATAGCTGATATTTCCATTGTTAAATTTGAACCGAAGTACCGAACAAAGATTTGTACAACCCTTACAGGTAAGTTCTTTCGAGTCTATCATACTTACATCGAACAGAGCCTCCTCCCCTGCAAAAGTAGTTTCTTGCTGCCCTTTCTGCCATAAACGTTGCGAATATAGAGCAGCACCCAAAGCCCCCATCAGTTCGGGATGGTCGGTAGAACTTACTGTTTTACCCGACAACAATTCCAAGGCTCGATAAACAGCATCGTTGCGGAATGTTCCACCCTGCACTACAATATGGTCGCCCAGCTGATTCAGATTGGATATTTTCAATACTTTAAACAGGCAATTTTTAACTACGGAATAAGCCAGTCCCGCAGCAATATCGTCATTCCCCGCATTCTCGCGAAGCGACTGCTTCACCTTCGAGTTCATAAAGACTGTGCAGCGTGATCCCAAATCGCTCGGATATCTGGCAAGACAGGCAGCACGGGTAAAGTCTGCCAACTCCATATTCATTGTGGTTGCAAAATTCTGTAGGAATGAACCGCAACCGGCCGAACATGCTTCGTTCAGTTCTATATTTGATATCAGCCCGTTACTGATAAATATCGACTTAATATCCTGCCCGCCGATGTCGAGTACGAAGGATACATTCGGGTCTACATATTGCGCCCCCGAAAGATGGGCAATAGTTTCTACTATACCATAATCAAGTCCGAGTGCAGACTTCATCAGGTCCTCACCATATCCGGTAGCCGCGGAAGAAAGGAATTTAACCGTAACACCTTTTTCTTCAGCTTCTTTATAGAACAACTCCAGCCCTTCCATCACTTTCTTGAGAGGGTTACCTTCGTTATTTCCGTAAAATTTATAGATAATATTCGCATCAGTATCCATTATTACCACTTTCGAGGTTGTGGAACCTGAATCGATACCTAAGAAGCATTCTACATACTTTTCTTCTCCCAATGCTTTAAACTGCAAAGCCTTTACATTGCGGTTAGCGTCCCATTCTATATACTCCAGTTCGTCTTTGAACAGAGCCGGTAATGCCTCACTGTGGTTGGACGATGTGGACTCGTTCAGCTTTTCTATCAAACTGTTCAAGTCAAAACTCTTCACACTGTCTTCTTCATATAAGGCTGCACCCCAGGCAGGGAAATACTCCCCATTATCCGGTACAATAATATCTGAAGTTTCGATCTTTAAGACATCGCGGAAAGAATTACGAAGTGCAGGTATAAATGTCAACGGCCCGCCGATACAAATCACTTTGGGTACCACATCACATCCACGGGCAAGCGTTGTGACCGACTGCAAGGCTACAGCATGTAAGATAGAAGCAGAAATATCCGAAACAGGAATATTACGGCTTATCAGGTTCTGCACATCTGTTTTGGCAAATACGCCGCAACGGGATGCAATAGGATATATCTTATCATAAGTCAAAGCCCGTTCACCCAGTTCATTGACCGATATATTCATCAAACTGGCCATCTGGTCGATAAAAGCGCCTGTACCTCCGGCACAACTTCCATTCATACGAATATCGGGATGACGGCCTTCATTAAAGAACACCATCTTGGCGTCTTCTCCACCCAGATCGATAAGCGTATGAGCGGCAGAATAAACATTCTTTACTACCTCAACAGCCGCAACTACTTCCTGTACAAACGGTATCCCTACACGCTCTCCGATACCCATACCGGCCGAGCCCGAAATATTGATATTGAATGTGGTACCGGGATATAGTTCAACTACCTTTTGCAGTTCAGCGACAAGAGTTTGTTGTATATTAGCCTGGTGGCGACAATAGGACTTATGTATAATTTGCTGATTATTATCCAAAACGACAATCTTCACAGTTGTCGAACCTACGTCAACTCCCATTTTATATTGTTGTCTTCTATTCATATTATAATGTAGTTTAGTTTTTCTTGAACTCTTTATCGCACGGTTTCAATGCGTTTATCGTAAATTCTATTACATATTTCTCATGATTGGCAATCAGCTCATCATATATATTCCGGGGAATTTCCATCAATGTCATAGCCAGATTTCCAAACATAAAAGGGAACATACACAGCGATAATATATTCAGTAAAAAATCGGCGGCAGGAGTCTCTCTTATCGTACCTTTTTTGATCTCTTCCTCTATGCGTTCCTCAACCTTACTGAAAGATATATATGGATTACGGGCTTTTATCCTGTTAGTCAGACCGGCAGGATTAAGGCTTACTTCATTCAGTATAAACGCCGCGATTTGCGGATATTCGAAAAGGATTTCATAATAAGTATGTATCCATGTTTCGATAAGTTCAAAAAATGGCAGGTCGGATGTTATTGTCTCAAATATTCTTTTAGTGAATACATCGAGGGCATCTTCAAATATGATCTCAAATAAATTATATTTCGATTGAAAATAATAATTTACCATAGCCACATTCGTCCCTGAGGCTTTTGCTATATCCCTGACACTGGTTCCCTTAAAACCATTTTTGATAAAAAGCACCTGCGCCTCTTTCAGAATCCGTTTCCTGACTTCCGAAGAATCTTCATTGTTAAACATGTGTTCTAAACGATTGTTTAGTTACAAAAATAAAAAAGATTATCGAACTAAACAAGTGTTTAAGTATTCAATAGTATTTTAATCCAATGTCTTATAGATGTGTAAGAAAATATTTTTGTAAAATTTAAGCAGACTCTTACAAATTGAAAGATAGCTTATTCTCTGTTATGAAGAAATACCAGCGCTTTCTCCATATCTTCCGGCGTATCTATGCCAATGGTCTCCACATCTGTATATCCTACTCGAATGCGGTATCCGTTTTCTATCCAGCGGAGCTGTTCCAACGATTCCGCCTTCTCTAATGAAGATTGAGGCA
Organism: Dysgonomonas sp. UBA7710; assembly: GCF_002482385.1. Classification (GTDB taxonomy): domain Bacteria; phylum Bacteroidota; class Bacteroidia; order Bacteroidales; family Dysgonomonadaceae; genus Dysgonomonas. The sequence goes on along the minus strand of NZ_DLFW01000018.1, from coordinate 34,669 downwards.
ATTTGGTTATTTCATTCAGAATATCGGAACGGTAAGCATACATACCAATGTGCTTATAAAAAGTATGTTTATCGAGCCATTCGGTATGATGTACATCCCGGATATAAGGAACGATGGAGCGGCTGAAATAAATTGCTTCATTCATTTTATTTATAACTACTTTAGGCGAATTAGGATTAAACAGCACATCAAAACCATCTTCCTTTTTAAATGGTTTTACCAAAGTTGCCAGTTCAACCTCTTTACTATCGAAGCAGTTTTTAAGCGCTTCAATCTGTCCGGGCTGAATAAACGGTTCATCACCTTGTACATTAATTACCACATCGAATCCTCCTCCGATCTTAGTATAGGCTTCCTGTATACGATCCGTACCGCTTTTGTGGTCCGGGGATGTCATTACGGCCTTACCTCCAAAAGATTCCACCGTTTCGAAAATACGGGTATCGTCCGTTGCCACCCATACATCGTCAACAGCCTTCTTTACTTGCTCATAGACACGTTGTATCATCGGTTTCCCGCCCATATCGGCAAGAGGTTTTCCCGGGAAGCGGGTAGAAGCGTAGCGCGCGGGAATAATAGCTATAAATTTCATATTGAATTTATCATATAATAATGTACAAATTTAAGAAATAAACTTGTTATTAATTAACAACAAGAATCTGTAAAATATTATTTACTGCCTCTTGATAAAATAGCAGTATTCCGTATGTATAGATAAAGTTATCTCTGAAAATACATTTCATAGAATATTCTCCACAAAAAAAGACAGCCTTATCAACTGTCTTTTATATTTAAATACTGAAGAATAATATCCATTTATCCCACACTACCTTCCAGACTTATCTGTAATAGCTTCTGGGCTTCTACCGCAAACTCCATAGGCAGATTTTGCATCACTTCTTTTGCATATCCGTTTACAATCAGGCCGACGGCTTCTTCCGTGCCTATACCACGCTGATTACAGTATAATATCTGGTCTTCACTGATCTTCGACGTTGTAGCCTCATGCTCGATGATTGCACTGGGATTGGCAATATCCGAGTATGGGAAAGTATGCGCACCGCATTTATCTCCCAGCAATAAGCTGTCACATTGTGAGTGATTACGTGCACCCTCCGCTTTCGGAGATACCTTTACCAGTCCACGATACGAGTTTTGGCTTTGTCCGGCCGAAATACCTTTCGATACGATACGGCTGCGGGTATTCTTACCTATATGAATCATTTTCGTTCCTGTATCGGCCTGCTGAAAATTGTTCGTTACGGCTACCGAATAGAACTCGCCGATAGAATCATCCCCGGCAAGGATACATGAAGGATATTTCCACGTTACGGCTGAACCGGTTTCCACTTGCGTCCACGATATCTTAGAACCACGGCCTTTACAGACACCCCGTTTAGTCACGAAGTTGTAAATACCGCCTTTACCTTCCTTATCGCCCGGATACCAGTTCTGCACAGTCGAGTATTTCACTTCGGCATGGTCGAGGGCTATAATCTCTACAATAGCCGCATGCAACTGATTTTCGTCACGCATAGGTGCCGTACAGCCCTCGAGGTAACTCACATACGAATTATCGTCAGCAACGATCAGTGTGCGTTCAAACTGCCCTGTATTAGCAGCATTGATACGGAAATATGTCGACAACTCCATCGGGCAACGAACACCTTTAGGAATATATACGAACGACCCGTCGCTGAATACAGCCGAATTGAGCGTCGCAAAGAAATTATCACGATATGGCACTACCGATCCGAGGTATTTTTTCACCAGTTCGGGATGCTCCTGTACTGCTTCACTGAACGAGCAGAATATAATCCCCTTTTCGGCCAGCACTTCTTTAAATGTCGTTTTCACCGAAACACTATCCACTACCGCGTCTACAGCCATACCTGTTACACCTGCCAGTATTTCACGCTCGTGAAGAGGCACGCCCAGTTTATCAAATGTTTTCAACAGTTCGGGATCTACCTCATCGAGGCTCTTCGGACCGTCTTTCTTCTTCGGTGCGGCAAAGTAGCTGATGCTCTGGTAATCTATCGGAGGAATATTCAGGTGTGCCCAATCAGGCATGTCCATTGTCAGCCAGTGACGGTATGCTTTAAGCCTAAATTCGAGCAGCCATTCGGGCTCATTCTTCTTTGCCGAAATCAGGCGTACAACATCTTCGTTGAGTCCTACCGGAATAACCTCTGTTTCTATGTCTGTTACAAATCCGTACTTATAATCACCGGAGGTAACATCTTCTAAAATTTTATCTTGAGTTTCTTGCATGAGTAATTAATTATTTAGCCGACAACCCTGCTATCGGGCTGTTAGCTCTTTCAGTTTGCAAAGATACAATATTCCACGCACTTAAAATACATATATAAATATTTTGCATCACTCATAGAACAGATATAACAGGCTTTTGTTTGCTCTTTTTCATTTTTATAAGGACTTATCCGTTTTTAGTATAATATTATTAAAACAGGCCGCAAGCAGATGTATTTCTCTTTTTCGCCATTCTTAAAAACTTAATCCGTACTTTTGTATTCCTTAATCCAAGACAAAGTGGGTAAAAGTAAATTCTATACAAAAGAGGAAGAAATTGCTAACAGCATGTCCCATGCAATAGGTATTCTGCTCGGTATCGCCGGTGGATATATCCTCCTTGCTACTGCTATCGAAAACGGTAGCGGATGGGCTATCGGCTGTGTTATCACTTACCTTTTCGGTATGATGGCATCATATATCACATCTACATGGTATCATGGCTGTAAGCACGACCGGAGGAAAAATATACTCCGTAAATGCGACCATGCTGCCATCTACCTGCATATAGCAGGTACATATGTTCCATTTACACTACTGGTACTGCGTAACGAAGGTGCATGGGGCTGGTCGCTTTTCATTTTCATCTGGCTGGCTGCCATAGCAGGCCTGATACTTAGCTTCGCCAAACTAAAAGATCATAGTAATCTCGAAACGATCTGCTTTGTTCTAATGGGTTGCGCCATACTCGTAGCCTTCAAACCTCTGGCGGATGCCTTATCTGCCGACGGACGCATTGAATCCCTTTATCTGCTTATAGCAGGAGGGGTTTCCTACATCGTGGGAGCTCTGTTCTATTCCTGGACAAAGAAGAAGTATATGCATACTGTTTTCCACTTTTTTGTACTGGGTGGAAGCATCTGTCATATGATTGCAATTTATTTCCTTTTGTAAAAAGTAACACTTTTTTCAGTTAACAGTAAACAGTTAGCAGTTAACAATTAGAACTCCTTTATACTTATTACTCAATACTTACTATTTTGAAAAGGTAACAAAGGTAACAATAAAATCAGTTAGCAGTTAACAGTCATCAGTAAACAACTTGTATCTCGTATCCCGTTTACTTGTAACTATTTTCAAAAAAGTAACAAAGGTAACACTTTTTTCAGTGAATAGTTAACAACTGGTATCTCGTGTCTTGTCTACTTGTAACTATTCCAAAAAAAGTAACAAAGGTTACAGCTTTTACGCATTTCAATTATTGAATCCTTAAACATTAAATTTTTAAATCCTAAATCCAATACTTCAAAGAACTATCAGCTAAAAGCTCTTAGCTCTTATTACATAGATAAATTATTCGAAAGTTTATATGTAAATCAGTCCTGCTTTTTAAAATTAATTGTAACACCCCGTTTTTTCTTCCGTCATAATAGTAAAATGGATGTTACATAAATTAAGCTTAATGATGAGAAGCGCGATCATTTTATTATTTATTTCCCTCTTTAGTATTTCTTTGCAGGCAATTGATGTGAAAGGACGTATAATAAACGTAAATACAAAGAAGCCTGTCGAGTTCGTAACGATGGTATTGCTAAAGACCGACTCCACATATATTACCGGCTGCCAGACGGATACATTGGGATTATTTGCAATGGCCGGACAATTCCAGAAACAGGATTATCTTCTGAAAGCATCCTTCCTGGGGTACAGAACTGCATTTATAAAGATAAGCAACCTGTCGTCTCACCTCGATTTAGGTGATATCGAACTGATTGAAGAATCGAAAGCACTGGGCGAAGTGACAGTGACAGCTAACAGAATAATAAATAAAGTGGACAGGCAGATAATCCTTCCCGATTCGATGCAGATAAAAAGTTCTGTCAATGCCTTCGACCTGCTAAGTAATATGTCACTTGCCCGCTTGAATATCGACCCTGTAAATCAGACAATAAAAGTAGGTAATGAAGAAGTACAGTTACGGATCAACGGTGTACGTGCTACCGTACAGGAAGTTGCTGCTCTCCGCTCGAAAGACATTCTGCGTGTGGAATATTTTGAAGACCCCGGTGTGCGTTTCGGTAACGAAAATGTAGGCGCGGTCGTAAACCTGATTGTGGACAGGCAGAAGAATTATGGCGGATATGTATCCGTAGACGGGCGCAATTCTCCTTATGTAGGATTCGGTGACGATAATATTACGTTCAAGATGAATAATAAAGCATCGGAGTTCGGGCTTAATTATTATATAAATTACAGGTCTTACGACAAACGATGGACAGAGCAAAGCGAATTACTGAATTTCCCGACAAATCCGGTTTCCCGGGAACAAAGGGGAATCGAAGCTCCGATGGAATACCAGTATCATCGCTTCAACCTGACATATAACCTGACATCCGTAGATAAATATGTGTTTAATGTGGCCTTTAAGAATCAGCTTTATAATTACGATAATACAACAGACTTCAACAATTTCTACTCCGACAGGGTTACCCCTACTTATTCCAGCGCGAGGCGAAATGGCTTCGAGTACACTCCGGTTCTGGATATATACTATAAGCAGGAATTGAAAGGTAAGCAATCGCTGGCTGTTAATATAGTGGGTACATATATCAATTCGGACAGTGAAAGCAATTATTTGGAATCGGAGGAATCCGTACCGCAGACAGAGATTTACAACAAGGTAGACGGTAATAAATATTCTGTTATCGGTGAAGCTGTTTATGAAAAACAGTTCGAAAACCTGATCTTTAGCGCCGGGGCGAAACATACGCAGGGGTTCGCTGATAATACATACAGAGGGAATACGGATACAAAAACGGAAATGAAAAACTCCGATTCGTATGCTTTTGTACAGATACAAGGTAAGATAGCAAAAAAATTGGGTTATACTTTAGGGCTCGGCGGCTCGCGCATCTGGTTTAAGGAGGGAGAGAATGATGCGGCATTTTATACAATCCGCCCTTCCGTGCAGTTAAATTATCCGTTCAATGACAATCTGTCGGTAAAGTATTCATTTGTAGTGAGCAACAGAACCCCGTCGTTAGGCCAGCTTAGCAGTGTGGAGCAACAGGTGGATGCTTATCAGCTCAGCAGGGGCAATCCGGATTTGAAACTTACCAATACATATAACAACAAGTTGATATTCAATGTAAACAAAGGAATCTTTGACATCAGCACTACACTCGGATATATGTATTTCGATAAAGTTATTGTCAATACATACAGCATAGAGGGGGATAAGATCGTGTCGTATTCAGACAATCATAAAGGGCAGCATTACTTCTACTGGTCGGGAGATATTACCGCTAAAATAATAAAGGACATCTGGACTCTGACCGGCTGGTTTGGCCTGCAACGGGATATCTTCAATGCAAACACCGGGATAAACCATACTTATAATTCTATTTATGGAGGATTCCGTTCAAATGTACTGTATAAAAATCTCAGCTTTGTTATAGGATTGAATTCCCGCTATAAGGAATTATGGGGAGAATCTATTTACTACGGGGAAGACTGGAACTATATAGAAGCCGGATATAAACACAAAGAGGCTAAATTATCGCTGGGGATGTCATATCCGTTCAAAGATTACTGGAGTGCCGGCAGTCGAAATATTTCATCTGTAAAGCCGACAAAATCGTGGTCGTACATAAAAGAGAACGGGCATATGCTTTACCTGCGCTTTTCATGGAATATGTCTTTCGGGCGTAAGCATGAGGCAGGGAAGAAAAGTCTGGATAATGCCGATACGGATAAGGGAATATTATAGGGATTTCAAGATTTCAAAACTTCAAGATTATTCTCCTGAATTTTGAAATCTTAAAATAACAATCATTCCCCTCCCACAGTCAGCTTACTCACCAATACCGATGGTAAACCCTGTCCGACCGGAACACCCTGCCCGTCTTTGCCGCAGGTCCATGCTCCTTCGTCTATTTTCAGGTTGTTGCCTGTCATGGTGATGTCGGCCAAAGCCTTCGGGCCATTACCTATGATGTTTATATCTTTTATTGGTTGGGTTAGTTTTCCGTTTTCTATCAGGTAGCCTGTCTTTACAAAGAAAGTAAAGTCTCCGGCGCCGATCTGTACCTGTCCGTTTGTGAAATTATCCACATACACACCTTGTTTTACGGATGCTATAATATCGGCTTCCGGCGTATTCCCTTCTTCCATATAAGTTACCCGCATACGTGGTAATGGCGCATACCGGAACGATTGACGCCGTCCGTTTCCTGTTGGCTCCACACCATAATGCTTTGCGCTGATACGGTCGTGCAGGTAACTTTCGAGAATGCCGTCCTTTACTATATATGTCTTTTGGCTTTCTACGCCTTCATCGTCAAAATTGATTGCGCCACGGGCATGTTCTATCGTGCCGTCATCCACAATGTTGATACCGGGCATGCAAATCCGTTTCCCGAACTGATCGGAAAATATGGATACATTTTTCCTGTTAAAGTCAGCTTCGAAAGTATGTCCGATAGCTTCGTGCAGCAGGATGCCCGAACTTCCCGCTCCCATAACCACAGGCATTTCACCACCTTTAGGCTTTATGGCTTCGAACATGAGGGAGGTCTGTGCTACTGCTTCCCTGGCAATCGTTTCAATTAATTCTTCGTTCAGGAACTCAAATCCTTTCCGGTAAGCACGTGAACAATAGCCGTTTTCTATTTTACCGTCCTGCTCCATCGTACAGGAGCCCGACAAGATCGACATCGGGCGGTAATCCCAGGTCAATATACCTTCCGAGTTGAAAAAAAGGATATATGATGTAGCATCATTGAGGCTGACTGACGCTTTGATAACACGGGTATCGAGTTCGAATATCCTGTCATTCAATTTCTGTACAAATAGTTTTTTGTCGGCTACCGATACATCGAGCCAGGGCTTTTCTATTTTATAGTAGTTATGAAAATGGCGTTCTCTTATTTCAACCGCGTTATTTGTCCTGACAGGCACTGACGCGATACTTGCCGCTGTGCGGGCCGCTTTCAGCAAATCTTTAATATCTGTGTTCTCCACATAGGCATATCCGGTCTGATCTCCCGACACCACCCTTACTCCCGCACCGTAATCGATATTCGAAGCGGCACGGTTAACTTCTCCGTCCCGGAGCGAGATACTATTGCTGAATGTATGCTCGAAATATATATCGGCATAATCCCCTCCTTTACTCAGGGCTTCGGAGATCACTTTCAGTAAGTCATTTTCAGTGACGGAGAAATGTTGTAGTATATTCTGTCTGTTTATATTATCTATCATAATAATTCTGAAGTCTCCATTTTCTTAAATTTGTTTATCTGCCATATAAACATCGCCGCGGTCAACAATGTTGACAAACTATCTGCAACGGGCAATGAGAACCAGACACCATTCAGTTGGAAGAAATGCGGCAATATAATAAGAGCAGGGATAAGCAGAAGGAATTGGCGCGTCAGACTAAGAAAGATCGATTTCGCCGCCATCCCTATACACTGGAAGAAATTGGTAACCACAATCTGGAAACCGACCAAAGGCAACATTATTGTTATAATGCGTAAGGCTTTCGATGCTTCGGCCGCCAGCGGGGCAGAAGGATTGAACGGCTGTACTATAACATTAGGTAACAGCAGTCCTATTGCGCATCCTACAATACCTATACATACCCCTACTTTAATTGTATAATTGAGTGTTTCTTTCACTCTGTTTATCCTTCTGGCTCCATAATTATATCCCACTATCGGCTGCATGCCTTGCGTAAGTCCTACCAATATCATGATAATGATCATTACCAGGGTATTGGCAATAGCATATGCTTCTATAGCCACATTACCTCCATATACTTTCAGCTTGTTATTGAGCATAAACACAACAACCGATGCCGCTACCTGTATAAAGAATGGGGATAAACCAATGCTGGCGATCGCCCATACTATTTTTGAATTCAGCCCGATATTTTTCTTGCGTAAGCGGAGCATACTATTCTGATTCATAAAGTGATGCATAACGAAGCATAACCCTATGAACATGGAAATGATAGTTGCGATAGCAGCTCCTTTAATCCCCCATTTCAGTACAAATATAAATATCGGCGCAATGATGATATTTGCTATTACCCCGATCAACATAGTGTACATTGCTCTGGTCGGATACCCTGACGCACGCATCATACTGTTGAAGTTAAAGCACATAGTAAGGAAGATGTTTCCCGGCAAATAATACAAAAGGAATTCTTTTGCATAAGGGAAGGTTTCTTCTGTTGCACCTATTCTCATCAGGATAGGGTCAAGAAACATAAATAACAATGTTACAAGTGTCCCTGTAAATAAGATGGTCATCAGGAAAGAGTTGCCTATTATTTTCTCGGCGGTTTCCTTATCGCCCCTACCCAGACAGATAGATATACGGCTTGCCGAGCCGGCTCCGACCAACATACCTACGGCTGCAGTCAGGTTCATAATAGGCAGAACGATTCCCAATCCTCCGATAGCATGGTCTCCCAGATTGGGACCATGGCCGATATATATACGGTCGATGATATTGTATAGCGCGTTGACCATTGTTCCCACGATAGCCGGGAGCGCGTATTGCCAAAGTAGTTTACTTATCTTTTTGTTCTCTAATTCATCTATGTTTGCGGTTTTCAACATTTTTAATCTGTTCTAATGCGGTTAAGGAGTGTAGCCCTCCCATCTTTGAGGGTGCAAAGGTACAATTTATATTACTTATTTCATGTGTAAAGGTCTCCGATTTTGTTTATAGCAATTTTTGTTTTTTTGTTAAAAAGAGTACTGCTTTCAGGTGTGGTGTCTATTAAACCGGATACAAAATGTGTATTTGTGATTATATTTTTTAACTTTGCGTGGTTATTCACATACGAACCAATTTTTATTTTTGAAATTAAAAAATCTGAAGATAGATTGATAATGAATATACTAGAATTAAGCGAACAGGAAATCTTTCGTAGACAAAGTTTAGAAGAGTTGAGAGCGTTAGGGATAGAACCTTATCCGGCAGCGCTGTATGATGTAAATGCATATTCAAAAGAGATAAAAGAAAGCTTCAAAGACGAAGCAGAACGTCGTCCGGTAACCATTGCCGGCCGTATCATGGGTCGCCGTATCATGGGTAAAGCTTCATTTGTGGAGTTGCAGGATGCGGAAGGACGCATACAAGTATATATATCACGTGACGATTTATGTCCGACCGAAGATAAAGAACTTTATAATACAGTTTTCAAGAAGTTACTGGACATAGGAGACTTTATCGGCGTTAAAGGATTTGTGTTTCGTACACAAATGGGTGAAATCTCTGTTCATGCCGAAGAATTGACGGTGTTAGGAAAATCGCTTCGTCCGCTTCCTGTAGTGAAGGTGAAAGACGGGGTTACCTACGACGGATTTACCGACCCGGAACAACGTTATCGCCAGCGTTATGTCGATCTGATCGTCAACGAGGGTGTAAAAGATACATTTATCAAGCGTACAAAAGTTTTCAATTCGATGCGTGAATTCCTGAACGGACACGGTTATATAGAAGTGGATACTCCGGTACTGCAAAGCATACCGGGAGGTGCAACTGCCCGTCCGTTTATTACTCATCATAATGCACTGGATATTCCATTGTATCTGCGTATCGCAAACGAGCTTTACCTGAAACGTCTGATAGTCGGAGGTTTCGACGGAGTGTATGAGTTTTCCCGTAACTTCCGCAACGAAGGTATGGACAGGACACACAACCCCGAATTTACGGTAATGGAGTTTTATGCAGCATATAAGGATTACAACTGGATGATGGATTTCACCGAGCGTATGCTGGAGAAAATCTGTATGAATGTGCATGGAACTACCAAAGTGAAAATGGGTAAAAATGAGATTGATTACAAAGCGCCTTACCCGCGTGTGACTATGATAGATTCCATTAAGCATTTTACAGGTGTAGACATTAGCGGAATGAATGAGGTTCAGCTTCGCGATGTTTGCAAGCAGCTTGGTGTGGAACAGGACGAAACGATGGGTAAAGGAAAACTGATAGATGCCATCTTCGGAGACAAATGTGAAGGCAACTATATACAACCTACATTCATTATAGACTATCCTGTAGAAATGTCGCCGCTGACAAAAAAACACCGTAATAATCCGGAGCTTACAGAACGTTTCGAATTGATGGTAAATGGTAAGGAGCTTGCAAATGCTTATTCGGAGCTGAATGACCCGATAGACCAGCGTGCCCGTTTCGAAGACCAGCTGAAATTATCGGAAAAAGGGGACGACGAAGCGATGTTTATCGATCAGGATTTCTTGCGTGCGTTGGAATACGGCATGCCGCCGACAAGCGGTATCGGTATCGGTATGGACCGTCTGGTAATGTTTATGACCGGACAGGAAAGTATTCAGGAAGTGATGTTTTTCCCTCAGATGCGCCCCGAAAAAGTAGCAAAAAAAGATCCTGTGGCAAAATATACAGAACTGGGAGTTTCGGAAGAACTGGTTCCTATCCTCCAAAAAGCCGGATACCTTACTGTGGAAGCAATGAAAGATGTAAATCCGCAGAAGATAAGACAGGATTTAGGAGATATCAACAAAAAGCATAAACTGGAGTTGTCTCTACCATCGGTAGAGGTGATTGAGGGATGGTTCACCTCCCCAACCCCTCCAAAAGGAGGGGCTTAAACAAGCCATGAGTCATGAATATTAAAAACAAATAAAATTCCTGCTTCCTTTTCCTCCCCTTTTGGGGGAGGTTAGGAAGGGGTGGTTAAATATATGAGTTTTCCCGGTAAGATTGCAATTTTAGGTGGTGGAACATGGGCGACCGCATTAGCCAAGATTATGCTGAATCACGAAAAGCATATCAATTGGTACATGCGCCGTCCGGAACAGATACAGGACTTCAAAAAGACAGGGCATAACCCTTCTTATTTATCGACAGTTGAATTTAATCTGGACAGAATTTCATTCTATTCTGATATTACTCAGGTTGTTGAGAATTCCGATACGCTGATCTTAGCTGTCCCGTCTCCTTTTCTTAAAAGCCATCTGGATAAACTGAAAATTAAAATAAGCGACAAGTTTATTATTTCGGCCATCAAAGGGATTATCCCACCCGAGAACCTGCTGGTTACCGATTATCTGACGCAATTCTACGATATCCCTGTCGAAAATATGGCTATCGTCGGCGGGCCTTGCCATGCTGAAGAAATAGCCTTAGAGCGTCTCACATATCCTACGATTGCTTGTCCTGATATTGAAAAAGCACGTACCATAGCCGGAATATTCAACAACAGGTTTGTACGGGCATCTGTATCGAACGACGTATCAGGTATCGAACTGGCGGCTGTGCTGAAAAATGTATATGCCATTGCTTCTGGTATTTGCCACGGACTGAAATATGGAGATAATTTTCAGGCGGTGTTGGTATCGAATGCAATATCCGAGATGGAACGTTTTGTAGACATTGTATCTCCGATAGAAAGACGGATTCAGGATTCGGCATATCTCGGAGATCTATTGGTTACTTGTTATTCAAGTTTCAGCCGTAACCGTACATTCGGGTCCATGATAGGAAAGGGGTATTCCGTAAAAGCCGCTCAGATAGAGATGGAAATGATTGCCGAAGGATATTATGGTACAAAATGTATCAGGGAAATGAACGAAAAATATAATGTGAATATCCCTATTGCAGATCTGGTGTATCGCGTATTATATGAAAATGCATCAGCGCGGGAGGGAGTTAAGGTATTGAGAGAACAAATATTAAAATAAATAAAGAACAATGGATAAGGTTATCAAATTAGACATTAGCAAGACTTTAGGTTTTATTAATCAGGCTGACATCAACAATCAGGCTGCTTTGGCAAAGAAATGCAATGAGGTATTGCATGATGGTTCAGGTAAAGGGAACGACTTTTTGGGTTGGCTGAACTTACCCTCATCTATTACAGATGCTCAATTGAAAGATATAGAAGATACAGCAAAAGCATTACAGGCCAAATGCGAAGTAATTGTACTTGTCGGCATCGGCGGCAGCTACCTCGGTTCAAGGGCTGTTATCGATTCTCTGTCGAATGCCTTCGACTGGTTGCAACGTGACCGTAAAACTCCTGTAATCCTTTATGCTGGGAACAATATCGGTGAAGACTATCTGGTGGAATTACTTGCATACCTGAAAGGTAAATCTTTCGGTATCATCAATATATCCAAATCGGGAACAACAACAGAACCTGCTTTGGCTTTCCGTATCCTTAAAGCCGAACTGGAAAAAACAGTAGGTAAGGACGAAGCGAAACACCGTATTGTAGCTATTACAGATGCTGCGCGTGGTGCACTGTTTACACTGGCAACAAAAGAGGGATATAAGAAATATGTAATTCCTGATAATGTAGGAGGACGCTATTCAGTATTGACTCCGGTAGGATTACTTCCGATAGCTTTGGCCGGAATCGATATCCGCCAGTTGGTTGCAGGTGCTGCATATATGGAAAAAGAAACTGCCCCGGCTGTGCCTTTCGAAAAGAATATTGCTGAAATATATGCCGTTACACGTAATGAATTATACAAAAAAGGTAAGAAAATAGAAATCCTGGCCAACTTCAACCCTAAGTTGCACTACATTGCAGAATGGTGGAAACAACTTTACGGAGAGAGCGAAGGCAAAGAAAACAAAGGCATCTTCAATGCTGCTGTTGACTTTACTGCCGACCTTCACTCTATGGGACAATGGATACAGGAAGGTGAACGTTCTATCTTCGAAACTGTTATATCAGTAGCTCAACCGAATGAAACATTGACAGTACCTACCGATGAAGAAAATCTTGACGGACTGAACTTCCTTGCAGGTAAACGTGTGGACTTTGTAAACAAAATGGCTGAGTTGGGCACACAACTGGCTCACGTTGACGGAGGTGTACCGAACATCAAGGTGGAGATGCCTAAACTGGATGCATACAGTATCGGACAGTTGCTATACTTCTTCGAGAAAGCATGCGGTATCAGCGGATATATACTAGGTGTAAATCCATTCGACCAACCGGGCGTGGAAGCATATAAGAAAAATATGTTCGCCCTTCTTGACAAACCGGGTTTTGAAAAAGATAGCGAGACTATTAAGAAAAGATTATAATATAGATACGAGATACAAAGATACGAGTAGACAAGTTTAGGACTCGTATCTTGTATCTTGTTTACTTGTCAACTTATGATAGAAAAAAAACACTTACTGGGTATGACCATGGATGAATTCTATGGAGTGGCAGGTGAGTGCGGTCTACCCAGATTTGCAGCAAAGCAAATCGCCGATTGGGTATACAAGAAAAGAGTAACATCGATAGACCAGATGACAAACATCTCGGTCGCAAACAGGGCTTTGTTGTCAGAGAAATACGATGTGGGAAGATATATCCCCCTCGAATTTCAGCAATCTGTAGATGGCACTGTTAAATATTTATTCAAAACGGAGAACGATAAACTTATCGAGGCCGTGATGATACCCGAAGACGACAGGGCTACACTTTGTGTGTCTTCACAAGTTGGTTGTAAGATGAACTGCCTGTTTTGCATGACAGGGAAACAGGGATTTAACGGCAATCTTACTGCTAACGAAATATTGAATCAGCTCTATTCGGTTCGTGAAGCCGAAGATTTGACGAATGTTGTCTTTATGGGAATGGGTGAGCCTTTGGATAACTATGAACAATTGAAAAAGACACTCGAAATTATGACCGCCGATTATGGCATGGCATGGAGTCCCAAGCGTATAACCGTTTCTACAACCGGTGTTACACCCAAGTTGAAGCGTTTTCTGGATGAAAGTAATGCCCATCTGGCAATCAGCATCCATAGCCCGGAGAAAGAACAGCGGTTATCCATTATGCCGGCCGAGAAGGCTTTCCCTATAGCCGGGGTGATGGACTTATTAAGAGAATATGACTGGACAAAGCAACGGCGCTTGTCTTTTGAATATATAATGTTTGATAATTTCAACGATTCACTCGTGCATGCCAAAGAACTGGCGCAGATGCTCAGGGGAATCGAATGCAGGGTAAATCTTATACGTTTCCATGCGATACCGAATGTGGATCTGAAAACATCGACAAAGGAAAAGATGGAAACATTCAGGGATTATCTGACTAGTAAAGGTGTTACTTCGACCATACGCGCATCGCGTGGTGAAGATATATTTGCGGCTTGCGGTATGTTGTCGACAATGAAAAGTAAAAAAGAATGAAGAATAATCAGGTTATATTTAATGGGATTCATGATGGGAAGATAACTTTTCCGAAAGAATTTGCTACTCTTTTCCCAAAAATGACCCGGTTATTAGACAAAGCATATAAAATAGAATTTACACTGAACGGCAATCAGCGGTTCAGGCAGTATATATGGACTCTCAACGGCGGAAATACCATCGGCTGGCTTTGTAAACTGGAACATTGTGTACCTCAGGGACGTAATATTATACCCGAACATATTTTGTTATCCCAAAATATGGGAGGAATAGTAGAATATTGGCTCGAAGACAATACAATGGAGGCGGAAAGCTTCATAGATAACAATCAGTTTACATTTTCCCTGGTAGATTCTACTGTCGGCATCGGAGGATGGGAGGAGAATTATGCGGATGAATGCAAGTCGCAGGGCATAGAACCTATGGATACGTCCGACTTTCTGACTTTTGCTCTCGAAGCGAATGGAAATACGACCTTCTATAATCATAAAACAAAAGAAGTTTTCGTTTATTTACATGACGACTATTCACCATTCGGGATCACACCACACAAAGGTCATCCGTTATGTACAATTTATCAATACGATAAAGCCCCGACCTTTGTCGATTTTGTCGAAATCCTAGCCGGACAATGGTTGCAGGTAATAGAATCTAAAAACTAAATCAAACTATGATAAAATTAGGTATAACACAAGGTGATATAAACGGGATAGGATACGAAGTTATTCTGAAAACATTTGCAGATATTCGTATGGCAGAGATGTGTATTCCTGTCATTTACGGCTCGGCAAAAGTAGCTTCCTTCCATCGCAAAGCAATGGAGTTACAACCTGTTTCTTTCAACCAGATAAATAATGCGAAAGATGCGGTGATAAACAAAGTGAATATCATCAACTGTATTAATGAAGATACTAAAATTGAAATCGGGCAATCGACCGCGATCGCAGGGGAAGCAGCATATAAATCCCTTGAAAAAGCAGTTGCCGACCTCAAAAACGGGTTGATTGACGTTCTGGTGACAGCCCCTATCAATAAACATAATATTCAGCGCGAAGATTTCCATTTTCCCGGGCATACCGAATATCTTGAAGAGCGCTTCGGTAAAGACGGAGACAAAAGCCTGATGATTCTGATCAAGGACTCGCTTCGCATTGCTCTTGTAACAGGGCATATTCCGTTGGCCGATGTTCCGAAATCATTGACCAAAGAAAAAATAATGGATGCTGCTATGCGTTTCGAAGCCAGCCTGAAACGCGATTTCAGAATTGGACGGCCACGTATCGCAGTACTATCTCTTAATCCTCACGCAGGAGAAAACGGCTTGCTGGGAACAGAAGAGAATGATATTATCACTCCTGCCATAAAGGAGTTACAAGATAGAAAGGTACTTTGTTTTGGTCCTTACCCTGCCGACGGATTTTTCGGTGCAGGTGAATTTGCCAAATTCGACGGTATACTGGCAATGTATCACGATCAGGGTTTAGCACCTTTCAAGACCCTGGCTATGGAAGACGGCGTTAACTTTACAGCCGGATTACCTATTATACGTACATCTCCGGCTCACGGAACAGCCTATGGCATAGCCGGAAAAAATGAAGCATCGGAAGAGTCTTTCCGTCAGGCCGTTTATATGGCCATAGATACATTCGGCAACAGGATGGAATTTGATAAGGCTCATGCGAACCCATTGAAAAAGCTGTACGTTGAAAGAGGCGGCGATAACGAAGTACTCGATTTGACTGCTGAAGAATAATTTTTTTCACCTTCAGATTAAACCTTTTTGATTGACTTTAGTCAAAAAATATTAATATTTATGAATTATGCTATAATAGCAGCAGGAGAAGGCTCCAGACTGGTTCAAGAAGGTGTTACTTTGCCGAAGCCTTTGGTTAAGCTAAATGGAAAGGAAATGATTCGCCGTTTGATTGATATTTTCCTCAAAAATGATGCTTCTTCGATAAGTATTATTATTAACGAGGAAATGGTACAGGTTCAGGATTATATATCCGGATTGAAGCTTGATGTTCCGCTTAATGTCGTAGTGAAATCCACTCCCAGTTCGATGCATAGTTTTTTTGAACTGCGAAATTTTCTACGGGATGGAAAATTCTGCCTGACAACAGTCGATACCATATTCAAAGAAGAGGAATTCGGCAATTTTATACAGGCTTTTACCTCAGATGAGGATAATGACGGAATGATGGCTGTAACGGACTATATCGACGATGAAAAACCATTGTATGTGGAAGTTGACAGTAAAATGAATATAAAGGGATTTCTTGATAATTCGGATAATTGTAAGTATATATCGGGTGGAATCTACGGACTCACCCCAAAAGCAATAGATACATTAGAATCCTGCCTCGAAGCAGGACAGTCGCGGATGCGTAATTTCCAGCGGCAACTTGTAACTGATAACCTGAATCTGAAAGCATTTCCTTTTGTTAAGATTGTTGATGTAGATCATGCAGAAGATATAAAGAAGGCAGAGCAATTTGTAAAGAATAAAGATGTCAAAAATTAGAGTAGCAGGAGTCAAAAGGAATACTAAATTTTCTCCGAACCATATTGGTAACGATGGTATGATATTCAATCTTACGGCCGAATATCTGCGTAGTATGGGGTATGAGGTGAGGGAATATACAGAATCCGAGTTTGTACTGAGCGAGGAGAACGAAAGGTATATTTTTAATATGGCTCGCGATAAAAGTACAATCAAACGGTTGAAACAATGTGAGGCAGACGGTGCGATAATCATAAATCCCGGAACTGGCATCGAAAACTGTACCCGCACTACTATGACACGTTTGCTGATGGATAACAGTATACCACATCCTGAAAGTATAATCGTAGATGTGACCGACGACCCTACCGAAGAACTGGAGAAAATGAACGCCGGTGCTTTCTGGATAAAAAGAGGCGATTCACATACGATTCATCGTGAGGATGTCACCTATGCCCGTAATATAGAGGAAGCAAAATCTATTTTGCAGGAATTTGCATTGCGTGATATACCCAATGCTGTGATAAACGAACATCTTGTCGGAGACTTAGTGAAGTTTTATGGAGTATATGGTACTGATTTCTTTTATTGGTTCTATCCTTTCGATCTAAGCCTTACCAAATTCGGATTGGAAGCTGTAAACGGAAATGCAAAAGAATTTCCATTCGATTTAGACGCATTGAAGAAGACTTGCAGTAAAGCCGGAGAGGTACTGAATGTAGATATATATGGCGGGGATTGCATCATTGCGGCCGACGGTTCATTCAAAATAATCGATTTTAATGACTGGCCTAGTTTTGCACCTTGTCGCGAAGCATCCGTTCCGTATATTGCAGAACGTATTTCGCAAAAGATATCAGCGAATATGTCACATTGATAAAATGTAAACAGTGTTGTATGGACAACCATTTTCAAGAAATTAAATGTAGCCAAATTATATATTTTTAACCACTTTGATATCAATGCATTTTTTGATAACTTTGTGCCTTTATTGAAAAAATGAAACAAAAGAATCTCTTTCATATAATTATCGCATCAGGCTTCGGTACGGGTTTCTCCCCGTTTGCACCCGGTACAGCGGGCGCAGCATTAGCTACTCTTATATGGATTATCATTTCTTTTCTTGTTTCTCCCCTCCCCTTATTACTGATAACCATTGCATTAATTATCATATTTACAGTGCTTGGCGTTTGGTCGTCAAATGTACTTGAACCCTCATGGGGCAAAGATCCTTCACGGATTGTTATCGACGAAATGGTAGGTGTATGGATTACCCTTCTGGCTGCTGATGCCGGAAATATATATCATGCCCTGATTGCATTTGCCTTGTTCAGGTTATTTGATATATGGAAACCATTGGGTATCCGCAAGATGGAAAGTCTGAAAGGCGGGTGGGGTGTAATGATGGATGATGTGCTTGCAGGAGTGTACGGCTTTATAATATTATTTGGAGGAAAATGGCTGATTGGGTAAAGAAGGTCACGAAAACCGTCTCTGAAAAAGGAGGGATTTTCATGTTTGTGCGGGCGCAGTTCTCCTCACAGATATCTAGTTTGACTGACTTTACGGTAACCATATTACTCACTAATATTTTTGGTGTCTTTTATGGCAATGCTACCCTTTTCGGTAATATTTCGGGAGGAGTAGTCAATTGTATTATAAACTATAAATGGACATTCAAGGCTCAGGACAGCAAGATAAAACACGTTGCTATTAAATACGTGATGGTTTGGCTGGTCAACCTGTTCCTGAACAGGGAAGGGACTGTACTGGTTACAGAACTGGTAACCAGATGGCTTCCGATGGAGAGCCTGCCGGAGATTATAGCCAATAATGTGTTCCTGATACCGAAGATAATTGTATCTCTTATTGTTGGTTTTGGATGGAACTACAATATGCAGCGTCTTTTTGTATACAAGAACAGGGATTTCAAAAAGTATTTTGTTAAAAAAAATACACAAAACGACAAGAAAGAAGAAATTATAGAAAGCGAAAAGAAACATACAGATGATATATAGAAAGGTGTCACTGTATGTGATATATATAAATCTAAAAAAAGGGGAAGGATAAGAATGAAAGCTAGAGATATTGCTCAACAGATAATTTATAAAATTATTGATCCTCTCGTCAGAGGGATGGTAAAGATCGGTATTACACCCAATTTTATTACAGCCACGGGGCTGATTCTGAATATCGTAGCCTGCATTATTTTTATTTGCGGGGCAATGCGGGGGAAAATCTTTTTCGGGCACACCTATGGCCATGCAGGTGACCTGTCATTTGTTGGTTGGGGTGGATTCGTTATTTTATTTGCCGGACTGTTTGATATGATGGACGGACAGGTTGCCCGTATTGGAAAAATGAGTTCCCGCTACGGAGCACTGTTCGATTCGGTACTCGACCGCTACAGTGAGTTGATTGTCTTGTTCGGTATCTGTTATTATCTGATTCTGCAAGGATACTTCTTTAGTTCATTATTTGCTTTTATCGCTCTTATCGGCTCCATGATGGTCAGTTATGTACGAGCCCGTGCCGAAGGATTGGGAATAGAATGCAAAGGAGGATTTATGCAACGCCCCGAACGTGTGGTGACTATCGCCGTAGGATGTATACTTTGCGGACTGTTCGGATATTTCTTCCCTGATTATCGTGTTGCAGTGCCTCACAAAGAAAGTATTCCTTTGTTTGAACCGATATTAATTATGGTCATCCCGATTGCTTTTGTTGCCATATTTTCCAATATTACAGCTATTAACCGCCTGAGACATTGCAAAAGAGTGTTACAGGAACAAGACCGAAAAGAAAAAGCAGGAGAATAACTAGATGAAGTCACAGATTTCTTTACCTACTCTGAGAGAGAGCATTATTGTTGTTGGGATAACCATCCTATTTTCTATTTTGACAAGTATATTCATAGGATTTCGTCCCGAACATTTTCTATTGATCGCCCTTTTTCTCTTGTTGTTTTTTGTTAATACCAAGACCAGGAAATTAGCTGTAGGATTATTACCTTTTCTTATATTCGGTATTTCTTACGACTGGATGCGCGTATATCCCAATTATCTCGTGAACCCGATAGATGTGGAAGGATTATATAATCTGGAAAAAGCCCTATTTGGTATCACTGTGGATGGGGCAGTCCTTATCCCTTGCGAATATTTTACTCTGCATACGAGTGCAATAGCCGATTTTTTAGCGGGAATTTTTTATCTCGGCTGGGTGCCTGTACCTGTCGCATTCGGTCTGTATTTGTATTTCAAAAAAGACAGGGATATGTTTCTCCGCTTTGCGATGGTCTTCCTTTTTGTCAATTTGCTTGGCTTTGCCTGTTACTATGTTCATCCCGCGGCACCACCTTGGTATGCGATGAATTACGGATTTGAGCCGATATTGAATACACCCGGCAACATGGCCGGCCTGGTTCGTTTCGATGAACTGATAGGTTTCCCTTTATTTAATTCTATCTATGGACGTAATGCTAATGTATTTGCGGCAGTTCCGTCCCTGCATTCGGCATATCTGGTAGTGGTGCTCTTTTATGCAGTAAAGAAGAAATGTAACTGGGGCATTCTGTCCGTTGTCACAATATTCTTAGTAGGTATATGGTTTACAGCAGTATATACATCTCATCATTATATCATAGATGTATTGCTAGGTATCCTTTGCGCAGTTGTGGGGATTGCCTTGTTCGAATTTGTATTGATGAAGCTGAACGGGTTTAAATCATTTTACAGCAAATATCTTAATTATATAAAGTAAGTTACGGGAGGTTCACAGCCGGCTGATAACTGAAAAAAGGCGTATGAAAGAGAAATTAATAAGCAGGGATATGATACAAAGCCTGCATCCTATATTCAGAGGACGCTTTGGAAACATCCTTACAAATATTGTATTTAGTGTGGGAGGACTAAATAAGGTAAATGCTATTTACGATGCCTCCAAACAGTATACAGGTCTTGAATTTGTGAATGATATGCTCGACAAAATGGGGATCATCCGCAAATATGAGAATTATGAAGTTCTCGACCAGTTTAAAGAAGGACCGTTCATCACAGTTTCGAACCATCCAATAGGTCATATAGATGGAATAATAGCTATTAGTACAGTAGCAGGTAAACGCCGCGACTACAAGATGATGGTAAATTGGATGCTGAGCCAGATAGACACGATGGACGAGCATTTTATCGGAGTCAATCCTTATGCTAAAGGAAATAAGATGAAAGATCTGAAATCGAGTCTGGGAGGTGTAAAGCAATGCCTGGAACATTTGCATGACGGACATCCGTTGGGGCTGTTTCCGGCAGGAGGTGTATCAACCAATCATCTGACTAAGACCGAAGATCGTGAATGGCAACCAACTGTTCTTAAATTGATAAAGAAAGCAAAGGTCCCGGTCATTCCTATGTATATAGATGGAAGCAATTCGTGGATATATCGCACATTAGGATTTATAAGCTGGAAAATAAGGACTGTACGTCTATTACATGAAACGACTAACAAAAGAGGTAAGACTATTTATGTACGTTTTGGTAAACCGATTTCGGTTGAGGAGCAAGCCAAATTCACAGATATAAAAGAGTTTGGCGAATTTCTGAAAGCACAGACTTATGCTATGAAGAAGAAAAGATAATTGAACGTATTCCGGCATACTCTTCGACATTAAGATATAAAGGCATCTGAGAAATCAGGTGCTTTTCTTTTGGTTAAATGCAATGTCAAAATATCAAGCTCTTTTCATAAAGGTTTTGAAAAAATTGCTAAATTTACAAAACTTTAAATCTCTAATTATGAGACTTTTATTTTTTTGTATATTTATCTTCATGTCTATTCATTCCTTTGCCCAAGAATTTGACAAACAAAACATATACTATCAAACTCTGAAATCGCATTTTGAATATATTGAGGAGCAACATGGCAAACGTCCTGATTTATGGAGAATGGCAAGTATATATTATATTGAGGAGGATTTTATTACAACTAAAGGATTTCCTGATTTTGTTGATAAAAATAAGATTCAAGTTCTATCATTGTCAGATATCAAGGAAAAAACAAAAAATAAGAAGTCTATCAATTTATTAGCTGTACGACCTGCACAATGGGAAGAAGGTAAAGTGATTATAAATGTAATAGAATTCTCAGTATCAAGGAAAGGAAATAATTACTCTTATCTTAATTTGATGGATGGGACATCATATCAGATAATTTATAATTCAAATACTAAACAATATTCTTTAATACCCATCAAATAGAAATCCTCAAACATTATTGTCTGAGGATTTTAAAATTTCATGGAGCACAGCACCAAAGTATCGAATCCTTTTTGTGAGGATTTTGAGAAAATTGTTAGCTTTATGGAGAATTTATAGGTACATCATATAATTTTTTTACGTTGTATCTCATCTGCAATTCCTCGTAATTCTGTAGATATAGCATCAATATCCTGATATGCTTGGACTATATTTAGTTCTGTAAGTGATATATTGAACTTTTCAGGTACTCTATTCATATAAAGGATTTCAACATCTATATTACCTTGATATTTTGTTTCCGCCCAATATTGACTTATGATGACATCTTTATATCCATTTGGTTCTATTAATAATCTTATTTCATTATTTATTTTTTCTTCTACATTAAAATGCCATTCAAGCTCATTGGGTGGAGTCTTAATTTTTATCTTGGGAATAACATCATGAGCTGTAACATTAGATATGTTTTTAAATCGCAAAATAATATATCTGTTTTGTCTTAGGATTAATGGTACTATTTTAGGGGTATTTTGTTCTTCCCATTGCCTTTTTAACTCAGAAACTTGTTCTTTGTTTTGTCTTAAACTCCAAAACGTGGCAAACGCCATAAGTAAAGTAGCAAAAGCACTAATTGCAACAAACCAATCTTGTATTTCCATGATATTTTTTTCCAAAGATAAAATAAAAATCCCCAACATTTCTGCCTGAGGATTTATTTCGTGGAGTAATCCGGACTCGAGCTACAAAATAAATATCAGATTATCTGCTTTATTTTCCATCTATCTTTATCTATATTATCGAACAAGTAAAAGCAACGGGATTCACTAAAAAGTAACACTCTGAAAAGACTTTAATTATGTTACCTTTGTTACCTTTTTGAAATAGTTATAAGTTACTTCGCCTTGCAGGCAGTTACAAGTTGTTAACTGATAACTGTTGACTGTTAACTGAAAAAAGTGTTACCTTTGTTACCTTTTAAGATTTGAAAAAGAATGTTGGATACAAGTAAAATAAAAGGAATTATCTTCGACTACGGAGGTACTATCGACAGCAATGGTAAACATTGGGCCGAAGTGCTTTGGGATGCGTATGCGGATAATAAAGTACCTGTTTCGAAAGAACAATTTCGCGAAGCTTATGTATATGCAGAGCGTTATCTGGCGACACATCCTGTTATCGAAGCGGGAGATAACTTTTTTGTTTTACTTAGAAAAAAGATAGATTTACATGTAAATTACTTAATTAATAAAGGTTTTTTACACGAAAATGATAAAACAAAGGACTATAGCCTTGCTATTTCGACACAATGTTATACCTTTGTCAAGGGCTTAATAGAAAAGGAGAAGCCTTTACTCGAAGTTTTAAAGGGTCGTTATCCTATGGTATTGGTTTCTAATTTTTATGGAAACGTACAATCAGTACTTAGTGATTTTGGATTACTGAATTATTTTGATGATATAATTGAATCTGCTGTTGTTGGTGTAAGAAAGCCCGATCCTGCTATATTTGGATTAGGAGTTGAAAGTCTGGGTATTCCGGCTTCTTCGGTAGTGATTATCGGAGATTCTTATACAAAAGACATTGTTCCCGCCCGCAGCCTTGGCTGCCATACTATTTGGCTCAAAGGTACAGGATGGGAAGAAGATGCTGAAGGTGCAACAGCCGACCTGATTATAGACGATTTCATAGAGTTGAAATCAGCTTTTCAGCTAGATTGAAAAGAAATCCTTGTTTTTTGATGATATTATAGTGCCAGCTGTATTGTTGCTACCAATAATGGAAGTTGCCGGACAAATGTCTTGTGATGGAAAATATCGGGTTGGGATAATAAAATGATAGTGAGGGTACACTTGATGCTATTCTATTATATGTTGTCTAATGAGACAGCAGAATTTAATGTAAGCTGCGGGTTGCAGTATAACTTAAAATTTTAATTAAAAATGGGAAAAGTACAAGTAGGAGAAGCCAAGGGTAAACTTGGTATTCTTACAGTAGGAGTTGGAGCTGTTGCTACAACTTTCATGGCAGGAACGTTGTTAACACGTAAAGGGCAAGGTGTTCCTGTAGGGTCGATCACTCAATTGGCCACAATGCGCTTAGGGAAAAGAGAAGAAAACCGCTTCCCTAAAATTAAAGATGCAGTGCCTTTGGCAAATCTTAACGATGTCGTATTCGGTGGATGGGACATTTTTGAAGAAGACGCTTATGAGGCTGCAAAACATGCAGATGTTTTAACAAAAGATGACTTGGATAAGGTTAAAGATGAAATGCAGGCTATCAAACCGATGAGAGCTGTATTCGATCAGGATTTTGTGAAACGCTTGCATGGCACTTGGGTAAAATCAGCCCCTACAAAATGGGAATTGATGGAACAAGTAAAACAAGACATCGAAAACTTCAAGAAAGAAAATAATTGCGATCGCATCGTAGTTATCTGGTGTGGTAGTACTGAAGTGTTTACTCCGCTGGGTGAAGTACACAAAACTCTTGCCGCTTTAGAAAAAGGGTTGAAAGAAAACCACAAAGACATTGCTCCTTCAAACGTTTATGCATATGCAGCAGTATCTATGGGAATACCATACATCAATGGTGCTCCTAACCTGACTGTAGACATACCTGCAATGTGGGAACTGGCAGAGAAGACTCAGACGCCGATATGCGGAAAGGACTTCAAGACAGGTCAGACAATGTTGAAGACTGTATTGTCTCCAATGTTCAAGACCCGTATGCTTGGCCTTAACGGATGGTTCTCGACAAACATCCTTGGTAACCGTGACGGCGAAGTTCTTGACGATCCGGGTTCATTCAAAACAAAAGAAGAATCAAAACTTTCGGTTATTGATAATATTCTTCAACCTGAACTTTATCCTGAACTTTACGGTAATGTTTACCACAAGGTTCGTATCAACTATTATCCGCCTCGTAACGACGATAAAGAAGGATGGGATAACATCGACTTGTTCGGATGGTTAGGTTACAAAATGCAGATGAAAGTTGACTTCCTTTGTAAAGACTCTATCCTTGCAGCACCTCTTTGCTTAGACCTTGTTCTGTTTACAGACCTGGCTAAACGTGCAGGGATGAGCGGGATACAGGACTGGTTGTCATTCTACTTCAAGAGCCCTATGCACGAGCCTAATAAGGTTGCGGAGCATGACTTGTTTATCCAATACGTGAAGTTAAAAAATACACTTCGTCAGATGATTGGAGAAGAAACAGTAGATTTTATCGACTAATTTTTACCCGGGATAAAATGAGAAGGAGGCACCGATACCGGTGTCTCCTTTTTTATGTATTAACCCTATAATGATAATCTATTTTCTTAGCCTCACATAATCCACGGCATGCCCTTCTCCCTTATGTAGTATCAAACTGGCACGTTCTCTGGTAGGGAGGATGTTTTTACGCAGATTTTTGCGGTTTATTTCCCTCCAGATGGTTTTTGCTGTGTTGACCGCGTTCTTGTCAGCCAGTTTGGCAAAGCTGTGAAAATACGAATCAGGATTCGTAAATGCCCCTTTCCTGAACTTCATAAAACGAGAGATATACCACTCTTCCAGTTTCTGCTCATCGGCATCTACATATATGGAAAAATCGACAAAATCGGAAACAAATATGCGGGGTTTCTCATTCGGATAGTCCATCCCGCTCTGCAATACATTCAGGCCTTCCAATATAAGTATGTCCGGCTGGTCTATAACCTGATACTCGTTCGGGATAATATCATAAATGAGATGCGAATATTTGGGTACCCTTATATTTCTTTTCCCTGCCTTCAGATCCGTAACGAACTTCAATAATGTCTTGATATCATATGATTGGGGAAACCCTTTTTTGAGCATGATACCCTTTTCTTCCAATATCGCATTCGGATATAGAAATCCATCAGTGGTTATCAGAGATACACGGGTATTTTCTTTCCAGCGGCTAAGTAACGCCTGTAATACACGTGCTGTGGTGCTTTTACCCACCGACACACTACCTGCAATACCAACGATGAAAGGTACTTTCATCGATTTTTGATTGAGGAACTTTGTCAATACCGACTGGCGACTGGTGCGTGCATTGAAGTAATAACTTAATAAACGGGAAAGGGGAAGGTAAATATCTTCTACTTCATCAATAGAAAGCTCGTAGTCGATACCTTGCAGGGTCAATAACTCTTCGTATGTGAGCGTCATAGGTTCCGAGTCGCGAAGAGCAGCCCATTGATTACGGGAAAACTGAATGTAAGGACTCGAAGGAAATGTTTCCATTCTTTCATTTTTAGAATAAGAATGCTACAAAGGTAGAAAAACTTACAAGTTATGAGTTATTATAACATGAGTATTTTATCTATAGGTAAAGCTTATGGCTTTGGAGTTCTTTGAAGTATTGGATTTAGGATTTAAAAATTTAATGTTTAAGGATTCAATAATTAAAATGCGTAAAAGCTGTAACCTTTGTTACTTTTTTTGGAGTAGTTACAAGTAGACAAGACACGGGATACCAGTTGTTAACTATTCACTGAAAAAAGTGTTACCTTTGTTACTTTTTTGAAAATAGTTACAAGTAAACGGGATACGAGATGCAAGTTGTTGACTGATGACTGTTAACTGCTAACTGATTTTATTGTTACCTTTGTTACCTTTTCAAAATAGTAAGTATTGAGTAAAAAGTATAAAGAAGTTCTAATTGTTAACTGATAACTGACAAGCCAATTATTAATTTTTCATTCTTAATTATTAATTGCTTTCTCTTATTCTGTGTATTTTTGCATGCGAAAACATTACAATATGATTACTGAACAACATAAAGATACTGCGCAATGGGCTATGCAACTTGCTTTGCAAAACGGATGCCAGGCTGCCCGGGTTTCGATTATCACGGCAAATAATAATTCGTTTGAATACCGCAATACACAACTGGACAAGTTGCATCAAAGTTCCGAGAACAAATTGTATATAGAGCTATTTGTTAATGGCAAATATGGTACATTTTCTACCAACCGCATAGAAAAGGCAGGGCTGGAAACATTCATCAAAGAAGGAATCATATCTACCAAATATCTGGCTAAGGATACTTTCCGTCAACTTCCAAATTCTGACAGGTATTATAAAGGTGATAGCAGGGGGCTGGACTTATATGATAACTCCTTTGATAATATCAGTACCGATAAGAAACTGGATATCACCCGGCAAGCGGTTGAAGAAATATACGGATCGGATAAGCGCATTATTTCCATCACTTCATCTTACGATGATGGGGTAGGCGCCGAATACATGATTGCCAGTAACGGATTTGAAGCGGAAAGCATAGACTCGGCCTTCAACCTGACAATAGAAGTAGCCCTGAAAACAGACGGCGATGCACGGGCCGAATCGTATTGGTTCGACAGTTCTGTTTACTGGGATGATCTGAAAAAGACCGGAATAGGGAAGATAGCTCTCGAACGGGCTTTGCGGAAAATAGGCCAGCAAAAAATTAAATCGGGCAGATACGATATGCTGCTCGACAACACCACTGCATCACGTTTGTTTTCCCCAATAATGGGTGCAATGTACGGAACAGCATTGCAACAAAAGAATTCGTTCCTGTTAGACAAACTGGGACAGCAGATCACATCCGACAAGCTGACTATCACAGATACCCCCCATCTTGCCCGTGCGTTCGGTGCCAGATGGTTTGATGGTGAAGGTGTTGCTACCAAAGAACGTGTCATTATAGACAAAGGCATATTACAAACATACTTCATAGATACATACAACTCGCTAAAAATGGATATAGAGCCTACAATAGCTTCACCATCCATTATACAAACTACCCCGGGCAGTCGAAATTCTGATGAAATATTACGATCTGTACAAAAAGGTGTCTGGATAACAGGCTTCAACGGCGGCAACAGTAACCCTACAACAGGCGACTTTTCGTTTGGTATAGAGGGCTTCCTTATCGAAGGCGGAATAGCAACTACTCCGGTAAACGAGATGAACATTACAGGCAATATACTTGTTCTATGGAAAAATCTTGCAGAAGTAGGGAATGACCCGCGTGAAAGTTCGCCATGGCGGTTACCATCTCTTTTATTCAGCGATGTAAATTTTAGCGGATTATAAAGCATGAAATTATTCAGATTACTCTCCATATTCTTCTTATTTCCATTATCGATCTTTACACAAGTACCCTCCACTGAAGTAAGGGCCGTATGGCTTACTACCAACTGGGGACTGGACTGGCCTAAACAAGGAACCAGCGTAGAAGCACAGAAAAAACAATTAAGAGATATACTTGACCAGTTGCAAGAAGAACATTTCAATGTCGTGTTATTTCAAGCGCGGGCACAAGGCTATGTGTTCTACAGGTCTAAAATAGAACCTTTGAGTACCTATTTTAATCAGTCGGAAGGTTTCGATCCATTGGCCTTCGCCATTGAGGAATGCCACAAAAGAGGCATGGAATGTCATGCCTGGCTTGTGACCTATACAATGGATAAAGCAAAGATGAAATATACAGGAAAAGGTAAAAGACGGAGAGGGACAGTAGTCAAAGATAAACCCGATTATTACAAAGAAGTCAACGGAACATGGTATCTGGACCCCGGAAGACCTGAGTCAAAACAGTTAGTCTCATCTATTGTAGACGAAATAGTGAAGAACTATGATGTCGACGGCATACATTTCGATTATATACGCTATCCCAGCAATACTCAGAAGTTTCCCGACGATGATACCTTCAAAAAATATGGTAATGGGAAAGGCTTGCACGACTGGCGCAGAGACAACATAAACCAATTGGTTACAGATATTTACGACAATGTGAAAGCAGTTAAGCCCTGGGTGCAGATAAGCAGCTCTCCTCTGGGACGGTACCGGGTATTACAGCACGTAGCACCAAACGATGGCTGGACAGCTTATGAAACAGTTTTTCAGGATGCGGGTCACTGGATGAAAAGCGGAAAACATGACCTTGTATTCCCTATGATGTATTATAAAGAACACCGTTTCTATCCATTTCTCGACGATTGGGTGGCAAACAGTAACGGGCGGATTGTTGTGCCGGGACTAGGCGTTTATCAGATGGATGAGCAAAACTGGTCGTTAGAGGATATCCTGAACCAGATGAAATATACACGGGACAATAATATAAAAGGACAAGCGTACTTCCGTACCGAAAATATTTTAAGCAACCTGAAAGGTATCAGAGATTCTATTCAGACCTACTACCCTACTCCCGCTAAATTACCACCTTTGACCTGGCTGGATAATATATCCCCTAACTCTCCGGTTATTACGCAGGTGTATAAAGATGAAGGTTATCTTAATATAAAATGGGATGCACCCGATAATAACGAAACTTATACCTACAATATATACGCCTCTTCAACAGAAGAAATAGATATAAACAATTCCCTCAACATACTGGTTACGGGATTACATACCAACAGCTATTCATTTCCGGTAACGGTTGGTGAATTCGGGTTCCACTACTTTGTTACAGCCTCCGACAGGTATCACAACGAGAGTGTACAGTCGTTCCCCGCATACTTCGTGCATTCCGAAGAAGAACATTAACCCAATTCGGTCTTGAGCTGATTGATTGTCTTATGTAAAACAGGATGGATGTAATCACCTGCGATCTCTGCTAAAGGCAATAAGACGAAGGCTCTCTCGTGTAAATGTGGATGCGGCAGGATAAGTTTTTCATTAGCATACACTTTATCGTCGAACAATAACAGGTCGATATCTATTATCCTATCGGCATAAACCCTGTTCTCGGACTTGGTTGTACGTCCCATTTCTTTTTCGATTTCCTGAGTCCGTTGCAGTAACTCCATTGGCCGCAATCTGGTCTTTACTTCGCATACGGCATTCAGGAAGCGGTTCTCCGATTCGAAGCCTACCGGTTCGGTAACGTAAAAAGCGGAAGTGGTAATAACTTCACCAATCCGCTCTTCTATTCTGTTTATCGCATGATTAAGGTTCTCTCCCCTGTCTCCCATATTGGAGCCCAGGCCCAAGAATACATCATGCTGAATCTCTTTATCCAGTAACATTTAGATTATAAGCATTGCATCACCATATGTACCGAAGCGGTACTTCTCTTTCACTGCCATATCGTATATATCCATAATACGGTCATATCCTCCGAAAGCGGCGGTCATCATCAATAGCGTCGATTGAGGCAGATGAAAGTTGGTTACCATTGAGTCGGCAATACCAAAATCATATGGAGGGAATATGAATTTATTTGTCCAGCCCTCATTGGTTTTCAAATGCCCGTCTGTGCTAACAATCGTCTCTATTGCCCGCATTACAGATGTACCCACTGCACAAACACGGTGCCCCGCATCTTTTGCTCTGTTTACATGAATAATAGCTTCTTCGGTAATCTGCAATTGTTCCGAATCCATCTTATGCTTGGTCAGGTCTTCCACATCGATATCCCGATAATTACCCAAACCTGAATGTAATGTTATATAAGCGAAATCAATACCTTTGATTTCCATACGCTTCAGCAGTTCACGGCTAAAATGCAGTCCGGCAGCAGGAGCAACCACAGCTCCTTCATTCTTGGCAAAGATAGTCTGGTAACGGTCTTTATCTTCAGCTTCTTCGCCTCTGTTCAGATATTTAGGTATAGGAGTTTCACCTAATGCATAAAGAGCCTTACGAAACTCTTCGCTAGGCCCGTCATATAAGAAACGGAGTGTACGCCCTCGCGAAGTTGTATTATCAATAACTTCGGCCACCATTGAGTCATCGTCGCCAAAGTATAGTTTATTCCCGATACGGATTTTACGAGCAGGATCTACCAATACATCCCACAGGTGAAATTCTTCATTCAGTTCCCTAAGTAAAAACACTTCGATAGTAGCTCCGGTCTTTTCTTTATTCCCGTATAAACGGGCAGGAAAAACCTTTGTGTCGTTAAAGATAAATACATCCTTATCATCGAAATATTCGATAATATCTTTAAAAACCTTATGCTCAACTTCTCCAGTCTTGCGATTGACAACCAATAAACGGGATTCATCCCTGTTTTTTGCAGGATGAGAGGCTATCAATTCCTCAGGCAAATCAAACTTGAATTGAGAAAGTTTCATATTCTATATATAAATTAATTTAGTTTCTATTATAATCTGCAAACATACAAGGATATATCCTGATATCCTAATCTAAAAGGGCGTCCACCACTTCTTCTATCTGTTCCCCTGCAACACACAGGTCGAGAGTAATATCCCCTATCCGGGTACGTTCCAATGCCGTCAGATGCCCTCCGGTGTTTAATGCTAAACCGATATCCCTTGCCAATGCCCTTATATATGTACCCTTGCTGCATACTACCCTGATCTTTATCTCAGGCATAGTATAATCAAGAAGTTCAATTTCATCTATTGCCAGCAGTTTAGGCTTTAATTCAACCTCCTGCCCCTCGCGTGCAAATTCATAAGCCCTTTTTCCCTCCACCTTACAGGCAGAATATGTAGGGGGTACCTGCTGAATCTCTCCGATAAACTGTGTCAATATCTGATTAACCAACTCTTTGGTTATATGCTCCGTTGGATATATTGCGTCTACTTCTGTCTCTAAGTCGAAAGACGGAGTTGTTTCCCCTAATCTTATGGTTGCAATATATTCTTTGGTCTGATACTGGAATGTTTCTATCAGCTTGGTTTTTTTCCCGGTGCAGATAATCATTACTCCTGTAGCAAGCGGGTCAAGCGTTCCGGCATGACCTACTTTCAATTTCTTAACGCCCAGTCTCCGACAAAGCTTATTCCGCAATTTCCGTACCAGATCAAACGATGTCCAATTAAGCGGTTTGTTTATGTATAAGACCTCTCCTGAAATAAAATCCATTAAATGATAGTTAATTCATGTCCTGAAAGCAATAGAGCCAACAGGATGCCACCAATAATAATACGATACCAGCCAAACAGTTTAAAACCATATTTAGTTACAAAACCGATAAAGAACTTGATAGCCAGTAATGCGACTATGAATGCTACCACATTACCGATAACCAGTACTCCTATATTATCTTTTAATAATTCGAATCCGGTATCGGACATTATCAGCTTCAGCAATTTATAACCTGTTGCGGCAGCCATAGTAGGAACAGCCAGAAAGAATGAGAATTCGGCCGCATTCTTACGACTGAGCCCGCGGCTCATACCCCCTACAATAGTAGCCATAGAACGAGATACACCCGGTATCATGGCTATACACTGATAACAACCTATTACAAAGGCATTCTTATATGTAATTTCCTGCCGGCCTTCTTCAGGACGGTTAAACCACTTATCCACAAACAGCATAAGGATACCTCCCAAAACAAGCATAATGGATACAACCAATACACTTTCCAGCAGTTCGTCTATCATATCATTGAAAATGAATCCTAAGATGGCAGCCGGGATGAATCCCATCAACAGTTTCCAGTAGAACTCATATTTATATAAAACATATTTCAATAAGCCAGTATTCTCAGATACGGGAACTTCCCTGAAACGAAAAAAACGCTTCCAATATAATACAATTACCGACAAGATGGCTCCAAACTGGATAATTACGGTAAAAGCTTTTACAAATTCGTTACTCTCAACACCCAGAAGACTCTGGGCAATAATCATATGTCCGGTAGAAGACACAGGAAGAAATTCGGTCAGGCCCTCCACAATAGCAATAATAATTGCTTCAATAATGCTCATTATAAATTATAGTTTTGTGATTAGTTGCGCTCTTTCTTCTCGTCTGTTAATTCTTTCTTACGAGGATATAGAATACCCACAATCATGAGCAGAAAGCCTGCAAAACAAATCATCGGCGCTACAACAATTCTCCTTGTACTGAAAATATCCGGTTCAAAACCTCCTTCAACACTCGATGCAGGCCCTGTCATCAATATAAATCCTACAATGATGAGAACGACAGATACTGCACAAATGATGTAATTCTGTTTGCCAAATGCAAAATCTTTCTTATCCATATTTTTAGACGTGATAAAGTTTATTTGTTGTCATTCTTAAGTACCTGTTCACTGCAGATATGGTAGCAAGAACGGTAATTAATATCCCCAAAATCAATACAAGCCCATATACAATTAACAATTCTGTCATGGTTACAATCGATATCAGTTCGGGATACTCATTCGTAAAGTAATATATAACCCCGGTTATGGCCACATTAGCCACGATAGCAGCTATTATACCCGAAACAACCGTGCTCATTATAAACGGACGCCTGATAAAACCATTCGTTGCTCCAACGAGTTGCATTGTATTAATTAAGAAACGTTTCGAATATATATTTAATTGTATTGTATTCCTTATTAATGTAAAAGATATAAGAATAAGTATAACAGCCAGTATGAGAAGGATAGAGCCTACTTTCGAGAGATTTTGATTAGCCAATGCAATATCTTCCTCTTTAAAAGACAGACCTTTGGTCAATTTGAAATCCTTAAAGCTGGCTTCAACTTTTTTTATACTGTCTGTATTTACA
This sequence comes from Dysgonomonas sp. UBA7710, assembly GCF_002482385.1. Taxonomy (GTDB): domain Bacteria; phylum Bacteroidota; class Bacteroidia; order Bacteroidales; family Dysgonomonadaceae; genus Dysgonomonas. The sequence continues at coordinate 977 of NZ_DLFW01000018.1, read as the reverse complement.
TACTCCGATTTGATGAACACATCGAAATAACTCCGGGAGGGATCATAGCCTAACACTTCTTCGGGATCTCCGCCCAAATCATCTACCAGTTGCTTCTTTACCTCCTCTTTACTTATGTAAGTCGTTGATTTAACATAAGGATTAGCTTCTATTTTCTCCTTTGTTTTCTGAATAGCAGTTGCATCCATATTTCCGGTCAATTCGATGGACATACCCATATTTTCTTTAAAATATGCTGCCAGGCCTTTTCCGGTGAAGGCTACTAATATCGTCAGCCCCAATAAAAAAAGCACAAGAGTGATACTTATAGTAGATATTACTCCTGAAGTAAATAAAGATATTGTTCTAGGTTGCCGTTTATCAGACATCTGTACAGAGACAATTAAAGGTCACAGACCTATTTGTTATTTTGCATGTAACAACTCAGTTATTATTAAATGATGCTGTATAAATAGCCCTCATTTCGAAACAGTCCTTACATGCGGGCACAACGCACCCAAATTCGCTGCAAAGAAACAAAATAAAAGCATGTATTAGAACTATTTTTGTTTTTTTTAATAAATAAGACTTCTTTTTACCGAAATATACAACTTCATACCTTTTAGGAAACATCACAAGCAGCTTATTTGTTTCGGCAATTAAGCTTATTTTTATACTACTTATAGCAATCAGTAGTTGAAGTGATTATTGTAGGATAAAAAAGTTGGATTATTATCGACTACACTTCGTTGCGTTTGAATGTTCATTTTGGCATTGCCCAAAACGAACCAAAAGGCTAGCGCTCCGTTCCTCGGCGACCTGTCAACGGTTTGCCGGCTGAAAGTGACAAACGGGCTATCGCCCAGTCCCTTTCCACGCCGACTGCACCGGACAGGTGCCCGCCTGCGTCACTAATGCGCATCCGCTGACGCCTTAGTAAGCCAAGCCCTTTGATGAATAAATACGCGTCAGCAAGCGCCGTATGCTTCACGGACGGG
>NZ_DLFW01000023.1 GCF_002482385.1 Dysgonomonas sp. UBA7710 | reverse complement strand
TTCATTCTTCGTTTTTCGTTTAAGAATATTTTTTGTTATCCGTTTTTCATTTTTCGTTAAAAACATTGGCACATCGGCAAATTGATTAATCGGTACATTGATTTCTGTTACCTTTGTTACTTTTTAACTACATATGGTTAACGAATGCAAAAATAACAAGGTAAAAATACTGAAAAAACTGTCAGATGTGTCAGATTTTAACCAAACATAGTCAATAAATGTAAACAAGATGATAAGTTACGAGTTACAAGTTACAGATTACGAGTTTTGTCGCTTCGCGCCGCTAACGGCTAAAAGCTATCAGCTAATAGCTAAAATATCTGTTACAGCTGTTACTTTTTAACAATATATCGCAAATAAAGGTTAATTCAATACAGGTTTCCTGAAATATTTAGTTAAAACATAAAATGAAAAAAATTTATATCATTACCGGGCTTATCGTCAGCACATTGTGTATGAATGCCCAGTTGAAACCAAAAGTAGAAACTTTTAGCTTACAGGATGTAAGATTACTGGATAGCCCGTTTAAGCACGCGGAAGACCTGGATAAACAATACCTGCTGGAACTGAAAGCCGACAGGCTATTGTCACCGTTCCTGCGTGAATCCGGACTGACACCTAAAGCCGAGAGTTATACCAACTGGGAAAATACAGGACTCGACGGGCACATCGGAGGTCATTACCTCTCGGCATTGTCTCTGATGTATGCTTCGACAGGCGACAAACAGATAAAAGAGCGTCTCGACTATATGGTTAGTGAACTGAAACGCTGTCAGGATGCAAACGGCAACGGCTATATAGGCGGCGTTCCGGGAGGAAAAGCTATCTGGGAAGAAGTTGCGAACGGAAATATCAGAGCAGGAGGTTTCGACCTTAACGGCAAATGGGTTCCATTATATAATATCCATAAGACCTATGCCGGGCTGCGTGATGCTTACCTCTATGCAAATAACGATATGGCAAAGGAGATGCTGATAAAAATGACCGACTGGGCGATTAATCTGGTGTCGAAACTATCGGAAGAACAGATACAGGATATGCTTCGCAGTGAACATGGCGGACTGAATGAGACATTCGCCGATGTAGCCGCGATAACAGGCGATAAGAAATACCTGAAACTGGCGCATCAGTTTTCACATCAACTGGTGCTTAATCCCCTGCTCAACCATGAAGATAAACTGACCGGGATGCATGCCAATACACAAATACCGAAGGTGCTTGGATTTAAACGCATAGCGGATGTGGAAGGCAACGATTCGTGGTCGGAAGCATCACGCTTCTTCTGGGAAACGGTTGTGGAACGCCGTTCAGTGAGTATCGGAGGCAACAGTGTGGGAGAACATTTCAACCCGACGAATGATTTTTCGAGAGTGATAAAGAGTATCGAAGGCCCTGAAACATGTAATACATACAACATGTTGCGCCTGTCGAAAATGCTTTATCAAACATCACAGGATGAGAAATATATGGACTATTACGAAAGGGCTTTATACAACCATATCCTTTCTACCCAGAATCCCGAACAAGGAGGATTTGTTTACTTCACCCAAATGCGTCCGGGACACTACCGGGTATATTCCCAACCGCAGACAAGTTTCTGGTGCTGTGTAGGTTCGGGAATAGAAAACCATGCCAAATACGGAGAGATGATCTATGCGCATACGGATAATGAATTGTTCATCAACCTGTTCATCCCTTCCCGCTTGGATTGGAAAGAGAAAAAGACCGAAATTATACAGGAAAATTCATTCCCTGACGAAGCTAAAACCCAACTGACTATCAATCCTGAAAAAGCAACTACTTTCTCCTTAAAGTTACGTTATCCGGCATGGGTAAAGAAATGGGGGCTAAAAGTGAGCGTCAATGGAAAAGATTATCCGGTATCGCAAGACCCGGCCAGTTATATATCCATCGACCGTAAATGGAAAAAGGGAGATAAGGTAGTAGTGGAAATGCCTATGCGGATAACAGTAGAGCAATTGCCGGATAAATCGAATTATTACTCTATTTTCTACGGCCCCGTTACCCTTGCTGCAAAGACCGGAACGGAAGATATGACAGGTTTGTTTGCCGACGACAGCCGGGGTGGACACATTGCTCACGGCAGGCAAATACCGATGAAAGATATGCCGATTATCGTCAGCGATCCGGATAAAATAGCTTCATTGGTAAAACCTGTACAGGGAAAACCCCTGACGTTCCATCTATCGGGGCTCTATCCTGAAAAATATACGGCAGGACTGGAACTTATACCATTCTTCCGCTTGCATGAGTCGCGCTATATCATCTACTGGCCACAGGCAACAGCCGAAGGTGTGAAAGAAATACAGCAGAAAATAGAAGACGAAGAGAAGGAAAGAATCAAACTGGATGGTATTACAGCCGATAAAGTAGTCTGCGGGGAACAACAACCCGAATCGGATCATTTTATACAATCTGATAAATCGAATACAGGCTTTATCGAGGATATACACTGGCGTGAAGCAAGGGGCTGGTTCAGCTATCAATTGAAGAATGCCGGCAAGAATGCCAATTATTTGTATCTGAAATATTTTGACCGTGACCAAAACCGTAGTTTCGATGTCTTTGTAAATGGCCGGAAAGTGGTTTCGCTAAGTCTGAAAGGTGATGGAGGAGATAACCTCTTTACTTCTACATATCCTGTTCCCGAAAGCGAAAAGGGCAAGGAGATACTCGATGTAAAAATCATGGCTGCACCAAACAGTGTGACAACCAAGATAGCAGAAGTGAGGGTATTATCGGAAGACTATAAGCACTGAAAATAATTAAAGAGGCTATGTTAAGAGTAATTTTCATTATCTCTTTGTCATGTTGAACGGAGTGAAACATCTCATTTCCCGGAAGTCGAGATTCTTCATTACATTCAGAAACAACGTTCGGCAGAGCGAAGCGGAGCCAATGACAAAGAGCGTAATACTTTGTGAACTCAAAATTACTCTTAACACAGCCTTATCATTTATCCTTATTGCTTTACAATTCTCATTGAATAAAATGAACGGTAAATAAAGACTAATGCCACGGCAAGAAACACCAATCCGATCCATTTGCAATAGTCGGGAATCTCAATCGCAATCTCTACAGCTAATAACCCGAATAATGTTGAGAATTTTATGATAGGATTCAGTGAAACCGATGATGTGTCTTTATACGGGTCACCGACAGTGTCGCCAACTACTGTAGCAGCATGCAGATCAGTATTACGCTCTTTTAATTCCACTTCTACTATTTTCTTCGCATTGTCCCACGCTCCTCCCGCGTTTGCCATATAGATAGCCTGGAATAAGCCGAATACAGCAATGGATATGAGATATGCGACAAAGAAGTTAGGATCGATAAAAGCAAAGGCCATAGTGATGAATAACAAGGCAAGGAAAATATTCCACATCCCCACCTGAGCATATTGGGTACAGATTTTTACCACTGCCTTCGAATCTTCTATGTCAGCTTCGTCTTTATCCAGATTGATATTCTTCTTTATATACTCTACGGCACGGTATGCACCGGTAGTCACAGCCTGCATAGATGAACCAGAGAACCAGTAGACAACGGAACCTCCGCAGATGAAACCCAGTAGTACAGGAGCAGCTATAAGATCGATGTTCAGCAATCCGAGTTTTTCCAGTACCAGAATGATTGAGAATATCATCGTAGTAGCCCCGATCACAGCAGTACCGATAAGTACAGGTTTGGCGGTAGCCTTAAATGTATTACCGGCAGAATCATTTTCTTCCAGGTACTCTTTCCCCTTCTCAAAATCAGGCTCGAAGCCAAAGTCTTTCTTTACTTCTGCCGATATATCGGGCAGGTGTTCTATACGGGAGAGTTCGAACACCGACTGCGCGTTATCCGTTACAGGACCATAACTGTCCACGGCAATAGTAACCGGCCCCATACCCAGCAAACCGAAAGCGACCAGACCGAAAGCAAAGATAGAAGGGTGAGACATCATACTACCCAGTTCCTGTGTAGAGATAAAGTAAGCGACGGCCATCAGTAAGGCTATCGTAATCCCTTTCCAAAACGCGCTGAAATTACCGGCTACCATACCCGAAAGGATATTCAGCGAAGCTCCTCCTTCGCGGGAAGCAGTAACGACCTCTTTTACATGGCGGGACGACGAACTGGTAAAAGCCTTTGTAAGTTCAGGAATCACAGCAGCTGCAAATGTGCCGCAACTGATAATAGATGCCAGTTTCCACCACAAGCCATTAGGCATCTCATTCAACAGGAAGTAGCTGGCAATAGATGTTGCCGCAATAGATACGACTGATGTAATCCATATAAGGGCCGTAAGAGGTACCTCGAAGTTGAACTTCATTGAGTTCTTGTATTTAGCAGTGGCAATCCCCTGATTGATATAGTAAGACAGGATGGATGTAAATAACATCATCAGACGCATAACGAATATCCAGACTATAAAGACCGCCTGATATTCAACATTCAATACCGCCAGTATGATGAATGATATCAAAGCAACCCCTGTCACACCGTATGTTTCGAAGCCATCGGCTGTAGGTCCTACACTATCGCCTGCATTATCTCCTGTACAATCCGCTATTACACCGGGATTACGTGGATCGTCTTCCTTAATATTGAATACGATCTTCATCAGATCGGCTCCGATATCAGCTATCTTGGTAAAGATTCCTCCTGCTATGCGTAGTGCGGATGCACCCAGGGATTCACCTATCGCAAATCCGAGCAAACAAGCCCCGGCCATGTCTCCGGGTACAAACAAGAGGATAACAAGCATCATTATCAACTCTACTGTTATAAGCATCACGCCGACACTCATTCCGGCTTTAAGCGGGATATTCACGACATCCCACGGACGTTTGCGCAAAGAAGCAAATGCAGTTCTCGAATTGGCCAGTGTATTGATACGGATGCCATACCAGGCCACACCATATGAGCCGAGAATACCCAATATTGTCCAAAACAAGACAAAAGCAAGGAATGTCCCCCTGCCGACTTCTCCTTTAGCTACGATTTCCGGATTAGACAAAAATCCGAAATAGATAAGCATTACTGCCGAGATAATCAGCAACAGATAGAAGAGAAACTTGCCCTGCTGCAACAGATAGGTTTTACACGTTTCAAAAATCGTCTTCGATACGTTGAGCATCGATTGATGTGCAGGTAGCTTCTTGATATTAAAATACTGCACCAAGCCGAATGCAATGCCGAGTAGCAGAATTAAAAGGCCCCAAAGCAGGAGGTTATAACCACTTCCTAAATCAGGGACTTTTAAGTCTGCTTCACTAGCCATCAGGCTTACCGGAAATAGAATAAGAGATAGAGCTAAAAGTTTCTTCATGCGTATTAATTTTTTGATTAATGTTCATTACTTATCAGATTGTTAACAAATGCAACAAAATTATGATAAAACAGATACTATCGACTATATATAGTGATATACTTACTTTGTTTTATGATTTTATCGCTCTTGTTATTAAAGTTAACATGGCAAATATAGTATAATTATTAACAAATATTATATCCGAACATATTTTTTACCGAAATAGTTCGAAACAAAATTCAGAAATTTCGTAAAAAATTGAAATAATAGATATAAAATGATTAATCCGGTATCTTCGTCAACCCAAAAAGATATATACATGCAGTCTATTCACAGGATATAATAATATCACACATTTACTTATGCAAGTATATATTATTCGTTCAATAGAGAACAGATAGAGAGGAATTATTGTTCTGCCCGGATCTTTTTATTCATCACATAGTCTTCCATAAGAAAACCATTACCAATGTCTATATCTTCACTTTTAATCACTTCAAAGCCCAAACGCTTGTAGAAATCGATGGCTTTATTAAAGCGATTTACATTCAATGACAATTCTGCATTGCCATACTCCTTAGCTATCTTCCCGACAGCATCAATAAAGAAACGCCCTACCCCTTTTCCCTGCAAAGAAGGAAGGACATATATCTTATGAATTTTTGTTATATCAGCATCCTTATAATTGAACTCATATGAAACATAGCCTAAATACTCTCCATTCTCTTTAGCCAAAAGATAGTGATGCCCTAACACCTCCATCTGCTCTTCCAAAGATGAAGTACTGTACATCATATCCATCATATATCTAATCTGGTCGGATGTGAGAATATTTTCGAATGCAGGAGGCCATATCCTGTCGGCAAGTGACTGGATAATAAGAAGATGCTCCTTTGATGCTTCTATGATTCTCATTAATCTTCCAATGTAAAGGATTTCATTCCGATACGACTTCCATCAGCAAATATATCAACCCGGTAGGTACCTGGCATCAGGTATTCTTCTACATTCCAGTACATGGTTACACCAACCTCTTCCCCGCCATATTCGATGATTTTCTTTATCGAATAATTAATATCCCTGTTCTCGTACGGAAAGACATTTGTACGACTCTTGGTCAGGACATCATTATCCGGCTTCATTATACGCAGATAGATTGTCCGTTCTCCGGGTTCGGCAGTTATATTCTTGGTAACAGTAAAGTTTATTATCAGTTGCTCTACTTTATTAATCTTTTTCTGGACTTTGCCTTTACTATTGGTAGCCTGTACACTGATACCTGTAGCATCGAGCTTGGCGGCCAAAGTAACTTTTTCTGTCAGGTTTTGCTTTTGTTGCGATACCTCATTCAATGTACGCGTAGCTTCCTGATATTTGTTAGTTATTTCGCTTTTTTCTTTCCTCAATCGTTCGTTAGCCTGATTCAAAGAATCGATCTGAATAATATATGATTTCAGAATTTTGCGAAGGCTGGCCAATTCATTGTTCAATCTCGATATTTCGGCTTTGTTATCTGCTTTTACCGTCTTTAGCTCTTCCAGCAATCGCTGAACCTTTGCCTGCTCATTCGTCAGTTTCTGAAGCAAAGAATCATTTTTGATATTCAGCTTAAAGCCTTCATATTGCATGGTGAGATTCTCATACTCATCTTCCAGTTGCTGCTTATTCAAGCTACTCTCTTCCTGCAACTCATTTATTTGCGTCTTCTGACTGAATATATAATATCCGGCTATACCCATTGCTGCAAGTAACAGGATTATTACAATTAATAATATTTTAGAATTGTTTTTTTGTTCCGTGCTCATAATTATGTTAAAATATTAAGCGACTACAAATATAGATGTTTTCAGCATATTGAGCAAAAGGATAAAAGGCTTTCGCTTTTTTTAATAATTCCCGATATTTTTGACGACCAAAATCTTCTTTATATCAGAATAAGCATGTACATTTGTTAGTCTTTTGTGACATGATACCTATAATATATAGGATATGCTTGACTATTTGAAATCTTGGAATCAATTTATTAATTTATTATAAAAAAAATATTATGTCTAAAGTAACAGTTGTAGGTGCCGGAAATGTAGGTGCTACATGTGCAAATGTACTTGCATTTAACGAAGTGGCAGATGAAGTAGTAATGCTGGATGTAAAAGAAGGCGTTTCGGAAGGTAAAGCAATAGATATGAATCAGACAGCCCAGCTTCTGGGTTTCGACACACGTATCAAGGGCGTAACTAATGATTATGCTGCTACAGCTGATTCCGATGTTGTAGTTATAACTTCGGGTATACCACGCAAACCGGGTATGACCAGAGAAGAACTTATCGGGGTAAATGCCGGGATCGTAAAAAGTGTTGCTGAAAACATCCTTAAATATTCACCAAATGCCATCCTTGTTATTATCTCCAACCCAATGGACACAATGACATATCTGGCCTCTAAAGTTACAGGCCTGCCTAAAAACCGTGTTATCGGTATGGGTGGTGCACTAGACAGTTCCCGTTTCAAATTCTACCTGAGTGAAGCTTTGGGCTGCAATCCTAATGAAGTGGAAGGTATGGTAATAGGGGGCCATGGTGATACTACAATGATTCCTGTTACCCGTCTGGCTACATATAAAGGTATTCCTGTTTCAGAATTCCTTTCTAAAGAAGTTCTGGATAAAGTAGTAGCCGATACAATGGTAGGCGGCGCAACGTTAACTGGTTTACTAGGTACTTCTGCGTGGTATGCGCCGGGGGCAGCAGGAGCATATGTTGTAGAATCTATCATTCATGACCAAAAGAAGGTAATTCCTTGTTGCGTTACATTGGAAGGTGAATACGGGCAAAATGATATCTGTATAGGTGTGCCTGCAGTCCTAGGTAAAAACGGATGGGAGAAAATTATTGACCTGAAACTGACTGCTGATGAAAAAGAAAAATTCGAAGCTTCAGCTGCCGCTGTTCACAAAACAAATGTTGTTTTGAAAGAAATCAACGCGATTTAACAAATCATATAAATTAAAATTGTTGAGGGCATGTATCCCGTTCGGATACATGCTCTCTTTTTATATAGGATACTAATCGAGGTTTTTTGATTAGAAAAATTTTTTATTTATAAATAACTTTCATACTTTTGTAAACGATTTTTAGTCATTTTAAGAGAAATTGTATATACTTACAATCTTTTTATTTTGAATAAAATGAATTACTTAATGACAAATAAATATAAGCCCAGGTTATATTTTTTTAGCACAGAAGGATTTGGGTAAAAGAATGATTTTCTAGTTTTAGAAAATGGTATTGGAAAACCTATATGGATATAGGTAGTATATATTGGGGCAGTGCAATATAGAATGTTGAATAGGAATTATCCTTAGTAACATAATGGAATACAACACCACATTAATGAAATCATTTAAACTTAAAACGTTTAATAAAAAAGCTTTAGCTATCAGTACATTATTGATACTTTCAGTTTTTTTATCAACCATTATCTACTTTTCTAATACTCTAATTGATAATGGTATTGACTCGCTCCTCATAATTGCGATTCCGATCTTGATATTATCGGTTGTCCTCTTATTGAAAAAAGCTTTTGTTAAGACATTTACAGTTAACATTTCCAATGCGAACCTGGTTATCATTCATAAAGATAAAGTAATCTATTCCACTCTTTTAAGTGAGATCGTGATGTTTAAATACGTCCGCAAAGAAAATACAGATACTTTACTCTTCTTCGCAACAAACAATCAGCAAGCAACATTTAGCATCGAATGTACAGATCAACGCAAGCGGTTTCGGAAAATAGTAGACACTCTAAACAACTCCGGAAATTATACTGTAAACATCCAAAGTGATGAGATCAGCACTCTATGGACTGATTACATAAACAAAGATATTATTGCAAAAGAGACTGTGATAAGAAAAAAAGCGCTGCAATATTATCGTCAGGTGCCATTACACCAGTTCTCGAATTAAATTGCAACTCTATCTATAAAAGTAAAAGGCTGAATTATAACAAATTCAGCCTTTTATTATAGAATAAATTATCTTAATTATTCTCCGGTCTCAATTTTCTTACAACCGCTCCCGTTCTCCACATTTCACTTTCACGAAGAGCCTTTAATTCTTCTTCCAGCTTTTCGCGATAATCAGGTTTTGAGTTAGTGTCTATTGAGCGTTGAGCTTCATTTCCGCAAGCCACTTCCTTGTATAATTTTTCAAAGACAGGTTTTGTTGCATCATGAAAAGGGCCCATCCAGTCAAGAGCACCGCGTTGAGCAGTAGTAGAACAGTTTGCATACATCCAGTCCATACCTTTTTCAGCAAACAAAGGCATCAATGATTGAGTAAGCTCTTCCACTGTTTCGTTAAATGCTTCCGATGGAGAATGACCATTTTCACGTAATACTTCATATTGAGCAAGCAAAATACCTTGTATCGCCCCCATCAATGTTCCACGCTCACCTGTAAGGTCGGAATATACTTCACGTTTGAAGTCTGTCTCAAACAAATATCCCGAACCTACGCCAATACCCAAGGCGATTACACGTTCTTTAGCACGGCCTGTGGCATCCTGGAAGATAGCATAACTTGAATTCAAACCGCGGCCTTCGAGGAACATACGGCGAAGACTTGTACCCGAACCTTTAGGAGCTACAAGAATAACATCCACATCAGCAGGAGGGATAATACCTGTACGCTCTTTGTATGTGATACCGAATCCGTGAGAGAAATACAAAGCCTTACCGGCTGTCAGATAAGGTTTCAGGCGAGGCCATACTTCTATCTGTGCAGCATCGGACAACAGGTACTGGATTATTGTACCTTTTTCAGCCGCTTCTTCTATATCGAATAAAGTTTCGCCCGGAACCCAACCGTCAGCGATCGCTTTTTCCCATGTTTTACCACCTTTACGTTGACCAATGATTACATTGAATCCGTTGTCGCGAAGATTCAAAGCTTGTCCCGGACCTTGTACTCCGTAACCGATAACTGCGATGGTTTCATTTTTTAATACTTCTCTTGCTTTTTCCAAAGGGAATTCATCGCGGGTGGCTACTTGTTCTACAACGCCGCCAAAATTCATTTCTGCCATTTTTGTTTTTGTTTAATTAATTAAAGAACTATATATGTTTTATTTCAAAATTTAATGATTCCAAGTTTCAACATTGTTAAATCCAACTTTCCATTTTTAGTTTGTCACTTCCACGTTACTCTTGTAGAACAGACGGATGTATCCCCGTCCTTCATTTCCAGTACGAATATGCTGTCTTTCTCAGTTCGTTTAAGGATATCAAGTTTTGTCCCATAACGACCCTCCGAAATATAGTTTATCTCTATACGGCGAATTTCTTTTTCCCTGAACATATCAATATCGAAAACATCAACAAAGTGCTCAATATACTTCATACTATTAAGGTGTTTATTGATGTCTACATCGCTGTATTTAACAACAAAATCAGTGGCTATCTCATAATCATCTTTCAAAGCCGGTATTTTAGTCATTCCCTCTATCGGATTTTCCTTTTCAGTGATATAATCAGACAATCCTTCCAATTCCAAAACATTCGTCGGTTTGCGGGTCACCAGATCAATAGATGCCCAAAGAGATTTTGCAAAGCCAATCTCTCTGCCCTGTTCGTCCTCAAATGAGAAATGCCGTTCGGTAAACAATCTGTTGACACTGGCTACCCATGTTTTGAGAACCATTACCGTATCGTTTTTCGGATATTCAAATACTTCGATCGCTATTCGGGAAAGCACCCAGACCCGTTGTTGGGATGTCATTGCAGAATAGCCGAATCCACGTTCTTCGGCATGCTTTGTTGCTGCCTGAAGCATAAATCCGCCAATCATCGGCAATGTAGCTTTTCCTCTGAAATCTGTTAAGTACGCGTCAATTCCGAATTCGTATCGGCCAATAGGAGTCATCATGTTATAAGTATATGAGTTAGTATTAAGTTAATAACGATTTGTAAAAATACTCAAATCTGTTAACAACTCATTATTACTTATCTGCTTCGTATTTTTTATCCAGTTCGGCCAGCATATCGCTCAGGCGCTCTATTTTGGATTTAGTGATCGCCACTCGTCCGGAACGGATAAACTGTAGGACACCTATGGTTTTACTCAATTCTTCAAACAAATCCTGTGTTTCCTGATAATGTCCGGTTTTCTCTAAAACCACGCTATTTTCATTTATATCCAGAATTCGCGCATTATATTTCCTGATAAGTCCTTCTACCGACTCGATTTTCAGAAAATCGGGAGTAGACAGTTTGTACAGGGCAATCTCCTGATGTATCAACTCATCATTTGTATTATAATATGATTTCAGAACATCTACACGTTTATCGACCTGCAGAACAACCTTCTTAATCATCTCCTCATCGCAAAAGACGGTGATTGTAAATTTATGTATGCCCTTCAGGGCCGATGGTGAAACGGATAGAGTCTCTATATTCAACTGGCGACGGGTAAATACACTGGTTACCTGACTGAGCAGCCCGACTGTATTCTCCGAGAATATGGTTACTGTATATAATGTTTTATCTTGCATAATTTTTAATTTGAAAATTTGAAAATTAGCATATCGGCAAATATCGAAAATAGAATATATCTCTCATTCATTTTTTAATTTGCGAATATCCGAATTTGCGAATTAATTATTCATTCCCCAATAATATATTTGTCACACATGTACCTGCCGGAATCATTGGATATACCATTCCTTTAGTCTCTACCTGTACATCCAGCAAATAAGAGCCTTTATGATTTAACATGTCGGCTATAGCTTTATCCAATTCTTCTCTTGTATCCACCTTCTTGGCCGGAATGTTATATGCCTCGGCAATTTTTACAAAATCAGGGTTTTTCATTACAGTTTCGGAATACCGCTCATCAAAGAAAAGTTCCTGCCACTGACGTACCATTCCCAGAAAGTGATTATTCAAAATTACGATTTTAACATCAATATCCGTTTGCATAATAGTACCCAGTTCCTGTATGGTCATTTGTATACCGCCATCACCAACAAACAGGCATACAGTACGGTCAGGAGCGCCATATTTAGCTCCGATAGCTGCCGGAAGACCAAATCCCATGGTACCCAATCCACCGGAAGTAACTACGCTACGACTACGGTTGTATTTAAAATAGCGAACTCCCATCATCTGGTGTTGCCCTACATCTGTAACAAGCACCGCGTCATTATTCGTAGCCTCAGATACTTTATTAATAACCTCACCCATTTTCAACTTGCCGGATTCAGGATGTAGTTCATCTTTGATTACAAAATTATATTCCTCATCATCGCAGGCTTTAAATTCAGACAACCATTCCGGGAATTTATTTCCTTTAAGTTGCTCTGTAATTTTTGGCAAAGAATCTTTTACATCTCCCAATACACGGGCAGTCACTGTTACATTTTTGTTTATTTCAGCCTTGTCTATATCGAAGTGTATAATCTTCGCCTGTTTGGCATATGTCTTCAAATCTCCGGTTACACGGTCATCGAAACGCATCCCGATGGCAATCAACACATCACATTCATTCGTTTTACGATTAGGACCGATGTTACCATGCATGCCCAGCATACCTACATGTTGCGGATGATCGGATGGTATAGCCGAGAGTCCCAATATGGTAGATGCAGCAGGAATACCCGATTTTTCAAGAAAAGCAAGCAGTTCTTTTTCGGCATTACCCAGAATGACCCCCTGTCCTACTAAGGCCAAAGGCTTCTTCGCCTCATTTATTATCTGCGCGGCAACTTCTATCTCAGCATCCTTTATGTCGGGTTTAGGCTGATAACTGCGTATAAACGCTCCCTTTTCATATGTGTAATTATCCACCTTTCCAAACTGAGCATCTTTGGTTATATCAAGCACAACCGGACCGGGACGACCGGTAGAGGCTATATAAAATGCTCTGGCAACCGCCCATGCCATATCTTCGGGACGGCGTATCTGATACGACCATTTCGAAATAGGCTGGGTAATACCTACAACATCGGCTTCCTGAAAGGCATCGCTGCCCAGCAGGGAAGAAACAACCTGACCGGATATCACAACCATAGGCGTACTGTCGAGCATAGCATCGGCGATACCTGTAACAGCATTCGTCGCTCCGGGGCCGGAGGTGACCAAAGCCACGCCAACCTTACCCGATGTGCGTGCATAACCTTGTGCTGCATGTGTCGCACCCTGTTCGTGACGAACAAGGATATGATTAATCTCTTTTTTGAAATCGTATAAACAATCGAATACGGGCATAATAGCGCCTCCCGGATATCCGAATATAGTATCTACCCCTTCATTTATCAAAGAACGGATAAGGGCTTCACTTCCTGTTATTTTATTGTTATCCATGTTTTACCTTTTTTTATATTATATTTTCCGGTGCCGGAATCTTTTCTTACGTCCATATATTTCGGCTTTTTCAAACCCAATGCATACAATACCTTTCTTTTGTAATATCTAAATTTTCTGCTTAGGCTTATATTCGGCCAGGCTAAAGCCTCGTCTTTCCAAGGAGACAGTATTTTATACTTTATAAACTCCCGATTCAGCGGATGCATGCTAAGTCTGAGCCAAGGCTTTTCCGGTGATGTATAATGGATGATCGCAGGATCTGCCAGTGCCTCATAAACTTCATCTTCATGGCCGTTTATATCGTTATTCACAGACATATAATATGAATTGAGAATATTAAACCTTATCGGCAGAAACAATTTGCTGTCATACAGTGTTCCATTGATAACATCCTGATCATGGAATGCCAGATAGTCATACTTTTTTTTAATAAAGCTAAGGAAAACGTTTATTAGCTTTTTCTCTCTCCAGTATTTCAGATTAATAAGCAATACTCCGGCATTCACATATCCTTTTACACTGGAGTAATCCAATCTCTGAAAAGTATCCGGACGCGAACTGCAGATGTAAAAATCCGGTACTCCGGCAATTGCATAACCATCGATGTCCGTATTCCATAATTCAGACAAATTATTAACAACTATCAGATCGCAATCCAGGTACAAAACTTTATCCACATCATGCGGCAACATATTTTCGATGAAAAGTCTGGCATATGTAGCTAAACTCAGATGTCTGGAATTTTGCAAGGATAATTTATATGAATCTAAAGATTCCTTACTTACATCGTAAAATAATATCGAAGCATTACGATACCGGGAACAAACGGATGATAGCTTTTTCTTAGACTCTTCTTTAAGTTCCAAACCTACAGTATGAAAAGTAATCATATTGTCCTTATGGTTTTCCAATAAAGAGATTATCGTAACTCCACAAGGCATGATATAATTATCATCGATACAAAATACAATATCCATTCTATTGTTTAATATGGTAGAATTGGCTACTTGACTCATTTATACCCGAATTTATTCTATAATTCTTATTGCTCCCAAATCAGCCGAACTCACCATGCTTGCATAGGCTTTCAGCGCTTTGGATACATAACGCTCACGATTTGGCCTGAATGCATCTTTACCTTTTGCTAATTCCTCCTGACGTCGTGCTTCCAGTTCTGCATCAGATAATTTCACATTGATGGAACGTTTAGGAATATTTATTTCTATAATATCGCCGTTACGAACCAAACCAATTGCACCTCCCGATGCGGCTTCGGGAGAAACGTGGCCGATAGACAAACCGGATGTACCACCCGAGAAACGGCCATCTGTAACTAAAGCGCATGCTTTCCCTAAATGCTTCGACTTAATATAGGACGTAGGATATAACATTTCCTGCATACCAGGTCCACCCTTTGGCCCTTCATATGTAATGATGACCACATCTCCGGCAACAACTTCACCCTTCAGAATACCCTCACATGCTGCATCCTGCGAATGAAATACTTTTGCGGTTCCCTTAAATTTGAAGATGCTCTCGTCAACCCCTGCCGTCTTTACAACACATCCGTTCAGGGCAATATTCCCTTTCAGTATAGCAAGCCCGCCATCTTTCGTATAGGCATGTTCGAAATTACGGATACAGCCTGCTTCCCTGTCTATATCGAGTGTGGGGAAATAATTATCCTGAGATCCCATTACAAGATTGAAACGGTTGCCGGGAGCCGATTTGTATGTAAGCTCTGCGTCTCTGGTTATAATTGTATTTTTTGTAATATCATATTTACTAATGGCTTGGGCAAGTGTAAGACCATCAGCCCTTGAAACAGAAGTATCTATCAACTTGGCTCTATCCAGTTCTTTCATAATACCTAAAATGCCACCTGCTCGGTTTACATCCTGTATATGATATTTCTGTGTATTGGGAGCGACTTTGCAAAGACATGGTGTTTTACGGGACAATTTGTCAATATCATCCATTGTAAAATCCACTTCGGCTTCCTGAGCAATGGCTAAAAGATGAAGGATGGTATTTGTAGAACCTCCCATAGCTATATCCAGTGTCATAGCGTTAAGGAAAGCCGTTTTTGTTGCAATTTTGCGGGGAAGAACCGACTCGTCTCCATCCCTGTAGTAACGATAGGCATTAGTAACTATTTGTTTTGCCGCATTCCTGAACAACTGCATACGATTAGCATGTGTAGCTACGATAGTCCCGTTGCCGGGCAAAGCTAATCCGATAGCTTCGTTCAGGCAGTTCATTGAATTTGCCGTAAACATACCCGAGCAAGAACCACAAGTAGGACAAGCTGCCTTTTCTATTAAACTTACTTCCCTATCAGAAACAGAATCATCAGCTGACTTTATCATAGCATCTATAAGGTCGAGCTGTTGTCCATCCAGTTTGCCTGCTTCCATAGGTCCACCTGAAACGAAAATAGTCGGAATGTTCAGTCTCATGGCGGCCATCAGCATTCCGGGAGTAATTTTGTCGCAGTTGCTGATACAAATCATTGCATCGGCCTTATGTGCATTTACCATATATTCCACACTATCGGCTATCAGGTCACGCGAAGGAAGAGAATATAACATGCCGTCATGTCCCATTGCAATACCATCATCGATGGCAATTGTATTGAATTCTGCAGCGAAGCAACCTTGTGCTTCTATTTCAGCTTTAACCTTTTGCCCAATTTCGTGTAAGTGAACATGCCCCGGTACAAACTGCGTAAATGAATTTACGATGGCGATCAATGGTTTCCCCATTTGTTCCTCCTTCATACCGTTTGCACGCCATAAAGCTCTGGCTCCTGCCATGCGTCTACCTTGTGTGCTTGTCGAACTTCTTAATTCAAATCCCATAACTTTCTTAATTTAGCCGTTAGCTCATCGCCACACGCTTATAGTTGTCTTTTAGTTTATTTATTATCCGAAATATTATAAAAAAGCCTTTCCCAAGAATGAGAAAGGCTATATTTTATTTATTCCTTATATTATCGAGCTAATATACACACCTTTCTCATTTATTCTGGCCGACGAGGAGAATATCAAGAACGAGGACATGTAAAAAGCAATTTGTCATAATTTCATATCAAAAAGTGAACACAAAGTTATAAACTTTTTTTTAAATACAAATTTTATCATTGTTTTTTTACTTCCTGGAGAAGAAGTTGTTTTAAATACAACAAAAACAGACTGCAATTTATATCAAAATATCCAATAAAGGTACCAGTAATTGTAAAGATTATGTAAAATATTTGGAAGTCTGCTTTTTAAGGTCTATGTTTATCCAAACATATTACATAAATATTTTTTAAAGAAAGGGTGCGTATGAAAAGACTTCACTGCTAATTATTTTAAGAATCTAATTTCTTATAGTTTATAACAGATTAAAATTTGATTATTATGCAAAAATATGAGAAATACAAGGTAATACACAGGATTTCATACATCGTTTTCTTTTCTTATTTACTGATTCTGGCTGTGGGCGATTTTGATTTTGGAGAATATACAAGTTATATACCGTATTTTATTGTCGTTCCATTCCTGACATATTGCACAATAGCAATCTCTGTAAATATTCTTATCAGAAAAGCAAGGGCAGAAAAAGAGTTGAATAAAAAGAAAGAAAAAGAGTTGAGATATAACAGAAAAGAGATGCCGACATTATCTAATATTTAATTATATATAAAGAGATTACATACGAAGTAATCTCTTTTATTTTATCATCCGAATATCATTGGTACAAAACTCAGGCTACATTCAGGGTGTTTATCACCAAACTTTTTCGTACAATTCACTATATTTACATAGTAAATTTATAAAGGTATTTATCCGGTAACAATCTGATTATGAAAAAGGCCATACTGTTTATTCTGCTTTCTTTAATAATAAATAATGCTATAGCCCAAGACCCGGTTAAAAAAGGTAAAAGATTCCTGTATATAGGCGACTCCATCACTGACGGCAACTGGGGCGGAGGTGATGCAAAGCCGTCATCGGAACGTAATCATTGGGATCAAAACCATATTTTCGGCAGTGGCTATATGTATTTATGTGCGGCTTACTTTATGGGAACTTTTCCGGAGCAAGGATATGTATTTTATAACAGAGGAATTAGTGGAAACGCATTAGATGACCTCGAAAAACGATGGAAAGACGATGCTCTGGAAATAAATCCGGATATATTATCCATTCTTATCGGTACCAATGACATAGCCCGATATCTAAGCAGCGGGACAGATAAAGACTTTGATCTGACTGGTTGGGATATGAAATACCGCAAACTTCTGGATTTATCCACAGCAAAGAATCCGAATCTTAAAATAGTAATATGTACACCTTTTGCTTATGAAACAGAGAATCTGAACAAACAGGGACCTTGGAATTTACGACAGAAATTGCTTGGAGAATGCAGCAAAATTATAGAAAAGATTGCATTGGACTACAATGCTATCCTTGTTCCGTTCGATAAATTATACAGCGACCTATTGGTCAGATACCCGAATGTTCCTGCCGGCTACTGGCTTTGGGACGGTATCCATCCTACCGCCGCCGCCCATAAACGGATGGCTGACATGTGGATAGAGAAAACAGCCGGTTTGTTTTGAGAAATAACTTTTACTACATCTTTGTCATTCTGAACGCAGTGAAGAATCTCTTTTAATTATAGAGGAGATGTTTCACTGCGTTCAACATAACATGAGAATAATCTTATATAAATATCATTTCACTTCATAATCGAACCAGTCGTAATACGCTTTTGCCTTACTGGCTTTACCGTTCGATGAAGCGTACAGTCCGATCATTACACCGGTGAAACCTCCTGCAACCTCGGTACTCAGGTAACGGGTATCCAGTTTTCCCAATTCATTATAATCTCCATTTTCTGTATCGGAATAAAAAAACGAATATTGTAGTGGAGTCCCTTCAATCTTAAATTTCACGCTATTGCCCTTAATTGCTTTTTCGGCAGCTATATAAGAAAGTGAGCCTGCTTGCACACGCAATTGTATAATATACTGCCCTTTTACTTTTTTTAGAAGTAAATCATAGTGATGGGTATTGTTCTGAACAAGTGTGATGCCTGCTTCTTCATTTTCGGTAGAGGACTCAAATTCAAAAAACGTTTCCGCGCTGAAGTCATGTTCTGTCTGTCTGCGTGCCACGAAAGATACAGCCTCGGTTTCATTCAATGTATATGATGAAGCACTGATTCTCAAATATCCTTTTCTCTCGGTAAGAGAATAATTTCCCCTTATGGGGTTACGCAGATATTGCCAGTCGAAACCTAATTTTTCCTCATCAAAATTGGTTCTTACCGGAGTTTTCTCAAAAGGATGTAACGGCAATGCCGGAACATTCATATCCAGCGAAACAGTCCCGTTCCCATTCACCTGCGGCCACCCGCCTTTCGGCCAGTCTACAGGCGCAAGGAATGTTTCCCGCCCCAGTATATGATAATAGGAATATACCTGTGTAACCCTGAACCCGAGAAATACCATCCACCACGAGCCGTCTTTGGCCTGCACGAGGTCGGCATGTCCTACTCCCTGTATCGGGTTCCCCTGCCCTATCCTGTTTGCATGTGTGAGTATAGGATTCAGAGGGCATGATTCGTAAGGGCCAAGAAGGTTTTTGCTACGCCCTATCGTAGCACTATGCATATATTCCGTACCACCTTCACCCAGAAGAAGGTAGTAAAACCCATCTTTCTTATAAATATGAGGAGCCTCGGGAAAACGGCCTCCGATACCTCCCCACACAAGATGCTCGGGGCCAATCACTTTTCCTGTTTTCAGGTCTACTTCTGTCACTCTGATACCTTCATCGCCTTGTGTGACGAAATAAGTTTTACCATCTTCATCCCAAAAGATATCGGGGTCGATACTTTTTATATCCACCCATGTAGGTTCGCTCCACGGACCAGCAGGATCAATAGCGGTACAAAAAAAATTACCTCCACCCGACACATTTGTGCATATCACATAGAACAGCCCATCATGATAGCGCAAAGACGGTGCAAACAGCCCTCCCGAAGCCGGAGCCTTGTGTAACGGGAGCTGTGAATCGCGGGTAAGGCAATGCCCTGTCTGCCGCCAGTTAACAAGGTCTTTGCTATGATAAATGGGCAAACCCGGGAAATACTCGAAAGAAGAGGTAACAATATAAAAATCATCGTTCACCCGGCAAATGCTGGGATCGGGATTAAATCCCCTGACTACAGGATTTTTATAGCCGGACTGAGAGAATACATTCATAGTGGATATATTCACCAAAACCATAATGATAAATAATTGAAATAGCTTATTTTTCATTTTATGTATTTTCATATATTACTATTTTGGGTTGTTTTTGTGCCCTCTTTGTCATTCTTCACTTCGTTCAGCATGACAAGACGAATATTAGTTATTTAATCTGAACAGTTACAGAACTTTTCACATCGGCAGACGATGCCGCACAATGCAGTGTAAATTTATCCGGTTCTACTACCCAACTGTGGGTTTTATCATCGAAGAAGGCCAGATCTTTCACCGGAACAGATAGTTCTACGGTTTTACTTTCACCTGCATTAAGATACACTTTTTTGAATGCCTTCAGTTCTTTGGCAGGGCGTTCCAGCGATGGTTTTGCCTGCGAGGCATATATCTGTACTGATTCTGCACCGGCTACACTTCCGCTATTGGAAAGAGTAAAAGAAACTTTTATGACATCATCTTTTCCATATTCTTTCTTGTCGGCGGATACTTTCCCATATTCGAACGTAGTATATGACAATCCGTATCCAAACGGGAATAATGCAGGTATCTTCTTCGTATCGTGCCAGCGATAACCTACCAGTATATCTTCTTTATATATCTGTGTGATACTGTCGCCCGGATATGAAACCGTACCGAATGACATCGCTCCGTTGTCTTCCAGTTTTGCTGGAATACTGAAAGGCAGTTTACCCGACGGATTTATATCACCTGCTATTATATTCGCTGTCGCATTACCCGCTTCTGAACCAAGATACCAAGACTGCATCAATGCGGGTACTTTATCCAGCCATGGCATTGCCACGGCATTACCGCTGACAATAACGACACCCGTATTCTTATTCACTTTCAGCAAGTCTTCTATCAATTCGTTTTGTCCGAAAGGAAGGTCGTAAGTGATGCGGTCGGCCCCTTCACAATCCTGCTGATAATTTTTGTTCAGCCCGCCGAAGAAAAGAACTACATCGGCATCCTTAACTAATGCCAGAGCTTCACGTTTCAAAGAATCGGCATTATATGGGGACGGAACAAAATTATCATATACTGTGGGTCCGGAACCGTAGCCCATTGTGTAGAATACTTTATCTTTACCATATTTATTTATCAGTCCTTCGAGTGGTGAAACTTCTTTTTTAACTTTCAGTTCCGACGAACCACCTCCCACAGTAAGGGAACGTGTAGCATTTTCGCCGATCACCACAATTTTATTGTATCTGCCTTTTGAAACAGGGAAAAAATTGTTGGTATTTTTCATCAAAACAATACCTTCTTCGGCTACTTTACGGCTCACCTCGGCGTGTTCCTTTGTAGCAAAGCTGCCAAACGGACGTTTCCTGTCCATATTAGTCCGGAATGTCAGGCGAAGCACACGGCGTACTTTATCATCGAGAGTAGACATCGGCAATTCACCGCTTTTCAGCATCTTCAGATAAGGCTGGGCCAGATAATAATTATCGTATGCGAAACTCTCGCCCCAAGTCAAGCCGTTTGTCCATGTTCCCATTTCCACATCCAGTCCGTAGAGAGCGGCTTCTTTCGTATCGTGGGCACTACCCCAGTCTGTTACAACAATGCCATCGTAGCCCCACTCACCTTTTAATATCTTATTAATCAATATCTCATGGTGGCTACAATACTGTCCTCTGAACTTGTTATACGAGCCCATTACAGACCATACTCCACCCTCCTGAACTCCGGCCTTAAATGCAGGTAAATAAATTTCATATAATGCCCTGTCACTTACTTCTACATCAATAACATTACGCCATACTTCCTGATTATTCAGCGCAAAATGTTTTAAGCATGCCGACACTCCATTCTTCTGTACACCTTTAATATAGGGCACCACCATTTTAGAAGCCAGATACGGGTCTTCACCCAGATATTCGAAGTTACGCCCGTTCATCGGAGTGCGGTAAATATTCACACCCGGTCCTAATAGTATATCTTTTTTCCTGTAACGGGCCTCTTCACCTATAGCATTCCCGTATAATGATGATAATTCCGGATTGAAAGTCGCTGCAAGACATGTCAGTGCGGGAAAAGCCGTGCACGAATCGTTTGTCCATCCGGCATGCGCCCATGTATCCCAATCTATTTCCATACGCACGCCATGAGGACCGTCGCTCATCCACAATTCAGGAATACCCAAACGGGGAACACCCGGTGTACTGAATTTCGATTGTGCATGGATGAAAGCAATTTTTTCTTCAAGAGTCATGCGCGATAAGGCATCCTCTATCCGGGTCTCTATAGGTTTACTATCGTCCAGATAAACCGGAGTAGCGTTTATTTGTGCCTTCACACTATTGATTAAGAAAAGGCCAAGCAAACCACAAATAAATGTTTTTTTCATGTTATCTTATAATTATTATGTTTTTTACTAATTATGGGAATCAGAGGTTAAAACAGTTTTCAGTCAATAGATAACGGTCAACAATAATACCTCACTTAGTTGTAGCTTTTCCAAAAAGTTACAAAAGTTACATATTTTACAATCTTTTCTACTTGTTACCTTTTCCCATTCTTGTCAGGTATGTACTTGTGCCTTCCCGCTAGCTGCTATGCGGGTACCCACGAGGGATTCTCCCTGCATAAAATGTAAAAAAAGTAACACAGAAAGCAATTAATAATTAAGAATGAAAAATTAATATTTAGCTTGTCATGCTGAGCAGAGCGAAGCATCTCGCCAGTCATCAGGGAACAACTTGTGTCTCCTTACTATTCATTATTCATTTTCAACGTTCAACTCAAAAAGTAACATCTCTATATTTACGAATCTCTTTTTTTAACAATATACATCGTGTAACCTTTATTTATTTAACCTCTGTTTGCATTATATTGTTAAAAGGTAACAGATGTAACACTTTTCAGTCAAGAGTCAACAGTAATCAGTTAATAACTCGTTTCTTGTATCTTGTTTACTCGTGTCTATTTACCTAAAACTTATTACTTGTAAAAGGTAACAAAAGTAACACCTTTCTATCGTTTTTCTTATTGCATCCTTTCTGTCCGATAACACGCTTGCTATCTGCCTTGTATAGATAAAATCATATAGAAAAGTTACAGTCCTTTCAACTGCTGATTCTCATTCATTATGGAAATTTTGATATTCTAATTATTTCTCCTTTTTCCAGATGAAGGAATAATTTACCATTCTCTGTTTTATAGTTCTTTGTCCCTGATATACCCATTTTATCATCAGCGAGTTTAAAAACAAATGTATTTGCTGTCCGGGCAATGAAATCAACATCAGTAACTTTTCCATTTTTCCATGCAAAAGATACTTCCCCTCCCCCTCTCACTTTCAGACCTTTCACACTGCCGTCTTTCCATTCTCCGGGAATAGAAGGTAACAACTCAATATATCCGGCATGGCTCTGTACGAGCATTTCGGCTATACCCGCGCAACCTCCAAAATTACCATCTATCTGCATTGGCGGATGTGCACTGAAAAGGTTTGGATATGTACCATGTCCTTTACCTGCGGGTTTCAGCAGATCACCAATTAATTTATATGTACGGTCGCCATCTTTGAGCCGTGCCCAGAAGTTTATCTTCCATGCCATCGACCAGCCGGTAGACTCGTCCCCCCGGCGTTCAAGCGTTTTTTTAGCGGCTTCCATTAATTCCGGTGTTTTTTCGTATGTCAGTTCATAACCGGGATGCAAGCCATAGAGTTGCGATACATGGCGGTGATGTATTTCTGCTTCCTCATAGTCGTTGAGCCACTCCATTATCTGCCCGTATTTACCAATAGTGGTAGGCGCCAACCTTTGCTTTTTTGTTTCTATGGCTTTTATCCATTGTTTATCTGTATTCAGGATTTTTGCGGCTTGGGATACATTCGTAAAAAGTTCCCGCACAATCTGGTTATCCATTGTAGAACCTGCGCAAACGCTCAGTACATCGCCAGATTCAGTTATATAAGTATTTTCAGGAGAAGTGGTAGGTGCTGTTACCAGATAACCGTTATTCGGATCTTCGACCAGCATATTTTCGAAGAATAGAGCTGCACCTTTCATTGTTGGATATACCGATTCCAGATATTTCACATCCTGTGTATAGAGGTAATGTTCCCATAAATGCCGGCACATCCAGGCCCCTGAAGTATTGGTGGCCCCCCAGGAAGGGCTTTCGCCCGGAGAAGTAAAGCCCCATACATTACCCAGTATATGAGTTACCCAGCCATCGCTGTTATAATATACTTTCGCGGTTTTATGTCCGGGCTCTGTTAATGATTTCACATATTCGATTGTAGGAAGATGTAACTCGGAGAGATTACAAACTTCGGCAGGCCAAAGATTCATTTGCAGATTTATATTCAGATGGTAATCTCCATTCCATGGCGTATGTATTTGCGGTGCCCATAGTCCCTGCAGGTTTGGAGGCAGTCCTCCTTCACGTGTAGATGAGATAAGCAGATAGCGTCCGTATTGCATATACAAGGCGACCAAATCGTAATCGGTGCGGTCATTTACAAAAGCTTCAAGCCTCCTGTTTATAGGTAAATCCGAATTTTTATTTTTGCCTAATGTAAGGTCTACACGGTTAAACAGGTTTTGATATTTTTCGATATGTTTTTGTTTCCGGGTTTTGTAGTCTCCTTTTAATTTATTTAATAGATCAGCTGCCAGCTTTTCCTGTTCTACCCCATTATAGTTAGTTGCAAGAGATATGGAAAGAGTGACCTCATCAGCATTTTTGATTTCTATATCCCCGGCATTGGTAAAGAGGTCTCCTCCCTCATTCTCTACTTTTACCATTCCCAGATATTTCATACCCTCTTTGCCTTCGCCTGCTGACAATTTTCCAAATATGTATAGAACCGGGCCACTCGTATATGTTTCATAGTTTTCGTCACGGCCAAGCGAGATACGCATACTCAATGATTCCGGTTTATCGGCAGTATATCTGGCTATTCCTATATCATCTGTAAAGGAGGTAAAATATTCTCTCGTGTATTTAATACTCCCTTTAGTATAGGATACATCAGACAAGGCATTATTCAGATCCAATGTGCGTTTATAGTCAACCGTGCCGGAAGCATCCGGATAGGTAAAGTCAATATATAGATTACCAAAATTTTCAAATTTACCATAATCTGCACCACTACTGCCTTCACCCTTACATGTAAAGGTTTTGTACATTAATTCCTGCGCTTCACGATTTTTATTTTCGAAAAGGAGTTTTCTTATTTCGCCCAGATATTTATAAGCGTCGGGGTTGTCGGCATCCTGTTTGTTCCCTGACCAAAGGGAAATTTCATTCAATACAATACGTTCCCTGTCTATCCCGCCCCACGGCATCATGCCAATACGGCCATTACCCAACGGAATAGATTCCTCCCAAATAGAAGCCGGTTCAGTGAAATAATATTTCCATATGTTTTGCGAAAAGAGTGTGATGCCGGAATAGAGAATACAGCTTATAGCCAATAATATTTTTTTCATGGAATCAGTGTTTTTACAATAAACAAATTTACTGTTTTTATTGTACTCTATCCCATTCCTAATGTTTCTATTTTGGGAATGCCATCATTCCCCGAAGGGGGTAATATGTCTCTTAAAAGGGGGTAAAATGTTTACACGGTTATCTAAATTACTTAGATTCGTTCTTCTTATACTCATTAGGCGTCACCCCGAATTCTTCCTTGAAATATTTACGGAAATACTTCGGATCATTGAATCCTACCTGGAAAGCAATCTCATTAACAAACATCTGGCTCTTTTCGAGTAAATCGGCCGCCCGCTTCAAACGGATGAAGCGGATAAATTCGGACGGGGTTTTATCTGTCAGAGCAAGAGTCTTTTTATAGAAATATACACGGCTCATACCCATTTCTTTGCACAAATCCTCGACCAGAAAATCGGCATTCCCTATATTCTGTTCGACTATCGCTATTGCCTTTTGTACAAATTTCTCATCCATAGAGGTTATCTCGATATCACTCGGTGCTACATCGATCTTTTTCTTAAAACTGCTTTGCAACTTCTTTTGTTTCTCTATTATCTTAGCTATTTTCAGTGTCAGCATATCTATATTGAAAGGCTTGGCTATATAGTCGTCAGCTCCGGCTTCTATACCCGAATAGCGGTTCTCTTCCGACGACTTGGCCGTAAGCAATATAATAGGAATATGGGATGTGCGTATATCTCCCTTTACCTGCCTGCAAAATTCGTAACCATCCATTTTTGGCATCATCACATCGCAAAGTATAATCTCGGGTAGCTGATCGAGTACGATACGCAGGCCTTCTTCACCATCATTGGCCGTAACTATATTGTAATTATCTATGAACAAGCCGGTTATAAATTCACAAAAATCTTCATTATCATCTACAATCAGCAATAATGGTAAATTTGCCCGCTGAACAGATTTTATCTCATTCTTACCTATTTCTGCATCTTCGGAATCGCCCGAATGTATAACATCCTGACTACTCAGTTCTTTATATGTAGGATTGTTGATAGGCAATAGAACAGTAAAAACAGAACCTTTATCCACTGTACTTTCCACCTCTATTTCTCCTCCGTGCAATTTCACATATTCACTCACCAGATGCAGACCGACACCTGTTCCTGACGGAGTGTTCTTATCGGCTTTTTCTATCCTGAAAAAACGCTCGAAAATTTTATCGAGGTATTCGGGCTCCATTCCAACCCCTGTATCTGATATCCTGATATTCAATTGCTTCGAAATAGCATTTTCACTATTCTGCATCAATTCGGATACACCTATACTTACATCTATATGTCCTTCTTCTGTATATTTAAAAGCATTGGAAATGAGGTTAGTAATTATCTTATTCATCTTTTCTTTATCAAATTCCATCTGCAACTCTTGCAAATAAGTTGTGAAAGTCAATTTTATAGACTTCTCTGCGGCAAGGGAAGAAAAAGACTGACAAATATCCTTTGTAAATTCAATAATATTGCCACGTGATATATTGAGGTTCATTTTATTCAGGTCAAACTTTCTGAAATCGAGAATTTCATTTACCATTTGCAGTAAGCTCTGTGCATTTTTATGCATAATATTCATAGTAGCTTTTTGCTCGTCCGATGCGGGAGATTTCATTAATTTCTCCAGTGGGGTAAGAATGAGTGTCAACGGGGTTTTAAACTCATGGCTTATATTGGTAAAGAATTTAAATTTGAGTTCATCCACTTCATGTATTTTATTGGCTTCGAGAATCTTCTGTGCCTGTTCATACTCTTCTCTTTGCTTATTCAGCTTATATTTAAGGAAAAAGCGAATTATAGCCGCAACCACAATAATGTAAACAATATACGCCCACCATGACAGCCAGAACGGAGGCTGTACTTCTATCTTCAATACAATGGGTTCTGCAGACCATATATTATCATCATTGCTCGCGTATACTATAAGTTTATAAGTACCTGCATTCAGATTGGAATATGAAGCTGCCCCAATGCCGTTTGTTATTTCTGTCCATTTATTATCAAGCCCCTCAAGCATATATTTATATTTATTTTTTTCCGGATGAATAAAATTAAGTGCTGAAAACAGGATTGTAAAATTCGTTTCTCCGTAATGCAAGGTTATTTCATTAATGTCTGTGATAGATTTCTCAATAATAACCCGTCCGTCATACTCTACGTTGGGTTTTATCACCTGATTGGTAATTAACAAATCCGTAAAGCGGGCCTTAGGAACATTCTTGTTAAAAACGATTTCCCTAGGGTTAAAAGCAACATAACCATTTGTGCTTCCTATATATATAATACCGTCTTTATCCTTAAATATGGCATTACGATTACAAACAGAACTTGGCAAGCCATCCTTTACGTCAAAATAAGTAATTGTATAATTAAAACCCTTATCAGAAAAATCACAATATATACATGCTAACCCATTGCGTGTACCAGCCCAAACATTTCCGTCATTGTCCTCTACAAGTGATACAACTTCATCACTCGGTAAACCATTACTCGCCATTATATAATAGAATTGATGCCTGTGAGGATCATAAATATTAATACCTTTGTCGGTAGCTATCCAAACCAATCCTTTTGAATCGACAAACTGATAATTGATAGTAATATTGGTCAAGGAATCCAAAAGCTTGTTTTCAGGAAAGTATGCGGTAATCTCTTTCTTATCTTTGTCAATATAATTAAGCCCCCTGTCGGTACTTAGGTAAATATTCTTCACCGGGTCTGCAAACATGGACAGAACATAGTCCGAAAGCATCTTGCTATTTCTTAAATTATGATGGGTAAAAATACGGCGACTAGCATCCAGCTTATCAGTTCCACCACCTAAAGTAGCTATCCACAAGTTATTTTCATTATCTTCGGCTAAACCGAATACACTCTTACTGGACAATGAATTAGGATTATCTTCATCCACCTGATATCTCTTAAATTCTCTGCCATTATAGGCATTCAACCCTCCAAGGAATGTACCTATCCACAGAATCTGAGCATGATCTTCGAACACTGAGGTAATTATATCAGACGATATGCTGCCGGCATCATTAGGATTATAACGGAATGTTTGTATACTTCCTGTAGCATCATTGTATTTTACAAGCCCCCGGCCATTTGTACCTATCCATAAATCCCCATTTTTATTTTTATACAGACTATTACAATCGAAGGTTTCTGCATTCTTATTAAATGTATAAAATAAAGGCGACTTCTTAAACTTGAATAAGTTAGGATGATAATATGATATTCCGTTTTTGTATGTCCCCACCCACACAGTACCATCTGCCTCACAGAAAATACTTATTATAGAATTCTGGCTGATGGAGTTATTATTGTATATATCATTCTTTACTACTGTTATTTCTTTTTTCTTTTTATTATAGATATTAACCCCACCATGGTCTGTACCGATCCATATAGAACCGCTGGCATCCTGTCCGACACATCTGACAAAACTGCTCGACAGGGCAACTTTACTTTTTGTATCTAGGAGTGTCCATTGCTTTTCTTTCAGACTGAAATAAGCCACACCTCTGTCATCTATACTGGGATATATCCACAGATCGTTGTCAGAATCAATATAGATAGATTTCAGAATTGTAGAATTCTGATAATTCTCTTTGAAGAATGTATTACGGATATCCACTTTGCCTGTTTGTACATTCAGCCGTTCTACAAGCCCATTGCTATGGAGTACCCAGATATAACTTCCTTTAATCTTAATATCTGCTATTCCTGATTGATCCAGTGTATTAATATCTGATGATTGCGGAAAAACCGTTACCTGCTGTGTAGCAATATCGTATCTGAATATTCCTCTATCAGGATAAGCGATATAAAAATCTTTCTTATCATCTATTTCAATTATAGAGGGGCCCGGTTCCAGCCCCATTTTATGTAATAAAGAATCAACATTGTTGATAAATGATTCTGTTCTCCAATTGTAAACGATATAACTGCTTTCTTTAAGCCATAGATTACCATCGACATCTTCCTGTATATCTATAATCCTGTCATATAACGGGCTATTTGCATCGTTTTTTATATTTGTATAAACTTTAAAATTTACACCATCGTACCTGTTCAATCCCATATTGGTACCAAACCACATAAACCCGCGACTATCTCTGAATAAAGATTCAACCTGATTATTAGATAAGCCATTTGTATTATTGAGGTGCGAAAACTCGAATTGCTGGGCGTAGATATTACATACAGATATAAAATAAATAAGTATAGGAAATAATATAGATTTCTTCATAAGTAATTAGGATCAGGTAGGTTCTTCTCATACAAATTTATATAAAATTATATGACACAATGTACTATGTTACCATTTAAATACCACTTTGGAAACATTTAACCCCCTACATATTTTTTTAGGCACTTTCTTTAAGAACATTTAAGAAAACCTGTTTAAACCACTTATCCTAATTTTGTTTATAAGAAATCTAAACATAAAATAATTACCATGAAAAAAATTCAACTCGTACTTGCGAGCCTTTTGTCAGTATTTTTACTCACCAGCTGCCAAAGCGGACCTTACAAGAAAACAAACGATGGGGTAATAGTAACATTAAAGACGGAAAACGCTAGCTCTACAAAACATGTCAGGTTACAAATAATCAATGATGACATCATCCGTGTATCGGCAACACCGGCGAGCAATTTCACTGAAAACAAGAGTCTTATTACAATCTATGATAAAACAAAAACTGAGGGCTGGGATGTTTCGGAACAAAATGGAAATGTTATTCTAAAAACAGCTACTACCGTTGCTTCTGTATCCCTGACTACAGGCGAAGTATCATTCTCCGATATTAACGGAAATTTAATCCTTGCCGAGAACAAGGGTGGAGGTAAAACATTCTCCGATATAGAGGTAGAAGGTAAAAAAGCCTATACCATGCAGCAGGTATTCGAGTCGCCTGCCGATGAGGCATTCTACGGACTGGGACAACATCAGGCTGATGAATACAATTATAAAGGAAAGAATGAAGTCCTTTTTCAATATAATACAAAGGTATCCGTTCCTTTTGTCTTGTCGAGTAAGAATTACGGTATACTATGGGACAACTACTCTCTTTCCAAGTTTGGTGACCCGCGCGACTATGCAGACTTAGATCAGTTTAAACTATACGATAAAACAGGTAAAGAAGGCGGACTTACTGCAACATATCTGATCGATGGCGATGCCAAACAGGTATTTATAGAAAGAAGCGAATCTGGAATAGATTATGAAAATCTGGAAACAATAAAGAAATTCCCGAAAGATTTTCCTTTCCATAATGCCCGTATCACTTGGGAAGGAGAAGTAGAAGCCAAAGAAACAGGCAAATATTATTTTATACTTTATTATGCAGGTTACACCACTATATATATGGACGGTGAGGTTATTGTACCCGAAAGATGGCGTACAGCATGGAACCCTAACAGTTATAAATTCACAGTGGATATGAAAGCTGGTGAAAAACGCAAATTGAAACTGGACTGGAAACCTGACGGCGGTATATCGTATATAGGACTGAAGGCATTAAGTCCAAGACCGGAAGAAGAACAAAGCAAACTATCGCTATGGTCCGAAATGGGCGATCAGATAGATTACTATTTCATTCGCGGAGACAATGCCGATGATGTTATAAAAGGATATCGTACAATCACAGGAAAATCTCAGGTAATGCCTAAATGGGCAATGGGATTCTGGCAGAGCCGCGAACGTTATAAAACTCAGGATGAATTACTGGATGCAGTAAAAGAGTACCGCAAACGTAATATTCCACTGGATAATATTGTTCTCGACTGGTCTTACTGGCCTCAGGATGCATGGGGAAGCCACGATTTCGATCCGGCACGCTTTCCTGACCCTAAGGGCATGGTAGACAGCGTACATGCAATGGATGCACGCATTATGATATCGGTATGGCCTAAATTCTACTATACAACAGATAATTACAAGGCTTTCGACGAAAAAGGATGGATGTACAACCGCGCGGTGAAAGACAGCATACGCGACTGGATAGGCAAAGGCTATATAGCCGGATTCTATGACGCATACAGCGAAGGAGCACGCAAATTGTTCTGGAGCCAAATGAATGACAAACTCTATTCGAAAGGTATAGACGCCTGGTGGATGGATGCTTCCGAACCGGATATCTTGTCGAATGCAAGTCTCCAATACCGCAAAGAACTGAGTACACCTAATGCTTTGGGTTCATCGACAGAATATTTCAATGCATACGCGCTGGCAAATGCAATGGCTATATACGACGGCCAGCGTTCAGTAAAGCCGAACGACCGTGTATTCCTGCTTACCCGCTCAGGCTTTGCAGGTACGCAACGCTATTCTACGGCAACATGGAGCGGCGATATAGGTACACGCTGGGAAGATATGAAAGCTCAGATATCTGCGGGACTTAATTTTGCCATGTCGGGTATCCCGTACTGGACAATGGATATAGGCGGCTTCTGTGTTGAGAAACGTTACGAAGTGGCGAAAGAAGGCTCGGAAGACCTTAAAGAATGGAGGGAACTGAATACCCGTTGGTTCCAGTTTGGTGCATTCTGCCCGTTGTTCCGCAGTCATGGACAGTATCCCACCCGCGAAATATACAACCTTGCACCGGAGAGCCATCCTGCATACAAAAGCATGGTTTACTATACCAAACTCCGCTACCAGATGATGCCATATATCTATTCATTGGCGGGAATGACGTATTTCAACGACTATACAATCATGCGGGCTTTGGTTATGGATTTCGGAAGAGATATAAATACCCATAATATAAGCGATCAGTATATGTTTGGGCCTGATATAATGGTATGCCCCGTATATAATTATAAAGCCACATCGCGTAATGCATACTTCCCTACCAATACCAATTGGTACGATTTCGAATCAAATAAGCATATTGCAGGAGGGCAAACACTGAATATTTCCGCTCCATACGAACGCATCCCTCTCTATGTAAAAGAAGGGGCGATTCTACCGATGGGTAAAGATATACAAACGACCAAGGAAATACAGAAAGATATTACTCTGAAAGTTTATACGGGAGCAAACGGAGAATTTACACTCTATGAAGATGAAGGCGTAAATTATAACTACGAAAAAGATGCATACTCGACCATCAAATTCACATACGACGAAGCCTCTAAAACACTTTCTATAGGCGATACAAAAGGCGAATATGAAGGCATGCCTAAGGATAGGACATTCCGTGTGGAATGGATTACTAAAGATGGTAAAACATCTGTTTCGGAAGTGAAATATACCGGAAAAGCAAATGAAATAAAAATGGCACAATAAATATCCAGATATGAGAAACAAAACAATATTCAATGTTTACTAAACCACTAATACAATGAATTTAAGAATGACAACCTCACCTAAAAACGCAAGTCTCCTTAACTTGCAGAGAGCATGCCTGATATTAATTATCAGCTTGTTCTCAGTAACCGGAATTTATGCTCAATCGGTGCATGAAATAACCGGAACGGTCACATCTCTTGGCGAACCCCTTGCCGGGGCATCGGTAATCGAGGTAGGGACTACAAACGGTACAATAACCGATTTGGATGGTAAGTTTTCCCTTACCGTTAAAGATAACGCAAAAATTGAAATATCTTTCATCGGGTTCAAACCCAAAACAGTCACTGTTGGTACTGAAACAGTATTCAATATCGAACTGGAAGAAGAGATCAACTTACTGAATGAAGTCATAGCCATCGGTTATGGTGTACAGAAAAAGAAATTGAACACCGGCGCCACTATACAGGTAAAAGGCGATGAACTGGCAAAAATGAACACGACAAATGCACTTCAGGCTTTACAGGGAAAAACCCCGGGTGTACAGATCACCTCCACATCGGGCCAACCCGGTGAAAGTCTGAAAGTACGCATCCGCGGCTTGGGAACTGTTGCAGATGCATCACCTCTATTTGTTGTTGACGGGATATTGACTAACGACATTACTTATCTAAACAACAGCGACATAGAGTCTATCGATGTACTTAAAGATGCTGCTTCGGCCGCTATCTACGGTTCGCAGGCAGCAAACGGAGTCGTGCTGATAACAACGAAGACTGGTAAGACCGGAGCAAAAGCACAAATCACGTTCGATGCATATTATGGTGTTCAGCAAGCTGCCAGAAAAGCAAAGTTACTTAACTCGCAGCAGTATGCAACAATAATGAACGAGGCTGCTATAAACTCAGGTAAAAGCGCATATTTTACCAATGATGAAATAGCCAATATGGGAACAGGTACCAACTGGATAGATGAAATGCTGGTAGATGATGCTATCACCCAAAACTATTCCCTTGGAGCTTCAGGAGGATCGGCCGCATCTGTATGGTCAATGTCACTGTCATATACCGGACAGGAAGGTATAGTAGGCGGTAAAGACCTGTCTAACTATGAACGTTATAACTTTCGCGTCAATACAGAACATAATCTGTATGACAATAAAGTAAGGCTTGGTCAGCATCTCACGTTCTCTTACAGTAAGAAAAATGGTATACAAGTGGGTAACCAATACAACAATACGTTGAGAGCAGCCTTCAATACCAGCCCGTTCGTACCGATGTACGACGAAAACGGAAATTTCTGGAACAATAGTAATTCCGACTGGTACAACGGTGAAGCCAATCCTTATGCACAGATGGTATATAACAATCAGAACAAGAGTAATACTCAGAAACTCGTAGGGGATGTATATCTTGAACTGGAACCTATCAAAAATCTGAAATTCAGAACAACATTGGGTATCGACTATTTTGCTTCCGAAAGTAATTCATACAAACCCATTTACAGACTGTCTTTATATGCTTTCAACGATCACACAGTGGCCACTCAGTCTATGAATAAAGGCCGGACATACAATTGGGATAACTTATTAGGCTATAATTTCAAAGTGAATGAAGATCACGACTTTGGAGCCATGTTAGGTTCATCTATGAGTCAATATTCGGGGACATGGCTAAACGGGAGTAATGTAGATCTGATCTTCAACAGCCTGAACCATGCCTATTTGTCAAATGCAACCAATACTTTAAGCAATCTGTTGAGCCTTGGAGGTAATAAAGATGCTGACATCAAAAAACTTTCATATTTTGGTCGTTTGAATTACAATTATAAAGAAACTTATCTGATAAACGCAACATTCCGCGCTGATGGTTCATCAAACTTTGCCAGTGGTAACCGTTTTGGATATTTCCCTTCTATTTCTACAGGTTGGATTATGAGTAATGAGTCATTTATGGAACGAACCAAAAACTGGATGGATTACTTCAAGCTAAGAGCCAGCTGGGGACAGGTAGGTAACCAGAATGTATCGGCATTCCAATATCTGGCTATGATCAATCAGCAGAATGTAAACTATATTTTCGGCAATACTGAGGGGGTACTTACCCCGGGTGCTAATCCTGACAATCTCTCCAATCCCGATTTAAGCTGGGAAACATCAGAGCAATTTAATCTCGGATTCGACGCACGTTTTATTAACGGGAAAATGAATGTAAACTTCGACTGGTACAATAAAAAGACCAAAGACTGGATCATCAGCGTTCCTGTACTGGCGACCGCAGGTGTAAGCTCTAAGTATATAAACGGAGGAGATGTTACCAATAAAGGTGTGGAACTAGGTGTATCATTCAGCGATAACATCGGTGGATTGGAATATACAATCGGAGCCAATGGTGCTTATAACAAAAATACTGTAGGCCAGATTCCTACCGAAGGCGGAATTATTAATGGTCTTACAAATATGCTCTACGACAATGCGACCGAATTCTATCGCGCACAAAACGGTGAGCCAATCGGATTCTTCTGGGGATACAAAACAGCCGGAATTTTTCAAAATGAAGCCGACGTTCAAAACTATAAATCGAACGGAAAAGTTCTTCAACCGGATGCTCAGCCGGGAGACGTAAAGTATGTCGATGTTAATGGGGACGGTGTTATCGACACCAACGATAAGGGAAATATAGGTGATCCGAATCCTGATTTTACATTCGGGTTCAATATCAATCTTGCCTATAAGAATTTCGATTTCGCCCTCAACGCAAGTGGAATGGCAGGGAATGATATTGTACAATCGTACAGAAACATTGCGAATCGCTTCTCTAATTATACAACATCTGTATTCGATCGCTGGCACGGTGAGGGTACATCCAACTCTATGCCACGCGTAACAGAAGATAATAAAAACTGGACAAATTTCTCCGACTTGTATATACACGATGGCAGTTTCCTCAGAATAAGCAATATTACATTGGGATATGATTTTGCCAAACTGATAAAATCAAAATATATAAGCTCACTGAGACTCTACGGACAAATACAGAACTTGTACACATTTACCCATTATGATGGCATGGACCCGGAAATAGGATATGGTGTAGACAGTTTCTCATCGGGTATCGACCTTGGATATTATCCTCGTCCCCGTACTTATTTGTTTGGTGTTAATATTAAATTCTAAAAACCGGAAAACAATGAAAAAAGTAAAGATATATTTATTAGCTGGAATCGCCATTTTATTTAATGCTTGTGGCGATGGCTTCCTCGATGTAGAACCGAACAAACAGACAGAGGAAAACTTCTACAAAACAACCGATGACGCATGGAAAGCTCTGGTTGGCTGTTACGACGGATTACAAACTGTATGGTCAGACGGAGTCAGTTTCCCCGTTGCTTCAGAAGTATTTTCTGACAATGCATTCGGTGGAACAGGTGCTTCCGACGGATTAGGCTACCAGATGCTGGACGAGTTCGATAAATCGCGTTCTCCATCCGATGCTCAAATTTTCGATGCCAACTGGAAAGCATATTATAGAGCTATGCTGAGATGTAATATGCTCATCAGTAAAGAAGATCAGATAGAATGGGGCAGCAACGAAACATTGAGAAAGACATATATGTCCGAAGCCCGTTTCATCCGTGCATATCTTTATTTCGATATGGTACGCCTTTGGGGAAATATTCCTTTACTCACAACACCTACTACCGACAACGTACCACAGGCTGCAGCTGATGAGGTGTACAAACTGATAGCAGAAGATCTGACTTATGCCTGCGAAAATATGCCGGCAAAACCCTGGAGCGCTTCTGATGTTGCCACTAATGGAGGGCGTGTAACCAAATATGCAGCTGAAGCGCTGATGGCGAGAGTGTTTTTATATTATACAGGATATTATGGAAAAACAGATTTAGCCGGTATTACACAATCTACTGTACTAGCATACCTTGAAGATATTATCGCAAACGGAAATTACGGATTAGTTGAAAATTTTGCCGATTTGTGGCCTGTATCTTCAGTTGTAAAAAATGAAGAAGAAGATAATGTAAACGGCAAAATCAATTATGTAGGAGAAGATAACAAAGAAACCGTTTTCGGCATCAAATATACATGGACCAGCGACTATAATGGCAATACCGATGGTAACCACTGGATGATAATGACCGGAATCCGCTCATTCGACGTCTATCCTTATGCACAGGGTTGGGGCGCATGTCCAGTAGACCCTAAGCTGTGGAGTGCATTCAAATCAGGTGATACTCGTCAGGCTGTTTCGATAGCTTCGATTAAGGATGAAGGACTGAAACTTTCTGCAAAACAGATACAGGACCAACGTGAATATACTGGCTACTATGTAAAGAAATATATGCCGATGTCGATGTACAATGATAAAGGAGAACTGCAAGATGCTGCGATCATAAACGGTGCCGTTAATAATATGATAGGACAGTATCAGGATTATGTATCCATCCGTTATGCCGATGTATTGCTTATGGCGGCCGAACTTGGCAGTCCGAATGCACAGGATTATATGGATATGATAATGGAACGCGCATTTGGTGATTCATTCACACAGGTATATGCAACAAAAGCAAATATACTGGAGCAACGCCGTTTGGAATTTGTGGGTGAAGGTATCCGTTACTGGGATTTACTTCGCCAAGGCATCGATGTAGCTGCCCAAGCAATAGCAACTACAACTGAAGTACAAAACGGAGGGGTAAAGACTACGAAAAAAATTGAGGCAGATAAAATCAGAGCCACTAAAGGATTACAACAAATACCGCAGAGCGAAATCGACTTATCGAATGGTGTGCTGGTACAAAATGCAGGATGGTAATAAGGTCGCAGACCTATTTATTACCGTGTTAATACATAAAAAATAATAAGTATATTATGAAAAATAATTTGAGACTATTATATACATTGTTGGGACTGGTATTCCTCTTTGCATACTGTACCCCAGACAAATACGAGATGGGTGCAAACATCTCTAAAGATGAACTGAAATACACGATATTACAGAATCCCGAAGATCCGAATATGATTATCATGGAGAGCCTTAATACGGGATTTACCCCTACATGGTCTACCCCATACGGGAAATCGATACGGGTAAAGGATACTCTCTACATCGCTTTTCCGGGAACATATACATTTCAATACGGTGTGTTGAGCGGTGGAGGTATAGTAGAGGCCGATGCCATAAATATTACCATCACAACCACAAACCTCAGCTATGTAGACGATCCCCTATGGACGGCGCTTTGCGGAGGTGTGGATAATGAAAAAACATGGATACTGGATACCGGTAAATACGGACTGGCTTCGGGACCTATGGGATATGCCGATCCGTCTGCTACCCAGGAATATGAAAACTTCACTCCAAACTGGGAACCGGGCGATGTGGGACAAACAGAGGCCGATTTAGCCGCAACTATGACTTTCAGCCTCAAAGGCGGGCCATACCTTACTACAGTGAAACCCAACGAATCGGGTGGCAATGAAAGCGGCACCTACTTCCTGAATGCATCTACCCATACTCTGACAACATCTAATGCATCGGTTATTCGTCTGGCCTCATTCATTGATAATGCATCTAATTGGACTTCAAACATTAAAATACTTCGTCTTAACGAAAATCAGATGAGACTGGCCATTATGCGTACAAACTCGGAAGGCCCATGGTACTACATTTTCAACTATGTATCCAAAACATATGCAGACAATTATGTACCGGAAGATGTTCCTGATCCTAATTTCAATTTTGGCGACCAATCGGAGATATTATCTGTTACATCCTCCAAAACATGGGTTGTGGACACAAATACTCCTTTCAACTGGTCTGACCTCAACGGTAACCTGATGAACGACTGGAACAGTATAGAAGATTATCCTGACTGGACAGGCTATAATGCCGCGGCTGCTGCTAATATTGCCGGATGTGCCATCACATTTACAAAAGACGGAAAGGTAACAATTAGGGAGAATGATGGTACAGAAACAGAAGGCACATATACCAACAAGCAAAGTACAAATACGATAACATTCAAAGATGCTATTCCTAATTTCCCTGTTGTAGGCTGGGTTAATATATCCACTACTGCTACCAACCAATGGAAGATTGTAAAAATAGAACATGATGTCATGGGTAGCGTTAGCGGTATATGGTTTGGTAACAGAGATGCTAACGAACCTCAGTATATGGTATATCACTTTATAGTAGGTAATACTGGTAACGAAGTGGATGTGAACAAGGCCATGAAAAAAGCCTTATGCGGAACAGGTTCAAAAACATTCAAAATAGATACAAACTGGCCGGTAGACTGGACAAACCTCAAAGGAGAAGGAGGATGGACTGTCGCCGGGACTCAGGATGGATGGTATTGGGATGCAACGACAATTGCTTCTGCACAAAACGCGTCAATAACATTCACACAAAATGCTGATGGTAGCGTCACTTTCTCCAAAACACAGGGCGGTGCAACAACTACCTCACCATGTGTCCTGGATGCCGAAAACATGACAGTAACCATATCAGAGACAGGCTTACCGGCTTTCGAAGGAGCAGGCTCATGGCTACCTGTAACAGGCCCTACATACAAATGGATAAGAGGTACTTTCACCAATGTAGATACTGATGGATTCTGGTTGGGAGTGAAGTCAAAAGAGGATGAATATACAGCATATCATTATATTCTTAAATAATAGTTGAAACTATCCCGGGATATTTGTTTTAGGTATTCCGGGTAAGTTTCCCTTTTCTTGTAAACATAAAAACGAAATTTCTGACAACATGAGAATATTCAAATATACATTGATCCTACTATGTTCGCTTTTATTTTTCTGGGCATGCGGTGATGACGATGATCCGGTAACGGAACCATCCATAGAGGCTTCCATTTCGGCTACGCCTACCTCCTACCCATTCGAGGCTGATGGCGGCACTGCCAAAATGGAGATAACATCGAACACTGTCTGGAAAATAGACTTTCCGGCCGACTCATGGGTAAAACCTTCAATACAGACAGCAAAAGGCAATGCTTCGGTAACAATAACGGCAGAAGCAAATGATGTAGAAGAACCTCGCTCCGCCACATTCATCTTGTCTGCTATAGGTGCAGAAAATATTACGATTACGCTAACACAGGCCGCAAAAACGCCTGATCCCGTGATACCGGATTATATAGATCCTGACAAAACAGGAATGGATAGTGATGCCCCCGCATTAGCGGCAAAGATGAAAATAGGATGGAATCTGGGAAACTCACTTGAAGCAACAGACGGTACTTCGGCAGGAGAAACAACCTGGGGTAATGCCAAAACATCGAAAAAGCTGATAGACGGAGTGAAAGCCGCCGGATTCAATACCGTGCGCATACCATGTGCTTGGAACGCTTATATCGAAGACCAGACCACATATAAAATAAAAGATTCGTGGCTGGCACGCGTAAAAGAAGTTGTAGACTACTGTGTGGATAACAACATGTACGCAATTATCAATATACACTGGGACGGCGGATGGCTCGAAGAAAATCCGACATACAACAAACAAGA
This sequence comes from Dysgonomonas sp. UBA7710, assembly GCF_002482385.1. GTDB lineage: Bacteria > Bacteroidota > Bacteroidia > Bacteroidales > Dysgonomonadaceae > Dysgonomonas. The sequence goes on along the minus strand of NZ_DLFW01000023.1, from coordinate 141,443 downwards.
GGAAGTGAACAAAAAACAGAAAGCTCTGTGGAAACAAATTGCTATCTATTTCCGCGACTATGACGAGCATTTGTTATTTGCAGGAACTAATGAGGTACATGCAGGATATGGTACACCTACGGCAGAGAATATTGAAGTACAATTGTCATACAATCAGACGTTCATAGATGCTGTACGTGCCACAGGCGGACGAAATGCATGGCGTAATCTGGTTGTGCAGGCTTACAATACAAATATAGATCTGGCCGTAAGTTCCCTGAAAATGTCGACAGATGCCACAGTAAATCGTATGATGGCTGAAGTTCACTATTACGATCCTTACGAATTCTGCCTGAGAGAAGACAATTCCGTATTCTTGTGGGGAAAAGATTTCACAGGGACAGGTACAGCTTCATGGGGACAGGAAGACTGGGCCGATTCTCAGTTTGCCAAAATGAAAACAAATTTCGTAGACAAAGGTATCCCCGTAATACTGGGTGAATATGCAGCAACGCTAAGAGCATCACTTCCTGCTGCGGATTATGCCAATCATATCAAAGCACGAAATTACTATTTGAATTACATAACAAAAGCGGCATTGCTAAACGGTATGGTGCCCGTCTACTGGGATAGTGGTATCACAGGCGATAAAGCTTCAGGCCTTTTCGACAGGGCTACCGGAGAGCAAGTACATACTGATGCAATCAGTGCTATTATAGATGCAGGGAATTAAATACATTTTAGGTTTTTAGGGCGAAGGTTTTTAAGGATTTTTTGAATTATAATAGTTCAAAAAAAGTAGAGGCCGGAATTCAATCCGGCCTTTATTCTCTTTGCTCCCGATTATCTGGATCGAATTATGCAAATTATGAAAAGATATTACATACTCCTTATTATAAGCACAATCTTATTTTCATGTACTACACAGGATAAAGTGAGGGATAATACCGATTTTACAGAAAATTGGAAGTTCTGTCTGGGAGACGATTCTCTGGCATATAATATCCAATATGACGACTCAAAATGGAGAACATTGAATCTCCCTCACGACTGGAGTATAGAAGCTGATTTTTCGGCAAATAATCCGTCCACTCCCGGTGGCGGTGCTTTGCCCGGAGGCATAGGCTGGTATAGAAAAGAATTCACAATAGACAAATCGAATGAAAATAAAAGCTTCTATATTGATTTCGATGGTATCTACTGGAACAGTAAAGTCTGGATAAACGGCCACCTATTAGGTGAAAGGCCCAATGGATATATATCGTTCCGTTACGATCTCACTCCATATATAAAGTCCGGTGAAAAGAATGTTATTGCAGTACGGGTAGATAATTCCCAACAGCCAAATTCCCGTTGGTACTCGGGTTCGGGCATATATCGTAATGTATGGCTGTTAACGGTTAATCCTGTACATGTAGATCACTGGGGTACTTATGTTACAACACCTCTCGTTTCTGAGGAAAAAGCCGAAATAAAAATCGTCACTAATATCCGCAACACGGAAACAACATCCCAAAATGCAGATATCTATTCCATACTTGTTGATGCAAAAGGAAGAGAACTTACACAAACAAACCGGAAGATAGCAATAACAGCACAAAGCAATGGGGAAACAGAACAGTCTATAAATATTGATAACCCCATTCTCTGGTCTGTAGAAAATCCATATTTATATAAAATCATCACACAGATAAAACAGAATGGTAAAATTGTAGATGAATACGAAACACCGGTCGGTATACGCTACTTTTCATTCGACGCAGAGAAAGGTTTTTTTCTGAACGGGAAATCCGTCAAAATAAAAGGCGTATGTAATCATCACGATCTCGGTTGTTTGGGAGCAGCTGTAAATACGCGTGCTATAGAACGACAACTGGAAATATTGAAAGAGATGGGCTGTAACGGTATTCGCACGGCACACAATCCTCCTGCCCCTGAACTGCTTGACCTTTGCGACAAAATGGGATTTATTGTGATGGACGAAACTTTTGACATGTGGCGAAAGAAAAAATCACCCTATGACTATTCTCAATACTTTCCCGAGTGGCACGAAAGAGATTTGACGGACCTCATTCTACGGGACAGAAATCATCCTTCTATATTCATGTGGTGCATAGGCAATGAAGTACTGGAACAATGGTCGCATATCAATGCCGACACATTAGATCTGCAACAAGCAAACATGATGCTAAACTTCGCTAACACACTAGACAAGAAAAATGTAAATCCGAAAGAATTACATATAAATTCATTACTGACTGTTAAGTTAGCTGATATAGTAAGGAAACTAGACCCTACCCGACCGATAACCACGGGTAATAATGAAACCGAACCGTCTAATCATGTACTTCGTTCAGGAGCAATGGATATTATCGGATTCAATTACCATGAATACAATTGGATTGATTTTCATGAAAAGTTTCCTAACCAGAAATTAATTATTACAGAATCTACCTCGGCTCTGATGTCACGTGGATACTACCAAATGCCCTCCGATAGCATGAACATATGGCCCGAACGATGGGATAAACCTTTCGACAGGCCCATACACCACTGCTCGTCATACGACAATTGCCATGTACCATGGGGAACAACACATGAAGATACATGGCGACTGGTGAAAAAATATGACCATATATCGGGTGTATATTTATGGACGGGATTCGATTATCTGGGCGAACCGACTCCATTCTGGTGGCCTTCGCGCAGTTCTTATTTCGGTATCATCGACCTGGCTGGTTTCCGAAAAGATATATACTATATGTATCAGAGTGAATGGACTGATAAGAACGTGTTGCATATATTCCCTCACTGGAACTGGCAGGAAGGGCAGGTAGTCGATGTATGGGCATACTACAACAATGCCGATGAAGTAGAATTATTTCTGAACGGAAAATCGTTAGGAAAAAAATCGAAAATAGAAGATCAATTCCATGTATTCTGGCGGGTGCCATACAAAAAAGGCGTATTAAAAGCCATCTCCTATAAAAATGGTAGAGAAGTTATGACAAAAGAAGTCAAAACAACAGGAGAAGCGGTAAACATCAGGCTCACTGCCGACAGGCAAACAATCAAGGCCGACGGCAAAGACCTGTCATTCGTAACTGTTGAAATACTGGATACAGAAGGAAATGCAATACCTATAGCTGATAACCTGATAGACTTCAGTATTGAAGGAAATGGTATCATTGCCGGAACGGATAATGGAGACCCCACCGACTCTAATTCACTGAAAAAGCCTTCGCGTAAATTATTCAGCGGAAAAGCACTCGTTGTTGTACAATCGGGTAAAGAAGGAGGGAATATAATGTTAAAAGCGAAATCGTCAGGATTCAAGGATGTATCTATAGAGATAAAGACTTTTAAATAAAGGGGGTAAATTAATAGAGCCGATCCTTATAATACTTCTTTTCTGTCCGGCGTATATCAGTTTCAATTTAGACTCCCCTTTTTCTATGCTCTTCCTGATAGAAAAAGGCAATGCTGAACCCATAGCAAACACGAAAAAGGGGAAGGCTAAATCGGCCCATGTTATACCCGGTGCTGCGGGATAGAATACATGGGTTGGAGGAAGTATCTGTGCATGATACATCCATCCGGGCAGGATGCCGCAGACTACGGCTCCCGACAAAACCATTGTCACAATGGCATATCCTCTCAGTGCATATGGCCTGTCGTTATCCATCCTTTTGTTGAATTTATCTTAGTATGCCACCGTTGCACATATCTGTTTCAACCTCGTTTCACATATTCTTATTCATTTTATAATGTCCATCAAATCCTACTTCTTTGCCGAAAGGATTGAGCAATGTATCCAATATCCTTGCCAGTTCACGTTTTGTAACAGATTTGGTTGAATATACTTTTCCATCGGTTTTGCCCTGTCCCGTAATCCGGTAAATATATTTAACGGCTGCATCTTCGGTAAGCAGTTTATTATCATCTACAATTTCCGATTCAGGGTCGAAAGAATTAAGCCCTTTTGTAAATTCAGCAACTGTGATTGCTGTATCCGGATAGAACCATGTGCGGTTTGCCCAGCCAAATGGCTCACCTGTTGTCTTTAATATTCCGGTCGCACTGACTTTTTGTATCGCTTCAAAGTCAGGGTCGGACGGCAGAATATCATATAAAGGCATGATGTATGCCTTTCTCTCCAGCAAGACAGATTGGACATTTCTTACCGATACCCCGCGTGGTTGTTTATTCTCTTTTACAGATAATGCCGCCAGAATTCCGGCAGCCTGTCCGGTAAGCAGGATTACAGGTTGCAGACGGGTAGAACCATTGATGAGGTTTGATACAGAAATAGCCTTATCCGACACTATCAGGCCATCGACAGTCTCAGGAATAAGAGACCCTAGCGGAATGTTAAATGATGGAACGGGATCGAAACCTATTTTAGGAGCTTCGGGATTTTTTCCGTGATGATGATCGACCGGATAATCACCTACCGATATGCCTGTCCTGTATAATAATTCCTTTTGATCGTATGGATTTTCAACATGGTTGAAAGTTAGGAAAGACAATCCTTTAAGTCTGCGCCCTTCCCTATGATATGGTTTATATGCTAATTTGTCCGATGTATCAAATTCATCATCAGCTAATCCCAGATGTTTGAATCCTAACTCATTCTGTATATAATATATAAAACAGAGCGTATGTTCTTTCGCTTTTTGGAGTTCTTTTTCCTGTTCTTTGCGAGGCAGTTCTATTACGTTAAGATAAATATCGTTGCCGAATTTAGGCCAGTTAATCATATACTTGTTATTCGGCATTTTTCCATAATCGAGCATTCGCCGGCAGTCGATTTGTATCGAATCGACAGTTTCTTTGCAACAACCATGGAAAATTTCCGGATTATAACCTTGGGGCTTAGGGATTGTTTTATTTGTTCCTTCTCCGTAATCTTTCAGTATCGCAACCCAGGTCAGATCCTGTACGATACCGTTTGATTGCTCAGGAGCGCCCTTTTCTCCGGTCTCATTCTTTGAATCCATTCCCAGCCTATAATCAGCTTTCGCCATTTTCAGGCTTTCGCCAATGTCAGTAGCATCGATTGTAATTTTGGCATGTATAATCAGTCTTTCATTTTTGCTATTACTGAAAACTGCACCTTTCACGATATTTCCTTCTTTCAGTATATCATCCAGAAAATAACCATAAAGTATCGTCAAATCTTTTTCGGTCGCAGCCATCGATTTGAAAATACTGTCACCTACATGGGGCTCGAATAACGTATTGCTCACCCAGCCTGTCCATACACCGCCAATACCTCCATATCTGTTGCGAAGTTTTTCTCTGAACTCATTCCATATACCCGAATGTAAATTGTGGTTCCCGTCGCAGGCTCCAACACCCTGAGCTGTAAACATACCCCCGAGCCACGGGCTTTCTTCTACTATAAGTGTTTTAACACCTTCTCTAGCAGAAGATATCCCTGCAGACGTGCCACTGGTGGTACCACCGATAACCAGAACATCAGTAGTGATTTCCTTCGTGCTTTGTATATTTTTACACGATATCAGGGAAACTGAAAATATCAGGGTAAAAAATAAAATAAGTGATGCTTTATTCATTGATGTATGGTTTTAGCAATGTAGCCCAAATCAAGTATCCTTTTTCATTCAGATGAATGCCGTCCGTAGTATAACCGGCATCAAGATATCCATCTTCCAATAAACCTGAATGAATATCGATATATTTTAGCCGGTGCTTTTTTGCTATTTCTTTAATAAGTTCATTAAATTCTTTTATTGTGCCGTTCTTATCTTTTAAGAATACACTACCGGGATTTACAATATCGTTGACTGGCAATAAGCTTTCAAGATATATACGGCAACGGGGTTGCTCCCTCGATATTAAATTTATAATTGTATCGTACCGGATTTCAAATTCCTCTTTCGTTATATTATGAAACAGAATATCATTAATTCCGGCTGTAATAAACATTTTAGAGGGCTTGTTTTTTAATATATCGGGTAACCGGTCAATCATACCGCATAAAATATCGCCACCGATTCCTCTGTTCAATATCTTCTTTCCGGGAAAATATTCCCACCACAAACCTCGCTCGGTAAGGCTGTTTCCAAGCATTACAATTGCTCCGTTTACTTTTGGAATGCTTTCCTGTTGTGCCCGCTTGTTGTCATAATAATCATTTCTGAAATCAGGCTTTTGCTGTGCAAAGGCATTTACTGCAATCAAGGACAAGATTATATATACAAAATATTTCATAATTAATATTTTATGATTTACACTTAATATTCTTCTTTATTATTTTATTTTTTTCGGTATTCCGGTATATACATTATTAAACCGGTCTATCACCTCTATTTTTATCTCAGCGTTTTTATCTGCCGGTTCAGCATAGAATAAATGTTCTGTCGGTCCCGCCCCGATATATTTATACCGAAAGGTTTCCCGGTTTTTCTCTACATAATCCACAACGCCGGGATCCCACCCCCTGTATTGCTTCATCTCACCCATTTTTGTTCCGTTTTCGTACCAATATACTTTCCATTGAGGATCATAATTCCATACGTTTGCTATAATAGCATCAGGTTTGTGTTTATCAGCTCCCGGCAGATATGAATCAAACTGATAATCCTTATCTTTTCCTATCGATTTATAATACCATTTCACACGGTTTCCGTCAAACTCATAAACAGTATATCCTAAAGGGGCGCCATCACTATTGTAGGGGGCTTGCCAAAAAATACCACAGAGAGCAGCATGAACATGCTCGAAAAGATTATCTGCCAATTGGTAATTTTCGTTATAATGTTCATGCCCCGAAAGAATTAAGGCGTTGTACGGTTTTAGCATTTTGTAAAGGCTATTCCTGTTTTGAAGCACTTTGTTCATTTCTTCCTTTGCATATTCTCCTTTCCGGGCTTCGGGTGAATAAGTAGGTATATGAAAGGCAACAACTACAGTGGCCCCCCCGGGAATAAGAGCCAAATCCTGTTCGAGCCAGCATAACTGCTCTTCATCAATATAGCCGATGGAGGAATATCCTCTGGCCGTAAAGAACACATCATCAAGGACAATATAGTGAACTTTACCTCTGTTGAATGAATAGTATGTCGGCCCTAGCGCTTTTTTGAAAGTTTTTTTCGAAGAAAAGTTCGATCTTCCATCCACGTCCATATCATGGTTCCCGGCAGCATAGAAGAATGGGATATTTGTATTGGCAAACATCTGTTTTATCGGTTTAAAAAACTTTGGTTCCCTACTTATCTCCGCTATTATATCACCGCAGATTATACCATGTACGGGTTGATCCTTGTAGTTCCGGTTAATCAGCGACTCCATATCTTTTACCGCTTCTTCCAGCATGGGCATTTCCTCATCGAATCCTACCTGCGGATCGGCACAGGCAATCAGGACATGCTTATCTTCATTTTGTCCGGATTTTTCCAATATAAAATTAAATTTTTGTTTTAATCCGGATTTATCGGTAATCCTTTGAAAATAGCCGGGAGCATTGTCCTTCACCGGAATAATATAGCCCGGTGGTATAGATATATACACAAAGTCGGCAGTAGCATTGCTTAACAGTTTATATTCACCTCTATTATCAGTTGTAACAATATTATAGCCATCGGTTACGGCAACCCCCGGAATAGCCGAACCTTTACTATCAAGAACTTTCCCCGATAATTCTATATTTCGCAAATCTACTTGAGCATTTATATTTACCGATGAAATAAATATAACTACCAGATAAAAATATTTGTAGGCCGGCATATTTGTTTATTATTTAAGTTCTTCAATATAAGAATTTCCAAAACGGTCGATAACCTCTACCTTTATTCTGGCCTCCTTATTCTTAGGGATAGCAAAAAACAAATGATCTGTCTGCTTAACAGAGATCCAGTTATATCTGAAGTTCTTTCCATTTTCTTTTACATAGTCGCGAATATTAGGATCATATCCTGTAAACCGTTCCATTTCGCCCATCTTCACATTATTCTCATACCAATAAATTTTCCATGAAGGATCGTAATTCCAAACATTTGCTGTTATCGCATCCGGTTTTTCCGGACTAGCTCCCCGGGGATATAAATTGAACTGGTAATTTTTATTTTTCCCGATTGTCTTAAAATACCATTTTACATTATCTCCGTCAAATTCATATACTCCGTATCCCGAAGCTGTTCCATCGTGGCACCACGGCGCTTGCCAGAAAAGGCCGCAGATAGCTGCATGATTATGTTCGAAAATATTATCGGCAAGGATATAATTTTCGTTTTGGTGCTCATGTCCCGAAAATATATGGACATTGTATGGCTTAAGTATTTTATATAGGGATTGCCGGTTCTGCAAGACTTTGGTCGGAGGCTCTTTACTATATTCTCCTCTTCGGGCTTCCACCGAATAAGAGGGTATATGCATAGAGACAACAACTGTAGACCCTTCAGGCACAAATGCCAAATCCTGTTCCAGCCAGTTGAGTTGTTTCTCAGGAAGATATCCGATATAATAAAAACTATTTCCGGCATAAAAGACATCGTCCAAGACCACATAATGAATTTTGCCTCTGTTGAACGAATAATAAGTTGGACCAAAATGCTTTTTATATAATTCTTTTGCATAATTATCCGATCTTACATCGAGATTTATATCATGGTTTCCCACGGCAAAGAAGAAAGGAATATTCATTTGCCTGACAATATCTTTCGTCGGTTCATAAAGTCTTGGCTCTTTGCCTGTATCGTGGATAATGTCTCCACATATTATACCATAAACAGGTCTGTCGGAATAATCATCCCTTATTAGTTCCGAGACATCTGAAGCAGCTCTTTCCACGAAAAACAATTCGTCCATGAAGTTTACCTGAGGGTCCGCCCACACTATAAAAGTGTGTTTATTATCATCAACACTGGATTTCTGTAATTCAAAATCTATTTTTTGCTTCTTTTTGTCACTCTTTTCTATTTTTTTGAAAAAGCAAGGCACTTTATTTTCAATCGGAATTTTATATCCCGATGGTACTGTGATATATATGTATTCGGAAGTTCCGTTACTCAATAATTTATATTCCCCCTTCTCATTTGTAATCACGATATTAATACCGTCAGTAACAGGGACTCCGGCGATACCTTTACCCTTTTCGCTGACTCTGCCGTAAAATTCTCGTGTCCGCAAATCGGCTTGCGCTTTACCATTGGTTACAGGCAAGGCGGTTAATATGATTAAGATATAAATTAGTTTTCTTTTCAACATATCCGTACTTTATCTTTTCAAAGGTTCTATGGCCTGCACCGATAAAAGCGGCAGGCCATAAAACAAAACTTAAATATTTATTCCACAGGCGTAAGTATAGCAGCCCATCCGCCGCCTTTAGCCATATTTATATCTAAAGTCTGGCCTCCGGAAACGTGTTTGGTTTCTATTTTGAAATCGGAACCGTATCTGTTTGCATTTACTCCGTCTCTCAGTATTTCCGCTTTATATTTACCCTCCCCTATAAAATTAAGATTAACACTGAGTTCGCGCTGATCCCAATTGGTAAGTGAAGCGATAAACCATTTACTTCCGCTGCGGCGGGCGATAGTGAGATACTTTCCCGCTTCGGCTTCGATTGCTCTGGTTTCGTCCCATACAGTCGGAATCTGTGCAATGAAAGAGGTAAAATCAGATGTCTTATAATAGTTGGACGGACTGTCCGCGAACATCTGTAGCGGACTCTCAAACGCAATGAATAAGGCTCCCTGATGCGCTCGTGTTCCCTGGCTCATCGGATGAATAAAATTCATATGGAAGTCGTTTTCCGTCGCATTAACGGTCGCTCCCGGCGTATAATCCATCGGACCTGCCACCATACGGGTGAAAGGCAATATCAGATCGTGGTTGGGAGAAATATCATGCGAAGACTTGTTATGTTCCAGCCCGTAAACTCCTTCATAGGTCATTACATTCGGATACTTGCGATGCAATCCCGAGGGTTTGAACGAACCATGAAAATCAACCAGCAATTGCCTATCGAACGCCGCTTTTCCCACATTTTCATAGAAATTTACCATTTCCTGATCGTTGCGCTGCATAAAATCAATTTTCACACCTTTTATCCCCCACTGCTTATATAAGTCAAGGATTCCTTCTAAATCTTCATGCAGTGGATTCCATAAAGCCCATAATACAAGCCCTACATTTTTTGTCTTTCCGTACCTGACCAATTCCTGCACATCGACATCCTTATTTGGCTCGCGGATATTCCATGTCCCGGCAGACCAGCCCTCATCCAGTAATATATATTCCAATCCGTATTTTGCGGCAAAATCTATAAAATATTTATACGTCCGGGTGTTGACTCCGGCCTCAAAATCTACGTCATATATATTCAGTGTACTCCACCAATCCCAGGAGATGCGACCGGGTTTTATCCAACTCTTATCTCCGGCTACGCCCGGAGTGGATAACTGATATACCAGATTATTTTCCAACAAGGATTTGTCGTCAGGGCCGATTATCAGCAATCTCCATGGAAAATTTCTCTTTCCTTCTGTTTTTGCAATATAAGCGGCATTGAGAACAATATCTTCATTGCGATCCGATCCTTCTTTTATCTTTTTTTCTAGAATGACAGGAGGAAATACCCCGTTTAATTTTTGCGTGGCTGTTCCTGATAAAAACAGATTCGGGTAGTCGAACAAATCGGCTTCCATTATAACCATCTTTGTGCCTGATGCTGAAGATAAATAAATCGGAAGATAAGCATATTTCTGATTCGGAATATCCGAAACGGATATATAATCGAAATGACCTTCGCAGTGTGTGATAAAGTTCGGGCTGCTCTCTTTCGGCCAATAGGTACTGTAATTACCTCCCAGATTAAATTCTACAGTTTCGTTTTCTATATGTATTTTCTGTGATGACACAGACGTTTCAAATCTGTAGGCCGCACCATTATTATAGACACGGAACGTTACGGCATAACCACCTTTGAAGGTCAGGGTCATTTCATTGAAGTTGTCCTGCATTTTCCGGAATTTAGTGGGAACTACAACTTCAAAAGCCTCATCGACAGACCGCCTGTTTACTTTTTGCGCCGAAACATTTATCCCGAACACCTCGTTGATTTCTTTAACCGTCATCGCTATTCTGCTCGGCTTCAGTATCGTTTCGTTATTGAAATTCACACTCCAGCTAAGTTCTTTTCCATCAGAAACCTTTACTTGTATTTTATGGTCGGGAGAAGATACGATATAGTCTTTCCCATGTATAAGACCTATAGAAAAACAAAAAAGTATAATGGAAGCTATTGCTTTGTTCATATTGTTTTTATTTCTGTTTATTATTTATATACGCGATTTATCCCGTCTTTTATCGCGTTCCATTGATTGAAATTAATAACATGCGATATCTCAAACACCATCAGCCCGTCTGTGTTTTTGAGGCATAGATATACAGCATCCGAAACTTTGGAAGCATTGCTTCCATATGCAGGAGTATTTATCGAACCATTTACTTTACAATCACCCATTGTAAATTTGTCGTACGTAGTCACAAAATTTTCCACAGACCAAACAGAATTAGGGGCCTCAGATTTCCAAATGGCATCGGCATACGCACCTAACGAAAACACATCCAACTGGTCGGCAAAACCTGTTTTGCTATAATTACTTGTAAACTGCCAACCATCCGGTTTGTAATTTTTGCTGGCCCAGTTCTGCCCTACACCATATCGGGAACCCCAATCGGCAGACGCCCACAAATGAAGCTCCATCTTCGGATTAACGGATTTTACTTTCGAACGGATATTCGTTATCAGATTCGTTATCGTCATCGAACGGAATTCAATCCACTTCTGATATTGAGGCCCCGGCGCCCCGGTAGCCGTAAGTATATTGTTTTTGTCGGTCACTGTTTCCCCGCTATATGCCTGAAAAGCCGAGATAGTAGCGTCGCTGAATCCGTAATTATCATACCACCAACGGCAATAATCCAGACATATTCCTTTTAGCTTAGGGTATTTTGTAGCTATTTCTTCTATAATGGAAACGACGAATGATTGTACTTCAGGCAAGCATGGATTTAGCATCGCGGCATCGACATTCTCCTCATTGCGTATATCTACTAAATCGTTCGGATTGTTGTTATTCATTCTCATTTGTGTTTTGCCATCCCATGTATGGTTATCATAGATCAGCCCCTCTTTTTTTCTCGTGTAACCGAATCCAAGAGCGGATATACTTGCGATGACTTTAATATCCTGGCGTTCGGCTTCTTCAATCCAATATCCAAGATAATCCCAACCGCGTGTCACCGTTTCAGTATCCCATTTGGTTAGTTGGGGCAGAATATCACTATCGTATAAGGCATAGCCAATTCCCGGCTTCACATCCACATAGATTTCATTGAAGCCTGTCGCTTTCATTTTTTCCAAAGATGATTTAATAGCTTCTTTAGTCGAAAAACGGCTGAAATTCGCATGAGCATCGATCCACATCTGTATCGGTTTATCAGCCATAGGCGGTTTATCCACGTCTATAGGAATCTCGGGTTTATTATTATCACCATTACCGCCATCATCGCCGGAACAACTTATCACTGAACATAGAACTGCCAGCAGTAATAATACATATCTTATCATGCGTAAATAAATTTTAGGATACATTGTTTTTTCTTCTTAGTTATTATTTCCCTCTGCGCGTCCGATACCTCGCTTGATATCGTCCCACATATTATATTTTATCACCTGTACAATATCAAATACCATCAGGCCGGCACTCTGGGTGAGACACACGTAAACAGCGTCTTCCATATTTTTTATATTATTCTCACCATAGACTGTCCCGTATATTTCACAGTCATCTCCAATAAGTTTATACGCGCGGTCTATCGCATATTCTATCGATTCGTTATTATCCAGCCCATATACATCGTACAGGTATGAACCCAGCATGAATACATCCAGCTGATCGGCAAAGCCCGTATTTTTATAGGTCTCCGAAGCCCATTCAGGAAACATTTCTGATGGGTCGTAATGCTTCTTGCTGCCCCAGTTTTGTCCGTTTCCATAAATGGAATGTATCCACGAAGCTGCCCAGTAGTTCAATTTCATATTGGGTTTCTTGTCTTTGATTGTTTTACGGATACTACTAATAAGGTTTGTGATAGTAGTGGAGCGGAATTCCCACCACTGCTTGTAGTATTTACCCGGGACACGCTCAGCCTTGTCATTATAAGTGAAAATATCTTCGGGAAAACGTTCCACTTTTTTCCCAATGAATTTTTCAAACGCCACACGTGTCGAATCCGAAAAATCGTAATTGGCATTGCAAAAACGGCAATAATCCAAAGTAAAAGCGTCAAAGTCGTAATTAGATATGATTTCTGAGACATATTCCGAAACAAGTGTTTGCACAGACGTTAATGCGGGATTCAGGAAAACAGCATATTCGCTGGTTTCTTTCATACTTTTCAATCCGTCGGGTGTATAAGCTATACAAACTTTATCGTTCCACGAAGTATCTTCATAGGCTGTTCCCGTTTTTTGCCTGACCAGTCCGGCTGGAAGTATCCCAGCCGAAACAGTTACTTTCATATTTCGCTTACGGGCCTCGTCTATAAAGAATTGCAGGTAATCCCAGTTCCGTTCGTACACATAACCGTCTCCGAACGTCGTCAAAGGCTTCAATATTTTACTTTTGTATAATACATCTCCCTCCATCGGGCGCACATCCACCACAATCCCATTAAACCCTGTATTTTTGGCAAGATCTAAATAGAAACGTATGCTATCCTGATCCGAAAAACGTTTGAAATTGGCCTCTGCGTCGAGCCAGAGTATTTTAGGTTTTCCGGTATCGGTCTCTTTCTCCTTGTTGGAACAAGCAGTGCATACAAACACTATAAAAAATAAGATTAGAATATTTCTCATATTAATTAACAATAAATATCCGGTGTTTCCGGATGAAAAAGGAAAGCCCCTGTTTTTTGAAAGAGGCTTCCCTATAATCGGGTAATTATTCGAAACAAGTCAATTTATAAGTGTACAATCCGAGCCGGCCAAACCAGACAGCCAGATAAGCTTCATTGTTTTCCTCACTCCAGTACCAGTCCACATATGAACCATAGCTCCAGTTACGGTTTACACTTTCGGCGATATTAAGATTTTGATGGGCCAGTGTTTGCAAATCGGATGTCAACACTGCGGCCGCGTGCCACCATGCTGTTCCACTGGTTACCACCACATAACTTTTCCCATTGACAACCATTCCACATACGACCGGAGCACGGCCACCTGTACGGGCTGTGGCGAATCCGGTTCCTACCCACCATGCCTGGAGCGTATTCTGCCAAAGCGGAGGCATAGTCGAAGTGGTCAACCCGGAAAACGTATTAATATAACAATGAATCGAATTGGCTGCACCCGCTGTGCCTTCGGTGTCACCCACGACATAGCTTGGAGAGTCGGAGTCGTCAAGCGGGGAAATCATCTGGAATCCGGCACTGTCTCCACTTGAAAAGCCGGTTTCTATTGTGGAATAGCTCGACGCGAGTTGTCCTCCCGTAACCTTGACGCGGTAATGTTCGCCTTTTGGTCCACGAGGGGCTAAAGCCGTAATCCAAGCATTACCTGTAATATCGCCTGCTACCTGGAAATTAGCCGACCCATCAGTAGACGAAGCCATATTCACGGCTATTTTACCCACCGATTTAGGAGCGTCTGTTGGCTGAACCCAGTAGAATATTTCGGTTTCGTTTCCGGTAACTACAGCCCCTACAAGCCTACCTTTATAGTCGGATGTAATCATCTTCAGATTAGCTACAGAGATGGAACCCAAATTAAATGAACCGGCATCGTTCAGCGTGTTTTTATCCACCACTTTGATACAATACGGAGAAGCAGGGTTGGCGTCGATGTATGCACGTGAAAGCATTACAATATAATTACCGCAATAGGCATGGTACATATTCAGGTCGCCATACTGCTTCGAATCAGGTAGATCAAAGTTACCTTGCTGACCGGGATAGCCCATCTGATCGAATTTTTTTGCTGTTCCTATCTCAGCGTAACTGAATCCTTCTCCATATGGTAACTGATCGGAAATACCCCACCCCACGGTGTAATCACGCTTATTTTTTCCATCTTCCGAGGTAACGGTATATTTCACACCACCGGCCTGTGCAAAGTTTTGAGGAATATCCGGATCAGGTGTCACTGTCGCCCCCTTCGACAGATAGAAAGTAGGTACAGCCGATTTTAGCGCTTCTTCCGCGTCGATATAAGGAGAAACCTTAATAGTGACTGTATTGTCGCCATTTATCACTCCCCTAAAAACAGCAGGTTTATCCCCAACTGTCCCCTCAACCGAAAAAGACAGGGTTATTTCCGCTTCGCTGTTCAGGTCATCGTCTTTACAGGCACCAAACGAAACGATGCAGCAAAGAGCTAACATTGAATATATATTAAAGATTAAGTTTTTCATAACGAAATAATTTTTATATAAATAATAAAAGTTATTCATAATAACCTCTTACACGGTATTGGCGTGTGGTTCCTATTCCCGACTTCACGGTAATTATAATACCTTCACCCGTAATGTCATGTCTCCCGGACAAAGGTGGCGTGATAAATTCATCATACGTCACTGTTGCCGTTAAATAGATATTCGTCAGATCCACGTCATTTTCAAGTGATTTGGATATTGCAAATAAAACCAGTCCATAACCGCCCTCAACTTCTTCCTGTGTGAAATCACCGCTTACAAGGTTGCCATTTTTGTCATACTCCATAATCTCTCCACGAAATTCGCTGGCACCATGCTGCGCTTTACAAATCATTTGCGAGATTGTATTAGTATTATGCACATGATCTTCATCGGCATCGGTACACCTCCATAACAAGACTGTCAATAAGATGCTCAGAGCCAGTGCTCCTATTTTAGTTATTTTCTTCATTTCCGATATTTTTTATAGTTTACCAATATGGATTATTGTCACCTAACTTGTTATTGTTGGCAAGTTCTGCCGTAGGCAGTGAAAAATAGTAATATTTTTCGAGGAATATACGAGGAGCTCCCGCATCACAATTTACTCTGGCATAAGTGTAAGATCCATTATCATTTGTTACTTTCACTCCATGCGCATTTTGTCCATTAATAACGTTTTCAGCCAGTTTCCAACGACGCAAATCCCAATAGCGGAAACCTTCGCCAGCCAACTCCACGCAGCGTTCTTTACGCAACAGTGTCATAAACGCTTCTTTGGTCGCGGCATCTTTCGCAGGTAATCCTACTCTGGCCCGTACTTCATTCAGTGCGCCTAAAGCCTGAGTCTTGTAACGGATATAATCCAGTTCAGCATACGCCTCAGCTTTATTAAGCAATACCTCGGCATAACGGAGTACCGCATCGTACTGGTAGCTTCCCTGCTCTACAAAGCGGGTGTAATTCTCCTGTAAATATTTACGCAGATAATAGCCAGTGCAAGTATGTCCGCCGGTACTCGCGGACATGGTGAAATCTTTAAATTCATCGGCTCCACCTTCCCATGTCTGTATCTGGCGGCCTTCCCATTCAGCGCCGTTAAACAATATAGTAGCATGAAAACGGGGTTCCCTATCTGTATAAGGATCTGTATGATTAAGAGTATAAGTACTCCAGCTGAAATCGGTTCCGTCGCTGAACTCATACATATCCGCCAGTTCAGCCGTCGGTACATGTTCTGCATATATAGCGTCCGTTTTATAAACGGCCCTGTCGCCGAAAGGACGGTTGTACTGGTCGAAACTGTGAGGCACACCGGGATCTGTGTCCGAGGCACTTGGCTTGTAATATAATGCGAATAAGATTTCCTTCGAGTTATCCTGTTTCCCATCTACCTGAAACACTTTCGCATAGTCAGGAGCGAGATCTCCACCTAACTCCTTCACTTTTTCAGCGGCGTCTACGGCTATCTGCCATTTACCTGCATATAAAGCCATTCTTGAAAGGAATCCGTAAGCGGTTTTCTTTGTTGCACGCCCTTCCCATTCGGCAGGCCATGAATCAGGCAAGCGTTCGGCAGCCCATTGCAATTCACTTATTACAAAGTCCCAACTTTCGGCTTCAGTAAGGCGGGCCCTATGCACATCTTCCTGATAGGCACCATCGTCTACGCCGCCGTTTATACCGGAAACATCCGTGCGAAGCACCACTCCTCCATAGACACGGATCAAGCGATAATATGTGAAAGCACGGCAAAGTCGTACCTCCGCGCGGCGTATATTACACCAGTCTTCTCCAAACCTGTTGTCAGCGTCGTAACGCCTCATTTCGTCCAACAATACATTGGCACGGCGAATACGGTCATTATATAACCCCCAACAATCAAATGCACCCGCACTGCCGGTTGAAAACGAGCTGGCTTGCAATAAAACCTTATTATATGAATGGTTATACAAATCCCATGATGTAGATTTCATCAGATCGGAATAGCTGTCATAGAATACACTACGACTGTTGCTCACCTGCGAAATATCAGTAAAGGTTTTATAAGATGCTGTGATATACAAGTCGGCCGCATCTGACGAACCCCAGACTGCATCGCTCGACAATACCCCCGTATTCTCCAAATCCAAAGCGTCATGGCAGGAAGGCATACACAGAGTTAAGGCGACGGCACTTAATAATTTTATAATTGTTCTCTTTTTCATTTTTTTTCCTCCTCACATTATTAGAATGTTACTTTAAGTCCCAAACTATAGGTTTTTTGTTGCGGATAATATCCGTTACTTACCGACGGGCTTTCGGGATCAACATATTTGAAATGACTGAACGTAAGCAGGTTGGTCCCTGCCAGATAGATATTCACCGAGCTAAACGGAGTGCTTTTCAATACTTTAGAAGGAACATTATATCCGATATTCGCGTTTTTCAGGCGCAGGTACTCACCGTTTACAAGCCACCATGTGGAATGCCATGCATTGTTGCCGCTATTTACGGTAGTCAATCTCGGATATTTGGCATTCGGATTTTCAGGCGTCCATGCTCCTTCGATACGGTAATAAGGCGAATTGCCATTCTCGGCGAACGAAGCTGTATAATTCGTGGACGAGAGTACTCCCGTATCATATGTACCGGACAGTGTATAGTCGGTATTCGTAACACCCTGCCATAATAATGTGGCATAAAAGTTTTTGTATGACAGGTTCATATCAAGCGAGAAAGTAATTTCGGGAACATCTCCGTATCCGATTTTTACATAATCATACATTGAACTGATAATCCCGTCTCCATTCACATCTTCATATTTTATGTCCCCCGGACGCAGGTTTCCTGACGGCGCTATCGGATAGTTGTCTATTTCTTCCTGACTCTGAAACAATCCGAGAGCCTTAAAGCCATATCTTGCATTCATGGATTGTCCCAGCTGACTGCGGTAGAGGGGATGATCGTCCGGATTGATTATCTTCAGTACGCGGTTACGGGCAAATGAGAAATTGCCTTTCAACCCATAACTCCAATCGCGGTCGATACGATTATCGTGTTTCAGTGTGAGTTCAAAGCCTTTATTCTCAACTTCCCCTGAATTCCTGATCGCAGGGAAAAGGCCACCTAATGAAGGAGGATAAGCTCCAGACTGAGTTTGTATAATATCATAAGTGCGTTTATAGAATAAATCCAGTTCCACACCTAGTTTACCCTTCCACATAGTATAGTCAAAACCCAGATTATACAAAATGGTGGAAGCCCATGTCACATCGCGGTAAAGGTATGCGTTTTTGGTATAAAGCTGGGTAATAGGATTATCTCCAAGCACCATACTGTTTTTTGCAACCTCAAATTCCGATTGATATAAGTAAGGCATATTATTAACCATATTACCCGCAGTTCCGACGCTGGCCCTGATTTTGAAAAAGTCAACATTGGGGAATGCATTAGAGAAAAACTCTTCTTCCGAAACCACCCAACCCGCCGAAGCCATAGGAAAAGTACCCCAACGGTTCTCAGGCGCGAATACATATGATCCATCACGACGAACCACTACTTCCGCCAAATATTTTTTATCGAACACATAGTTGAGCCGTCCCACGTAAGAGGCCGTTCCATCAGAATACTTATGAGATCCCGTCACTGCCTGCCAACCTTTTGGAAGGGAGAGTAATCCCATGCTTATATCGACAGCTACGTCACTGTAAAATCCCCGGGCCGCTCCGGTCATCGTATTCGAATAACTCTTTTTAGTTTCGAATAACAGCGTAGCGCTTATAGAATGTTTACCAAATTCGCGGGAATAATCAAATTGCGGGCGCAACATCCATGTATCGCCCCACGACGCTGATTTGGAATATGAATTACCTTTTGTGTATCCACTGGCTCCGGAAACTCCCTGATCAAAATTTCCGTTAATGGAGTATACCTCATAGTAACGGTCGTAATTATCATCGGTTGTATTACTGTAATTATAAGCGGCGAATACTGATGCTTTCAATCCCTTCAATACATCCGTCAGACCGGAAAGGTCGTATTCCAGCTTATAATTGGAGTTGAGCTGCCATTGGGTATTATTCTTCCAACCCGATTCTGTCAGGGCGGCATAACCGTTATTGTTGTACGTCCCGTTATTCCATGCCACATTCATACCGTCATATTCGGACTTGAAGATAGGTATGGCTGTTATAGCCTGTCTGATCGGGCTGAATTCGGTTTGGTTACCAATAGCCGTACCCGGCCAATGCCGATCCCTACGGTCCCCTGACAGTCCTATGCTGAATTTCAAATTTTTAGCTACCTGAATATCAAGGTTAGTGCGTACATTATAACGCTTTAAATCTGTATTAATCAATGTTCCTTCCTGATTCATGAAACCTATGCTCGCATAATATTTTACTCTTTCGGTGGCGCCCGAAGCTGAGATATTATGTTGCTGGGTTATTCCGGTTCTGAAGATTTTATCCAGCCAGTCGGTCTGACCAAATATACTGTTCGGGTCATCGCTCATCACTTTATTCTGAATACCGGCCGTCCACAGAGGATCAAGCCCATCCATCTGGCGGGCTTTGTTATGCCAGTACATATAGTCCCTCGCGTTCAGGTACTCGGGCATCGCCGTATTTGCCGTCCATGTCATAGAACCATCATAAAAGATTTTGGCAGGACCTTCGCTTCCCGATTTCGTAGTAATCAGGATAACCCCATTTGCGCCCTGAATACCATACACGGATGCCGCCGCATCTTTGAGCACGGATACGCTTTCGATATCATTCGGATTCAGATTATCTATTGTACGGGGTACTCCGTCAACAACTATCATCGGGCCATTACCGCCGGCAAACGAATTCAATCCGCGTACATAGAACGTTGCCCCGTCATCGCCAGGTTTGCCCGACCGCTGAAGGCTGGTCAATCCGGGCAGTTTACCGGTAAGCATATTCGAGACATTCTGCATTGGTGCTTTTACTATATCCTCAGATGTAATCTGCGAAACAGAGCCTGTCAGGTGCGCGCGTTTTTGGACACCGTATCCCACAACCACCACTTCGTCGAGTTCCTTCAGATTTTCGACCAATGTGATATTTATCTCAGAGCGGTTTCCTACTATCACAGTTTGAGGCTTAAAACCCAGAAACGAGAACTCAAGCGACGCATCACCGGAAGGCACCGTGATTTTGTACGCACCGTCTATATCCGTAAACGTACCCACTGTCGCGCCTTTCAACACGACAGAAACACCAGCCAACGCTTCCTGATGAGAGTCAGTAACTTTCCCTGTTATTGTTTTTTGGGAATAAGCATTGGACAGACACATAAAAGCACATAATAATATCCATATAAATTTAGGATATCTGCGCTTTCTTTTTTCATCGTAATTAATCTTCATAGTGTCGATGTTAAAATGTTAGCAATTTCTTTTGTTTTTCATTGAATTTAATAATTATAATAGTCATAGATCATTCTGGTTTTCAGATATTGTCTTATATATCTGATATAGTCCGCGAGGAATGTGGAAACATCCTTTCCATTTTCCTCCTTTAAGGCTCAATAAGACGTCACCTTGCCTGTTAAGGTATCCGTACCATTCGGGGTATTCGTTATCTTTAAAGTGTTGCCATGTATAATTATGTATTGATTCAAACCATTCCGCGCATTCCTGATTTCCTGTCAGGTAATATCCTTTTATTAATGCTATCAGTGTCTCGATATGTACCCACCATAGCTTCTGGTCCCATTCCAATTGTTGCGGCGGGCGTCCCAGGCGATCCATATAGTAGAAAATACCTCCATATTCCTTGTCCCAGCCGTAATCAATCATTTTTAAAGTTGTCTCTACAGCCTTGTTTATCAATTCGGGCCTGTTGAGACGGTGTCCGAGATCCATTATAAACCACATAGCTTCAATGGCATGTCCGGGATTCATCAGGCGGCCGTCGAACGTATCGGACAATTCGCCTTCTATAGTCACGTTCTCTACTATCAGCCCACCTAGTTCCGGCCTTAGAAATACTTCCATCACTTCATGAATACAATCCTCTATCACTTTATTCAGGAACTCTTCCGGTAACAGGTGCTCTATTTCCAGAGCCAGATTACAAAGAATCATCGGTAGCGCGAAATTTTTCAGGTTCCGTGTTCCCGGATATGCCTTATTCCATTTCCCTTTCGGATTATCCACTTTCGATAAAATAATATCGAAAGTCCTGCGCGCTATTTCTGCATATTCCCCGTTCCCCGTAGCCTTGTTCAATTGCCCGAATGCCATTGTGGCAAACGTATATGAAAATATATTATAAGGCTCTACCAATGGATTACCTTCACGGTCGAGAGAGAAATACCAGTTGTAATTACCATCATGTCCGTACTTTTTGAGGAATTCCCCGCCCTGAACGGCACAATCCAACCAATCCTGACGTTTTTCCACGTTATTATACATCATGGAAAACATCCATACCTCGCGCCCTTGCAGCCAAATAAACTTATCGGTATCGAATACTG
The DNA here is from genome assembly GCF_002482385.1 of Dysgonomonas sp. UBA7710. Taxonomy (GTDB): domain Bacteria; phylum Bacteroidota; class Bacteroidia; order Bacteroidales; family Dysgonomonadaceae; genus Dysgonomonas. The sequence continues at coordinate 119,535 of NZ_DLFW01000023.1, read as the reverse complement.
TCCCGTCCCTGTCGAGGCAAGAAAAATATCCGCCATATTCTTTATCCTGAGAGTTTTTGAGCCAAAAAGGCAATACATTGTCCAGCAGCTCCGATTTGTACTGCTTCTCTAATTTTTTAAAATCCATAAGATTATATTTTTATATAGTATTTTTCTGATTTATGTTTCCCAGAATTTTTCTATTTCTTCTAACGACTTACCTGTTGTTTCAGGGACTAATTTCCACACAATAAGTATATATGGGATACACATAACCGCAAAGAGAATGAACGTACCTTCGGGCCGCAGATTCTGTAGCAGCCATGGGGTAAGCTGTCCTATAAGATATGTCCCTATCCAAAGAGAGAACCCGGCAATAGACATAGCCAGACCACGCACTTTGATGGGATACATTTCCGACAACAAAACCCAGATAACAGCACAGATGGATACCGCACAGAAAAAGATATAGGCAAGAAAGAATATGAGCAATAACACATCAGGTATACCTAAATCATTTCCTTTAACAAAATAGAATGCAATGAGAAGGAGTGAAACTATCATACCCGAAACACCATAGTATACAAGTTTCTTACGTCCTATCTTATCGATGATAAAGATCGCCAGAATGGTAGTCAACATATTCACCAGTCCCACAATCACCTGATAGAAAAGAGAGTCGTCGCCTGACAGGCCGCTGCTTTCGAAAATGGAAGGCCCGTAATAAAGTACGGCATTCACCCCCATAAACTGTCCCAGCATAGCAATTGCCACCCCGATAATGACAGCTTTCATTATACCCGGTTTTAGCAGAATACGCCAGTTTGACCTGGTTTCGCTTCCTATTACTTTTTTAGTTTCGTTCATCTCATATGCCGCAGACTCTACCGAACCATATATATGTTTCAGTATCGATCCGGCCCTCACATCACGATTCTTCAATATCAGCCATCTAGGGCTTTCGGGTATGAAGAATATAACAATAAAAAACAGCAAGGCCGGTATTACCGCCATTCCCAGCATACTCCGCCATACTTCGCTATGGAAAATATGATATAGTGCAGGATTCGATAATTGTTCCGCCCCGTTTGTAGAATAATTCAGCAATACGTAATTTACAAGGTAAGCCCCCAAAAAGCCCACCGTAACAGCAAGCTGATAAAGAGATACTAATCGTCCGCGGTATTCTGCAACTGATATCTCTGAAATATAAAGCGGTGATATTATAGAAACAACGCCGATACCAATACCTCCGACAACGCGTGCCATCACCAAATGATTGAAATCGGAAGATATAGCACAACCGACAGCAGATATAGAGAAGAGTACGGCTGCTACCAGTAATGTTTTTTTCCGTCCGAAATTATCACTGAGTATCCCGGCACACATAACGCCGAATATGGAACCGATAAGGGCACATCCCACATACCAGCCCTGAGATAAAGCATCCAGAGAGAACTGAGCGGAAACCTGCGCTATCGTTCCCGAAATCACAGCAGTATCATATCCGAACAGAAATCCACCTAAGGCTGCAACAACAGACAAAAAACTTATATATCTTATATTTATAGAAGAATTCATATATATGTCCTGTTATTTTATTTCAAAATATTCTTTATACCTGTCATACAAATGCCCTGCTTGCAGATAGGCTGACTGAGGACTCATAAAATGTGAAAACTCAAATGTAATGGCCTTATCATATCCTGCACGTTTAGCAGCTTCGAGTTTCATACGCAGTTTGTCGAATTTGATAGGGAGAAATTTTATAGGCATATCACGGTCGAAAGTCTCTGCATTTGTCCAGCATTGCAAACCATATTTATCGGCCAGTTTTTTATTCACTTCGAAGAAAGCGTCGAGTTCGTCATAATCTATATGCCCATCCTGAAAGGCACATGCGTCAACCGCACCTTTTATACCATCAAATATTTCACCCCATTCTTTTTCGTGTTCCAGAACAGAAACCGATTCTGTTTTCGATAGCTGACCCGATGCCGCCATTACTGCCTTTTTACCATCGATCCAGGGTGATATAAATGTGGGTAATCCGCCGGATACATCCTTACACTGTTTTCCCATCGAATAAAAAGCATTTATCGCACCTTTGGTTTTCCTGCTGATCTCTCCGCTTATATACCATCCGCCGAAACTTTTATATTTTTCTCCGTATTTCTTCCACACTTCGTCTATTACATATTTATTATGCTCTATTTCGGAAGACAGATCACCCGTATCCCAATATTCTCCGGAATCATAAAGCCCGAAATAAAACTTCATGTTATATTTCTGAGCGAGGCGCAAGTACATATCAACCAGATCGACAGAAGGCATGTAACAGCCTTTTTTCAATAAATATCCGGAAGGGTATGTAATAAACTTACGGTATCCCGAACGAATCATTATGACTGTATCGATCCCTATATTCTTCATATGACGAAAATCGAGATCCCACTCTCTTTCTCCCCAATTCTGATGGGGTATATCGTGTGATATTTCATCCAGAAACGTACCCGAAATATGTAGTGCGTTCGCTTTTGGTACTATCAGACTACTCTGAATAGAATCGTCCGCTTTTAAGGTTTTGCTGTTATCCGAAGTTTTTCCTCCGCAAGCCGCCACAGCAGGTATCGCTGCAACTGAAGCTCCGGCTATTGCCGCTTTTTTGAGGAAATCCCTGCGATTATTTGTTTCCATATAGTATTTGGTTATTATTTACTTACAATTACAATTTATTCCGGCCGTATGCTATATTATGATAATAAGATAAAACAATCAATCTTCTCTTTTTACAATAATATACTAGTTATCAAATATATAATCCGTGTATCAGAGCGTCAGGTTTATTAAGGAGCTACGTTAAGCATGTATTTCTACAGCAAATATGATAAAATATTTTTTATGAACAAAGGATTTAATAAAATAATTAATTATATAAGTTCATTTTTAACATTAAAATTAAATGTAATGCTATACAATTAAAAAAAATATTTATTAATAAAGATTCTTTAGCAGATAAAAAAAATAGTTCGAAATAAATTTAACAATATATTGAAACTTTTAATAAATTATATAAATAGAGTGGAAAATCTCTTGTAAAGACGCTAAGGTGAAAGATATTTTTTGTATTAAACTACTGATTCGCATAACTATTATCCATTTATTTTATCTATACAATAATACATCGAACCGAATATGATAAAGAGAAGAGTTCTTTGACACATTGTAAAATTTAGAAAAAGTAGCCAGAGAGAAATATGCAAAAGGTGTTACATTTGCATAGTACATGTGTTACTTTTAGTAAGTAGTAAGTATTAAGTTGAAAGTTATATGAGATACGAGTAGACAAGACACGAGATACAAGTTGTTAACTGTTGACTGATAACTGAAAATACTGTTACCTTTGTTACTTTTTAACCATATATAGTTAACGAATGTGAAAACAACAAGATGAAAACAATGAAAAAACTGTCAGATGTGTCAGGTTTTAACCAAACATAGTTAATAAACGTAAATATGGTGATGGGTTAGACTCACGCCTTAGCGTCTCTGCGAGAGAATATTGTTGATTATCGACTATTAACTGGCAAGATACTTCGCTCCACTCATCATGACAAACAAATTATTAATTGATTTCCGTTACTTTTTAACTATATATAGTTAATGAATGCAAATATTACATCTATTCGAAGAATAACATTAAACAGCCTATTATTTATGATAAAAGACCATTTCATTTACTAATATAAAATTTAGAGGCATAAATATTTAATAAACACATATACCTTTTTAATAATAAGCACAAGCTTCAGGATATTTAATAATATTTTTTATTTATATTTGTATTAACGTTCAAATTTTATTTGAAAGGAAAACATCAATAAATCAGGAAACATGAATATACAACTGCTCCAAGAAATTGAACGAGGCACTAAAAGCGCCTTAATCAAGAAGAATATTATTAATTATTATATCCAAAATGGAAGTTCAACCATCACCGAGTTGTCGAAAGAACTGGATTTAAGCATACCTACCGTGACTAAGTTTATCAGTGAAATGTGCGAAGATGGATATATAAACGATTACGGTAAACTGGAAACAACAGGAGGACGATACCCTAACCTATACGGACTAAATCCCGAATCCGGCTATTTTATAGGCGTTGACATGAAACAGTCGGCCATAAATATCGGGCTGATTAATTTTAAGGGAGACATGGTAGACCTGACGATGGGCATTCCTTATCAGATGCAGAATACCCCTGAAGCAATGAACAAGTTGTGCGAATTAATCCTTGCATTCATTGATAAACAGACTGTAGATAAGAATAAAATACTGAATGTAAATGTGAATATATCGGGGCGGGTAAACCCTGAATCCGGATATAGCTACAGTATTTTCTATTTTGAAGAAAGACCATTGGCTGAGATTCTTAGTGAAAAATTGAACGGTTACAAGGTTACTATCGACAATGACACCCGGGCCATGACCTATGGGGAATATTTGTCGGGCTGCGTAAACAGCGAAAAAAACATCATATTCGTAAATATAAGTTGGGGACTGGCCATAGGAATCATTATAGACGGGAAAGTATATACCGGAAAATCGGGATTTGCAGGAGAATTTGGCCATATGAAAATATACGACAATGAAATACTATGCCATTGCGGTAAAAAAGGTTGTCTGGAAACCGAAGCCTCGGGACTGGCAATGCACCGGCGCCTTTTCGAACTGGTTCATGACGGTGCCTCCTCCTTATTATCGAAAAAAATATTGAAAGATGAGTCCGTGACATTAGACGAAATCATTGCCGCCGTAAATAAAGAAGATGTACTTTGTATAGACCTGGTGGAAGAGATCGGACAAAAACTTGGAGAACAGATTGCCGGGCTTATCAATGTCTTTAATCCCGAAATGGTCATTATAGGGGGAACGGTATCTATGACCGAGGACTATATTATGCAACCCGTAAAAACAGCGATCCGCAAATATTCGCTTAATCTGGTGAATAAAGATTCAACGATTGCGATATCAAAACTGAAAGATAAGGCAGGGGTAATAGGCGCTTGTTTATTGGCCAGGACACGTTTATTTGAAATATATTAGCGCTATCCAAAAGAATCTTTGCTTCTAACTACTTAAAAATGTATAAATTATCCTATTATATTGCAGATATTAAGAAAGTTTTATATCTTGTGCCTCAAACTATCAACAATAGACTTGTAAAGTCCTGATTAATAATCAGATTTTCTGACTCTAAACAAACTTTGGCTAATATTCAGAAACCTCCGTAATATATCGGAGGTTTTATTTTCATAGCTTACCGGGCGAATCGGCTCAGATACTTTCCTTTAATCACTTTTAATTTATCCATCACCCGGAACTTAGATAGCAAGCCGGCCAATACAAGAATGGTTCCTGCCGACAAAAGCAGCCCAAAGAAAAAGTCGAACAAAAGGGAATAACGGTTTAAAAGCAGGGCAAAGCCTATAATTCCTATACCAATTACGAACTGTTTACTATATATTATACGGAATAATCTTTTCACATCAATCTGTTTTTAAGGTTATAAACCTATATTCTCAGGACAAAGATAATCTAATTTTAATCCTCGCTATGTAGATATTACCCAATTCTTAATATCCATGCTGAAAATTAACAGAACAGGGCTTTTATCATGGAAATAAAAGCCCTGTGATATTATCCGGTTTTACTTATTACTTAGCAGCAGCTAAAGCCGGCTGATAATTTGGTTCGTTTGTAATTTCAGGAACCAGTTCTGTATATACGACTTTGCCATTAGCATCGATGACAACAACCGACCTGGCCAATAAGCCTTTCAACGGACCATCAAGCATCAATATCCCATAATCTTTAGCAAAAGACGCATTCCTGAATACAGAAGCCGGAACTACATTGTCAATGCCTTCTGCCGAGCAAAAACGACCTGCAGCAAACGGAAGGTCAGCAGAAACCGCAAGGATTACAGTATCAGGAAGTGCAGCCGCCTCTTTATTGAATCTGCGAACCGAAGCAGCACATGTACCTGTATCAAGACTTGGGAAGATATTTAATATTACTGTTTTACCTTTAAGGTCTTTCAACGACACTTCTGAAAGGTCGTTCTTTACAAGTGCAAATTCCGGTGCTACTGAACCTACTGCCGGCAATTGCCCGCTGGTGTTTACTGTGATGTCATTTTTAAATGTAACTGTTGCCATAATTTTTAATTTATATAAGTTAGTATTCTGATCTTCGACGCGTTATTATAATATAAACCTCGAAATTATTATTTTAGTTCAATAAGAAATTCATTTTTCGGATGACGAACCTTCTTCATGTTCACCAGCCAGTCATTTACTTCGTCACGATAACCCAACGGCAATACCGTTACACTCCTCAACCCTAACTCTTTCAACCCTAGAAGGTTATCCAATGCATCATTATCAAACCCTTCCATCGGAGTTGAATCCACATTCAGTTCGGCAGCCATTGCAATAGCAAAACCAAAGGCTATATAAGACTGGCGCGCTGCATGCTCGAAATTCACTTCAGACGGACGGTTCAGATATGCTTTCTTCAGTCTGTCTGTGTAATCGTTATACCGGTCGGGCTCTTGCCCTCTCCCCTCTGTAGTATGCCTGTATATATTATCTATACGCTGAGATGTGTAATTATCCCAAGCTGCGAAAACAAGTACATGAGAAGCATCGGCAACCTGTTGCTGGTTATAGGCAATGGGAACTATCTTCTCTTTCAATTCCTGATTGGTTATCTCTATTACCTGAAAAGGCTGCAGGCCTGACGATGTGGGTGCAAGCCAGGCAGCTTCGACGATTTCGTTTACAAGTTTCTGATCTACCTTCTTAGCAGGGTCAAACTTCTTTGTGGCATAACGCCATTTAAATGTATCTAATAAACTCATTGTTGTTATTATGTTAAAAAATATGCTTATTTCTCACTACATGTTATCAATAATATCTTATTCAACTGATTACGCAACTGTATAAGTTGCTCTTCTGTTAGCTTTAACTGCTTTTTCATTGCAGGGGGGATCAACTCGGCCCGCTTTTCCAATTCTTTCCCCTTATCTGTGATTATTATGTCCACTATCCTCTCATCTTCTCTTGAACGCACTCTGCTAAGAAGTTTATTCGCTTCCATTCGCTTCAGTAATGGTGTGAGCGTACCGCTATCGAGCCACAAAAGCTCCCCTAATTGCTTTACGGTTGCCGATCCCCGCTCCCATAACACCATTAATACGAGGTATTGAGGATAAGTGAGCCCTAATTCTTCCAGATAAGGACGATAGAGTGCTGTTATCTGCCTGGACAAAGCATATATCGGAAAGCACAACTGATTATTTAATTTCAAATCCTCTGACATATACATCACACAATTATATTGTGCAAAATTAAAAATCACAAAATCAAAAACACTATTTTTCATGTTAAAAGATAATAAATCACAGTAAATTATCAGAATTAGCACATACGGAAAAAAAGATAAACAAATCTTGTGGCATAACCCATTATTGTGCTTTCAGACAAATATACACCAGCTGTTAATAACTCAATATTATATAGTGTCTCCACACTTCATGATCTTGTTTGAGAAAATAGGCGATGATAAACTATCAGCTAATGACAGTTCTAAAGTAAGGCTTCACACATTGTATAATTTGGATTAAAAGTCAGATTATAATTATAAAATACATATGTCCGGCGATTATCTTGCCGGACATTTCCATGTACTTACAAATAGTTTGTCTAAAATCTTGTCTTCACTGCCATAATTCCACGTTGGAAAGATGTAAAAGGGTTTTCTATATTATTTTATGAACATTCAAGGCTTACCCGACACAAAAATAAACAGCATTTGCAACATAAACAAGGACAATTTAGTTAAAACTAAGTGTAAAATTGACAAATTATTACAGAATATACTAAAATTAAGTATACAAGCCATATACAGCACAACTTCATCTTAAAATATGAAATCAGAAAAACCTTTTTCTATTCAATTTCAATGCTCGTATCTTAAAAAATTACTAACATTGCATTATATTATCAAGAGGCCAATGAGTAGTCCTAAAAACGATATAGATAAAACAACACTGCTTCGACTGAAAGATGGACAAAAAGCAGCTTTTGAACTGTTATATTGGAAATATAATCCTAAACTATACAATTTCGTATATTCAATCTTATATGACAAATCTCTTGCAGAAGATATAACTCAAACATGCTTTCTGAAAATATGGGAGTTGCACAAAGAAATAGATCCTGATAAAGGTTTTGTATCTTATCTGTACACAATAGCCCGCAACCTGGTTTATAAAGAAACCGAACGCTTACTGCAAATGAGCAAATTCCTGGCAGTATCCCAAACAAACAACAATGATACAGACCACGAAACCGAAGAAAAACTTGACGCAGCCTTTTTCGAATCTTACATAAACAACATTATAGACCAACTTCCCCCCTCCCGCAGAGAGATTTTTATTCTTAGCCGCAAAGAAGGATTGACAAATAAAGAAATAGCGTCTAAATTGGCTATTTCCGAAAAAACGGTGGAAACTCAAATTTACCGTTCATTACTGTTTCTCAAAGAAAAGATGAAAGGACAATTCACCCTCCTTGCATTATTATTTTTAGCCCAAAACATTTAATTAATGTTAAAATAAAGAATTTATTTATTCCGCCTGTAAGGGATTAGGGATAGATACAGATATATAAAATTGAATAGATGGAAAAAAGAAATTACATAGAATTACTAGATTCTTTTATGAGGGGTAAAACCTCCATCGAAGAAGAACAGTCGTTGCTGGAATGGTTTAAATCACCGGGAACAAAAGAAGAGATATTTTCAGCCTATTTACGACAATGGGAAAATGTTTCAGATGATCTGGACGAAGATATTCAGATACGAATGTTTGAAGAACTGCAAACGAGGATTAATGATTCTGAACTTCTGTCCTCATCTGTCAAAACGGACAAGCAAAATAAATGGCTTCTTATCAGGCAGTATGCTGCCATAGCCTGTTTATTAATAATCGTCGGACTGGGCTCGTACTATATAACCCGGATGAGCCTGCACTCTATGAAAGAGTTTATAGTTTCTGTAGATAAAGGACAAAAAGCAAACCTGTTATTACCTGATGGCACATCAGTTTGGCTGAACTCTGATTCCAGAATCAAATATGATAATGCCTATAATACAAATGACAGGAAAATCATATTAGAAGGCGAAGCGTATTTCGAAGTAGCTAAAGATAAAGAGAAAAGATTCATAGTTACAGCCAATAATATAGATGTAGAAGCATTAGGCACAAGTTTTAATATAAAATCATACCAAACAGATAAAACGGTTATTGTTACATTAGTAGAGGGTAAGTTGAAAGTAAGCGATAACAAAAAAGATATGCTTCTCAATCCGAATGAACGCCTTACTTATAATAAGGAAGATAAGGCATTCACTATGACAGACACATACGATGTTGCGAATGTAGCGATCTGGAGAAATAATGAATTGGCTTTTTATGGTGAGTCCCTGGAAGAAATCGGTACAATATTATCCCGTATATATAATATTGATATTGTATTTACATCAGAATCAGCGAAACACTACAGATTCTCCGGAGTAATAAAGAATAACAGTCTGGGAAATGTTTTTGAAATCATAAGCCTGACTGCTCCGATACAATACAAGATATATAACAATACTGTCGAAATAAGCGAGAGTAAAAAAGTCGAGAAACCTTAAACTTTAATTGATTATGAAGAAAACCTAGAAAGAAACGTTTGGAATAAATCCGGACACCAAAACACATTCAAAACACAACCCTTACACCTTAAATCTGATATCAGAAATAGAAATCAGGAAGGTATATTGTGGCCAGATTTGAATGCCTGAAGTTCATACATTATGCAGATTTCAAACACAAAAACACATGAAAAAATTCAAAAAATTTGCACTTCGCATTACCTTAATTTATTTAATGCTATTTTTCAGCGGAACAATTTCCGCTCAAATCACTTTAAATGTCAAGAACCAGAGAATCCGGCAGGTTATCCAGCAAATAGAGAAAGCCGAAGGATATAGCTTCTTTTACAACAACGAATTATCCGAGTTGAATAATAATGTAAATATACAAGTCTCTAATTCTTCTATAGAAAATACATTAGACAAGCTTTTTTCAAATACAAATATCACTTATTACATAAAAGACAACAAGCAAATTGTATTGTCTGACAAAAGCTTAACGGCACAGTTCTCAAACGCTGCCCAACAAGATGGCAATATTAAAAGGCTGACCGGTGTTATTAAAGACGAAGCTGGTCTGGAACTACCCGGAGTAAGCATATTGGTTAAAGGAACCACAAACGGTACTACAACAGACCTGGAAGGTAAGTTCAGCATCAATGTACCGGAAGATGCAACGATAGAAATAAGATATGTCGGTTTTGTAACACAAACAATCCGGATCACCAATCAGACCTCTGTCAATATCGTATTAAAAGAGGATACCAAGATACTGGATGAAGTAGTTATATTAGGTTTCGGTATGGCTGCACGTAAAGCTGACCTGTCCGCATCCATAGGTACACTGGAAAATATAGACCAACTTAAAAACCGTCCGGTATCAAAAGCCGAGGATTTGCTACAAGGTCAGATTCCGGGTGTTACCGTCTCCAAAAATGGAGGTGACCCGACTGTGGCTTCAAGTGTTGTTATCCGGGGGAAAGGATCCCGGTCCGGGGAATCCCCTCTATGGGTAGTAGATGGTGTTCCCGGAGCTCCGGTAAACTTTAACGATATAGAATCGATGGTAGTGTTGAAAGATGCAGCATCGGCTGCTATTTATGGTGCCTATTCCGGTTCGGCGGGGGTTATACTCGTTACAACCAAACAAGCTGTAGCCGGAAGACCCAGAATATCTTATGAAGGCACATACAGTATCAGTCAGGCGACCAATCTGCCGCAGTCTCTGACCATCGAGCAGCAGAGAGAAGTGAGAAAACAAGCTCTTGCAGCAACAGGAAACAGCCTGCCGGACGGATGGGATCCCGTTAAAAACCCCTATATAGCCCAAACCCGCACCGATTGGATAGATGAAATATTCAGAAATTCACTATCTCAAAGGCACAGCTTCGTTATAAGTGGAGGTACAGAGGATTTTGCCAACAGATTATCATTGCAATATAACGACGATCAGGGAGTATTGCTGAATACATATAACAAAAATATTACAATGCGTTATAATGCATTCTTCAAGATCAGTAATAACATCAAGATCAGAGAAGATTTTTATTGGGAAAACCTAAGAAGCAGGGGAACCAATACTGATAGCGGATATACTGGTGTCATCCTTTCGGCACTGATGATGCCCCGCAATGCCGAAGCATATTATTCCGATGGAACATTTGGAGGTACAGCGCCTAAAGATCCGGCATATATTGCCCAATATGGAAGTAACTTTGCAGATATTCACGGAGATGTTGTCAATCCTCTGCGTACTTTGGAATCGAACAATACTTACAGCAGGCCGACTACGATATCTTCATCGACCTTCCTTGATATAGATGATATTTTCACTCCCGGACTAAAGTATACCGGACGTCTGACTTATCGTCTAACCAATTATTTCTATAAGAATTTCAATCCGATGAGACCTGAGCCGGGCAAACCGAATATGACCAATCGTCTGGATTATGAAACCTATCGTTATTACAGATGGGAAGTAGAAAACACATTGAATTACAGCAAATCGGTAGGCGGACATAATATTGGAGCTATGCTTTCTACCACTGCTAACCAGCAACGTCGCAGAGACTTTAATGTGAGTGCGCAAGGCTTCAATAACGAAACCACAGCATTCCAATATTTGAACTGGGGCGACAGCCAGAAAGTATTTGTAGGTGATGCATATACCGAACCTGACAACAATGTTTCTGTTGTAGGACGTGCATCTTACAGTTTCAACGACCGCTATTTTGCAACAGCATCTCTACGCCGCGACAACGCCGGACGTTTGCCTAAAGACAAAAAACATGGAGATTTTCCTGCGGTTACAGCTGCATGGAAGCTTACCTCCGAACCGTATATGCCTAAATCGGACATTTTCAATCTGATAAAATTACGGGCAAGTTGGGGGCGTATCGGTAATATCGGCTCTGTACCATTCCACTATGGTGACCCTACATTTGTAGTTGAAAGTTCTAATGATGTGGGCGGACAAGTAGGCTCCAATACACCGCTGGTTCCATCAATGGTATACAACGGAGAAGCCTTCAACAGATATCTGACATGGGAAACTTCGGAACAGTTGGATTTCGGTATCGATCTGGAATTATTAAAAAACAGGCTTAACCTATCTGTCGACTTCTTCAATAAAACGACTAAAGATTTAATAAAACGACAAGATACAGGATGGCCTTCATATATCGGACCTGAACCGATGTACATCAATCAGGGAGAAGTAAAAAACAGAGGCTGGGAATTCTCGGCAGGATGGAATGACAAAGTGGGCGATGTAAAATATTACATCAATGCCAATTTTGCAACATTGAAAAACTGGGTATCAGATATAGGCCCGGCAGATCCGCAAACGGGTAAAAAACCGGTATGGATAGAAAATGATGAATTCCGCGGGCTAAATCCGTTCCGCACACGAGAAAACGACCCTCTTTACTCATTCTGGGTATATAAAACAGATGGCCTGTTCCAGTCAGACGCAGAAGCAGAAGCCTATGTCAATAAAGATGGAAAACGCATGCAAGCTAAGGCTAAGGCAGGAGATATAAAATTTGTAGACACAAATGGCGATGGAGTTATCAATGATGATGACAGAGAGTATGTTGGCAGCTATACACCTAAAATCACATATGCCCTCACAGCCGGACTTACGTGGAAAAATCTCAGTGCCAGCATTATGCTGCAAGGAGTAGGTGGTTTGAAAGCTTTCAATGCCATGAAATATGTTACACTGAACGAATCGATGGTAAACTTCAACAGGTCTACCGATATATTAAAAGCATGGCCTAACAGCAATGAAGTTCCAAGATTAACATCATCAGACGACAACGGTAACTTCTCTAATATCTCGGATTTCTATATTGAGGATGCATCTTATATGCGGATAAAAAATATTACGGTATCTTATAACTTCGATAAAATATTCCGCAGTATTTCTCCACGGCTGGATGAAAGAAAAAGTTCACTTTCAGTATCTGCCAGTGTAGACAATGTACATACATTCACTAACTATTCGGGTATAAATCCGGAAGTAGGAGGAAAAGGTCTGGACGGAGGTAAATATCCTGTTCCCCGCGTATTCTCCGTAGGTGTAAAATTAACTTATTAATATCCTAAAAATTTGAATATATGAAATTCTATAAATCTTTAATAATACTATTCTTATCGGTAGGATTTATCTCTTGTAGTGACTTCCTGGATGTCACAGCAGAAAGAGAGCCAAGCGTGGGTAACTTTTTCAAAAATGAGAAAGATGCAACGAATGCAATCGATGCATGTTACTGGATACTAAACCGCGAAGAAACTTTCGGACGCAACCTGTTTTGGGAGCAAGCCGGAGGCGGCGACGATATGATTTACGGAAGAAACAGAGGTACCGACCAGAATAACCTGGCCAATTTTACCTTTACCGGACGCGAATCCTCCCTGAGAGAAAACTGGGAAACATTCACACAGTATCTTTCCCGTGCCAACTGGGTTGTATTCAATCTGGTACGAAAAGATAACCTTACAGATGTTGAAAAGATCAGGTTAGGTGAGGCATACTTTATGCGGGCATTCTGTCATTTCTACATTGCATATCGCCACGGACGTGCCGATCAGGGTGTACCGTTCGACAAATATGAGGATACTTCTTACAAAACTTATGAAGAATTTATCTACTCTATTCCTGTTCAACGGGCAACTGTGATGGAAAACTATGATCTCATCGTCAAAGACCTGGAAAGTGCAGCCGGACTACTCCCTTTCTTCGAAACATATAATGACACCGATAAAGGTCGTGCACATAAAGCAGCGGCTTGGGCACTTATGGTTAAGACATATGCATACTGGGCACAATACGATGAATCGAAATGGGCTTTGATACCGCCGTTGGTTGATAAAATAGAAACAGAAGGAAAGAGAGCTCTGTTAGGTAATTACGAAGACGTATTTAAAATAGCGAACAACTGGTCTTCCGAATATATCTGGTCTGTAAATTCATCAGGATACAATTACGCCGGCTCTATATTTCCGGGTGTAGTACTTGAAAATAAAGCATGGGGACGTTACAACGGCTGGGGTTATTTCAAACCTACCCTTGGTCTGTATGAAGAATTTGCCCCTAACGATAAAAGAAGAGCTGTTACAATACTGGAATACAATGACGAATTTACCTTTTTCGGTGAAAAAAGAAAATTCTATTCCACAGCAGACCTCGAATGTGGCTTTATGCTGGCTAAATATATGGAGCCTTTCTCATACGGGGCAGTAAACAGTAAAGGTTCGGGTGAAGCAACTACAGTATCCACAAACGGCGACCGTCCAACCACAGATTTGGATCTCCCTATCATACGGCATGCCGAGATGGTATTATTCAAAGCCGAAGCCTTGATTATGCAAGGTAAAGGTACGGATGCTGCTAAAGAACTAAACAGATTGACAAGCCGGGCTGGCCTGGGAGACGTATATACAAATGCCACATTAGCTGACCTGAAACATGAACGCCGCTGTGAACTGGCAGGGGAATTCACGGATCGTTTTATGGACCTGAAACGTTGGAAAGAATGGGACAAGCTAAATGCGCCAAAACGAGGACGGAAACATGCCGACAGAAGCAAGCCCGACTCCCCGTATACAGTCATAGAAGTATGGAGCGCGAGAACGTTCAATCCTTCCACCGATATTGTATTCCCATACAATCCGGACGAAGTGGTGAAAGCTAACGGAAAATTAAAACAGAATCCAATGGATTAAATACAAGGCACTGACACTAAAGTAATCAACTATGAGATAATGGGCATTACTTGTTTAATGCCCATTATTATTAAAATTTGCAGTTAATGCAATATCCTATATGAAAAAACAATTATTCTTTCTATCTATTATCGGATTATTAACAGCTTGCTCTCCTATCCTGAAAAGCCCGGTCGATTATGTTGACCCTTTTATAGGAACGGGATTTCACGGACATACCTATCCCGGAGCCACCGTACCATATGGAGCGGTACAATTAAGCCCGGATACCCGAACCGGAGACTGGGACGCATGTTCAGGTTATCACTATAGTGATTCCACCATTATCGGGTTTTCGCATACACATCTTAGCGGTACAGGTTGTGCCGATCTGGGTGATGTACTTTTTCATCCTACAACCAGAGATATAATACAGGTTCAAAAAGGTTATATTTTCAAACCATTGGCTTTTTCACATACAAACGAAAAAGCATCTCCCGGATATTATTCCGTGGACTTTAACCAAGAAGGCATCAAGGCTGAAATGACAGCCACTACATATACAGGGGTACACCGCTATACATTCGCCAAAGGCAAAAATGAAACAATTATCATAGACATGGCCCACCTGTTAGCCGAAGAAACAATAGACTCTCTCATTATAAAGCAAACTGCAAGTAATGAGATAACAGGGATGCGCCGTACACAAGGATGGGTAACAAATCAGTATGTATTTTTCGTTGCACAGTTTTCCAAAGACTTTCAGTCAGTCGATTTTATCAATGACGGTAAGATTCTGAAAGACGGCGATACAGCAAAAAATAATAATCAACAAGCTGTACTGAAATTCGGAGTATCCACAGGAAAACCTGTTGTTGCAAAAGTTGCCTTTTCAGTTGTAAGCGAAGAAAATGCACGGCTGAATCTGGATCATGATGTAACAGGATTTGATTTCGACTCAGTACACAAACAGGCCCGTAATCTCTGGGGCAAAGTTCTCTCTGATATTACGGTAAAAGGAGATAATGAACACGATCTTAAAAACTTCTATACCGCGATGTACCATACGAAAGTTGTCCCCAACATTATGAGTGATGTAAACGGACAATT
The DNA here is from genome assembly GCF_002482385.1 of Dysgonomonas sp. UBA7710. Lineage (GTDB taxonomy): Bacteria > Bacteroidota > Bacteroidia > Bacteroidales > Dysgonomonadaceae > Dysgonomonas. The sequence goes on along the minus strand of NZ_DLFW01000023.1, from coordinate 103,473 downwards.
TCGCCGGCACGATATGACTACAGATACAATACCGGCAGGACGCAAATATTATTCAACGTTTTCCATTTGGGATACATTTCGCGCATGGAATCCTCTCATCACACTTACCGACACAACTCTGGTAAACGATATAATCAATTCATATCTGAAAATGTATGATATATCAGGAGAATTACCCATCTGGCCATTATCGGCAGGGGAAACCGGAACCATGATCGGTTACCATTCAGTATCCGTGATTGCAGATGCCTATATGAAAGGGATAAGGGGCTTCGATGTAGACAAAGCCTATGAAGCCATGAAAATTTCTTCTGACAATAACAAAAAAGGCTCTGACTATTATATCAAATACGGGTTTATACCCTCTAACATTAAAAGAGAATCCGTATCCTGCCTGCTCGAATACGCCTACGACGACTGGTGTATAGCCCAGATAGCGAAAGAACTGGGTAAAACAGAGGATTTTGAAAAGTACACCGAACGTGCATTGTCTTATATTCATGTATTTGACGGACATTCAAAATTTTTCCGGGGAAAACGTATGGATGGAAACTGGGACTATCCTTTTAATCCGTTCGAACCCGGAAGGGCATATACAGAAGCCACAGCATGGCAATATCGTTTTTTTGTACCACACGATGTAAACGGACTCATCCAATTATTTGGCGGCCGAAACTGTTTTGTAGCACAATTAGATAGTTTATTCATCACCGAATCGAAAGTGGACGGACACATGTCGGATATAACAGGCCTTATCGGACAATATGCCCATGGCAATGAGCCCAGCCATCATATGGCTTATCTATACAATTATGTAAGCCAGCCATGGAAGACACAGTCTATGACCCGTCGTATCCTGTCCGAAATGTATCAGCCAACGCCGGAAGGTATCAGCGGGAACGAAGATTGCGGCCAGATGTCGGCATGGTATATACTGAGTAGCCTCGGCATTTATCCTGTATGCCCGGGAGCAAATGAATTCTCGTTGACAACACCGCTGTTTGAAGAAGCCTATATAAAGTTGGCAAATGGAAAAACATTGACAATCAAAGCTAATAAGCCTGAAGAAAATCTCTATATAGATAAGGTTACTTTAAACAATAGGGAAATACTTTCCAACTATATTACTTATAAGGATTTGATGGAAGGAGGCGATCTGATTTTTAGCCTGTCTTCTGTTCCGAATCTGAACAGAGGAGTTGCCGAATCTGCTTATCCATATTCCATGACAACAGATAAAACAGTTTCTATTCCTTTTACAACCAAAGATCTGGATTTATTCGTTAATAGCATTGATGTAGACCTGGCCACTACAACTATGGATGCAAAAGTTTATTATACATTGGATGGAAAAGAACCGGACAAATCATCCGCCGTATATTCCGCACCTATAAAAATATCCGAATCAACAGTGATAAAAGCCAAAGCATTTAAAGACGGCTATATTCCAAGCAAAACATTTACAATTGAGGCTAAAAAGGCTGTCTTCAGAGAGCCGGTTATGGCACAGGGTAAGGAGAGAGGTACAAATTTCAGTTACTACGAAGGATATTATCATTCGGCGAATCAGATAGAGAACTCCAAGCTAATTGACAAAGGTATTCTTCCCGAACCAACAATTAACGGGGCAAAACATGCCGATCATTTTGCTTTTATATTTAGTGGTGTTATCTTTGTAGCAGAAGATGGTATATATGAATTTATGACCAAGTCCGACGATGGCAGCGTCTTATACATCGACAATCTTAAAATTGTTGACAACGACGGGTCACATGCTGCCATAACAGCCACAGGACGTATTGCCCTGAAAAAAGGTTATCATTCGTATAAACTATTGTATTTTGAGGACTATGAAGGCGAGCACCTGAGTTGGGGCTGGAAAAAAACGAACGCCTCAGAGTTTGAAAATATCCCGGAATCGAATCTATTTATAAAATAATAAACCTTACTGACATGAAAAGATTATTCTATTTATTTGCTGTAGTATCACTATTAGTATCTTGTACAAAAAGTAAACCGATTGATTTGAATGTAATGAGTTTCAATATTCGTTACGATAATCCGGGCGATAGCCTCAACAGTTGGCAATACAGAAAAGATATTGCAGCACAAACCATCAAAGCCCAGAATGCAGATATCATTGGTGCACAGGAAGTATTAGTAAATCAATTGAACGATCTGAAAGCGTCTCTGCCTGAATACAATGCTATTGGGATTGGCCGTATAGATGGGGTGGAAAAAGGCGAATATTGTGCCATCCTATACAAAAAAGATAGATTTAAAGAAATTAAATCCGGGCATTTCTGGCTAAGCGAAACACCTGAAGTTATCGGTTCCAAAGGCTGGGATGGAGCATGTGAACGCATCGCCACATGGATTGTATTGGAAGAAACCGGCAGTAAGAAACAAATATTCTTTATTAACACACATCTTGACCATGTAGGAAAAATAGCCCGTCAGGAAGGTGTGACTCTACTTCTACAACGTATAGGAGAGTTAAGCAAAGGCCTGCCTGTTATATTGACCGGAGATTTTAATGCTACACCTGATTCGGATGTTATCAAGCATGTCACAGATCCGGCAAATCCAAACTATCTGATGCATACCAAAGATATAGCCGTTGTAAAAAGTGGAACGAACTGGACATTTCACGGGTTCGGACAAGTACCTCTCGAAAAACGCGAGTTTATAGATTATGTTTTCGTAAAACCAGATACCAAAGTATTAAAACACACTGTTATACCTGAAGAGTTGGATGCTAAATTCATTTCCGACCATTCTGCCGTAACAGCTCAGATAGAAATTGAATAAACCTGTTATAATCAAAATCTTATGACTTACATTTTGAACAGAAGTTTTTCTGCATTAAAACTATTTCTAATTGCAGGATTGCTAATCGTATGTCCGTCTATTACATTTGCTCAACAACAAATATTGATTCACTCACATAACGATTATGAACAACGAGTGCCTTTTTATCAGGCTTATGCCCAGCAAGTTGCATCTATAGAGGCAGATATATACGCTACAAATGGAAAGGATGAATTGCTGGTAGCCCACGATAAAGAGGATCTGGGCACAGCTCCTACTCTCGACGAATCGTATATTAAACCAATCGTAGCCCTGTATAAGAAAAATAACGGGAAGGCATGGAAAAATTCGGATAAGACTTTCATATTACTCATCGATCTGAAAACACCCGCAAACCCGACTTTAGATATCCTCGTAAAAAAATTGAAGGCCTACCCTGAGGTATTTGATCCGTCTGTAAATCCTTATGCCGTACGCGTGGTTATATCGGGCGAACGGCCGGCTCCGGCTGATTTTACCAAATATCCTTCTTTTATATCTTTCGACGGGAATGGACTTGACTATACTTCCGGGCAACTGAAACGCATAGCCATGATAAGTCTTCCATTCAAAGATTATTCGCAGTGGAATGGAAAGGGAACCATGATCCGGAATGAATACAACAAGGTGATAAAGGCGATAGAAGCTGTTCATGCACTGAATAAACCTATTCGTTTTTGGGGAACACCGGACGGAGTTACAGCTTGGAATACATTTCACAATATAGGCGTAGACTATATCAATACCGACCGGGTAGAAGCATGTACCGATTATTTTTATCATTTCGATAACAAGAATTATCACATTGCGGGAAATAGTGCGGAAGTATCCGATGACGTAGCCCGTGCCAAAAGATTGGATAAAACAACTGTTGGATTTCAGGGTTTTAATAATAAAAGGCTGCAATTGACAAAAGGCATCGATACCTATCAGCCTTCCTATCTGAACGACGGGGCTGATAAACCCATTAAGAATGTAATCATGCTTATTGGCGACGGCATGGGGCTGTCACAGGTATGTGCTGCCGAAACGGTAAACCGTGGACTTTCCACTCTTTTGCTTAAACATATAGGTCTTCAGAAAACCAGTTCAAAAGATGCATATACAACAGACTCCGCTGCGGCAGGCAGTGCACTTGCCACAGGCCAGTCAAATAGCAACCGGCACATCAGTGCAGCAGACGATGGTACCCCTTACCCGTCCATGACTGATATTCTTTTCCCCGAAGGATATGCATGTGGTGTGGTTACACTCGGCAATGTTGCCGATGCCACTCCTGCCGCCTTCTACGGACATTCTGTGGAACGTGATAATTCTGACGAAATTACAAACTGGCTGCTGGATGGAAAACTAACTTTGCTGAATGGTAGTGGAATGGAGGTATTTACAAAAAGAAAAGACGGACGGAATCTGGCAGAAGAACTAAAAGGTAAATATCGGGTAACAACATCCATTGATGAAATAAACACAGCCAATGATAAAGTAGTCTGTATAGACGAACGGATGGAAAAAGCCGCGACCGAAGAAACTCTTACTCTGCTTGCTCAGGCTACAAAAGAAGCTATAAAGAAATTATCAGGAGCAAGTAATAAAGGATTCTTTCTTATGGTGGAAGGAGCAAAAATTGATTATGCAGGCCATGCAAATTCTTTGCCGGGCTCGATATTAGAAACACTTAGTTTTGATATGGCTGTCGCCGAAGCACTGAAATTTGCGGACAGCAACGGGCAAACTCTTATTATTATCACAGGCGACCACGAAACCGGAGGATTGACCCTCGTAGACGGAGAACTCGATAAAGGGCATATAACCGCCCGGTATATGACTGACGACCACACTCCTATCATGCTGCCGGTATATGCGTACGGTCCGGGTGCTGATAAATTCGGAGGTGTATATAAAAACACACAGATATTCCATAAGATAAAAACCTTATTAGGCTTGTAAAAAAGCTACTATAAATTCATAAAATGCTTTCTATGAAGAAATATATGTTCTTTATAATAGCTGTTCTATCCTGTTTTGGTACGCTTAAGGCCATTCCCAAAAAAGATATACAGCTACAATTCAGGGATAACGGACAATTTAAAATTGCCCAATTCACAGATATTCACTGGAGTAATAAATCACCTAATTGTATTGAAACCACCGATGTAATCAAACATGTACTAGCTACAGAAAAACCGGATTTAGCCGTACTTACAGGCGATGTTGTTACCGATGCACCGGCCCGCGAAGGATGGCTGGCAATAGCCAGAATATTCGAAGACGCACAGATCCCGTGGGCTGTAACCCTAGGAAATCATGATGCCGAGACAGGTGTCTCCCGCAATGAAATCTTCGATATCATAGAAAATCTACCTTATTTTATAGGTGAAAAAGGACCGCAAATAACAGGTAGTGGAAATTATGCATTACCTGTAAACAGTTCTAAAGGAGTAAGAACGGCAGCTCTGCTATATTGTATCGATACAAATAATAAACCACCGGCACATAAATACGGACATTATGACTGGATACATTTCGATCAGATAGAATGGTACCGTAACACCAGCGATAAATTTACCGTCCGCAATAATAATACTCCGCTACCTGCATTAGCTTTCTTCCATATTCCAATTCTTGAATTCAACAATATTGTCGGCAACGAAAATACAATCGGATATAAAGAGGAAGGGATAGCATCACCCGAAATCAATTCCGGTATGTTCTGCTCCATGATAGAGAAAAAAGATGTGATGGGAATATTTGTCGGACATGACCATGATAACGATTATATCGGGATTGACCAAGGAATTGCCCTGGCATTCGGCCGGACTTCGGGAGTAGATGCATACGGAAAATTAGAACGGGGCTCACGTATTATCCTCATGTATGAAGGAAAGTCCCAGTTTGATACATGGATAAGAACCAAGGAGGGGACAGAGTTTAAATATTATTACCCGTCGGGTTTATCTTCTGTTGATGAAGAATCTATGACTTATCTCGCCGCTAAGAGCATTAAGGTAAAACAACAGGGGGTATCGTACTCTTATTATGAAGGAAAACGATTCAGGAATACGGGCGAGATAGCACAGGAAAAGCCTGTAAAGAACGGAATATTGAAAAACATATCCATTGATCCAGCAACAGCACAGGATTCGATGGCATTTGTTTTCAAAACATGGATCAAAATACCGGAAAAAAGTGTCTACCGCTTCTATACCTATTCCGATGATGGATCAAAGCTGTTTATAGATGGTCAATTGGTCGTTGACAATGACGGCTCTCACAGCATGAGGCGGGCAGATGGGAAAGTAGCTCTCGATAAAGGATTCCATGAACTGACTGTACTTTATTTCGAAGATTATATGGGTGAGATGCTCGAAGTCGGGTATTCGAGCCGCAATATCAGAGAAGACATACTCCCCGATAATATATTATTTATTGCTGAATAAATTAGAATATGAAAAAAAAGATACTAAGTATTTCAATTATTGCTTCAAGCCTGTTATTCGGGACTTTCCCCATCTATTCGCAGGAAGCAGATGAAACCCCGCAGAAGTATAACCTGCCATATAAGAATACTTATGTGAAAGAGGCTCTGGTTACAGAAAACGAGTACCGTATAGCTAAGCCAAAGGAGATTGTCCCTAAAAGTTTTGAAGAAGCTAAGAACATATTACCCAATCCTATCTGGACAGGCCATGAGAAAGAATTGGAGATGTACTGGAAAGCCTGGCAGATAGCTATCTGTAATATCCGCCAGCCGCAAAAAGGCTCAGGTTTTGTATCCAGTTATCTGGATACCGCGTATAACGGAAACATTTTCATGTGGGATTCATCTTTTATGATGATGTTTGCCCGCTATGGATACCATTTCTTCCCTTTCCAACATACATTGGATAATTTTTACGCGAAACAGCACCCCGACGGATTTATCTGCCGTGAAATAAAAGCAGATGGTGCCGACTGCTTCGAACGATACGATCCGGTAAGTACAGGCCCGAATCTGCTTCCGTGGAGCGAGATATTATATTACAGGCAATATGGGGATAATGAACGCCTCAACAAGATATTCCCGGCTCTTTGCGCCTACTATAAATGGCTGAAACTAAACCGCACATGGCCTAACGGTACATATTGGTCGAGCGGCTGGGGCACCGGCATGGACAACATGCCACGTGTACAGCCACAATACAGTATGATATACAGTCACGGGCATATGGTATGGCTGGATGCATGCCTGCAACAAATACTGATGGCAAATATCCTGCTCGAAATAGGATTCTATCTCGAACGCTGGCAGGAAATTGAAGAATTTGAAGATGAAATAAAAGCACTCACAAAGTACGTTCACGACAATCTGTGGGATGAAAAAACCGGCTTTTTATACGACCAGTACGCAGACGGCAGTTTGAATACGACTAAGGGAATCGGTGCATTCTGGGCTTTACATACCGATGTTCTGGATAAAACACAACTGGACAGAATGGTTACTGAACTGGGAAACACTAAAACATTCAACCGCCCGCACAGAGTGCCGTCCCTTTCGGCGGACAACCCGAAATATAATCCTAAAGGACGCTACTGGCAAGGAGGTGTATGGCCGGGAACAAATTATATGGTTATTACCGGACTTGATAAAAAAGGATATACCAGACAGGCTAAGGAAATTGCAAAAAACCATTATAACAATGTATTCGAAGTATATAAAAACACCGGCACATTCTGGGAATATTATGCTCCGGAAGCTGCCGAACCCGGATTTATGGCCCGCAAAGATTTTGTGGGCTGGACAGGTTTACCCCCTATTGCCATATTTATCGAATATATTCTGGGCATACGTTCCGACTATGCCAATCATTCGCTTGTATGGGATATTACCCAGACAGAAGCACACGGAATAGAACGCTATCCTTTCGGCCCCGACGGGCTGGTGACTCTGAAAGTAAACAAACGCAATTCGCAGGAAGATACGCCATCAGTAATAATAGAGACGAACGTTCCTTTCGAACTGACATTATACTGGGGGAAAGATAAGAGTAAGAAAGTGAGCATAAAAGAAGGAAATCAGACTGTATGAAAATAGGTATAGATTTAGGTGGTACAAATGTCCGGATGGGCATTGTATCGAATGGTAAAATAATCGGCAGGGTAGCCGAACCATGCAAGGCTAACGAACCGGAAGAGGCTGTTATCGGTCAACTAAAAGGAATGATACACCAATTAATAAATCAGGATATAGAAAGCATAGGTATAGGTGTTCCATCGGTAGTCGATGCCGAAAGAGGTATCGTCTACAATGTGGCGAATATACCTTCGTGGAAAGAAGTACACCTGAAAGATATCCTGGAAGAAGAATTCAAAATCCCGGTTTCTGTAAATAACGATTGCAACTGTTTTGCTCTCGGCGAACATTACTTCGGAGAAGGTAATGGCTTCAGCAATATTGTCGCGGTTGCTTTAGGCACAGGTGTAGGTGCAGGTATAATTATTGATGGTAAATTATATAACGGAGATAATACCGGTGCCGGAGAAATCGGGTGCCTGCCTTATCTGGAATATGATTATGAGTCCTATTGCAGCAGTTCTTATTTTGTGAGGGAGCACGGAATTACCGGAAGAGAGGCTTTTGATAAAGCATCTGAAGGAGATGACGAAGCCTTAATGATATGGAAAGAAGCCGGACACCACATTGGTAACCTGATGAAAGTGATTCTTTTTGCGTACGATCCCTCTGTTATAATTATGGGTGGCAGCATATCCAATGCTTACAAATTCTTTGCTCCTGCAATGATGGAAACATTAGATACATTTCCATATCCTGAAACTGTAAAGAAATTAGAAATCAGAATATCAAAAAAGGAGGATATCAGCATATTAGGAGCTTCTGTCTTATACTAGTTTGATGATAAACGACCTTTGGAACAGGACCGGACTAAAGGTCGCTTTATTATGGAAAGGATATCAGCACCCTTTTATCTTATCCTGATTCAATAATTCACAATTATTCACAGTCAATATCTCCACACATTTTTTTATATCTGTAGGCCTTATAACCACATTAGCCCTTTCACCACTCGAAAAGGCATACATATATTCAATAAATACATTTTCTTTTGCCAGATATTCCAATATTGTAGCCAACGAACCCGGCGTATTAGGACATGAAAGACAAAGCACGTCATTTACACTTACACCCAGGTGAGCCTCTTTAAGTACCCTTACAGCCAGATCCACATCGGATACTATCAGGCGTAAAATCCCAAAATCGGCACTTTCGGCAAGGCTGAATGCTTTCATATTCACTCCGTTCTTCCCCAGTACATGCGCTACCTCGTTCAGCCGTCCTGTCTTATTTTCTACAAAAATAGATAGTTGTTTTATTGTCATAAGCTAATCAATTAAAGATACGTTTATCAATTACACGTTGTGCCTTACCTTCACTTCGTTTGATACTGTACGGCTCAACCAGTTTTATATCGGCACTGATTCCCAGCACGCTTTGCAGGCGATGGGCTATCTTCTTTTTCAATGCCATAATCTTTGAGATTTCATCAGAAAAATACCCGTCGCGGACTTCAACCTGTACTTCCAGTATATCCAGATTGTTTACCCGGTCTACTATCAGCAGATAGTGCGGTTCAAATTCTTCCATTTCCAGTATTACACTTTCTATCTGCGATGGGAATACATTCACGCCACGGATAATCAGCATATCGTCGCTGCGTCCTACTATCCGGCTCATACGCACACTGGTACGCCCGCATTTGCAGGGTTCCTCTATCATTGAACAAAGGTCTTTTGTACGGTAACGCAATAACGGCAAGCCCTCTTTTGTAAGTGTGGTAAATACCAATTCCCCCTGTTCTCCATATGGCAATTGTTCCAATGTATCAGGTGATATAATTTCCGGTAAAAAATGGTCATCTATAATATGCGACCCGTCTTTGTACTGGCATTCGTGTGACACACCCGGCCCCATCACTTCACTCAATCCGTAAATATTGTAAGCGTTTATCCCAAGTTTTGCTTCTATTTCTTTTCTCATATTTTCTGTCCACGGTTCTGCCCCGAAAATACCCGTACGCAATTTGAATTCTTCACGTGGTATCCCTGCCTTTTCCATGGCTTCGGCCAGGTATAAAGCATAAGAAGGAGTACAGGCAATGGCTGTAACTCCAAAGTCGTGCATAAGCTGAATTTGTTTCGATGTATTTCCGCTCGACATGGGAATGACCGTTGCCCCAAGACGTTCTACTCCATAATGCAATCCCAATCCACCGGTAAATAATCCATAGCCATATGCCACCGAAAAAATATCGTGCGGGTTTGTTCCGTACGCGCTCAGGCTACGGGCTATCATTTCAGACCAGATAGATAAATCGCGGCGGGTATAGCCCACAACCGTTGGTTTGCCTGTGGTCCCGGATGATGCATGCAGCCTTATTATTTCAGACATCGGCAAGGCAAATAACCCGTAAGGATAATTGTCCCGTAAATCCTGCTTCGTAGTAAACGGTAACTTTACAATATCGTCCACCGTCTTTATATCGTCAGGCATTATATTCATCTCCTGCATTTTGCGACGATAGAACGGTGTATTATGATACACTCTGTCTACCAGCTTTCGCAGACGCTCACCTTGCAGATTACGCTTATCTTCGGGGCTCATGCACTCTTTAGGTTCATTCCAAATCATAATATGTTAGTTTTTTTAGTCGTTTATCCTGTTAATGGTCTAATCTGAAAAACCTCAATCTTTCATCCAGTACAGTGTATAAATCATCATGCATGCGCGAGCAGCACGCCCTGATGCCCTGTTGTTCGCTTCCTGTAGTAGACAGAGCTATGGAACTGATTCCATAATAAAGCAACTCCCGCATCAACTCGGCACAGGACATATCTTTATAACCGACTGTAAAAAAGAATCCGTCGGAAATATCCCTGTCAATATCTTTATCATATACTACATGAAAACCGTATTTATTGAATAGCTCCTTCATACGGTGGGCACGCCTGCCATATTCACTTGTTTCTTTCACAAAATCCAGTTCGCCGTCCGATGCGGCTCTTAGCATAGCAGCATAGCCATACTGAGTGGAATGAGTTATGCCGGATGTTATCATATATAGTATTTCCCCGATAAATACAGGTCCGAAAATACCCGAACCGGAATACCTCTGCGCCAATGCTTCAAATTTACGGGAAAATAATTTATCCGAAATACAAAGAACTGCGGCGCGTTGTCCTGCATAGCTGAATATCTTGGAAGCCGAAAGCATCAGAATGTAATTACCGGTATATCTGGCCACAGTAGGCACAAAAGGCGCTTGAAAAGGCTTACCGAAGTCGGTACGGAAATCCATTGCAAAGTAAGCCAGATCTTCAAGAACTATTACATCATATTTAGTGGCCAATTCTCCTATTATCTGCAATTCATCCTCCGTCAGACATATCCAGGCCGGATTATTCGGATTGGAATATACGATAGAAGATATATTGCCCTTTTCCAATAATTCTTCAAGTTTAGCTTTTAAGCCTCCCCCCCTGTAATTGTAGACATCAAATTCTATATATTTAATATCAAGTATTTTCAATTGGGATTTCTGTATAGGAAAGCCGGGATCGATAAATAATACAGTATCCTTATCTTTATCTCGTTGGTTGCAGGCGATAAAGGAACTGAAAGAACCGGCAACCGAACCTGTAACCGGTATGCATGAGCCTGATGATATATCAACATCGAGAAACGCTTTAACAAAACGGGATGCTTCTTCCTTCAACACAGGAATACCCGCAGCAGCCGGATACATCGAAGCTACGCCCTCATCCAACGCTTTTTTCTCCGCATCTATACCTATCCGGCAGGGTTTAAGTCCCGGTACACCCTGATCCATACGGATAAAAGGAATGCCTGTAATCTGTTCGAGGCTCGAAGCCAATAGGAGTACCTCCCCTATAGTAGCTTTCTCCAGATCGGCTATCTTTAGTTCGTTTACAACCTGATTTACCAGATCCTGACTGAATATTCTGTTTTGCATTTTTATACTACTTGTTAAAATCTGACATATCTGACAACTTTTTCTGCTGTTTTCATTTTATTATTTTACTTTTATTAACTATATATAGTTAAAAAGTAACAGAGGTAACACAATTTACGCTTTCTTCATTCCTGTTACTTTTTACTTAAAACTTAATACTTGTTAAAACCTGACAAACCTGACACATTTCATATGTTTTTCATTTGTCAACTTTTCTCTCATATTCTTCATTTTTCGCTTTTCACTTTTCATTTCTACACCCCCCGCTCGCGCAGACGTCCCGTGTCTGTGTGTTGTGTAGCAAACATTTTTGACCTGTCAACAAGACACGGACTGGAAGTCCGCGCCAGCGGGGGATAAAAGGTAACAAAGGTAACAGAAATCAATGTACCGATTAATCAATTTGCCGATGTGCCAATGTTTTTAACGAAAAATGAAAAACGAAGAGCTAAAAGTGATAAGTGATAAATATTTTTCACTCTTAATTTTTAGTTTTTCATTTTCTTTCACTTTTAGTTTAAAACATTTGCTAATATGCTAATTTACAAATCTGCTAATTATTTTTTCAAAGAGCTAAAAGCTAACAGCTAGGGGCTAATAGCTTACTATATAGATAAACTTTTACCAAAAAAATATAATCCTCGGGCACTTAGCCTGCAATACCCCGGATGTTTCGTTCTTGAGACATAGCAAACAAGAATCATTCCTCTCATTATTCCATTTGTTTTTCGCCTGCGCGTTTCCCCTCCCTGAAGGCTTTTATATTCATATCCACTACAGATTCTCCTTTACGGCCGAATACCTGCGCAATAGCTTCTTCCAGTTTTGATGCTTCTATACCCAGTATCACAGAAGCAGCTCCCAGCAATACCATATTGGCAGCCCTGGCCACTTTAGCATCTTTAGCAATAGCATCCACATCCAGAAGTATGACATTGGGCAATGAAGATAATTCTTTAAGGATCGTATCCGGTTCGGGATAATTGGGAATATTAACATAAGGCGAAATATTGGTTACCACCCAACCCTCTTCGGATAAGTACGGAATATAGCGTAAAGCCTCCATCGGTTCCAATGATATAATGGCATCTGCACCTCCTTTTGCAATAAGGTCGGAATGTATCGGTACCGACGATATACGGAGATTGGACTGTACATCCCCTCCCCGTTGGCTCATACCGTGCACCTCGGCCTGTTTGATATGCAACCCCTCCCGAAGCGAGGCTTCTCCAATAATGGCAGCAATGGAAAGTATCCCTTGTCCGCCTACACCTGAAAGTATTATATCGAGTTTCATATTATTTTTTCTTTCCATGTTTTTTCAGTGTCTGTATACATTCTCTGCGAGGGATAATAACTGAAACACCGTTATATTCAATTTCTTCACGAATAATATCCTTTATCTCCTCTATATTCTTCGGTAACGGAATCACAATGCGCAGGTGTTCTCTTTCCACACCAACACCAAGACATATATCCTCCAGTTTCCCGTATCCTGCAGAATCCTGCCCTCCGGTCATAGCTGTAGTCAAATTATCTGAAATAACAATGGTCACACTGGCATTCGAATTTACGGCATCTAACAATCCTGTAATTCCTGAATGAGTGAAAGTGGAATCGCCAATAACCGCTACCGATGGGAACAAACCTCCATCAGCAGCACCTTTAGCCATCGTTATGGACGCACCCATATCCACACAGGTATCTATGGCCCGGAAAGGTGGCAATGCGCCAAGCGTATAACAACCTATATCACTGAACACTTTTGCATTCTCATATTCGCGGAGCACTTCATTCAACGCATCATATACATCCCTGTGTCCGCACCCTGTACATAATGCAGGTGGACGGGCTACGACATTTTCACTTGCTCCCTGATACACTTTAACCGAGAAACCCAATGCTGCGCGAACATTGTCGGGTGTAAGTTCTCCTACCCGTGGCAATTCACCAGTCAGGCGTCCTTTAATCTTTCCTGTTTCATCCAGCAATCCGCGAAGCTGCTCTTCTACAAAAGGTTGTCCGTCTTCGAGAATCAAGACCTCATCGCATTCATTCAGCACTTCCCGTATAAGCTCTTTCGGCAAAGGATACTGTGATATTTTCAACACGGTGCGGTCACATCCGTCCGGAAAGCTCTCCATCAGGTAGTTATACCCTATTCCGCAAGCAATGATACCTTGCCTGCTACCCTTCTTATAAAGATTATAAGGGGATTCGGCCGAAATCTTCTCCAGTCCGGGTTGTGCAGTCAAAAGTTCGTTGTATCTTCTTCTCGCATTTACAGGAAGCAGTACCCAACGTGATTTGTCTTCGGGAAACTTTATTTCATTCTGTCCTCTGATTCCGGATATTTCAACCACAGCGCGCGAATGTGCCATACGGGTAGTCAGTCTCATCAAGACAGGCAATTCGTATTTTTCCGAAACATCGAAGGCATAACGCACCATATCATATGCCTCCTGTTGCGACGATGGTTCGAATATAGGTGTAAACGCAAACTTACCATAAAAACGCGAGTCCTGCTCATTCTGCGAAGAATGCATCGAGGGATCGTCAGCCACAAGGACTACCAGTCCGCCATTTGTTCCCGTCATAGCCGAATTTACAAAGGCATCGGCTGCTACATTCAGTCCCACATGTTTCATACACACCAGTGCGCGTTTCCCTATATACGACACGCCTAAAGCCGTTTCCATAGCCGTTTTCTCATTGGTACACCATTGACTGTGAATATTCCGTTCCTGTGCCAATGGCGAATCCTGAATGTATTCTGTGATTTCTGTAGAAGGCGTTCCGGGATAAGCGTAAACTCCCGTGATACCTGCATGGATAGCACCCAGGGCAATAGCCTGGTCTCCCAGCATTAATAGTTTTTCTCTCATTTAGTTGATTATTCTGTATTTATCGGCATCGTTGAGCGCCGGAAATTTTTCACGAAAGTCTTTTAACATCTGCATATCTATTTCTCCGCAAACTGCATTCTCCAGACCATCTTCTGCCGATACAATGGATTTCCCCATATAATCGAGCAGTACGGTACCTCCATTATAGCTGTTGCCGGGATCATTCCCTACCCTGTTCACTCCCGCTACATAACAAAGGTTCTCTATAGCGCGCGCTTTGAGCAGAGTATTCCATGCATCGATACGGACGGTAGGCCAGTTGGCGACATAGATAATCATATCATAATCGCCCCTGTTTCTGGAAAATACAGGGAAGCGCAGATCATAGCAGATTTGCAGTAATATTCTAACCCCCTTATATTCTACTATTACCCTTTCATCTCCTGCTGCATATTCTTTGTCCTCACCTGAGAATGTAAACAGATGCTTTTTATTATAAGCGGTATAACTGCCGTCGGGTTTTACGAAATAGAAACGATTGTAATATCTTCCTCCGTCTTCAACTGACACGCTTCCTGCAATCGCCGCTTTCTTTTTCATAGCAATTGTTTGCATCCATTGAAGAGTCACGGTGTCAGCCTTTTCCGCAACTTCTGCGGGGGCCATACAAAAACCGGAGGTAAACATTTCAGGTAAGATAACCAAATCTGCCTGTGGCAACGTGTCGATTATCGTCTCTGCGTGCGTCCTGTTTTCATTTGGCTTTTGCCATTGTATGTCGGTTTGTAATAGTATAATGTTCATGTGCATTAGATATATGCACCGAAGATAAAGATTTTTAGCGAAAAGCCGAAATGACAATTTGCAATTTTAAATGATTTAAGGATATTATTTTAATAATTATATGAAAAGAGTTTGAACAAGATGATAAAATACCCCATTAAAGTTCATTTACCAACTTCTTCAATTCTACACGGCTTATCTTCCCTGTCTCTGTTAAAGGGATTTTATCTACCTTAATAATCTTCTTAGGAGTATAATATGCAGGTTGGATATCTTTAAATATAGCCGGATCAATATCTTCTTCCACTGCAAGAATTAGTACTTCTCCAAATTTAGGATCGGGAAGGGATGTAACAGCAAAAGAGCTATTGATAAGGGGCTTCAGTATCTTTTCAACTTCTTCTATCTGAATCTTTATTCCTCCGCTGTTAATTACATTATCTTTGCGTCCTGTGATACGGAAGCTTCCGTCTTTATCTATCTCCGCAATATCGTTCGTATAAAGTTTTTCACTTGTTACCAACGGCGCATCTATTATCAGTGTATTATCATCCGATAATGATAGCGCAACAGATGGAAACGGGATATACGATCCGGAAGCACTCTCTCCGTTCAGCCTGCGCAAAGCAATGTGCGAAAGGGTCTCGGTCATTCCATATGTAGAATATATTTTGTTAGGGTGAGTTTTTAGTTTTTCTTCCAGACGGGAGTCGATCGCCCCTCCTCCTATTATCAGATTTTTTATTTTTTCCAGTTTCTTCCGCTCTTTATCAGACTCCAAGCTATTATACACCTGCATAGGGATCATCGCGGCAAAATCGAACGTAACTTTTGTATCTTTCAGCGGGTTGCCGGACGGGGTGACAGGATATAAGTCCAGGCCTGCGATCAATGCACGTACCACCATCATTTTACCTGCAATATAGTCTAGCGACATACACAGCAGGGCTTTGTTTCCTTCTTTTAATCCGAGGAAAGAACAGGTAAATTCCGCACTGCGCATCATCCGCTCTTTTTCCACCATCATTTCTTTGGGTATACCTGTAGAACCTGATGTTTGTACCCTAATCAACGGTGAACGTGAAAACCATTCCTTCAGGAATAAATAAAGACTATAATGAAAATCCGACTTTAGGGCAAAGGCGGGTATTCCTTTGCTCCGGAAAATATCAGGAGTATAGGAGCCTCCGTCTATTGTTATTATTTGTCTTTTTATGTAAAGTTGATACATATATTTTATAAGTGAAAAGTGAAGAACTAAAAATGTAGAATATTTTTCACTTTTCGTTTTTCATTTTTCGTTTTTATTTCGTACCACAGACAGTCTCCCTGTATAAACAATGGCATCTCTATATTGTTCGTATATAATGCTCCCGTACCAAGCCCTTGAGGAAGCGGATTATTGTAAGTAGAACACCATTGGGCTATCGCGTTCAACCCGATATTCGATTCCAAAGCGGAAGTTATCCACCAGCCGATATCCATTGACCGGGCCAATTCTATCCATTCGGTTGCACCGATGATTCCTCCATGTAAGGTAGGTTTCAGAATAATATATTGCGGTTTTATAGTTTCCAGCAAGCGTTTCTTTTCTTCAGGCTGGTTAACTCCGATCAGTTCCTCATCGAGCGCTATCGGCAAAGGTGTTATTTCTGTTAGTCTGGACATATCGTCCCATTGTCCGGCACGAATGGGTTGTTCGATAGAATGCAAATCCAGTTCGGCCAGCCGTTTCAATTTTTCCGGTGCATCGTCCGGCGAAAATGCCCCGTTTGCATCCACACGCAATGTTATTTTATCAGGGTCATAATGTTTACGGATATAGCGAAGGAGGTCTAGTTCCTGGTCAAAATTGATGGCTCCAATCTTGAGTTTTACACAGTGAAAACCCTGTTCCAACTTAGATTCTATCTGTTCGAGCATGTAATCATAATCGCCCATCCATATAAGCCCGTTGATAGGAATCCCTTTCTCTCCCCGGGCAAACGGAGTATCCCATAAACGGAAACTGCCTTGCTCCAACTGCCTCATTGCTGTCTCCAGACCAAAGAGAATGGATGGATACGGACGCAATGTTTCTATATCCAGTTTTCCGTCCTGCTCCAGTTTTTGGCAAAAATAAGATAGCCTATCCTCATAATTTTCGTCATAGTCGCAGCTAAGATCAAAAAGTGGGGCACACTCCCCTATTCCCCAGCGTTCGGGCCGGGATGTATCAGCCGCCACCACATACCATATTTTATGGTCGTGATAAACTCCACGCGATGTCCCTACGGGACGCTTAAAATGGAGAGTATAGGGTATAATCCTAGTTTTAAGCATACTAAGATACGAGTTAACAAGACACGAGATACAAGTTTGTTCTTACTAGTACCTTGTATCTTGTCTACTTGTTTACTAATTAAGGAAACTTAGGAAACTTTTTGAAGTCCGGCTTACGCTTTTCGAGGAATGCATGCTTTCCTTCCTGCGCCTCATCTGTCAGGTAATAAAGTAAAGTCGCATTTCCTGCCAGTTCCTGAATACCAGATTGCCCGTCAAGTTCGGCATTGAGTCCCATTTTTATCATGCGCAGCGCCATAGGGCTGTGTTGCATCATTTCGTGCGCCCATTTCACGGTTTCGTCTTCCAACTGATCGAAAGGCACAACAGTGTTTACCAGTCCCATATCCAGAGCTTCCTGCGCTGAATACTGACGACAAAGGAACCATATTTCACGAGCCTTTTTTTGTCCCACTATACGCGCCAGATATGATGACCCGAATCCGGCATCGAAGCTGCCTACACGAGGGCCGGTTTGTCCGAAGATCGCATTTTCGGACGCAATAGACAGGTCACAAACAACGTGCAATACATGTCCCCCACCAATAGCATAACCGTTTACCATAGCAATAACAGGCTTAGGCATTGAGCGTATTTGTTTCTGCACTTCAAGCACCTGCAAGCGTGGGACACCATCTTTACCTATATATCCGCCTTTACCTTTCACATTCTGGTCTCCTCCAGCACAGAAAGCTTTATCTCCCGCGCCTGTAAGCACTACGACATAGATATCCTGATTTTCGTGACATATACGAAGCGCATCACTGATCTCCATAGTCGTGGTAGGAGTAAATGCGTTGCGATAACGCGGACGGTTGATTGTTATACGACCTATCCCTTCGAAATAATCGAACAGGATTTCTTCATATTCTTTAATGGTTTGCCATTCTCTTGTTGCCATAATATTATTTTTTCAATTTGCTAATTAGTAAATATGCCAATGTGCCAATAAATATATCATCAAGTATCAAATTATACAACCAGCCGTTGTTCTATTGGCACATTGGCATATTGTCACATTAATTCATTATTTTAGTTTATGATAATAATCCTTAAAAACTACTTTGCTTACTTCCATATCAGTAATTACTTCAAGCACCATAGATTTCTGGATCGTCTCATTCATAAATGTCTCGAAAGCCTTACTCAGTTCTTCCCCGTTGGTAGCCGAAAGATATTTCATGCCCGAAGCCCGCACCCATTCTCCAGCTCCGGTATTATGCGTTGCAGCAACATATTGCTTCAGCGATGGAGCCTTATTCAATCCCGGTAGCAGGTGGAAAATACCGCCACCGCCATTATTGACGAGCAGTATCCGGAGATTCTTTATATGTGAAATATTCCACAATGAATTCAGTCCGTAAAAGAAACTCAGATCGCCTATAACCAAATAGGTTATGCCCTCGTAAACGGATGCAAAACCAATAGCCGAAGACAATGAACTTTCTATCCCGTTCGTCCCGCGATTACAAAATACATTTACCGATTTATCCAATAAGTAAAGCTGTGCATTGCGCACGGTAGAGCTATTTGCCAAATGCAAAACAGAATTTCCGGGTAAGCGTTTCAGAAAATCACCCATAGCCTGGATATCGGAAAACGGTGTCTCAGAAGACGGTTCCGTTATCTTCTCCGAAGCCTCTTTCCATAAGCCGGAATATGGCCTTTGTTCATCTGCCGAAATGGCATTATACAAAGCTTTGAGAAATTTCTCGTTATCAGTCTCAACCAAATCTGTGAGGGATTGGAAAAGGTCTACCACTTCGCCCGACGGTGTAATATGCCAGTGACTTACAGGCTTATTCCCTCTTAGAAATTGCTTCAATCGCTTTGAAACGATATGCCCACCGATAGTAACAACCAAATCGGGTACAAAATCAGTCTTCTTTTCGTCGGGGATAGCATATAATAAAGCATCGAAATTGGATATGAACAAAGGTGAAACACAATTGGACGGATGCTCTACCAATACAATGCAATCATTCCGTCCCACTAATTTCTCCAAAACCTTTACTAATCCGGGAGATTTTGGTAACTGCCCAACTATAATCATACGTTTGGGCAAATGGTTCCACTTATCCGAAAAAGGTGTTGTATCAACCGATTTTTCAATAGAGGCAAGATTTATTTTTCTTACCTCGGGAAGTTTCTCCACCGAATAATCGAATAAGGGTTCCGATATAGGTACATTGATATGTACAGGCCCCTGAGCATCAGTCATACAATCAATCAAGGCCTCATTTATAAGACGGTTGCAAAACCATGTATCCCGTTCTGTTTCTATTTCCGGCAGATTCACAGATTTCTTTACCAACGAACCGAAAACTCCTGCCTGCGGCAATGTCTGCCCGTCCATTTGTCCTATCCATTCCTGCGAACGGTCCGCCGAAACCACTATCAGAGGTAATTGCTGGTAGTATGCCTCCGCTACAGCCGGAGCATAATTGAGCAAGGCGGTACCCGATGTACAACAGATTACGACAGGCTTACGGGTACACTGGATAATACCCAGTGCATAGAATGCCGCATTGCGCTCGTCCACGATTACATGACAATCGAAAGACGAATCCTGCGAAAATGTCTGCATCAATGGTGCATTGCGTGAACCGGGAGACATTACCACATGCCGTATCCCGTACGCTTTGAGTATCGCTACCGTTTGTAATACATTTTTCTTTACTGAGAACATTTTAGTTACAATTTAAAAACGAAAAGTGAAAAGTGAAAAATACTTTTAATTCTTCGTTCTTCATTTTTCACTTTTAAATTACCGACAATATCGTTTGCAATTTATTTTCTGTTTCTTCCCATTCCGGTTTCAGTTCGGAAGAAAGAAGCATACCTCCTCCCGCATAAAGCCGAAGCAGATCCTCCCCCATCTGCATACACCTCAGATTTACATACAGGCGGCTGCTGCCCTCGATATCCAATGGACCTACAAACCCCGAATAATAGCGACGGTCATACGATTCATTCTTAAGGATAAAAATGAAAGCCGATTCTTTCGGAAACCCGCATACTGCGGGGCTGGGATGCAACAAGGCGAGCAGATCGCCTATCTTGTATCCATCTTTCAGCTTAAACGAGAATTTGGTTTTCAAATGCTCTATATTTCCTGCCTGTGCAGTAAATGGCCCACTCTGTATTACATCTCCACACAGTTGATTAAGCTGCTGCTGCATATAATCAACAACAATCTGCTGCTCTTTCCGGTTCTTATCATCCCAATCTTCGGGCGATACTTTTTTAGTGCCTGCCAGCGCTACAGTTTTATAGATTCCATTCTGCTCCGAAACAAGCAATTCGGGAGAAATACCCATCCAGGCCCCGGTTTGGGGAGTATTGCATAGAAATACAAAGTTGGAATGATATTTCCCACATGCCTCACGGAAAGACGTACCTGCCGAAAAACTACGCTTCCTTTCCACATCGAATGTACGGGAAAGCACCAGTTTTTGTAATTTATTTTCAGACAACGCTGAATAAAAGGTAGTATAGTCAGAGCTATATTGGGTGAACGAATTAACAGAGGTCTGATTATGAATATTAATCGCCGATGAAATCCCTTCAGAATGATAATCTGATAAATAGCTGAATACTACCGCTTCTCCTTTCAGACAGATATCAGGATGAATAACAATAAGAGGAGTATCTTCCGAAATACGAAAAGGAGCAATAACAAAACCTGTCTTTCCATTCAGATCGGACAAAGAATCTAAACATAGAGCAGCCTGCGATGTTTGTAATACCAGATGTATATCTTGTTGCCTTGCCTGCCTGTATACGGCAAAGGATACATTTTTTTCAATCAGGGAATCAAAAATACTATAATCGAAATCTTGATTAAATTCCATTTAAAACATAACGTTGATTAAAATCTAATTTACAAAAGTACACTAAATAGGGCATCATACAGCTATATTCAGTTGACTTTTTTAGCCCAAAATATGTTGTACAACATATTTATAAACCTGTATATTTTTTCAAGCAGAGCTACAACCGTTTCACATGCATGAATTTGTAACATTGAGTTTGCATTATAGATAGAATCTATCTAATAGATATAATCAATTTCTATAAAACAAAATGTTAAACAGCATTGTTAATCAAGCACTAAATAAGATATTAAATAATAACAACTATGGAACATGATATAGCAATTATCGGAGGTGGCCCGGCAGGATACAATGCTGCAGAAAAGGCTGCCCTGAACGGTTTGAGAACAATACTCTTCGAGAAAAACGCAATCGGGGGTGTTTGTCTGAACGAAGGGTGTATCCCAACCAAGACATTACTCTATTCAGCTAAAACACTGGATAATATAAAAAGTGCGTCAAAATATGGTATCTCTGTAGAAGGCAAACCGACCTTCGACCTGCCTAAAATTATCTCCCGGAAAGATAAGGTTGTAAAAAAACTGACTGCCGGCGTAAGTGCCAAACTGAGTTTCAACGGGGTTACAGTTGTACAAGGTGCAGCCGGCATTGTGAATGAAGATAACGGTCTGTTCCAAATTAAAAGCGGTGAGAATACATACTCCGTAAAATATATATTATTGTGTACCGGCTCCGAAACGATTATCCCGCCTATCAAAGGATTGTCGGAAGTAGACTACTGGACTTCGAAAGAGGCTTTGGAATCGAAAGAATTGCCCAAATCTCTGGCCATTATCGGCGGCGGTGTTATCGGCATCGAATTTGCTTCATTCTTTAACAGTATGGGAGTAAAAGTAAATGTAATAGAGATGATGCCCGAAATACTCGGTGCAATGGATAAAGAAACCTCAGCCATGCTGCGCACCGATTACACAAAGAAAGGGGTTACTTTCCGTCTGAACACAAAAGTAGTGGAAGTAACGAAAAAAGGTGTTGTAGTAGAAAAAGACGGCAAATCAGAAACCATCGAAGCCGACCGCATACTCGTAAGCGTAGGCCGCAGGCCGATAGTAAAAGGCTTCGGACTCGAAAATCTGAACATTGAAATGCTGAGAAACGGTATTAAAGTGAATGAATACATGCAGACCAGCAATCCTCGTGTATATGCCGCAGGTGATGTTACCGGATTCTCATTACTGGCTCACACAGCGATCCGTGAAGGCGAGGTTGCTATAAGCCATATTGTAGGCGAAGATGATAAGATGAGCTACAAAGCCATCCCCGGAGTGGTTTATACCAATCCCGAACTGGCAGGTGTAGGTAAAACTGAAGAAGAACTGAATGCAAACGGCGAATCATTCCGTGTACTGAAACTGCCAATGGCTTACTCAGGCCGTTTCGTAGCCGAAAATGAGGTGGGCAACGGGCTATGTAAGATAATTGTGGATGACGACGACCGCATTATCGGTTGTCATATGCTCGGTAATCCGGCATCGGAACTCATTGTTATTGCAGGAATAGCAATTGAAAACGGCGACACAGTGGAAGAATTCCGCAAACATGTATATCCTCACCCTACCGTGAGCGAAATTATACACGAAACGTTATTCTCATGAATTATAATTTCAAGATTTCAAAATCTCAGATTTCAAGATTAAAAAGAAAAATAGATTCCGAATCTTGAAATAAAACGAATAATTATGCTTTGTATCAACAATACTCATACCGACGCTTATTTCAACCTGGCAAGCGAAGAATATCTTCTGAAAAATTTCAGAGATGATATTTTCATGTTATGGCAAAACGAACCGTCGGTCATTGTTGGCAAATATCAGAATGTGCTGGCTGAAATAAATCTCGATTTCGTCAAACGCAACCGGATAAAAGTCGTCAGACGCTTTTCGGGCGGGGGTACAGTGTTTCATGACCTCGGCAACCTCAACCTCACATTCATTGAGAAAAATAATAATGTAAACTTCGACAAGTTCACAAAACAGATTATCGCCCTACTCTCCGAAATCGGGATACATGCCCAATCGGACGAACGCAGGGCGATAAATATTGACGGGCTGAAGATATCGGGAAGTGCGCAATGTGTACACAAAGACAGGGTAATGTATCATGCTACCCTGCTTTTTTCGTCTGACCTAAACAGCCTCGTCTCCACATTGGAGAGCGACCCTAAGCAACTGGAAAACATGACAGACAACCGTATTTATGTAAAATCGGTAAAAAGCCCTGTTACCAATATTCTGCAACACCTGGATAAGCCTTTGGATATAAAGTTTTTCAAGAAATACATACTCGATTATTTTCTCAATAAGGACAAGGAAAACAAAATGTATAAATTTTCGGAAGAAGATATTTCGGCAGTCAAAGCATTGTCTGCAATGAAATATACTACCGAAGAATGGAACTTTCATGGCAACAGGACTGTAAACAATAATTATTTGCACGTATAAGAATAAACCAAAATATATAAATAACCATGTCAAAATTTGAAATAAAAATGCCCAAACTGGGCGAAAGTATTACAGAAGGGACAATCATTTCGTGGTCGGTTAAAGTAGGCGACACTATCAACGAAGATGATGTATTGTTCGAAGTGAATACAGCAAAGGTAAGTGCGGAAATCCCGTCGCCTGTCGCAGGTAAGATACTTGAAATATTATTTAAGGAAGGAGATACTGTTGCCGTAGGCACAGTGGTTGCGATCGTACAACTCGAAGATGAAGAAGGCGAGAGTGAAGATGCTGCTCCGGCTCCGGCTGCTGAAAAGAAAGCAGAACCTTCGACTCCGGCAAAAGCAGAAGAAAAAGCCGCTCCGGCTGCTGCATCCGCCGAACCGGCAGTAAGTGCACCCGCTACAAAAAACAGTGGTGACAGATGGTATTCGCCTGTTGTTCTCGGAAAAGCCCGCGACGCCAAGATTGACAAAGATGAACTCGACGCTATTCCGGGCTCCGGATACGAGGGTCGTCTGAGCAAACGCGATATAGAAAAATATATAGACAACAAGAAAAAAGGAATCTCAGCTACGGAAGCAAAACCAAAATCCGCAGCAGCAGAAAAACCGGCGGCTGCAACGGCTTCACATTCACAAACCAATGATGCGCCGAAGCCTGCTGTTCCTGTGGCTGTAGCCGATGGCGATACTATAATTGCAATGGACCCTATACGCAAGATTATTGCCGACCGCATGACTTCATCCAAAAAGATTTCTCCGCACGTAACCAACGTAATCGAAGTAGATGTAACCAAACTGGTAAAATGGCGCGAAGAAAACAAAGATGCATTCAAAAAACGCGAAGGTATCAGCCTTACTTATATGCCTGCAATCGTAGAGGCGACAGCTAAGTCTCTGAAAGACTTCCCCCGTGTAAACTCATCGGTAGACGGATACAATATTATCGAGAAGAAACGTATCAATGTGGGTGTTGCCGTATCGCTGAACGATGGTAATCTGATTGTGCCTGTCGTAAAAGATGCAGATAAACTAAGCATCAGCGGAATAGCAGCATCGGTAAGTTCTCTGGCAAACAAGGCCCGTGCTAACAAACTGATGCCGGACGAAATACAAGGCGGTACATTTACAATAACTAATTTCGGTTCATTCAAGAGTTTGTTCGGTACTCCGATCATCAATCAACCGGAAGTTGCGATTCTGGGGGTAGGTATTATCGAAAAGAAACCTTCTATAGTAGAAACTCCTGAGGGAGATGTAATAGCTATCCGTCACAAGATGTATCTGTCATTGTCGTACGATCACCGGGTGATAGACGGCATGCTGGGAGGGAACTTCCTGTACCGTATAGCAGAGTATCTGGAAAACTGGAATGAATAAACTCAGATACAAGTAGACAAGGTACAAGTAAACGAGTTTCTAACTTGTATCTCATATCTCGTCTACTTGTCAACTAACAAAAAATAAGAATGAAAAAATACGATATAAAAACCACAGACAAAGAAACGCTCAAAAAATGGTATCACCTGATGACATTGGGGCGTGCTATCGACGAGAAAGCTCCGGCTTATCTCCTGCAATCGCTGGGATGGTCGTATCATGCGCCTTATGCGGGGCATGACGGCATCCAGTTGGCAATGGGACAAGTTTTCAAGAGGGGCGAAGATTTTATGTTTCCTTATTACAGGGATATGCTCACCGTTCTGTCAGCAGGCCTGACCGCCGAAGAACTGATACTGAACGGTATATCAAAAGCTACCGACCCTGCCAGTGGCGGGCGTCATATGTCGAACCACTTTGCCAAACCCGAATGGGGAATACAGAATGTATCATCAGCGACTGCCAACCATGACTCTCAGGCTGTAGGTACCGCCCGCGCGATGGTCTACTATAACCATAAAGGGGTGGCGATAGCCTCGCATGGAGATTCATCCACATCTGAAGGTTATGTATACGAAGCGATTAATGGGGCATCAAAAGAGCAACTGCCTTTTATCCTTGTCGTACAGGACAACGGCTATGGTATATCTGTTCCTAAAAAAGACCAGACAGCCAACCGTAAAGCTTCTGAAAATTTTAGAGGAATTAAAAATCTGCGAATCATATATTGTAACGGTAAGGATGTTTTCGATTCAATGAACGCCATGACCGAAGCCCGTGAATATGCTATTGCAAACCGCACTCCGGTAATAGTACACGCCAATTGCGTGCGTATCGGCTCACACTCCAACTCGGATAAACATACACTTTACCGTGACGAAAACGAGTTGAAATATGTAAAGGAAGCCGACCCTCTGATGAAGTTCCGCCGTATGATGTTACGCTATAAACGCTTTACAGAAGAGGAACTGAAAGAAATAGAAGCAAATGCGAAGAAAGAATTGAGCGCCGCGAATAAAAAGGCTCTGACAGCACCGGACCCTGACCCGGCATCTATATTCGATTTTGTAACACCCGAACCATATCAGCCACAGAAATATGTCGACGGCACACACAATGAAGAAGGAGAAAAGAAAAATCTCGTTACCGCATTGAACGAAACATTAAAAGCCGAATTCCGCCACAATCCCGATACCTTCCTTTGGGGGCAGGATGTTGCCAACAAAGATAAGGGAGGTGTGTTTAATGTATCGAAAGGCATGCAACAGGAATTTGGCGAAGCGCGTGTATTCAATGCGCCGATTGCCGAAGACTACATTGTGGCCACAGCGAATGGAATGAGCCGTTTCGACAAAAAGATAAGAATAGTAATAGAAGGAGCCGAGTTTGCCGACTACTTCTGGCCGGCAATGGAGCAGTATGTGGAATGTACGCACGACTACTGGCGAAGCAACGGTAAATTTGCGCCGAATATTACTCTAAGGCTGGCCTCAGGCGGATTTATCGGTGGAGGGATGTACCACTCACAGAATCTGGAAGGAACATTAACAACACTTCCGGGAGCGCGCATCGTATATCCGTCTTTTGCCGATGATGCGGCAGGACTGCTGCGTACAAGTATGCGTTCCGAAGGATTTACAGTATTCCTCGAACCGAAAGCATTATACAATTCAGTAGAAGCCTCGACCGTCATCCCCGACGATTTCGAAGTACCTTTCGGAAAGGCCCGCATCCGCCGTCCGGGTAAAGATCTTAGTATCATTACTTATGGGAATACAACTCTCTTCTGCCTGAATGTTGCCGAACGCCTTGCCAAAGAAGACGGCTGGGATGTGGAGGTAATCGATATACGTTCGCTTATACCTCTCGACAAAGATGCCATTTTCGAATCGGTGAAGAAAACCAGCAAGGTACTTGTTGTACACGAAGATAAAGTTTTTTCTGGTTTTGGTGCGGAAATAGCTGCCATGATAGGAACTGAAATGTTCCGCTATCTGGATGCTCCTGTGCAGCGTGTAGGTTCCACATTTACTCCGGTAGGCTTCAATCCTATACTGGAGAAAGCCATACTACCGGGAGAAGACCGGATATATGAAGGGGCTAAGAAACTTTTAGAATACTAGCAGCCCCCTAAATCCCCCAAGGGGGACTTCTGTAAACCCCAAAATAAAAATATTGAAACACCCTTCGACTCTCTGAGTCCCTCCCCTCAAGGGGAGGCCAGGAGGGGCTATAACTTAACAGATATGAAAAAAATAGGATTGTTTTACGGAACAAGCACAACGAAAACCGCGGCAGTAGCTAAAAAAGTTAAAGCTGCATTCGGAGAGGACAAGATTGATATTATTCCCATAGAAGATGCATGGACAAAAGATTTTGAAGGCTATAGCAATATTATCATAGGTGTTTCCACATGGTTCGATGGTGAACTGCCTACTTATTGGGACGAAGTGAAGCCCGAGTTGGAAACATTGAAGATGAAAGGGAAGAAGATTGCTATCTTTGGCTTAGGCGATCAGGTAAAATACCCTGAAAACTTTGTAGACGGTATAGGTATACTAGCCGAAACATTCGAAGCTATCGGAGCTACTCTTGTAGGATTTACTTCAACAGAAGGCTATACATTCGAACATTCACGTGCCGTGCGGGATGGTAAATTTGTGGGACTGGCGATCGATTTCGAAAACCAGCATAGCAAGACAGACAAAAGAGTAAAAGAGTGGGTGGAGCAATTAAAGAAGGAATTTGATTGATTTATCGACAGATGTACAAGAACGGGACCTTTCATTTGGATGGTCCCGTTTCTGTTTATATGAAATATCCGTTTTTTACAGCATCCATCACATTCATCGGCGAACGTTGATTATCCAATTCATTTTTCATAAAATCCATATAAGGCGCTACGTGATCGAAAAACTTATAATATCCTTTGCATAAATAATTTAGTCCTTCCTCTCCGGAATCTGTTTTAATTATCCTGTTCTTAGGGCATTCGCCATTACAGGCAAAAAGATACTTGCAATTTTTGCACTGAGAGGGTAGTTTATCATATTTATCATTGCCAAACTTGATCTGTTCGTCGGAATACATCATTTCGGTCAGCGTTCTGTTATTTATATTCCCCAGTTTATATTCCGGATATACAAAATGATCGCAACTATACACATCTCCGTTAAACTCCATCACTCCCGCATGACCACAAGTCTTTGCCTGTATACAAATTCCGGGTGAAACGCCCATCCAATTAGCCAGTGTGGAGTCGAAATACTGAATAAAAAACGTGCCAACGTCCTGCTTCACCCATTCATCGAAAATAGCAATTAGAAAATCACCCCATTTCTCTGAGGGAACATTCCACGGAGCAAAGTCTCCGTCAACTTTCTCTACAATACCTGCAAATTGAATATAACGACAATCAATACTCTTGAAAAAATTATAGAATTCGAGAGGAAAATTTACATTGTAGTCATTCACTACACCCATTATATTAAATTCTACATCATGCTTTTTCAATAAGGCAAGACCTCTCATTACCTGATAAAAAGAAGGACGGTTATCCATCGTCTTACGATATACATCATGACAATGCTGAGGTCCATCAACAGAAATACCAACTAAAAAATTATTGTCTTTGAAAAATTTACACCAGTCATCAGTAAGTAAAGTACCATTAGTCTGTATACTGTTTGCTATTTGTCGCCCCCTTCCATATTTTCGCTGCAATTCAAGTGCCTTTTGATAGAAACTTCTATTGCGCATCAAAGTCTCACCCCCATGCCATGTAAACATGACTTCCTGCATAGTCTGTGCATTGAGATATTGCTCGATAAAAGATTCCAGCAAATCATCACTCATTATATAATTTTTCGAATCAGGATACAAATCCTTCTTTTCGAGATAATAACAGTATTTACACCGGAGATTACAGACGGCTCCGACCGGCTTCAACATAACATACAACGGTTTAGAAAAAGGGGAAACATAGTAGGTAGCTGACATTTTTCTAATAATATTGATCTGACTACAAAAATATAATTATTTTGATTATCATGATTAATAAAAAAGATTAACCCGATATAATACTGATTTATGAAAGAACAATTCTAAAACAGTATTGTTATATATTAAATATATTGTTCTATTCGGATTGGCTAATTATGTAATTTATACAAAACTAGAAAAACTATTAGTTGCAAACACATCAATAAAAAGGCTATATAATATTAAGAATTCGAGATTTAATAACACATCCATTAAGCATGATCATGAAAAATTTTGTATTGAATAGTATACTATTCTTTTCACTAGCTGGCGTCTTTGGAATCTTTACATCTTGCCAAAAACCTGTCAAAGTAGATAACAATTCAGAGGTTCAGAATACAGATATAAAGATCCCGGAAGAAGAAATATTGAGCAACCCGGTTCTGACAGCCGAAGAGCAGGCACAACTGACACCGGACACTGTATTAGAGATTCTAAAACAGGGAAATAAGGAATTTACAGAAGATAACCTTACCGTACGTAATAATTCGGAGCGTGTCAGAGAAGCTGCATTAGGGCAATATCCTAAAGCTGTAATAGTATCTTGTCTCGACTCGCGCATTCCTGTCGAAGATGTATTTCATAGGGGAATAGGAGATATATTTGTAGCACGTGTGGCAGGAAATGTGGTAAATCCCGATATACTGGGAAGTCTGGAATTTGCATGTAAAGTTTCGGGTTCTAAACTGGTAGTGGTACTGGGACACGAGCATTGCGGAGCTATAAAATCAGCTATAGACGATGTAAAACTTGGAAATATCACAACATTACTTTCCAGAATACGTCCTGCTGTAACTTTGGCGTCTAAAGATTTTGAGGGAGATAAGACTTCCAATAATCCTGAATTCGTACAAAAAGTTTGCGACGACAATGTAAAATTGACAATGGAAGAAATTCGGGTAAAAAGTCCTATACTGAAAGAAATGGAAGAAAAGGGAGAAATAAAAATTGTAGGAGGAGTATACCATATGGAAACAGGACGGGTAGACTTTTTCTGATAGCTAAACAGTAAACCTTCCGGTGACAGGTTGCAGGACAAAAATGCACTGCAGCCTGTTTTATTTTATATCCTTCCCGATACAGGTTTTAGTGGCATATTTCAGCATTTTTCTCACCACAATATGATGGAAAGGACAAATAGCATAGAAATAAGCACATCCGAGCCAGTTATGAAACTTAACCAATGTGATAACATTAATAATCTGCTTATTACCCTCACTCTCTATATAGACAGACAAATGTGCTGACAAATGTTTGTCGCTGAGACAAAGTACCGTTTCATTTTCTGACTTGTCAGGGACAGACATAAGGCCATAGTCAGTACCTTCACGGATACAGCGCTCAATTTCTTCAGCATTCTTATTTTCATCTCCTTTGAGTCCGAATGGCTTAACCAAAGTATTGCGGATACGGTAAAGATTTTTGAGCCATTTAGGATTCACAGTCCAGAAGGCAACCTG
Organism: Dysgonomonas sp. UBA7710; assembly: GCF_002482385.1. Lineage (GTDB taxonomy): Bacteria > Bacteroidota > Bacteroidia > Bacteroidales > Dysgonomonadaceae > Dysgonomonas. The sequence continues at coordinate 72,426 of NZ_DLFW01000023.1, read as the reverse complement.
AATATCATCAGCCGTAATGATTGGTGTATTCTCTATGATACATTCGAAAATATCTTTGTAGTTGACCGGAAGATATTTGTTTACTAACGCCTTTCGCGGAACATTCTTTTTTTGTGTTACGATCATTCTTTTCTTTACTATTTCACTATAAAATTAAAGATTTTAATTTTCAAATCAACCTGGAATCATAATTAATATTGTATTTTTAAACTATAATAGCGTATTTAGCAGGTATAGGTATATAGTATGAAAGAGATAGAGATAAAACTAGGTGATGATGAACAAATAGATATTATGATGAAACTGCAATTAAAATAGATATAATAAACAATAAATTTTATGAGTAACAATACAGAGATAACCCGCTGCGGATGGGTAGGAAATGATCCTTTATACATAAAGTACCATGACGACGAATGGGGTACGGAAGTGACAGACGACAAAACTATGTTCGAATTCCTTGTTCTCGAAAGTGCTCAAGCCGGCCTGAGCTGGATAACCATCCTCCGGAAACGGGACGGTTACAGAAAGGCCTTTGCCGGATTCGATGCCGAAAAAGTTGCTAAATTCACAGAGGAAGATGTGGAACGGCTGATAAAGGATGAGAGTATTATCCGTAACAAACTGAAAGTAAAAGCGACAATATCCAATGCCCGACTTTTCCTCGATGTACAAAAAGAATTCGGTAGTTTCTGCAACTATATGAAATCATTCCTGCCTGACGGAAAACCAATTATCAACCATTGGAAAACATTAGCCGAAGTACCTGCATCAACGCCACTGTCGGATGCTATCAGTAAGGATATGAAGAAGCGGGGATTTAAGTTTTTCGGCACAACAATTTGCTACGCACATCTGCAAGCCGTAGGTTATGTAAACGATCACTTGACCGGCTGTATATGCAGGACAAGTAAACAGTAAGCTATAATAAGTGATAGAAAATAAAGTACATCATGGTGAAATCTTAATTATATCAACTCATATGTACTTACCTGAATTGGAATATGCAGATTATGCAAGACCTTTTCGAGCAGGATACCTTCGCGCGAATCGTATTCATAACCGAATGTAGCCCTTATCCCCTGATAACAGAACTGGGTGGCACGGTCCAAAGCCATCGGCAAGCTGTCGCCCTGCATCATTGCTCCGGTGATAACACTGGTGAACGTATCACCCACACCCGGATAATGTGCCGGTAAATAAGGGCAGGTCACTTTCCAGAAACGGCCGCCATTACGGTTATAAGCATATACCGATGTCTTATGCGGGTCATCTGCTACAGGCACACTGGTAATGATAACTATAGAGGGACCTTTTTCGGAGAGAGCCAATAGGTATTGCTTCAGTTTCTCATCTGTATATTCTTTTTCGTAGGGTATATCCAGCAGATAAAAGAGTTCGGTCAGATTAGGAGTCACTATATCAGCTACGGTAATTAATCGTCTCATCTCCTCTACAATAATAAGATCGAAACCTGTATATAACCTGCCATTATCTCCCAGTACAGGATCTATAACAACAAGGTTATTTTCTTTGCGAAACTCCTGAATGAAGTCTTTCACGATCTGTACCTGTTCGGGAGAACCCAGATAACCGGAATAGAATGTATCAAATCCTGCACCCAGTTTCTTCCATTCAGCTATAATCTTCCGCATCTCATCTGTCAGGTCGAGGAACGAAAAATGAGGATACTGGGTATGGCTGGAAAGAATTGCTGTAGGTAAGGGGCTGACATGAAATCCCATAGATGTAAGTATAGGGATTACTACCGTGAGTGATACCCTCCCAATGCCCGAAAGATCATGGATGGCAACTATTTCTTTTGTTTTACTGAAATACATATGGTTATATGACTAACTTTATTAATAACACGATAAGCAAAATACAAATATAACTCATTGAGTCCGAGAATTACTTCTTTATTTACAAAAAGAATTATACCTTTGTATACAAACACACACCAGAAAAACTTACACTAATGAGAGCTATTAACTTCCTTTTTCTACTGGCCGTTTTTATTACAAGCATCTTTTTCTCATGTTCATTACCCGAACCGGATATCGCTTTTCGCTTAAAAAACCGAAGACAGGCTATTGACAGTATTATAGCCAAAGGAGGATATCCATCTCATTTTGTTGCCGTACTAAATGAGCACCAAGACATTAACTGCTATTATCAATTATTCCATGATAATTCCAATAGTTTGGCTAAAGCTTCAGAAACATACACCCGAAATAATAAGACAAGTGATACTACCTTCGTTTACTACTTTGACGAAGATGAAAAGACCATTGCCTTTCAGGTAAAGATAACCGTAAATAATGACAGCATTTTTAACTCGGTAACAGCTTTTTATAACAGAGATATGGACGTGATAAGAAAAGAATATGCCATTATCGACAATTGCGACATCCCTGTAGATGGCAAAGATTCATTATCCATCGATCTTACCGTATACAGCATTCCTCCCGATGTAGCGACCTTTGCCCTACAAAAAAAAATAATATTGCAAAATGACTGATTAATCCCTTGGCCTTCAATGTTTATAGCCCGGAGGATACATTACATTAACCGGCATGGAGACATGCAAAACCATGCGAACTTCACAGCTCACATGGCTTCACGCTTCACAAACTACACAAAACTTGCGGTTCTTCCTTATTATAAAAAAAATCTAAATTTGTGCTAATAAAATTTATAAAACTATTATTTATATTGGGCATTTAAACTCCATCAAACAGATATACTCTTATAAACCTGTATATTTATTATAAATCAAATGTGTCCAATATCCAGTCCGTTATTTCAAACGGTCATAAACATCATTCATTCTACATAGATAAAAGTAATACAACCAGATGGGAAAAGGAGACCTATTTATGAGTATTTTAAGGCCAGATTGTTTCTTATTTAAGAGATGGAAGTATTATTCATTTCGAATCCTGGAATATTAAAAATCCCAAAGCACCAATTTATCGTTTTTAGATAAATCAAACAGGAACAGTTTCGATAATCGAAAAACAAAAAGATCCTTATTAATATACCTCTTATAGAATCAGGCAACAAAATATACGATACATCAACAAAAGAGAAAAAACAAGATAATCCCGGCTTCTTTTTTAAGAGGATTTGTATAAAAAAAGAGAAAATAAAGTTTGCATTTTATGTTAAAAAACTCATAGACTGCACTTAATATTAAACTATTTATTTTACAATAAAAACTAAACTATCATGGCGTTTTTCTTCTCCTTCACTCCCTCAACATACCCCGCAAAGAAAAACGGGATATTGTCTTCACTACCATTCTCGAAACGTCCCTTTACCTTCTCATATGCAAGCAGAGACATTTCAAATTCGGGCTGTCCGGTGACTAATACAGGCTGATCCAGTTTGTCGTACCAATAATATTGGCCTCCAAAATTCTGGCGGGCAACTTCAAATATATACGCGCCTATCTTTATAATCATTATTCGCTTAGTCTCATTATCGCCCCGTTTATAAAACGAAGTATTCTCTTCCATTATCTCATCCAGCAACTGAAGACTATCCACGCTGAAATCGAGCAAAGCAACATCCTTAAATTGATTAACCAGAGCATTTGCATTTGCCTGCATATCCTCAGCAAACTGCCTGCGATCCTCATCTGTCACTTCTGTCACTTGTTTTTTCTTCCTGAAGAAATCAAATAGTCCCATACTTACTTAATTATTTATGCGAATCAGTAGTTGAAATAATTTGTTCGTTTTTTTCAGCTACGCGCAATCAGAGATTGCTTGTGTTCCTTTTGCCTAAAGCCGCAAAAGGAACCAAAAACGCTTTAGCGCCCCGCTTCATAGGCCGACCCGTAACGGACAAAAAGACGAAACGGAAAAACTCGCTGGAAAGATTGTATAATCCGAATCAACCGATCAGCTCAAACACGTTTCCGTTTTTTTCGTCTTTTAATCCTACGGGTACCCCGTCCATGAAGCTAACGGCGCAGGCTGACGCACTATAAGGTTAGCGCATATTGAGCTTGAGGGCTCTGCCCTCACTATGGCGTCCGCCCCCGCGCATTAGCGACGCAGGCGGGGTACCCACACGGTGCAGCCGGCGTAGAAAGTGACGGGGCGATAGCCCATTCGTCACTTTCAGTTGGCAAACCGATTGTGGGTCGCCGAGGAACGAAGCGCTAGCCTTTTGCTTCCTTTTGGGCAATGCCAAAAGAAAGGACAAGCCCGGGAGGGCGCGGCAGAGATGAGCTGAAAGATAAAAATTTTCACAAAGAACGCTTATATGATTAAAAAAAAACAAATTATTTCAACTACTGATTCACTTTATTTACAAATTTAGAGTTGCAAGTTACAAATTTTCGCTTAGTAATCGGTACGCCTTATCAATATTATAAACAAGCGGGTAGTTCGATTCGTGCTGCCTCTTAAAGATTATTTACTAAAACTTGACAAATCTGACACTTTTTACACATTTTTCCATCTGTCATTTTTGTTGCTCATATTTTCTGCCCTTTTCGGAGAGCATCGTGTTTTCATAATATATAAATTCTTCGTTTTCAATTGTTAATTCTTAACTAATTTAACTATCTTTGCCTTTAACAAAACTATATCCTAAAAGCGATGAAGAAACTCCTGTATTTTTTATTTATTTGCTCGTTGTGCATGGGATTCGTTTCCTGTGGCGGGGATGATGAGCCGGAGCCGGAACCCGAAAAATTTGTATGGAATGGTGACTGGAATGACCCGAACGATAAGAATTATAAGCCGGAGGGATATAATCCGATAGAGGGATTGTGGAGAGGTGACAATAATGATGAATATGGATTATATTTCTCTAATGATTTTAGAACCTACATTGTCACTTTTTTTCCTAACGGACAACACCTTACCTCTGGTACAGGTATGACATACATTATAAATGATAAGGCTTATAGACATGATGTTGCAACTATGTATAAATACGAAACAAAAGACGATAAACTATATTTAGTGTCGCAAACGCAAGGTGGCATTGAAGTTACAGAAGGCTGGAGTACATATATTCGAGTAAAAGAATAAAAGGGGAAAATCCCCTTTTAAATTATCTTTCGAATTAATTTTAATTTTCCTCTTTTCTTTTCCAGAGGGTCGTAACCATCTATTTCAGCGACATTGTATAAATCTCCGTTAAAATTCACCAAAGATGTTTTCAGGTTATTATATTCATCTGGTGAAAGCATGCAATCTACAATAGTGTAGTTGTTTTCTGAGTTTAGTAGCAATAAGAAATACTCATTGAGAATAGAATCAGCCTCGTTTTCGTAATTGAGAAACAGCTTTTTATCTCTATTGGTATAGGAGTTTGATACAAGGGCAAACTTTAAAGGTGTTCCTTCTATGGGTATATCAAATAACCCCGATTTATACCAAAAACGTTGCGCTTTATCAGAATAATACTTATCCATCATATCTGCATAATCGTAATCTTTTTCCCATGCTTCATGCTCCATAATAACAGGTATACTGACAATTGGGTTTATTCCCTGCTTAGCATTCTCCTCGTTGGCAAACAAGTCTTTGTACCAGCAGTAAGAAAAAGTGGATGTCTGTGTAATGGCTGTAGTTTCCGAACTTCCGGTATAATATTTTCCACCTCCGGTCATGCCCGAATTGATGGCTTTTTCGTCCGCTTCATTCCCATTTTCGTCTTTTACATATTCCTTCAATGTACTGTAATAGCCTTCTTCGTTCGTATCTATTGTAAAGCCAATATCGTACAGGTAGGGCAGTTTCAATGATTCGTTCGACCTTTGATTTACATTCGCACATTTGTCGAGGTCTATAATATTTGTAGCACGGGTTATAATATTTCTGCTTTTTACATTTAACTCAAAATTAGTTTCTCCTGTATTTATGATATTAAGATTGAATGCTTTGCAAAAGTTATCAATCCAGTCATTGACTTTTATCGCGCTTGGCAGTAGTTTTATAAGATTCATTTTTCCAACATCGAAAACTGCTTTATCAGTCCAGTGCATTGAATCAGTACTAGAACCTTTGTCATCCATTTTCAGCCAGTTGCGGTAAGGAGTGAAAGGCTCTAACGTCAATTCGAAGTCTATTTCATGGTTGTACCACGCATCGGTTCTTCCTTTTAGTGCAGCCAGCCTTGATGTGGATACGATAGTTATGCATTCATCTTTCTCCAGCCAAATTATTTGAGAAACCTGCCCTGTACCATTCCAGTCGTCTGTCCTCGTCGTATGAGTCCGCATTTCTGCGGGAATATCTTCCAATTCGACAATAAATTTCCGAGGCGTATCCAAATTATTTGGAGAAAAATAGCCATCACTTTTTACTGCGGAATAGAACCTTTCTTTTACATCATTTTCTTTATTACCATAACTCCAAGATAATCCCCCACTTATTGCTATCGGATTATGGAATTTTCCATTGCCAACCAACAGATTATCATAAGGAGTTATAATCTCGATGGAAGCATCCTCCCCTCCCCAGGACAGACCGCAAATGAGATGCGGATTTTGCTTTGGGTCGACAAAGTTTACCGCATGAGCTTTAGGATAGATGTTATTTGCATCGCCTAGATTTTGATTTATATTATTATAGCAATAGATATTATCAATCATCTGGCTATCTAAAAAATCACTATCCGTGTATCTTAACACCTTTGCTTCATAGATCGGGTTTGCCAAACTTCCCTGAAATATACTCATACCGGCCGGATCTTCCAAACCCTCTGTTTTACCACGATAAACAGCTTTGAAAAACAATTTATATAAGCCTGTTTGTGGTATTTTAAAAACTGTATTAGTAGTATCACCCTCTTTGGATATTGAAATATTTGTTCCTGATTCGCTTTTTTTCAGATTTCTTATATTTTTTGAATTGAAAAAATTTCCGGTTATATACCCCCGAGGTATGCCTAGTATTTCAGTATTATTTATATGATAATTATCTATTACACCGTTCATATAATTACCCCATGTCCCTGAGATTTTCAAACTTCCTATACCCCAGAGTTTTTCATAATTTTCAGGGTTTTTATATGATACATACAGATTTTTCAGCCTTTCGTCTGTCATTGCACTGCCTGTAAGTGAATAGCCTGAATTTTTAAATATTTGTTCCAGCATTTGCAGGCAATTAACAGACGGCGGAAAATTTTCCAAACCAAATACAACAGATGCGTCATAAACGTTTTTCGGAGTATAAGTTTTATTTGTATCTCTTTTCGGCATCAAGCTATAAAGGACAAATGGAAATATACATTCCGAATTTTCTTTTGTGTTATATGTTGTAACGTCCTCTATTCTCGTGAAATCCACTAACCACTTCCCAGCCTGATTCATCTTCATCTCCCCGAAAATATCCTTCACTGTCTTGGCCGCCGGAATCCCCAGATTCCCCTTATAATAATCTTTTCCTATCTCGCTGATTTTGAACTTGCCGTCAAAAATCTTTGTACCGTTCGCCAGCAGCTGCGCATCGTACAGTTGCGAGAATTTTCCTTTCACCTCCTCGGTGTTCGTATAGCCGAAAATGGCGTTATTGGTAGCCGTGGCAGGCAGGCTGATGTCGTATGAGCGTTGCGCGTCTTTAGTGCTTAGTTCCGCCGGATTCAGTAATTGACGTTTGAGATAGATCGAAAAATTCTCCGGGTTTTCTATCTCACATAATTGTTTGTTGATGTAGAGTTCTAAACTTGCCATAATGTCTAATTTAATGTGCTAATAAATTAATATGCCAATGTGCCAATTGTTTAATATGTAGTCTATTTAATATGCCAATGAAATAATTTAAGAATTACCTTATTTGTGAAATTTATTGGCACATTGGCACATTATCACATCGGCACATTAAAATTATTTCCCCCTTATCACCGAATAATTCAATCCGGCACCCTTCTCCAATAGCTTATTCATGCATACATAACGCTGTGCATCAATAGAGTGGTTATACTTGTCTACAGGCGTATTTGTTACATTGCCGAATTCATCCGTTTTCCAACAATAGTTGCGGTATTCAGTTATGATATTCACGCTCCGGTTGGTCACATGCTTTCTGTACCTGTTCAGAACAGAAATACCTGAATTGATACTGTCTTTCCCCTTTTGTGCAGCTTCCACTTTCCAGCCTTTCGCACTTATCTCCCTGATGCTCTTAGGTTCGGCACTATCGGCAATAACAGGTGTATCGCGTGGGACACCCAACATGCTTAGATGCCCGGCAATCATAAGGTTGTCGTAGCCTTTGGCATACAGTAGTTCGTCTATCCAGAGTTCTCCGCTCGCAAGGCGTATATCCACTATCGCCGTAGGGTCGTTGGTAAAGCCGAAATCGATTCCCAGCCAACGTTTCTTATACACTTCGGGCATAGACTGCACGATATCCCAGTTGCGGACAATCACGCCCTGCCGGACTCCGGTCTGCCCTTCACCGTAGACCCGCCACCAGTCTTCGTCATCCCGGTTCGATTCTATTTCCCTGACCTGCGCACATGAGAGAAATTCATTGTCGCGATAAGTAGAGTGTATCAGTTTGGCTTCGGGCAGGACAAGCACCTTTTCATCGAGCCAGAATTCGAAGCAGGGATTGCAGTCGAGAATAATATATTCGGTCGTGCGGATCGCCAGTTGGCGGTACACCTCATATTCGATATTGATGCACTCGTTGATGTAGAGTATATCGCGCGAAGGGCCGTGTACCTTACCCGGATTATCGGCTGAAAAGAATTCAATAATAGAATTATTCACCTTGTAAATCTTATCCGTGGCATTCCAGTTTTTCTGTTCCCACATACTTTCCCGCTGAAGCATATCCATGAAATCACGGATACAACCCCTTTTCAGATGGGGCATAGATTCGGAAACCACCGATATAATCCTCGGTGCTTCGGAATGCGAAGCAATGGCATGCAGCAGTTGCAGGATACTGTAAGTCTTCGACGAACGGGTCGAGCCTTTGTTTACGATATAGCGGTTCCTTTCGTTTATTCCTTCGAGGTTGCGCTTAAATACGGAGGTAGTTTTCATACGATAATTTTGTTTTTAATGGATGTATGGAAACGCGCATAACAAAATTATCATGTACTTTGGTGAATTGTTATTCATGCTCGTTTTCATATAAGTAAAATTGGTTTTTTACTTATAGATAAAGTTTTTGAAAGTTGATAGCGATATTTGACAAAATAGTTACATTTATCGTTATCCGCTGTGCTAAAAAACATGGAATGATATGAAATATAATAAATTATCTATAAAATTTGATTATATTTATTGGAATTACAGGAAAATGTTCTTAACTTTAAGGGTAGAAGGAAACGCGCATGTCCGCCATATCCGGCAACCGGTAACGGACAAATTCTTATACTTGTATTTAAAGGCCCTTGTGACGGATTGTTTATCCGGAATACTACTTACTCCTCTATTTCAATATAGAGTTTTTCGATTGATTTTTAATCATTTTAAACTTATGGCTATGACGGATAATGCTATTGGAACAAACGCCGGTAATATCTGGCGTCTCCTGTCAACAAAAGGTAGTCTTTCAGTAAGACAAATCGGAGATTATACGCATTACAAAGATTCGTTGATACTCCTTGCTATCGGATGGCTGTCCAGAGAGAATAAAGTTCACATCAGTGATAGAGACGGGTCTATATATATTGAACTTAGTGCCATATTTCCTGAAAATTATTATTAATATATCGTTATACCCCGTTAAATAAATAATAAAGGGGGGGACTTGCAATAAGTCCCCCCCTTTTCGTATTTATTCATGAGATGTATCATCTATTCCCTGCCCGTGTCCTGATATTCGGATTCACAAGGATATAACAGGCTTTTACATTTAGTGTTACCAGATTGTAAACTATACCGCATGTAGTATCTGTGGTCACCCTACGGTAGTAATATACTCCCGATTTTATCTGAACGGGAGGCACATAAGAAGTGCTTGTAGCTCCTGCTATATTAGACCATGACGTACCGTTTGTACTTGATTGCCATTGGTAAGTATAGAATCCTTCCCCACCTGTCACATCAGCCGTTAAGGTTGTTTGTTCACGCACGCATACCTCTACGGTCTGGTCTGCAGTACCCGGTGTTGGTACCAAAGGTGGTGTCACTGTAACGTATACACTATCCAGTTTCTCTATACCGCAATACTCCGGCGTAACCGATACTTTGTACCAACCCGTCATATTAGTCTGTACATTATTAATAGCCGGGTTCTGTAAATCGGATGTGAAACCGTTAGGCCCTGTCCATGTATAATCGGTATTTCCCAAAGTGATACATTTGAGCTGTATCGTCCCGCCTGTACAAACAGGGTTCGTACTCGCATATACTATTTTTGCAGTCTGAAGATTAGATATAGTTATCTGCTGCTCAAATGCATTTCCGCACTGGTCGTTGATACGAACAGTATAAGTCTCATCAGCAAGTCCATAGGTGAAATGGGCAATACCGCTGGTCGTAATATCTGTGACACCCGGTATTTTTACAGTATTATCTGCATTCCACAACTGGTATGTATAAGGCGCAACTCCGTTCATAGCCTTCACCGAAATGTTCCCGGTGGTTCCTCCCACGCATACATATGCTGAAGTAGCATTAGGATCGAGGTCTAAAGGCGGAGCAGTATAAACAATTGTAGTACTACCAATAACACAGGCAGTAGAACTATTGTCCGTCAATATACCTAATACATAAGTTCCCGGCCCGGAAAAAGTGAAAGATCCCCCCGGAGCAATTACTGTTTTATCATATCCCGCAGGGCCACTGGTCAAGCGGTAGTATGTAGTCGTTGGATTGCCTTTATATGTTATACTACCGGTCGGGGTTATCTTCATTCCGGAACAAGTTAATTGCTCATTATAGCCAAGGTCTTTGTAACTATATATACCCGGGTTATTGAGAGTCGCAGTAACAGGATTGCCACAGCCGTGATTAGCTGTAAGCGTATAGACACCCGGAGGTAAATTTGTTGTACCCATATAATAAGAGGAAGAGGTTGATGTCGTGGTTACCGTTTGTGAAACATATCCTGCGGGTCCCGTTATTGTCAAAGTAGTTCCTATTGGCCAACTTGCATTTGCGGATATATATAGGCCTCCTCTATCTACGGAACATTTATCGTCATATGAACTAGATGTAGTCAGGGAATAGGTTGTCGGTAATGTGGATGCTACATTACGGGTTGTAGTATAAGTAAAACCATCGGCATATACTGCGGTGAAGGTATATGTCTTGCCGTACTCCAAAGGACAGGAATAGGTTGTCGTAGTATTAGTAAGAGTTTGAGTACATACTACTGTATTATTGGGATCAGTAATAGTCACCTCGACAGGTATACATTTATGGGTTCCGCTTGGTAGATAATAAGCCAATTGATAACTGTCGCAATTAAGCCTATTGGTGGTAAATGTAATGTTTCGATTTAGAGCAGAAATGGAACTAGTAACTACCGTACCATTTTGGTCTGTACATGTTACAGTATACTGAGTATCATACTCCAAAGTCATTATATCATTAGAGTTGACATTATATAACCAGTTGGGGTTACTATAAACTACATCTCCCCCGGTTGTTTTTTTCACTACAAAATTTAATGGATAACAAAACAATCCATCATAATCAGTCCATGCCCTCATTGTATATGTATAGTTATCGCAATTGCGATCACGCATAGTATAAGTAAAATAGGTTGGCTTTTTTATATTAGTAGTAAAACTTTTGTAAACGTCATCACAACCTTTCAAACGTATATAAATTGCAAGACTGTTCGATGTATAAAAATTAGCTATTGTATTAGGAGATATGTTCAATAATATCCCGCCGGTAGCAGTACTGTTCCAGTTCGTCCAGTGAGTTGGTGTCTGTCCGGCAGGAGCAGCACCTATTTCATACATCGTATCGTTGTAATATCTTTTATAGTCCGGATTGGTAGAAACTTCAGTTGAAGATGCAGTCCATTTTACATAACCACATGAACCTTGAGTATTATCTACATCCGGACGAAAAGAAGTCTGAGTCTGGTTAGTAAAAACGGGAAATCCGGTAATAGCTCCCAGTGTAAAATCCCTGACCGATGTATAACATCCATCGCTCACCTGCACTGTATAATTCCCTGCAGGATAGTTTTGACCAGGAAAAGTATAAACATTTCCACTCTTTGTAGGAGTAACTACCTGGGGTGTCGTTACACCTGCCGGCGCCGAAGTAATAGTAAACGTAAAAGTCCCGCTACCATTGGTAACATTCAGGGCAATAATACCGGTATTGCACTCTTGATATGATTTTCGGGAAACATCAGAGTTAAGTGAAACTTCCGGTACCTTGTAAGTACCTCCGACCACCAGATTTGAAACACTCTTAACAGTACTGTATTCGCTGTCTACTGTACAGAAAGCCCGTACTGTCAATTCGTATGTGCCGGGAGGTATATTTCTTAATACATTGTCACTTTGCGGATTGATAGAGAATCCCCCTTGGGAACTGAGTCCGTATTGTACATTAAATATATTGGTAAGATCTCCTCCTAGTGTTACGGTAATTTCCCCATTAGACAAACAAGTGGAATTCTTGATCTGAGTGCTCACAGTGAAATTAGTATTACAAGTCTGTGCTCCGATTTGTGGTGAGAGGAGTAAACTTATGCACAAACAGGAGAATATATAAATGATTTGTTTTGTCATAATGTGTCTTTATAAGGTTCGTCTCTAACTAAAATAATAGTAAATGTACCCTCCAATGTGAAATTGTACTGACTGTTACCATAAATTTCGGGGAAAGTAAAAGTAGCTGTATTTCCCTCTATAGTCAAGGTGTACTGGGGAGGTAAAGAATATGACATCGAGAATATATCTTCTTCGGGCTTCGCATTTCCGTCTCCGTCAGATTCTTTGGCTGGCAATAGTAATCTACCCTCATCTATTACATTATATTCCTTCAGATTATTCCATAGAGTACAAGCAGACAGCATCCCCGACTGTATATATACCGACAAAAATACCGGCTGAACAGGAAATGGCAATCCTTTCATTTCCTTCAGGGAAATAGTATCATTAAAAGCATGGGTAAACACCTCGGCTTTAGTCTCATAATTACGAACACTAATCGCAGCACTACGGAATGAATAGCTTCCGCTGGTTTCCTGTTTAGCATCTTTAACCCCAGAGGTCTGTGTATATGCAGAAATTGTACACAGACAAAATATTGCTATATAAAATATTTTCATAATTTATTAATCTTTATTTTTTACAAACAATTGTCATTTAACTTTAAAAACAATGTTCATAAATGTTTTTTCGGAATAAGTAAATTGTGCAAATAGTTTATATTTCAAAACCCCGGTATTACTCAATGTAATATTCTGGAAAACCGTATTATCATAATAGGTAATGAAATACTCCAAAGCATTACTTGCCAACACAGGTAAGGTTGTCGCTCCCGCACCTTTGACAGAGGAAGCAGAATTAGTCAGCCCAAATTGTTCTCCGTAAAGTGCATATAAATCAATGGTGAACTCCTGCGTTCCTGAGTTATAAGATGGATCAGCCGTATCTGTAGGTAGTACAATTGACGGCATATAAAAAAACTTAGGAGTCACAGATGATACTTCAGGAAAGAGTTTTACCCATTTAGTCCCATCATTATAATAATGTCCGGGCGTCACATCGCCTGTTGTAGCAGTATTATAAACGGTCATACCGGCTACATGAGCAGATAATGGACTGGCTAATGCTGTTGAGGTCAGTGATACACGAGGCAGCAGGAGACCCTTACTTGATGTTCCCGTACTCGTTTCTTTAAGATCCAATAAAGCATTTGCATTCGGGATTTCACCCGAACCGATTGTAACTTGAGCATGTGTAATTTGGCAAAAACATATTACCAGACAAAGTAATAGCAGTTTGTTTAAAGTTGTACCTTTCTTCATAAAAATAGTTATTTGTTTCATTTTGTGTTATGTTTACAATGTAGTATCTAATGTATTTCTTATAAATATTTATTAGTAAAAAACCCGGTGCAGTAAGAATATCAAGTGGTAAAGACCTTGCACCTGCTACTTTCACAAGCAACATGGAATGCAGCGAAGACAATATATTTAAAGACATAGACCATTGATAGTAAATGCTATAAAAAAAAGCATCTACGAAAAATCTCTTTCCACACCGGATTAATTGATATATTTTTGAAAAATGAAAACTAGTCATTAAAAGTAAGACAGATTTGTAAATATAAATATTGTTAGCTATATTAAGACGTTCTGTATGCACATAGAAAGACGTATAATACCCGCCAGATTGCAATAATTGGCAAGTAATATAAAACGAATCCGGGAAGTTTATAAGTATTTCATTCTCTCTCTCTCTCTCTCTAATAAAATAGGTGTAACTCCCAAATTATTAGAAGAAAAAATACTAAATAAACTGAGTTTATTTATTAAAATAATGTGTATTAAATGAAGTCTGAACATACCCAAAGGGGCGTAAAATGAATTTGTCTATTTATCTTATTTATCTCTCAACAAAGATATGTGCTCTATAGCAAAACTGACGTATACATTTGTGTCACAATCGAAATATTATTGGCAACACGAACACTACAAACCCCAAGATCACACACATAATATGACACAAATAAATCTATTCAAAGACAAAAGCATCAATAAAAGACTATCTTTACAAAAATTAAACTTTTAATGACACGTAAATACAGTCTAAAATATTCAAATCAGAAAAAGGATTATACTCCTCCCAAAACAATCTATCAGTATCACATTTCTTTGAGTACCCTGTAATAATATTCATTATTATATCTATTTAACCTACTCATTTATTGTATCCTGAAACCAGGCTGTTTTAATATTACATTGACACTTTAACACCTCTTTTAACCAATTACACCAATTTATACATTACTCCTTAGATTTTTTAGCCTTTAAAACTTTACTAACCAAACAAAATACTTTACTTTTGTACTGCATTTTTAAAAAGTATAACTATTTGAATGTAAGCACATATAAATATTATTTATGCGAACATAGATAAATAACATATAATCAACTAAGAATCAACACGATTACAATAAAACCTATATACATTAAACAATAAAAATTAATCATGGCTAATCAAAAAGAAAAGCTTTTCTCAGACTTTCCACCGGTATCTACCGAAGAATGGATGGCTAAGATTACGGCTGACCTGAAAGGGGCCGACTTTGAGAAAAAACTTGTTTGGAGAACAAATGAAGGGTTTAACGTAAACCCTTTCTACAGAAGTGAGAATACAGAAGGCCTGGCAACAGCCGATTCTCTTCCGGGTGAGTTTCCATATGTACGTGGTACCAAGAAAGACAATGACTGGTATACACGTCAGGATATCTGCGTTAATGACTTCAAGGCTGCCAATGCGAAAGCTCTTGACGTATTAAACAAAGGTATTACATCACTTGGCTTCTCTATCGATGGAGATGATGTGAATGCAGAAAATATCAGGACTCTATTGAAAGACATTTTACCGGAAGCTGTAGAACTTAATTTCAGTACATGTTACCGGAAGTCGCTCGAATTAACAAAAATCCTTGTAGAATACTACAAAGAATCGGGCGCAGACCTGCTGAAATGTTTCGGCTCGGTAAATTACGATCCATTCAAACCACTTTTGAAAAAAGGTCGTGATGCAGAAGGATGGGTAGAAAAAGCTGCTGAAATAGTGAAAGCTGCTGCCCCACTGCCTCGTTTCCGCGTACTGGCCGTAAATGCACATGCTACAAATGATGGTGGTGCATACATCTATCAGGAACTCGGATATGCACTGGCTAATGGTAACCAGCTATTAAGCGCTCTTGTTGAGGCTGGTCTGGATGCTACATTAGTAGCAAAGAAAATCAAATTCAACTTCGGTATCGGAGGAAACTATTTCATGGAAATTGCAAAATTCCGTGCTGCACGTTGGTTATGGGCCGAAATAGTCGATGCTTACAAACCTATATGCAACCATGATTGCCCTAACAAAGCAGAAGATGGTACTTGCCGCTGTGCGTCTAAAATATACGCACATGCACAAACATCTACATTCAACAAGACAATATACGATGCGCATGTAAACCTGCTTCGTACTCAAACAGAAGCTATGTCTGCGACGATTGCAGGAGTTAATTCACTTACAGTACGCCCGTTCGATGAAACATATAAAACATCGGATGATTTCTCTGAAAGAATTGCCCGCAATCAACAGTTATTATTGAAAGAAGAATGTCACTTCGATAAAATCACCGATCCTTCTTCAGGTTCATATTATATAGAAAACCTTACTAAGTCTATCGCAGAACAGGCGTGGAAACTGTTCCTTGAAACAGACGAAAAAGGATTCTATGAAGCTTTGAAGGCCGGAACAGTACAGACTGCAGTGAAAGCATCGGCCGATGCACGCTTCAAAGGTTTGGCTACTCGTCGTGAGATACTATTGGGAACCAACCAGTTTCCTAATTTCACAGAAAAAGCAGAAAGCAAAATTGTAGAAAAAGAAAGCCACGATTGCGGATGCTCTAAAGACGCTCCTTACCTCGCATTACCTACCGATCGTCTGGCAACTGCATTTGAAAGCATGCGTTTAGCTACCGAAAAACATGGTGCACCTACTGTGTTTATGCTTACTATCGGTAATCTGGGTATGCGCCTTGCACGTGCTCAGTTCTCTAGTAACTTCTTCGCTTGTGCGGGTTACAAAGTAATTGACAACTTAGGTTTCGAAACTGTTGAAGCCGGAGTGAAAGCCGCACGCGAAAAGAAAGCCGATATTATCGTTCTTTGTTCCAGTGATGATGAATATGCAACACTTGCACCGGAAGCTTATAAGCTAATCGCCGGTAAAGAGCATTTTGTAGTAGCGGGAGCTCCTGCTTGCATGGATGAACTGAAAGCTCTGGGAATCGAGCACTTCGTTAACGTGAAGAGCAATGTCCTTGAAACATTAAGAATGTTCAATGCTAAACTGGGAATCAATTAAGTAAGTAGCTAAAATTTAAAAAAATGAAACCAAATTTTAAAGATATAAACATTAACAAAGCAGGTTTTGCAGCTACAGATGCTGCAAAATGGGCTGCAGATAATGGTATAGAAGCTAACTGGATGACTCCTGAGTTGATCCCGGTTAAGCCTGTTTATACAAAAGAAGACCTTGAAGGCATGGAACATCTCAACTATGCTTCGGGACTTCCTCCGTTCCTACGCGGACCATATTCCGGTATGTACGCTATGCGTCCCTGGACAATCCGCCAGTACGCAGGATTCTCTACTGCTGCCGAATCAAATGCATTTTACCGCCGTAACCTTGCATCAGGGCAGAAAGGTCTGTCCGTGGCGTTTGACCTTGCTACTCACCGTGGATACGATGCCGACCACCCCCGTGTAGTTGGCGACGTAGGTAAAGCCGGGGTATCTATCTGCTCGGTAGAAGATATGAAAGTGTTGTTCGATGGTATTCCTTTGAACCAGATGTCCGTTTCGATGACAATGAACGGTGCCGTGCTTCCTGTACTTGCATTCTACATCAATGCAGGTCTCGAACAAGGTGCTAAACTGGAAGAAATGGCCGGAACAATCCAGAATGATATCCTTAAAGAATTCATGGTGCGTAATACATATATCTATCCGCCTGAATTCTCAATGAAGATCATTGCTGATATCTTCGAATATACATCACAGAAGATGCCTAAGTTCAACTCAATCTCTATCTCGGGTTACCACATGCAGGAAGCCGGAGCAACAGCGGATATCGAGTTGGCTTATACGCTGGCCGACGGTATGGAATACCTGAAAGCAGGTATCGACGCAGGTATCGATGTGGACGCATTCGCTCCGCGTCTGTCGTTCTTCTGGGCTATTGGGATGAATCACTTCATGGAAATAGCTAAGATGCGTGCCGGACGTCTGTTGTGGGCTAAAATAGTGAAAAGTTTCGGCGCAAAAAACCCGAAATCGCTTGCACTCCGTACTCACTCTCAAACATCCGGATGGTCGCTGACTGAACAGGACCCTTTCAACAACGTAGGCCGTACATGTATCGAAGCAATGGCTTCTGCTCTTGGTCACACTCAGTCATTGCACACCAACGCGCTGGATGAGGCCATTGCATTACCAACTGACTTCTCTGCCCGTATCGCGCGTAATACCCAGATATATATCCAGGAAGAAACATATATTACTAAAGAAATCGACCCTTGGGCTGGTTCTTATTATGTGGAAACTCTGACTAATGAGTTGGTTCACAAAGCATGGGAACATATCCAGGAGATACAGAAACTTGGAGGTATGGCTAAAGCTATCGAAACCGGCCTTCCTAAAATGCGTATCGAAGAAGCTGCTGCCCGCACACAAGCAAGAATTGACTCGGGTAGCCAGACCATCATCGGTATCAACAAATACCGTTTGGAAAAAGAAGACCCGATCGATATTCTCGATGTGGACAATACTGAGGTTCGCCGTCAGCAAATCGAACGCTTGAACGATCTGAAAGCGAAACGCGATAATGAAGCAGTGAAGAAAGCTCTTGCTGCAATCACTGAATGTGTGAAAACAAAGAAAGGCAACCTATTGGAACTTGCAGTTGAGGCTGCTCGCCTTCGTGCAACATTGGGTGAAATATCCGATGCCTGCGAAGAAGTCGTAGGTCGCTATAAAGCAATAATCAGAACAATATCAGGCGTGTATTCATCAGAAAGTAAAAAAGACCCTACATTCCATGAGGCTCAGAAGCTCGTGGAAGAGTTTTCCAAGAAAGAAGGTCGTCAACCTCGTATTATGGTTGCCAAGATGGGACAGGACGGGCACGACCGTGGTGCTAAAGTTGTAGCAACAGGTTATGCCGACTGCGGATTCGATGTGGATATGGGACCATTGTTCCAGACTCCGGAAGAAGCTGCCCGTCAGGCTGTGGAAAACGATGTAAACGTACTTGGAGTTTCTTCTCTTGCTGCCGGTCACAAGACACTTGTGCCTCAGGTTATAGCCGAGTTGAAAAAACTTGGACGTGAGGATATCATCGTTATTGCAGGTGGGGTAATACCGGCTCAGGATTATGACTTCCTTTACAAATCGGGTGTTGCTGCTATCTTCGGTCCTGGTACTTCGGTAACTAAGGCTGCTGTACAGATAATGGAAATATTACTGGCTGAATAAGTTTGGTCAGAAAAGATAGTATTAAAAACTCCTGCTCAATTATGGACAGGAGTTTTTATATTTGAAATTATTCAAGAACTCAAATTTACAAAATATGCCAAATTCTATCTTTCAAGAAATAATCAAAAGTGACATATCCACCCTTAAGCTTGAAGCAAGTGCTATTAATAGTGTCAAGCATGAAGGGCTAAAAGGAAATATAAGAGAATATGGTTTCGGTAAATTTTTATCTAAATATCTCCCTAATGAATGGGAAGTAGGAAGCGGACAAATACAAGATTATCAAGGAAATCAGTCATCCGAAACAGATATTCTTCTATATAATAACAATCATATACCTCCAATCTTATTTGGCAATAAAGGATTTTATCCTATAGAATGTGTCTCATATGCAATAGAGGTAAAAACCACTTCTACTGCTACTGAAATTAAAACTACAATTGATAAATTTAAAAAACTACAAGAGTTAAGGTCAATGAACAATAACCCTCAACTCCATAGATTATATTTTGCTCTAGACTCAGATCTTACAAAAGAGACGGAACTTGAACGATATAAGAAATATGATTCCTCTTTTTATACAGATCCTTCTATAACGATTATTTTGGTTATAGGAAAGGGATATTGGTACTATAACAGGCAAGTTAAAGATAATAAATGGTATGGTTACTGGAGTTTTCAAGAAGCATCAATAGATAACTATGAAGTAGCAATGTTACTGGGAGGCATGATAAATACGTTAAATCAAGGTAAACCGCAATTTGGATACTATATTCTACCTGATGGTAATTTTAAGATTGTTGATTCTAAAGAAATATAAAATACACAAAACATCTCCCGCAACTTCACAAATAAAGCATCTATGCGCGAATGTGTAGTAAATAAAACCTATTGCGAACCGCTAACCTAAATACCCTTCTATTCAAAGAAGGATAATACACTTATTTATATACAATTAAAGGCAAAAACACCATCCTTTCATCTTATTCTAAACAAATTGGCCTTCATCTGTGTTTACCCATAATAATACCAGATTTCTGCAATATTACACTAAATATCCACAAATCCGGCAATATAAAAAATGATATTATATATTTGCACGCAGAAAAGACAATAGACATAGACAATGAAGGATGTAATAGAGAATATTCCGTCTTTAGAAGCAGATTTTAAAATATTCAGAGATGCCCAGCATATACCTGTCACTTCTCATCAATCTTCCATTCAGTTTGGAATTGTTGCTTTTTGTACTAAAGGAAGTGCGGAGATAACAGTATATACAAAGAAGTACCGTCTCGCAGAGAATGAGCTTGTTATACTCTTACCTTGTCAGTTAGTGGCTATTAATGAAATAAGTAAAGATTTTACGGTAAATTATTTCATTATCTCACAAGCACTGTTTAATGACACTTTGAGTGGTATTTCCCGCTTCTCTCCTCAATTTTTCATTTATATGAGAAATAAGCTTCATTATGAACTAAAGCGGGCGGAAATAGGCAAATTTATGGAGTTCTTTAATCTGCTTTACAAAAGAGCCGGGTCGAAAGATTTCCTATTCCGCAGAGAGTATATAATTAGTCTGTTGAGACTACTTTATCTCGACTTATACAATAATTACAAGACGGATCTCCTATCGGGTAAATCCAAAATGGACGCGCGGAAAGAGGAGCTGGCATACGACTATTTCATGCTGGTGATGAAGCATTATAAAGAATATAAAGATGTAGCATTCTATGCCGAAAAGCTCTGTATTACGCCAAAATATCTGACATCGGTAATAAAAGATGTAAGTGGCAGGCCGGCTAAGGATTGGATTTCGGAATATGTGGTATTGGATATAAAGTCATACTTGAAAAATTCATCACTAAATATCCAACAGATAGCATCCCAAACCAGATTTTCCAATCAGGCTTCGCTGGGTAGATTCTTCAAACAGCATACCGGAATGACACCTTCTGAATACCGGGCAGATAGGCAAGAATTATGAAAAAAGTTCATCTGACTGAATTAGATTATTGAAGAAACATTCTAAATATATACAACCAGATAAGGTTGTAAGTGTAGTTTTGTAAAGTTTGTGTAAAAATTCATCCTGTGAGTCGTGAGATTCGCAGGATTTTTCTTATATCCATCAATGGTCCGTAAATCAATATCAGTTAATATTAAATCAGTTAATAAACTTACTGAATCAGTAATCTGTTTTACTATAATAGTATTTACCCATAAATCATAATAAAATGAAAGATAAGTTTTGTGTATTATTCGGTCTCGATGGAGTACTGATAGACAGTGAATCCCAGAACAAAAGCATATGGAAATACCTTGGCGATAAATACGGCTCGGAAACAGCAAATCCGGAACAAGTTGTAAACGGGAAAAGCCTGCATGACATTCTTACTAAATACTTCTCTCACCTTTCCGAAGATGAGAGACACAGATTAATAAATGAACTGAAAGCACATGAAGCCAATTTGAAAATTCACGAGGTAAAAGGACTCAAACAGTTTATTGAGAACCTAAAAAAGAATGGGATAAAAATAGGATTGGTAACAAATTCCAGCCAGACTAAATTAGATAATGTATTTAAACAAACTGATTTGAATAGCACAATGGATACAATTGTATCTATCGAAAATCTATCCAAATTCAAATCTTCAATATCGGGCTTTGAGTTGGCTGCAAAGGAATTGGGTTTTGAGCCAAAAGATTGTTTTGTATTTGAAAACTCCTTAAATACGATAGAGACAGCACATCTGAATGGCATGAAAGTGATAGCCCTAAAAGGCTCTCTCCTTAAAGAAGCATTATTACATAATACGATAAAGATTATCTCTGATTTTACTGAAATCTCCTTTGAAGAGCTAAGTAGACTGTAAACAACTGATTATGAACAATAACAAACTAGATATTCTTATATTCATTAAAGATTTTGAATTTTAATAGTTTCAAAAGAAACTATTACTATTATTTTCATTACTTTCGTGACCGAATAACAACTTTAAATAAATAAAAAGATGAAATTGAAATTTATATTATTAGCCGGACTATTTATTTCCATACTATCAGCTAATGCACAAAGCGTTACAGGCAAATGGAAAACATTCGATGACGAAACCAAAGAAGCAAAATCGATAGTTGAAATAACTGAACGGGACGGTAAAATATACGGAAAAGTAATTGAAATACTCAATCCTGCAAAGAAGAATATAAAATGTACAAACTGTTCCGGAACCGATAAAGATAAGCCTGTTTTAGGTCTGGAAATACTGAAAGGATTATCTAAAGACGGCAAGGAATATAGTGATGGAAAGATTCTTGACCCGTCGAATGGAAAGCTTTATAAATGTACTGTCTCGCTTGATGGAAACGATAAGCTAAAAGTTCGTGGCTATGTGGGTATTTCCGCTTTCGGACGTACACAAAACTGGGTAAGGGTTAAGTAATCTTATGATAATCACAGGCCATACGAAAAATCAAATCAATAATTGACAAATTTAGATAAATGATGCAACTTTTTTGATTATAAATTGTCCTATATTTGTAAATACACATATTTTAGAGAGATTTTAATTATACCAACAAACCAAAACTATACACATAGAAATTATGAAAAAGTTATTTATAAGTCTGTTGTCATTTACAGCAATGGTTATCGCCACATCGGCATATAGTCAGGATATTGTAATTAGTCAGAAAACTTCCGCCTCGATAGAAAACATTAAAGCAAAAGCCGCAAAAGCCGCAGCGGATGCTGATAAAAAAATGCAGAAAGAAATAGAAAATGCTAAAAAACAGGTAGAAAAAGATATTGAAAAATCTGCAAAAAAGGCAAGGGAAGATGCTAAGAAAAACAGGCAAGAAAGCGAAGAAAAAGCTGAAAAAGACGGAGAAAAAGCAATTATAAAAGCAAAAGCAAAAGCGGAAAAAGCAAAACTGAAAGCTCAGGAAAAAGCAGATAAAGAAATAGCCAAAATCAGGGAAAAAGAATCTATAAATCTATAAATTCTTATTTTAATAAAGGAGTAAAGCCCCTATTATAAGATTTATAATAGGGGTATTGTTTAGGGTACAGGGTCATAGCCATGACCACCCCAGGGATTGCATCGCGCAATTCGCTTTACAGCCAGCCAAAATCCTTTGAATGGCCCGTATTTCTTTATTGCCTGTATAGCATATTCGGAGCAGGTAGGCGTATAACGGCACGACGGCGGAAGCATCGGGGATATGCTGTATTTGTAGAAATAGACAGGAAGCAGGAGAATCCATGACAATATTCTCTTCATAGCTTTCCTCCTTTCAACCTTTCGGATAATACTGCTACTGTTTTTAATATTGCTTTCTCTATCTCAGCATATGCCGGCAATTCATTTTTAAGGTATAAAAAAGCAATATCTATCCGCTTACCTTCGGAGCGTAACAAATCCTGGAACACGCCTTTATTCAATCTGTATGCCTCTTTAACCAATCGTTTCACCCGGTTCCGTTTTACAGCCCTTTTAAACTTTTTCTTGGATACACTAACCAGAATAGAAGCAATTTGATTTCCAATATCTGCCTCATCTTCTATAAAGTACACGATCCGCAGAGGATAAGCAATAAACGACTCTCCCGAAGAAAAAAGCTTGTCTATGGATTTTGTACTGCACAATCTTTCTTCTTTAGCTAAAGTATTCTTCTTGGGAGAAATTTCCGTATTCATTTATATATAATCAGAACGCAAAGGTATGAAGATTTCCCTCTTAATCCGGAGTTTTAGCAGACTTATTTAAACAAGCTGATACCCTGTGTTTTTAATAAGATCATAAACAATTTATTCATAATACTTTACAAATTAATTTCGGATTAATTCACTTTTTCCTGTAACCTTTTTCCATCCGTATCCGTCATATCAATAAACAAAATCAATATTAGTAAAATAAGTAAAACAATGATATTATGAAACGTTTATTAATCCTGCTTATTCTTTTTGCTATCATAACATCCAGATCAACAGCACAAGTAAAAATATCGGGTACGATAGTGGATACTGATACGCACGATGCACTGGAGTTTGTAAACATTGCCTTACTCAAACAGGACTCAACATTCGTTGCCGGAGCATCATCCGATACAAAAGGACTGTTTGCCTTCAACAATATACCTAATGGGAACTATATACTATCCGCAGCATTTGTAGGTTATAGAAAAGCATATATACCCGTTAACGACGTCAATAAAAATACAGATATAGGCAGCATTCCGCTGGAAGCCTCGGATGTAGCGCTCAAAGATGTGACTGTAACCGCAAATGCTGTTATTCAAAAGGCTGACAGGAAAATTATCGTTCCTTCCGACGCACAGATAAAAGCATCCAACAGCGGTGTGACTCTGCTCCGCAACCTGCAACTGTCACGTATAATTATCAACCCGATAAATAATACAGTAACCGTACCGGGAGGAGACGCTGTTCAACTACGAATCAATGGCGTTGAAGTTACTATTGCCGAAGTGGTTGCACTTCAGCCTGCTGATATTATACGCATCGAGTATCATGACGATCCGGGAATGAGATATAACAATGCGGCAGCCGTAATCGATTATATTACCCGTCGCAGGGAATCGGGAGGAAACGTTTCTGCAAACCTCGCAAATGTTCCGCCATCCATCATGGGATGGGGAGAGAACTTCGCTTCTGCAAAAGTCAATAACAAGAAATCAGAGTTCGGAATTAATGCATACTGGTCACGCCGAGGTATAGACTGGACCCGTGAAAATCAGGAGACATTTGTACTGCCCGATAAAACACTGCAACGTATAGAAGAGGGACAACCCACCAAATTTAAAGATGATCGCCTGAATATGGCTTTGAACTATAATCTGAATGAACCTGATAGGTACCTTTTTAATGCGACTTTAAGATACAATTATCAGAAGACCCCGAATCAGTTTTCGGACAGGAATGGTATTATACACTCGTCTGATAACAGTACACCATTAACCATATCGGACCACTCTACATGGAATAATAACACACCGTCTTTAGACTTGTATTATCAGCGTAACCTAAAAAATGACCAACTGGTCATATTCAATGCTGTAGGTACATATATAGATTCCAAATCGACCCGCCGGTATGAAGAACGCAGGGGTGAGTATCTGACTACAGATATCTTTTCATCGGTAACCGGAGACAAATACTCGTTCATAATGGAAGGTATATATGAGAAAAAACTGGAGACAGGGAAGCTATCAGGAGGGATAAAGCATACACAAAGCTATACCAACAATATATACGATGGGAATGTATCGACAAACATAGGCCTCAACTTTGCCGAAACATATGGTTACGGCGAGTTCCAATGGAGAAAAAGCAAGTTTAACTACACATTGGGCCTGGGAATGATGCGGTCATACAACAGCCAGGGAGACAGCAAAAACGAGAAGTATATATTCCGCCCCACTTTACGCGTGGCATACAACATAAACGACAATGCTTATATACGCTACAACGGATATATATCAGGATATTCCCCGTCTCTATCCGACCTGAATAATGTAGAGCAGGAGATAGATTCATTGCAAATCCGCAGAGGTAATCCTAACCTGCAAACCGTGTGGTTCTATTCCAATACATTGAACGCGGGATTCAACAAAGGTATATTCGGAGCCGAGTTCTATATGAGATATAGCTACGATCACAAACCGATTATGGAACAGATAACATTCGAAGACGGAAAGTTTGTCCGCTCAAATGTGAACCACAAAGGCTTCCATCGTATAAATATGGAAACCACATTCAAATTGAAGCCATGGAAAGACTATATCACATTCAGCGTATCACCGGGACTGAATCGCTTTATCAGCTTTGGAAATGACTACACCCACACATATACTAACTGGCGGGTGCGCACATCACTAACGGCCAATTACAAACGATGGATCCTCAATTTTGAACTGATGACCCGATGGAACAACTACTGGGCAGAGACACAGGATATAGGCGAGAGATTCCATGTCCTGATGGCCGGATACAATGCTGAAAAATGGAGTGTAGCTGTAGGGATGTTCAATCCGTTCGCTAAAGATTATACGCAAGGGAGCAAGAACTATTCCCGGCTTGCACCGAATGTCTCAAACGTATATACCGACAACCTGGGACAGATACTAATGGTAAACTTCACGCTCAATCTGAATTTCGGACGCCAGTACAAGGCTGCAAACAAACGCTTGAATAACGACGATACAGATGCCGGCATCATGTCGGGTACTAAGAAATAAGGGTTCTTCACAAGAGATAATATTAGGACTAAACTTAATATTGATTGTGTTTACAAAGTAGTCTCCACAGACGGGATGTCGTGCGGAGGCTACGCTTTTTATCTTCAAAAAGCCTCCTGTATTAACGATGAACCATCAGTAACAACTGCCGAATAAGATAGATATCACCTTCAGCATTAATTATCATCATCTTCCTTCAAGAAAGAATTATCGCGGCTACTCTTCTGCTTGATTGTTTGCCATGGTGCATCAGCATCGCTTCTTTCAGCCGCCTGTCCCGGCTTCAGGTCGAGTTCGTTAAGGCTATCATCCAGCTCCAATATTTGTTTTACAGAAACTACGCAGGCATCACTTTCCGTAATATCTTCATCGCTAAAGAACTGCCAGTCACCATCTTCATCATATACTACATACGTAATCAGGGAATTGGCATCCAGGACATAGCGCGTGGTTATTACAGACTTATTGCCAGATTCGTCGTTAAGTTTCATAGGCAGTATATATTATTGTTTGTGAGTATGTGTGTATTATTCTATAAATATAACATGGATATAAATTAATAACACTATATAGCTTCATAAATTTATTAAACAAAAGCTAAAACCAATAATTTTATTGAAAAATAACACGAAACTTATTAATTTACTGTCATTCGAGCATTTCCAGCAATTGTAACATTCCTATATTGGTTGCACGTACAATATTCGCTTCACGGAATCGTCCCAGTTGATATTTCCGAGCCACACATTTATCCTTATAAGTGGTACAAACCCAGACAGTACCTACCGGCTTCTCTTCCGTACCGCCATCCGGGCCGGCAATACCGGTAGTAGCTATAGAACAGTCCACATTGAGAACATTCTGTGCTCCTCTGGCCATCTCAACGGCTACGGCTTCACTCACGGCACCAAAACGATCTAAAGAAACCTGAGAGACATGCAATATATTCAACTTCTCTTCATTGGCATATGATATGACCGAACCTTTGAAATAACGGGACGAACCGGGGATAGAAGTAATGGTATGAGCGATATTCCCCCCTGTACAGCTCTCGGCCGTACCCAGACTTAATCCTCTTTCGAAGAGACGTTCTCCCAGCAGTTTCTCTGCTGTAATATCTTTCTCGGCCAAGATCGCGTCTCCCAATATATTCTGAAGTTTTCTCACCTGCTCATCCAACTCCGGCGAACGATGCTGTCCTCTTACAAACAGGCGTAGCTTCATTAATCCGGGAGAAGGCAGATATGCCAATCCGAAACCTTCAGGGAGATTATCTTCAAAATCGGCAATATACATCGCAAGTGCCGATTCGGTATACCCCTTTACAATAAATACACGCTTGAGGTAAGCATCCGGATCATATTTTGCCTGCAAGCGGGGGATTACCTCATTGTCCATTACATACCGCATCTCGTAAGGAACACCCGGCATAGACACCAGGACTTTACCTATATAATCGAACCAGGTAATCGGAGCCGTCCCTACCCTATTCTGTATCACTGTGCAATCCTTTGGCACATAAGCCTGATTACGTGTCAGTTCATTTAAAGTTGTAAAACTCGATATTACATTTTGTATATTCTCAAGAACAGTATCATCAAAGACCAGCGTCGTACCAAAATAGTCACAAAGCGTTTTCTTGGTTATATCATCTTTCGTCGGGCCCAATCCACCTGTCATCAGTATAACGTCTACACGTGTAAAAACCTCGTCTATAGTAACCTTTATCTGTTGAGCGTCGTCCCCTATCGACTGCATTTCTTCTACTTCAAACCCCGCAAGCGTAAGTTGCTGCGCTATCCATGCCGAATTGGTGTCGACAATCTGACCGATGAGGATTTCATCGCCGATTGTAATTATTGCTGCTTTCATTTCTATTCTATCTGTTATTACGAGTACAAGTTTTGTTTGATTTACTGTTAAAAAGTAACAAAGGTAACAGGAATTAATTAAGAATGAATAATGAAGAATTAAGAATCGGTTTACTTGTTACATGCAATTTTTATAAAAGATTATATTTCCTCTTTTTTCCCTGTTATCACTTTCACCCTAACTTTTCCTATCCTTCACCCTTACAGGGCACAATATTTGACTGAGTTATTCGAAAGCAAAAAATAACAAATGCAACACTATTATCAATATTAACAGTGTAGTATACTCAAATTTCCCTTATTCGAACAGATAACGCTGTATGAGATCCATAAATACTTTTTTATCTGAGCTATGTTTACGTATCTTATTCCAGAAATTCTGCGGATATATCATTTTATTCCCTTTGCTGTCTTCATAAACCATCTCATCAAAAATATTTTTCGACAATGATGCTCTTTCATTGTGGTTGTTGCTGAATTGAAGGTGGCCGAAAATATCGACTTTATATTCTTCTTTGTAGTCCGTCAATCCACGGCACATATCCATCAGCCAGAAAAAGGTCTCTTCTTCATCACCTCCGAAATCACGCTGAATATCTGCCCAGAACTCCTGGGAATATTTTATTTCATTGTTATTATCATCTGTGAAAATCCATGCATCAAAAATATCTTTTTTCAGATATGCTTTCCTTCTGTTATTTTCCTCATATTGAAGATAACCGAATATATCACGGCCTATTTTGACTTTTCTCCCGTTTGTTTCAACAACCGTATTATCGAAAATGTCTTTTCCTATCTTTGTGCGGTTTCCTTTATTGTCTTCGATTATTGTATTATCAAAAATATCTTTCTTTATCGTTTTTCTATAACCCTTATTATCCTCTATTACTTTATCGCCAAAGATATCTTCTCTGATAGTCGTTTTATTTCCTTTATTATCTTCAATTACTGTATTTCCGTGAATATCTTCTTTAATAGTTTTTTTATTCCCCTTGTTATCTTCTATCACTGTATTTCCAAAAATATCTTTCTTTATAGTTTTCTTATTGCCCTTATTGTCTTCAATTACAGTATTCCCGAAGATATCTT
Organism: Dysgonomonas sp. UBA7710; assembly: GCF_002482385.1. Taxonomy (GTDB): domain Bacteria; phylum Bacteroidota; class Bacteroidia; order Bacteroidales; family Dysgonomonadaceae; genus Dysgonomonas. The sequence goes on along the minus strand of NZ_DLFW01000023.1, from coordinate 43,031 downwards.
TCTTTATGGTTGTCTTATTACCGTCCTCATCTTCGATAATTGTATTACCGAAAATATCTTTACTGACCTTTTCTTTCTTTCCGCCTTGGGCATATATATTTACTGGCAGTAATACCAGACACGAAATGAAGATTATATAAAAGCGTTTCATAGGCATTATTTTTTAGATTATGAATAACTGTTTTTCAGCTCTGTTTATATTATGAATATAATAAAACTGAAAGGTTTAATGATACTGCATAAAAATCTACTTTTTATTATCAATTTTCAGCAACGCACCCATCCTTTGCAACAAAGTCGGATGCGAATAATAGAAAAACACATACAGCGGATCGGGATTCAAATTGCTCAGTGATTTTACTGATAGTTTCTTCAATCCGCTTATCAATGAATCAGCCAAGCCGAAACCAGCAGCATAGGCGTCTGCCTGATACTCATTCTTACGGCTGTGCATACTCGAAAACAGACCTATAATCATCGACACGGGAGTAAATAATACAGAGAAAGCGATCAATCCCAGATGAAATGAAGCCTCCTTTCCGCCCAATGCCACAGCGATAGCTTCATTATCGAGGAACCATGATAACAGAAACAGGATTATTCCTGTATAAAAGATGGATATAAACATCCCCTGCAATGTGTGTTTCTTTTTGTAATGGCCTATTTCGTGCGCCAATACAGCGACTATTTCACTTGTAGTAAGGTCATTAATTAAGGTATCAAACAATACGATACGTTTCTTGGCGCCAAAGCCAGTAAAATATGCATTCGCCTTACTGGAACGTTTCGAAGCATCCATTACATAGATATTCATTACGGCAAAACCCGCTTTCAGAGAAAAAGCCTCGATTGCATTCCTAAGCTCCCCATCTTCCAACGGAGTCTGCTTATTGAATAAAGGCACTATAATATTGGAATAAAACAAGGTCATAAATAAAGAAAATACGGTCACTGCACCCCATGCGTATAACCACGCGTATGTACCCAAAGCTTCATAAAACCATACCAGAAGAGCAAGAATGATACCACCTAAAACTGCAGTCAAAAGTAAACCTTTCAACTGGTCGAGCCAGAAAATAGCTTTTGTCGATTTATTGAACCCGAAACGTTCTTCAATCACAAAGGTGGCATAATAACCGAAAGGCAGAGTAATAATATCATTCACGATATATACTATACCAAAGAAAGCCAGAGAAAGAACGACTTCATTATCTATATATTGTCTCAATAACCCGTCGAGCCAGCCGAAAATACCGAACAATAAGACCACCAGCATAACGATAAAAGAGAAAAGGCTTGTGTACAATCCAAAGCGGCTGTTCACTTTCTGATAAGCTTGCTGTCTGGCATATTCGTCCTTATCATAAATACCTTCCAGCTGAGGTGGTATCACGGGACTCATACGTTTACGGTTCCGATATGCCAAATATTGCGTCCAGAAAAAATCAAGGACAACTACAAGGAGGATAATGGTTAAATACATGGACATAGTCGAATTATAAGTTTAAATAAATGCGCTGATGGTGTAACGCGGCAAAAGCTAATAGCGGAAATTCATAATTCCCCACTTAGAACATTGGCATATTGACACATTATCTCATTGTCACATTAAATCACATCACCACCCTTGAAAACGGAGCAGCTTCCATCGGGCAAAAATCTTTATCTTCATATTTGAAATAGCCGGTCATAGCTATCATGGCGGCGTTATCCGTCGTATAACCAAACGGAGGAATATGTATTTTCCATCCGAAACGCTTTGCATGATCTTCAAAAGCGGCACGAAGTCCCGAGTTCGCTGAGACTCCACCGGCTACGGCAACTTCTTTAATCCGCAGATCTTTCGCCGCTTTACGTAATTGCTCCATCAATACATCAATAATCGTTTTTTGAAGAGAAGCACAAAGGTCGACTTTATTCTTTTCTATAAAATCAGTATCCTTTTTCAGTTCATTGCGGAGCAAATACAGGAAAGAAGTTTTCAAACCACTGAAGCTATAATCATAACCCGGAATATGTGGTTTATTAAATTTAAATTTAGTAGCGTCACCCTCTTTAGCCAAACGGTCTACAATAGGTCCGCCCGGATATCCCAGCCCCATCACTTTGGCGCATTTGTCGAAGGCTTCACCTGCCGCGTCATCTATAGTCTGGCCTATAATCTCCATATCTTTATATGATTTGACCAGGATAATCTGGGAATTTCCACCCGATACCAACAGGCATAAAAAAGGATATTGAGGCTGACTGTTATCGTCCTTGTCCTCTTTAATAAAATGAGCTAATACATGGGCATGCAGGTGATTTACATCTATCATCGGAATATTCAACGCGGAAGATAATCCTTTAGCGAATGAAGTACCTACCAGCAGTGAACCCATCAGGCCGGGGCCGCGCGTGAAAGCTATTGCCGTCAGTTCGTCCTTGTTTACCCCCGCTTTTTTCAATGCTTGGTCCACAACCGGTATTATATTCTGCTGATGTGCCCGTGAAGCCAGTTCGGGAACTACCCCCCCGTAACTTTCATGCACTTTCTGACTTGAAATTATATTCGATAGAAGTACACCGTCCCTGATAACTGCTGCCGCAGTATCATCACAAGACGACTCTATGCCTAGTATGGTTATCATTCAAATATTATATTTTATATATTATAAATCCAAAGACTTATAACATCATTTTAATTATATTGTTTGGAATGCCCGGGACAATTTGTAGAATTCGTTTTTCACCTGATTCACGCCAATTGCACCTCCCGACAATCCTGTCGTATCTTTCGATACCGTCACTTTCACTTCGCCGTTATTGTAATCCTCTATATGCACTCTGAACTTAAAATATTTACAAAATGCCCCGAACAGCAAGCGCATCACCCGGCTTCCCTTTTCGAATAATCCCTGCCCCAAATGTTTGTAGCCTAATGACAGCATCAGCATTTCCACTTCGTTCTGCATCTGAACTACTGTTATACCCTTATAAATATAAATCAGCTTACTCTCCTTATTGGGGATATCTTCTTTAAAATAAAGCATAATATTGTGCGTTTTTAATTATATGGTTTGTAAAAGTGGTACAAAATTAAGAAATATAAATTACCTTCGCAAAGAAGAATTCATAAAAGGGAACAAATGAAAAATATAGCATATCTGTTGACTTTCATCATCCTGTCTTTCATCGGATGCTCGGGTACAACAATGAAAAACAGCGGACTATCGCAACAGGAGAAAGTAACCATCATGCGTTTTGATAAAGATGTGTATAACTATCTTCAGCAACCCGATGCCGTAAAAGAATCCGGATTGAAAGATAAATATCCGCTCTTGCTTCCCGCTTTCGGGCGTATAGCCATGGATAACAGTGACCCTATGACCTTCTTCCCTGCTCTCAGGGATTATTTCTCCCATCCCGCGCTGATGCAAATATACAAGGATGCGCTAAATACGTTCGATAATGTCACTCCATACGAAGAAGAGCTATCCAATGTATCTTCACTCGTATCCGAAAATCTGCCGGAGAAAAAATTACCCGGATTCGCCATGCATGTATCAGGCTTCAGAGAAAATACCATTATCGTAAACAATCTTATATCTATATCTATAGATAAATATCTGGGGAATAATTACACTGCGTATCAAGAGTTTTTCCAACCATTCGAGCGCCAGCATATGCAGCCTGAATATATAGTCAGGGACTACCTGAAAGCGTGGCTGATGAGCGATATAGTAAAATCTGACGTAGAAGGACAGACGCTCTTATCGGCGATGGTATACGAAGGGAAAATACTATATGCATTGTCCCTGTTACTGCCGGAGAAGAAAGCAGAGGATATCATTGGATATACCAAAGGCCAGTCTGACTGGTGTAAACAGAATGAAAAATCAATCTGGCAGAATATTGTAAAACAGAACTACCTCTATTCTACCGATCACATGGTTATTACCCGCTTTATAAATGATGGTGCATATACGGCCGTTGTATCAAAAGATTCCCCCGGTAGGATCGGAGCCTGGACAGGCTGGCAAATAGTAGAGCTGTATGCAAAAAAGAAAGGAGCTTCCCTGCAAAATATTATAGATACAGATGCTCAGACAATATTAAAAGAAGCCAAATATAATCCTTAAACACTAATAACAGTACCGTTTTCAATCAATTATCAACAGCATCAATGACTTAAAACAACGAACAGGAAATAATTACCTCTTAAATCCCCGTACTTATTAACATCATGTTTAAAACTTAACTCGTCTTTGAACGTTATTTCTGTTATCTTTGAATAAAAAATTGGAGGGATAAAGTAAAATGGCTGACGCAAATAATAAGAATCAGGGGAGACGAAAACCAAAAGAAACAAATTTATTACCCGACATAGGCAAAATACAGCCGCAGGCGAGAGAACTGGAAGAAGCCATACTCGGAGCTTTAATGCTCGAGAAAGACGCGTATTCGCTCGTTAGTGATATCTTAAAGCCAGATAGTTTCTACGACACCATACATCAGATAATATACAGGGCAATAGTCGATCTGGCTGTTCGCCAGGCACCTATTGACATGCTCACGGTTGTGGAGCAACTAAAAAAAGACGGTGAACTGGAAACAGTTGGCGGGCCGGTCTACATAGCCCAATTAACAGAGAAGGTAGCATCGGCGGCACATATCGAATTCCATGCGCGCATTATTGCCCAGAAATATCTGGCAAGGGAACTTATAGCCTTCTCATCCACGATCACCAATAAAGCGTTTGATGAAACATCCGATGTAGACGATCTAATGCAGGAAGCCGAAAGTAAGCTTTTCGAGATCTCTCAGGGCAACGTAAAGAAAGACGTAACCCAGATCAATCCGGTAATAAAAGAGGCTCTAAACCTGCTCGAAATAGCGGCTAACCGTCCCGAGGGACTTAGTGGCCTACAAACCGGATTTACGCCTCTGGATAAAATAACATCTGGCTGGCAGAATTCCGACCTTGTTATTATAGCCGCCCGTCCCGCGATGGGTAAAACTGCATTTGTACTGTCCATGGCAAAAAACATGGCGGTAAGCTATGGCTATCCTGTGGCTTTGTTCTCCCTTGAAATGTCAAACGTACAGCTGGTTAACCGTCTGATTGTAAATACCTGCGAAATCCCCGGTGAGAAAATAAAGAACGGCCAGCTATTGCCTTACGAATGGGAGCAGCTCGACTTTAAGATAAAAGAACTATACGATGCCCCTTTATACATTGACGACACCCCCAGCCTATCCGTTTTTGAATTAAGGACAAAAGCCCGCCGTCTGGTTCGCGAACACGGCATTAAGATGATAATCATCGACTACCTTCAGCTTATGAACGCCAGCGGAATGAATTATGGAAGCCGTGAGCAGGAAGTGAGTATGATTTCCCGTTCATTGAAAGGACTGGCTAAAGAACTAAACATCCCCATCATTGCCCTGTCACAGCTCAACCGTGGTGTTGAAGGCCGTGCAGGTGCAGAAGGAAAGCGCCCGCAATTGTCCGACCTCCGTGAATCGGGAGCCATCGAGCAGGATGCCGATATGGTTTGTTTTATCCACCGTCCCGAGTATTACAAGATACTGGAAGACGACAAAGGCAACTCATTGATTGGTCTGGCCGAGATTATCATCGCCAAACACCGTAACGGGGCAACCGGTGATGTATTGCTACGCTTCAAAAGTGAATTTGCCCGTTTCCAGAATATTGATGATGATTACAACTTCGGAGCAGGACAGAATTTCTCTTCCAAGATTAACACCGAAGCCCCAGCACCAAGTTCGGGACAGGACTTTCAGCCAATGCAGGGCGCGGGAAATGATTTCGTGCCATTCTGATAAATCTTCTATTATATAAAGTAACAAAAGTAACAGTTTTCATGATTATCATCACTGTTACTTTTTTTTGAATTCCTATACCAGTAAGCACGAAAGAGAAAAAGTAACATATGCAGTACATTTCAGGCTGGCATTTCAATCTCATAATAATTAAAGATCGCATTATATTAACCTATATTTACATTATATAGTTAAAAAGTAACAAAGGTAACAACGTTCTCAGTCAACAGTTATCAGTTAACAATCAGAACTCTTTTATACTTATTACCTACTAAAAGGTAACAAAGGTAACAGCCTTTTCAGCTTTTTATTTTTCACCATTCTTTCTCCTTTTCCCTTTCAGACGTCAGGGGGCGTATTCAATCTTTCAAAGAACTATAAGCTAACGGCTATCGGCTCCAACTATATAGATAAACTTTAAAGTATCTCATAATAAAAAAGAGGTTAGCCAATTAGACTAACCTCTTTTAATATATTTAGAAATATTCTACGTTTTATTTAGCTTCTTTTAGCTGAGCTTCTTTCTTCTGAGCCTCTTTCTTAAATATACCCCAGGCAATTGGAGTTGCTACGAATACAGATGAATAAGTACCGATTACAATACCGATAAATATAGCAAATGTAAAACTACGGATGGTATCACCCCCTAGAAGGAAGATACAGAACACAACCAGCATCGTACTTATCGAAGTATTCAATGTACGGCCTAATGTAGAGTTCAGAGCCTCATTAATCGTTTCGGTTATATTGCGTTTCGGATACATATTCCTGATTTCACGGATACGGTCGAAGATTACAACCTTGTCATTGATAGAGTAACCTACCACTGTCAATACAGCTGCAATAAACGACTGGTCTATCTCCATGGAGAACGGCATTATCTTATACAACAATGAGTACAGGAAGATAACCATCACGGCATCATGTGCCACAGCAATCAGTGTACCCAAAGAGAAGGCAATGTCGCGGAAACGCAATAAGATATACAAAGCCATACAGACAACAGCAATCAATACTGCTATGGTCGCCGCTGTTTTCAGGTCGTCAGCCACACTAGGCCCTACACGCTGAGAACTTTGCACATAATCATCTATTGTTTTTCCATCGGTAAGGAATCCGGCTGCTGTAAGAGCATGAGTCATCTTTGCCCTTATTTCATCCTCAACCTCATCTGTAGCTTCTTCAACCTTATAGTTTGTAGTTATACGCACCTGGCTTGTTGTAGATGACTGACTTGCGGAACCGCTGGTAAGAACGAGCACTGTAGAGCCTTCAAATTCAGGAACTAACACTTTCTCAATAGCATCAGCATTTACATTCTTATCGAAACGGACCAGATAGTTGCGTCCTCCTGTAAAGTCGATACCGCCATTCAAACCGTTAATAAACAGAGAGCCAACACCCGCTACTAATATCACGGCTGAGAAAATTACGATTTTCTTAGTCATGCCCAAGAAATTGATTTTTGTATCGACAAATAATTTTCTTGAGATAGCGGTAGTAAATGTCTGGTTTCTGAAATGGCCTTTATCAAGCATATATTCATAGAATATACGTGTAAGGAATACATTGGTAATGAATGATGCAACGATACCGATAATCAATGTGGTAGCAAAACCCTGTATCGGACCTGTACCGAAATATGCTAATATAATAGCAGTAATTACCTGAGAAGCATGTCCGTCGAAGATAGCAGAGAATGCATGTCTGTAACCGTCTACTACGGCAACTTTCGTATTCTTTCCTGCCCTCAATTCTTCTTTAGTACGCTCATATATCAATACATTCGCATCCACCGCCAAGGCCAGAGCGAGCACAAGTCCCGTTATTCCAGGCAGTGTCATTACCGCCCCGAAGGCCGCCAATATACCGATCGTAAAGAATAAGTTCACTATTAGCGCGGTATTGGCAATCAGCCCCGGAATGAAGCCGTAAACCAAACAGATGTACGCCATAAGAAGCACCAATGCAAGGACGAAAGATATGACTCCGGCTTTAATAGCTTCCTGTCCCAATGAAGGACCAACAATATCTTCCTGTACAATGTGTACTCCGGCTTTCATCTTACCCGATTTCAGCACATTTTCCAAGTCCTTCGCATCTTCCGGTGTAAAGTTTCCTGTGATTTGAGACTGTCCGCCTTCTATCTTATCATTTACATTAGGCGCTGAATATACAGAACCGTCGAGTACGATAGCGATGCTTCTGCCTTTCTCGGCTCCGGTAATAGTAGCCCAACGTTGTGTACCTACGGAGTTCATCTGCATGCTTACTTCCCATGTTGCGCCATGTTGAGACTGGTCAGCCTTTGCGGAAATAACCACATCGCCGTCCAAAGCAGGGCCTTTTTTAAGACCGTCGCCACGCAATGCGTATAATGTAATCTGAGTTTCTCTTATATCTTCTGCTTTGAAGCCCCACGCAAATCTCAGGTCAGGAGGATATGCGTCCTGAAATCTTTTAAGGATTGCATTAACGGCAGCCGTATCGTTTTTATGAACAATACCGACAATAGCCCCCATACCACCACTGATAAAATTCTCAATAAACGGTTTGGTGAATCCCAGGTTTCCAACTTCCTGAACTTTTAAAGAATCGCTTACTACTGTTGTATCAGTTGCATTCTGTGTATTCTGAGTAGCTAACGCTTCTCTCGAACGCTCTGTCAGGGCGCTTATATATCCCTGTATTTCGTTCAGATTGTATGTTTTCCAAAATTCAAGATTTGCACTACCCTGCAATAGTTTTCTTACACGGTCCGGTTCCTTGATACCCGGAAGCTCTATCATAATACGTTCTGCACGGTTATCCAGCTTTTGTATATTAGGAGCGACAACCCCGAAACGGTCGATACGTGTACGAAGTACGTTGAACGAGTTATCGGCTACACTCTGAAGTTCTGTTCTCAGTGCGGAAATAACTTTGTCATCCTTATCGGTAGGTCCTACCTGATCCCTAAGCTTGGTACTGAATACTCCGGCCAGTTTATCATTGCCGTTCGCAGCTTTAAACTTATCTACAAAGAGAGTGATATAGTCACGGTTGCTACCTTTTTTATTTTCAGCGGAAGCTTCTGTCAGAGCTGTATTGAACGCTTCGTTCTCAGGGTCGCCCAAAGAACGGAGTACAGCGGCCGCATCTACTTCTACGATAACGCTCATACCACCTTTCAGGTCGAGTCCCAACCCGATTTCTTTCTCGCGACATTGTTTAAGGGTATAACCCATATCGTCGGTACCAAAGGTTAACCAAACTCTTTCTGTCGACATTGAATCAAGATAGTGAGTGTATTGCTTGTTGTACAACTCGTCTTGCAGTAGTTGATCACCTTTAGCATTCGCGACTGCGTAGGCTGTGGCAAATTCATCAGCTTTACTATCATAACTTCTTGTTACGAACGTAAAAGACAGGTAAAATAAGCATACCAACGTAAGGAGAATGGAAAATGTGATTACAAATCCTTTGTTTTGCATTTTAGATTTTACTTTTTGTTATTTACTTATATTATTTCTATTTCATTCAAAATAAATAAGGTCGCAGACCTATTTTATTACTTTCATCTCTGCAACAGCAATGATCTGTTATGATTAAATAATGCTGCATTAAATACTTTCTTTCACTTAAAATACGCATACATCCAGACCTCTCTCCCCGCAAAACGAGGCTAAACTTAGACATATACACACTTTCAGGCGTGCAAATATAATCTTTTATTCTTTACATATCATAATAATATATAAAGAAAATGTGCCGATTAATTAATGTGCCAATATACTAATATGTCAATAATCGAAAACATTGGCACATTGGCATATTATCACATTAAATCATTGTTTTCTGATCTCCGCTCTCTTTATCTTTCCGCTGATCGTCTTCGGCAATTCGTCAACAAATTCGATAATGCGGGGATATTTATATGGAGCGGTAACCTGTTTCACATGATCTTGAATCTCATGTTTCAGATGGTCGTTCGCTTTTTCTTTATAATCCTGAGCCAGTACGATAGTAGCTTTTACGACCTGCCCCCTGACCTCATCCGGTACACCTGTAATAGCACACTCTACGACAGCAGGATGGGTCATCAAAGCACTTTCCACTTCAAACGGGCCTATGCGATAACCTGAACTCTTGATAACATCGTCGCTGCGGCCTACAAACCAATAATATCCATCCTCATCGCGCCAGGCCATATCTCCTGTATGATAAACATCATCATAATATACCTGCTTGGTAAGGGCCTCGTCCCGATAATATCCCATAAACAAACCCAAAGGTTTCCATCTATCGGTCTTAATCACCACCTCTCCTACTTCACCATCTTCAACGGAACGTCCGTCGACTGCAATCAGGTCCATATCGTAAGCCGGATTAGGCACACCCATCGCGCCGGGCTTCGGTTCCATCCATGGGAAAGTTATTATGGTAGGAGTAGTTTCCGTTTGCCCGAATGCTTCCATCATCTTAATACCTGTACCTTCGAGGAATGCATTGTAGACCGAAGGATTCAACGCTTCACCCGCAGTAGTGGCATACCGGAGCGAAGACAGGTCGTAATGGGAAAGATCTTCCCTTATCATAAACCTGAAAACGGTAGGCGGAGCACAAAATGAGGTCACTTTATAGTCCTGTATGATATGCAGAATAGCCTGCGGAGTAAACTTCTCGTGGTCATACACCATTACGGCAGCACCTGCAATCCACTGTCCGTACAATTTCCCCCAAACAGCTTTAGCCCAGCCTGTATCGGCTACCGTAAGATGCAGGCTGTTTTCATTCAGATTATGCCAGTATTTGGCGGTCACAATATGTCCGAGCGGATATATAAAGTTATGGATCACCATTTTTGGCTCGCCGGTAGTCCCCGAAGTAAAATACAGCAAGGAGATATCTTCATTTGTATTTACATGCTCAGGTCTGACAAATGGTTTTGCTTCATTTAAGCCCTGATGGAAATTGAGCCAGCCGGACGGTATATTCTCACCACAGGCAATACGGAATTTTACGGTCGGAGAGTCGGCCATCGCATCATTTACATGCTGAATAACGACATCGTCATCCACACTTATAATTGCCTTTATATCAGCAGCATTATTACGGTAAATGAAATCTTTTTTCGTCAGCAGATGTGTAGCCGGAATGGCCACTGCTCCTATCTTGTGAAGGGCAATTACAGCAAACCAGAATTCGTAACGCCGCTTTAACACAAGCATTACCATATCTCCCTTACCGATACCTAACGATCGGAGATAAGATGCGGCGCGATCGCTCTGTTCTTTTATATCCGCAAATGTAAAATCAATATGCTCTCCATGGTCGTTTACCCAGCAAATAGCCCTTTTAGTGGGATTTGTCTTTGCCCACTCATCAACGACATCATATCCGAAATTAAAATTCTCAGGTATCTGAATATGGTAATTCTCCGCAAAATCCTGAGTTGAAGCAAAATGAGTTTGTTTTAAAAATCGCTCTAACATAACTATATATTTTATTTCAAGATTTCAGATTTCAAGATTTCAAAATTGTTGTTTTAAACTCTTTAATCTTGAAATTTTGAAATTATAAATCTTGAAATCCTTATAAAACAACAACGATAAATCTGACTTTCTTTCCATCAAGAGCCTTCATTCCATGCGGCAGACTGGAGTCGAAATAAATACTGTCCCCCTCTTCCATAATCAGGTCTTTTCCGTTTATCTGCAACAGCATACGGCCTTCCAGCACCATATTGAACTCTTGTCCGGTATGTATGCTATGATGAATTTCAACATCATCGGCTTTAGGTTCGACTGTTACTTCAAATACTTCAGCCTTCCGATTATTAAATCCTCCCGCTAGAGTCTGATAATTATAAGCCTCTACCCTATTCACTGCCAACCCTTTCCCCTTACGCGTAAGGAAATAGCTGCTCATGCGGGGTTCATCGGCAAACATTAGTACCGAAACATCTACATTGTGGACAGATGCTATACCTTTCAGTACGCTGATGGTTAGATCTTTTTCACCTGACTCATATTTTATATACTCTTCTAAAGGAATGTTACAAGACGCCGCAAATTGCTCTTGTGTCATATCCAAAGCCTCACGTAAACCTTTGAGGCGTTGGCCTATTTCTTTAATATCTATATTCATAAAACATTTAAGGTCACAGACCTATTTATTGCTCCGACATGTAAAACAGTCAAAGCTTGTTATAATTAAAAACATATCATTAAATCCTTTCAGTTACCCACTTCAAGGTTCGAAGAATCCTAACTTTATTGTTCCTTAATATCGGACCCGGCCGGTACTTCTTTTTTAGGCAAAGCAGTTACCAATTGCTGCATTGCTTTCGGTACCGGACTTTTAAATTCCAAGACCTCTCCCGTAACCGGATGTTTCAGTACCAGTTCGCGTACATGAAGGGCAATGCGTTTAATCGGATTATTCGAAGCTCCGTATTTTTTATCACCCACTACAGAATGGCCGATTGTTTGCATATGGATACGCAATTGGTTCTTACGCTTGGTTTCAAGGTCGAAATCGAGCAAAGAATAGCGTCCTGTCGATTTGATTACTTTATAATGTGTAACCGATTTCAATCCGCCATTGTCACTGGGAGACGACATCATTACATAATTTTTGTTTTCGGTAAGCCACGAAGTCACCGTACCTTCTTTTTGCTCCGGCCTGCCGTCTACAACTGCAGTATAGATATATTCCTTTACAAGATTATTCCAGTTTTTCTGAAATGTCTCCTGAAGTTCCGCGCTTCTGGCAAACACCATCAATCCCGAAGCTTCCCTGTCGAGACGCTGAAGGACAAATACGCGGTCGGTTTTATTCCTTCCTTTTTTCTTTACGTATTCGTTCAGTGATCCGTAGACAGTGCGCAACTTCTCTTTATCAGTGGATACGGACAGGAATCCGGCTTCTTTATCTATAACGATGATCTCATCATCTTCAAATACAATCTTCAAGCCTTTCAGCTTCTTTTCTTTTCGCGACTGGTCGAACTTCATTACCGAAACCTTGTCTCCGGCCTTAAGTGCATGGTCGAATTGAGTAACAAGTTTACCATTTACCTTTATCTGCTTGTGTGCCAGCAGTGATTTTATTGCATTACGGCTCTTACGGACTTGTTGGTTTATCAGAAAATCCAATAATTCGCAAGGTTGCGACGCTTTTAGTTCTTGCAGCGGAATATCTCTTCTTGAAGTATTTCTCATTTAATAAAAATAATGTATATAGGGAGCAAAGGTAAGTGTTTTATAATTTTTTAGTGGCTTTAATGCGTATTAAATAATAATAAAATTAAATCATCATAATCGGATAGTTTAATCCTGTACTTTTTTATTTTAATCTATTTTGCCATATCATATTCTATTTTTTACTAATTTTGCAGGCTGAAATTTAACCGCTTATTCTAACTATTAAATATTGAAAATGAAAGCATTTGTATTTCCAGGGCAAGGAGCTCAATTTGTAGGAATGGGTAAAGATTTGTACGAAACATCTCCGGTTGCTAAAGAAATGTTTGAAAAAGCAAACGAGATTCTGGGCTTCCGCATCACAGACCTGATGTTTGCAGGCACAGACGAAGACCTTCGTCAGACCAAAGTAACCCAACCTGCCATCTTCCTTCATTCTGTAATATTAGCTAAGACAATGGGAGCAGATTTTGCTCCGGACATGGTTGCAGGGCACTCTTTAGGCGAATTTTCCGCATTAGTTTCTGCAAACGCATTATCGTTCGAAGACGGATTGAAACTTGTATATAAACGTGCGCTTGCCATGCAGAAAGCGTGTGAACTAAATCCTTCAACTATGGCTGCCGTACTGGGATTACCCGATGCTAAAGTTGAAGAAATATGTGCATCTATCACCGATGAGGTAGTGGTACCGGCCAACTATAACTGCCCGGGACAAATCGTTATATCCGGCTCAAATGCGGGTATAGAAAAAGCTTGCGAGTTATTGCTTGCGGCAGGTGCAAAACGTGCATTGAAACTAAAAGTAGGTGGTGCGTTCCACTCCCCGCTGATGGAACCGGCTAAGATAGAATTATCAGAAGCTATCAACACAACAACAATCAGTAAACCGGCGTGCGCTGTATATCAGAATGTATCCACTGTCGGCGAAACCGATCCCGCTACAATCAAAGCAAACCTTATTGCCCAGTTGACAGCACCTGTAAAATGGACTCAATCGGTGGAACATATGGTAGCCGACGGAGCAACTGAATTTATTGAACTGGGACCAGGCAATGTATTGCAAGGCCTTGTCAAAAAAATCGCTTCGGACATAACAACCAGCGGCAAACAATAAGTCTATAATAATTATGAGCTATGAGTTATAAATCATGAGTTTTTCACTCTGTATTTATAACTCATAATTCATAACTTATAATTGAAATAAAATATGGCATTCTTTTCAGGAAATAAGCAAGCTGACGACCAGGATGAAACCGCAAAGAACATCTTCATGTTTGAATTGGTGCAAACAAATATTCTTATAACAGGTTCGAACGGGCAGTTAGGAAACGAAATAAAGCGTATAGCCGCTTTACATGAAAACAATTTCCAATTCTTTTTTACTGATGTTGCAGAACTAGACATTACTGACCAGCAAGCCATTGAAGGCTTTATTAGAGAAAACAATATAAAGTACATCGTCAATTGTGCGGCCTACACAGCTGTAGATAAAGCCGAAGACGACGTTGCATTATGTTACAGGATCAATCGGGATGCAGTAGCGAATCTGGGAGCCGCCGCCACAAATAACGGCGCTAAAATAATCCACATATCTACCGATTATGTATATGATGGTACTGCTTCAAGACCTTATACAGAAACGGATACCGTGAATCCGCAATCAGTATACGGAAAATCGAAACAAGAAGGAGAAGTTGCCCTGATAAAAGCATGCCCTGACAGTATTATCATCCGTACAGCATGGTTGTATTCGATATTCGGAAACAATTTTGTGAAAACAATGATAAAATATGGAAAAGAACGGGATACCCTCAACGTAGTTGCCGACCAAACCGGAACACCGACCAATGCTGCCGATCTGGCCAATGCAATCATAAAAATACTGGACTATAGTGAGGCTAACAGCTTCAAACCCGGTATCTACCACTACTCCAATGAAGGTATTACGACCTGGTACGATTTTACATTAGCCATACACAAAGATGCAGAAATAACAACCTGCACGGTAAATCCAATTTCCACAGACCAATATCCGACTAAAGCGACAAGGCCTGAATACAGTGTACTGGATAAAACGAAGATCAAAACCACATTCAATATTACAATTCCCGAATGGGAAAATAGTTTAAACATTTGCGTCAAAGAATTGTTATCTATACAGGAATAATAATCACATTACACATCTACCATAACCAAAATGAAAAAGATTTATCTTTTTGGGCTTATATTTACGGTTGTATCTGTTTCTTGTCAGAAAAAGCAAATAAACCTATATGAAACACAACTTAACCCTCTAAAAGTCGACTTGGCCGACATCTCATTAAACAGCAATTCCAACACTATCGATTTAACTAAGATACAAAGGCTTACACCTGAACAATACAACAGCCTGCATCTTGAAAAAGTAAAGGGACTGGAAGGGTACGAACTCAGCGACCTATGCCTGGGGCAAATTTTACTGGAGAATAAAAACGGAAAAATTCTGACAATACAAGTAGTGACGGACGGTGAAATCACGGAATATCTTCTTAGCTATGACAAAAACGGTAATCTGATAGACAATCTGATAGTCGCTTATGAAGATATGGTCGAATATTATAGTGAAGTATCGTCCAGGATAAAATCAAACGAGATAATCGTTCAGACCATCAATTATACCTACGATGAGATTAACAGCGATTCGGGAGGTACAGCCGATACCGCAATTACAAAGTATCAGATAAGCCCTGAATTTAAATTTACACCCAATTAAAAAATCTAACAATCAGCACTTTAATCTCAGACATCAGGGTAAAAACTATCCATCTGAAAATATTACGAAATAAATAATTCCAATGCGAAGGTAATAGACTATTGTCTTCGCTTTTTTTATTACTTTTGCACCTTATAAGATAAGTCTAAAGAAAATATTTGATGTTGCATTTAGAAACCAATATTTGTTATTATGTTTTGACAGGCAACGGACAGGACCGAGACCTTGATATTATTAAGTAAAGTAATCGATGAGCGAACTGGAAAAAGAAATTCATAAAAGACGTACATTTGCCATTATCAGTCACCCCGATGCAGGGAAAACTACCCTTACCGAAAAATTATTACTATTCGGGGGAGCTATCCATGTGGCGGGTGCCGTAAAATCAAACAAAATAAAGAAAACCGCCACTTCGGACTGGATGGAGATAGAGAAACAACGTGGTATCTCCGTTGCTACCTCCGTTATGGGATTCGAATACGACGGTTATAAAATAAATATACTGGATACCCCCGGCCACCAGGATTTTGCAGAAGATACTTATCGTACTCTTACTGCGGTTGACAGTGTTATTATTGTGGTCGACTCGGCTAAAGGTGTGGAGGCGCAAACCCGTAAACTTATGGAGGTCTGCCGTATGCGCCATACTCCGGTTATGATATTCGTCAACAAGATGGACCGGGAGGGGCGGGACCCTTTCGAACTGCTCGATGAACTGGAGGAGGAACTGAAAATTGGCGTACGTCCCCTAAGCTGGCCGATAGACAGCGGACAACGATTTAAAGGTGTTTACAATATCTATCAGGAAAAATTAGACCTGTATACTCCCAGCAAACAGACAGTAACCGAATCGATAGGGTTCAAAGATATAAACAGTCCCGACCTGGAAAAACATATCGGAGACGCACTGGCAGCCAAGCTAAGGGAAGACATAGAATTAATAGACGGCGTATATCCCGAACTGGATATAAATACATATCTGAAAGGTCAGATAGCCCCCGTATTTTTTGGTTCGGCTCTAAATAATTTCGGGGTAAAAGAATTACTGGATTGCTTTGTGAAAATTGCACCATCTCCACGTCCTATAGAAGCCATCGAGCGCGAAGTAAGTCCCGAAGAGAATTCTTTCACCGGATTCATATTCAAAATACATGCAAACATGGACCCAAATCACCGGTCGTGTATTGCATTCGTAAAAATCTGCTCCGGCAAGTTTGAAAGAAATGTAAACTACAAGCATGTCCGGCTGAACAGGCAATTGAAGTTCTCCTCTCCTACGGCTTTTATGGCTCAGAAAAAAGAAACCGTGGATGAGGCATATGCAGGAGATATCATAGGGCTTCCCGATACAGGCAACTTCAAGATCGGAGACACTCTTACTTCAGGCGAAGACCTGCATTTCAAAGGCTTACCGAGCTTCTCCCCTGAAATGTTCAAGTACATTGAGAATGCCGATCCGATGAAATCAAAACAATTGCAAAAAGGAATCGACCAGTTGATGGATGAAGGTGTCGCACAGTTATTTACAAACCAGTTTAACGGACGGAAAATTATAGGCACCGTAGGGCAACTTCAATTCGAAGTCATTCAATACCGTCTCTTGCATGAATATGGGGCGCAATGCCGCTGGGAGCCTCTCAACTTATATAAAGCATGTTGGATAGAAAGTGAAAACAAACCGCAATTAGATGACTTTAAAAAACGCAAAGCGCAATTCATGGCTGTAGACAAAGAAGGACGGGATGTATTCCTGGCCGACTCTAACTATGTGCTGATGATGGCCCAGCAAGATTTTAAAGACATCAAATTCCATTTCACATCGGAATTTTAAGAATAAACAGGTCTGCAACCTCACTTTCTTTTATTTAAAAGATATGACAAAAATAAAAATGGTTATAAATGCAGAGTACAGGCAATTAGAAGACTTTATAGAAGGTCTTCCTCTTGCATTCCTGCAATCCGGAGAAGTTATTTATTCGGGTCGTAATATAATCAAGACCTTTGATGTAGAAGGGGTGAAGCTAAATGTGAAGTCTTTCAAAAAGCCTCTGTTCATAAACCAGATAGCATACTCAACTATCAGGCAATCAAAGGCAAAGCGCTCATACCTATATGCATTTATGCTAAAAAAAAGAGGGTTTCATACTCCCAATCCCGTCTCTTATATGGAACTCAAACAATATAATCTGCTAAAATACAGTTTATATATATCAGTACATGAAGAGTTCGATGGTATGATGCGTGAATTGCAACATGGAGAAATAAAAGGACGCGAAGAGTTATTAAAACAATTTGCTTTATATACAGCCCGATTACACGAAAAGCAAGTATTACACTTAGATTATTCTTCCGGAAATATCCTCTATAAGAAGAATGAAGATACTTATACATTCTATTTAGTGGACCTGAACAGAATGAAATTTGATAAACCAATAAATCTCGATACCGCCTGCTTCAATTTCAGACGCCTATGGGGAAGTGATGAAATGATAAGCTTCATTGTAAAAGAATACGCCAAAGCCCGGAACTTTAATGAAGCAACCTGCTTAAGGAAAACATTTGAATATCGTAAAAAATTTTGGGATACCTATACCAGACAGCATCCCGAAACAATACCATACCTTGGTTAACAAAAAATGCCTGATATTATGAGAATTGGATTTGATGCCAAGCGAGCAGTTTCAAACTTTACCGGACTAGGTAATTACAGCAGATTTGTAATTTCCAACCTGATGGAATATTATCCCAATAATATTTATAAACTTTTCATCCCCAAAATTCATGATGAAAGTAAAATGAATGATACACACCAAGATGAAACTGTTTATTCATTAAAGCACACCCACAAACCATTCTGGCGTACTATGGGGATTGTCAAGGATATTAAGAGGGAACATATTGATATATATCATGGATTAAGCAATGAGTTACCATTCAGAATAAACAGAACCGGAGTTAAAAGTATTGTTACGATACACGATCTTATATTTCTGAGATACCCCGAATTCTATTCTTTGGTCGACAGAACAATTTATAATATTAAAGCCAAATATGCATGCAAGGTAGCAGACAAGGTTATAGCTGTCAGCGAGTGTACTAAAAAAGATATTATCAAATTCTACGGTATAGAGCCTTCAAAAATAGAAGTCGTTTATCAGGGTTGCTTCCCTGTCTTCAGAGAACAGGCAGATGCTATGAAAAAGAAAGAAGTAAAAGCCAGATATAATCTTCCTGCTGAATTCCTTCTGTCTATCGGTAGTATAGAAGAACGTAAGAATATCCTCCTGATAGTAAAGGCTATGAAAGAGATTCCCGATGTCCATTTTATAGCTATCGGCAAGCAAAAAGAATATGCGCAGACTGTATTAAATTATGCAGCGGAACACGGCTTATCAGATCGTGTGCACCTTATTAGCAATGTGCCTTTGACTGATTTGCCAGCAATATTGCAATCTGCCCGTATATTTATATACCCGTCTTTATACGAAGGCTTCGGAATACCAATTATAGAGGCTCAAAGTTCAGGTGTACCTGTAATTGGTGCAACCGGATCATGCCTTGAAGAGTCGGGTGGCCCGCATTCGGTATATGTAGATCCTTGTAATGTCAATGAACTGGCTCTTCAAATAAAAAGATTACTCAATGATGAAGCTGCATGTAAACAAATGGTAACAGATGGCCTGGAATATGTGAAAAGATTCTCAGATAAGAATTGTACCGCCGCATTGATGGCGGTTTACCAAAGTCTATACACCCAACTGTAACAGAACAGATAACCGGAATGGAAACAAGAAAGTCAAAAGTTGCTGTTGTAATCTCCCGGTATGGTAAAGAAATAAATGGTGGGGCCGAATTACACGCCCGCTATCTGGCAGAGCACTTGAATGAGATATTTGATGTAACAGTACTCACATCCTGCGAAAACGATGACAGCCGTAAAAACAATACCTATTACCCTAAAGGTGAGGATATAATCAACGGTATACAAATTCTAAGATTTGAATCTGAACCGAAAGACAGAACTAATGAAAATAAATGGCTCCGTTATCTGGATAAAAACAGTATCTATAAAAAAGCCAGATTCACATTATCCAATTTTCTCAAGCTCACTATAAAGAAGATCAAGTATAGGGATAAGGATATTGATAAGATATTCAATAGTTGGGTCGAACTACAAGGGGCTTACAGTCCTGCCTTGGTAAATCATATAGCGGCAAATAGAGAAAAGTACGATGTTTTCATTTTTTTCCTTTATTACCAATATACTACCTATGCCGGAATTGGAAGTGTCGCCGGGAAAAGTATTCTTATTCCGATTGCACATGATGATACCTCTCTCCATTTAAGAGGTTTTGATAAAATATTTTCCTCTCCGGCGTTCATTATGTACAATTCCGTATCAGAAAAAGATTGGGTGGAAGCCGCACATCCCGTTGCAAAGAAAATAAAATCAGATATTGCCGGTGTAGGGCGGGACAAGCCTGAGTCTGAACCATTAACTCCCGAAGAACAACCCAACATCGATTATCCTTATTTTGTCTATATCGGACGAATACATGAGGCCAAGGGATGTAAGACATTAATTGAATATTTCAAGCATTTCAAACAAAAGTATATCAATGATGTAAAACTCGTTCTTATCGGCAAAAACTTCATGGACGAGATAGAAACATCGGATGATATCATATATACAGGTTTCATCAGCGAACAGGAGAAATCATTCTATCTGGAGAATTGTACGGGACTTATTATTCCATCCCCATATGAAAGCCTTTCCATGGTGACTCTGGAAGCCATGATTATGGGTAAACCCGTATTAGCTAACGGCTATTGTGACGTGCTAAAGAAACATATCGAACTCAGCCATGCCGGTTATGTCTATTATGACAAAGAAGAGTATGCGACAGCACTGGATAAATTATTAAATCTGACAGATAAGGAAAAGGATGCGATGGTTAACAATGGTATCTCATATGTAGAAGCTAACTATGGATGGGATAGCATCCTCGACAAATTCTCGAAGGCAATTAATGAAATAAAGAGAATGAATTAGTCATTACTTATTGCCGGCAAATACTTATCCAATCCATTTTTACAATAAGTACTTTCCTCTTTCACAGCATCCCTGAAAATATCGGCATTTATCGTTTCCCTGTCATGACTGCTAAGAGGATGGTAGATATGATAAACGATCCCGTAAAATTTAAGATATTGCTTTCTTATTCCGGAATTTATAAGCCGGGCAGCGATTTCATTATCTTCATAGCCCCATCCTGTCATATCCTCATTATAACCGTTCACAGCCAATAGATCCTTCCTCCAGAATGCCATATTACATCCTTTCATATAATGGGGACTGTCTTTTTTGTACCTGAAACGAAAGTAGTTCGCTAGTAAAGAAGACCTACAGGCATTCAGTCTATTTCTCAGACCTTTGGTAAAAGGATTGATTGCGACAGATTTCCCCTTCAATAGATCGGTACTTAATTCCCGCGTCATCATAATGCGGCTGCCTGTGGCAAAGCAACTCTCCTGTGCCATTGTCAGGTGATCTTCGATAAAATGCTTATTCAAAATCACATCCCCGTCAATCTGAATGATATAATCTCCTGTTGCTTTCACAATTGCTTTATTCCGTATAACAGTAAGCCTGAAACCGATATCTTCGTGCCAGACTTGAACAACCGGACAAGGAAATCCCTTACTTTTCTCTTGTATATAAGTGGTTGTAGCTTCTTTGGAACCATCATCAGCAATCACTACCTCATCCGGTAAAACGGTCTGTAAGGCAACGCTAGACAAGCATAGATCTAAAGCCTCCGGCCAATTATATGTGGCAATTATAAGAGATACTTTTGGTTTATTCTTCTTCATAGATACCTGTTCTTTCTTATATTCAATGACGAGAAATTTAATAACTTATCCAGTCCGTAGAGGAAAATGGAAAATCTTCCACAATTGAGATAGTCTTCAACTTCTTTCAATACTGTTTTTTTTACTTCTACTGCCTTAAAGTCCTTCGATGCTATAATCCGTTTTAAAAACCGCCCTTTGATAATAGAACTTTGCAGAGGGCTTAAATGTAAATTCTGTGTGAGATCTTCAATAACATATTTGCCTTCAGTAAAAATCAATCCCTCCGATTTGGCTCTCGGCGTGGCCTTATTAGAATGTTGTCTGAAATAATTAAGCTTATCACAGTATCTGATAACTTCGCCTTGCAGGCATACACGGTTCCAGAAAAACCAGTCGCCACAATATCTGTACTCTGCATACTGATTTCCAATCTTATCTAAAACAGACTTTCTGAAAAGTGTCATACTGGCATTGTAAATGCTGTTATTAAACAGCATCCGGCCTTTAATAAAGGCTCTTCCTTCAAATTTATTTACAGTATATCTTTTCTCCTTATTCCTGTCCCAATCGTCAGGTAATATATTCCCATTCTCATCCACTGCATAGGAGCAACAAAAGGCAACATTACAATCCGGGTTAGCCTCCAGTAAAGGAACCATCTTCTCTAAAAAGGTAAGTTCCGAGTAATCGTCACTTTCTGCTATCCATATATATTCCCCACGAGCCAGAGAGAAACCTCTCTGCCATTGAGTAAAGGTAGAGCCTGTATTCACCTCATTATATACAATATGGGATACCTTATCGTCAGCTGCATACTCGTCAATGATACTACGACTGTTGTCAGCAGAGCAATCATCGAGTATAATCAGTTCAAAATCCCTGTAAGTCTGGTTCAGTACACTTTCTATCCGTTGCCTGATGTACTTTCCGTGGTTATATCCCGGAATAATTATGCTGACTATAGGTAGTGTTTTATTTTCCATATGACGGCGGACTATTTAATAGAATCCGACAGTATCTTTTTATATATGTTCAATCTTATTTCAGCCAGCTGTGCAGAATCGGGGCGAACATCAAATTTCTGTTTCGCACTCCGGCGGAATTCATTGCAAAGAATATTGTTCCGGGATAATTTCAGGACTGCATCAATAAAAGACTTGCTGTCATCAGCTATAAAGCAGTCTTTATCATTATCCAACCCTATGCCTTCGCATCCTACAGATGTTGTCACCAAAGGGCTTCCGTAATTCATAGCCTCCAGTATCTTCATCCTTACACCACTACCAATGCGAATTGGAGTAATCATTATTGAATTCTGTAATTCATTTTGCAAATTTTCTACAAACCCTTTGAAGTGTACATTCTTAAAATGCTCTTTATAGCCTTTAGATATTCTCGATTTCCACTGACCGATAACGTTCAATTCCAACATCGGATTTTGTTCCAGAAGCTCGTTCCAGCAATTATTCAGAAACCAGTCTATCGCATCCAGATTAGGGAAATGGTCACTGCCTCCCAGAAAAACAAGGCGGTCATTAAATTTAAATTCTCCTGAAAAATCAACCTGCTTCGCATCGATAATAGCAGGGGAAGATTCAATAATAATACCGGGATTCAATTCTTTTTGCAGCTTTTCTTTATCTACATCCGTTACTGTCACCACGGCATCATACTGATTCAGACATTGTATCTCAAAACTTTTAGTATAATTATACAAGAATAAATCCATCGGGGTGTGCTTCCTGAAAAGGTTCGATTCACACTCTTCCCTCACATATCTTAGCTCGTGATGTATAAACACTGTTTTTATATCCGCAGGTAAAGCATTTACCAGATTAATATATTCAAAGAAATCGACCTGAATCAGATCGTAACTTCCGGCATCAATCACATCATGTACAAAGTTAACATATCCTTCTTCAAACGGCATATAAAAGTCTGATGTGGTTATCGTAGAATGCCGGCGAACAATATCATCAGCAGATGCCTGCTGGCGCTTCAGCTTACGGTCGACCGAAGCTCTGAGGTTTTTCAGAAAATTATAATATGAAGGATTGTTTACCTCAGATTTATATTCCCCCTTCCGGTATACATGGAATTTCACATCATTCCACAATGTTTGTAAAACCTTTACATTATCAGAATCTGATGGATTAACCGATAATATAATGCTGACATCAATATACTTCCTAAGTATATCTATTAGCCGGAAAAAACCCTGGTTTCCTCCCGAATTTATCGGATAAGGCACATAAGGTGTAAGTATCAGTAATTTCATTGTTATTAAATCCTATAATCTCTAATAAGTAAAAGATGCGTCAGCTTTCATTTACCCTGAATATTTCGTCTAACTGCCTATAGCGAACAAACGGGTTGAAATAAGCCTTATATAAATCATAGCCTTGCTGACTTTGTTGCCGGTATAATTCTTTATCCTCCAGCAATCTAATTATATTAGCAGTAAATTCTTCAGCGTCGTCACTCACCAGACATCCGTTATTTATCTTATTAGGCAGGCCATCGATTCCTCTCAAAGTACATACAACAGGCAGAGCAAAAGACATCGCTTCTATAACTTTCAGTTTTATACCTGTACCTCCAAGCATGGGACATATAGAAATTCTTGAACTGGCATACGCATCCCCAAGGCTTTCTACAAATCCAACCTTTGTTATATTGGGGTAATCACCTTTAATATGCTCATTTATCTTTCCGATGATACAAATTGTAATATCTTTGGGGAGCAACGGATATACCTCCGATAAAAACCATTGCGCAGACTTCCGGTTCCAGTTATTATCACTTGCCACATAAATGAGGTCATACTTTTTTTCCGAATCAGCAGATGGTATGTGTGTCGCCATGTCAGACAAAGGGATATTAGGCACAAGACGTGGTGTATTTTTCAAAAATTGGGAGAATATATAAAATTCATCTACCGATACAGCCCAAACTTCATCAAAAAGACTCAATCGCTTCATTTCTTCTTCAAAAATCCGCCCCAGCCTTTTCTTTTGAATACCATATTCCTGCACAGTAAGGAAATCGTGCGTATCTATAATTGTATATGCTCCTTTCCGGTATCTTTTATCCCTTATAATATTAGCCCATGAAGAATAATTTACGAGAATATAATCATACTGGTTTTCTTTCAGCACTTTGTTGAACTGATTACATAAATAGAACGATGAAAGGTTTCTAAGAGCTACATTGTCTATTCCGTGAAATTTCCGTTTGAAATATTCCGGAATCTTATAGAACAAGCGTTTCAGAAACTGGCTTTTCGGCGGTTTACGACTTGCGACAAAAACACGGTCAATCAAACCTGTACTCATCATCCGTTCATCGTCTCCGTCTTCCCATTTACACCAATCCTTAACTCCGAAATAATCAACCTTAAAGTTACGTTGTTTAAAATACTTTAATAAGGATAAGACCCGTGTTCTGTTTCCGGCATTGTTCTCTAAAGATAAATCGGGCATGAAATATAGAATCCTTTTCATCAAAAGCTATTTAAGTAAAAGACAGTATTCAATACAGCATTATTTAGTTATTGCAAATTGTTACTGATACAGATAATAAGTAATAAAACAAATAGGCCTGCGACCTTTATTTGATGTGTAAAGGTAGTAAAATATATGAATGTTCTATATTATAAGGTGAGTTAGTATCCTAAAAACAATCAGACATTTTCTTCGTGGTATAAGCGGAAGCATGTATCCGATTGGATATGGGTATCGCCCGAATAGTTTGCATCCGTAATCACAGCTAATTTCGCCTCTGAGATAATATGGCCTGTTTTATCAGAGCTATTTTCCGGAATAAAAATGAGTAAACCCGAGTAAAATTCGGTTCTTTCTATTTCCCTGTCGAAAGGAAAAAAGCTGATCTGCTTCATATCGTCACTTATCTCCACGATATGGTTTCTAAGATAAATATCCGGATAAATAAATGTATAGTGGGAAAAATAACGTTTCATTTTGTTTCGTCTTCCTTTTTTGAAGAATTGAGATTTCGTCCTCTATTGACCGCCGGATTTCTGTTGGCCTTATCTCTTGATATGACAGGCGGATTATCTATCTTCCTGTCATTATTCTGAGGATTGGTTACAGATAGTGGCGTCACCTCTTTATCGTTCGACGCATCGGGTTTTATTTGCGTATCTGTAGCCGTAGTGATTTCCGGCTTATCCACCGGTTGCGCTAAAGGAGTAGAATTTGATATTTCTTCCGATACAGGCTTAACATCAGCTATTGAATCTATGTATGAAATATTATATAATATAACATCCGACGATATACCTTTTATCTTATTCTTCACATGCACATAACCTGATATATTCTTCAACAGGCTGTCAGCTAATTGCGGTTTAGCAAATATATACCGCCTGTTCTCAGCTATCGGTACAATTGTTTTTACCAATGTATCTTTATATGTAAAGAAAACAGCAGCCTCCGCATTTTGTAATGAGCTCACGCCCTGCACATCAAACCTTAGTGAGAATTTTGGTAAATCGATTGTTTTTATCTTGTTAGAGTCTATATAAAACGACATGGTAGGCGTTTGCTCATTCAGATAAGAGAGAGGCGGTACCAGATAATTTGAATAATTATGCCCCAAAACATTCGACCGGGCCGATGTCATCGCATTACTTGCGGCCCTCAGACGAGAGGCAACAGAATCGTTGATCGTATTATAAATTTCTACATTATCCGAATACCATAGCAATGAAGAATCGAGCTCCGCCTGCGTAATATTATGCTTTTGGAGTATTCCGTTCAATAAGGCATCTTTCTTCTCATCGCTATTGAAATCCGAACCGCTCCGATATATGGACTGCGCCAGTTGTATATCATAAAGGACATCTGTCATTTTATCTTCATGCATAACATAACGGGGCCTCCTCCCACACGAGTTGAGAAGTACCACTATAGCCAGAATGAAATAAATGACTGTACGTTGTTGCATAATCAGGCTTTATCTTTTTTCTCCAAAGATACCGATAATGTCTTGCGATAGAAAATAAGAAGTATAAAAATACCGACCGTAATAGCAGAATCAGCAATATTAAATATAGGGCTGAAAAAGATAAAGTCTTCTCCTCCCCATACAGGGAACCACGACGGGAATGTTCCATTTATAAGCGGAAAGTAAAGCATATCCACTACATTTCCGTGAAGCCAGCTGGAATAACCTTCTCCCAACGAAACAAATGACGCAACATGTCCCTGATAACTGGCAGAGAATATTTCCCCGTAGAATACGCTGTCAATAATATTACCGAATGCTCCTGCAAGAATAAGGGCTATACAGGCAATATAACCGCCTTTATAACTTTGCTTAACCAATCTGTACAGATAATAGCCTATAAAGAAAATGGCCACAATACGGAATAACGAGAGGAACAATTTACCTCCCAGCTTCCAGCCAAAAGCCATACCGGGATTCTCTACAAAATAAATCTTGAACCAACTGGTAATCTCAATGGACTCGTAAAGAGACATATGAGTTTTTACCCAGATTTTGGATGCCTGGTCTATAATTATAATTAATGCAATAACTAATATTGCGATCAGCCCCCGATTTTTATTATCCATACAATTAATATACTAGTTCCGTAAAGAAAACGAAGAAAAAACAGAAATATCGTTACATCTATTTTTTCTTCCTCTTCATCTACGGCTTATTTCTTATTATTTTACTCCGCTGTTCTTAGCCTCGATACTTAAAGTAGCATGAGGAACAGCACGTAAACGTTCTTTCGGAATCAACTTACCTGTTTCACGGCAGATGCCATATGTCTTATTCTCTATACGGATAAGCGCCGATTGCAAGTTTTGTATAAACTTCATCTGGCGTTGAGCCAGACGTCCAGCTTCTTCCTTCGATAAAGTAGATGCCCCTTCTTCCAACACTTTAAAAGTAGGAGAAGTATCAGTTACGTCATTCCCGTCGGCATTTGTTATAGCCGCTCTCAATTCATCGTATTCTTTCTTAGCTTTATTTAGCTTTTCGAGGATAATATCACGGAATTCGTTCAATTCCTCGTCTGTGTATCTTGTTTTTTCTGCCATAACTTTACGTTTTAAAAGTTAAACATCCTGTTTTAATTTTATTAAAGATAATCCTTTTATCTGACTTTATCTACAGACACCTGTAAAATATAATCATCCATGTCAATTTCCTGACCGTTTTCCACATTTCCAAGCTCTATATTATCAGCCAGCACCTGCGATGCTATATATTCTTTATATTCTGATACTGTACTTCTTATCTGCTCCTGATCAGATATTTTTATATTTATCCGGTCTGTTATATCAAAACCGCTCGATTTACGGATATTTTGTATACGGTTCACCAATTCGCGGGCAATACCTTCTTTTCGTAAATCTTCAGTTATGGTTACATCCAGTGCCACTGTCAACTTTCCTGCACTAGCGACCAGCCAGCCGGGTATATCTTCCGATATTATTTCTACATCAGCCAGTTCTATCGTAGCTGTCTGCCCTTCCACATCGAAAGTATAGCTGCCCTCTTTTTCGAATGCGGCAATTGCATCCTGTGGCATATTCTGTACCTCAACAGCTAATTGCTTCATTATCTTACCATAACGAGGCCCCAGTTTCTTAAAATCCGGTTTTACCTTCTTCACAAAAATACCTTCCGAACCACCGACATATTTAAGCTCTTTCACATTCACCTCATTCAATATAAGGTCGCGCACGGCTTCTATATCCTGTTCCTGCTTATCGTTTAGGATAGGTATCATTATCTGCATAAGCGGCTGGCGTACCTTCACACTCTCTTTGCGACGGAGAGCCAATACTGCCGATGATATATCCTGTGCTATCTGCATACGTTCTTCCAGAGTCTTATCCACAACGGAAGCGTCATATGCCGGATAATCCGACAGATGTACCGATGGTGCTTTTTCCTTTCCTGTCACTGCGATCAAGTCACAGAACAGTTTATCCGAGTAAAACGGAGAAATAGGAGCCATCAGTTTTGCTACTGTCTCAAGACATGTATATAACGTCTGGTAAGCAGACAATTTATCTTTTGTCATTTCGCCACCCCAGAAACGTTTTCTGTTCAGACGGACATACCAGTTACTCAGATTGTCATTCACAAAATCAGAGATCGCACGTCCGGCCTTTGTTGGCTCATATGTTTCATAATACTCATCCACATCTTTTACAAGTGTGTTCAGCAGAGATATTATCCAGCGGTCTATTTCCGGTCTTTCGTTTACAGGTATCAACTTTTCGCTAAAAGTGAAACCATCCACGTTGGCATATAATGCAAAGAACGAATAAGTATTGTATAATGTTCCGAAAAATTTACGGCGTACTTCTTCTACCCCTTCTATATCGAACTTCAGATTATCCCAAGGCGAAGCATTGGTAATCATATACCAGCGCAACGGATCGGAGCCATATTTTTCGATTGTAGAGAACGGATCTACTCCGTTTCCTCGGCTTTTAGACATTTTATTACCATTCTTATCCAATACAAGGCCATTGGAAACGACATTCTTGAATGATATACTGTCCTTTACCATTGTAGATATAGCATGCAGTGTGAAGAACCATCCGCGGGTCTGGTCAACCCCTTCTGCTATGAAATCGGCAGGATAAACTTTCGAGAACTCCTCTTCACTTATATTCGGATAAAACACCTGTGCAAACGGCATAGCGCCCGAATCGAACCATACGTCTATAAGATCAGCCTCACGTTTCATCGGTTTGCCCGACTCCGAAACCAATACTATATTATCCACATATGGGCGGTGCAGGTCTATTTTCTCATAATTAGCCTTGTCCAGATTTCCTATTTCAAAACCCTTCCAAGGTATTTCTTTCATAAATCCGGCATCAACAGCCTTTTGCATTTCTGCATAGAGTTCTTTTATGGAGCCGATACATTTTTCCTCTTTGCCATCCTCTGTCCTCCATATAGGCAAAGGTGTACCCCAATAACGGCTACGGCTCAGATTCCAGTCCTGAAGATTCTCCAGCCATTTACCAAAACGGCCTGTACCTGTAGACTGAGGCTTCCAGTTGATCGTTTCATTCAGTTCCATTAAACGTTCGCGACTGGCTGTAGTGCGTATAAACCAGCTATCCAGCGGATAATACAACACAGGTTTATCTGTACGCCAGCAGTGCGGATAATTATGCACCTGACGCTCTATCTTAAAGGCCTGATTAGCCAGCTTGAGCATTACGCTAAGGTCTATATCGAGCGTATTGGCATCGGCAGGCAGTGTATCGTCATATTCATTCTTTACATAACGGCCCGCGTATTCTTTATATAAATCTACATTTACATTCGTTTTCAGATATTCAGGGTCGATATCTTCGAGACGGAAGTATTTACCTGTAAGGTCTACCATTGGGCGTTGATTGCCATCTTTATCCAACAGCAACAAAGCCGGCACCCCATTTTCTTTCGCAACCCTGGCGTCGTCCGCTCCAAAAGTAGGCGCTATGTGCACGATACCGGTACCATCATCTGTAGTTACAAAATCTCCGGCCAGTACACGGAACGCACCATTACCCGGATTCATCCACGGTATCAGCTGCTCATACTCCATACCTACAAGATCAGAACCTCTCCACTCTCCTACTATCTTATACGGTATCAGTTTATCTCCCTGCTTGTAGTCTTCCAGCGCGACATCTTTGGCCTTCTCATTGAACATGCTGAATATAAGCGATTTTGCAAGCACAGAAGTCATTTTATTGCCTGTATACGGATTGTAGCTCTGAACGGCAACATAAGTGATATCCGGCCCTACTGCCAAAGCCGTATTCGAAGGCAATGTCCACGGAGTAGTAGTCCATGCAAGAAAATAAGCATCACCAAACTGAGACATCTCCGCTTTTGGTGACTTAATCTTAAACTGCGCTACACAAGTCGTATCTTTTACATCGCGATATGCTCCGGGCTGGTTCAATTCGTGTGTACTAAGCCCTGTACCCGCAGCAGGAGAATAAGGCTGTATAGTATATCCTTTATAAAGGTATCCTTTCTTATATAATTCGTTCAGTAAGTACCAAAGCGTTTCTATATAACGGCTGTCGTATGTTACATAAGGATCGTTCATGTCTACCCAGTACCCCATAATGCGGGTCAGGTTTTCCCACTCTCCGGTATATTTCATCACTTCCTTGCGGCAAGCGTTATTATATTCTTCTACCGATATTTTTTTACCGATATCTTCTTTGGTTATACCTAATTTTTTCTCAACCGAAAGCTCCACAGGCAAGCCATGTGTATCCCATCCGGCCTTACGGTTGACCAGAAAACCTTTCATTGTCTTATACCTACAGAAAATATCTTTTACTGCACGTGCCATTACATGGTGAATACCGGGCATTCCGTTTGCCGATGGAGGTCCTTCGTAAAAAACAAACGACGGAGCTCCAGCGCGTACATCCAGACTTTGTTGGAATATGTTCTCCCTATCCCACTTTTCCAATATCTCTTTGTTGATATCGGACAAGTTAAACCGATTGTATTCTGAAAACTGCTTACTCATAGTGTGTATAAAACATGCATTAAAAAAATTGAGGGCAAAGATAATAAAAAGTTATGAGTTATGAGTTATAAATTATGTGTTACATATCGCAATAAAATATCTCCCGATATTTCATTTATACAACAATGTACAGCAATTAAGAACTGTATCGTCTTTTGAAATATGAGAGGCTGAAATCGTCTTGCCTTTTTATTTTTTTTTGTATGTTGAGATACAAAAATTCTTTTTTCAGAAGATTTTTCACCTCGTTCATAATGATAAACAGAATATATAGTATAAATCCATTGGACTAAAAAAGGTAAGACGATTTCAGGCTCTTAGTAAACATGCAGCAAACAAAATATATTCGCATTTTAACTTCTGATAATATAAATTTTAAGCGTAAGGTCACAGGCTCAATGCTTCTTCTATGCTATTTAGTGCTACCAAGTGTTATCAGCATTGCAATATAAAAAAAATTAACAAATATTTTAACATTCAATTATAATCCCTATCTTTGGCCATTGGTTCAGAACATTATATAGACACAAATATGCAAGATTCTTTAAAAAACAGGGTAGCTAAATTCTGGAAATCCTTTTCAGAAGAAGAATACCAAATTAGGGAAATGATGGATAATAAAGTTGAGGGAGAGACTCTTCTCAATTTTGTGGATAGTATTTTACAAATTGCTTTTAATAAAGTTTATTTCGAAATGGGAATAAACAATGAAGGCAAGTATGAGCTCATTTTAACGCCTGAAGGAGATCGTACCCGGCTAATGCTACTGCATTACTGGCTCCAATATGTACCACAACATCTATTAAAATATTGGAACTTTTATTCAACAAAACCAGCTCATGGCAAACCTGGCGCAATAATAGATATGTTCGATATCAGACTGGGAGAAGACGATATAATCATCTACCCTGCAATTGATAATGATAAAAGCAAGATAAACATCGAGTTATATAGCCCTAAATTGATGACATTGGATGAGAATAAACGTTATTCAATGTTCTTCATCTACCTCGATCAATTTATCGGAGAGTTATATACAATGGAATACATCGGATATATTGACTTTGTAGAAGAAAAACAAAACAAAAGGTCTTCGAAAATATCTGATTTCAGATCATTCATAGATAAAGCAATCAAAGATCATGGCTGGCCAAACTTCGATAACCCATGCGAAATATATAGCGGTTACAGGATGGAACCGAACCAGGAGGAAGGATGGAAATTACGCGAGGATATATTTTCCGGCTATACCTCATGTACACCCTTATTAGATGATTACTATAACGGAGAAAATAAACGATCTGACGAAGCTAAAGAAAACGGAGTTATCTTCGGGTTCCTTTTCTTCGAGAATATTAATATACCCCGGGAGAACGTTGTCAATTTCAGAGGTGAAATAGAAGATAAAATTGCAGCGGCAGTCATTCCCTATGGCATAGCTAACAGTCTGGGAGGTGCTACAGGTTTTCATTTTTCATATATTGATTTCATTATATACGATTTTGAGACCTTCATTCCCATAGTGAAAGAAATATTATCCGTCTATAAACTTGAAGAGACCGGATTCTCTTATTTTACAGCCGATGCTAAACCTATTATATTTAATTGACTAAAAAATGCTCTGAAGAATTTATTTCCGGAGCATTTTTATTAAATATGAACCGGAGTATTTTTATTAAAATGAATTTGAATTATCTATATACTAAAAATAGAGAACGGCTGTCACAGAATAAGAGTACAGGAAAAATAAGGTTTTGTTATCTTTTAGTTAAAATAAGCCTTAACAACTTAAATATCCAGCCCTTTATTCGGGTTCATTTTTTTTATTCTGCTTTTTAAAACAAAATCATTACTTTTGCGGTTCAATTAGAAAAAATAACTTTCTGAATGGGTAATAATTTATTCATCCTGATAATACAAGATAAGCCTTAATATATGCAAAAAAATTTAGTAATTGTTGAGTCTCCTGCTAAAGCCAAGACTATAGAAAAGTTTCTGGGCAAAGATTTTAAAGTTATGTCCAGTTACGGACACATCAGAGACCTGAAGAAGAAAGACTTGGGGATAGATTTGGAGAACGGCTATACACCTTTGTACGAAGTTCCGGGTGACAAGAAGAAGGTGGTAGATGAACTAAAAAAGGCTGCCAAAGAAGCCGATACGGTATGGCTGGCTTCCGATGAAGACCGGGAAGGAGAAGCTATATCCTGGCATCTGTTCAAAACATTGAAACTTGACGAAAAGAAAACAAAAAGAATCGCATTTCACGAAATAACCAAGGATGCAATTCTTCATGCTATAGAAAATCCCCGCCAAATAGATATTAACCTTGTAGACGCGCAACAAGCCCGCCGGGTACTCGATCGTATTGTAGGCTTTGAATTATCTCCTGTACTTTGGCGTAAAGTAAAACCTGCTCTATCCGCAGGACGGGTACAATCCGTTGCTGTAAGGCTTATCGTAGAACGGGAACGTGAGATTCAGGCTTTCCAGACTGAAGCATCTTACCGCGTTACAGCTGTTTTTATAAAAAAAGAAAATGGGGTTGAAACTGAAATAAAGACAGAATTAAGCAAGCGCCTGAAAACAAAGAAAGAAGCGCTTGACTTTCTTGAAAAACTAAAAGAAGCCAGTTTTAAAGTAGAGGACGTGGAAACAAAACCGATGAAGAAATCACCGGCCGCACCCTTTACTACGTCAACTTTACAGCAGGAAGCATCCCGCAAACTGGGATTTCCGGTATCACTAACGATGATGGTTGCCCAGAAACTGTACGAATCCGGAAAGATTACCTATATGCGTACCGACTCGGTAAATCTATCGGGACTGGCTATCAATACCGCAAAAAATGAAATAGAATCTGTTTACGGAAAACAATATTCCAAAGTACGTCAATTCTCGACCAAGAGCAAAGGAGCGCAGGAAGCCCATGAGGCCATTCGCCCGACATATATATCGGAACATACAGTATCCGGCACAGCTCAGGAGAAGAAGCTCTACGACCTCATTTGGAAACGTACCATCGCATCTCAAATGGCAGATGCAGAATTGGAAAAAACAACTATTACAATAGGCATATCCAATAATAAAGACCTTAAATTCTCCGCTGTCGGCGAAGTTATCAAATTCGACGGATTCCTCCATGTATACCTTGAAGGAACTGACGATGAAAATATTGACAGCGAAAGCAGCCTGTTACCTCCGGTAAAACCGCAGGAGGCAATGGATATGAAAGAAAGTATTGCGACAGAGCGTTTCACCCAACGCCCCAGCCGTTATAGTGAAGCCTCATTGGTACGCAAACTGGAAGAATTGGGTATCGGACGTCCATCTACCTATGCTCCGACTATTTCGACAATCCAGAACCGTGAATATGTAGAAAAATCAAATATAGAGGGAACAGAACGTCAGTACAATATATTGACACTAAAAAAAGACAAAATAACAGATTCCGAAAAAACCGAAATAACAGGAACTGACAAAGGGAAGTTGATTCCAACCGATACAGGCATGGTAGTCAATGACTTTCTTACAGAATATTTTCCTGACATACTGGATTATAATTTTACAGCCAATGTGGAAAAAGAATTTGACCAGGTGGCTGAAGGGGAAGAAAACTGGACTAAGCTGATAGATAAGTTCTACAAAGTATTTCACCCTGTAGTAGAATCGGCGACCAATATGCAAACCGATCATAAAATAGGGGAACGCATACTGGGTATCGATCCTAAATCGGGCCGTCAGGTTTCTGTAAAGATAGGCCGGTTTGGCCCTATGGCGCAGATCGGAGTGCAGGAAGATGCAGACAAACCTCTTTTTGCAGGATTGCAGAAGACTCAGTCGATAGCCTCTATTACTCTCGAAGAAGCCTTGAAATTATTCGAACTTCCCCGTTCAATAGGCGAGTTCGAAGGTAAAGATGTTAGTGTGGGTACAGGCCGGTTTGGCCCGTATATTAAGCATGATGGTAAATTTATATCATTACCTAAAGGATACGACCCTTTTAGTGTAGATATAAGTATGGCCATCCCTCTGATTACGGACAAACGGAAAAAAGATGCGGAAAAGGTGATTAAAACCTTTACGGAAGATGCCGACCTGCAAATACTAAATGGTCGTTATGGCCCTTATATAGCATATAAGAAAAGCAATTTCAAGATTCCTAAAGGTACAGCTCCTGAGAGTCTTGACTTTGAAGCATCAATGAAGATAGTGAACTCTACTGAAGAAAAAGCTGCCAAGACTAAAGGAAAAGCGAAAAAGAAATAATGAGGTAATAACTCTCTTTGTTATTAGTAGGTTATATTAGAATGAATAAGATCTTAGAAAAGATATTCGGGTACAGAGGATATAGAATTATAATCCCCCTGATAGATTTGGCTGTTATTTACGGTTCATATATCTTAGCCTTTTATCTGTTCAAAGATGCTCTGGATAATTTCACACTCAACTATAATGCTTTTAAAGCGAGTGCTCCTTTCATCATCATCAGCTATCTTATTCTAAGCCACATATTCGAGCTTGACAAGCCTAAAGACTTTACTCTCTTTGGAGTTGGTTACACTGTTGTTTTGGCAGTAGGATCACTTTTGTTTACAACAATGGCTATCAGTTTCTTTATCCGGGAATTTGCATTCCCCCGGAGTATACTTTTGGCCGGAACTATCTTTCAGCTGGTAGTCATAACCTTTTGGCATTTATTTGCCAGCCGTATGTATTTCCGGGTAAATAAGGGAAAATCAGTACTCGTTATTGGTTATGAGAAATCTCAGGCTCTTGCTTATAAACTACTGGAATCGAGAGGGATGTGGTCACAAATCAAGCATGTCTGTTCGCCGGCATATCCTAAAGTGTACGAACTCATTGACGAATGTGATATTACATTCATTACAGAAGATGTGGAAGAATCGTTGAAACAGGAAATAATACTTTACTGTGTCGAAAACGACCATACTGTTCTCTATCAGCCAAAAAATCTGGAGATACTCCAATTTAATGCCAACTTCCTGCAAATAGACGACTCTCCGGTATTAGATGTCAGGGAATTCGGTCTTTCGCAAGGAAGTGAAACAACCAAAAGAATCATCGATGTTCTTTTAGGGATTATAGCACTCGTTATATTTTTCATTCCATTTGTATTTGTTTATCTGGCTCTAAAAATAGGAGGAGGTACAGCTTTTTATGTACAGGAAAGGGTTACCCGTGATAATAAGGTATTCAAAATATACAAATTCAGGACAATGGTTGAGAATGCCGAAGCCATTTCCGGTCCTGTCTTAGCTCAGGATGTAGATAAACGCATCACCAGACTGGGACATATCCTAAGGGCTACCCGCCTGGATGAAATTCCTCAGATATTTAATATTCTCATTGGGGATATGAGTATTGTCGGACCACGTCCCGAACGCCCATTCTTCGTTAAACAGTTTTGTGAAGAAATGCCTGAATATAGTCTTCGTCACAGGGTAAAAGCCGGACTGACAGGATTAGCACAGGTACAAGGTAAATACAATACTTCGGTAAGGGATAAACTAAAATATGACCTGCTGTATATCAATGGCTATTCTCTGGCTCTGGATGTAAAGCTAATCATGCAGACACTAAATATACTACTCCGCAGTAACAGCACGGAAGGTGTTAAGAGTGTTGAGGAACTTGGTGACGAAATAGAGCGTCTTACCAGACGCTGAATACATATTCTTATGACTGATTTTCAACAACTGATAATAAACCGGCGCAGTACCCGTAAATTCACGGAAGAACCGCTTAGCCCGGAACAGGTGGAAATGATAATGAAAGCTGCATTGATGTCCCCTGCCTCCAAAAGCGCCAATCCCTGGCAATTTCTGTTGGTAGAAGATAAAGAAATGCTGGATAAACTCTCTTACTGTAAAAAATCAAGTAGCAGACTGATTGCAGGATGTGCTTTGGCTATTGTCGTACTGGCTAACCCTCTTACCAGCGACGTCTGGATAGAAGACTCTTCCATAGCATCCATTATGATACAGTTACAAGCTGAAGACTTAGGACTCGGAAGCTGCTGGGTACAGGTACGCGAACGATATACGATGAGCGACACTCCATCTGATGAATATATCAGAGAGCTATTCGATATCCCGATGCAGCTCCAGGTCTTATCGGTAATAGCAATAGGACACAAAGCCCAGGAGCGTCCGCCTTTCGATAAGGAAAAGCTGCAATGGGAAAAGATACATATCGGTAAATTTAATATAGACCAATTAGCCGAATAAAATTATGGCAACAAGTTCGAATAAAGCGTCCAACGACCGTCTATCTTACGGAATAACCATCCTTATCTTCGGGGTATTATTCTTATTAGACAAGTTAGGGTTTCTCAGGCAGATACCTTACGGACAAAAACTTATCAGCGTCGGTGTATTCTTCCTTATAGGAGGAATCGTATTTCTGATTATACAACCCAAAAAGATCCTAGGCTGGATATTCCTCGGAATAGGTATCCTTCTTAATGCCGACTTGTTCTTCGGCTGGCTAAGTAATTATTCCAACCTGATAGTCCCATTAGGCCTTATTATCGCAGGAGTAGCAATGGTACTGACCGCAAAGAAGAACTGATGAAAGTTGTATTCATAGGTGCCGGAAATGTAGCTACCCATCTTGCTACAGAACTGTATAGAAAATCCTTTGATATTATACAGGTATATAGCCGCACTCTGGAGTCTGCATCTGCTTTAGCTGAGCGGGTAAATGCGATTCCTGTCACCGATATAGCTTCGGTAATCAACGATGCCGGCTTGTATATCTTTTCGGTAAAAGATTCTGTACTGGACAGTATAGCTTCTCAATTACCTAAAAACGACGGGATATGGATTCATACCGCAGGAAGCGTACCTGTAGACATATTCAGTAAATATACAGACAACTATGGAGTAATCTATCCATTCCAGACATTCAGTAAAGACAGGATCGTAGACTGGCCTGATATTCCTGTTTTCATAGAAGCATCCGATACCTGTACTCTGAATACATTGCAAGCTATTGCCGGTCAACTATCCGATAAAGTATCAGAACTATCGTCCGAAGACAGGAAATATATACACCTGACAGGGGTATTTGCCTGTAACTTTACCAATCATATGTACACTCTGTCCGAACTGTTCCTGAAGAAAGTGAATCTTCCCTTTAATGTCGCTTTGCCACTAATAGATGAAACCGCATCGAAGGTACATTCATTAACTCCCGGTGAAGCACAAACCGGCCCCGCCATGCGTTACGACAAGAATATCATTAACAAGCATATGGAAATGATCGAAGACGATAAGATAAAGGAAATATATAAGCTAATAAGCGAAAACATTCACAGAATGAGCTAATAGACAAATATATTACTACCAGCCGAAAGCTTCCTCACTCATCCATTTACCATGTACTTTCATTACCTGCTCTATTATATCACGGGCAACTCCATGCCCTCCTTTGCAATGTGAAATATACCGGGCTATGCTTCTTATTTCATGTGCTGCATCTGCCGGGGCAACAGACAATCCGACCGACTGCATTACATGATAATCAGGTATATCATCTCCGGCATACATAATCTCTTCCGGTTTATAGCCCGTCCTCTGAATATAGTCGTTAAAATCGTGTATTTTAATCTTCGACTTCATATAGATATCTTTTATCCCCAAGCGCGAGAAACGCAGCCTTACAGCCTCCGTATCGCCTCCTGTAATGATTGCTACGCCATATCCATGTTTTACGGCAAGGTTTATGGCATACCCGTCTTTTATATTCACCATGCGCATCGGTTCACCCTCGGGAGACAAGGGAATAGAATCAGGAGACAAAACCCCGTCTACATCAAATATAAATGCCTTAATCTTACTAAGGTCATAATTTACAGTACTCATATA
Source organism: Dysgonomonas sp. UBA7710 (assembly GCF_002482385.1). Classification (GTDB taxonomy): domain Bacteria; phylum Bacteroidota; class Bacteroidia; order Bacteroidales; family Dysgonomonadaceae; genus Dysgonomonas. The sequence goes on along the minus strand of NZ_DLFW01000023.1, from coordinate 3,971 downwards.
TATAAATTTTAACTCTTAATTCGGAGCTCTGGAATATAGATATGCAGCTATCGCGATAAATACCAGATTGGGAACCCACACAGCCAACCATGCAGGCATAGTCCCCGATACGGCAAACGACGAACTGACCGTCTGGAACATAATATATGACACACTAAGTCCTAATCCTATACCTATATTAAGCCCCATACCACCTTTCACTTTACGGGCCGACAAAGAGGCCCCGATAATAGTGAGGATAAACGCGGAAAATACAGAAGCAAAACGTTTGTGAAATTCAATCTCGAACTGAGTGATACTCACCTCACCCACCGTCGCAATACCTTTATCTTTTTGCCGCTGTATATATTTATATAACGCGGGAGTGGTCATTTGCTCGAAATCGTTTACAGATATCAGAAAATCGCTGGGCACAACATTCAAGGTCGTATCTATTTTATCCCCGTTACTGATTATCTCTTTCATACCTTCCAGTTCCCGTATCTTGTAATTATACAGTTCCCAGTGATACGCGCTGTCGTATTTTATACGTTGGGCTGTCAGACGTGATTTAAGTTCCTTATCTTCAATTTTGTCGAGAGACAGGTTATATCCTTCCTTTGTTTTATTATCGAACCGCTCTATATATAAAATAACACCTTTATCCACCTGAAGCTGAATCCCTGAAGCGTATTCCACACTCTTATCCCTGACGTATTTGTTCTGAAACTTGATACGGGTTACATTGGCAGGAGGGATTATAAAACTACTGAGAACAAATGAAAAGACCGCAATTATTCCCGCCGATATCATATATGGCTTCATCAGCCGTTTGAAGCTCATCCCATTCGATAACATGGCGATAATCTCGGAATTATCGGCAAGTTTGGAGGTGAAAAAGATAACGGCTATAAATACGAACAGGGCACTAAACAGGTTCGTATAATAGGGCACAAAGTTGACATAGTAATCAAATATTATAGCTGTCAACGGAGCCTTTTTATCCAGAAATTTATCCAGTTTCTCATTTATATCGAATACGACAGCAATAGATATAATCAGAATAATGGAGAATATATAAGTCCCCAGAAACTTCTTAATAATATATTTGTCGAGTATCGAAAGTATTTTCATTTTTAGTTACTTCGCCCTTTGGGCAGTTACAAGTTACAAGTTACAAGTAGACAAGTTATTCTTAATTCTTTAAATTTTCCTGCTCACTTTTTCTACCATTTCTTTCTTCCATCCGGAGAAATCCCCTGCTATAATATGCTCACGGGCTTCTTTAACCAGTTGCAGATAAAAAGCAAGATTGTGTATTGAAGCTATCTGTAATCCTAATATTTCGTTCGTAATAAACAGATGACGAAGATATGCTTTTGTATATAAAGTATCAACAAATGATGCACCATTTTCTTCAATCGGAGAAAAATCGTTTGCCCACTTCCTGTTACGCATATTCATTATACCATTGCGGGTAAACAGTTGCCCGTTGCGTCCGTTACGGGTAGGCATGATACAATCGAACATATCCACACCCCGCTCTATAGCTTCCAGTATATTGGCCGGAGTGCCTACCCCCATCAGATAACGGGGTTTACCGGCCGGAAGTATTTCGTTTACCACCTCAATCATCTCGTACATTTTTTCGGTAGGTTCGCCCACAGCCAATCCTCCGATCGCATTCCCGTCTGCACCTTTCGAGGCTACATTTTCTGCGGCTCTGCGGCGTAAGTCAGGATAGACACATCCCTGCACAATAGGAAATAAGGCCTGCTTATACCCATATTCGCATTCTGTGCCGTTAAACTGAGTAAAGCATCTATCGAGCCATCGTTCGGTCAAATCAAGGGATTTCTTTGCATATGTATAATCGGCATCTCCCGGCGTACATTCATCGAAAGCCATAATGATATCCGCGCCTATCACCCTCTGAATATCCATAACGGATTCCGGTGTAAAAAAGTGCTTCGAACCATCTATATGAGACCGGAATATAGCGCCTTCTTCGGTCAATTTCCTGTTTTCGGCTAAAGAAAACACCTGAAATCCTCCACTGTCGGTCAGTATCGGCTTGTCCCAGCTATTGAATTTATGCAAACCGCCCGCTTGTTTAAGTATTTCCAATCCCGGACGCAGATACAGATGATACGTATTCCCCAGAATTATCTGCGCTTCGATATCATTCTTCAGTTCGGTCATATGTACGGCTTTCACCGCTCCCTGAGTACCCACCGGCATAAAAATAGGGGTCTCTATCTGTCCGTGATCGGTTGTTATAAGTCCTGCTCTGGCTTTGGTTTGCCCGTCAGTATATTGAAGTTTAAAATCCATTTATTTTAGTTACAAGTTACAGAGTCTATACAGACCATGCAAATCTGACCTGTTTCATTTTCAAATTAGCTAATCTTCGAATTCTCAAATTGATATCAGATTTGAGTGGTCTTTGATTGCTCAGCATCATCTGCTTCCTCTTTTCCTACTAAGTCTTTTAGCTGAACCACAACAATCGATGTCTTATTTTTCTTTATCACCGTAAACTGATAATCTTCTGCTTCCAGCTTATCATGCGTATTAGGAATACGCCCGAATTTATCGATAAGATATCCGGCAAGCGTATCGTATTGCTTATCTTTATCTATCGGATGCGGGAGTTCATCGTTGATATCGGATATGGCAGCCGTGGCTATTACCGAATATGTATTTTCCCCTGTTTGTTCTACAAACGGGATTTCATTATCATACTCATCCTGTATTTCTCCGACAAGTTCTTCGAGTATATCCTCCATAGTGATAACACCCTCTACTCCGCCATATTCGTTCAGCACCATCGCTATTTGCTGATGCTTTACCTGAAACTCTTTCAGAAGCTGACCGATACGTTTTGTCTCGGGTGTAAATGAAACAGGTCGTATAATAGAACGGATATTTACATTCCCGCTACTTATGCGCATCTTTTTCAATATATCTTTCAGATGGACTACCCCAATGGTATTGTCTATATTATCTTCGTAACATGGTACACGGGAATATCCTTCTTCTATTACAAATTCCAATGTCTTTTCATCGTAATCGTTCACATCTATAGATACCACCTGCGTACGCGGCACCATTATCTGGCGCGCAGTACGTTCCGAGAAATCAAATGCATTCTGGATAATATCAAATTCTGTACTGTCTACCTTCCCGCTTTCCTTTGCCTGATCTACCAGATAGCGCAACTCGTCGCTGCTATAAACTTCCTGTTCCGAAACTGTATGCAGTCCAATCATCTTGAGTACAAGATTGGCAATACCATTCAGTAACCAGATGAACGGACGGCAAATCCAATAGAAACCATGCAGAGGATATGCAACGGCAAGCGTTGTCTGTTCTGAACGCTGGATAGCCAATGATTTAGGAGCTAACTCTCCTAATACGATATGCAATATAGTGATTATAATAAATGCTGTAACCAGCGATACTGTAGACAACACAGATGGGGCAAGTTCAATATTGAACAGTCCGATTGCTTCTTTGATTATCTTGGATACCACAGGCTCACCGATCCAACCTAAAGCAAGGCTGGCAATGGTAATACCAAACTGGGTCGCAGCCAGATAGGAATCGAGGTGTGTTACTATTTTTTTTGAAAGAGCGGCTGCACGACTGCCTGCCTGAGCTTTCAATTCAAGTTGGGAAGACCGAACTTTTACTATTGCGAATTCTGCCGCAACAAAAAAACCATTAAGAAATACGAATAAAAGAGTAATTAAAATTGATATGAAAATGTCCATATTCTAATATGAATGATAATAGTGCAAAGATAATATAATTGTGTATTCGTTTAACAAAAAACGGATTAAACAACGGAGAAAATATAAATAAATATTAAATAGAGCGCTTTATATTTATTAACCATATATTGTTAAAATGTAACGAAAGTAACGGAAATTAATCAAGAATCCGAATCAGTAGTTATGTTTTAATGTTCGTTTTTTTTATGCACATAA
>NZ_DLFW01000025.1 GCF_002482385.1 Dysgonomonas sp. UBA7710 | reverse complement strand
TACCACATGGATTATCATACTGACGGGTATCTGTATTCACGGAGACTTTCAACTTATTACTCAATACTTACTACTTGCTAAAAAGGTAACAAAGGTGACAGATATATCAGTTAACAGTAAACAGTTAGCAGTTAACACAAATACAACTTACGACTTATTAAAAGGTAACAAAAGTAACACTTTTTCTACCTATTACTTTTTACCCTCATTGTAAGTCCCCCTCCGGGGGATTAAGGGGGCCAATCAACACATCAAAGAACTATAGCGGTAGATTCTGCCGGCTGATACATAGATAAAGAAGCCAGCAATAAATACATTTATTGCTGGCTTCATTTTAATCTTTTATATGTGTAAATTAACTTGCTAACCTCTTATATTTTATTAAGGATTCCAGAAAGTAATAATCTGCGTACACCAATGGAACATCAATTTCTGAATGATTAGGTATGTTGCCAACACAATGCATCAGTAGGAAATCTCCATTTGTACCCGGCTGTGCCCTGTATAAAGGAGAAGCCAAATTTTTTAACATCTTTACGGCAATATCGGTATAATTTTGATTTTTAGTAAAGTTCCCTAAATCGAATAAAGCAGAGCATGCTATTGCTGCAGCAGAAGCATCTTTCAAACTTGCCTGAAACTCCACCGCATAAGAGTTCCCTTTTGGTATATAACTTTTCTGCCCTACATTAAAATCCCAAACGGGGATCAGATCTTCTGGAAGGTGTTTCAGATAGAAGTTCACAATCTTAGTCGCAGCTTCAAGGTATACCGGGTCTTTCGTTTCACGATACATCATAGTAAAGCCATATGCAGCCCATGCTTGACCTCTGGCCCAAGTTGAGTTGTCACTAAATCCTTGTGCAGTAACTTTATGGTGGATTTCTCCGGTAAGTGAATCATAGCAAACAACATGATAGCTGCTGTAATCATCTCTAAAGTGATTTTTCAGAGTTGTATTTGCATGTGCTACAGCAATATCATATAGTTTTTTATCTCCTGATAACTTTGAGGCTTCTAGTAATAATTCGAGGTTCATCATATTGTCTATGATGACAGGAAAATGAGATTCCTCTCCGTCCCATGATCTGTGATAGTTCCATGACTTTATGGCTTTGGTTTTCTCACTATAACGGGTTGCCAGCGAATATGCACTTTGTATAATTATGTCCCTATATTCATCTTTGGGAGCCAGCCTGAGAGCGTTTCCATAACTACAATACATCATGAATCCCAGATCATGGTGGGCAGTGAATGTTTTCAAGGGTTCCAGGCTGGTAGTCCATCTTTCAGCATTATTTTTCCAGATAGAATCTCCGGATAGTTCGTACAAATACCATAGAGAACCGGGAAAGAATCCGGGAGTCCAGTCGTACATGCCTGTTGTTACCAGTTTACCTTCTTTATTCGTGGATCTCGGATAGTTATTGCCGTCCGGTTCACCAATATTCCTTAGCATATCTGATGTTTGACGCGTCGCAAAATCAGTATTTTCTTTGATAAACTGTTTCTTTTTACTATCAGTACAGGATATACCGATGTATAAAATGGATATAAGAAATATATGAAAGAATGCCTTCATTATAATACGTTTTAGGTATATATAAGATAAACAGGTGGCAGCGTATTTACTGCCACCTGTTATAATATATGATTAAGGATCATTTCTTTACCGAAAATGCGTGTATAGTCTTACTCTTGAATATTTCTCCCGGACGTAATATAACGCTTGGATATTCAGGCCTATTAACACTGTCAGGAAAATGCTGGGTTTCGAAGCAAACAGCAGCACGCATAGGATAACGATGTCCGTGCTTGCCCTCGAAGTTTCCGGTCATCCAGTTACCGGTATATATTTGTACACCCGGTTCGGAAGTAGATATATTCATTTGGATACCTGTCTTTGGCGAGTAGCATTCTACAGCCAAAGCGCATTCACCTTCTTTCCTATCCAATATCATAGTATGGTCGTATCCTTTACCAAAATGTAACTGTTCAAAATCAGCTTCTATTCTTTCGCCTATTGCATGAGGAGTTCTAAAGTCGAAAGGTGTACCTTTTACAGCTTCAGGTTTACCATATGGGATAGCTGTATCGTCCGTAGGAAGGTAATTAGAAGCATGCATTACCAGTACATGGTCGTTTATGCTCGGATCGCCTTCTCCCGACAGATTAAAATATGAATGGTTCGTCAGATTAAGGATAGTAGCCTTATCAGTAGTGGCTTCGTAATCTATTGAGAATTCGTTATTATCTGTCAGTGTATAAATCATTTTTACGCTCAGGTTGCCCGGAAATCCCTCTTCTCCGTCTTTTGCAAGATATCTCAACTCTAATGTTTGATTGTTAATTTGTTTGGCATCCCATACTACGGCATTGAATCCTTTCAGTCCGCCATGCAAATTGTTGGGACCGTTATTTATAGCTAATTTATATGTCACACCATCTAGGGTAAACTGCCCTTTTGCTATGCGGTTTCCCGTACGCCCGCAAACCGCACCGAAATATGGTTCCTCCGAACTCAGGTATTCAGTCAGGTTATTATGTCCCAGGACTATATCCGTTAGTTTTCCGTTTTTGTCGGGAACAGAAAGCGATACTATTTTCCCGCCGTAGTTGATAACGGTGGCTTCGGCCCCTTTGTTATTGCTAAGGACATACATCTGTACATCTTTTCCGTCTACTTTACCCGAGAAGTTAGCAGGGATCAGCCCCGATTTGGTTTCATTTGTTTGCATGATATTATTTTGTTAGTTAAATATGTGACTTATAGTTGTTAGGAACACATTCCTTATACTAATTGTTAAACGCAAATATACAATATTATTTTAACGAATTCATTGCCTCTTTTTGTGCATATAAGAGATTGTTTATTAAAAAAATGAAATATAAAAAAGATTGTTGTCTTTCTAAAAGTTGACAAAGTTGACAACTTTTACAGGTTTTTATATCAATTTCCAAATTTGAGTCCAGATATTTAAAGAGCTATGGGCTAGCTATTAAAAGCTCGTGGCCGATACCTTATAGATAAAATTTGTGTAATACAATACATATATCTGTAAGTAATGCGAATCAGTAGTTGAGTTTTAACGTTCAATTATTCTATGCATTTGTTTCTACGCGGAATTAAAATTCCTTGTGTTCCTTTTGGCCAAAGCCCCAAAAGGAACCAAAAGTGCTTTAGCACCCCGCTTCAAAGGCCGACCCGTTAACAGCAGAGACGGCTAAACGAAAAAACTCGCTCTAAGGTTTGTATAATCCGAATCGTCAGATAAGCTCAAACACGTTTTCGTTTTTTAGCCTTTCTCTCCTGACGGGT
>NZ_DLFW01000040.1 GCF_002482385.1 Dysgonomonas sp. UBA7710 | reverse complement strand
GTGGCTTCTATTTTGACTTCTTTAGAACGGATGGTTCCGTTGACATCAATCCCTGACGAATGAAAACGGGCAATCTCCCTTCCATCATAGACAGAAATACCTAAAGAACCACCCTGCTTAGACCATCCCCTATAGAAATTAATACTGCTATTAGTAAGTCCATAGAATTTATGCTCAAGACTAAACGATTTTACATTAATTAAGGACTCCCCATTAATAGATTGTGTACGATATGACTTCACCCCCAAGTAAGTGCCATCACTCTCATTATCGCCTTCGCCCAATCGGCCTAATACGGATTTTAGGGTATTTTGGGATAAATCGCCAACATCGAAACGTGCACGAGGGGAACTTGTGCCGACAGCAACATTACCATTTGGTGATATCATCATCCCTTTATTCCCGGAATTACTATCTTTCTGGTAATAATTCAAATATAATCCATATCCCGGATAGGAGTCCAAATGTAAGTTCCCGTTTGTTACTCCTATGACGGCTTTGTTTTCTACCATACTAGTATTGCTTCTTCCTAATTGTAGTTTAGCTGGAGATAGCCACTGATTGTTTAGTTGTTGTAAAAGATTTCCGTTTACAGTCTGGTCTTGAGCATATATAATTGTTGTCATTACAAGTGACAGGACAATTAAAATATTCTTTTTCATAATAATGGTTAGTTTTTATTGGTTCTGGTAATGATATTCATATTTTTGCACAGCTTGCTTATTGGCAGGAGCGATAATGTTATCCTTATAAATATAGGTTTCTTTCAATCGCCCGAATGCATCGTAATCATAGTAAGTTGTTATTCCTGATGGGTCGGTAACTGTTGATAGTCCGATAAGTGGTCTATAGGTGTAAGTAGTCACAAGAGCATCTTTTAAAATCGCTCTTACTTGTTTTTCTTTATCTGGATCAAGAATACCTGTGCCTGAAAGATTATAGTCTTTGAAGGCATTTACAGATTGAGCATATGTCGCATTCTTTATTTCAGCTACTGGATATAAATTATTACTACTCCATAAATAGGATATAAGTATTTGAGACGGAGTAATCAATTCCAATAGTTTTCCCTTATTATTATATTTAATAAATGTATAATCATTCTTGAAATAACTAGAATAGTTCGATAACGATTGGGGGGTATTAGAATTAAAGGAATAGGTCTTTGACGGGAAATACAGCCCTAACGTGTCTTTATATGCAGTTTTACTGGCAGAAACGACTTCTGAGTTAATAGCCGTAATTTCTTCAATGGGAACACCTATTAAATGCTTATCTACCATTCCTTTGTTAATATTATCTGTATAATCAAAAGGATATTTATTTATTTTGCTGACTTCTTTCCCTTTGCTGTCTGCTGTTATTTCTGATGCAACAAGAAGATAATCGGAATTATATGTATAATTCGTTTTTGAGGTCTGAGCTGTTTGGCCGTTTATATAAGAAGTGATAGTTTTATCACCAAGGGTGGTTTCTTCTACGTTGATATTGTAAAAACCGAAAAAAGCCCCATGGCTTGGAGCCAATGGTGATGGTACATGGGTTTTGAATACGGTAATATCCTTTATATTATTGGTTGTGTAATTGTATATTTCTTTGTTTACTATTTCTTTATTTTTAGAGTATCTCGTTGTATTTAAAGGAAAACCATTTAAGTAGTTTTTTCTTGTTGGGAAGAAAGGAATATAGCTTTGAGCAGCCATTCCTATGGTTGTATTTGCTTTATTAATAAAATTGTATTCAACACTTCCATTTTCTCCATTCTCTCCAAAAATCTCTGTAACAGAATTGTATCCCACAATACTACCTTGGGCTGCATTGCTAAAAGGAACTATTGATGAGGTGTTAGCTAAAAGATATTCTCTACTATCAACGTTTTTACTCGCCGGAGTGATTGTGCTGGCACTTCCTCCCCTGAGTGGGGAAATGATAAAATAGTCTGCTGCAATTATCTGATACTCATTGAAGGTTGGTTGATACATTAAATTTGCTTTCGAATATGTAAAAGTCCTTACTTCCCGTTGACCAGACCCGTTATCAATTATTTTCTTTATCCGTATGCCGGCTCCTGCATGTATTTCGTCTTTCCGCTCTTCTTTTTTCAAATATTTTACTGCTGCATATATTTGAAAATCGACAAAATATAAAGATCTAACATCAACGCACAACCTATATCTTCCGACAGGAAGGCCCTTGAAAGCCGATTGATTACTTTTATTAATGGTCCCTCCGGATTTTTTCATTTCAGAATGATAAAATTTTAAGAAGTACATTGGTTCTGTCTTATAAATATCCTTATAATTAACAAAATTCGTCCCATTAAAAGCTTCAAGCCGAACATAGATTTCATTTGCTATTCCAGGAGGATCGCTACATGTACATGAATAGCACAGGTCTGTTATTCTAAAATCCAACTCTGCGGTTTCAGTATATTCTTCGATGACAAATTCATCGCCATAGAATTTCTGTGGACTTGTATTTGCGGGGGATTTACATCTATCATTTGCACTAGCAGGTATATATGCTTTTGAGACAATACTTTTTGATACAAGTGAGCTTGTTAGATAGGAACGAAATAAATCAATATCATGAGGCTCGTAGTATAATTCGGTTATACCTCCTGTTGGATATTGAATCTGCGTAAGTATACCATTCTGAAGCAGCTCCGGAACAGGTCGTTTATTCCTTCCATAATGCATCTTTCCTATCGAGCTAATGGATGGTACTGTAACAAAAGATGTCGGGCTTCCTTCAATCTGCCCCATATTATAATATCCCCAAAAATCTGTCTCTAATGAGTTTTTTGCAGGCAAGCTTCCTTCATTATATTTGAAGGTATAAACAGCTTCTTTTCCGTCATAATTTTCACTCAATTTATCTAAAAAAAGTCTCGAGGAAATATAATTATCGCCCCCTCGATAGCTGTATAAAAAAGAATATGATTTAATCAGTTGATCCAAATTATTTTTAACTTGTATCGATGTTATTTTTTTAGGAGTATTGGCATTAGGTACCTTTTCAAGATCAATCCTGTCATCAGCATTGATTAGGACAGTGCCTCCATCAAAAGAAACCCTCGTGGGCCTTAGCTGTTTTATTTTATTATATGAATAAGTATATTTTTCATAACTTCTTTTTAAACTCACTTTACTCCCCTGAGGATCGACATCATAGCTTATATACTCCATAAGTTGCGTCCCGTCATAGAGATATACATTTTCAATTAAAGTCACAGGAGTATATAGATACTCTTCCTGATATTCAAATGTAACTCTGTTTTTTTGAGGAGATTCAATATATTCTAAATACCATGCCGTAGTGACATTAGACATCATCTGATAAAGCTGTAATCCTTTGAGATATTGTTCATCATATGTCAACCTACTTCCACTCGTAAATGAATATGTCGCAGATGTTTCAACTTCTTTGAAACCATAAACATATCCATTAATATCTTTAACAGACCATACTTCTGTAGAAGGATTGTACAAAAAGCTTATATACTCTTTAGGGCTTTGTAAAATTGCTTTAGCTGCTGTGTTTGTATTTTTATGTCCTTTATATACAGTATTTATACGATCAAAGAACATCTCTCCGGAATAGCCTGCAAAATTATAATAATACATATCGGGTTCAGAATCCCCCAATCCTTCAAGATATGAATAATATTTACCATACACATTTCCTGTTGTTTTTTTGGATGCAAAGATTGTACTATCCATTTTAGCTAAAGAGACATTATCTTCGTAAAAACCTTTATAAGCTGTATTATTTGGTTTAAAATCATCTCCTCCTAATACTGTTTTAGTGATACACCCTCCTATATTCAGAGTCCATCCTAACCCAATAGAACTCGCCTCTTGAGATACTTTAATACCGGAAGCGTGATAAGAAATGGTAATTGGTATTTTTTTCCCATCTAAATTTATCTCATATAGAGGAATGTTAATATTAGGAGTGCCTGTATAGTACCCTATTGGCGTGTGCCCATACATTCCTAACGAAGCTGTATTAGGAGAAACTGGGGTAACTTTATATTTTTCTTCACTTGTCGTAACTTGTTGCGCTTTCCCGACCGTTGTAAGTAACAATAATATAGCCAATATTATTTTTTTGTATATCGATAAATACGGTATCATAATCTTTTACTTTTTAATAATCACTTGATTAACAAACAACTCATTAGCTATCACTCTGAGTACATAGTTCTTCGGTTGCAGGCTACTGCAATCGATACTTTCGTAATATGTTCCGGCTGATTTGGATTGAGCCTTTATCTTCTTTACAGACAATCCTTCTATCGAATATAGCTCAAAAGCGACCTTTGCATCCTGCTTTAATTCATATTTTAGGTTAAGGGTAGATACAACCGGATTGGGGTATAACTCACAAACGATATAATCTTCTATCGTTGCGATCTTTGCTGTCGAATCCGAATTTTCTGTTGTCTTGTTTTCATCCATATTCCACAACTCATCCAGCAGGGCTAAATTCTCCTGATCGGTATCCAGATACAGGTGGTCTTGTGGAGGGAAAAAGAAAGCTGTTGAAAATATCTCCGAGCTGTCCGAAAGGTTGATATTCCTTACTGTTTCAAAGACTGGATAGCGGTAGCCTTTACTATACCAGCGGCAGGTCTCTAACTGTTTACCCGTATTATCAGTCTCATTTACTATGAAACTTCCTTCTCTGGGAATATCGTAAATTGTCTGCGTTGTCTTTACCCTTAATACAGGACTTAATATATCCCCGGAAGGCAGGATTATTTTACCGTAGGCATCGGCCGCAGTTGTCATAGTTCCTTGTGTACGGATATCTACCGTTCCCGAATACAGCCCTTCCGAATTATAAGCGGATGAAACAGTTTGCCCGTAATTCAAAGGGAACCGCATCAGTGTCATAGGGGAAGTATAAGCCAATTTTACGGATGGGTTTTCATGGCCCAGTTGTAACAGGGAATCGTTTGTAAGGCGGTAATAATACATCGTATTATGCTCTGTGCCTGTAACCAGTCTGTTTTCCTGTATATTTTTCTTATTATAGCGCATATCCCCCACGATATAGACCGAATCGCCTTCCAGTGGTGGCAAATCATAGGTTAGGGTATATTCCTGGTTGATGGTTTTGAGCTTGCTGAAATCCCAGGTTTTGTTTCCTCCGGAACTGCCGGGATCGGTATATTCGACCTGTTGTTTTATTAACACATCGCCCGGGCGGTAATGGTTGTGGGCTGTATTCAACTGTCCGTAGCTACATACAGCTACAGATGATAGTAAAACAAGTATGCATATTCTCATATGTCATTATAAATTAAATGTTTATATTATTTTAATAGAAAATTCCTGTCAAACCCGTATGAATGGTTTGACGGACAGGTTGCATATAGCTTGCTGCCATAAGTATGAAAGTTAGTAAAATCAACTGCTATCCTGAAAAATGTCCGTTTGTCGCAAACGGGAAGAAGCAGTTGGAATAACAGCCGTAAAGCCGACAGTAGTTTTCATTGTATCAGGTTATCCGGCGATCCCCGTCCGGATGGATTAAGGTTATATAAAGAAAGAGGCATGGGAACTGTTATAATTTATCCTGTTTAAAGGCTCTGAGAAAGCCCACCTGAAAAGATAAACAGACAATCCCACACCCCTTGTATATAATAAAAGATGTGGAACATTTTTTACCATCCTTTTCAGTAAAAAAATTGTCAGATTCTTAAACAAGGATAGTTATAATGTCTCTTTATTTAATTCAATAAATAAAACCAGACTACTCGCCGCTTGCGATATAAATCCGATTCAGGGGTAAATGTAAATGTTATTTTTTTAACAAAAAAGGGTTTTGTTAATTTTTTTATGAATATAGTTTGAATACTAAGCATCTGAACGGTCAGGTTCGGGAGGAATAAGCCGGACTAACAAACTGACTGCGGTTTTCTTTTTTTATCTTCTGGCTATTGCCTGTATAATGATGTCACGGAAAGCAAAAGAATAGTAGTTTGTAATATCGGAAAAGAAAAGTACCTTTACATACAGTAACCTACCGGACTGATATTGCTTTTTGCATTTTTGTTACTGGTTTGTTACTTGCTGAATTTGAAAAGTAGGTTTATATATTTATTATCAGCCGATTATAGAACTTATTTACCTTTGTTGCCTTTTATATATCTAACTTTGTGTATTATTCAAAATCTGAAGGAATGAAACGAACAGAAATAGCAAGCCTGGGTGAATTCGGCCTTATCGATCACCTGACAAAGAATATTGAACTAAAGAATACCAGCTCTGAAAAAGGAGTGGGAGATGACGCCGCTGTTTTGTCTTACGGTAATAAAAAGACATTGGTAACCACTGATCTCTTACTCGAAGGTATTCATTTCGACCTGATGTATGTGCCATTGAAGCATCTTGGATACAAGTCGGCTGTTGTCAATTTTTCTGATATTTATGCTATGAACGGTCAGCCTAAACAGATAACAGTTTCGTTAGGTCTCTCGAAACGTTTTTCGGTAGAAGATATGGAAACATTTTACGAAGGGCTTGGTTTGGCTTGTGAAGAGTATGGCGTAGACTTGGTAGGGGGAGATACATCCGCATCACTTACAGGTCTGGCTATCAGCATTACTTGTATTGGTGAAGGTGAAGAAAGTAAAATATCCTATCGTAATGGTGCAAAAGAGACGGATCTGATTTGTGTTTCCGGTGATTTAGGTGCAGCTTTTATGGGGCTTCAATTACTGGAACGTGAAAAAGCAGTATATGGAGGAGAAAAAGACTTTCAGCCTGATTTTACAGGGAAAGAGTATTTACTTGAGCGCCAGTTGAAACCGGAAGCCCGTAAAGATATTGTAAAGTTTCTGGCAGAAGAAGGCATTGTACCGACATCGATGATTGATATATCGGATGGCTTGTCCTCCGAGTTGAAGCATATATGTAAACAAAGTAAGGTTGGATGCCATATTTATGAAGAGCGTGTCCCGATAGATTATCAGACGGCCATGATGGCGGAACAATTTAATATGAATGTGACGACGGTCGCTCTGAATGGAGGTGAGGATTACGAATTGCTCTTTACGGTACCTTTGTATTTGCATGATAAGGTATCGAAGATAAAAGGTGCCCATATCATCGGACATATAACAAAAGAGGGTTTAGGCCTTGTGATGGAAACCCGTGACGGAACCGAAATTGAACTAAAGGCTCAAGGTTGGGACTCGATAGGGGAGGAAAAGTAATACTTCATAAAATATGGAAGAAACTGTTACTTTTGTCACTTTTTTAAAGAAATTGAGGGATAATATTAGCTAAGGAAACGATAAATAGGGGAGAGGATAATACAAAATGGACGGATATATTTAGTGTAAATTGTTTTTAATCAGATAATTATGTTATGTTCTGTTTGCACTGTTTCTTTATATTGAAATATTTTATACGATATTTTTGGTAAATGTAAAATATATCCTATCTTTGCACACGCAAACGCAAGACTACAAAACTACAAACATTGGTGCCATAGCTCAGTTGGTAGAGCAAAGGACTGAAAATCCTTGTGTCCCCGGTTCGATTCCTGGTGGCACCACTTTTAAAGCATTTATCATCAAAGAGTTACAGAAATGTAACTCTTTTTTTGTATAAATACTGGATAAAATATTCGTTTGTGTTCTAAATTGTGTTAACCAAAATGAGCATAAACATTGATGTGATTTGCTACAAATTCACAACCTTCAAGAATGGAGAATCCCCTTTCTATAAAGCAAAGGAACAAAAGAGGTATGGATATGCTGAATCTATACAGCAGGTTTATAACTCCTTATTAAAATTTAATAAGCATCTTGAAATATTGTTTTCTGAAATAGATATACAGTGGCTAAAGAGGTATGAACTTTAGCTGAGAAAAAGGGCTCAATCTGAAAATACCATTGGCATAAGATTTAGAACCTTTAGAGCCGTTTATAACTTAGCTATGGAAGAAGGGATTGTTAAATCAGGCTTCTATCCTTTCAAGAAGTATAAAGTATCAAAATTTCACGAAGAAACCATCAAAAGAGCAATAATCAAAGATGAAGTGATGAAGGTTATTAATTATCAGAAAGAAGATAAAGGTATAGAAAATTGCTTTCACAAAGAATCAGAGTGGTATATTAATCATTCAAAATAAGTTTAATTTAATTTTTTTTACAAAAAAGATAATTGTTAAAATTTTTTACTACTTTTGACTTTTGTGCCGTGATAATGAAAAATTATCTTAAATAACCAAACACTGAACTCAAGAATTACATAATATGCCGTTCCCTTTATCTATATTATTGTTAAATAAAAAAGTCCTTTTTATTACTCTGTTTTTCTTTTATTTTGGAGTAAGTCTTATTTCTCAGCCCTTATTAAAAGCAGACAGGGCACAGGAAGACTTTGCTATTATCGAGTCCCAGAACCGATTCATTGATAACCTGGGTATTGGAACAGGTGAACAGGTCGGCAAAGCCTACAATCTGCCTGTGGGAATAAAGAAGATAGCCGGAAATATCCCCTTTACCCTTGCTGTCACTAATGTGCGTTTCGGTAATCAGTATGGAGAATTAACACTTTTGATGAAGATGCGCATTCCTCAATCCGGTAATGCTAAAGATAAAGAATTACTATTCGGAGCCACAGATGTTAAAATAACCAATACAGGCGATTTAGTTGGAGATGTTAAATTATCCTTATTAAATAATATTCCCCTTTCTTTGGGTAATTTGGGAGATATCGTTTTCAAAGGTAGCCTGAATGACAGTACAGGAAGGGCTGAATCCAATACCTATGTATCCCTGGACTGTAATGGCAACTTCAAAGAATTATCTATAGATGCCGATATCGTATTAAACCCGAATACATTTGTATTGGTATCGAATAAGAATAAACCCGTAACAAGCAGTTTCCGTACCGTTATCTATGATTGGAACGACCTGATCGCGGAAATTTCGCTTCCGGCCTTCGAAATAAAAGGAGCCGAAGGTTTTGAGTTCAGCCTGTCAAGGGCGACATTGGATTTAAGTGATCTGAAAAATCCCGTATCATTTACTCTTGACCCTCAATATTTCAGAGAATATTTTACATTACCCGATCCCGACTTATGGCGGGGTCTGTATGTTGACCGGTTTACATTAACTCTTCCGGAACAGTTTAAGAATAAACAATCGGGAAAAAGGATCATCCTGGAAGCATCACACCTGCTGATAGACGAGAATGGCATCACAGGTGATATCACAGGTAAAAATATATTATCGCTGGAAACCGGAGACGCTTCGGGCTGGGGATTCTCAGTAGAAGATTTCCGTTTGTCATTGTTAGCGAATAATATCAAAGGTTTTGGTTTTGGCGGACAGATCAATATTCCCATCTCGGAGAAGAGCCAGCCGCGTCCTTATGAAGCATACATATCCAATAATGAATACTTGTTCAAGGTCGGCTTGGGAGAAAACCTCTCTTTTGACATATTCGGACAAGCCCAAATGCACCTTGATCCGACTTCCTACCTGTTAATGCAGGTGAAGGACAGGCGTTTTAGCCCGAGGCTCGTTTTAAACGGCTCGATGGGTATCGATAAAGACGGTCTTAAAATGGAACAGGTCGTTTTCAGAAAGCTCGTATTCGCGACGGAATCCCCTTACTTTTCGGTGGAATCCGTAGAATACGGCGGGGAAGTCAAACTGAACAATTTTCCTGTCACAATAAGCGATATACGCTTTAAAACGGCTAGCGACCTGGCTACGCTTGGATTCGATATCAAAGTCAACCTGATGCAGGAGAAAATAGCGGCAGGAGGACGCCTGGAACTAGCCTCGCAGTATACGAACGGTCGTTGGAGATTCAAGGGGCTTTCTATCGGAGCTATCAAGCTTGAAAACACGCAACTGGCCGGCTTTAGCCTGGATGGAGAGATACGGATAGAAAAAGACCACCCCATATACGGGAATTATTTCGGAGGGTATATACAGGCGACTTTCGGTGCATTATCATCAGGCCTGAAAGTAGGGGTTACCTCCGTCTTCGGCAATAAGGATTTCCGCTACTGGTATGTAGAAGGGCAGGCAGAATTCAAAGGAACAGGTATCCCTGTAGGCCCGGTATTTCTGAACGGGTTTACCGGAGGCGCTTATTACCGGATGTCGCCTGCCGGAGGAAGCAAACTCCAGGCCTATGCGCCGGATGACAAAGTATCATTAGGCCTGAAGGCTGGGGTTTCATATCATGTCGGAAGCAAGCTGGCCCTGAACGGAGACGCCCTTTTTGAAATGAACTTCCTGTCCTCCGGGGGAATAAAGAATATCCGCTTTTACGGCAGCGCACAGTTTATGTCGCCGCTTGATATGACCGGCAAACTGGGCAAGCTCGGTGACATGCATAAGAATGCGCAGGCAAAGGTTGAAAATATCAGCAACAGTTTAACGGATAAGCTGCCGGGCAATATGTCCGGCTCGGATATAACTAAAAAGATATTGCCCGACCTTAAACTGTCAGGGGCAATCAATGCCTATATGGCCATGGACTATGATTTCCCTTCGAAGACCTTCGATGCCGATTTCAGGGTGATGGTCTATGCGCCGGGTGGCATCTTGCGCGGGACAGGCAACAATAATGAGGCAGGCTGGGCCAAACTCCACTGTTCTCCTCAGAGTTGGTATATTCATGTAGGCACGCCCAATAATCCGGTAGGGCTAAAACTGGGACTGGGGCCGTTATCCTTGAGTACGCAATCCTATTTTATGCTTGGCGACAAGCTGGAAAACCCGATCGTTCCCAACGAAGTTATTGATATACTGGGAATCACTCCGCAGGAGGCGGACTATATGAAAAGCCCGGACCTGACAGCGGCGGGCAAGGGAGTCGCTTTCGGCTCGCGCTTCTCGTTCGATACGGGGGATATGACTTTTCTGATCCTGTATGCCCGCTTTATGGCCGGGGCAGGCTTTGACATTATGCTCCGTGACATGAGTAACTATGCCTGCGAAGGAAGCAATACCCCTGTCGGAATGGACGGGTGGTATGCCAACGGACAGTGTTACGCTTACTTGTCGGGCGAATTGGGGGTAAAAATCAAACTCTTGTTTATCAAAAAGAAAATCACAATTATTAAAGGCTCTGCCGCGGCATTATTACAGGCGCGTTTGCCTAATCCGACCTGGATAGGCGGACAGCTGGCCGTCAGGCTGAATGTACTTGGAGGCCTTATCAAAGCCAATATGAAAATGAAAATGAGCTTCGGCAATGACTGTAAGCTCGTCGCTATCAATGGAGACGGCTCCCCGCTTGATATGCCTTTAATCGCCGACCTGACCCCCTATGACAGAGATACGGATGTCGATGTATTCCTGTCTCCGCAGGCTACCTTCAATATGCCTTTGGGAGAACCTTTCGATATCGAGGATGAAGGCGGGAATATTAAATCCTACCGGATAAAACTTGCCGACTTCTCTATAACGGACAGCAAAAACCAAAAGGTTGAAGGTAAGGTGAAAATGAATAAGGCTAATGATGCGGCCACATTTGAGTCAAAAGAGATATTGCCTCCGTATAATGATATGAAAGTATCCGTATCTGTAAATTTTGAAGAATACAAAGGGGGAAGCTGGTCTGTGGTTTCACAAAACGGGAATATAGCCAGGGAGTCGAAGGAAGCCTCATTCAAGACAGGCGGCGCTCCCAATTATATCCCGCTTACCAATATCGCATATTGTTATCCGGTTGTGGGACAGCGGAATTTCTTTAAGGAAGAGGTAAATGCCGGCTATGTGCAGCTAAAAAAAGGGCAAAGCTATCTGTTTCCTGATAACTTCGAGTATGACGCCAATTTTTCAGCGAAAAACGGCAATATGGCAAAGGCGGCTTTCAGATATAGCAGTTCGGATTCACGTATTAATTATTCCCTGCCTAATGTCGTAAACCAGACAGACTATGAACTGGTATTTGCCGCCTCCGCAGGAGGGCAAACCGGACAAACATCAGAAACACGGAAAACGACCGACACATTGACCGATGCAGACGGAGAATCCTTCTCTGTAGACTATATGCAGCAGGCTGCACAAAAAATTAAAAAGGACGGCGTACTGGAAGTGTTGAAATACCCTTTCCGGACAAGCCAATACAATACTTTCGGCCAAAAACTGTCTGTATTACAGATGGAACCGACATCCCGTTATGTAAATACAGATGTACGCTCATTGCTCCTTAAATCGAGGGATAGCTACGAAGCTTTCGATGAAGCGGAGCTTACAGGTAACGGATATACCGCAGGAGCACCTCTGGTATCTGCGGAAGCGGCGATGGATAATGATTATTACACAAAGGATATTGCGCCTTTAGTCTATAACTGGTATCCACAAAAAGGCATTACCATTACCGGCAGGGATGTAAATGAGTACGGCGTACCTCCGTCCAAGGCTTTCCCTTTGTATGACGGGTACCTGGGCTATATATCCGGGGATGCCTTTAACGATTTTATGTCGAAGATACTGCCGTTCGTATATGAACTGCCTTACTATTACAGTAAAGACTATTACGAACTGAGGACAAAAGCAGTGAATTCATTCGATAAGGGTATTAACATGCAGCCGCTGATGCCATTGATCAACAGCCACTTCTTGTTTATCAGGCAGGGGAACTATAAAGCAACCTTCCGGTACAACCTTCCGGGTGGAAAAGCGGGAACTAACAGGCAGATGGATTATATAAATACACTGGACTGGCGATAATAATCTTACACATTTATAGAATTACGGAATGATGAAAAAACTTATTATATATTTATTCTTGTTACAGTTTGTACAGAATAATATTACATTATCAGCTCAGGAATATAATGCCACCGCTACACCAATAGAAAATTTCCGGGCCAAAGGTTTTGTTGCAGATAAGAATGAAATAAAACTTCGCTGGTCTCCGGGGAATACAAGGGCGTGGTCTGACGGGATTAAATACGGATATACAGTCAAGCGCTACACTGTAATGATTGATAACAGGTGGCAGGAAACTCCCGGAGAGACAATATTTGTGGAGAACTTAAAACCACGAGCTTTGGCAGACTGGGAAGAATATGCTAATAAGTCGGATTATGCAGCCGTCATCGCACAGGCTTTTTACGGCGAAGACTTTGAGCTCAGCGCTTCGGGGAATAATGATATCGGCAGTATTATTAACCAGGCAAACGAGTTGGAACAGCGTTTTTCCACTTCGGTCTTTATGGCTGAATACGATTATAAGGCAGCAGTATTGGCCGGCTGGGCATGGACGGATAATACGGTAAAAGAGAACGAGCGTTACCTGTACCGTATTTACCTGAACCGTCCTGAAAGTCTACAGGGAGATACCGCGGCTGTCTATATAGGATTGGAAGATAAAAAGGAACTGCCCAAGCCCATCGGGTTAAATGCTCTGTTTGGAGACAAGTCCGTCATGCTATCATGGAACTATACCTTGTTGTCGGATACCTACCATTCCTACCATATCGAGCGTAAAAAAGAGGGTGGAACTTTTAAAAAGATAACAGACCTGCCCGTTACCGCCCTCGACGGTGAAATGAAGGAAGTTTTCTATACCGACAGTCTGGCAAACAATGAAACTTTTTATACTTACCGCATAACCGGGCTGACCGGATTCGATGAGACGGGGCCTTACAGTGGAGAAGTCAGCGGAAAAGGAGAAAAAGCTTTAAGTTGTATCCCTTATATTTACAGTGGGGATTTCACAGATAAGGACCGTGCAAAGATTTACTGGGAATTTGAATGTGAGGACAACAGCCAGATTGAAAAGTTCAGCCTGTCGGCATCAAAAGATATAGACGGGGAATATCAGTCTCTATTAGACAATATCCCGTTGGATAAAAGGGAACTGGAGTTTCCCTTAACCGAGGTCAGATCGTATGTTAAATTACAGGTAAAAGTCAATGATGGCCGTAAAACCGAGTCTTTCCCGTTTTTGCTGAGGCAGGTAGATTCCATTCCTCCTGCTGTCCCCACAGGATTGAAAGTAGAAATAGACTCTGCGGGAGTTGTCTGTTTATCCTGGAGTGCAAATCAGGAACCGGACTTATTGGGTTACCGCATCCTGCGTTCTTTTACGGAAAACGAGGAGAAATCATCCATAACACCGGAATTTATTACTCAAAACCATTATGCCGATACGCTTTCCCTTGATTTGGGTAATAGCTATGTCTATTACAGCTTGACAGCTATCGATGAGCGCTATAATGAATCGGAACCATGTATGCCGGTCAAAGCCGCCAAGCCCAATAATAAGACCCCGGACGAGCCTGTTATTACCGGGTATAAATTATTGTCGGATAATAAAGTTGCTATTGAATGGACCCCAAACCCCGGACATCCGGATATAACCTATAAACTGATCCGGACGAATTTTGACAACCCGGAATATACCAGGACAGTATTTTCAGGTGATTATAATACAACGTCTTACTCGGATGAAATCCCTGTAGCGGGAAAATACCGTTACAGCCTGGTCGCTACTGCCGTAAACGGGAAGAAATCTTTTTCCCCGCAGCCTCTGGAAGTGGATATCACGGCAGATGCCATACCGGAGGGAGTAGCAGGCTTTACTTCATATGCGGACATTAATAAAGGCTATATCGAACTGTCGTGGAAAAAGCATGAGAAAGCAAAACTATATAGGATTTATAAAGCTGCTGAAAATGAAAAAACAGCTTTATGGAAGGAGGTGGAGTCAATCCAAACACGGATTACAGACGAAATAGTATCTCCCGGAAACCACTATAGCTATACTATCCTGTATATTACAGATGAAGGCCGGATGTCGAAAGCTAAGACGATTGTTGTTGATTATTAACCTTAAAAAACCTGACACAAAATATATGAAAAAGCAATTGTTTCTATTTATTTTATTGGCAGTCAATATAACCGGTTTGTACTCCCAGACGCAAGCACCTGTAGGAATGTATGAAGTTTATTTTATAGGTTGGTTACAGGGTGCAAGCAATCACCATTGTGGACGTGCATATGTGGAAATGACTTTAAATAATAGTACAGGAAATGAGGTTAAGAAAATATTTGACACTGAATATGGAGAAAACTCTCCTCGGCAAAACTTTAGCAAGAGTAATACATTAAGCACTTTCAGTGCTAACAAAAATATCACCAAGTTATTTTTTTCAACAACGAGGTATCAACGCAGCAGTTGTCGTGGTACCAGACCGCATAATTCTGGTAGCCTAAATTCCGGATTAAATGTATCTTGTTACACATTGGCTTTTCAATTTACCCAATTTACGAATGAAGATACGGATGGTGAGGGTCTTTGGAATTCCTCGTTTACGCTTTATATAAGGCCTAAACTGGTTATTGTAGATAATGATCCATCAAATAACTTTCTTCCGACAGAAGAAAGGGTTACTATCAATTCTCATTCCAATTTTAAATATGCAGAGTATAACTGGCAATACCGTATAACTGGTTCTAGCTGGGTATCCTTACCCCAATACAATGGACAATCTTCTATTACAATTAATGCTAAAGATATATTAGGAAATAATGCCGAGAATTATGCAGGCCAATCTGTCGATTTCCGACAGGTCGCATGTAACAATGACTGTGTATCGGCTACCGTTTCTTATAGTATCCGTAAATCCGCTCCCCGTATTCTGAGTGTTACAGCTATAGACAAAATCTGCGTCGGCGCAGCAAACGGGAAACTGAAAGTGCAGTTGGACAGAGCCTTATTGTCCGGTGAACAATTACAAATATACTACAAGAACCTGACAACCTCAACATTAGGAGATATCTCAATTTCTACTTTGAACAGCGATAACAGTTTTTATTTAAACAACCTGGATGCAGGCAATTATGAGATACAGGTATCAGGTATTTACAATGGCAATACGACTTACTCCGACGGACCGGACCATAAAAAACCGGGAAAAATAGAACCTTTTCCTCTCCTTGCCTATTCGACAGCCAGTTCGTCCAATATCACCTGTTTTGGAGCTGATAACGGCTCTATTACCGTCGCAGCTTCCGGCGGTGATGGCAGTTATACCCTTCACTGGCGCGGACAGGGCGGAAGCTATACGGCAACAGCTTTTACTTCTTCCTCCCAAACCATCCTGTCCAATCTGCAACCCGGAACTTACGAATACTATGTTACAGACAGCCATAACTGCGAACTTCGTGATGTAGACGGCATCATTATCCGGACAGTAACCCTTACCCAGCCTGCTAAAGCGCTGGATTTTGCTTTCCAGGCTTCCACGAAAC
Source organism: Dysgonomonas sp. UBA7710 (assembly GCF_002482385.1). Taxonomy (GTDB): domain Bacteria; phylum Bacteroidota; class Bacteroidia; order Bacteroidales; family Dysgonomonadaceae; genus Dysgonomonas. Next base: position 99,122 of record NZ_DLFW01000040.1, on the reverse strand, counting down.
CTTCGGGTTATGGCAGGAGCGACGGTTCAGTGACACTGGAAGGCGATGGGGGAACACCGTTAACAGGAAACAGTTATACCGCCACCTGGAAAAATAAAATTACTAACCAGCTGGTTACAACCCTCGAGAACGATCCTTCGGGAGCAAAATTCAGGACGACAGTTAAGAATATCCCTGCCGGGACTTATACCGTAGAGATTAAGGACGCCAATAACTGTACCTTTACGGATGAGATAACAATCGTTCAGCCCGAAGAACTGATTGTAACCATCGAAGATATGCGAGCTGTATTATGTAACGGAGATACAAACGGAGAATTGGTTGCCCACGCCCGCGGGGGAATACTGGAACCCGGACAGGTTTATACCTACCAATGGTATAAAAAGAACGGCACCGCATACCAAACCATACCTATAACCGACAGCATTGCCCCGAACCTGGGCAAAGGCGATTATAAGGTTGAAATCAAAGATCGGAGCCGGATTGTAAATATAGCCGAAAACGAGTTTATCCTGAACGAACCGGCAGTTTTAGCCTCAAGCTTGTCCAAACAGGATGTGACATGCTTCGGAGGCAATAATGGATCGATTCGTATTGAAGTATCCGGTGGAGTCGGAGGATACAAGCTCTATTACAAATTAAAAGACGACGCGGCCTACGGCCAGCCGTTAAATCCGCAGGGAAGCGTATTTACCCTGAATAGCCTTACGGTTAACGAATATTGGATATACATTACCGATGCTAATGGATGCATTGCCCCGGTAGGAGGAAACGACGTTGCGCAAATCACTATCAGCCAACCCTCGCAGGCTCTGGAGATAAGCAATACTGTTGTAAAACCGGTTAGCGGTTTCGGCCGTTCCGACGGAAGCATTACCATACAGGTAAAAGGCGGAACACCTAATCCGTCAGCGCCGTTTTACAATATAACATGGAAAAATGCTTCGGGAACAACGATAACAAGCAGCGAATCGACAGGAACGGACAATATCTTTACCTCGAAGATAGAAAACCTTTCCAATGGTATTTATACGGTAGAAATAAAAGACAGGAATTACACAGGTGTGGCCAATGCCTGTTATGTAACTACAAGCTTTACGGTTATCCAACCGGAAGCATTGACTTTACAGTTGGAAAATACAAATAGAGTCTATTGCTTTGGAGAAGAAACGGGGCAGCTCGTGGCTCATGTAAGAGGCGGCGTATCCGGCAGTTTCTCAAGCATGCCGTATAACTATAAATGGTATAAGGTTGTAAATGGAAATGCTACACTTATCCCGAATCAAAGCGACAGCATCCTGTCAAACCGTCCCGCCGGGTCTTATAAGGTAAGGATCGAAGATGCCAGCAGCCCGGCCAATACCATCGAGTCGGCAGTTTTTGAAATCACACAGCCCGCATTGCTTATTACAATGCTTACAACCCGGAATATAGGATGTTATGGCGAAAACACAGGGTTTATCCATATAAGTGTATCCGGAGGGACGGGAGGTTATAAACTTTTTTGCAAAAAGGAAGGGACAGATACCGCATATAGGGAATATTCGGTTAATACGGGAGATAATACGTTTTATATGGATAACCTCTATCATGGGAAGTATAATGTATATATTCTTGATGCAAACAGTTGCTATGCAAAAATAAACGGAGATAATGTCTATGAAATTATATTAACCCAGCCGATGGCTCCTTTATCCATTACAGAAACAAACCGAATCAATGTATCCGGATTTGGGCGTTCTGATGGAGAAATAGCAATCAAAGTAGCCGGAGGGACGATGAATACCTCCGCACCGTACTACGATATTATCTGGAAGAATAGCTCCGGTACAGTAATAACAAGCACTGACGCTTTTGATGCCTACGGTGTATTTACCTCAAAGATACAAAACCAATCCAAAGGAACATACACTGTAGAGATAAGGGACAACAATTATGGAGGTATGGCTAATACCTGCTATGCGACAGCTACTTATATCCTTACCCAGCCCGATCCTCTGGTTGTACAACTGGTACAGACAGACAGCATCTACTGTCACGGAGAAGCTACGGGAACGCTGGTTGCCCATGCAAAAGGGGGAGTACCTAACCTCCAGACAATCTACCCGTATAGCTATAAATGGTACAAAATAGAAAACGGTAATGCAGTGCTTATCCCGAATGAAACAGACAGCATTTTAGAACAGCGTCCGGCAGGATTCTATAAGGTAAGGATCGAAGACTTCAGCCGCACCGCCAATACCATCGAATCCGGAATTTTTGAAATTACCCAACCAACATTACTAACCACTGTATTAACCACACGGGATATTTCCTGCCACGACCTGAACGACGGCTTTATCAGGATAGAGGTATCAGGCGGAACAGGAAGTTACAGGCTCTTCTGTAAAAAGGCGGGAACAGAAGCCAACTATATAGAATACCCCGTCAATCCGGATCATAAGACCTTCCTGATAGACAACCTTTATTCCGGAACCTATAGTGTCTATATACAGGATGCCAACGAATGTTACGCGCAGATAAACTCGGAAGATATACACGAAATCACCTTGGCTCAACCTGCCACACCGTTAGCGATCTCAGGCATGTCTAAAACCGATGCTTCGGGCTTCGGCCGCTCCGACGGGAATATAAAGATTACAATAGAAGGAGGTACGCCAAATGTGGACAACACTTATAATGTGATTTGGAAGAATAATATAGGTCAAACCTTGTCTGCAACAGGTTCTATTGAAAACGGTAAATATGTTTCATTGCTGAATAATATACCGAAAGGAAATTATACCATAGAAGTAAAAGACAGGAATTATGCAGGAGCCTATCCGGAGGCTAATGCCTCTTGTATAGTTATGGAGTTTTATACTATCTCTGAACCCGATGAGTTGCTGGCAAGCGTGGAAGAATCCCATTTTATATCCTGCAACGGCATGTCTGACGGGCAGCTTATCATTCATGCCACAGGAGGTATACAAAACCCAGTGGCCGGACGCCTGCCTTATGTCTATAAATGGTATAAGGAAGAACCGGGAACAGGATATACCTTGCTTGCCAAAGAACGGGACAGCATTCTCTCCAATATACCCACCGGCAATTATAAAGTCGAAATAGAAGACTACAGTCGCATTGTAAATGCGGTATCGGTCAATTACAATTTGAAACAACCTGAATTGCTGCAGGCTACAGCTACTGAGACAAGCATTACCTGCGGACAGACCGCAACGGTTTCCGTCAGCGTCACAGGCGGTACGGCGCCATACAGTTACCAGTGGAGCACCGGGGATAAGACGGCGAATGTAAGCAATATGCCTGCAGGAAGGTATTATGCCTTTATTACCGACAGCAGGGGATGTGAAACCACAGCTATCGCAAAAATTTCGACACCTGCAGATTTACAAGTTACTGCCGTAACAACAAACCCTGTATGCTACGGGGCGGATAACGGAAGTATTAAGTTACAAGTTACAGGCGGTACGACTCCATATACTTATAAATGGAATACGGGAACTACCGGCAAAGATCTGAATAATCTTAAAGCCGGATTATATACGGTGGTTATTTCCGACAAAGCCGGCTGCACATATACAGATAACTTTATCCTATCCGATCCTGAACCCTTGACGGTATATCTGGGAGAAGACCGTACTTTGTGTAACGGGCAGAGCCTGACCTTAGCACCTGCTGTTGCAGATACGAAAACAAAATTCAGCTGGACCGGCCCGAATTCATTCAATGCTGTTTCGTCCGAAATTACAGTCGATAAAGCGGGAACTTATAAACTTACAATAACCGATAGTAAAGGATGTCAGGCTACGGATGAAATTAACATCAATGTAAAAAATATAGATATTAGCTCTGAGATCTTCGTCGCAACAGAAGTCTTTGCAGGAGATACGGTAGTAATAGCCAATATCAGCAATCCAAACCCTGACAATGTGGAATGGTTGATTGAAGACTCCGACTCGCTAAAAGTCGTTGAGATGGATGAGCATTATGCCAGGGTTCTGTTCTCTGAAACAGGATATTACAAGATCGGCTTCAGAGCTCATAAAGGGGATTGTTTTCAGGAAATATTCAAAACGATCACTGTTGTAGACAGGGATGGAACAGAGGATGATGCGTTCGGGGAATCTATTATTGAGAAATATTATGTATACCCTAACCCGAACGACGGCAACTTTAATGTGAAGATTACATTGAACAAGACCAGCGCCATCCGCCTGCGCATTATCAATATTGGTACCGGGAATACAGTCAGTGACAAGAAGTACGCGGGACAAAAGGAATATGACATTCCTTACAATAAGTCTATTGCTCCGGGAGTCTATGTCATTGTTCTGGAAACAGCGTCCGGGCATATGAATCTTAAAATGATTGTCAGGTAAGAGCCCGAAAGAATAAGTAATAATAATTAGAATAGTAAATAATAAAACGAAAATATAGATGAACCGGCAGTATAATAAGCGACAGATTATGAACAACGTATTCCTGCGTTGGATGTACATCCTGATCCTGTGTCTGGCTAGTGTGGGAACATACGGACAGCAACAAACCTATCCGGTACAGGTGTACACCCAGCTGGCGCCCCCATACACAGCTCATATACCGGCTTACTATACCGGGACACAGGCAAAGCTGAAAGTAATGCTTATTAATACGGATATGCAGCAACCGCTGGTGAAAGTATATCTCCGTATGAAGATACTTTCTTCTTCGTTTTCAGCGGTTACTCCACCGGAGGTCTATACCCCGCAAATAGAGCTTCAGGCAGGTATGCCCTTGACCCTGTCGCTGAACGATCTGGAACCTTATTTCAAAAAGGAGAACCTGCGGGTCAGCGGAGGGCAGAGCGAGTTCTACCGGACACAGATGCTCCCCGATAATTTTTACCGTTTTCATTTTGAAGCCTATGAGGTTGGGACAAACCGCCTTGTCAGCAATACGAAAACGGGCTTTGCCCAGGCGATGATCGCTTCGGGGGAACCGCCGGTACTGAACCTGCCGCAAAAAGGCTCGGTAATAAAAGAAAACAATATCCCGTCCATTATGTTCTCATGGACGCCTAAGCATATGAACTCCATAGCAGCAGCTTACGGGACGGAATACGATATATCATTGGTCGAAATTTATGACAAACAGGTAGCCCCCGAAGCTGCCTTTGATTATTCGAGGGTTCTTTATACCGAAACGACCAAATCCACATCCTTTATACATACCGTTGCGCAACCATTATTGATTCCGGGCATGCGTTATGCCTGGAGGGTACAGGCCAAAGCCCGTGAAGGCGTAGATGAGATCAGTGTTTTTAAAAATAATGGTTATAGTCCGGTATCCTGGTTTGATTACACCGCCGACTGCAAAACCGTGCAAAGCTGCGGAGCCATCTATGAAAACGGGCATGTCGATATTAGTTGGCAGGATGTCGGGGCGATGGAATATACCGTCGAATACCGTAAAAAGGGAACAAGCAGATGGTATACCGGAACTATAAATAAACCATTGTTAAGCCAACTGTATAACTTGCAGGCGGGAAAAGATTATGAATACCGCATCGGATCGCGCTGTGTGGCAGGGGATGCTTTCCGGTATAATGATCTTCAGGCTTTCCATATACCCGACAGACAGGAAAACGGGCCTAATTGCGGGTTGATGCCGGATATCAGCCTGACCAACCGGACTCCTGCGCGCGAACTGCAATCAGGCATGCCTGTATTGGTGGGAGATTTCCCTGTGTTTATCACAAAGGTAAGCGGTTCTGGACGGTTCACCGGCGAGGGGTATGTGGGCATTCCGTACTTACAGGGAGCTCAGATAGCGGTAACTTTCAAAGATATTGTTGTCAATACCGATAACCGGCTGGTAGAAGGTTTCTTCGAAACGAAATACGACACGAAGAACAATAACCTTTTATTCGATGCCGACCAGTACCAGACAGGAGGTAAAGGTGTGGGGGATATCCGCAGCGATGAAGAACAGGCGGCCTTTAAGGTAGACTATACAATCAATCCGGACATTAAAGCCCTGCCGTTAAAAGCAGATGGGACAAAGGATGAAGTAAAGGAAGGAACCGACTATACTATATCTAAGGGCGAGAACGGCAAATACACCTTTATCCTGACCGACAGCGAAGGTAAGGAGCATAAGGTAGAAGCGGATACCATGCCGGCTACTATCGAGGATAAGGAAGGCAATACCTACGAAGTAAACGAAAAGGGAGAGGTGAAGCCTGTTTCCAAAGTTTCGGAAATCAAGCTGGATAACGCAACGAGAGATACACAAAGCAAGCTTGCTGCTTTATCATTCAAATCGACCAAGAATACAAAATATGCTTTGGATGAATACAGGGATGTATATGACAAGGTAACCGAGTACAAAGACCAGTACAAAGCAGAAGGTACAGCCATAACAGCCTCGGCCAAGTTTATGTTGCCGGGTGCGAGTGATGAAATAGCCGTATATATTAAAGAAAATAAGGATAATAAGCTTATTCCTGAGAAAGTACGCTTTGTAACGGGTAAAGGCAGGGAATATCCGGCAACATATGATAACCAAACCAAAGGGTGGACGCTGACCATCGTCGGCGGACAGGCTAACGACGGGCAGGAACTGTATGCCGTACAGGACATAGGCGACGGTAAATATGAGACACTGGGCAAGCTGAATATCTTTACCCATGAGCCACTGGAAAGGAAAGTGACCCTTGTTCCTGTCAATGGAAAAAATAACAATCTGGATGGGCAAGCCGTACAAAACGGCCTGAATGAAATATACGGCAAGGTGGGTATTCACTGGACGGTGAATGTGCTGGAGAAACCGTTCAGCTATACACCAAAGAATGGCTCGACCTTTAATGTGACGGGCAGCGGATTGTTGTCGATGTTTACCGATGATATGAAGGCTATTAACGAAGCCTTTAAGCAGTCGGGAGAGTATCAGGAAGATGGTTTGTATCTATTTGTAATAGGTGATAAAGCCAGCGAAAGCGGAACAGAAGGCGATATGCCGCTGGGTTCGCAGTTTGGCTACCTGTTCCCGAATGCGACTATACGGACTATTGCCCATGAAGTCGGTCACGGTGCATTCAATCTGGAGCATCCGTTCGACAGGCCGGTACGGAACAGTTTCGGTAAAGGAGACCTAAAAGACAACCTGATGGAGTACGGAACTGGTACGGAACTGGTGAAACTGCAATGGGATCAGACAAGGGCGCCGGGGCATGTGATAGGGTTGTTCCAGAAGGATAAGAGCGGGATGAGTGCAAAATCTGACGGGCTTTATATTAAAGAAAAAGCATTATATGGCTTACCGGGTGGACGTGTGATTGAACTGGAAAAGATTACAATACATCCGTTCTGCTCAACAACAGGCTACAATGATTACTTGTTTGCATTTACAGATGAACAAGGGAACAAATGGGTTTGTGATGAAACCGAAAGCACCGGAACAGGCTTTTACTTTAAGGATTACCTGAATACGAAGAATAACACATCTCGCAGTTCGACTTTGAGAAGTGTAAAAGATAATGACATTGTCTATCGGATAATCTTTGATAAAGATAAATCTGTATTAAATGTATATAAGATTACATTCGGAGTATTGGATAAATCTGTATTTTCTACTTCTGATGTGTTTAGCTTCTTTGAACGGGCTGCCGGGTATAAAAATAATATCCAATCGTCAACACTTGTCTATTCGGCACCTGTCAAAAATCCTTGCGCAGGAACAGTTAGTTCCGAACCTGATTGGAAAAGTATGGGGTCTAACCTCTCTGGCCTGAATAAACGCCTTATCAGTAACTGGAATGTCAGTATAACAGACCGGAACGGTAAAAAGCACGAATTAACCACAGGCGGCAAAGGCGGTGTCGAGTATAAGTATGACCAAGCTGCGAAGAAATGGAAAGCGGAAATATCCGGTAATTGGGATGATGAAACCAAACAAGTTATAACCGATATTATCAACAAAAAACTGGATGCTTTCCAAGTCGATGAAAACGGTAATACAAAAATATCCCAGACAACTGTAACTCCTTTTGCAACGGAAGATGGAGGCGAATTCCGCTTTGGCGATGGCTTACGCTGGTATGAATGGGGAAGTGTCTTATGTGATGCCGGAACGTCTATTTACGATCATGCGGCTTTGCCTGAAACATACTGGAACCAAAGCGATCCTAAATATAAGGATTATCCGTTAAAGGCTGCGCCTACCTTTGTAGGAGTAGCGGACGGAGCGATTGAGGAGATAACCGGTACGGCACAACTGGTAAAACTCGGACTTGAGATTACGACCGATAAAGAGATGGCTCAAGCCATGTGGAACAGCATCAAGGGGATTAACCTAAGCACGATAAAAGAAGCTGCCGCCGGAGCTATTAAAGATAAATGGGATAAGTATGCTAACAGCCCGGATTATATAACTTACCACGAAATAGGAAAAGACGGAGTTCAAGTGGCAAGTATGCTCTATGGAGGCTTTGCGACGAAAGGGAAAAAATTGACTGATGCGGTCGAGGAGACTGGGGAACTCGTCAAGAAAAAAGCAGATGATGTATTAGAGGAAGCTGCTACAAATATAATCCGGCATTTTGATGATGCTATTGAAGATGGCGTAAGTAGTAATATTACCAAAGCTATTAAAGATGGAATCCTTGATAAGGATATTGTCGAAGAATTAGGAGACGAAATTAAAGATATTGCCGCTTCAAAAAGTAAGAAATTATCTTGGGAAGAGGTACAGGCTCTATTTAAACGCGGTAATGACTTTAATAGGAAAGCAAGAGATACTTATGATTATAACGAAATTGTATTAGAAAATGGCAAACGTTTAGATTCTTATATTCCTGGAAAAGAGATAATTTCTCGAAAGGCAACAACTTTATCTGAAATTCAACCTCAAACTTTCGAAAATTATTTAAATGAATTAATAACGAAATACAAAAAAGGCACTAAAATTAATTCAAGTAAAACGTTAGGAATTTTAGAAGGAGATTATTATCTGGAAATACCAAGCTCCAATAAAATGTTCTTTGAAAGCAGTACAGAATATCAAAAAATTCTCCGTGACTTTAATACGAAAAAAAGTGTTGAAATTAGAATTAAATATTTAGACGAATAAATGCAATATGGAAAATAAATTAATAGACATTTTAAATAAAATAGAATTCTCAAAAAAATATATTGATATATGTAATCGATATTCTGATTTTGATAATGGGAAAAATTTCCAGAAGAAAGATATTTTAGAAATATTACTCATGAACAAAATTGATATGGAGTTTAGTTCGAAAGAGAAGTTGTTCTACAAAGATTATTTTATTAGTAATTATATAATCCGATTTCTTTTTTCTTTTAAATATGGTTTCATAGAATGTTTTTATACCATACGATATAATGACGATTCAGAAAACATATCAGGTAGATTTAATAGTATTGCTACTTTGCAAAATGCAGATTTTAATAACATGGTAAAACATAAATTTCCTATTGCTACTTCTATAGAAGATTTACAAAACATACTAAATGAATTATTAAGAATACATAATGATTTTATAGTTCGATTAAAAGAAAATGGATTTTAGAAATTCCAGACACCCGCTCGCGCGGACTTCTAGTCCGTGTGTTGCGCAGCAAAAATAGATTATAACTATTATGAGTAGAAGGTATAAATTTCATAATCCGGATGGGCTTTACTTTATCAGCTTTGCTGTTAAAGATTGGCTTGATGTTTTTTCTCCGCTACCGAACGAGGGGATTCTATCCTCATCCATTCGAATACATAGCGGATTATAAATCCTGAAAATAAAAGAATAACAATAAATGAAAAAACTAATATACCTGCTAACACTGATACAATTCTACTCCTGCCACACCGAGCAGACTATCCCTGTTGAGATAGACGTTGCTTTACATATCAAGGATGGCAATCACACTTCGCCCCTGTCCGTAACTATAGAGAACAGAACAAAAAGCGCGAGTAGTTTTCAGTGGACTTTTGAAGGCGGCGAACCTGCTACTTCTACAAAGGAAAATCCGGGAACAGTTGTATTTACGGAACCCGGAGAACACATGATTACATTAGAAGCATGGAATGACGGCAACCGCATATCAAAAGCATATACTGTAAGAGTAGACAGCGCCGTAACGGCGCGATTTAAAGGCGAAGTAGATATAAACAATTACGCTCCTGCGATATACAAAATAACTAACCTCTCAGTAGGTGGAAGCACATATCACTGGACATTTGAGGGAGGCGAACCATCCTCCTATGACGAGCAAAATCCACCGGACATTACTTACGCCAATCAAGGAACATACACCATCCGCTTGACCGTCGATAACGGCAGTGCAATATTTACATCAGAACAGGAGATCACTGTCCGCGAACCGTTGGATGTCTCTTTTAGCATTATACCCTCTTTTGAAGATATGGATGATATGGAAGCCCCTTTGCGGGCAACTTTTGAGTCACAGTTACAAGGTGTTGAAACCCTTTGGTGGGAATGCGCCAATGCTACCATTACAAATAATACTTCAGCCGAAGCCGGTATCCATTTCCCTATTGCCGGGCAATATACCGTTTACCTGAATGTGTCTAATGGAAAATATACCAAGCGGGTCTCACAGAATATCACAGTAAAGGCAAATACAAACCTGAGAACCCATAAGGATATAAAGTTAGGCATTAATACAGCCTCGGAAACAATAGGTTCCCTTTACTCAACTAAACTAAGGCGCGTATTCAAGACTTCTGAGATCAACAGCGGCAATGGAGCGCTGGTCGATATTGCCTTTTTCGGATTAAACGCTGATTTTACCTATAACCAATTTGTTTCACCGGACAAGCTGTATGAAACAGCATTACCCGAAATACCCAACGCCAAGCCAACCAAATTCATAAACAAAACAGAATTGAGCCCCATATCCCTTACTCCCGACCAGTTTAATACAATGACAACAGACGCTTTACTTAAAAACCTACAGATTTCAACAGTAAGCTATCGGGACGAATTCTTCACCGCCAGCCCACTGCCGCGCGTCGTATTGTTTGAAACTTCGGATGGTCGTAAAGGTGCGATTTTAATAAAGGCATTGATAAACTCAGGTAAAGAAAGCTCATATATACTAACAGATATCAAAATCCAGAAAAATGATTAGACGCCTCTTTATACCCTTAACGGCTTTATTTATAATAACTACAACAAACTTACAAGCACAAAGCTTTCGTATTGAAGATATGAAAAACCTGTTTGGAAAAGGCAATCCGTTGAAACTGACAGGAGGTTTCTCCGCGAATTCCGTTGTCAATGCAGGAAACGGAGCTTCTGGGCGTGACCCCTGGGCCTATTACCTGAACGGTAATGTCAATCTGAATATATACGGGCAGGTCAATCTTCCATTTTCATTCAGCCTTACCAATTCCGGTAGTAGTTACAAGCTTCCATCGAGCCCCAACCGTTTAAGTATCCATCCTTCGTATAAATGGATTACAGGGCATATCGGGGACGTTTCGATGACTTTCTCTCCTTATACGCTGAACGGGCATATCTTTACCGGGGCCGGAGTGGAACTTACACCCGACGGCTGGGAATTTTCGGCTATGTACGGACGTTTTCAGAAAGCAGTAGAATTTGATGACTCCAATCCGGCTTTCCTTCCAACCTATAAGCGCATGGGTTACGGATTCAAAGCAGGCAGGGTTAAGGAAAAATATCAAGTATCAATTAATCTATTCAGTGCAAAGGATAAAATATCTTCATTGGCTATTCCCCCTGACAGCCTCGGTATAACGCCAATGGAAAATCTGGCCGGAAGCATATCATTCCTGTACAAGCCAGTCAATTTTATCGAAGTCAGCGGAGAATACGGAATAAGCATGCTAACTACAGATATACGCTCAGCAGATGATGATATGGACGGTATATTAGGTCTGTGGGCGGGTAGTAATATGTCTTCTGCCGTTTACCATGCGTTCAAGGCGCAGTTAAGTTATGTAGGCGAGACAAACCGTTTCGGTGTAGCTTATGAGCGTATCGATCCGAATTACCGCACATTAGGGGCTTATTACTTTACGAATGATATAGAGAATATAACAGTCAATGCTTATCAGTCGTTTTGGGAAAATAAGATGAGTGTCAGCCTGAGTGTGGGCTATGAGCATGACGACCTGAAAAAAAGCAAGGCCAGCGCATCTTCGAGGGTTGTGGCTTCCGGAAATGTAACAGCCTCTTTCAGTGAAAGGGTGAATGCAAACCTTTCCTATACCAACTTTCAGACTTATACCAATGTTCGCTCCAACTTCGAGCTGATCAATCAGGAGAATAACCTGGACAGGCTGGATACGTTGAATTTTGTACAGCTCAGCCAGTCGGCGAATTTGAATATGAATGTTATTACCAAAAAGAATGAAGTTCAGTTGCATAACCTGAATATCAACCTGTCCTATCAGGATGCCGCAAATAAGCAAGGCGGGATATATCATCCGGGAAGTGTAACAGAAATGGTAAATGCCGGCACTTCTTACTCTTGGACTTTTTTGAAATCAGGTTTATCTCTAAACGGTGCCTTGAATTTTAACAATAGTAGAATATTGAATGGCAACACGCTAACCTGGGGTCCGACACTGGGAATTTCGAGCCGTCTGTTTAAAAAGAAAGTCAATCTGGCAGGATCTTTATCTTATAATACCGGAAGTCTGGAAGGGACAAAACAGAATGAAGTTTTTATGTGCCGTATCAACAGTTCCTATTCACCTATACAGCGGCATTCAATCACCTTAGCCTATAACTTCCAATGGCGGTCAGTGGTGAACCGGCCGGCAACAAATAACTCTTTGGCTACAATTGGATATTCCTGTAGTTTTTGACTCCCAGCAAATAAGGGAACAGACAAAATATAAACTTATATAAAATATAAATTCGCTCACTTAATTATTAATTTAAAACAAAAGAAAATGAAAGAAAGATTAAAAGTTTTATCGGTTATGTCGATGGTATTATTCCTGTCATTAACTGTAGTTTCTTGTTCTAATGATGACGAGGAAAAAGAGAATAATTCCATTGTCGGGACATGGAAATTCAAATCCGTGGCAGCCGGAGAAATCAAAACCAATAGTACAGTTAATGATGAAAAAATAAAACCGGAAATCATTGCAGCAGCGACAGATGATTTCAAAGAAACCACGATTACCCTTAAAAGTGATGGAACCTTTATAGAAGAAGATAAGGATGAACCTGAACCAAGTACCGGTACCTATACTTTTTCTGAAGGAGTATTAACTTTAATAAATAAGAGTAGTGAATCCTATTCGATGAAGGCATCGGTTGAAAATGGGATATTGACCATTGAACAAGACTATACATTCTATTGCAATGGATTGCAACTGGATAAATTGATTGAACTGGGTATTAGTGATCCTGTGAATTTTCAGGCGACAAAAGCCATCGCAAAAATCAGTTTCAACAGACAGTAAAGAAAGAAATCGTTTTAGCTATAAGTCCCTCCAAATACTTCTCTTAAAATGGGATATTTGGAGGGATTTTTTATGAGTATTCCGATAACTGCTTGTTTTGAAACAGATAATACGACGACAAAGTATTCTTACCAATGGAGATCACGAGACTGAATAAACCATAGATAGTAATCTGACAATCATAGATAAGCCACCCTGTCAGATTGAATTGAGTTTGATTACATACTATCTTTTTTTACGCATACTTTTCTTCAAATTCTTTGAAATATTCAGATATTTATCTTGTTCTTTATGATTCTTTTCCACTTTAGATATTCTCGGATCACTCCATGCTTCCTTATATTCTGTGTCAGCTTTATTTTCTTTCCAGAGGTATGGGTAAGCAAAATTACCCAACAATTTTGCAAGAGAAAGCATTGGTAATCAATGATAGATATATGAAGCCATATCCGACTTCTATATAAGTAATATCACTTATTCATAGTTGATTAGGAACAGTTGGGTTGTAGTCCCGGATCAAAACCGGTGATGAGAAAAGATAGTCTTGCGACGGCTTCGGCTACACTTTACTAGCATATGATTATCAGCTAATAGGTTCAAAAAGGTATCCCGTCCTATGTGAAGACCTACCTGTTCAAACTTGGGGATTAAATAGATACGGAGCTTATTGGCTCCCATGCATGGAAAATCCTTATGTACTTGACGGGCTATCTTAATACTTTTTAAAGGTTATAAACTCTATTTTTTGTAAAGCTATTTTAGTACAAGACAGTATTAGCTTTTAGTGTACTAGTTTACAAAAAAAGGAGTTCTTTGAAGTATTAAGTAAAAAGTAAGTTGAAAAGTTGTTATGTTGATTTATCTCTATCCTGCTTTATTTTATGTACTTGTCTGATAATGAGGATTTTTATTATTGTATTCTTTCTGCTACACCATTGCTTTATAATGCAAAGCAACATTTTTGATAGCTTTTGACCATTTTTTTATAGCCCTGATGCTTTAATAAAAAGTTCTTTGTATGCAGATCGATTTGTAATAGTAATAATTAACCAATTTTCTAAATTCATACCATGATGAAAAAAATAAGGAAAATCTTCAAGTTGTTTCTTTTCTCATATTATGGGGCTATCTATACCTGGAATCGGAAGTAGAAGGGATGTTAGAGCCAAAGACAAACATGATCTCCTTAATAGAGGTTGATCAAACATAACTATTTGAAACATTAATATAACAGAATCTAAGAATGGAAGGCATGAAAAAATCACTTCTATGTGCACTCTTCCTTTTAATGTGCACGATTGTTCAGGCGCAAACCCTGACAGTACAAGGAAAAGTGGTTTCCAAAACTGATGGAGAACCAATTATTGGTGCTACAGTACTGGATACTAATAAAAAAACAAATGGAACTACTACCGATCCTGAAGGCAACTTTACACTATCAGTTGAGGATGGGACAGAACTTCTTATTTCTTATGTCGGATTTAAGGCTGTTCAGGTAAAAGCGCAGGCTATATTGAATATTGTTTTGGAAGAAGACCAGGAAATGTTAAAAGAAGTAGTCGTAACGGGATATACCACCCAGCGCAAAGCTGATCTGACCGGTGCTATCTCTGTAGTCAGTATAGATGAAATTGCAAAGCAGAATGAGAACAATCCGATGAAAGCCCTGCAAGGACGTGTCCCGGGAATGAATATTACAGCTGATGGTAATCCGAGCGGTAATACTACCATCCGTATCCGGGGTATAGGAACCTTGAATAACAATGACCCTCTTTACATTATAGATGGTGTGCCTACTAAATCGGGAATGCACGAATTGAATGGTAATGACATCGAGTCCATTCAGGTTTTGAAAGATGGGGCTTCTGCTTCTATCTATGGATCTCGTGCTGCAAATGGCGTTATCATCATTACAACTAAAAAAGGCAGAAACGGTCAGTTGAAAATTAATTTTGATGCCTCTATTGCAGCTTCCATGTATACCAATAAGATGAAAGTATTAAACTCCGAAGGATATGGCCGCGCCATGTGGCAAGCTTACGTAAATGAAGGGCAAGATCCTAATACAAATGCTTTGGGCTATAAATATAATTGGGGATACAATGCAGATGGGTACCCGCAGCTGAACAGTATCAGTATGTCTAAGTATCTTGATTCCGGCAACACAGTTCCGGCGGCAGATACAGACTGGTTTGATGAAACGACCCGTACCGGTTTTATACAGCAATATAATGTATCAGTAAGCAATGGTTCGGAAAAAGGGAGTTCGTTTTTCTCTTTGGGTTATTATAAGAATCTGGGTATCATAAAAGATACTGATTTTGAACGCTTTTCAGCTCGTATGAATACCGAATATAACCTGATCGGTAAAATGTTAACTGTCGGAGAGCATTTCACTTTGAACCGGACTTCGGAAGTACAGGCTCCGGGAGGATTTTTGCAGAATGTATTACAGTTTAACCCTTCTCTCCCTGTTTATGATATCAATGGAGGATATGCAGGCCCTGTAGGCGGTTATCCAGACCGTGAAAATCCGGTTGCAAGATTAGACCGTAACTCAGATAACCGTTATACATACTGGCGCATGTTTGGTGATGCTTATATAAACCTCAATCCGTTTAAGGGATTTAATCTGCGTTCTACATTCGGATTGGATTATGCCCAGAAATCACAACGCATCTTTACCTATCCGATCACTGAAGGGAATGTTGCCAACAACAAGAACGCCGTGGAAGCCAAACAAGAACATTGGACTAAATGGATGTGGAATGCTATTGCCACTTATAATGTAGAAGTAGGCAAACATCGGGGTGATGCGATGGTGGGTACGGAACTTAACCGTGAAGATGATAGTTATTTCTCTGGCTATAAAGAAGATTTCTCCATTTTAAATCCCGATTATATGTGGCCAAATGCCGGTTCGGGTACGGCACAGGCTTACGGTTCGGGAGAAGGTTTCTCTTTGGTTTCATTCTTTGGAAAGTTGAATTATACTTATGATGATAAGTATCTGGCTTCATTAACCTTACGTCATGATGGCTCTTCCCGTTTCGGAAAGAATAACCGATATGCAACTTTCCCTTCTTTTTCGTTGGGATGGCGTATAAGCAGTGAAAACTTTATGAAAGACCTCACTTGGATCGATGATTTGAAAATCCGTGGTTCATGGGGGCAGACAGGCAATCAGGAAATATCCAATATTGCCCGCTATACTATTTATGTTCCTAATTATGGTGTAACAGAATCGGGAGGACAAAGCTATGGTACTTCTTATGATATTGCCGGAACCAACGGAGGAAGTATCTTGCAATCTGGGTTCAAGCGTAACCAAATAGGCAATAATGATATAAAATGGGAAACAACGACCCAAACCAATCTCGGGCTTGACTTTTCGGTTCTTAAACAGAGTTTGTATGGATCATTCGATATGTTCTATAAGAAAACAACAGATATTTTGGTGCAAATGGCAGGTATTGCGGCAATGGGAGAAGGTAGTACCCAATGGATTAATGCCGGTGAAATGAAGAATACCGGCTTTGAATTCAATCTCGGCTATCGCAATAAAACTTCTTTTGGTCTGAAGTACGACTTAAATGCAAATATATCTTCTTATCGGAATGAAATTACAGCATTGCCGGCTACAGTTGCAGCAAATGGAACTTTTGGAGGTAATGGTGTCCAAAGCGTGATTGGGCATGCTAATGGTTCTCAGGTAGGCTATGTAGCCGACGGTATTTTCAAATCTCAGGAAGAAGTCGATAATCATGCAATACAGGAAGGTGCAGGTTTAGGACGTATCCGCTGGCGCGATTTGGACAATAATGGTGTGATTGATGAAAGAGATCAACAATGGATTTATGATCCTACTCCATCGTTTAGCTATGGATTTAATATCTATCTGGAATACAAGAACTTTGATTTTACTATGTTCTGGCAAGGTGTACAAGGTGTAGATGTAATTAGTGATTTGAAGAAAGAAACTGATCTGTGGAGCGGTCTTAATATAGGTTTCTTGAACAAGGGCGACCGTGTACTTGATGCTTGGTCTCCAACTAATCCTAATTCGGATATTCCTGCACTGTCGCGCAGCGATTTAAATAATGAGAAGCGTGTCTCTACTTATTTTGTAGAGAATGGCTCTTTCTTGAAACTACGTAATATACAGCTCGGTTATAATGTCCCTGAAAATTTTGCGAAAAAGTTGAAAATGAGTCGTCTCCGTTTCTACTTTAGTGCACAAAATACATTGACAATCAAAGGCAAGAGTTTTACAGGTGTAGACCCTGAAAATGCAAACTATGGTTATCCTATTCCGATGAATTTGACTTTTGGGGTTAATGTCGGTTTTTAATAAAATAAATCAGTTTCTTATGAAAAAAATAATATATATAGCAATTCTAGGACTTTCACTTATGTATAGCGGTTGTTCCGGTTTTCTGGAGGACCAGGTGCCTCAGGGAACTATCAGTGATGAACAACTTAAGGACCCCGCGTATATTGATAACCTGGTTATATCAGCTTATGCGGTATGGATTACCGCCGAAGATATCAATTCTTCCTTCTCTATGTGGAACTATGATGTACGTTCAGACGATGCCTATAAAGGAGGTAATGGAACGGAAGATGGCGATGTATTTCATG
This sequence comes from Dysgonomonas sp. UBA7710, assembly GCF_002482385.1. Classification (GTDB taxonomy): domain Bacteria; phylum Bacteroidota; class Bacteroidia; order Bacteroidales; family Dysgonomonadaceae; genus Dysgonomonas. The sequence continues at coordinate 81,017 of NZ_DLFW01000040.1, read as the reverse complement.
CATTGGATGTTTCGCAGGGAATCATGACTACTGCCTGGAATATCAGCGATATGTGGCAGCGTTTGTACAATTGCATATCACGTGTAAATACAGCCCTGCAATTGCTCGAGCAAGTTGATGGAAACACTTATTCACTGAAACAGCAACGTATTGCCGAAATGCGTTTTTTACGAGGGCATGGCCATTTCTTGCTGAAACGCCTATACAAAAATATCGTGTTTGCTAACGATGCCGGTTTGTCGCCGGAAGAATATAATTTTCTTTCTAATACGGCTTATACAAATGATGAAGGTTGGCAGGTGATTGCTGATGATTTCCAATTTGCTTATGATAACCTTCCTGTCAAACAATCTGATAAGGGACGTCCTACTAAAGCTGCGGCAGCTGCATATCTGGCAAAGACTTATTTATATAAGGCATACCATCAGGACAATGCTAAAAGTCACGAAGTGACAGGCATCAGAACAGAAGATCTGTTGCAGGTAGTAAAATATACAGAAAACAGCATTATGTCGGCAGGAGGTTATGCGTTAGAACCAGACTTCCACAACAATTTCCGTCCCGAACCTCAATACGAAAATGGCCCGGAATCCCTATGGGCAATGCAATATTCAATGAATGATGGTACTAACAATGGTAACTGTAATTGGTCTTATGGTTTGATTGTTCCCAATATTCCGGGAGTAACTGACGGAGGCTGTGACTTTTACAAACCAAGCCAGAACTTGGTAAACGCATTCAGAACAGATAATAATGGTTACCCTTTATTTGATTCATTCAATAATAAGGATTACGATCCTCAATCAGATTATGCAGATCCCCGTTTATTCCTGACTGTAGGTATGCCGGGATTCCCTTACGAGTTCAACAAAAATTATATGATGGATGAGTCTACCACATGGAGTCGTAGTAACGGGCTTTATGGCTACTATGTGACATTGAAACATAACGTTGATCCTGATGGCGATTATTTGATTAAGGGCTCATGGTGGGGTTCGCCTATGAATCGTATCGTGTTGCGCTATGCTGATGTATTACTGATGCGTGCCGAAGCTTTGATCCAGCTAAACGATGGCCGTATAAATGAAGCCATCAGCCTGATAAATCAGGTACGCAGCCGTGCCAAACAGAGTACTGCGATGGTTTCAGATTATGAAACGGAATATGGTGTCCATTTCAATATTCAAACTTATACGGGATCTTATTCACAACAGGAAGCTCTTAATTTATTGAAGTTCGAACGCCGTGTAGAGATGGCTCTCGAATCAGAGCGTTTCTTCGATTTAGTTAGATGGGGAGAAGCGGCTGAAGTGTTGAACAAGTTTTTTGCGCAAGAGGCTAATGACTGTACTATCTATTCCAACGCTTCATTTACAAAGAATAAAAATGAATATCTCCCTATCCCATTTGCTCAAATGAGTGCCAGTAATGGAAAATATACTCAGAACATAGGTGGATGGTAATAGTAATCTTTTTATAATCGCGAATATATGAAAACGATAATAGATAAAATAAGTTTGTTTATTCTGGCAAGTGCAATCGTATTTGTTGCTTCAGGATGTAGTGATGACAATAAATCGGATCTTCAGTTGGATGGAGATACATGGATTTCTTCTTTTACTCTGGATGACAATTATTCGGGAGTAATAGACCGTACTGCGAAAACGATAACAGTAGGAGTTCCCGAAGTATATGATACGGATGCCATGACTGTTACTGCTATCGAATTCTCCGATGGTGCAAAAGCATCTGTAAAGATAGGCGATGTCCTGAATTTCTCTTTTCCTCAGGTTATAAAAATCACCAATAGCGATGTTTTTATGGACTATACTGTGAATATTAAGCATGATGAGGCGAAGATTCTTACATTCAAGTTGAATGATGTATATGCCGGAGTTATCGACCATACAAAACGCAGTATTACAGTACGTGTTCCTGGCTCGGTTGATGTAAAGAATTTAGTTCCGGTAATAACTACTTCTGACGGTGCTGTTGTAACACCGGCATCAGGACTGGCTGCTGATTTTACCGATCCTGTTGATTTTACCGTAACATATAATACAGCATCAGCAGTTTATACCGTAACAGTCATCCCTACGGATGCACCAAGTGCTGTATATGTCGGTTTAGCTGCATCAATCGATTTGCTGAATGCTGAAGAAAAAGAGGCAGCTACCTGGATGCTCAATAATATTGCAAATTCGCAATATATCTCTTTTGAAGATGTACAAGCCGGTAGAGTGGACTTGAGCGAATGTAAGATAATGTGGTGGCATCTGCATATTGATGGAGGAATTGATACAATGACCAAATTTGATGCGGCAGCTCCTGCTGCGGTCAACGCTTTGGTTAAGATGAAAGAATTATATAATAATGGGGTGAACTTATTACTCACCCGCTATGCAACTTTCTATGCTGCAAAAATAGGAGCGACTCTGGATGGCAATAATCCTAACAACTGCTGGGGACAGTCGGAAGAAACGGGGGAAATTACCGGTGGCCCATGGAGTTTCTCGATGAAAGGACATGAAGACCATCCGCTTTATCAGAATCTGGTAATGGTGAACGGTGAAACAAGCAATGTATATACATGCGATACCGGATACAGAATTACGAATAGTACAGCACAATGGCATATAGGTTCTGACTGGGGAGGTTATGCTAATAACGAGACATGGAGACAAAAAACCGGTGGAGTTGATTTAGGTTATGGTGGCGATGGTGCTATCGTAGCATGGGAATACTTACCGGCAGATACCAAGGGAGGCATTGTATGTATCGGTTCGGGGTGTTATGACTGGTATGCTTTTGGAGTAGATGTTTCAGCGGATAAATACCATGGGAATGTAGCCCGGATGACTGAGAACGCAATTAATTATTTAATGAGTAAATAAAAGACATAATCTATGAAAACAATGATATATTCACTTACTTTAGCTGCCTTGCTCACTTCTTTTGTAGGCTGCAGTGACAACAATGATCCGGTGTTGACTCAGAAAGACTGGGACGGAACAGCTACTTATTTTAAATCTACTGATGCGAAAAGTTTTGATACTTATTATAAGCCTTATGCAGGTTATGTAGGAGACCCGATGCCGTTCTATGATCCGGTTGCAAAGGATTTTAAGATAATGTATTTACAAGAATTCCGTCCTAATCAGGCAGGGACTTACCATCCGATTTGGGCATTAAGTACTAAAGATGCAGGTAATTACATTGCTTTAGGTGAACTAATTTCTTGTGGTGGATTGGCTGAACAGGATGCTGCGATTGGCACAGGCAGTACTATTTATAATACTGCGGATAAATTGTACTACACTTTCTATACAGGTAATAAATATAGGCCTACGTCTTCGGAAAATGGTCAGGTTGTAATGGTAGCGACTTCCAGTGACTTCATGAACTGGACTAAAGACCGTAATTTCTATCTGAAAGGTGATCCCGATGGTTATAGCAAGAACGATTTTCGTGACCCGTTTGTATTTGAAGGGGAAGATGGAAAATACCATATGCTGGTATCCACCACTAAAGATGGAAGAGGCGTATTGGCCGAGTACACGTCTACTGATATGAAAGACTGGAATCACGCAGGTGTATTTATGCCTATGCACTGGGATCGTTTTTATGAGTGTCCCGATGTATTTAAAATGGGTGACTGGTGGTATCTCGTTTATTCGGATATGTCCAAATGGTCCCGTAAAGTTCAATATTTTAAAGGGTGCACATTGGATGAGTTGAAGAAATCGTCAGATCCTCTTACCTTTCCTGACAGCAAAGAAGGAGTTTTAGATTCCCGAGCCTTCTATGCCGGAAAAACAGCCTCGGACGGAACAGACCGCTATATCTGGGGATGGTGTCCGACTCGCCCGGGCAATGATAATACGGATGTTGGCGCCGATAATGAACCGGAATGGGCAGGAAATTTAGTTGCCCATAAAATTGTTCAACATCAAGATGGTACAATATCTTTTGGGCTGGTAGAAGGTATTAGCCGGAAATATAATGTCGAATCCGTTGTGAAAGTAATGGAAAAGAGTGAAGGTGTATCTGAAAACAGCGGAAGTTATACTCTGACCGGCAATTCGTATGCGCTTTTCAACCGCTTGAATGCGCATAATAAAATTTCATTTACAGTGAAAACGGCAAGCAATGCAGACAAGTTTGGTTTTTCTTTTGTTCGTGGTACAGATTCAGAAAAATACTATACAATTGTCGTGAATCCGGAAGATAATAACAATAAGAGAAAAATAAACTTTGAAGAGGAAGGTGTGGCAGGGAAAGGTTTCATTGCCGGGATAGACGGTTATCTTTTCGATACTCCCGCTGGTAATGTGTATAATGTGACTATATGTACAGATAATTCGGTTTGTGTAGTATATATCAATGATAATGTTGCCTATACAAATCGTATTTATGGGATACAAAAGAATCTATGGTCTATAAACAGTTATTCAGGAACTGTCGAAGTGAGCAATCTTAAAGTCGGTTATTATTAATTGAACATGAAACTTTATTTGAAATAAAACCTTTCAAAACAGGATATAAATGAATAATAAATTAAAAATATATAGTGGTCTTCTGGCTTTCACCCTTATTGGTTGTGCCACAAAATCAGATATTATTATAGAAGATTTTGAATCCGGCACTTATAATAAGTGGACAGTCGAGGGCGATGCTTTCGGTGCAACACCTGCCACAGGAAATTATGCCGGGCAACAGAATGTAGAAGGCTTTAAAGGGAAGTTCCTGGCTAATAGTTTTAACGGAGGAGATGACTCCCGCGGAACTCTTATCTCACAAGATTTCACTATTGAACGTGATTATATCAACTTTCTGATAGGTGGTGGAATGAATCAGGACACTTATATCGAATTAGTTATAAATAATAAAAGTATTTATAAATCGCGTTCTGTTGTAGAGACCGAAACATTGCAATGGATAACATGGAATGTGAAGGAATATACCGGACAAAAAGCGATCATTCGTATTGTTGATAATCAGCGCGGTGGATGGGGACATATACTGGTAGACCAAATAGAACAAAGTAATACAGAAAAAAGTGTATTCATGATTGACCATAAATTAGTCTTTGATGCCGACAAGAAATATATCCTTGTCCCTATTGACGATGACAGTCCCGAATCTCTTATAACACTTGGAGTCGAGGGTACAACCATAGGTGTACCAATGTACATAAGAGTTGCCCAGACAGAGAAAATAGGTTATTGGGTTCCCATAGATATTGAGAAATATATAGGGAAAAAAGTAACATTGACTTTTGCCCATGCGAAAAAGACAGATAAGCATTTGAATGATATTAAGCAATCTGATTCTTTTAATTTTAATTATGATGAAACATATCGTCCATTATATCATCATACTCCACTGTACGGGTGGATGAACGATCCTAATGGCATGGTTTATTTTGATGGCGAATATCATCTGTTTTTCCAGTATAACCCATATGGATCGAAGTGGGCAAATATGCACTGGGGACATAGTGTGAGCAAAGATCTTAAAAAGTGGGAATACCTGCCGGTTGCTTTAGCTCCCGATTCGCTCGGTTCAATCTTTTCAGGCAGCGCTGTTATTGATAAGGATAATACGGCAGGCTTCGGTAAAGACGCAATGGTAGCTATATATACTTCAGCCGGAAAGTCCCAGACACAATCTATAGCATATAGTACGGATAAGGGGCGTACATTCACCAAATATGGTCATAATCCTGTATTGGCAGATCCTGATATTGCAGATTTCCGCGATCCGAAAGTTTTTTGGCATGATGCTTCGGGGCAGTGGGTAATGTCTTTAGCCACGTCGCAAACGATTACATTTTATGGCTCGAAAAATCTCAAGGAATGGAATAAACTGAGCGAATTTGGAGAAGGTACAGGCTCGCATGCAGGGGTGTGGGAATGCCCTGATCTACTCCCTTTGACATATAATGGACAAACGAAATGGGTATTGTTTGTAAGCATCAACCCCGGAGGACCTAATGGAGGCAGCGCTACCCAGTATTTCATAGGCAGCTTCGATGGTAAAACATTCAGGGCCGATAATCTCAGCTATCCTTTATGGCTCGATTATGGACGGGACAATTACGCAGGAGTAACATGGAATAATGTTCCGGCAAAAGATGGACGTCACTTGTTTATAGGATGGATGAACAATTGGGATTATGCAAATTCTGTTCCTTCGCTAAACTTTTCGAGCGCTAACACATTAGTGCGTGAATTGAAACTGGTACACAACGGTAAGCATTTAGTGGTGGCTAGTCCTCCTATTGCAGAAACGCCAGACTTAAGAAGAAACGGTAAAAAGATTGGAAACAAACAAGTGAACAAGGCATATACCCTTGAGAAATTATTGAAAGACAACCAAGGAGCTTATGAGATTGAATTTTCAGTAAAACCGAAAGGAGTGGATCGTTTTGAGTTTAAATTGGTAAACATAAAAGGAGAAAACATTCGTTTCATATTCGACCTGAAGAAAAATACCCTTTCTGTCGACCGGGCGAAAAGCGGCCTGATTGATTTCTCCAATAATTTTGCTACGGTCCTTATTAATGCACCGCTGGTTGCCAAAGATTATTATAAAATAAGACTGTTTGTTGATAAAGCTTCTACCGAATTATTTGTCAATGACGGAGAGTTGGTGCAAACGAATCTTGTTTTTCCTACCGAGCCGTACAACTCACTGGTATTCGCAACTGATGGGGAAACAATTGATATAGAAGATATGAATATCTATAATTTAAAATAATAATGATCTGAAATGAAACAAAAAAGTATATACGTAAGCCTATTGCCTGTGATGCTGGCTTTCTTCTGTATGGGCTTTGTAGACCTGGTAGGTGCTGCATCTAATTATGTAAAGGCAGACCTGGTGCTGACCGATACCGAAGCGAATATTTTCCCATCGATGGTTTTTTTCTGGTTTTTGCTTTTTTCGGTACCTACCGGAGTATTAATGGGTAAAATAGGCCGGCGTAGAACTGTAATTCTGAGTCTCATTATAACAGCAACATCATTACTTATACCTGTTATCAGTTATTCATACATCTCTATGCTCATATCTTTCTCCTTATTAGGGATTGGTAATACATTGATGCAGGTTTCATTAAATCCATTGCTGTCGAGCATCGTAAAGGGAGATAAACTGGCAAGTTCCCTTACTTTCGGACAATTCATAAAGGCGATTGCTTCTTTTATAGCACCTATCATAATGGCCCGGGCTGCACTTATGTTCGAGAATTGGCGCTTACTATTCCCTTTATTCATGGTAATAGCTGTTATTGCGATCCTTTGGCTCGGATTCACGTCTATATATGAAGAAAAGGAAGATAGTAAGAATGCATCATTTAAGGAGTGTTTTGCCTTGCTGGGTAATAAATTTATATTGCTTTGTTTTCTGGGAATAATGTGCCATGTGGGTATTGATGTAGGTATTAATGTAACAGCTCCTAAGATATTAATGGAACGTTTGGGAATAACTCTTCAGGATGCAACTTACTCGACGAGTGTCTATTTTCTGTTCCGTACAATAGGGTGCTTTAGTGGAGCATTTATATTAGCCCGTTTTTCACCTAAAAAATTCTTTGGGATAAGTGTCATTTGTATGATCTTGTCAATGCTGGTATTTTTTACTTTCGATAATAAGATTGCATTATATATTGCGATAGCTTTGATCGGCTTCGGTAATTCAAACATTTTCCCTATAATCTTCTCTCAAGCCTTACTCCAAAATCCTGATAAGAAAAATGAAGCATCGGGACTTATGATTATGGGACTTTTCGGAGGAACTGTTTTCCCGTTCTTCATGGGGTTGGCTACCGACATGCTGTCATCACAGATAGGGGCGTTGGCTGTAATGAGTATAGGTGTTGTTTACCTGTTGTTTATATCGTTTAAGCTAAAAGGGAGTATAACAGTTGCATAATGTGAAATTGAAAAAATAATAGACAAAATGAAAAATATTGTAGTAGGATTAGGTGAAATCCTTTGGGATGTATTCCCTGAACGTAAAGTTTTGGGAGGAGCACCCGCTAATTTTGCTTATCATGTATCTCAGTTCGGATTCAACGGATATACAGTAAGTGCGATTGGTGAAGACCTTTTGGGAAAAGAAATCTTATCGGGCTTAGAAGATAAAAAATTGAATTACTTGATTGAAACAACCGATTATCCAACTGGAACAGTACAAGTTACGCTTAATAAATCGGGCGTACCGCAATACGAGATTTGTGAAGACGTAGCTTGGGATAATATTCCATTTACGGCCCGTACCGAGAATCTGGCAAAAAATACGCAGACTGTATGTTTTGGCTCCTTAGCCCAACGAAGTGCTGTTTCACGTGAGACTATCCGCAAGTTTCTGGCTGCTATGCCCGAAGACAGTCTGAAGATATTCGATATCAACTTACGCTTAGATTATTACACCAAAGAGATCATAGAAGAATCATTGCAAATGGCTAATATGATGAAGATTAATGATGAAGAGGTTATTAAAATCGCAGCCCTTTTCGATTGGAATGGAGAGGAACAGGATATCTGTAAAAGGCTTCTCGATGAATATAATCTTAATATTCTTATCTTAACAAAAGGAACTGAAGGCAGCTTCGTATTTACTGCTCGCCAGACATCATACCAGCCTACACCAAAAGTCCATGTCGCGGATACTGTTGGTGCCGGAGACTCTTTTACGGCGGCTTTTGTTGCGGCATATTTGCATGGAGAGCGGATCGAGGATGCCCATCAATTAGCAGTAGAGGTTTCTGCCTATGTCTGTTTGCAACATGGAGCAATGCCGAAACTGGCTGATGCTTATTTAGACCTGTTCCACAATAGAGGTTAATCTATTATCATATATTGTTAAAAAAGCACCATTTAAACATAATAGTGCTTTTTGTACTTTTATTACTTTGTTCTAAATTTGATGCCATGAAAATTAAAGTTTTGCTCTGTTTTATCGCTTTATTTCTCTTCTTATCTTGTAAGCAAGACAAAGATACTCGTTATACCATAGGTGTATCGCAGTGTAGCGATGATCTGTGGCGTGAAACGATGAATAATGAGATGCAACGCGAAATCGGATTTCATAAGGATGCAAATATTATCATCCGGAGCGTAAAAGATGATACACAAAAACAGATAGAAGATATCGAATGGTTAATAGAACAAAGTGTGAATCTCCTGATTATATCGCCTAACGAATCGAAAGCTCTGACACCGGTAATACAAAAAGCCTATAAAAGCGGTATCCCTGTTATATTGGTCGATCGAAGAATAGATACAGAGGATTATACAGCTTATGTAGGTGCCGATAATTATCAGATTGGCAAAGAAGTCGGGCTTTATGCTGCAGGTATACTCAATGGAAGAGGAAACATCGTTGAGATGAGAGGATGGAATGGGTCTACTTCCGACGCTGAGCGTCATGCAGGATTTATTGATGGACTAAAGAATTATCCTGAAATACAGATTATTGCCGAGGCTCGTGGAAATTTTCTGAAAGAGGAAGCTAAACTTCAGATGAGCCATATATTGCGCGAGTATGAACATATAGACCTGGTGTTTGCTATGAATGATCCAATGGCTGCAGGTGTATACGAAGCATCCCGGAAGTATACAGGAAAGACTCCATTTATTATAGGGGTTGATGCTCTGTCCGGTGAAGGCGGAGGAATCCAGAATATCCAGAATAATGTTCAGGACGCATCTTTCATTTATCCTACGGGAGGAGATAAAGTTGTTGATCTGGCAATGAAGATATTGAAAAATCAGCCATTTCATAGGGAAAACACATTGTACACTACCGTTATTGATAAAAGCAATGTGCGGGTATTGCAGTTGCAGACCGAACAAATAGCCGAACAGCAGTTGAAGATAGATTCTATAAATTCTTCATTAAACGATAGCTTGGTAAGGTATACCAATCAGAAGACGTTATTTTATATTTCTATTATAGCCATTGTTCTTATTTCCTTCTTTTTACTCATTTCATTTAAAGCTTACCGGGCGAAAAGTAAAGCGAACCGGCTGCTTGCTCATCAAAATGAAGAAATAAAACGTCAGGCAGAAGAACTCAGGGAGCAGAAAGAACAATTGCTGGCTATATCGAAACAATTGGAAGAGGCGACGCATGCCAAATTAGTCTTTTTTACTAATATTTCTCATGAGTTCAAGACACCTTTGTCTCTCATACTGGGACCTGTAGAATCTTTGCTTACCGACGGATATCTGACGAAGGAGCAACATGAACTACTTACCCTGGTTAAGAAAAATAGTAACCGTCTATTGTATCTCATTTCTGAAATTATTGAGTTTAGGAGCTATGAAAATGGCAAAATGAATATGCATTTTTCGGAAGGGAACCTGAAAGAATTTATAGAAGATGTAAATCCATTATTCAGTGAATGGATTAAGCGTAAACGAGTGAACTTCTCTTTTTCGACAGATGGTACTTCATTCGATATGGTTTTTGATAAAGAAAAAGTAGAAAAGATATACTTTAATCTTATATCAAATGCATTGAAGTTTGTAAATATATCAGGAGAAGTTGAGGTCAAGTTAAAAAAGGAGAATCTGGAAAGAGGGGATTTTGCCGAATTATCAGTATTTAATAGTGGATCATATATACCGCCCGAAATATTGAGAAATGTCTTCGATCGTTTTTATAAGGTAGATCAGGGTAGCGAGGGTACAGGTATAGGCCTTTCATTGACTGCTGCGCTTGTAGAGGCACATAAAGGGAAAATAGATGTGTGGAGTGACGAAAGTGCGGGGACTACATTTTGTGTCCTGTTGCCTCTTGTTCTGGACAATCCGGCGATGTACGATTCATATGTTTCAGGATATACAGAATCCAGACTCGAGTCAGAGACAGATGAGATTGGGCCGGAGCTACAATTAACAGCCTCTGAAGATGAGGATAAGCCTGTGGTGCTGGTCGTCGAGGATAATTACGATATGTGTAAATTCATTCAGCATATACTCAACAAAGAATATAATGTCATAACGGCAGATAACGGAGTAGACGGGCTTAGCAAGGCAAAGAAGTTCATTCCTGATATTATTATCAGTGATGTAATGATGCCCGGAAAAGATGGATTTGAGCTATGTAGTTTGTTGAAAGAGAATGTATCGACCAACCACATACCTATTATCTTGTTGACTGCCTGTTCCCTCGATGAGCAAAAATTAATAGGCTTTGAAAGTGGTGCGGATGCTTATATCCCCAAGCCGTTCAATGCACACCTGCTGAAAATACGGGTGTGTAAATTGATAGAGAACCGTCAGAAAATAAAGGAGGCTTTTGGTAACAACCTGATAAATGACACAAAAAAAGAATCGTTGGGAGAGATGGAGCAAAACTTTATCAATGACTTTCAGGCTTATGTTGAAGAATATATTTCCAATTCGGAATTAAATGTGGACGAACTGGCTGATCATCTCAAGTTATCTCGTTCGCAACTCTATCGAAAGATAAAATCTTTAACAAACTATTCTCCTAACGAGTTGATCAGGATAGTAAGGCTTAAATACGCAAAACAATTGCTGAACAGCAAAGTTAAATCGATATCCGAAGTGGCATATGAAGCCGGATTCTCTTCTCCATCCTATTTCGCTAAATGTTTTAAAGATATTTATGGTGAAAGCCCTACCGAATATCTTGAACAACTGTAATAGATTAGTTTAAGATTTAGAGATTTGAACTTCGTAGAATAATTAGAGCCTACGGTAAATATACAGATTATCTCATCTATATACTTATTAATGCATATAGATGTGAACAATAATTTATAAAGGGGCGTCTGTAGATTTTCCTGCATTCTTACGGACTTCTTCCCTGTATTTTTTAGGTGTTGTTTCAAACTTCTGAAAAAATATCTTGAAAAAGTTTCCTCTATTTACGAAGCCTGTTTTATCCATAATTTCATCAACAGATAAATTTGTACTGATCAACAACCTTTTTACCACATCCAGTTTATATTCCTTAATTATATCGACTGTTTTTTTGGGAGTAATATCTTTTAGTCTCCGATAAAACTGGCGGGTGCTATATCCTAAGGAAGAACTGATAGTCTCTACAGAAAGATCCGGATTTGCAATATTCGTTTCTATTATTTCATAGACTTTTTCCATGAATCTTCGGTCTTCCTCATGCGTAAGTTTCCCTTCACTTACTTCAAAAGAGCTTAAAGCCGAAGAGAAATACTGCTGTAAATCTTCTTTTCTTTTAATTAACCGTTCGACCACTTTTTCCAGATACTTTACATTGAATGGCTTGGTGATATACACTTCAGCTCCCGAATCAATCCCTCTGATCTGGTCTTCCTCGGTATTTTTAGCCGACAAAAGAATTAAAGGAATATGGTTTTGGAGTTTATCCGCCTTTATTGAGGCTGTTAGTGACAATCCGTCGATATCAGGCATCATTATATCCGAAATTATAAGATCGGGAAGGCTCTTTTTCAGGCAAGGTATTACTTCCTTCGCATCGTTTATAGGTATTACATTGTACTGTTCTATAAAAATCTCCGTTACAAACCACAGCATAGACGGATCATCGTCTACAATCATTATTGTTTTCTTTTCTTTATCATATCCGGGCAGTATGTAATCATCCGGTATGGGTGAATTTTCCGGATTAACAGGCAGGGTTTCTTCTATAAGGCTCAGCTCTGTACTGTCGTAAACCGGTGAGTCGTCAGTAACTTCCACAACAGGAAGAGTTACAGTAAATACGGTCACTTCATTAGGAGTGCTGGATACATTTATCTCACCTTCAAGTAATTTTACCATATTATGGCAAATCGCCAGCCCCAAACCATTTCTTGGAGACACTTTATTCTTATTCAGTCCTTCAAAATTGTCAAGAATTGTATAGCGGTCAAAAATCTTGGCTATATCTTCTTTCTTAATACCTTTTCCTGTATTTGAGACTGCAATATTAAGTTTTCCCCCTTTGACAAATAGCTCAAAACCTATTTTCCCATTATCGGATGTATATTTAAAAGCATTTGAAATAAGGTTGGTTACAACCTTGGATAAGCAACCCGGATCGGTGTTCCACAAAACATTTTCTTCAATGCTGACTTCATATTCGAAGCCTTTAGCTTCAGCTAGTTCTGTAAACGAATCTGTTATATTACGGGTTAACTCCGATACGGAAAGATTCCTTATTTCAAGGGTCTTATTACCTGTTTCCAATCGTCTGAATTCGATGAGCTCGGAAATCAGGCCATTTAGTTTTTCGGCATTGTGCTGAATAAGGGTTGCATATTTGTTTATATAATTATCTGTATTTTTATATGAAAGTATCTTTTCGCACGGGCCGTATATCAGTGTCAGAGGAGTACATAGTTCGTGCGTAATATTAGTAAAGAAGCGAAGTTTGGATTCATAAATTTCTTCCCGTTGCTGACGGTTCAGCCTTTCTATAATGTTATCCTTTTTCATCTTATACCATTTGATAGAGAACCGTATGATAATGAACAGGATGAAAAGGGAGAGGATGGCATATACCAGATAAGCCATGTTGGTGAGATACCAGGGAGGGAGTATATCTATAAATAAAGATTGTACAGGGCTTTCCTTTCCGGTTATATTATTCCTGTACTTCACCAACAAAGTATACTTACCCGGAGAAATATTCGTAAATGCTGCTGTATTGGAAGTGCCGTTATCAATCCAGTCCGTACTCAATTCGTCCAGTTTATAGAAGTAAGTATAATCGTTGCCATGTATATAGTCCACAGCAGTAAAAGATACAGAAAAGAAATTTTGCCTGTAATTTAGTTTCAGCGTTTTATCCTCATTGTTTATTTCTAAAAAGTCGAATATATTATTCTCTTTACCGAATATGGATAAACCATTGAACTGTATAGGCGGACTATAATCCTCTTTTGCTAGTTCATTGGCGATAATTGTTATAAATCCATTAATGCCGCCAAAAAATAAGACACCTGTGTTTTCGTGCTTAAAGTAAGCGCCATCACTGAATTCAGTCACTTCCAGTTCGTTATGTTGCCGGTATGTCTGAAATGTATTTTGTGCTATATTAAATTTGATAAGCCCCTGATTTGTGCTTAGCCATAGGTTGTTATAATAATCCTGGAGGATACCATGAATAGCGTTATTAGGAAATCCGTTCTCTTTATCAAAAGTTTGTTTTTTTCCGTCATCATACATCCGCGCTAGTCCGTAACTTGTTCCAAACCAATAGCCGTCTTTGTTTTTCAGAATTGAAAAAATATCATTTAACGTCTGATTTCTATCGTTTTGGTCAAAGGTGAAAGTTTCAATATCTTCAGTATAATTATTAATCCTGTAAGCGCCGTATCCTCTGTTTCCAAACCAGATAACAGAATCGTTTTCTTTATATGTCGTAAAAAAGTAGTTTGAAGAAAATTTGCCCTCATCAAACAAAAACAATTTTTCATTACTTATTACGGGATTGTCATTGTCTCCGCCCAAACGCGCTTTTACAATACCTTCACCTACTGTGGCTATCCAAAGTGTGGAGTCGTTAAATTCGCATATCGAATGAACATATTGTACAGGCTTTCCGTCTATGGAGACATCTATATTCTTGATTTTTTTATCCTTATATGAATAATAATTTATTCCTTTTTCGCTTCCTATCCATAAGATATTTTTTTTACTGGGAACTATTGTATAAACCGAATTATCTTTCAGTTGACTATTAATTGTCTGAAATTGAGCCGATGTAGCCTGGCTGCTTGTTGCAATATCATAACCGCCAAGAGAAAGGATACCGTCCCCTTTTGTTCCAATCCATAATGTATTCTTATCATCGAGAAAGAATGTTCTTATGGGATTGTTTATATTATGAGGAAGATCCCGGAACAATGTCGCCTTTATTGTATACGAATCGGTATAATACATATATACTCCCTGCCCATCGGTCCCGACCCACACAATATCCTGATATTTATCTTTCATCAGGCAAAAAATACCCGATTTTATATCTACTTCATATATAGAGAAACGCTTTTTTTGTTCTGGCATATGTTGCAGTATAATCAAGCCGCTATTCTTAAACCCGATGAAATAGTTATCCTTATATTTGATGATAGATGATATATCTCCATATTTGACCACCTCGGCAGATATGTCATGTATATAGTATTTATTCTTCGAAATAGGATCAAATTCATATAGTGCATAGGTGTCATCTACAAAATAGAAGATACCATCCTCATAAAAACACCAGATAATATTTTCTTTATTGGTAAAATAATTCTTTTTGGTCAGGGTTAGTTCCTTATTCTCATCCAAATGAACGCCATAACTGAAATATTTACCGTTTTTCATGAAAATCCATAAGGTATTTCCTTTATCAATAACAATTTGCAGAATATCATCGAATACCAGATTCTCTATGTATATGTTATGGAATTTATTTTCTTTTGCGACATAATAGTAAAGGTAATTATCGTTCTTTACAACAAAAATATCGTTTGCCGTATTTTTGATAACCCAGTTTTTACCCTTAAATTCCTTAAAGGTACGGACTGTCTTGAGCTGCTTGTCCAAACGGTCTAATCCATAATTTGTCTGTATCCACAGCGTATTGTCCTCTGCCTCAAGAATACTTTCAATTATATTTCCGGACAGGATATTCTCCTCATTCGAGGGCATAAAGACCTGGAACCTTAAACCATCAAACATATTTAATCCTTCACAAGAACCAAACCACATGAGGCCTTCTTTATCCTGATACATTGATAATATCGCGCTATTGGAAAGCCCGTTTTTACTTGAATATTGCCGGAGGCTATAAGCACATATAGAGTTGGATAAAATTATTGAGATTGTAAATAACACAAGCCTGTTTAGTTGTGAGCTGTATTTCATGGTGTTGGCTTTTTTAGAGTTATTCCACAATTAAACGTAAGAGTGGAATATTGAATAGTGAGATAACAAAGTGCTACAAATATAGTACTTTTTAGATATTGTTTGATATAAAAAAGATATATAGAAATTGTCTCCAAATGCTTTAACATTGAGGAAAGTACGAATTTAAGACTAAAAAGTACGAATCAAATACCGAAGCAGTTTCAGATATTTTTATGTCGCAAATTCGTATAAAGAAAAAAGTTATCGAGTCTATTTTTGTGTTAATTAAAGTTTAAAAGATCAAGATAAACTTTTAATAAGCACATTAATCTAATAATCATAAAATGCTAATATTTATGGAAAAAGAAAGTTCGAGTTGACCTGTTTTTTTCTTATCGTTTACTCAGCGATAATCTTATCTATTTACTAAATCTAATATTTTATCGAATAATTAATTAAATCAAACATGTATGACTTGCAAAAAGTGTGAATCTTTGATTTTTAGTTTGCTGCTGGCATTCATTCTGTCTCTTACCACAGAAGGAGTGTATGCAAAACAAACTGATAATTTAGTTACTCCGCCATCAATACAAGCAGCCGTAAAAGGTATTATCAAAGATGGTGCAGGAGAGCCCTTGATAGGGGTAAGTGTGACTGTAAAAGGTACAACTAATGGAACGGTAACTGATATCGATGGTGGTTTTACTATCAATTGTAATGAAAACGATATTCTGGTATTTTCTTATGTTGGATTCCTTACCCAGGAAGTAAAAGCCGGGAGTACTTCATTCTTCAATATTATAATGGAAGAAGATACCAAAATGCTTGATGAGGTAATTGTTATCGGTTATGGAACTACTACACGCAGACACGTTGTAGGAGCTGTTGACCAGATAACTTCCAAAGCGATAGAAAATCGTCCTGTTGCTAATCTGGCACAGGCATTGCAAGGAGCGTCACCCAATCTTGTAATCCAGCAACGGAGTATGAACCCGAATGAAAATACAATGAATATAAATATTCGCGGGGTTAAAACGAAGACAAATAATACTCCTTTGGTTGTTATCGACGGTATGATCACTGATATCGATAATATGAACAAGCTGAATCCTGCCGATGTAGCAAATATATCTGTACTCAAAGATGCTGGTAGTACAGCTATCTATGGATCACGTTCGGCTAGTGGTGTTATTTTGATTACAACTAAACAAGGAGAAAAAAATGCAAAGCCGACAGTTCGCTTTAGCGGATCGGTAGGTTTCGAATCTCCTAATATTTTGTATACACCTCTCGATGGCTGGCAGAACGCGACGATGATGAATGTAGCATTAGCAAACGGAGGAAACAGCCTGGCATACAGCCCTCAGCAGATTCAAGACCTGAAAGATCATGATGATGCTGAATGGATGATGGATTATATTTTCAAAACAGCCCTTCAGCAATCCTACAATGTCAGCGTTTCTGGTGGAACAACTAACTCAACGTATATGGTTTCCGGTGGATATTACAATCAGGGTAGCAACTTCATAGGCCCCGATTATGGTATCAAAAGATATAATTTACGCACCAATCTCACGACTGAGTATAAGCGAATGAAACTCAATGTAATATTAGGGTATACAAGAAACGATATAAAGGGGGATGAAGCGAATGCCGGTTTCAAAATCGCTGATGCAGCCCGTACACCGAAATATTATTACAATACACCAAGAGATGCATCGGGAAGATATATTCAAAGTTCTATTAGTACAAATTCTGCTGCTGCACTCGAATTGGGGGGCTATAATAAGCATAATAACGACTTAATGAATCTAGGTCTTAGTTTAGACTTTAAGATAATCGACAATCTTAAAGCCAGAGGAGTATTCGGTTTCGACCTGACGTCTAATTCCCGTTTTATACGCAGGCTCCAATATAATCTTTATAAACAGAATAGTTCAGAAATTGCGAGAACTGAAAATACAGATCGTGACACGGAAAATTATTCATTTAAAGGGACATTTATAAATACACAGTTTCTACTCGATTATAATAAGCAGTTTGGAAAACATACTCTCTCAGCAATGGCCGGAGTCTCCCAGGAATTTTTGAATAACAAGGGTATAGATGTAAAAACAAAATATACCGATATAGACTTGGGAATACCTATTTCAGAAGGGGAGACGCAAACAATATTTAATGAAAGCAGAACAGAGGTGAACAATACTACCGAACGTGTAATCCAATCTGTTTTCGGCCGTGTAAATTACAATTATGCAGATAAATATTATGCAGAAGCAACTGTACGTACCGACGGCTCAAGCCGCTTCCCTAAAGATAACCGGTGGGGAACATTCCCTTCTGTCTCATTAGGTTGGCGTCCATCTGAAGAATCGTTTATGGACTTTTATCGTGACAAGATAGGAGATCTCAAGATTCGTGGTTCATGGGGTATCCTTGGTAATCAGGAAATACCGGACTATCTGTATTTTACAACATATACAGCTTATACGAACAGTGCCGGATTCAATAACTCTGCCGTATCGGGAACCGGATTTGTAGAAGCTAGTCCTGACTTGAAATGGGAAAAAGTGAAAACGTTCAATATTGGAGCTGACTTCACATTCTTAAAAAATTCTTTGACCGTTAATCTGGATTATTTCGATCAGAAAACAACTGATATGCTGGATAAGCCGATAACTCCAAGTGTCTATGGTACAGAATTGGAACGTGTCAATATCGGGTCAATGATAAACCGCGGATGGGAAGTTACCCTGAATTACAGATTAAGTGCAGCAGGTTTCAATCATAATTTTTCATTCAATATAGCAAATTCAAAAAACAAAGTTACTGATATACCGCAAGAGCAGATTGAGACAGTCGATAGCAATGTAGGATATATTACACGTGCAGGCTTGCCTTTAGGAGCATATTATGGATTAAAAACGGATGGATTTTTCCAAAGCTATGATGAAATTAAAAATTCGGCCATCCCTGATAATGTAAAAAATATCCAGCCGGGTGACCTGAAATTTGTTGACCGCAACGGCGATGGTATAATAAATGACGATGACCGTTTTTATTTGGGTGATGGTTTCCCTCACTATTCTTTTGGGTTTACCTACAATGTTGATTATAAAGGATTCGACCTGTCGATGCTGATACAAGGTGTGGGCCAGCGTAAGCAAGCGCTTCGCGGTGATATCTATGTACCGTTTCATAGTGGTGCCTGGTATCCGGTAATGTATAAGCACCAACTCGATACCTGGTCTACAGCAAATACCGATGCCAAATATCCACGTTTGACAGACGATTCTTCCGATTCTTTTGCAAATAACTGGAAACGTGGTTCTGATATTTTTATTCTGGATGGAAAATACCTTCGTCTGAAAAATATCCAGGTGGGATATACTATTCCTAAGAAAATCGTACAAAAGATAGGACTAGGTAGAGCCAGGGCTTATGTAAATGCTCAGAATTTATTCACACTGTCAAAAAATTCGTTCATTGATCCCGAATCATCAGAGTATGACAATAACATGGGACGAAGTGGAACAAACAGTGGACGGAATTATCCTACTCTTAAATATTACGGATTTGGTATTGACATCGAATTTTAAATAAGTATATGAATATGAGAAATTTATTATATATCGCAACCATACTCGCAGGGATTTTGCTCTTCTCTTCTTGTGAAGACCTCGACAGAGAACCTCGCGACAAATTTACGGATGCTAAATACTGGACATCTGAGTCCAAGGCTATGCTGGTAGTAAATATGGCATACAACCAAATGTACAATGCCGGCATAATGTGGCGGGATGAATTCCTTAGTGATAATATGGTTCATACCTATGGTTCAAGTGATCCCAGCACTATACGCAGAGGTCAGGCTACCCCCTCTTTAGATCTGTTCAAAAATGAATGGAAGGATTCTTACGGAGGAATTAAAACATGCCATGTATTCCTCAAAAATATAGACCGAGTACCGGGTTTAAGTGAAAATGCAAAGAACAGGATGATCGACGAAATACGTTTTATAAGGGCTTTCATCTACTTTAGAATGACCAATTACTATGGTGATATACCATTCTTTACCTCCGAGCTTTCTTTGGAAGATTCTTATGATATAAATCGTACGTCAAAGGCGACTGTAATGGAGTTTATACATACCGAACTTGAAGATATTCTCAACAGAGGCTATCTGCCTAAGGTCGATAATCTTCCTGCTGCTGAAAACGGACGTATAACCCTCGGTGCCGCATGCGCTTTTCAGGCACGTGCATATCTTTACGAAAACAATTACGAAAAGGTAAAATTATATGCAGGACGCCTTATAAAAGAACAGGATAAGTATGGGCAATACAAGTTGTTTGAATATCCGCAAAATCCTATACAAAGCTATTTCAGGCTTTTTACTCCTGAAGAGGAATATAATAGAGAAGTTATTCTGGATATCACATATGTTCCGGATTTAAAGACATGGACCGATATGAAAGGCATGGCTCCAATTACTAAATATGCAGAAATATCTGCAGACAATCCTACGCAGGAACTGGTAGACTCTTATCTGACAATGAACGGGCTTCCGGTAAAAGGTGCTGATAAAGATCCTGGTTATGATGAAAACAATCCGTATGTAAATAGAGATTCCCGTTTGTGGGGAACAATAGTGTATGATAATTATGAGTGGCTGAATAAAGATGGCTCTATTAATATTATAAAAACAAAACTGGGTTCAGGAACAAGCGATTCTTATAAAGGAATGTTGGAACTGCAAACCAAAACCGGATATTATGTACGCAAGTATTATGACTGGAACATGGGAGCGAATATGAAAAACAGTACGAATATCATCATGTTTCGTTATGCTGATGTACTATTGATGTATGCTGAAGCTTGTAACGAATTAGATAAAATCAGTTCGGAAGATTGGGGACTTACTATTAAACCTATCCGTGCACGGGCCGGGCATACAACTGCGGCTGCTCTGGATTATCCTGCTGCGAAGAGTAAGCAGGAGTTGCAGGACATTATCAGGAATGAAAGGCGTGTCGAGCTGGCTCTCGAAGGTTTGCGTTGGTTCGATATTAAACGTTGGAAGATAGGAGACCAGGTTCTCAGCGGATATCTTCATGGATTTAAGTTTGGAGGCTCTTCCTCAAGTATAGATGGTGGTTATCTGCGTGCAGGAGAATATAAATTTAATAATACCCGTGATTATCTATGGTCTGTACCATTGTCGCAAATGGATATAAATCCAAATCTTAAGCCGAATAACCCGGGATATTAATATTAGTTATAAGCTATTTAAATAAATATTAAAATATAAAATAATATGAAAACTATAATATATAAAGCTCTTATCTTATTTTCCGCCGTACTTGTAATGGTTGGCTGCAAAAGTGATGATATGGAATATCATGACCCGAACGTAACACCTGTGGACAACTTATATGCACCTGTAGACAATCAGAATCTGCAGTTGAGTTCTCAACAGGGAGCATCATTCCGTTTCCAGTGGTCTCAAAGCCACGCCCAGGACGGGCAACTTGTTGCATACGAAGTTGTATTCTATAAAGAATCTGATTTGGAGAATCCTGTTTACAGGCTGGCCTCCGATAACAATGGCAAGGAGTTGTATGCTAATATCTCGCATGTTGATATAAACAGGGCATCTTCCGCGGCCGGAATTGCGACCGGCGAAACAGGTACAATCTATTGGTCGGTTGTTTCCTGGCGTGGAATCAGTTCAGCCGTTTGTCCGCAAAAAAATAAACTGGTAGTAACACGTCTGGAAGGATTTGAAGTTATTCCTGATAATGTATATATTACCGGAGAAGCTACCGAGAACGGAGCGGATCTATCTAAAGCTATATTAATGCAAAATGTAGGTGATGGTAAATTTGAAATATATACAGAACTGGACAATCAGGGCACATATACATTCGTTGACAGAACTTCGGGCGAACCTGAAATATATTACATTGATGCTGCCGGAAAATTGGCCGATGCAGACAATGGCGAAGCTACTACAGTGGACGCAAAAGGTATTTACCGTATAACTCTCGACTTCTCAAACAAAGGAACAACGATGACCCGGATAACAAAAATGGGAGTATGGTTCTGTCCTGATAATAAAGTTATTATAGATATGAACTATGTCGGATTAGGAGTTTGGGCCGGAACAGGTAATGTAGAATTTAAACAAGAAAGCTGGGGTAGGGATGAACGGTACAAATTCCAATTGGAAACAGATAAGGGAACACGACAGATAGGGACATTGAATGGTACTGATAGCCGTCCGAGTTCTAATTCGCCTGCATCGTATTACTATGTGAAATTATTGGACAATGTGACTCAATGGGATGATAAATGGAAATTTGCCGGAGAGATGGATAATTCAAATGTAACAGTTACCCTTTATATGCAGGGAGGGGCGAACTACACACATACCGTACAGAAAAATTAAATATTGAGAATTCAAAAACAAGGGCAGGTCTATAGCCTGCTCTTGTAAAAAATAAAAAGCTATATTTATGAAAAAAATATATATAATACCTTTTATCATAGCATTGATTCTCTCGTCCTGTGTTGAATATGATGATGGTTACATTGATGGGCAGATAAAGGTAAAGGATGGTTTCTATACAGTAAGCTGGGCTGCCGCAGTAGACAGTAGTACCACTTCGTTTGTAAACAGATATTGGAATACGACGAGTCATTGCTTCAATAATACTTATGATGGGCAGGTTGCATGGAATGACTATTGGCCCGAAGCACACGGCTTGGATGTTCTGGTCGATGCCTATCTGCGCACCAATGACAATAAATACAAGCAGGCTATTTATGATTGGTATGAAGGAGTAAGACAGAAAAACTGGTATAGTAATAATTGGGAGAATGAATATTATGATGATATGGGTTGGCATGGCTTGGCTCATATGAGAGCATTGGAAGCAACCGGAGATACGAGATACGAAGCGTCTTCAAGGGACTTATGGAACTGGATTGCGAAAGGATGGACAGACACTGATGGAGGCGGGATTCAATGGCGTAAAGATTCAGATGTAAAAGGTGACGGTAAAGGAATTCCTGCCAATGGACCTGCCGCTATTATCGCTGCCCGTAGATATAAGAAATATCCGGATGAGGTAGTAGAAGGCCTAAACGATCTTCAATGGGCTAAGAGGATATATGATTGGATGAAATATTATCGTACAATAATTTCTTCGGGCAGGGTATTTGAAAATATAAATGATACCAGAAACGATTATTCTTACGATGTTGGCACATATCTGGGAGCGGCATTGGAGTTGTATGATATTACCGGCGATAAGACGTACTGGAACGACGCGCTCAGTATTACCAATTACCATATAACTTATAATATAAATGTGACAAATGGAGTAATGAGGGATTATGGCGAACAATCAGATAATGGAGGAGGTCATGACTGTAACCTGTTCAAAGGAATATTTGTGCGTTATTTCACGATTCTGATCCAGCATCCTGATCTTTCTCAGGCGGATAAGGCCCGTTATGTGGCATTCCTCAAAAATAATGCGGAGTACATGTGGATTAAGGGAACTCAAAAATTTCCGGATATTAAATTTAGTTATACCTGGTGGTTAACACCTACGGAAACTGAGGCATGGGGTGATCTCCGTTCGGCAATCAGTGCTGCAACAACAATTGAAGCTATGGCTTTGCTGGAAAAGAAAGGTATTTTATAAAAACATAATAAAACTAGTGTTATGCGAATTTCCTATGTTCTCCTCTCATTTCTTAGTGTTTTCACGCTGATAAGTTGTGCAGGCAGAGTAAATGATGCAGGTGCTGGAAATAAAAACTTAGAGAGAGCCCGGGTTACACTGGACTCTCTTTATAAAAACTATTCAGCACCCGGTACTCATTTATTGCACGAGACCTTTCCTTTCGACAATAAATATACTGCAACCTATCTTGCTACGGATGAACAAAATAATAGACCGAATCAATATTCGTATCTTTGGCCCTATTCAGGCACATTCTCTGCCGTCAATGTAATGATGGAAGCCGGAGATAAGAACAAATACTGCGAAATTCTCGAGAAGCAGGTATTACCGGGGCTTGAAGAATATTTCGATACAAAGAGAATTCCCTATGCCTATGCTTCTTATATCAATTCGGCTCCTGTATCTGACCGCTTCTATGATGACAATGTATGGTTGGGGATTGACTTCACCGATACTTATATGTTGACTAAAACAACTGCTTATCTTGACAAAGCCAAACTGATATGGGAATTTATTTTAAGCGGGACGGATGAAAAACTGAATGGAGGCATTTACTGGTGCGAACAAAAAAAAGAGTCTAAAAATACATGTTCCAATGCTCCCGGAGCTGTATACGCATTTAAGCTTTTTCAGGCGACAAATGACAGTGCTTATTTCCATAAGGGAAAAGAATTATATGAATGGACTAAGCTCCATTTGCAGGATACAGACTACTTATATTTTGATAATATCAGTTTAGACGGCAAAATAAGCAAAGCCAAATACGCATACAATAGTGGGCAGATGATGCAATCGGCAGCATTATTATATAAACTGACAAATGACAAAAAATATCTTGTCGAAGCGCAAAACATAGCACAGGCCTGTTACAACTATTTCTTTTCGGATTTCACAGGAAAAGACGGGGAGAAATTCCGTATGATAAAGAAAGGTGATGTTTGGTTTACTGCAGTCATGTTAAGAGGATTTATTGAATTATATAATCTGGATAATAATAAAATATATATCGAGGCATTCGGCAAAAGCTTAGACTATGCGTGGAATAATGCCAGGGATGAGAACGGTTTGTTTAGTACAGATTTCAGCGGCAAAAATCAAGATGCAAAAAAATGGTTGCTAACACAGGCTGCCATGGTTGAAATATACGGGCGTATGGCTAATCTGAAAAAATATAAGTAACTTTATTAATAGCAATTAATCAAATCAAGCAAAATGAAAAAGAAAAAGCTTACACTATTGTGCAGTGTAGTGGCAGCACTCTCTATGGCTGGGGAAGTACAGGCTTCGCATACGCTGGCTCTCCCTAAAGACAATACGAATATTGAGAATATGTTGAATGTGGATAATAAATACAAGAGTAACCGCCCTCCTCAAAAAGACCGCTTTTTTAAGTCGAACGCGGTGGAGAATGAAATTGTCCGCGTAAAAAAAATGCTCACCAACCAAAAGTTGGCCTGGATGTTCGAAAATTGTTTTCCTAATACGCTGGATACAACCGTGCGTTACCGAAAAACAGATGGCAAGGACGATACAGTGGTCTATACCGGTGATATTCATGCGATGTGGTTACGCGACTCGGGAGCACAGGTTTGGCCTTATGTACAACTGGCAAATCAGGATTCTGAATTGAAGGCTATGCTTGCAGGTGTTATCCGCCGCCAGTTCAAATGTATTATAATCGATCCCTATGCCAATGCTTTTATAGATCCACATGATCCTAATCCCGATCACCAGTGGATGAGTGACCTTACGGATATGAAGCCGGAGTTGCATGAACGGAAATGGGAAATCGATTCTCTTTGCTATCCTCTTCGTCTGGCATATCACTATTGGAAAACCACAGGAGATACCAGTATATTCGACGAAGAATGGTTGCAAGCGATCACAAATATTCTGAAAACGTTTAAAGAGCAACAACGTAAAGATGGAGTAGGGCCTTACAAATTCCAAAGGACAACCGAACGCCAGTTAGATACTTTAAACAATGATGGATTAGGTAATCCTGTAAATCCTGTAGGATTGATTGTCTCCTGTTTTCGCCCGTCTGATGATGCTACTACCTTCCAGTTTCTGGTACCTTCCAACTTCTTTGCTGTAACATCGCTCAGAAAAGCAGCCGAGATATTGTCCGAGGTAAGTAACCGTCCCGCACAGGCTCAGGAATGTCGCGACCTGGCTCAGGAAGTAGAAACAGCCTTGAAGAAATATGCAACTTACAATCACCCGAAATACGGTACCATCTATGCTTTCGAAGTAGATGGATTTGGCAACCAGTACCTGATGGACGACTCTAATGCTCCCAGCCTTTTGTCTTTGGCTTATTTAGGAGATGTGGATGTTAATGATCCTATCTATCAGAATACGCGGAAATTTGTATGGAGCAAAGACAATCCTTATTTCTTCAAAGGTACGGCCGGAGAAGGAATTGGGGGGCCTCATATTGGTTACGATATGGTTTGGCCAATGAGTATTATGATGAAGGCTTTTACCAGCCACAACGATGAAGAAATCAAGACATGTATAGAAATGTTGATGAATACCGATGCCGGTACTGGTTTTATGCATGAATCCTTTCACAAGGATGATCCGAAGAACTTTACCCGTTCTTGGTTTGCCTGGCAAAACACTCTGTTCGGAGAGTTGATTTTAAAGCAGATTAATGAGGGGAAAGTAGAACTACTGAATAGCATTAAATAAACAGAATAGAGTGGCAGGAGCGGGAAAAATCTCCTGTCACTCATTGTATAAATACTGAAGACCTAAAATACCATGACAAATACCCGGTCGATACATCTGAATATACTAGCTATATGTATAGCACTTTTATTTGCTTCTTGCCAGAAAGATGCAACAGTATCAATTACAAGTGCCCAATGCGAATACCTCGATAACCCGTTAGGTCTGGATACACCTCAACCGCGGTTTAACTGGAAGCTCAATGATGCTAAAGACTTCCTCCAGAAAACGTATCGCATCAGAATTGCAACTGATTCTTCATTATTACTATCCGGAACTCCTGATATATGGGATTCCGGAATGACTAACGGTCAGTTTCTTTCTTCAGAATACACCGGAGATAAAAAGCTGCAATCACATCAGCGTTACTATTGGGACGTCACTGTTTGGGGCAATAAGGGAGACTCTTGTATTTCTACAATCAATATGTTCGGCATGGGAAAACTATCTCAATCCGACTGGGATGCCCGCTGGATATCCGATGCCCATGATAAAGAATATGAGCCGGCACCACTTTTCAGAAAAGAATTCAAAGTCGAAAAAAATATAGCCCATGCTACTCTCTATATTTCAGGAACTGCTTATTATGAGATGTTTCTCAATGGGGAGAGGGTAGGCAATAGTTATCTGGACCCCGGATATACACACTACAACAAACGCATATTATATGCGACTCACGATATCACGTCATTAATAAACAGAGGCGGCAACGCCATAGGCGTAGTATTAGGTAATGGCTTCTATAATTGTCAGAGCAAGGCTGTTTGGGATTTTGAAAGGGCCGACTGGCGTGGCCGTCCTCGTTTATTATGCGAATTAAGGATTACTTATGCAGATGGTATTACGGACGTAATTGCTTCGGATGATACATGGAAGACCAATACAGGCCCGTATATCTATAATAATATATATAGTGGCGACAGATACGACGGCCGTTTGGAAGAGGAAGGCTGGAACAATACAGGTTTCGATGAAAAAAACTGGATAGCAGCTAAAATAACAGACAGTCCGGCTCCATTAATAGTTTCCCAGCAGATGCCACCGATCCGGATAACAAAAGAAATAAAGCCTGCATTATTAAAATCCTTTGGTGATACTATCTTTGTTTTTGATTTAAAAGAGAATATAGCAGGAGTATGCCGTCTGAATGTAAAAGGAGAAAGAGGTACAACCTTTACTTTGCAGCATGGAGAATTACTGAAAGACGATGGCCGTTTGCAACCGGGAAATATTGATGTTTATTATCGTCCGGAGAAACCGGGAGAGGTTTTCCAAACAGATATATTCATACTAAAAGGTTCAGGGAAACAAGAAGAATTCACACCTCAATTTACTTACCATGGTTTCAGATATATAGAAGTAAAAACCGACCGCCCTGTAACGCTTACCGAAGATAATATCACGGGCTTGTTCCTGCATACGGATATACCGCAAGTGGGACATTTCAGCAGCTCCAACAAGCTCCTGAACAAAATATGGGCTGCAACCAACCAAAGCTACCGGGGAAATATTCACAGCATACCTACCGATTGCCCTCAACGCGAGAAGAACGGATGGACTGCTGATGCACATATTGCCATGGATCTGGCTCTTCTCAATTTCGACGGGATTACATTTTACGAGAAATGGATGAACGACTTCATCGATAATCAGCGTTCTAACGGAGGCATATCGGGTATTATCCCATCATCGGGATGGGGTTTTGGCGACTGGCCGGGTCCTGTATGGGATGCCGCACTGTTTATCATACCAAATGCATTATACGATTATTATGCAGACAAACGCTGTATAGAACGGCTATATCCTACAATGCTAAATTACTTGCAGTATCTGAAAAATCACGAGAAAGACGGGCTCCTTACTTTCGGATTAGGCGATTGGGTATATTACAAGGCGCAGACTCCTAACGATTATACCTCCACGCTTTATTATTATCTCGATTACATGCTTATGGTACGTTTTGCTACTATATTGGGCAAAGATGCAAGCATGTATAAAGAAAAGGCGGAATCGCTGAAAAAAATAATAAACGAGAAGTTCTTCAATCCCGAAACGGCAGTTTATGCAAACGGTACCCAGACGGCACAGGCAATAGCCCTTTATCTGGAGATAGTTCCGGAAGGTAAAGAGCAGGCAGTGGCCGATTATCTTCAAAAAATTGTGGCGGAGAATAATCATTTCCTTGATTTCGGATTGCTTGGAAGCAAAACAGTTCTTCGCATGCTGAGTAAATATGGCTACGTGGAAGATGCCTATAAAATGGCAACCAAAACAGAAGCTCCGTCATGGGGATATTGGGTAGAGACCCAAGGTTATACAACACTTGCCGAAACATGGCTGTTAAGTCCTGAATTCCACGATGCGTCGTTAAACCATGTCTTTATGGGTGATGTCAGTGCATGGATGTCCAGCTATCTGGCCGGGATTAATTATGATATATCCAGGCCCGGATTCGAAAATATCATTATAAAGCCATATTTCATTGCCGATCTGGAATGGGTAAAAGGCGAATATAATTCCGTACGGGGAAAAATATCCTCTGAATGGAAAGCTAACGGGAAAAATATAGAAATGACCGTGAAAATTCCGGCAGGATCTACTGCAACTATTTATGCCGGAGAAAATAAGTATAATGTAGGTTCAGGAGAGCATAAATACAAATTCGCATTAAAGTAAGAGGCAAAAGAGCCTGTTTGGATTTTGTTTTGAATTAAACAGGCTTTAAAGAATCTTCGGTTTTCACCTGTTTTTAATCAAAGAGTATGTATAAGAAAAATAAGTTTATCATTATCGGAGCAATAATGCTGATTGTAGTTGGATGTTATGCTCAGGAGAGTAAAAAACGTCTCACCGGTTATGTCAATCCGTTTATTGGTACTACCACCCTCTGGGACAGTATCGATCTTGGATATAAACCAACCCGCAGGGCATGGGGAGCCGAGGCCTATCCGGGAGCATCAGTGCCGAATTCGATGGTTCAGGTAACGCCTGTCACCATGTGGCGCAGCGGCTCAGGTTACCAGTACGAAGATACGGTTATATATGCTTTTGCCCATACCAGCAAGGGACATTGGAATCTTTGTTATGTTCCTCTCGTTGCTGTTAGCGGAGAGATTGCCCCTAAGTCTTATTACTCGGCTTACAGCCATGACAAGGAGTCGGCCAGTCCCGGGTATTATCAGGTCTATCTCCAAAAATATGATATAAATGCAGAAGTGACTTCTACTTTGCGATGTGCTTTCCACAGATATACCTATAAAATAGGGAAAAACAAAAGGCTGCTGGCAGATCTGGCTCGTTCTAACGAACATGTAAGGGATTGGAAAATAGAAAAAACGGGAGACAATGTATTTACAGGCTATCAGCAAACCGGCCCTACATTCTATTTTTATGCTGTGACCAACCATAAAATAAAAGATGTGGAAAAGCTGAAAGAGGGTGATACGGAAGTCAGCATTGTCAATTTTCTCGACAATGAGAATATAAACGACCCGCTGGAGATGAAAGTCGGTTTTTCCTATGTAAGTATCGAAAATGCCAGAATGAATCTTGAGGCAGAGATGCTTGCCAAAGATTTTAATCAGGTGAGGAGCGAAGCTACAAATACATGGGATACTTTACTATCGAAAATACAGGTATCGGGGGGTACCGGAGAACAGATGGAAACGTTCTATTCTACTCTCTACCGTGCTTTCTTGTGGCCGATACTATTGAGTGACGTCAACGGACAGTTTGTGAATGGCAGAGGTGAAGTAGTAAACAAAGGATTCCGTTATTACAGTGATCCGTCTTTTTGGGACGATTACCGTAATAAACTGATTTTGCTGGGAATGATCTCGCCGGATGTTGCAGCCGATGTTATCAGGTCTATTACAGACCGGGGTGAGATCAGAGGGTTTATGCCGAGTTTCTTTCATGGGGATCATGCTTCTACATTTGTTACAGGAAGCTATCTGAGGGGTATACGGGATTTTGATGTACAGGCGGCATACAAATTACTTCTCAACAATGCTTTCGTTGAAGGTAAAGGTGGCCGTCCGCATATAAAGGAATATATGGAGCGGGGATGGATATTCGAGATGGATATTAAAAACCCGAAACTGGAGACTGTAGCTAAAGCGGCTGTGACTAAAACTCAGGAATATGCTTATGACGATTATGCCACGGCATTGCTGGCAAAGGAACTCGGAGATAAGGAAAACTACGATAAGCTGATGAAAAGGACAGACAGTTACAAACATTTGTTCGATCCGTCTACCCAACTGATGCGCGGACGTCTGGAAAATGGAGAATGGATAACACCGTTCAACCCTGAACGTCCTTTTTATGAATATATGTACCGTGAAGCTAACGGATGGCAGTCGACATTCTTTGCCTTGCACGATCCTGAAGGGTTTATTGCTTTATACCCAAGTAAAAAGGCTTTCGAGACAAAACTCGATTCCTTATTTGTTATTCCATGGAAAAACTATGAGGCACATAATCTGACTACATTCATCGGCCAGTATTGTCATGGGAATCAGCCGAGCCATAGCATCCCGTATATGTATTATTTTATTGATAAACAGGAAAAAGCCCAAAAAATACTGAATAAGATACTGAACGAACAATATCGTATGGGGCCCGAACGGTTAGCGTATTGCGGTATGGATGATGCAGGTGAAATGTCGTCGTGGTATGTACTGAATGCAATCGGTCTATATACCTATTCTCCCGCAGACCCGCAGTATATAGTCACTGTACCATTGTTCGATAAGGTAGTATTTAATCTGGATGGTAAAAACTTTACTATTAAGAGAAAAGGCACGGGAGAGAAAATTACTGATATAAGCTATGGCGGTAAGAAAATAGATGGTTATTTTATTACCCACCAACAATTGAAAGAAGGAAAAGAGCTTGTTATTTCAACGAAGTAATCATCCGTTATTTACTGTTATAAGTTTTGATTTAGGATGTTAATTCCTTCATATTATGTTAATTATCCTGCCTTTCACCTTGAGAGGATAATGACAGTACTTGCAGGCTGCTACCAAAAGGGTAGCAGCCTGTAAGCTCATATATATATTATACGATCATCCTTCTTATTCCATTTTGCTCCGCTAAACAAAATTAGCTGCACCTTCAAGACATGTACTATAATATGGGCCAATTTTGTAGAATTTTTGAATATTTGCAGCGGAAGTTGTTAAAAATTCTGATTTTTTGTGAACTTTATGTTCTTTATAGTTAAATTTTTCCCTCGTCCTTGAAATCGGCTGTATTGGAATAAGCCTTTGATAATCAATTTTTATATTAATAGCTGGATCATCGGAAAGCAAATCATCCGGAATGGGACTTATATATTTCCCTTTTCACATCCGGTATATAAAAGAAGCTGAAAACAGAATACTTGTTTTTTTGCTTAGCCCTCATTTTCGCTCTAAAATGACGATTGGGAAAAATGTGCTATTTATAGCCACTTTTCTGTCATCTTTCTAATTTAAATTCCCATTCCTTTGTGCTGTTAACAAATCATAAATTACAATCTATGAAATACCGATGAAATACGTCTCGCCCATTTAATTGAATTGAAAATAGTCAGAAAACAAGGAAAATTAACAAATACTTAATTTACGATAAACGTGCAGACAAGACAGCTCATGCTGTATTTGGATACAATTGTGAAATGTTTTAACAAACTAAATTCAGACCCTATTCTTATGAAAATGAAAAACAGAATGAAAATTCAGCATTGGTTGATGCTGCTGATCGTTCTTTGCGTATCGTGCAAAGACGATAAATCCGACACGGATTCGCAAGCCTTCGATCCTTCGAAGCCTGTTGTAGTTTCCGGTTTCGCACCGAAAGAGGGAGGAGCCAATCAGAAAATGATTATTTATGGTGAAAACTTCGGGAATGACCTCTCTAAGATCAAAGTTACTATTGGCGGGCAAAACGCAAGGATAATCGGGGCTAATCATCAGTCTTTATATTGTATTGTCCCTGCAAAAGCTTATGATGGCGATATTGAAGTAAGTATCCTTGACGGGAGCGGGGAAAAGATCGCTAAAGCAGAGGCCGGAGAACTTTTCACCTATCAAAAGAAAATGCTCGTAAGCTCTTTTATTGGGGAAACATATGAAAATAATACGAAATATGATGTGAAAGATGGTCCGTTTGATGATTGTGGAGGTTTTGAAAAAATGGAATGGCTGGTATTCGATCCGCAGAATCGGAACCACCTGTATGTAGCAGGTTATGAGAAGTCGTGTAGACTTATCGATTTTGAGAAAGAGTATGTAAGTACTTTCGCTACAGGCCTTCCGGGTAGCCATCAGGTTCCTGCTATCAATTTTACCTTGGATGGCGATATGATAGTGACACATGATCAAAGTTCGGATACCCAACCCGGAAATTATCTGTATACACGTAGTTCCGGCTTTAAAACAAAAGTAGCATTGTGGAATGCCCGTGGATGTAGAGCCGCCGCTGTGCATCCGGTGAATGGTGAGTGTTACTATGGATTCTATAATACAGGTATTATCTGGAGAGGTGATATCGGTTCGGTAACAGCAGCACAGGCTTTCAAGCTCCCAAATTCATCGATAAGAATTTTCATAGTCATCCACCCTACCGGGAACTATGCATATATCATAGTAAATAACAGGCAGTATATTATGCGCTCTGATTATAATTGGGAGAAGAAGACTTTTACAGAGCCGTATCTGGTAGTTGGACAGGATCAAAAATCAGGTTACACCGATGGTGTGGGCAGTAATGCTCGTGTGAATGAGCCTCAACAAGGAGTTTTCGTAAAAAATACTGATTATGAAGGTCAGGAAGACGAATATGATTTCTATTTCTGTGATAAGGTGAATCATGTGATCCGTATTCTGACACCTCAGGGAAGAGTTTCCACATTTGCAGGCACCCCTGGAACAGCATCATACAGAGATGGAGACTTACGCCTGGAAGCATGTTTTGCCTATCCGGCCGGAATTGCTTACGATGAAGAAAAGCAATGTTTCTATATCGGAGACAGTAACAACCGTCGTATCCGCAAAATTGCTTATGAAGAATAATAAATGAAAGACACATATTGATATGAGAGACTTTTTATTAACATGTATATTGTTACTTGCATTTTCAGCCGGTGCTTTTGCTCAGGAAACTATAGAAGTAACAGGTATCGTGACCGATACAAATAATGAACCCATCATAGGGGCGAATGTATCCATAAGTAATATGCCGGGACTGGGAGCCATTACGGATATAGAGGGAAAATATAAGATTAAAATGACATCTTACAATACACTGGTTTTTTCTTATATCGGCTTTGAAAAAGTATCGGTATTGGTGAAGGAGCAGCGGGTTGTCAATGTTGTCATGAAAGAATCGGATAAAAGTGTTCTTAACGAAGTTGTCGTTACGGGAACCGGGGTGCAGAAAAAGATTGCCCTGACAGGGGCTATCACAAATGTGGATGTGGAAACGTTAAAAGCAAATCCGAGTTCGTCCATTGCTGACGGTCTGGCCGGTGTTGTACCGGGCATTATGGCTATGCAGACATCCGGTAAGCCCGGCAGTACTTCCGAATTCTGGATACGCAGTATTTCCACATTTGGAGGTAGCAGTGCGGCTTTGGTGCTGGTCGACGGCTTTGAGCGCGACCTGAATGAGATCAGTGTGGAAGATATAGAATCTTTTACCGTATTGAAAGATGCATCTGCCACAGCTATCTATGGTAGTAAGGGTGCCAATGGCGTTATTCTGGTAAATACAAAACGTGGTAAGGAAGGAAAAATCAACATAAATGCAAAAGTTGAGGGATTTTATAGCATGCTTACTAAAGTACCGGATTTTGCAGACGGATATACATATGCATCCCTGGCGAATGAAGCGAAGATTACACGTAATCAGGATGTTCTCTTTCAACCTGAAGAACTGGAGATACTTCGTTTGGGCCTGGACCCGGATCTGTATCCGGATGTAGATTGGATGGATGTCCTGTTGCGGAATGGTTCATGGAGTTCACGTGCCACATTGAATATGAGTGGCGGTGGAAGGACTGCCCGTTATTTTGTATCGGGAAGCTATCAGGACCAGCAAGGTATGTATAAGGTGGATAAGTCTTTGAAAGACTATAATACGAATGCAAACTTCCGGAAATATACTTACCGTATGAATGTTGATATTGATATTACAAAAACAACATTGTTGAAAGTAGGTGTTTCGGGCTCATTGCGTAAGCAAAACGATGCCGGGATCGGGAGTGATGCAATATGGACAGCATTAATGGGTTATAATCCGATCATGGTTCCTCAGTTATACTCTAACGGTTATGTCCCGGCTTACGGAAACGATAATGGATACCGTTTCAACCCGTGGGTACAGGCGACGATGACCGGATATCAGGAAAACTGGGAGAATAATATTCAGACCAGCGTGGTTCTGGAGCAAAAACTTGATTTTATTACAAAAGGACTCTTTGCTACAGGACGTTTTGGCTATGATACAGAGAACAAAAGCTGGATTACGCGCTATAAAAATCCGGCAATGTACAGGGCTGAAAGATCCCGGGATGTAAATGGAGATCTCGTATTCACTGAGATTGTGAAGGAGTCCCCAATGTCGCAGACTTCTGGTGCAGAGGGAAAACGGAACGAATTCTTTGAACTGGAATTCCACTATGACCGCAGATTTAATAACCATACTATTGGAGGTGTTCTTAAATACACGCAATCTTCTAAAATACAAACCGTAGATATCGGAACAGACCTTAAAAATGGGATAGCCCGCCGTAATCAAGGCCTGGCCGGACGTGTACATTACAATTGGGCCAGTCGTTACTTTGTAGATTTTAATTTCGGATATACGGGATCAGAAAATTTCCACAGGGATCATCGGTTTGGTTTTTTCCCGGCTATTTCCGGAGCCTGGAATATTGCAGGGGAACCTTTCCTGAAAGATATAAGCTGGCTGGACATGTTTAAAGTCCGCTATTCATATGGTAAAACAGGAAATGATAATTTAAAAGATGCCAATGGAAATGATATCCGCTTTCCTTATCTGTACACAATAGGTACTACGACAGGTAATGCCTATAATTTCGGAGACTATGATTATAGTAGGACATACTTGGGTAAGTACTATTCTTCTATTGCTTCTACTAACGTTTCCTGGGAAATTGCCACCAAGCAGGATTTAGGGATTGATTATTCCTTCTTGGGTAACAGGATTTCCGGAGCAATCGATTATTTCTACGAGCACCGTAAGGGTATCTATATGGAGCGTAAATATCTTCCTTGGTCGGTA
This sequence comes from Dysgonomonas sp. UBA7710, assembly GCF_002482385.1. Classification (GTDB taxonomy): domain Bacteria; phylum Bacteroidota; class Bacteroidia; order Bacteroidales; family Dysgonomonadaceae; genus Dysgonomonas. Next base: position 45,367 of record NZ_DLFW01000040.1, on the reverse strand, counting down.
GGGGTAGAAAGTAATCCTTGGGCGAATGTAGGAGAAGTAAAAGCCCGTGGTTTTGATGGAAACTTCGCGTTCAAACAAAAAGCGGGAAATGTCGATCTGACCCTGCGAGGCAATATGACCTATAGTAAAAATGAGATTATAGAGAGGGATGAGGAGAATTCTATTTATTGGTACAAACTGGATAAAGGGCATCGCGTGAATCAAGCCCGCGGACTGGTTGCCTTAGGATTGTTCAAAGATTATGAAGAGATCCGGAACAGCCCGACACAAACGTTCGGAGATGTGATGCCCGGAGATATCAAATATAAGGATGTAAATGGTGATGGAAAAATTGATGCCAATGACATGGTTGCTATCGGTGCTACGACGAAACCAAACCTTACCTATGGATTTGGAGTTTCCGGTAAATGGAAAGGATTGGATATAAGTGTGCATTTTCAGGGAGTTGGAAAATCTACTTTCCAGATCAATGGCTCTTCTGTTCATATGTTTAGTTTAGGTGACGGTTGGGGAAATATATTGAATGATCTGGCCAACTCGAATCGATGGATATTGGGTGAAAACGAAGATCCCAATGCAGAATATCCCCGCCTGACTTATGGAAGCAATTCGAATAACTATCAGAGATCTACATTCTGGCTCAGAGATGGCTCCTATTTACGTCTGAAAACTCTGGATATCGGTTATACACTTCCTACATCCCTGGTGAATAAAATGTATATGAATAATGTACGCATTTTCTTTGTGGGAACTAATCTGCTTACATTCTCCAAATTCAAACTATGGGATCCGGAAATGGGAAGTTCCGATGGAAAGAAATATCCGCTTAGTAAAACCATTTCATTAGGGATATCAGTTCAACTATAAACATTAATGTATATGAAGAAAATAATTATAATTTTATTGATTGTGACAGGCTTGAGTCTGACTCTTGGCGGGTGCTCGGATTACCTTGACTCGGACTACCTGTTTGACGAGCGTATGTCTATAGAGGATGTTTTCCAAAGTAAGGACTATACAAATGAATGGATGGCGCAGGCTTATTCCTATTTGGGCAACGGCTATTTACAGGATGTATGCAGTAAAAAGAGTATTCCTTACAATTTCGCTGACGACATGTACTATGGTGATGAATCGGAGGGATATATGAGATGGAAAAGTGGCCAGTATTCGGAGAGCGGTGATCATAACGAAAGTCAATATGTTTGGGAAAATGCTTATAAAGGGATTCGTCAGGTTTCAATATTCCTGAATAATATTGATAAGAACAAAGCATTTAGTGCCGCTGAAATTGCCGACCTAAAAGGACAGGCTTATTTCTTAAGGGCTTATTTCTATTGGTTTATACTTCGTTTGTATGGTCCTGTACCTATTGTTCCAAGCGAAACTGTAGATTATATGAAAGAATATGATGAGGTAGCGCAAGCAAGAAATACATATGATGAATGTGTGGACTATATCGTAGGAGACTTGATAAAAGCGGCTGAAATGCTTCCTTCTACATCACGTGCGGTACAGGATCTGGCCCGTCCTACTCGTGGAGCGGCTTTGGCCCTTCGCGCGAAAGTTTTGTTGTTTGCTGCTAGTCCCTTGTATAACGGAAAGGCTCCGGCTGATGTAGCTTCGGCCTTGATCGACAAAGAAAATAGATATCTGCTGCCTCAGACTTATGATGAGTCTAAATGGGCCAGGGCCGCCGCTGCCGCTAAGGATGTAATGGATCTCAATTATTATAGTCTGTATGTTGCTTATTCAAAAACGACAGGTGATGTTGCTTATCCGGTAACTATAACTCCTCCTAATGATGGTAATTTTTCCAATCAGGATTGGCCGAGCGGTTGGCAAAATATAGATCCGTTTGAATCATATCGTGCATTGTTTAATGGTGACGTTCCTGCTCATGAGAATCCTGAACTTATATTTACCCGGGGACAGAATGGGTCGGGTGAAGATATCGCGACTTTAGTACTCCACCAACTACCTCGTTTGTATGGTAAGGGATATAGTTCACATGGTATGACTCAGAAACAATGCGATGCTTATTATATGGCAGATGGTACAGACTGTCCGGGAATGAATTCTATGTACGCAGGGTTAGCCGGATATGCCGGCCGCTATGATAGTCGTCCTCGCGAGGCTGGGTTGGTTACTTCGGGAGAGTTATCCAAATATCCGGAATTAGGTACCTTGGGTGTCGGGGTATCAAAACAGTATGTAAATCGTGAACCTCGTTTCTACGCATCCGTAGCTTATAACGGGTGTACCTGGAATTTGTTGAATGCCGAAAAGGATAAAGATGAAGAAAGTAACAAGCAGGTATTTTACTACCGCGGAAGTGGGAATGGGTACACGAATGCTACTTATTGGTTGCGCACAGGCATTGGTATCAAAAAGTATGTAAATCCTTATGATATAAGTAACACTATCACTACTGCGTATGATAAATCCAGATTTGTAAAGAAAGTAGATCCGGCTATACGTTATGCAGAAATACTGTTAATATATGCAGAATCCCTTAATGAGCTGGGTGGACAATATAATATACAATCGTGGGATGGTACTAAAACGCATTCGGTAAGCCGTACTATCAGTGAGTTAAAGAAAGGTATACAGCTAATTCGTATTCGTGCCGGAGTTCCTGATTATGCAGAAGATGTGTATGGCAGTCAGGATAAATTCCGTGAGAAGCTGAAACGTGAAAGGCAGATTGAATTGTTTGCAGAAGGGCACCGTTATTTTGATCTTCGTCGCTGGATGGATGCTCCGGTAGAAGAAGCAGCTCAGATTTACGGATGTAATGCATATGCTACCAAAGATATGCCTGAGGCTTTCCATACTCCTGTTGTAGTGCCTTCGCTGCCTACTATATTTGCCCGTAAGATGTGGTTTTCACCTATTCATCATACCGAGTTGAGACGTAACTCGAAACTGATTCAAAATCCGGGTTGGACTAATCCTGAATAACTCTTATAATTCGAAGAAAATGAAATATATATATTATCTGTTTTTAGCCATGTTCACAATAATATGTTGTGTATCATGCAACGATGAATGGAAAGATGAGCAATATATACAGACAGCCTCTTTCAAAGCTATACCTAACAGTCTGGGGGTGACTCCTGTGTATGTACGCTATAAACCTGAGGGGAAAGTGATTTACAATCTTCCGGTCATTATCAGTGGTTCAACAATGAATTCCCAAAACCGGACTATACATATCGGTTTAGATCCTGATACATTGGCTGTATTGAACCAAGAAGCATATGGCCATCGTAGTGAACTGTATTTTAAACAACTGGGGACAACCTATTATGGCATGTCGGAAACGATAGACGTTCCTGCGGATAAATATACTACCACAGTCCCTATCGAGTTCACATTAGGGGATCTGGATCAGACTGATAAATGGGTATTACCTTTGAGGATATTGAGTTATCCTTCATACAATTATCAGGCTAACCCCCATAAGTACTATCAGAGGGCTATGTTACACATTAATCCGTTCAATGATTATTCGGGTACATACAGCGGGACTCTATACAAAATATATCTGGCTCCCGATATGGAAACAGCTTTGAATATGTCGTCAGTAAGGACTTATGTAGTGGATGAAAATACTATTTTTCTTTATGCCGGACTTAGAGATATAGACTATCTGGATAGGAAACTATATAAAATATTTATCAGGTTTACAGATGAGATGATCGATATCCAGAAAAAGAAGCTGGAAATTTATACGGATAATCCGGAAATAAACTTCAATGTACAAGGGCAACCATATTATACTGTAGAAGAAGAAATGGATGCTACAAAAGTCTATATGAAGCATATATATATCACTTTGGGCTTGAGTTATACATTTGAAGACTATACGACAATTTCCGGTACTCCGCTTAAATATACAGTAACAGGAATATTGTCAATGCAACGTGACCTGAATACATTGATTCCGGACGAAGATCAACAGATCCAATGGTAGAAGGCTAGCATATATTTTAGCAATATGGGGCTACTTATAAAATAATTGGTAGCCCCGTATAATCCTTATAGGTTTATTTTTATAAAGTGATGCTTGTGAAGGCACAAATGTCCAAACAGTACTTTCTCGTAAGCCGGATTTTTCTCAGTGTATCTCCGTGCCTGTTCAGCACGCCTCAGTGTCATTATTTTTTATTTTAGCCCGTCATATTTTAGCATTAATTAACTGTACAATGTTAAAATCTGACAGATCTGACACTTTTTTTACTATTTCCATCTTTTTATTTTTACTTTTGTTAACTGTATATAGTTAAAATGGTAACTATTCCGTGAGCGATTCATAGCATTCTTTCGCAGAGACGCTAAGGCGCAAAAAAGTAACAAAGGTAACAGATATATCAGTTAACAGTCAACAGTTAGCAGTCGTCAACTCGTAACTTAAAAAACTTGACTTACCACTTATTACTTAAAGCTCACTACTTGTTAAAAGGTAACACATGTAACTTTTTTCGGTGAACAGTAAACAGTCATCAGTTAGCAGTTAACACAAATACAACTTACGACTTATTAAAAGGTAACAAAAGTAACACTTTTTCTACCTATTACTTTTTACCCTCCCCTTGGGGCAGGGCTGTTAAGTTCTCTACTTGTTCTGTTTTTTCTGCTGTCATCCTGAGTGGAACGAAGGATCCCGACCCTGAGAAACGAGATGTTTCACTCCGTTCAACATGACACAGAGGGTATAAAAAATTAGAACTTAACAGCCCTGCCCCAAAGGGAGGTTGGAGGGGCCAATCAATACTTCAAAGAGCTATAAGCTAAAGGCTATCGGCTTATTTATATAGATAAACTTTTTTAAAAAGATTAAGAGCCTGTTCAAATTTCCCACGTTTATTTTTAGTCTCTTTTTGTCTGATTTACCCCATAAATTTAATGAAGAAACATCATGATTATTCTCCGGATAGGTATCTTTGTCCTGACAAATACCCGGTAATACTGATAGGCTGAAAAATGAAGACGGAAATAAACTTTTTATTATTTAAAGCGATTGGATTTAGTTTTAAAAATTTAAGTTGGTAAAAGGCTCTTTTCCGGGTAAATATTTATCTTTCTATAAGCGGTTTCTCAAAACCAGTCCCGGGAGAAATATAAAAAGAGATAGTCTCTCCGTATAAAGCATCTGGTAAAAATATAGAAGGTTGATCTAATGTAATATCAAATTTAACCTGTTTATTGATATATCAATCCCTCAATTTTGAAGAGTTGATAGCCTTAGGTTGGTATGGGATGAAAATTTCATTATAAGGGATGATATTTTCATTTTGGGATAATATATAGCAATACATTTGCGTATAGGTCATTCGCACTCATATCGTTAACCAAATAAAAAATCTCTTGCCTTATTTTTGTATCGGACAGTGGAGGCTAAAAAGGCCGGGAGAAGAATCGCAATATGTAATAATCAAATAACTCTTTTAGAAAGGCCTGCATTCAAAATGGAAAAATATCCGGACTATTTCACTAGAAAAATCTCCCATCGACCTGGATAAATCTGGATAAAATAAACGTAAATAGCTAATATATAATCTATATCAGATTATGAGATTGAATACCCTCAAGTTTTTTCTCTTGTTGTCTCTGTGTCTTTTTTTTACAGATTTTTCCTCTCAAACGACTCAATATTATTTTAGTCGTTACGGGATACAGGAAGGGTTGTCGCAGAACACTGTCAATGCTATATTGCAGGACCGGACAGGCTTTCTCTGGGTAGGAACTAAAGATGGACTAAACCGGTTTGATGGCTTTTCTTTTCGGATATTTAAACGGGATATTCTCGACAAAAACAGTATTGGTAATAATTATATAAAGGTCTTGCATGAAGATAATAGGGGTAAAATATGGGTGGGAACCGATGCCGGTATATATGTATATAATCCATATACAGAGCAATTTAAACAATTTCTTGTACAGGCAGATAACAAAGAGGTTATCAATAAGACGATATCGGCAATAGAAGGGAATGGATCATACATTTGGATTGCAGTCGAATCTCAGGGGATTTTCTGTTATGATGTACAATCGGGTTTACTTAAGAACCACAACCTCAAAAAACATCATATATCATCTAATATTGAGTGTCTTAAAGAAGATAGGAATGGTGTTTTATGGCTGGGAAGCTATGGGGAAGGATTGTTTTACTCGGAGAATAATCTGAAAACCATTAGCGAGTTTACAAATGATAAAGGAGAAAAGGTCTTTTGCGATGACGTTATTCTCAAGATTATCCAGGGTGCCTATAACTGTTTGTATGTTGGTTCGGTAAAAGGTGGCCTTAAGGAGCTTAGCCTTTCTTCAGGGAAGGTGCGGGATTTGTTGCAAATAGATAATGACAACGAGAAGATTTTCATTCGTGATATAATGATAAATTCGGATAACGAATTGTGGCTTGGGACTGAATCGGGTATATATGTTTATAATTTACGAACCAATAACTACCTGCATTTGGAAAGTTCTTTTTACGATCCCTATTCTTTGTCAGATAATGCCATCTATAGCTTATGCAAGGATAGGGAAGAAGGTATCTGGATCGGTTCGTACTTCGGCGGGCTGAATTATTATCCGAAGCAATATACATATTTCAACAAATATTATCCTACGGATACTTCTAACGGCCTGCGCGGTAAAAGAGTGAGAGAATTTTGCGCAGACTCTTCGGGACTTATCTGGATCAGTACTGAAGACGGGGGACTTAGCAGCTATAATCCACAGACGAATAAGATTTCGTTTTTTGAGCCCAGTAAAGCTTTTTCCAATGTTCAATGCCTTTTACCCGATGGTGATAACTTATGGGTGGGTACATTTTCGAAAGGAGTAAAAGTAATAAACAGAAATACAGGGCATATAAAATCTTATAATAAAGGAAATACACCTAATTCATTAAACGATGACAATATTTTTGCCATGCTGCGTACATCTGATGGGACTATCTATTTGGGCACTTTGTTCGGGCTGCTTAAATATAATAGGGCGACTGACGATTTTTCTGCAATTCCGGAGCTGAATGGTAAATTTATATATGATATTAAAGAAGACAGGCACGGAGACCTCTGGCTGGCTACTTATTCCGATGGAGTTTTTTGTTATGATATAAATAAAAAGAAATGGAAAAACTACCTGCATAATGAAACGGACCAGAAAAGTTTACCTTACAATAAGGTGACAAGTATATTTGAAGACAGCCGGCACCAAATATGGATTACCACACAAGGCCGTGGCTTTTGCCGCTTCGACCCGTCAACAGAAACTTTTATAAGATATGATGAACGAAACGGCTTGCCCAATGATGTTATATATCAGATTGTAGAAGACGATAAAGGTCTTTTCTGGATTACATCTAATAAAGGGCTCATTTGCTTCAACCCGATTGATAATTTTATAAAAAATTATACAGTGGTAGATGGGATTCTGAGTAATCAATTCAATTACAGGTCGGGATTTAAGTCTGAGGATGGAAGTCTTTTTATGGGGAGTATAGATGGTTTTATAAAATTTGAGCCGAAAGATTTTTCCGAAAGTAAATATAAGCCAACTCCCGTTATAACCGATTTTCTATTGTATAATAAAAGAGTTGTTGTAGGGGAGAAGAAATCTCCTTTGTACCGGAGTATTATCTATACAGATAGCCTTATCCTCAACTCAAAGCAAAATTCGTTCAGTTTTCGCGTAGCTGCTTTGAGTTATCTGTCTCCTCATACAAATATTTTGAAGTATAAACTCGAAGGGTTCGATAAGGATTGGCTATCTATGACCGAAAGTTCGCTAATCAATTATTCTAATCTCAAATACGGAGATTATATATTTCGATTGAAGATATCTGCCCCTACAATGCCCTCAATAGAGAATGAGAAAATACTTTTTATAAGAATTTTACCACCTTTCTATTTGTCGCGATGGGCATATATCTTGTATATTCTGATATTTGTCTCCTTTATTTACTATACCGTATATAATGTAAAGAAGCGCGCAGCGATACGTGAACGAAGGGAGATGGAGAAATTTGAGCAGCAGAAAGCATTGGAGATATACGATGCCAAGATCCGTTTTTTTACTGACGTTGCACATGAAATACGAACCCCCCTGACGCTAATAAAAGGGCCTCTGGAAAATATTCTTTTAGCTGATTATATAGACGATATGATAAGGGATGATTTGAATATAATGAATCATAATACGGATCGTCTGTTGAATCTGACAAATCAGTTGCTTGATTTCCAGAAAATAGAGAGTAAAGGTCTTCAGCTTAGTTTTACCGAATGCAATATCTCTGATATTTTGCGGGGTTGCTATCTGCAATTCAAACTATCAACCCAACAGAAGAATTTGAATTTTGTGCTTCATTTGCCGGATGAGGACTTGTATGCTCATATAGATAAGGAAGCATTTACCAAGATAATCAGTAATTTGTTCAGTAATGCAATGAAGTATGCGCAGACGTATATAGAGGTAAAACTGGATGTTAATGACGAAAAAGGAGAATTGCGGATGGTTATAAAGAATGATGGAAATATCATATCGCCGGACATGCGGGAAGAAGTTTTTAAGCCTTTTGTAAGGCTCAACAATTTTGAAACCTCGAAGCCATTGCCGGGGACGGGAATTGGGTTGGCATTATCCCGTTCACTGGCAAAACTTCATCAAGGGAGTCTATATATAGAAGACTATATGGACTGCAATAGCTTTTGTTTAGCATTACCTATGATCGCTTATGATGAAAAAGCTCTTTCACCTCCCTCTATAGTTCAGCCGGAAGATTCTTCTTCAAAATTGGCAATACTGATTGTCGAGGATGATCCGGAATTACTTGCTTTTATTGTAAGGCAACTGTCGGCATATACCATATTTATGGCCACAGATGGAAAAGATGCATTAAATGTGCTTGACTGTAATATTGTGAATCTGATTATAACTGATGTTATGATGCCGCATATGGATGGGTTTGAATTGTGCCGGATATTGAAGTCAAATATTGATTATAGTCATATACCCGTTATCCTTCTCACGGCAAAAACGAATCTCCAGTCCAAGATAGAAGGATTGGAAGCCGGTGCTGATATGTATATTGAAAAACCATTCTCGGTGGAGTATCTGAAAGCCTGCGCATCAAATCTGATACATAATCGGATAAAGCTGAAAGAAACTTTTGCCAGTTCACCTCTTGTGGCGGCCAATTCCATGGCATTTACCAAGGCTGATGAAGACTTTTTGAAAAAGATGAATGAAATTATACTTGATAATATTGATAATCCTGAATTTAATATGGATGATATGGTTGGGACCTTACATATGAGCCGGTCTGTTTTTTACAGGAAGATCAAGGGGATTCTGAATATGAACCCGAATGAATATTTACGTCTCGAACGTCTGAAGAAAGCGGCGGAACTATTGCTCGCCGGAAACAGTCGGGTTAATGAGGTCTGTTATTTGGTCGGATTCAATTCACCTTCATATTTTGCCAAATGCTTTCAGAAACAATTTGGTATTTTACCTAAAGACTTTGTCAATAGTAAGAAACAAATGTCTAGAGATTGAATGGGTGAAACAAAAGTTGTATGAATTGGAATAATTATTTTGTATTGATTATTTCATATTTTTCATCTTTGTAGGGCTTTTATTCGCTAAATATTTTGAAAAATACCTATTCAATTCTGACTATTAAAATAATATAGCTGGCTGATACTCTATGCAGGATTTAATCGCTTTTTGTGAAGGCAAGTGCGTAAAAGGCCTGACGGGCAATCGAAGCCGGGAATTTAACTTCATAACTGATATATTTATGTCAACAAAATTATTTACTTTTCGCAAGAGTCTATGGGCTGTATATACGGGTTATAATGCACGTGAGACATATCCTCATCACGATCTGCCCGGATTTCTGTCTTTAAAGAAAAGAAATATTAATAGTTCCTTTGAAAGACATCGGGGGAATCAAACTTCATAATCGATATATGTTAACAAAATTATTTACTTTTTGTATCAGTCTATTGACTGTATGTGCAAGTTATGCCACGACGCATCCCTTCAGATTAAACGCAAGCTTGTCCGTAAAAGTTCCGGGTAATCCTGCAGTCAGCTATGAGTTAAGAAAGAATGAAGCCGGTAACGGAAGGTATAGTATGGAACCCGGCAAATCGTTACCTATACATATATCGGGACAAATAAATGAAACGGATAATAAAATCCGGATCAAAGTATCTGTCACAGCCGATGAAGATACATACTTTAAGTATTCACAGAATATATCCACAGGATATATACATTCCAATTGCCAGTTTCTGATGCCCGGGTTCTGGTATCGCCGCAATTTACTGTCTCCGAAGGAAGCTCCTTCGTTTCACACATCGTCCGGCTGGACGGTGAGGGAAGACCGCCTGAGTACTCCGCTCACGGGTATCTATAATGAGAAAAGCGGGATGTATATGACTGTAACCCGTATCGACCTTCCGGAATATGATGCCCTGACTACTCACAAAGAAGGTGAGGTCATTGTCTCGGGGAGAACCTCTCTGGGCTATACCGGATTTGAGGAAATAAAAGGCAATGCAAATCTTTCATTCGGTTATCCTTTTCAGGAAACGCCTAAAAGCTATATCCGGAAACTGACATTAGCTCCGGCTATAGAAGCTTTTCAGGAAATAAAGAAGGGAGAAACGATCAATTTGGAATGGGAAGTGTTTATGGGGCAAGCTGCCGATTATTCAGATTTTGTGAAGCAGGTGTGGGAATATAGCTACGATACCTATCAGCCAAAGCCGCTTGATGCTCGATATTCTTTTACTCCCGAAAAGATGAAACAAACGATAGTTTCGTATTTTGCCGACAGTTTTGTTAGCGATAAAGAATTGAAATTCTCTTCCGGAGCACATCTTATGGTTGCCACTTGTAAAAAGAACGGAATTGCAGAGGTCGGATTTATCGGACGGGTATTACTCAATGCGTTCAATGCTTATGAATATGGAGAACTGAATGGGAGATCAGATCTGGTGAATAACAGTAATTCAGTATTTTTGAGTTATTTAGAATATGGTTTTACCAAAAATGGCTTTTTCAGGGAATATGTCGATCAGGATGCTGGAAAAGAAACGGATGTGTTCAGCATACGCAGGCAGTCCGAGGGCATATATGCTATGTTTCACTATCTGCAATACGAGAAGGAAAAAGGGCGAAAACATCCGGAATGGGAAGCCCGCATAAAAACCATTTTAGACAGGATACTTCGTTTACAAAATGAAGATGGAAGTTTTCCCCGTAAATTTAAGGACGATTTTAGCGTTGTCGATAAAAGCGGGAGTAGCACTCCATCCGCTACTCTGCCTCTGGTAATGGCATATAAATACTTTGGTGATGTTAAATATCTGAAAAGTGCAAAGAAGACAGCCGAATATCTGAAAACAGAATTGATAGATAAGGCAGATTATTTTTCATCTACTCTCGATGCCAATTGTGAAGATAAAGAAGCATCTTTGTATACCGCCTCTGCAACCTATTATTTAGCGCTTATCTCGAAAGGTGAGGAAAGACAATATTATGCCGGTCTGTGCAGGAAGGCTGCATATTTCACCCTGTCGTGGTACTACATGTGGGATGTTCCCTTTGCCAAAGGTCAAATGCTGGGAGATATCGGGTTAAAAACCCGCGGATGGGGAAATGTATCTGTAGAGAACAATCATATTGATGTATTCATTTTTGAGTTCGGTTCGGTGTTAGACTGGCTTTCAATCGAGTTTGAGGAACCTCGTTTCGGAAATTTTATAAAAGTTATACGTTCTTCTATGGGACAGCTGCTTCCATATGAAGGGCATATGTGCGGTATTGCCAAAACCGGCTATTATCCCGAAGTAGTGCAGCATACGAATTGGGATTATGGTAAAAACGGCAAAGGCTTTTATAATGATATTTTTGCTCCCGGATGGGTTGTCGCTTCATTATGGGAATTGATGAGTCCCGGAAGAGCTGAAGAGTTTCTTCTGAAAGGAAAATAGAAAGGTATATTAATGAAATAGCCTGGCCCATTCTGTATATTCAATGTACAAGGTGGGTTGGTTATTTATTTGTCTATATCCTTAGTATTGAAAAATATGCTATTAGTTTCTATTGATTGGTTAATACCTTACCTTTGCATAATGAAAACAAAAGATCAAACAAACAGCATATTATCTAATCTGGGAATTGAAGCTCTGAATCAAATGCAGATTGCTGCCCGGGATACGATCATTAATAAACAAAATACGATCCTGCTGTCTCCTACAGGTTCAGGAAAAACACTTGCTTATTTAATGCCTGTTCTCCGGTTATTAAAGGAAGATGTAAAAAGCGTGCAATGCCTCGTTATTGTCCCTTCCCGTGAATTGGCCCTCCAGATAGAGCAGGTCTGGAAGAAAATGGGAACAAGATTTAAAGTGAATGTTTGTTATGGAGGACATTCCATTGAGACGGAACTTAATAATTTGAGTAATCCTCCGGCTATACTTATAGGAACACCGGGCAGGCTGAAAGACCATTTGGCGCGAAATTCCTTTAGTACCGGTTCAGCAAAAATATTAGTATTGGATGAGTTTGATAAATCCTTGCAACTGGGCTTCCAGGATGATATGAATACGATTATCAGCCAATTCCCAAACTTGCAGAAGAGGGTTTTACTTTCTGCAACATCCGATGTAGAGATTCCTGATTTTGTAAAGATGGAATCACCTGCGATTCTTGATTATACACAAGAAGAAAAGAACGATACTCTTTCTATTAAACTTGTCCTGTCTCCGGAAAAGGACAAGATAGAGTCATTGCTTCAGCTTATATGTTCCCTCGGTTCCGAGCCGGCGCTTATCTTCTGTAACCACCGGGAAGTAGCGGAACGCATCAGTGATTTATTAAATAAGAAAGGAGTACAGACCGGATATTATCACGGAGGGATGGATCAGGACGACAGGGAAAAAATTCTTATTCAATTTAGAAATGGTAGTCTGAATTATCTGGTTACAACTGATTTAGCCGCCAGAGGACTGGATATTCCGGAGATGAAACATGTAATTCATTACCATCTTCCTTCCAAAGAAAGTGAATTTGTTCATCGCAATGGCCGTACAGCTCGTATGCATGCTTCCGGGACAGCATATATTGTATTGTATAAAGAAGATAAAACTCCGGATTACATCCCTGAAAATACGGATATATTAGAGTTAAAAGCAGGAAACCCTTTACCGAAGAAGCCCGACTACAAAACAATCTATGTGAGTGGGGGAAAGAAAAACAAGTTGAATAAAAGTGATATTGTCGGCTTCTTTTTGCAGAAGGGAAAGCTGGATAAAGCCGATCTGGGGCTGATAGAAGTGAAAGACTTTATCTCTTTTGTAGCTGTCCGTTTTCCGGCTGTGAAAACACTTTTGTCTAATATTAAGGATGAAAAAATGAAAGGTAAGAGATATAAGATAGAGTTGGCGAGGAATGTTATAAAGAAAATTGACTGATTAGTACTAATCATGAGAATAACAAGCAGGCCTTTACTTTATAAAGTAAAGGCCTGCTATCTTAATATATTAAAGATCATTTTTTTCTTGAGTACAGGTACCAATAAACACATCCGACTAATACAGCCCCTCCGATAAGGTTGCCCAGTGTGGCAGGAATTAAATTATGAAGAATAAAATCACTCCAAAGGATATCCGCACCCGAATAGATAGCTGCGGGAATGAAGAACATATTGGCTATGGAGTGTTCATAACCTAAAGTAACAAAGAGCATGACAGGAATCCATATACCTATACATTTCCCTATAATATCTTTTGCTGCATATCCCATCCACATTCCCAGACAAACCAGCCAGTTGGCTCCGATTCCTTTGATAAAGACGGTCATAAAGTCTTGGTTTACCTTTACTTCTGCATAGTGATGCAGGTAATGTTGCCAGGGGTCTTTATCAAATAGTCCGACTCCTGACGAGAGCAGATAAGCGACTACCTGAGAACCTACAAAGTTGAATAGGTAAGAGAGGATAAGGAGCTTAATGAGAGTAAAAGTCTTTAGTCTCTTCTCCAATAGGGGAAGTGTAAACGCTGTACAGTCACTGGTAAATAAATCTGCCCCGGTGACGGATACTATAATAAGCCCGACAGGGAAAAGCGCCCCGGCAATAAATTTAATCAGTCCGGGATTATCTGCACCTACTCCGGGCATTCCCCCTGCAACCATAACCGAGAGCAATCCGCCGAAGGCAATAAATACTCCTCCGAGTATGGCTATCAGACTGAATTTGGATAATGGTAAATCGCTTTTATAAATACCTGAATTGGCAAACTCCTCTGTGATCTCTTTCGGAGTGTTGTAGTTTTTCATTATTTGTCTCTTAAATTAAGAATAGAGATTATACATTGAGTCCATAGCTTTTGAAAATCGTTTCCGCTTTCTTCAATTCCTGATTTGATGGAGGGTTTATATCCTTCAACTTGTATTCTTGTCCGATCTGCTCCCATTTATGTATTCCCATCTGATGAAAAGGCAGGATATCAACGCGTTCCACATTTTTGAACTGACTTACGTACCGGGCCCACTCATGCAAATCTTCCTCATTATCTGTGAAATGAGGGACGAGGACATACCTTAACCAGACCGGTTTATTTATTTCGGCGAGGTACTCTATAAAGTTGAGGGTAGGCTCAAGAGGTCTGGCAGTTAGCTCTTTGTATTTATCGGGATTTATATGCTTGATATCTAATAACACAAGATCGGTATAGGACAAAACTTCCTCTGTCTTGTCATTAAACAGAAAGCCTGAAGTATCTATGGCGGTATGTATCCCTGCGGTTTTACATAGTTTGAATAACTCCAATACAAATTCCGGTTGCAACATCGGCTCCCCACCGGAAACAGTGACACCTCCCTTTACAAATGCTTTTACTTTTATTACTTCATCTAAAGCCTGTTGAGGTGTCAGTTCATATTTGGCCTCATTTGGCCTCCATGTATCAGGGTTGTGGCAGTAGAGACAGCGCAATGGGCAGCCTTGCATAAAGAATACAAAGCGGATACCTGGCCCGTCCTTGGTGCCGAATGTTTCAAACGAGTGAATACGACCTTTCATATTGAAGAAAATCAGGCAGAAAATTCCTAACTGCCTGATTTATTAGCTTATGTGAGATTAGAACGTAGTTGTAATTGTTCTGTTTATAACATCCAGCTGCTGCTCTTTTGTCAGCTTGATGAAGTTCACAGCATAACCGGATACACGGATTGTGAGTTGAGGGTATTTCTCGGGGTGCTCCATCGCATCAACCAGTAGTTGACGGTCGAACACATTTACATTCAGGTGATGGCCTGTTTGCAAGAAATATCCATCCATCAGTCCTGCAAGGTTCTGAGCCTCTTCCTCACGGTTCTTACCCAGTGTACTGGGAGTGATGGCAAATGTATAAGATATACCGTCGTTTGCATGTTCGAACGGAAGTTTAGCTACCGATGACAATGATGCTACGGCCCCTCTGGTATCGCGTCCGTGCATCGGATTAGCACCCGGTGCAAAAGGAGTTCCGTCGCGGCGTCCGTCTGGAGTATTTCCCGTTTTCTTACCATAAACGACATTAGATGTGATAGTCAATACCGATTGAGTCGGAATAGCATCTTTATACATTTTGCGCTTACGGATTTTTTGCATGAACGTCTCCACTATATCTATGGCAAACTGATCTGTATTATCGTCATTGTTTCCGAAAGGAACATAATCTTTTTCCTGTATATAGTCTACCGCATCTCCGTCAGCATCCCTTACAATACGCACTCTTCCGTATTTTATGGCGGCAAACGAGTCCGCGATGATGGAAAGGCCGGATACGCCAAAGGCTTGTGTGCGTACGATATCTACATCATGTAAAGCCATTTCTAGAGCCTCATATGAGTATTTATCGTGCATATAATGAATAATATTCAGTGCTTTCACATAAGTCTCAGCAACCCAGTCGAGGGTACGGTCAAACTTTTCCCATACTTCGTCAAATTCGAGATAATCGCCCGAAATCTTTTCTACCCAGTGTTTAGGCAATACCTGAGCCTTTGTTTTCTCATCTTTACCCCCATTGATAGTATAAAGCAATGCTTTCGGTAAATTGGCACGGGCTCCGAAAAATTGCATCTGGTGTCCGATTCGCATTGGCGATACACAGCATGCAATACCATAATCATCTCCCAGTTGCGGACGCATAAGATCGTCATTTTCGTATTGGAGAGAAGATGTGTCGATAGATACCTTCGCGCAGTATTTTTTCCATGCTTCAGGTAAGCGGTCGCTCCACAGGATTGTAAGATTCGGTTCAGGTGCCGGGCCTAAATTATAGAGGGTGTGTAGCATACGGTAGCTGTTTTTGGTTACCATCGTACGCCCGTTATTGGTCATTCCGCCGATCGACTCGGTAACCCAGACAGGGTCTCCGGAGAATAGTTCATTATATTCGTTTGTACGGAGGAAGCGAACAATACGGAGTTTCATTACAAAATGGTCGATCATCTCCTGAGCTTCTTTCTCTGTGATGATCCCCTCTTTTAAGTCCCGTTCGATGTAAATATCGAGGAAGGTGGTTACACGTCCCAGGCTCATTGCTGCACCATTCTGGTCTTTAATAGCTCCCAGATAACCGAAATATGTCCACTGGATAGCTTCCTGAGCATTGGTCGCGGGATTTGAAATGTCGAATCCATAATCAGCAGCCATGCGTTTCAGGGCTTTCAGTGCCTGTATCTGTGAATTCAGTTCTTCCCGAAGACGGATCAGATCATCTGTCATAACGATAGGATCGCATTCCTTGTAACGTTTTTCACGCTCGGCAATCAGCCGGTTTACGCCATAGAGTGCAATACGGCGATAGTCACCGATAATACGACCACGTCCGTATGCATCGGGCAGGCCCGTTAATAAGCCGTTGCTTCTGGCGCGACGGATACTGTCGGTATATGCCGAAAATACACCTTCGTTATGAGTTTTACGATATTTTGAAAATATTTCTGTTGTAACCGGATCAAGTTTGTAGCCGTATTCTTCAAGGCTTTGCTGTACCATGCGAAGCCCGCCGTTAGGGAAGATAGCTCTCTTGAGAGGTTTGTCTGTCTGTACACCTACTATTTTTTCCAGATCCTTGTCTATATACCCTGCGCCATAAGCATCGATCTGAGAAGGAATTCTGGTTTCAGCGTCATAAACACCTTTTTCCTTTTCAACCTTAAACATCTCGCTTAGCTTATTCCATAGCTTTGTAGTGGCATCTGTTGCACCTTCCAGGAAAGATTCATCTCCTGTATATTCTGTATAATTTTTTAAGATAAAATCATTTACATCGATTTTTTCTTTCCACTTGGTCCCTTTAAAATCTTTATATGCTTCCATTTGTTATTATTTAAATTCAACTTGGCGTTTCAATAATTAAAAACCGGACATATAGATATATCACAAAAAGCATGCCCAATTTCTTCTAAAAAAGAATAAACATGGCTCTCGGAACTTAAGGAAACAGAAAAAATAATAATGAATCCTCACCTTGTAGTGAGAGAATCTTTTTATGGTTCTCAAGCCTTATTTCCCGAAAGCTTTTTAATTGATCAATTCTGGCAGGTCTTCTGGCTTACTCCATTTTTGAATTGCCTTCCCATCTTTAGTCAGCTTATAGCTATTAGCCATTGGCCTTTAGCTTTTTTACTAACAGCTATCAGCTAATGGCTAATAGCTTATCAAAACAGTGGCTATAAGTTTTGTTCAAAAAATATCAGTGATTAGTATTAACCGTTCACTGAAAAGAGCTTACAGCAGCGGGTCTGCCCGGGATTCTCACCCGGTTCCCTTTTCACCATCCTTTAAGAACATAAAGGATGACACCAAAACCATGACAAAGGTAGATATTTTATCTTAAATTGCTATATGACTGGCAGTAGAAAATTTATTTTGTATGTGTAGATGTGATAATTCCATGCAATGGTTATTATTCCAGATGACGACCGCCGCACTTTTTAATGATTTTCCGACATTGATTAACCGCTGATTGCTGCTACCTCTGAAGATAAGGGATTCATCTTTTAATGATTCAACATATCGCCCGTCTACAAGTACATCTATATAGGGAAGTATCCGGGATAGCCTTTCTGACCTTATGATTTGTTCATAAATATAGCCTGTGTAGCACCAGATATTTTTATCCGTTTCGGATTTGATTCTTCGGGCTAGTTCTGTAAACCCTTCTACCTGCATAAAGGGGTCGCCGCCAGTAAAGGTTACATTCGCAAACTCCGATTCTTTAATTTCCTCCAATAAATTATCGATGGAATATGTTTTACCGTTCTCAATATTCCACGAATGTGGATTGTGGCATCCTTTGCAAAGGTGTGTGCACCCGGCGGCATAGATGGCAGTCCGGAATCCGGGGCCATCTACGGTGGTGTCGTGTACAATATCCAGTATCGATATATTACTATTCATGGACAATACGGTCATTAAGTTCAGCAAGTTTTGCGCTATTCCATCTATCGGTAGTACCCACCAGATAACCCGTTATACGTTGCAGACGGTCTATCTGCATGCTTCCGCAACGGGGGCACTCATTTATTTGTGTAGCGGCATTTTCGTATCCGCATTTCAGGCAACGGTTGCGATTATGGTTGACCGAGGCGTAGCCGATATTATATTTATCCATCATATCTACAACGGTCATAATAGCTTCTGGATTATGAGTCGCGTCGCCATCCATTTCGACATAAAATATATGTCCTCCACGCGTAAGATCGTGATATGGAGCTTCGATTTTAGCTTTGCGATGTGCACTGCATGAGTAATATACAGGTACATGGTTAGAGTTTGTATAATACTCCCGGTCTGTAATTCCTTCAATAAGCCCGAAATCTTTTTTGTCGCGCCGTGTAAACCGCCCGGCAAGTCCTTCGGCGGGAGTGGCCAGTACGCTATAGTTGTGCTGATATTTATCAGAAAATTCATTTACCCGGTCTCTCATATATGTTATCATTTCCAGACCTAGTTTTTGGGCGTTTTCGTCTTCTCCGTGATGCTTGCCGGTAAGGGCAACCAAGGCTTCGGCAAGTCCGATGAAACCTATGCCCAATGTGCCCTGATTGATAACTTTCTCTATTGTATCCTCGCCTGCCAGTTGCTCGCATCCTTCCCATAGCACCGACATTAGTAAAGGAAACTGTTTGGGAGCGGCTGTCTTTTGGAACTCGAAGCGGCGATGCAATTGGAGAGCGGCCAGCTCAAGCATCTGATCCAGTTTCCTGTAAAAGCAGTCGATTCTTTCCTTTTGGTTTTCTATGTTTCTGCATTCCAGAGCAATGCGTACCAGATTGAGTGTAGAGAAAGAAAGATTGCCTCTGCCTACCGATGTTTTCTTTCCAAAACGGTTTTCAAATACGCGGGTACGGCAGCCCATTGTTGCTACCTCATACTCAAAACGGCGGGGATCGTTTTCCTTCCATTCTTCATGTTGGTTAAATGTCGCGTCCAGATTCAGGAAGTTAGGGAAGAAACGATGTGCGCTCACCTTGCATGCCAGTTGGTATAAATCGTAATTCCGGTCTGTTGGTAAATAGCTTACTCCCCGCTTCTTTTTCCATATCTGTATCGGGAAAATGGCTGTTACTCCGTTGCCCACGCCTTCATCTGTGCTGATTAACAGTTCCCGCATGATGCATCTTCCTTCGGCAGAAGTATCCGTTCCATAATTAATAGAACTGAATACCACCTGATTGCCTCCCCGGGAGTGTATGGTGTTCATATTATGGATGAAGGCTTCCATCGACTGGTGTACACGGCTCACTGTACGGTTTATGGCATGTTGGATAATTCTTTCGTCACCATGTAATCCGGTCAGGTCTTTTGATAAGTAATCCTCTATTGGTGTTTCGTAAAGGTGTTTGTAGTCCAGTCCGTTTATCTGTTCCAGCACTTTTATTTCTTCAATAAAACTACGCCTGACAAAAGGTGCCAGATAAAAATCAAAAGCAGGGATGGACTGGCCACCATGCATTTCATTCTGGGCTGTTTCCATGGATATGCAGCCGATCATGCTCGCTGTTTCTATACGTTTGGCAGGACGCGATTCTCCATGTCCGGCATTGAATCCATGCTGAAGTATCTTATCTAATGGGTGCTGTACACAAGTGAGGCTTTTGGTCGGATAATAGTCCTTGTCGTGAATATGTAAATAGTTTCGGCGGACGGCTTCTTTTACTTCCGGCAGCAGCAGATAGTCGTCAACAAAAGGCTTCGTAGTTTCACTCGCGAATTTCATCATCATTCCTGCCGGAGTATCAGCGTTCATGTTGGCATTTTCGCGTGTGATATCGTTCGATTTGGTCTCTATGATTTCGAGAAACATGTCCCGGGTCTTGGCTTTTCGGGCAATATTGCGTTGGTCGCGGTAAGCGATATATTTTTTAGCAGCTTCTTTTCGCGGACTTTTCATCAGTTCCACTTCTACCATATCCTGAATTTGCTCTACGGTCATTTGTTCGTTACCCTGGCAAGAAATAAAATCCGTGATGCGTCTTATCAGGGAAGAATCTTCTCCTTGTTCGGTGTGTAACATGGCTTTGCGGATAGCTGCCATTATCTTTTCTTCATTGAAGCCGACT
Source organism: Dysgonomonas sp. UBA7710 (assembly GCF_002482385.1). Lineage (GTDB taxonomy): Bacteria > Bacteroidota > Bacteroidia > Bacteroidales > Dysgonomonadaceae > Dysgonomonas. The sequence continues at coordinate 24,721 of NZ_DLFW01000040.1, read as the reverse complement.
ATGCGTCCGTCTCTTTTTATGACTGTCTGGATCATGGTTGTATTATGTTATAAGTAAAAGAAAGTATTCGACCCGCTTTCGCGTTGTCAATTGTTGATTAATGATACATTGTTTCAATGTAACTGACGGGGATAGAGACCAAAATAGGCGAAGAGAGATTAAAGATGTAAAGTCACCGCATACTCTATTCTATCGCTTTTCTCCCGAAAGCTACGAATGTATACACGGCAGGTCTTCTGACTTATTTCCCGGTTAGGAGCCTTCCCAATGTTCAGTTAATAGTGAGCAGTAAACAGTTAATAAAATGATAACTGAAACTAATGACCGGTAACTGTCGATCAGTGGCGTGAGGGCCTAACCTTTTCTTGAAATTTACAGCTACGGGGATAGTACAGGATTTGCACCTGATTCCCTTTTCATCTGATTTTATTTCAGAACCGTATATGATAACAAAGGTAGATTATTTTTTTTATATGGTTTTCAAAAATGAGATTTATTTATTTTAAAATAATTACTAAGTTTTCCGAAATAAATTGTAAATATCATATTATTAGATAAATAAAATTTTTATATTGTTGAAAAGTTTTCCAAATCGGATAATTTACGATATTAATTTATCTTTATTCCTGATAATTTACCGATAGTTACAGAAAAAAATACTTTCTTAATATATTATTATTCCAATTTTTTATTCCAACTTTGTACTCGATTATTGGTGTTACAAGTCCGCATCTTCGGATAAGTAATGAAAAGGGAATCAGGTGCAAATCCTGAACAGGCCCGCTGCTGTAAACTCTTTTCAGTGAACAGTTAACATTCATTGATGTTGTTTCGAGCGATACCCAATGCCACTGATCGACAGTTACCGGTCATTAGTTTCAGTTATCATTTTATTAACTGTTTACTGCTCACTGTTAACTGTCTGTCGGGAAGGCTGCAAGAAACAAGAGTAAGTCAGAAGACCTGCCAGTAATAGTATGATTTTGTCTTTCGAGGATTAGAGGCAAGTCGGAGAAGTAAAAATTCATGTTCGGACAGAGTTGGTTTTGTGCAATAGTCAAAGTTGCATTGTTTTAGTTATTATGCATAACAGAAATCTCTATGTAAGGTACCGACGGAATTATTTATTCTCCCGGAGATTAATTTTATAAAGCGAACAAAATGGAAAATGTTTCGTCAGAGGACAAAGGTATGCCCGCAACAAAATTTGCCGATCTGATTTTGGAGGTAAGTACGATTCTGTTAGAGTCAGGCGCCCATTGTGAACGTATAAACCGGAATGTGCAGCGTATTGCCGATACGACTTGTTTTAAGGTGGAGATGCTTCTCTCCTTTACTGCTGTATCGGTAACGGTTACAGATCGTGAAAATCCCGAAAATACAGTAACCGGAAACAGGCGGGTGAGGCATCATGGTGCGCATTTCGGCATATTGACAAATACCAGTTTGTTAACATGGAAGCTGTTTGAGAATAAAATTTCGTTGGATGAACTGGAAAATTGCCTGAATGAGATAAAAGCCGCGCCTAAACATCCTGTCTGGCTGATACGCGTTTTTATCGGGGTAGCATGTGGTTGCTTATGTTTGCTTGCCGGAGGCGACTGGATGGACGGAGCTTTTGCCTTTATAGCGTCACTCATGGGGCTTACAGTGCGTCAGGAAATGGTAAAAAAGGGTTTCAATCTGATGATTGCCGTTGTATGTTCTGCTTTTGCGACTACAACGATCTCCGGCATGAATGTATTGTTCGGTTGTGGCTTATCACCTGATATATCGGTAGCAACAGCTGTACTGTTTCTTATACCGGGTGTCCCGTTGATTAATTGTATTATAGATTTGCTGGAGGGATATATACCCACAGGTATTGCGCGTGGGGCATTCGGCGGCTTTATTTTGCTATGTATAGCTATTGGTATGTTTATGAGTATGTCATTGATAGGCATTAATAATTTTTAGAGATGATAATAGATATATTAAGAGATGCTTTTCTGAGTTTTTTTGTAGCAATAGGCTTCGCGCTTCTTTTCGAGACTCCCCGAAAAGCTTTGCTGATTGCAGGATTGTTAGGAGGGGTAGGGCATTGTATCCGGTTTGTGCTGTTGCAATTGGATTATGGTTTGGTCGCATCTACACTTTGCGGGACTGTATTTATCGGGCTTGCCGGTATATATTGCGCTCACCGCATACACACACCTCCTGTCGTCTTTACACTTCCTGCCTGTATTACGATGATCCCCGGATTGTATGCCTATCGTACAATGCTCGGCTGTATCAGGATATACGAAGAGGGGACGGATAATGAAGGTTCGTCATTGCTACAGGATACTGTATATAACTTTATTCTTACCTCTTCGCTATTGTTTTGTCTGGCGATCGGTATTTGCATTGCCGCACTCGTTTTTCGTAAAAAAAGTGTGAAAGATATAAAGAAAATCAGGGATTTGGGTATAAAGATTTTTTGATTTCCAGAGGATGCAGCGAGTGCATCGTAGTGTTAAGAATAACTAATTGATGTAAGAAATCGGAGGTCAGGGCGACTAACCTTTTGTATCTAGGTTAAGAGGCTTAACTAAGTGAAAACTAGAAATTAAAGAAGAATGCCGAATTGCAACTTGTTTTGGCCGATTTGCTTAGAAGGTAGACAAGTAAGCCTTTGGCCTTAAAAAAGCTTATAATCAAGGATTAATTAAAAGGGAAACCCTTTGGAAATAAGTTTTTATGTATATTTGTAAGCTTTAATCGATTAAATTAACAAATACTCAAATATGAATATAGCTCTCATCGGATATGGTAAAATGGGACATGAAATAGAAAAGATAGCTGTTTCGAGAGGTCACAATATTGTATCTATCATAGATGTAAATAATCCGGATGATTTCGGTTCGCCCGCTTTCAAAAGTGCCGATGTGGCAATCGAATTTTCTACGCCAGACAGTGCAATAGATAATTACAGGAAATGTTTTGCCGCACATGTTCCTGTCGTGGCAGGTACAACCGGCTGGCTCGAACATATGGATGAAGTAAAAAAAGCATGTTCGGAGACAGGACAGACTTTTTTCTATGCATCGAACTATAGCCTGGGAGTAAATATCTTCTTTGTGTTGAATAAGTATCTGGCACGGATAATGAATAATTATCCGGACTATGATGTGAAGATGGAGGAGATACATCATATTCATAAATTGGATGCTCCAAGCGGAACAGCTATAACGCTTGCAGAAGGTGTAATTGAAAATATCAGCCGCAAGGAACGCTGGAATCTTGAAGTTGAAGAAAAACAATCAGATCTGGCTATCCATTGTATCCGTGAAGGCGAAGTTCCCGGCATACACGAAATAATATATGAGTCGGATGCCGACATTATCAGCATCAAGCACGATGCGAAAAGCCGGAAAGGATTTGCTTTGGGAGCAGTTATTGCCGCTGAATTTACCAAAGGTAAAAAAGGCTTTCTGGGAATGGATGATATGCTTAAATTTTAAAATAAGGTTGCAAACCTGCTTTTACTTACAATATGGAAAATAACACTAGAAAAGATAGCGCACAGGAAAAACGGAGGCCCGGTGTAAGGCAATGGATATATGCCATCCTTGCCTGCATATTGTGTGTTTTATTTGTTATCTGGACAGGCTACTGGGGAGTATTGATTCTTATCCCGGTTTTTATAGATATCTATATTACGAAATTTATCCCGTGGGGAGCATGGCGCAATGCTAAAAACCCGCATGTGAGGAAAATCCTCGACTGGGTGGATGCTATCGTTTTCGCATTGGTAGGTGTCTGGATCATTAATACATTCTTTTTCCAGAATTACCAGATACCGACTTCGTCACTCGAAAAATCGCTCTTAGTAGGAGACTTCCTTTGTGTAAGCAAGGTTAGTTATGGGGCACGTTCCCCGATGACTCCATTTTCGCTGCCATTGATGCAGCATACGTTTCCTGTTGGCGGATTTAAGTCGTATCTGGAAAAACCGCAGTTGGAATATAAACGGTTTACAGGTACAGGGCATATAGAACGCAACGATATAGTCGTGTTCAACTATCCGTCCGGAGATACGGTAGCGCTTAATTATCAGAATGGAGATTATTACGCACTGGCTAAAAGGGTTGGGCGAGATGTAGTCTGGAGTGATAAAAGGACATATGGAGATATAGTATACAGACCTGTAGACAGACGGGAAAATTATGTGAAGCGGTGTGTCGGGCTACCCGGAGAAACTATAGAACTTATAAATGATATTGTTTACATAGATGATAAACCGATTGCCAGTCCGGAGAATATGCAGTTACTGTATTTTATCCAGACCGACGGGACCGAGATAGCTCCAAAGATATTTGAAGGATTAGGCGCCAGCGAGGATGACTATTTGTATACCAACAGTATGGGGCAAAAAATGGTATATTCTTTTAATCCCATGGGGATAGATGGCGCAGACAGTGTGAGGCTGGTCAGCCTCGGATTTAAGTATAATAATGGCGGTTTCGGACTAGCATATCAGATTCCTCTGACAAAAGCAATGGTTGAAAAAATAAAAGAAAAACCATTTGTACTGACCGTCTTCCCAATGAATGAGTTTAAGAAAAAAGCGGGAATCAAACGTGATATCGGTAATGGCGACTATGTATATCCTATTACATGGGCTCAGGATTGTTATTCAGGTGACTTTCCTAAAATATGGATTCCTAAGCGTGGCGAAACTATAAAATTTGATACAGATGTGGATTATAAAGTTGCGGCTTATATCCGCTGTATCAAAAATTATGAGCATAATGATTTTGACTATCGTGACGGCAAAGTGTATATCAATGGGCAACAGGCCGATTCTTATACATTCAAATATGACTATTACTTTATGATGGGTGATAATCGTGATAATTCTGCCGATTCACGTTCCTGGGGATTTGTTCCCGAAGATCATGTCGTAGGTAAGCCATTGTTTATATGGCTGTCTCTGGATAAGGATAAAGGATGGTTTAGCGGTAAGATTCGCTGGAACAGATTATTTACATCGGGGAACAAAAAGTGAAGCCCCCTAAATCCCCCGGAGGGGACTTACAGGGAGAGTGAGGAAAAATACTTGTTGACTTGTAACTTGTAACTGCCCGTAGGGCGAAGTAACCTGTAACTAATTCAATGTCTTCAAAAAAGAAAAATATATACGTTTATTTGGGCAAAGTAATTCTTGTTACTTTGCTCATTGTTTTACTGGTGCGTAGTTTCTTACTTGAATCATTTTCTGTATCTTCCGCGCAAATGGAAATGACATTGCTGAGGGGAGACAAAATACTGATAAATAAAACGGCCTATGGTATCCGTATGCCGGTAACCTTATTGAGCATCCCGTTCACATTTGATAAAATATTCGGTATTAAGTCTTACTCTACCGCTTTGCAGGCACCATATAAAAGAATTTTTGCACGCGGTGTAGATAGGGGGGATATCGTGCTTTTCAACAATCCCCTGGAGACAGATAAACCACTGGATAAGAGGAGCCTGTTGCTCAGCCGTTGCGTTGCGTTGCCCGGAGATTCCATGCGGGTAGAGAATGGATTGTTTATTATCAACGGAAGGCCGTATTCAGGCTGTCCCAATACAATGGAAGAATACAGTTTTAAGGTATCGGTTAAAAAAGAACTGGACGATATAGCTAAGGAGTTGCAGATATCTGTACCCGTAGGCACGGTGCAGGGCGATAGTGTAATCACGCACTTGAGCAAATACGATGCATTTGTGCTGAATGAAAGTTTATCGGATTCGCTGACGCTTGTTCCCTGCAAAAAAGATACACTGAAAAGCCATACGTTCCTTATACCCTTTAAAGGGAAAATAATAGATCTGGACGAAAATAACCTTATTATGTATAAGCAGATGATTTTGCAGGAACAGGAAGGAAAAGATGTGAAAATTGAAGGGGGAGAACTGTTGATAGATGATATAAGGCAAGTTGATTATACTTTTGAAGACAGTTATTACTGGATGTTGTCAGATAACAGTATTCATTCCACAGATTCACGGTCTATCGGCTTCATTCCGTTCAGTAGTATTGTAGGTAAGGCCAGCCTGATTTGGCATAGCTCCGATGAAAACGGCACAAGGCCGGAACGTTGTTTCTCTTCTATAAAATAAGTGACAGATGGAATTAAATAGCATATACCTTTCTTCTGCATACCTCGCTCCGGTTCAGTATTATACAAAATTTCTTCTTGCCGGCCGTGTCCTTATCGAGCAAAACGACAATTATATTAAGCAAACATATCGTAACCGTTGCACCATCGTTTCGGCGAATGGTGAAATATCCCTGTCTGTTCCGGTCGAACATTCGTCAAAAGATAAGACTTTGATGAAAGATATCAGAATTGCCGAACATGATAACTGGCAGCATATGCACTGGAATGCTATTATATCGGCTTATAATTCGACACCTTTTTTCGAATACTATCAGGACGATTTCTATCCCTTCTATCATAAAAAGTACTCTTTTTTGTTCGACTATAATGAAGAACTAAATAATCTGATTCTTCGCTTATTAGACATAAATCTGCCCCAAATACAATATACGGCGACTTATAAGACCGAATTTGCGGATACGGAGTCTGATTTCAGAGAACTGATTCATCCCAAAAAAGAATGGAAATTGTCGGATACAGATTTTTCACCCGTACCATATTATCAGGTTTTTGAACAAAGATTCGGATTCATAGCCAATATGAGTATTATTGATTTATTGTTCAATATGGGAAATGAAAGCCAGATAATACTAGCGGATTCAGTTAGTAGAAAATTATAAGTTTTGGAGAACACTTTATCTATGTATATAGCTTATAGCTGTTGGCTTATAGCTCTTTGAAAGGATGAAAGCCCTCTAATTGGCTCCGCCGTTGTTTCCCCAAGGGGCAGGGCTCTTAAGTTCTGAATCCTCATATCCTCTTTGTCATGTTGAACGAAGTGAAACATCTCGTTTTTCAGAGTCGAGATTCTTCACTTCGTTCAGAATGACAGCAGAAAACAATATACCAAAGAGGAGAACTTAACAGCCCTGCCCCTGCGTCGCAGGGGATTTGTAATCCCCTGCTTTTTATTATCAGGATTTACAATCCAACAGGCTCTTTAACGGATTATAAATCCTGACAATAGAAACTTTCGAATTGCAAATCCGAAAGGACGAAAGGATAAAAAGTAATAAATAGTGAGTAAATAGATACAAGTAGACAAGGTACGAGATACAAGTTGCTAACTGATGACTGATGACTGAAAAAGCTGTTACCTTTGTTACTTTTTAACTACACATAGTTAATATATGTGAAATAAACAGCAATAAAACAGGAAAAAGTTGTCAGGTTTTAACCAAATATAGTCAATAAACGTAAATATGGTGATGTGTTAGAATTTGCGTCTTTGCGTCTCTGCGTGAGAATATTGTTAACTGCTAACTGAAAGCCACTTATGCGATAGCCTAAGCTAACGGCTAAAAGCTATCAGCTAATAGCTGATATATCTGTTACCTTTGTTACCTTTTAGAAGGTTGTATAGATTATTACACAGATTTTCTCCTTCGGTGGGAAGAGGCTTCTGATTAGAGGCTGATTTAAGCTATTTTATGTCCTTTGAGACATATTTATGTATAAAACGTTGTATTTTTGCGTAAAACTTGGAAAAACAGATGTTACATTTTTTGAAAAGGCATATCTTATTTTCGCTTATTTTAGTTGCAATTTCCTTGATTGCAGTAGCTTGTGCCAATATGGCATCACCAACGGGAGGTGCTTATGATCTGGAAGGCCCTAAAGTGGTAAGGAGTAATCCCGGATTTAATGCAACTCAGGTAAAAAAAGGGAAGATAGTCATCGAGTTTGATGAAAATGTTACGATAGAAAGGCCTTCCGAGAATGTAATCATTACCCCGCCCCAGAAAGCGTTTCCCGTCATCAATACGGTAAACAGGAAAGTAAATGTGGAGCTTAGGGATACTTTATTGCCGAATACGACATATACGATTGACTTTACAAATTCGATCGTAGATAATAATGAGAAGAATCCGATAGAGAATTTTTCCTTCTCTTTCTCTACAGGCGATATAGTAGATTCTATGGCCGTATCGGGGAAAGTACTTACAGCAGATAATCTGGAGCCTGTAAAAGGTATTTATGTCGGACTTCATTCCAATCTGAACGATACAGCTTTTACTAAAACCAAGTTTGAACGCATCTCGCGCACAAATGAATCCGGTGATTTTACCATCCGTGGTGTTGCTCCCGGCAAGTATAGGTTGTACGCGCTGGATGACTCTAACCGCGATTATATGTACGATAATCCGTCAGAAGCCATTGCTTTTATGGAAACTATCGTGGAGCCTGCATCTGAAAAAGCTTCACGCTTCGATACCACTTATGTGGATAAGGAAAAGAAAGTGATAGATACCGTTGTGGCAGTACAATATACTCGTTTTTTACCGGACAATATAATATTACGGACGTTTAAATCGGGCTTTCAGCGTCAGTTTTTACAGAAGCATGAACGTATCCGGAATAAGTTGTCCCTCTTTTTTGGAGCACCTACAGAGATGCCTCAGATAGAGCCGTTGAACTTTGACGGAAGCAAAGACTGGTTTATAATGGAACGAACTCCTAAAAACGATACTATTACATATTGGATCAAGGACAAAGAGGTGATGGCAATAGATACATTGTCTATCCGGGTTACTTACCTGAAGACAGATACGCTGAATCAATCCCTGCCGGTAACTGATACCCTGACTTTTATGGACAGAACCCGAAAGCCCGTAAAAGATGATAAGAAGAAAGAAAAAAAGAAAAAGGAAGAAGAGAGTGACGAACCTGAAATCACTTTCCTGAACATAGCAAATAACCTTTCCTCTGCATGGGATACTCATAAAAGCATTTCGCTGTTGTTTGAAGAGCCTGTTATGGATACTTTATCGAATAAAATAAAATTACAGCAGTTGAGAGATACTGTGTATTATGATATTCCGTTCCAGCTCGAAGCAGATAGTGTGAATCCAAGAAAATATACTATCCGGAATAAATGGGGGTATAATAATGAATACCGTATACAGATAGACTCGGCTTCTATATACAGTATATACGGGTTATGGAATAATAAGATCGACCAGAAATTTAAGGTAAAGGCCGAAGATCAGTACGGACAGCTTGCTATCAGAGTTGCAGGTATAGATAGTATTCCCTCTTTTATGGAACTTTTAGATAAGTCGGATAAACCAATTCGCAAAACTCGGGTCATAGATAATATTGCAGTCTTTAAAGATTTGGATCCGGGGTCATATTATGTACGCATTGTACTGGACAGCAATAATAACGGAATATGGGATACAGGCGATTTCCAGAAAGGTTTGCAGCCGGAAATGGTTTGTTATTCGCCGAAGGAATATAAAATAAGGGCATTCTCGGAAGTCTATGACGATGAGGCCTGGATAATAGATCCGGCCACATTGGCGAAGCAGAAACCTTTGGAAATTACAAAACAGAAACCTCAGGAAAAAGAATCGAGAAGGAAGCAGCTCGAAGAAAAAGAGGAAAAAGAAAATCAGCAGAATAGAGACAGATCGAGAAACTCGACCGATTCGAATTCGAGCAGAAGCAATAATTCCCAATATGGGGCGAGAGGCAGCAGTAATCAAAGTATGAACAGTGGATATTAATGCCGATCGGGTAAAATAATAAGAGTATGATTAAAAGAATTACAGGAATAGCGCTGATGTTATTGGTTTTAGTCAGTATGCATACACAGGCGCAGGGTAAATGTAAAATAAATAACATCTACTTTCAGGCAGGTGAGGAAATGACTTATGATTTGTATTTCAAATACGGACTCATCCATACAAAAGCCGGAATATCTACATTAAAGACTGTGGCTGAGAGGTATAATAATACCGATGCCCTTAAGATGACACTGATGGCTCAGTCGACAGGTACTGCAAGGAAAATATTCAGCCTGAATGATACTTTGTCGTGTTATCTTACGAAAGACTTAGTGCCTCTCGCCTATGTTAAGAATGCGGCGGAAGGTAAAGATTATACAAAGGAAAGGGTAACATATACCTATACAGGTGATAAGGTAAGCATAAATACAATAAGACATAAAAACGGCGATTTTAAATTTAATGAAACACTGACATCTCATTCTTGTATGTATGATATGATGAGTGTTGTATATTATGCCCGCACCCTCAATTATTCCGGAATGAAAAAAGGGGAGACTGTTAAAGTCGACTTTATTTCGGGAAAGAAAAAAGTAAATATGGTGATAGAATATGAGGGAATAGAGATCGTGGAAGCGAACGACGATAATAAATATAGCTGTATGAAGCTGACCCTAAGTATCATGGATGATGCTTTCAGTGATAAGAAAGAAGCTATGAAGGTGTATATAACCAACGATAATAACCGTATGCCGGTACGGCTCGACTCGAAGCTGAATATAGGTTCCACACGCGCTATGCTCAAAAGCTACAAAGGAAACAGGTATCCTGTACAAACAAAATAAAAGAAAGCAGCTTCCGTAATCATACCCGGAAGCTGCTCTTATATTGTAGCAAAAGAACGGACACTATTCGAATAAGAATGGCTTAGTGGCTTCCAATTTGGTCCGTTGTTCTTCAAAGAAGAATTTCTCTTCACCAAAGGCTGGCTTTAACTGATTGAACCATGTCGCTCTGGGCTCATATTCGGCAAAGAAAGGAATATCCACCCATTTAGGGTTTCGTCCTTGTATAAAACGGAGAACAAATATCTTCTCTCCTTTTACTTCCTGCACGCCTAACACCTGTATCTTTCCCGCATGGTCGCTCATACTGGGCCCCCTGACAGTACGGCACAGGCCGCTGACCTGTCTGTAAGCACGGCGGAATATCTGCCAGCATTTTTCCAGTGGCAATTCGAAGTAATGCTTCGATCCGGTGTCGCGCGCAATGAACATATAATATGGAATACATCCCAGATCTACCTGTTTGCGCCACATCTTTGCCCATAGTTCGGGTTTGTCATTGATATTGCGCAGGAGAGGAGATTGTGTGCGTATCTGCGAGCCTGTCGAGCGAATACGGGCGATAGCTTGTCCAACGGCTTCGGTAGATAGTTCTCTCGGATGATTGAAGTGGGCCTGAAGGGAAAGATTCTTACCCGAACGATTTACGAGTTCAAACAGGCGGATAATATCATCGCTGTCTTTATCGCTCAGATACCTGTATGGCCAGTATGCCAGAGACTTTGTTCCGATACGGATAGTGCGGATATGGTCGAACTCCGGTTCGAGCAGAGGCTTTATATAGGCTTCCAGAGTAGAGGCATTCATTATCATGGGGTCACCACCGGTAAACAGTACATCGGTAACTTCTGTGTGCAGGCGCAGGTACTTGAGGAGCAGGTCGGCTTCTTTCATCGCAAATTTCAGTTCGTTCATCCCTGAAAACTGCGGCCATCGGAAACAGAATGTGCAGTATGCATGGCAGGTTTGTCCCTGGCTGGGGAAGAATAAGACTGTCTCCGGATATTTGTGCTGAATACCTTTCAGCTTTATTTCTCCCAGATAGGGAACATTATGTTCCTGTCCGGCCGGATTAGGGTTGAGGGATAATCGTATTTGCTGTATCTTCTCATTTAGCTCCCTGTTGTCGCCGGTATGCTCGTTTAAAAGCCGCTCTACAGTTGTATAATGCTTTTTCTCTAACATGCCCCGCCTCGGGAAGTTCAATGTAAAAATAGGGTCGGTGTCAAGATTATCCCAATCTATCAGTTCATCCACCACATAGTTGTTGGTTTTAAATGGTAATACTCTTCCTACAACTTCGATATCCTTTACCATTTCCTTCGATAATGATGTTATCTGGGGAATAGTAAGGAAATTGTGGAGAGTATATGATTTTAATACTCTGTCCATCTTAATGTTAAAAATTTGATATGTTTTGTTGATTCTTTACAATATACGGAAAATATTGCCGTAAGCAGGCCGGATTGAAGACTCTGTTACATATTTTATAGTATTATAACATTTAAGAGGCATAAAAAAGAGGGCGACTGTAGGCATTCATATACCTATAGTTAGAGAAATAATATAGTTGATTGATTTAAAAATTTAGAGGATATCTATTCTTTCACTTTCACATAAATGAGTTTTGTGCGGCTCTTGTCAATATCCCGTTCATCTATTTCAAAAACCTTTTTCTGTGATTTTATCAGGGGGGTTAGTTTTGGAAAACCATAGTTGCGGGAGTCAAAATCGGGACGCTTCTTAATGATCAGGTTACCCACCTCACCGAGATATGCCCAGCCATCATCATCAGCCACATCGCGGATTGTACTCTTAAGTAACTGGATAAGCTTCTTGTTCACAGGTTCAATATTAGGGCTCTTGGTTTCTGTGGATGCTCCCGGCGATTGTGTGTTCTGCTGATTATCAGAATTCTCAAGTATCTCTATGTAGATAAATTTGTCGCAGGCTACGATAAAAGGGTTAGGGGTCTTTTTCTCCCCCAGTCCGAGCACAAACATTCCGGATTCCCTCAACCGCACGGCCAGACGGGTGAAGTCGCTGTCGCTGGATACGAGACAAAAACCGTCTACTTTGTCGCTATGCAATATATCCATTGCATCGATAATCATGGCAGAGTCTGTTGCATTTTTTCCTGTAGTGTAGCTATACTGTTGTATCGGGGTTATGGCATGTTCGAGCAAGGGTTGTTTCCATCCCGAGACAGAGGGTTTTGTCCAATCGCCATAAATGCGTTTGATAGTTGGTATTCCGAACTTGGTTATTTCATCGAGCATACCTTTTATGTTGGAGTAGGGTATATTATCGGCATCGATAAGGACTGCCAGCTTCATATCTGATTTTGGTACCATACATTCAATTGTTAGTCATTATCAAATATACGGTTTTTTAAAAAATATTGCTTGCCTTTCTATGAAAAACATTTACAGGCTTTCACTTTGAGGTATAGTCATGCACAGAATGCATGGTTTTATAATAACTGTAACGCGATCTCTGCGCAGGCTTCCGCGTCGGCAAGTGCATTATGATGGTTGGTAAGTATATATCCGCAATCTTCAGCTACAGTGTGTAATTGATGATTGGGCAGATGGCGTAACTGACGCCTCGACGCGGCCAGCGTACAATAGAATCTGTAATCAGGATAGTCCATCCGGTAAGTCTTAAATACAGCTTTCAGGCAGGCTTCATCAAAGCCTTTATTATGAGCAACCAGAGGCAGTTCTCCAACCAGAGGTTCTATTTGCATCCATACTTTTGAGAAAACTTCGGCATTTAGAGTATCTTCATATGTAAGGCCATGCACATTGCTGTTTCCATAAGTATAATAGTTTGGTTCCGGCTGTATAAGACTATAGAAGCGGTCACAGATAATTCCGTTCCGCACTATTACGATACCCACGCTGCAAACACTGGATAGTTGTTCGTTGGCTGTTTCAAAATCTATGGCTGCAAAATCCCGTAGCATGCTGTTTTATTATGAGGAATAAAATTAGAAAGAATATGTCAGACCGGAAAATTATCGTTCCCCGATGATTATATAAAACAGGTTGATTTTTCTCGAATATCTTTATCTATAATATATAGCTTTTGGGTGTTAGTTTTTTGAATCGAAAATCGGCGGAGCCAAATGCTGGTTCTAGGATTTAGAGATTTAATGTTTAAGGATTTAAAGATTGATTAGAAAAAGTAACAAAAGAAAAAACCGAAAAAGGTATTACTTTTGTTACTCTTTTTATATCAGGTTCTTATTTATAAAAGAACAGAACCTATGGCTGTCCGGATATTATATAGAAAAGATTATTGCCAATCAATGAAGTCGAGAGAAACTCTGTTGAGGAACGCCACTGTTTTATGTATCTCTTTGTACATCACAATATCGTCATTGATAAAAGCTACTTCTTTCCTGTATTCTTTAAGGAAGTTTTCGAGTATCGGCGATGTTTTTACAGGACGGCGGAAATCTATTCCCTGCGCAGCATTCATCAGTTCTATTGCAAGAATATGATTCAGGTTATCCATTATCTTGAATAATTTGACGGCTGCATTCGCCCCCATACTCACGTGGTCTTCCTGCCCGTTGGACGATACGATGGAATCGCTCGATGCAGCATAGCAGTACATCTTATTCTGGCTAACCATCGAAGCGGATGTATATTGCGGGATCATAAAGCCGGAGTTGACGCCCGGATTAGCGACAAGAAATTCAGGCAATCCGCGAAGGCCCATAATCAACTGGGCCACACGCCGTTCGGAAATATTGCCCAGCTCGGCTAATGCAATCGCAAGAAAGTCGAAAGAGAGAGCCAATGGCTGCCCGTGGAAATTTCCGCCCGACACGATTTTATCCTCATCAGGGAAGATGGTCGGGTTGTCGGTCACTGAGTTTATCTCCGTCAACAAGACTGATGCCACATAGTTCATTGCATCCTTTGTTGCTCCGTGGACCTGTGGAATACATCGGAAAGAGTAAGGATCTTGTACGTGAGCCTTTTCCCGCGAAATAAGTTCACTGCCTTCAAGCAGTTTGCAGAAGTTGGCTGCTGTGTCGATCTGCCCCTGATGCGGACGCATCTTTTGTATTCCTTCATAGAACGGATCGAGGCAACCATCGAAGGCTTCCAGTGATAAGGCTGCTATCAAATCCGCTTTCTTTGATATGGCAAATGCGCGGAGCATGGCGAATACACCGTTAGCACTCATAAACTGTGTACCGTTGAGTAATGCCAGTCCCTCTTTACTCATCAGGCGGATAGGCTTCCAGCCAAACTCATCCAGTACGCTCATTGCTTCACGCTTTTTACCCTGGTAATAGACATCTCCCGCCCCAATCAAAGGAAGGAAAAGGTTAGCGAGCGGAGCCAGATCACCCGATGCGCCGAGTGAACCGCGATCGCAAACGATAGGTATAATATCGTTATTGAAAAAGTCGATAATACGCTGAACCGTTATTACCTGCACACCGCTATATCCAAGAGACAGGGCATGTGCTTTGAGCAACATCATGAGCTTAACAATGACCGGAGATATCTCCTCGCCTACACTACAGGCATGCGATTTCACAAGATTCTCCTGCAAGCGGGTAAGTTCGTCGGGAGATATGTTCTTGTTGCAGAGCGAACCGAACCCTGTGGTAATACCGTACATGGGAGTTTTCTGCGACTTGATTTTTTCATCGAGGTAATCGCGGCATTTCTGGATACGATCTTTAGCTTCGGGAGCCAACTCCAGTTTCAGATTCTTGTTTATGATTTGCTCCAGTATTCCGAAGGTTAGTTCACCCGAGCCGATATAATAGACGTTCTTCATAGGTTATAGTGTTTTATTTACCTTTTCCAGCAAAGCTTGTTCTTTAGCTACAGCCGCCTTTTCCAACTGGCCGCATTCTTCTCTCATACGTGCGGTATACTCTTCATCTTTTAATGCGGAGAGATTTATCTTCACATTCAGTATCGCGCCTAATACAGCTGTACGTGCAGCCATCATACTTACGCAAGCATCTGTTATGGCATTCTGGTTACCATGTTCGGCGACTTCCTCTATGACCTCCATTATGGCAAAAGCTTTACGTGCGACATCCATAGGCACTTCGGCAGCTATTTTAGTAGTAGCCTGTATCTGTTTGCTGCGCTCGGCCTTTTCTTCATCTGTTTCTTTCGGGAGTTTGAATGCAGCAAAGACTTTGTCATATGCATCCGAATCGGCATCTATATCATGGATAAAGAGTGCGCGATAGTTGTTTGCCGATGCTGCTATCTTCTTCATCATTTCTTCTTTATCTTCATATTTCTTTTTACCAATGGTAAGGTTAGCAACCATTTCGGCAAGGGCTGCCGAAATTGCGGCATTCAATGCGGCAATACTACCTCCCCCGGGAACAGGATCATTGCCGGCTGTTTGGGATAGGAATTCTTTAACTGATAGATTTACAAGCATATAATTTAATGATTTAAGATTTAAATATTTAATGATTTATTTTCGGTATTTGACTCCATCTATTTCTGATTGTCTTAGATACTTTATAAAATTTGAAAGGGATTGAGATATTCTCATTGCATTTTGATAATGGATATTAAAAACTTCTTTATCAATATAATGAATATCTAAGGCTCTATATAGTTGACTTCGTGTTTCTCCACACGATCCCTTAGCTATATATAGAAATTGAACAAATTCCTTATTTCCCTTGCGTTCAAATCCTTCTGCGATATTATCCATAATTGAACCTGCTGAAGCCCTTATTTGGTCTCTCAATCGAAAGTCTTTGCAAAAATCACCTTCACTTGTAAGTTGATAGATACTTTTCGCAAATTCTCTTGATAATTTCCAAACTTCCAAATCTTCAAAGCATTCAATCTTAGCCATTGTAGATATAGATAATTAATCCTTAAATTGTTAACTTTTTAAATCTTTAAACTAAAAGAATCCCCTT
Source organism: Dysgonomonas sp. UBA7710 (assembly GCF_002482385.1). GTDB lineage: Bacteria > Bacteroidota > Bacteroidia > Bacteroidales > Dysgonomonadaceae > Dysgonomonas. Next base: position 8,265 of record NZ_DLFW01000040.1, on the reverse strand, counting down.
TTTTATCACCTTTTCCACAATATTCATACCTATATGATATGGCAGAAATTTATATGACGGATATTCCAGAATAACCAGATCACCCTGTTTTCCAACATCTATACTACCGGTTTTATCAGCTTTTCCCACTGCTGCCGCTCCGTTTATGGTTAAAGCTGTCAAAGCTTCTTCGGGAGATAGCTGCATATAGATACAAGCCAGGGCAAACAGCAATGGAATAGAGTTCGTAAAGCTGCTCCCCGGATTCAGGTCAGTAGCCAAAGCCACTGCACAACCGGAATCTATCATATAACGTCCCCGAGCATAATGTTCCTTTAGAGAAAAAGCGGTACATGGAAGCAATGTTGCCACTACTTCGCTCTCTGCCAAATCCCCGATTCCCTTATCCGAGGCTTGTAGCAGATGGTCGGCAGAAAGGGCTTTCAACTCGGCGGCGAGTTCCGCACCGCCCAGAGTGACAATCTCATCGGCATGTATTTTCAATTTGAAACCCAGATCACGTGCAGCGGTGAGATACCTGCGCGACTGTTCGATATCGAATACATTCTTTTCACAAAAGATATCACAGCATTCGGCAAGGTTTTTTTCCTTTACTTCGGGCATTACTTCTTCAATCATATAATCGAGGAAGTCGTTCTCCCGTCCTTTATATTCCGTAGGGGTAGCGTGCGCACCCATAAACGTACTGACAATATCTACGGCGTGTTCTTCATTCAACGATTTCATAACCTCGAGTTGCTTCAACTCGGTTGCCTTATCCATGCCATATCCGCTCTTTCCTTCAACGGTAGTAACACCCATTGCCAGCATGCTGTTGAGACGTTTCCGGCCCGAATTTTTCAATTCGTCGAACGAAGCATTGCGTGTCGCGGTCATCGTGTTGTGAATACCACCTCCACGCTCCATAATCGACATATAGCTATCGCCACGCATACGCCACGAGAATTCTTCTTCGCGGTATCCTCCGAATATGAAATGGGTATGGGAATCCACAAAGCCAGGAAGTACAGCCTTACCCGTAGCATCGATAATTTCATGGTTAGGAAAATCTGATAGCGGCGGGCAATTAGCATCCTTTCCCACATAGGTGATGATGCCACCGGAAACGATAACCGTTCCGTTCTCTATTACTGAAAGGTTGGACATCTCCCTTCCTTTCTTTGCCGAGAATCCGCTACAAGTAACCAGTTGCGCTGCGTTCTTTATGATGATATTCCCGTGTTTCATTCTGAATCTTTAAATTTTGAAATTTAAAATCTTTAAATCCTATTTTATTCCATCAGATGGGTTTCCAATACCTGCTTTGTAGAAAACCCTTCCAGCCCGAGGTAATAGGCAGCGGTATCTATCAGCGCATCCATGGGAACAAGGCCGATAATTTCTGCTCCTACAACACTTACCCCGTAGCGGTTAGCCTCGATGCGTACCAGCTCGTGGGCACGGTAGATAGCTGTCTTCGTAAAATCAGTCAGGTTCATCGATACCTGTACAATACCCCTGTCGGTAAGCTCCACACCCATAGCTTTACAAAAGCGAAGTCCACCGCCGAGGAAACGTACTTTCCTGGCAATAGCATCGGCTATTTCGAGCTTATCAGTATTCAGGTTCACATTGTAAGCCACTAACGGCATGCGTGCGCCTATAACGGTAGCCCCTGCTGTCGGGTGCGGCTGTGCAGGGCCGAAATCAGGTTTCCATTCGGGCAATTCCATTTTATCTTTCAAGCCCTCATATTCTCCTTTGCGAATAGTAGCCAGGTTTTCGCGATGTGGCGCAGATGCAGCTTTCTCGTATAGATAAACGGGTAAGTTGTATTCGTCTGCCACTTCTTTAGCCACTTCTTTGGATAGATTGATGGCTTCTTCCATCGACACATTGCGAATAGGGATAAACGGCACTACATCCACCGCACCCATACGCGGATGCTGCCCTTTGTGATGGTTTAGGTCAATAGTTTCTACGGCAATGCCGATAGCTTCTATTACAGCTTTCTTTAGAGGTTCGGGTTCGCCTACTACGGTTACGACCATGCGGTTATGGTCTTTATCTGTGCTGTAATCGAGTAGCTTTACGCCTTCTTTTGCACGGAAAGCATTCGCTATTTTTTCTACCTTTTCCAAGTCGCGCCCTTCGCTGAAATTAGGCACGCATTCTACGATTTTGTTTGAGCTCATGGTATGTTGTTTTTATTCTTTAGATTCTTTCCCCAATTTCTCATAATCATCCCTTGTCATTATAACTAGCGATTCATTCTCACAATCCCAGATACTTACATAATATCGAGACGTTACAATATGCTGCTTCCAGCCGGCAAACTTCGCATAAAGCATCAGTGTGCATATGTCGGTGGCTGTGATAAATTCGTCTGTTCCTTCTGCATGGGAATGCACCGAAGCAATAGCCTCTTGTTCATCATCAAACTTTATAGGAATCAGATTGCGATGAAGCCTTTCCTTTTCTATCAGATTATTGCCTTTGTCAAAGACCATCAGGTAATCGTTACCAAAAAGAACTGTGCCCGTTACTTTCGGCGCTGTGAGAGCATATACGATCTTTTCCCCTCCTTTGTTAGTGGGAATCAAATTCAGGCTGGTATTGTTATAAGCTTTGAACAAAGTATCCCGCTGCACTTCTTCGAAAGCTTTTGTACGGATGGTATATAACTCTTTTTCGAAAACTTTGAAATCTCTTTCCTTAAAATCTATTGTAGCTGTTTCTACTATACTTATATCACCAAAAGACACAACACCGAGAACTCTCGGATTATCCCCTTTAGAAAAGACCAGACATTTGGGTTTATTACCATCCATAAAGGAAAAGTAGCCTCCTATCCGATGAGGTTCTTTATAACTTTTAGAGAATATATCTGTCCCACTCCATGCGGCTTTTTCCAACTGATACAGGTATTTTCCTTCTATTGTAATATCCATGGCCACTTTAGCCAGATCCAGTTGGGAAAAAGAGTTTAGTGAAACGAATAATAATATCAGGGTTACCAGTTTCTTCATTATTTACAAAGTTGTTTTATATATTCATCATCAGCCAGATAAGGCATCGTGATATGGTATCCGTCTTTATGGGATTGGTTGAATAATTCGCAGGTTTCTATTGCATTCCCGTTTCTTGCCCACGAACGGCGGGCAACTCCTCCCATTACATCCCACAACATAGATGAACGGATAATACCATCGATTCGTTCACTTCCATCGCAAACTAATCCGAATCCGCCATTTATCGACTTGCCGATACCTACGCCTCCTCCGTTGTGAAGTGCAATCAGACTCATACCACGGGCAGCATTTCCGGCAAAACATTGTACAGCCATATCGGCCATTACATTACTGCCATCTTTTATATTGGCGGTTTCGCGGAAAGGAGAATCGGTACCGCTTACATCATGATGATCGCGACCGAGCATAATAGGGCCTACTTCACCATCGCGTACCAGTTCATTGAATTTCAGGGCAATATTCATACGCCCTAAAGCATCCTGATAAAGTATACGCGCTTGCGTACCTACAACCAATTGATTTTTCTCAGCATCGCGAATCCAGTCGTAATTATCCTTGTCCTGACCTCTTCGTGTAGGGTCTATACACTCCATTGCCGCATGGTCGGTCTTAATCAGGTCTTCGTGCTTTCCGCTCAGGCATACCCAACGAAACGGACCGTATCCATAGTCGAACAACTCGGGTCCCATGATGTCTTCGACATAGGATGGCCATATAAATCCGTCCTTTTCATCTATTCCGTTTTTAGAAATCTCTTTTACCCCGGCATCATATATGGCTTTCATAAATGAATTGCCATAATCGAAGAAATAGGTTCCACGATTTACGAGTTTACGGATTACTTCGAAATGACGTCTTAACGATTCATCCACCAGCTTACGAAAAGTGTTCCTGTCTTTCTTCAATAAACGGGTGCGCTCCTCAAAAGAGATTCCGACAGGGCAATATCCTCCTTCATATACAGCATGGCATGATGTCTGGTCGGACAATAAATCGATGTGTATCTGATTTTTATGGGCATATTCAAGCAGGTCGACAACATTACCAAGATAGGCTATAGAACAAGATTTTCTTTCTCTTTTGGCTGTCTTTGCTAATTTAAAGGCTTCGCCCGCATCCGTAACAATATGATGTACCCAACCCTGATTATAACGGGTTTCTATCCGTGAGTAATCCACTTCCGCCGTAATAGATACTGCTCCTGCTATATCGGCTGCTTTTGGCTGAGCACCGCTCATACCACCGAGACCGGAAGAAACAAATAGGTAACCGTTCAGATTTTTGTTCTGTGAAATACCCAGTTTCAACCGCCCGGCATTCAGCAGTGTATTGAATGTACCATGTACAATTCCCTGAGGACCTATGTACATCCATCCTCCGGCCGTCATCTGTCCATAATTGGCAACGCCCATCTGTGCGGCAATCTCCCAATCAGCCTGATTATCGAACATACCTACCATCATCGAATTGGTAATGATAACACGGGGTGCATCCGGTTTTGATCTGAACAAACCTAAAGGATGACCCGATTCAATGACGAGAGTTTGCTCTCCAGTCATTACTTCCAGATATTGCTTTATCAGGCGGTACTGCATCCAGTTTTGGCAAACTTGTCCTGTTTCTCCGTATGTAACCAGTTCGTAAGGGTAGAGAGCGATATCGAAGCACAGATTATTGTCTATCATTACCTGAAAGGCCTTTCCCTCTATACAGTTTCCTTTATATTTATCTATCGGCTTCGGATAAATATCACCCTGTGGACGGTAGCGATACCCGTATATACGCCCCCGGGTTTTCAATTCTTCGAGAAATTCCGGAGCCAGAGTTTTATGGAGTTCATTAGGTATATATCGTAAAGCATTTTTAAGAGCTAGTTCTGTTTGGGCAGGAGTCAGTTTATATCCCCGGTCGGGAGCACGGCGTATTCCGTCCACGAAAGAGGGGTATGCAGGTAGCTGGTTATTAAGTCTGATTTCCATGATTATTGAGTTCTTAAGGTCGCAGACCGATTTATTACTTTGTTAAATTTAAATGCAGCAGAAAGTTGGACTAAAATAGTATATCAGTAGATTCTTTCTTCCTCTCAATTGCATTTTCCGAAGATAAGATTTATATTTTTTCCAATGAAAATATTTAATATATTTCTAAGCATGTTTAACGACAAATTTCATATAAAGAAAGAGTACGGGGAATATTTTAACAAAAATAAAGGCTGACATCTTCATATATCAGCCTTCAATCATATCAAAATGTCAAAATATTACTTTAGATTTTGCAGATATTCCGACAGATTTACATCCCGGTCGAGATTCATCTTCTTTCGTAGCCTGTATCTGTTTACCTCTACCCCACGTGTAGATATATTCAATAAAGGAGCTATTTCTTTCGTTGAAAGGTTCATATACAGGTAAGCACACAGTATTTTATCATTCCGGCTCAATCCCGGGAACCGTTCATCCAATAGCCGGAAAAAATCCTGATGTACAAGGTCGAAATTCGATTTGAACACTTCAAAATCCGTATCATGCTCTATATTGCTGTTAATCTGGCTTATCAGACGGATTACTTTTTGCTTTATTATATTTACTTCTTTCTCTTCGTCTATAGATTTTGAGATACTCAATGCATTCCTTTTAACATCTTCAAGGATTTCATTCTTACGGATTACATTCAGCATATATCCACTGAGTTCCTGTGTTTTATAACGTAATTCAGTTTTCAGATTTTCGTTCTGAAGTTCATATATTTCCTGATCTTTCAGCTTGGTTTCTTCTTCATGGCGCTTGGTTTGCGCAATTAATTCTTCACCTTTCTGGTATATTATCTTCTTTTGTTTACTGATTGTCTTTTTATATAGAACAAATAAGAAAATAATAATTATCAGGAAATACAATATATATGCCAATGAAGATCTATACCATGGGGGCAAAATCATAAAGCTGATAGAGGCCGTATTTGTCGAATCCGCATTCCCGTTTACAAACGCTTTTACTTCAAATACATACCTGCCTTCTGACAGGTTTGTATATTCTTTCGATGCGATAGGTGAGGGCAGGCTCCATTCGTCCTCCACACCCTTAAGCCTGTATACATATAGTATATCCGATGTCTGCGTGAAGTCTGTTGCTGCAAAATTTATCTTTATTGAATTTAAAGAATAGGGCAAAGAAACAAGTGCAGAGGCCTGCCCTGTACTGATAATACTATCATTCCGGCTACTGGAAAGACTTTTTATATAAGTCTTTATATTTTTTAACTTATGAATGTCTTTTGTTAAATCTATCTTTATAAAAGCATTATCTACAGATATAATCGCAGATTTAGAATCGGGCAGGTAAACGTTCTCATGATTAATAATCAATTCATTGGACAGCCCCCAGTTGTATATGGAAGCATTGTAACCATTAGGCGAATATTTTCTGAATTTCAATTTGCTATCCGATACAAACCATATATTCTTGAGTTTATCTATATATAGAAATTCATAATACCGGGGACCTTCAAGCATCGATTCGAGTTGTGTATATTTGTCGAAACTGTCTGTGATACGGCTATACTGGTAAATTCCATCCAAGCCGCAAATAATAAGATTATTATCAACTTTCCGGAAAAACAGGTTTTCACTGGTTCTCGAATTTCCCAGCGTATACTCTTTTCTGCTGATTATACTATAAAATACAGAATCGAAGGTTATCTTTTCTACTTTCTGCTTATCATTTACTAACCAAAAACTATAAGGATTTTCTTCATCTTCAATGAATCCCCGGCTCGAATTGTTAAAATTCCCTACCCTGTGCGATGGCACCCATCTGCCGTTCTTTTTCTCTATAATATCCAAGCCGAAATAACTTCCTGCTATCAGTTTATCCTTATCCGGAGCCATCGGATGAGTTTCCCATATCCCGGGTATATTTATTTTATATGTTCCGTTGGCATTTATAACCATAATTCCATTATCTCCTGAGCAAAAGAGAGAATTATCGTATTCCAGCATCGACCAGATTTGCCCTTCCGATCCCTTTATTAACCGGCAAGTGCCATCCGGGTCCGATTTATATAATCCTTGATTAGTACCCAAATAAAATTCATTTCTGTAAAAAGCCGAACAATATCCGGTGCCGACGGGAGAAACAGTGGCATAAAGATGGCTTACAGGAGTATTCAGGTCTATAAGACCGATCCCTTTATCAAGTCCTAGCCAGAGATTATTATCTTTATCGAAAAATGAACTCAGGATGGTATTGTTTTTCAGACCATTATCAAGATTGTAGATCTCCTTAAACCGCGAATTCTTTAAATCGAAAAGGAGAGTTCCGCTCTGTACTGAGCCTAACGCAACCACCGATCCCAGTATAGAAGTGCTGAACATCTGGTTTGTAAAAATAAAGTCGTCGGCAACAGAATGTACTCTTTGTATACTTTTATTATCCAGTAAATACAATCCAAATTGTGCGGTAGTTACCAATAACCGATTTTCATATGGAAGAATACTGACAAGCTTATGAGACAATAGTGAAGAAGACGTGGACAGAAACTCCACCTTATTCTCCTTATTCAAGAAAAAGATGCCTTCTGTGGTGCCTATATATAACTTCCCATCTACTATACCCGAACAATCTATCTTTTTGTCTATAGCTATAGTTCTTATCCCGAGGCCGTCTTTATACATATGTATATGCATATCACTGATAAAATATATGATATTGTTATACAGTAATATCTTCCATACTTCTCCTGTCCAACCGGTAATCTTCTCTGATAAAGATTTATATTCCAGGAAACCCATCTCATTGGGTGCGAAGTAACCGAATTCAGAACTTCCGCCTACGAATATTTTATTATTGACAATTTTTAACGAACGTAAAATCCGGTTCCTGATTGAATATAAAGACCAGTTAACTCCGTCAAATTCAAGTAGTCCGTTATTATTCGCACAGTATATCCATCCGTTTTCAGATTGATCTATCATCCAGTTCTGAGGCCCTGCCTCATACTGTCCGCGTTCGTAATTGATAACTTTTCGCTTCCATACAGGATTTGCATAACTATATGCAGATACAAGAAAAGCCATGATTAAAATATATATATATTTCATGTCGATTTAAGATATATGCACAAAAAACCCTGTTCCAAATAATCTTTTCAACTATTTGGAATAAGGTTTTCTGACAGTGTACAACTCGTATTTACGTCTCTCTCTCTCTCTCTCTCTCTCTCTCTCTCTCTCTCTCTCTCTCTCTCAAAAAAAAAGTAT
>NZ_DLFW01000033.1 GCF_002482385.1 Dysgonomonas sp. UBA7710 | reverse complement strand
TGTTTTTCTTTCCATTTTACAGCTACTGTGATGGTTTTGTCCATCTTGTTGCTGAAAACGACCCCGAATCTTTCTTTTCTTAAATTTCTCGTTTCCATCAGCTCTTATTTATTTTTTAGTTCTCTGTGGCGGATCTCTGTTAAGAAACGTGCGATATCGCGACGCTTTTCTTTAATCTTAGTCGGAGCATCCAATGGAGATACACTGTGGTTTAACACCAATTGGTTTAATGCTATTTTTTCAGCATCTAATCTTTCTTTCAATTCTTTGTCCGAAAGTTCTCTTACTTCTGCAATTTTCATACTTCTTAAGCGTTTTGAGTTAAGTCATAATCTCTGCGAACTATAAATTTAGTAGTCACAGGAAGCTTTTGTGCTGCAAGGCGCAATGCTTCTTTTGCCACATCATAAGATACTCCTTCGATTTCGAATAGTATTCTACCAGGTGTAACCGGTGCAACGAACCCTTCAGGAGATCCCTTACCTTTACCCATGCGGACTTCGGCAGGTTTCTTAGTGATTGGTTTGTCAGGGAAAATTCTAACCCAAACTTGTCCTTGACGCTGCATGTAACGAGTTACTGCAATACGGGCCGCTTCTATCTGGCGCCCTGTGATCCATTTGTTCTCCAGGGTTTTGATGCCAAACGAACCGAAAGCCAGTTCATGCCCTCTCTGAGCATTACCTTTCATACGACCTTTTTGCTGTCTTCTGAATTTTGTTTTCTTCGGTTGTAACATTTTACTTCAAACGTTTTTTTAATTACTTTCTCTTATTTCTCTTGAAACCTTTTCCCTGTTCTCTGTCGCCTCTGTCGTTACGACGGTCACCACCACCTCTGTTGTTAGAGTGGCCACCATCTTTAGACGCAACAAATGAAGGTGCAAGGTCTTTCTTGCCGTAAACTTCTCCACGGCAAATCCATACTTTGATACCTATCAAACCAACTTTTGTCAATGCTTCGGCATGTGCATAGTCGATATCGGCACGGAATGTATGAAGTGGAGTACGTCCTTCTTTATACATTTCCGAACGAGCCATTTCCGCTCCGTTCAAACGGCCTGATATCTGAATTTTGATACCTTCGGCACCCATTCTGATTGTAGAAGCGATAGCCATTTTGATAGCACGGCGGTAAGCGATTTTGCCTTCCACCTGACGTGCTACGTTGTTAGCTACGATAACTGCATCCAGTTCAGGTTTTTTGATTTCGAAAATATTGATTTGAATATCTTTATCTGTAATTTTCTTCAACTCTTCTTTCAGCTTGTCCACTTCTTGTCCGCCTTTACCGATAATGATACCCGGACGTGCTGTACAAACTGTAATAGTTACAAGTTTCAGTGTTCTTTCGATAACGATACGCGATACACTGGCTTTAGCTAGACGGGCATTCAGATATTTACGGATTTTGCTGTCTTCCAACAGTGTGTTGCCGTAACTTTTGCCTCCATACCAGTTAGAGTCCCATCCTCTGATGATTCCTAAACGATTTGCTATTGGATTTACTTTTTGTCCCATCTGCTATTAATTTTGATTTTCTTTATTTAGTGTATCTACGTGAAGGGTCACATGGTTTGAACGCTTGCGGATTCTGTAACCTCTCCCCTGTGGAGCAGGACGCATTCTTTTCAGCATTGCGCCACCATCTACGTTTATCAATGATACAAATAGCTCACCACTTTCTGCTTTACGTTCATTTTTAGCTTCCCAGTTTGCGATAGCTGAACGCAATAGTTTTTCTAATCTGGCAGCAGCTTCTTTATTTGAGTATTTCAATACACCAAGCGCTCTGAATGCCTCCATTCCACGGATCATGTCAGCCACAAGGCGCATTTTGCGTGGTGAAGTCGGTACATCGTTCAACTTGGCAAAAGAAATGGTTTTTTGAGCTTCCTTTCTTTTTTCAGCTGTTATTCTTTTTCTAGCACCCATTATTTTTAATGTTTTCTTTTAATTAATTTATTGGCTTCTGCTCCAATTATTTTTTCTTGTTACCTCCGTGTCCACGGAATGTACGTGTGAGGGAGAATTCTCCTAATTTATGTCCTACCATATTTTCTGTCACATATACCGGAATGAATTTGTTTCCGTTGTGAACAGCAATAGTGTGACCTACAAAGTCAGGAGAGATCATTGAAGCCCTTGCCCATGTCTTAACTACAGCTTTTTTACCTGACTCATTCATGGCCAAGACTTTTTTCTCAAGCTTAACATTAATATACGGGCCTTTTTTTAACGAACGACTCATAATTTCTTAATTAATCAGGTTATTATTTCTTTCTTCTTTCGATTATGTACTTAGAAGAATGTTTCTTAGGAGCTCTAGTCTTAAGACCCTTAGAATACAATCCTTTACGTGATCTTGGGTGTCCTCCCGAAGCGCGACCTTCACCACCACCCATTGGGTGATCGACAGGGTTCATTACAACACCACGGTTGCGAGGGCGACGTCCAAGCCAGCGAGAGCGTCCGGCTTTACCTGATTTTTCAAGAGCATGATCTGAATTACCTACACTACCTACAGTAGCTTTACAAGCCAATAGGATCTTGCGTGTTTCCCCCGAAGGCATTCTGATGATAGCATAATCGCCTTCACGGGAAGTCAACTGTGCAAATCCACCTGCCGAACGAACCATTTTAGCTCCTTGTCCGGGACGTAATTCAATGTTATGAATAACTGTACCAATCGGAATTTTTGCTAAAGGCAATGTATTTCCGACTTCAGGAGCAGCTTCAGCTCCCGACATCACTGTCTGACCTACTACCAATCCCTGAGGAGCCAGTATATATGTTTTTGCTCCGTCAGCGTAATATAACAATGCGATACGAGCCGAACGGTTCGGATCGTATTCTATCGATTTTACAGTGGCTGGTATTCCGTCTTTTGTTCTCTTGAAGTCGATTAGCCTCAATTGTCTTTTGTGACCACCACCAAGATAACGCATTGTCATCTTTCCCTGGTTGTTACGGCCACCTGACGCTTTTTTACCGACTACAAGGGATTTTTCTGGTACACTTGCAGTGATTTCTTCGAATGTACCAATAATTTTGTGTCTCTGCCCCGGTGTTGTGGGCTTTAATTTACGTACTGCCATTTTTTATTTAGATATTACTAAAAAAGTCTATACTCTCACCTTGTTTAAGGGTGATTATCGCTTTCTTGAAAGCCGAAGTTTTACCGCTGATTACACCTGCTTTAGTGTAGCGGCTTTTACGTTTTCCGTCGTATTTGATTGTGTTCACTGACTCAACCGTTACGCCGTAAAGTTCTTCTATCGCTTTCTTAATCTCCACTTTGTTTGCATCTGGAGCAACACGAAAACCATAACGATTCGGGAATTTTTCCGAAATCGCAGTTTGTTTTTCTGTTAATATTGGTTTAATTATAATTCCCATAGTATCCTCCTTATGCTTTTAAAAGGTTATCTATAACAGCAACCGATGACTCAGCCAATACCAGACTTGAACAGTTAAGTATTGAGTAAGTATTTAAATCAGAAGCTTTTACAACTTTTACTCTTTCTAAATTACGAGCCGACAAATATACATTTTTATTTTGGTCTGGCAAAACTAGAAGTATCTTTTTATCAGCCACTTGCAAATTTTTAGTCAATGCTACGAAATCCTTAGTTTTCGGCGCATCAAAAGAAAAGTCTTCAACTATTACGATCTGGTTACCTTTTGCTTTGGTAGCAAGAGCAGATTTACGTGCAAGTTGTTTTACTTTCTTATTTAATTTGAAGCTATAATCTCTTGGCTTTGGACCGAATACACGGGCACCTCCAACCAATACCGGAGAGTTGATGTCACCACGACGTGCACCACCTCCACCTTTCTGGCGGATCAATTTGCGTGTACTTCCCGACATTTCACTTCTTTCTTTAGATTTGTGAGTACCCTGACGTTGGTTTGCCAGGTATTGTTTCACATCTAACCAAAGAACGTGTTCGTTAGGTTCAATTCCATAAATAGCATCGTTCAACGCTACTTTTTTACCGGTATCTTTACCGTTTTTATCTAATACACTCAGTTCCATTATTTCTCAATTATTACGATTGAACCTTTACTTCCCGGTACAGAGCCTTTAATCAGCAAAAGATTGTGTTCCGGAATCACTTTAATTACTTCAAGGTTTTGGACAGTTGTGCGTACATTACCCATTTGTCCGCCCATTCTTGTTCCCTTAAATACCTTCGCAGGGTAAGAACAAGCACCGATAGAACCCGGAGCACGAAGGCGGTTGTGTTGTCCCAAAGTTGCCTGTCCTACCCCACCGAAATTGTGGCGTTTAACAACCCCCTGGAATCCTTTACCTTTCGATGTTCCGATAACATCTACATACTGAGCGTCTTCTAAGAAGTCTACAGTAAGTACATCGCCTAGTTTGCGACCTTCAATTCCTTTGAACTCGGCCAAGTGTCTTTGAGGTGCTACTCCGGCTTTTTTGAAATGTCCGGCTTGCGGCTTAGCTGTGTGTTTGTCTTTCTTTTCAACAAACCCTAGCTGTAAAGCTTCGTAACCGTCTTTCTCAACTGTTTTTACCTGAGTAACAACACAAGGACCCACTTCGATAACAGTGCATGGAATATTTTTTCCCTCGGCACTGAAAACGGATGTCATTCCGATTTTTTTTCCTAATAATCCTGGCATTTCTCTAAATTATTTATTAAAACTAGTATAAAAATTCATCAAACTTTGATTTCAACTTCAACGCCACTTGGCAACTCAAGTTTCATTAGCGCATCTACTGTTTTAGCTGTAGAGCTGTAGATGTCGATCAGTCTTTTATAAGAAGACAGTTCGAATTGCTCGCGAGACTTCTTGTTAACGAAAGTTGAACGGTTTACAGTAAAGATACGTTTGTGAGTTGGTAACGGAATTGGACCGCTTACTACTGCACCTGTTGCTTTTACCGTTTTAACGATTTTCTCGGCAGATTTATCTACCAGCATGTAATCGTAAGATTTTAGTTTAATTCTGATTTTTTGACTCATTGTCTGTTTTTAATTAGTTATTCAAAATTTATTATAAAATAGATTCAGACTGCGATTAAGAGTCATTTACTAACCGCAGTCTGCATTTATTATTTGATCAGATCGACACGTCCTTTAACTTCAGTCAATACCTGGCGTGCAATCGACGGAGATACTACCTCGTAGTGAGAGAATGTCATTGCTGATGTTGCTCTACCTGATGTAATTGTTCTCAACGACGTTACATAGCCAAACATTTCCGCCAAAGGCACTTTTGCCTTCACGATGCGTGCACCGGAACGGCTCGATTCCATACCTTCTACTTGCCCGCGGCGTTTGTTCAGGTCGGAAATCACATCACCCATACTTTCTTCCGGAGTAACGACCTCCAGTTTCATGATAGGTTCCTGTAATACCGGGCTTGCTTTCTCACAAGCATTTTTGAAAGCAAACTTAGCTGCAAGTTCGAATGACAACTGGTCAGAGTCCACTGTATGGTATGAACCATCTACAAGAACTACTTTCAGTTTATCAAGCGCATATCCTGCAAGTACACCATTTTTCATTGCAGCAGCAAATCCTTTCTGTACAGAAGGGATAAATTCTTTAGGAACATTACCGCCTTTCACTTCATCGATGAATTGTAGTTCACCTTCGAAGCCTGCATCTGTAGGACCAACTTTAACTATGATATCGGCAAACTTACCACGACCTCCCGATTGTTTCTTATAAACTTCGCGAAGCTCTACTGTCTGAGAGATCGCTTCTTTATAAGATACCTGAGGACGTCCCTGGTTACATTCTACTTTGAACTCGCGTTTCAGACGGTCAATGATGATTTCCAGGTGAAGCTCACCCATACCTTCGATGATTGTCTGGCCTGAATCTTCATCCGTATGTACACGGAATGTCGGATCTTCTTCGGCAAGTTTTGCAAGACCGTTGGAAAGTTTATCCACATCCTTTTGAGTGATTGGCTCAATTGCAATCCCGATAACCGGTTCAGGGAAGTCCATAGACTCAAGAACGATAGGATGGTTTTCATCACACAATGTATCACCTGTACGGATATCTTTAAATCCTACACCTGCACCTATATCACCACAACCAATCACATCCTTCGGATTCTGTTTGTTTGAGTGCATCTGGAACAGACGGGAAATACGTTCTTTCTTTTCAGAACGGGTATTATATACATAAGAACCGGCAGCCAGTTCTCCCGAGTAAACACGGAAGAAGCACAAACGGCCTACAAACGGGTCAGTGGCGATCTTAAATGCCAAAGCACACATAGGTTCGTCCGGGCTAGGGTGACGTACAACTGTATTCCCGTTTCTAGGATCTGTACCTTCAATAGCTAATGTATCGATAGGGCTGGGAAGGAATTTACATACGCCATCCAGTAATGGTTGTACACCTTTGTTCTTGAATGAAGAACCGCAAAACATCGGATTGATCTGCATAGAAAGAGTTCCGATACGAAGTGCCGCAAGGATTTCATCTTCAGTAATAGAAGAAGGATCATCGAAGAATTTCTCCATCAATGTTTCATCACATTCAGCAGCTTTTTCAAGCATTTTTTCTCTCCACTCCTGAGCTTCCGCCAGGTATTCTGCCGGGATTTCATCGAGTTCGTAGTCAGCACCCATAGTTTCGTCGTGCCAGTACATCGCCTTCATTTTCACTAAGTCGATGATTCCCTTGAAGTTTTCTTCCGCACCGATAGGAATCTGTACCGGACAAGGATTTCCGTTCAGCATTTCTTTTATCTGGCGAACTACTTCAAAAAAGTCTGCACCTGAACGGTCCATCTTATTCACATAACACATACGGGGCACATCGTATTTGTCAGCCTGACGCCACACTGTTTCCGATTGAGGCTCTACCCCGCTTACGGCATCGTAAGCAGCGATAGCTCCGTCGAGGATACGGAGTGAACGCTCTACCTCTACTGTAAAGTCAACGTGTCCGGGAGTATCTATAAGGTTGATTTTAAACACCTCATTATTATATTTCCAGCTCGCTGTAGTAGCAGCAGATGTGATGGTGATACCACGCTCCTGCTCTTGCTCCATCCAGTCCATAGTGGCAGCGCCATCATGTACCTCACCGATCTTATGAGTAAGACCTGTGTAGAACAAAATACGTTCGGAGGTAGTGGTTTTACCGGCATCAATGTGAGCCATGATGCCTATATTTCTTGTATTTCTTAAATTGTCGATAATTTTTGCCATCGGTTTATAGCTCTTTCCTTTTTGTTAAAATCTGAAATGAGCGAAAGCACGGTTAGCCTCAGCCATTTTGTGCATGTCCTCTTTTCTTTTATATGCGCCTCCTTGACCATTAAATGCATCTGTAATTTCAGCGCCTAATTTATCAGCCATAGTCTTTCCGCCTCTCTTACGAGCATACAGGATAAGATTTTTCATACAGATTGATTCTTTGCGATCAGGGCGAATTTCGGTAGGAACCTGAAATGTTGCACCACCTACACGGCGAGACTTCACTTCTACTTGCGGAGTTACATTATCCAATGCTGCTTTCCATATCTCAAGAGCAGACTTTTCTTCGTTTGGTAGTTTTTTCTTTACAATTTCTAATGCTGTATAGAAAATATCGAACGCAGTCGATTTTTTACCATCGTACATCAAGTGGTTAACAAATTTTGTAACCTTTACATCACCGAAAACAGGATCCGGAAGGATCTGTCTTTTCTTTGGTTTTGCCTTTCTCATTGTTTACTTAAAAAATTTTGTTTTTGTTTTTGGTTGCCAATTTTCTGATGTCTTCAACGGTTCCGCCGAACCATTTACTCAACCCATGTATAGCCTATCCAATAAACTTAAACCGTTTTAATACTTAATTAAAAATCTCGGTTAAAGGGATTGCCTCAGGGATTATTTTTTCTTACCCCCTTTAGCTGGTGCACCTTTTGCTGGCGCTGCTCCCGGTTTAGGACGTTTTGCTCCGTACTTAGAGCGACGTTGTGTACGACCGTTAACACCGGCTGTATCCAATGTTCCGCGAACAATGTGATAACGAACTCCGGGCAGGTCTTTCACACGGCCACCTCTAACAAGTACAATCGAGTGCTCCTGCAAGTTATGCCCTTCTCCGGGAATATAAGCATTAACCTCTTTTGTGTTTGTTAAGCGCACACGTGCTACTTTACGCATCGCTGAGTTAGGTTTCTTAGGAGTAGTTGTGTACACGCGGATACAAACACCTCTGCGTTGAGGGCAAGAATCCAATGCACGGGATTTACTCTTTTCAACCAAAACAGTACGTCCTTTTCTTACTAATTGTTGAATCGTAGGCATCTTGTTTTAATCTTTAGAACTTTAAATTCAATTTTTATTATACATTTTACTTTACCGAATAACACAATAAACAGAAGCTATTTCAATGACAATCAAATATTTGCCACCAAAACAAGCCTCTTTTCATGCTTTATTCGGGTTGCAAATGTAGACATAATCAGTAAGATACACAAATAATTACAAAAGAAAATGAATATATCTGCCTAAAATACAAAGGCGGGGAAGCCTGCCGCTTCCCCGCCTTCATTATATTATCTATATCAAAGTTTTCAGAACGAGAAATCTACCCCGGCTGCAAATACTTTATTGGTACGGGAGAATACATCTTTACCCGAAAGGTAGACGACAGGGTCTGATCCCGGAATGGAAGCATATTTTGCATTTTCTTTATCCCAATCGGAATAGGTTGTCCAGAAATAGCCTATATTTATCATTACATTCTTTGCTACATTCACAGCACCGCCAAAACCTATCGAGTATGAGTTGATAGAGAAGCTAAGATCCTTTTGGTAATCATCTGTAACCCCATATCGTGTTATCTGTCCGCCTGCACTAATCAGAAACATACTATTTATACGAAATTCAAGTCCTGCAAGATATTCA
The DNA here is from genome assembly GCF_002482385.1 of Dysgonomonas sp. UBA7710. Taxonomy (GTDB): domain Bacteria; phylum Bacteroidota; class Bacteroidia; order Bacteroidales; family Dysgonomonadaceae; genus Dysgonomonas. The sequence continues at coordinate 6,863 of NZ_DLFW01000033.1, read as the reverse complement.
TTTGTACCTCCATTAATAAATTTTTGCTTATCATCAGCCATTTTAGCGTCCGAATCAAAGAAATGATGATAGCCAACACTAGCCAGGAATTGAGGTGTTATCTGATATGATGCTCCGACTGTAAACAAAGAAGGTATATCATGCGGAGTATTTACACCATCCTTAAATTGCGCCAGTCCTCCATCTTTGCCATCTATTGTTTTACTTTCAACATTAAGGCTTGTTTTAAATTCATATTTCATACCAATATTAAGAGCCTTATAATTAAAGTTTAGTCCAAGGATAGGCGCAACTCCCCATCCTGTTTGCTTATTATCAATTTCTCTGTCAGCAACCATAGCAGCCAGTTCCGTTTTTCCTGCAGCTGTAAGGAAATCAGTAGCAAGCATCATCCCCCCCGTAGGGTTTACCAGTGGATGCTGTGGATTTACTTTTACATTTTTCAGATAGCCTTCATAGCCATTATTCACGATATTGAGGCGGAAACCGGCATATGCGGAAAACATATCATTGATTGCATAACTCCCTCCCATCTGAGCTCCATAGATAAATGACGACCCTCTCATATATGCATCGACAGAATATTGAGTTGTAGGTACCCCCATTGCACTTATTGCTGTAGGCAATACTGCCAGCTGTGATTCAAAAGACGGTAAGCCATCATTAAATGTAGCCTTACCACCGCCTCCTGTAACCGCGATATTTCCGGAGAGCACCCATTTCCCTGTTTTATAGGCAGCTTGCAGGCTCGGTATTATCGGCGCCGAGGCCGTTCCCTTGAATTCTTTTGTAGCATTGCCGCCATATCCTGCGAAAGGTGCGAAAGTAGAAGTAATTGTCCTTGTCTGGAAAGCACTTTGATTGGAAAATGAAAAGTGGAATCCATCGTTCAGCTTCACCAGTCCGGCAGGATTAGTATATGCCGCATCGATCTGTAATGAAGCATCGCGGGCAACCATTCTGATAAAGTGGGCACTTTGATTGGTATTAGTCAATATTCCTCCTGCGAAAATAAAAGAGGCCTGACATAGAGATAAAATGGTTATCAGTATCGATTTCTTATTCATTATTAATAAAATTAGTTAAATGAGGGGACAAAGATATGAGTATTATATTAGTTTCAAAAGAAACCATGTTAAAAAATATGACTTTATCTTACTGATAATCAAATATTTGTTGTCTATGCAACTAAATTAAATATCTAATATCTTGACTCAATAACATTTACATTCAAGAAAAAAAATGTACCTTTGCAACACTAAAAAAATACTACAATGAGACTAATACGTCTTTTCACCATTCTCTATTACTGAGGGACTCCTCATTCCTCACAATCCTTAATTTTAATTAAGGCAAAATCCATTTTCACATACATTTGTTTAATAAGCAGCAAATCGCAGATACACACCGGTTTGTTTAACACACAGCTCTTTCTACCTGAGTAAATATATTTATGAATAATTGGAAAAGAACATTTATCATCATATGGTCGGGACAGTTTTTCTCTACACTGACCAGTTCCATAGTGGGTTTTGCAGTTGTATTCTGGCTTAGTATAAAAACAGGTTCGCCCGAAGTCCTGGCCTCTGCCATGATTGCCGTACTGCTTCCTTTCATTATTCTCGGCCTGTTCACAGGGGTATATGTAGACCGCTGGGACAGGAAGCGCACAATGATACTCGCAGATAGCTTCGTCGCTCTCTGCTCGGCAGCACTGGGAATTCTTTTTTATCTGGAAATGACTCCTTTGTGGCTCATCTACCTTTTGCTGGCATTACGTTCGGCAGGAAGCGCATTCCACATGCCCGCCATGCAGGCATCCGTCCCGTTGCTGGCACCGGAAAGCGAGCTGATGCGCATTGCGGGAATAAACCAGATGATACAATCCATCAGCAATATTGCGGGCCCGGCGCTAGGTGCTGTACTCATATCCCTCCTAAGCATGACTTATGTAATGATGTTCGATGTGTTGGGTGCGGCAATAGCCTGCACATCATTGCTGTTTGTCAAAATACCAAATCCTGAAAAGAAAGAAGACATTGAACCTAACGTATGGCTGGAGGTGAAAGAGGGAGTCAGACACCTGTTCATGAACAGGGGAATTACCTATCTTATGGTATCGGTAATAGGAATCACACTCTTTATAGTGCCTATCGCAGCTCTTTACCCATTAATGACGACGAGTTACTTCGGAGGAAATGCTTACCAGATGGGACTGGTGGAAACGGCATGGGGTATCGGCATGCTGGTAGGAGGAGCTGTTCTCAGCCTCAAATTTATGAAGACTACGAATAAGGTTGTAAGTATGAATATCGTAGCTATGGGTCTGGGTATAACATACTGGGCTATGGGTATATTACCCACGTCAGGATTTGCCTTGTTTGTTGTACTGACTGCCCTCAGCGGAGTGGCAGGTTCTATATACTGGAGTTCTTTCACGGTCATATTACAAACCAAAATAGACCCGGCCGCACTTGGGCGTGTATTTTCCATATACGATAGTGTAAGCCTGCTGCCAACGATACCGGGATTACTTGCCACCGGATTTATTGCCGAAAGAATAGGGCTACTCAATGCGTTTATCATAGCAGGGGTAGCAACCCTTGCCATAGGTGCAATTGCCAGCTTCGTTCCCGCGATAAGAAGGTTAGGCCATACTACAAAGGGAGTGAAAGAATAAATCCGTTAAATTAACGTAATTAAATAGCCCCCTTAGCCGGATCATAAAACTAATAGCCGAAAGTAAATGTTGTAATTGAATACAAAAGTTTACTTCACATAATTAACCCCTTAATTATATTGGCTATGAGTAATGATATAAAAAAGCCTCTGAACTATCTGGAGGACCCGCACCTTAGTAAGAGAACCAAAGCTTTTCTTAAAGTATTGAATGCCGCCGGCAAGCCGGTAGAATCGCTCCCTGTACCCGATGCCCGCAATGTACTGATACAAGCACAGGCTTCTGTAAAGGTAGATTTGTCGGGAATCGACGAATCGGAAAAAACAATCACAGCGGACGGATATACGATCAAGTTGAACATAGTACGTCCGAAAGGAGTAAAGGACAAACTACCCGTATTTATCTTTATTCATGGCGGAGGATGGGTATTAGGCGACTATCCGACACATCAGCGTCTCGTGCGTGATTTGGTCGTAGAATCAGGATACGCTTCCGTTTTTGTAAACTATTCATTATCACCCGAAGCTAAATTTCCGCAGGCAGTCAATGAAGTATATGCAGCTACAAAGTGGGTTGCAACCCACGGCGACGAAATCAATGTAGACGGAAAACGGCTGGCTGTAGTAGGGAACAGTGCCGGAGGGAACATGGCTACTGTTACCAGCATCAAGGCGAAAGAGAATAACGGACCCCATATCAAAGTGCAGATACTTCTATGGCCTGTCACCGATGCAAGCACCGATTATGAGTCATTCAAACTATATGGTAAAGAGAGGTTTCTCACAACATCTCTCCTCGACTGGATGGCAGGACAATACATCTCAAAACCTGAAGATGCCAAGAGTATTTATCTATCCCCATTATTAGCATCCATAGAACAACTCAAAGGCTTGCCGCCTACCCTTATAGAAGTAGCCGAAAACGACATATTAAGGGATGAAGGCGAAGCCTACGGACGAAAACTGGATGAAGCCGGCGTGGACGTAACCACTATAAGGTTCAATAGTGCGATCCATGACTGGGGCATGCTCAACGGGCTAGCCGATACACCGGAAACGAAAGCACTGATCCTGTTGTCCGCAGCGACACTGAAAAAATATCTGAAATAAAAGATTCGTATATTGATAGAAAGCGGCTATTCAAGTTGAACAGCGGCTTTTTTCTTATCAGATCACCAGATCTCCTGCGAGGTCTGTATAAATTGGCTCACTATATTCTTGTATTGCTCCACTCCGATAGAAATATTTTTAGCAGAATTAGCCGTCCCTACTCCGTATACAATCAGAGGCGTCTTCCAGACCATGCCCGCATATGTAGCTCCCGCCTGATAAGGGCGCAGCAATTCATCCACAGTAAAGCCTATTTTGCCTCCGCTCCTATATGCCTCCTGACTCCATCCGGTTGTGGTAACCACCATAAACGGTTTACCTGCGATAGCCGGAGTTTTTGCTAAAGAGTTCATCACCTCGTCTTGCCACTCTTTTAGTTTTGCAGGTGCAGACATCCAGTAGAAAGGAAACTGAAAAATGACAAATGAAGCTTTCGCCATGATATTGGCCCAATCCGTAACTGTATATTGCTTATCACCATACAGGTTGTATAAATCTACATCGACAGGGTTATAAACGGCATCCAGCAAAGCCTTATTTGCTTCCGATTCGTTCCATTCAGGATGTGCCAGCAAAATGACAACCTTATTCTTTTCATTTCTGTTTTCCAGTTCCATGTGTGATTTTTTTAGAATTAGAATGCGAAGTTCTCCTTCTACAAATATACATTTTTTTTCAATAGTGTTATCTTCAAGGTAATATTTGATTAAAAATTTTGTTTTACCAGACAAAGCTACTTATATTACTTACTGGCAAACCATTACGGATATTACACAGAAGCAAATCAATTCAAGGTATCCAACTGCTTCATCCACAAAGCCACTGCTGCATCACTCGGCATACGCCAGTCACCTCGTGGCGACAGGTTTACCGAACCCACTTTCGGCCCATCGGGCAGGCACGAGCGCTTAAACTGCTGGGAGAAGAACCGCCGGAAGAATGTCCGGAGCCATTTCAATATCACTTCATTTTCATACTGCCCCCTGAATGCATATTTTGCCAGATAATAGATTTTAGCAGGGGAAAAACCGAAACGAAGTACATAATACAAAAAGAAATCGTGCAGGATATAAGGCCCCACCACATCTTCTGTTCTCTGTGCTATGGTCCCGTCCTCCGCCGCGGGCAGCAATTCGGGACTGACAGGTGTATCCACCACATCTTCCAGAACTATTTTCGAAGCTCTATCCATATGCGTTCCGGCTACCCATGATACCAATGTCCGTACCAGTGTTTTCGGAATGCCTGTATTCACGGCATACATCGACATATGGTCACCGTTGTAAGTACACCAGCCCAGAGCCAACTCTGAAAGGTCACCTGTACCGATAACCAGGCCATTCACCTTGTTGGCATAGTCCATCAGTATCTGTGTACGTTCGCGCGCCTGTGAATTTTCGTATGTTATATCATGTGTACCCGCGTCATGCTCTATATCTTTGAAATGCTGAACAACCGCATCTTTTATCGATATCTCTTTGATAGTAACACCCAATGACTGCATCAGCTTTTTTGCATTAGTATAAGTACGGTCGGTAGTCCCGAATCCGGGCATCGTGATGCCATAAATACCTTCGCGTGGCAGATTCAGCTTATCGAATGTCTTAACCAGCACCAGCAGTGCAAGAGTAGAATCGAGCCCGCCCGACACGCCTATCACAGCGGTCTTGCCATTTACATGCAGCATTCTCTTTGCCAAACCGCCTACCTGCATAGAAAAGATTTCATCACAGCGTTCGTTCAGCGTAGCATCTTGTGCCGGGACAAACGGAGTGGGTGAAATATAACGGTTGAGAGCAAATTCTTTTTCCTCCTTATTTATATCTATGTCTATCTCTTCGAATTGTATATTATCCAATACCCTGTATTCCGATAAAGAGAACGATTTGTTTCGCAGCCTGTCATTCCTCAACCGTTCTATATCTATATCTGCCGTTATCAGCTGGCTATCGAACGAGAAGCGTTCCGCTTCGGCAAGCACAGACCCGTTCTCGGCAATCAGGCTGCTGCCTGCAAAAATAATATCGGTAGTGGATTCTCCCGCTCCGGCTGCCGCATAGACATACCCGGCAATACAACGTGCCGATTGCTGGCTTACCAATGCTTTACGATAGGCATGCTTGCCTGTGGTTTCATTACTTGCCGACAGATTGAATATAACTTCGGCACCGCTCAATGCAGATGCACAGGAAGGAGGAACAGGCGTCCATAAATCTTCACATATTTCTACGGCAAAACTGAATCCGGGTGTTCTGAATATCAGATTAATTCCTACAGGTACACACTGCCCGCAGAGGGATGCCGACTTCACTCTCAATTCCTCTGAGGAAGAAAACCAGCGTTTTTCGTAAAACTCATTATAATTGGGCAGGAACGTTTTCGGTACTGCTCCACGAATATATCCGGCACCGATAACTACCGCCATATTATAAAGTCTGCCCGATATTTCGACCGGCACGCCTACAATGGCTGTAACTGACAAGTCACGTGTAGCATCACATATTCGTTGCAGTGACTTCTCCGCTTCTTCGAGAAGCAGCCTTTGCAGAAACAGGTCGCCGCAGGTGTAGGCCGTGATGCCCAATTCGGGGAATACAATGACCGAAACACCCTTACTTTGCGCTTCATTTATTTGTTTCAGTATCTCGTCTGTATTATAGTCACAATCCGCCACCTTCAGTGAAGGGCTGGCAGCCGCAACGCGGACAAATCCGTAGTTATTCATATGAGCAATATATTTTTACAATCACAAACTTACAAAAGTTTTTTATGTTGTTTATCAGTTTCTTTTAGACAAACCCATGAAAATTGGTAACTTCTATAATTATCAGTTATTTTTTACATTAATTAACCATATATTGTTAAAACCTGACACTTCTGACATATTTTTCATTATTTTTATTCTGTCATTTTTGCATTCATTAACCATGTATGGTTAAATCTCTTTACCACAAGGGGCACAAAGGTTTACACAAAGAACACTATATAAAAGGTAACTTTTCAGTTAACAGTCAACAGTTAGCAGTTAACAATATTTCACGCAGAGACGCTAAGACGCAAAAGGTAACAAAGGT